>JAYUOK010000036.1:0-103376 GCA_043760925.1 Bdellovibrio sp. | reverse complement strand
GTCATTAAAATGCAATTGATTAGAATGTTTTGTAATTTGAAAGTATGAATTACAGTTGAATTTTTACTTTGGATTTTGGCTTTTAGGTACAGCTTTGTAGGTCAGTTTCTATCTGTTAGCAAAATTTGTTACTGCCGCTGCTTTGGTATCTGAAATCGAAATAAAATGTTCCTGAAGCCTTAATCAATTGGCTCGCAACTCGCACTAATAACTGAGTAGCGAGGTGCTTCATTATGAGAAATATTTTTTGTTTCAAGTTGATACAATTTTTGATTACTATTTTTAACATTTTTTTCGTACTTAACGCCAGCGCTCAGTACAGCAGCAACACTTCAAAATTAAATAAAGTAAAAACGATCAGACAAGAAATCGATAGTCCCGTCGAAATTCAGTATGAAGATGGCCGAGTTGCGCAAATGATGCAAAAAGAATCCGTCGACGTATTTCGTGTTCCCATTCGTCTGACAGAAAACTCATGTCAAAAACCAGTCGGTCTAAAATGTACTCTGGTCGTGCCTTTCGTTCGTCAGCAGTTTGCTGCAGTTTGGAAAGTACATCCGACGCGACAAGCGCAACCACTTGAATATTCATTTAAAAAAGACGTCACTTACGGAAACCAAGTGGCGATAACACGGTCGCAAAACGAGCTTTACGAAACTATATTAAGACGAATTCCATCTGGCAATAGTGATCGAGCCACTTTAATTAAAGCCTTTGAAAATAAAAGCTTAGGTCAGATTGAATGCGATCAGGATACTAAATCAATTCTTCCCAATAATCGCGAAATTCTTTTCTGGGAAGAAAATTACGAAGCCGGAAACTCAGAATTAGCCATGATTGAAGGACCAAATCACGGTGCCAGAGTTAATCTACTATATAGACGTTTTCAAAACATAGCTATCGAGCCTCAAGGAAATATTATTCGCTTTAGTCGATTTAAAAAGTCTTACGGACAAATGGGTGACTATTATCCGATTGGATTATCTTATATGTTGCAACTAACTTTTCGCAGCCCAAATGAAAATGACCCGTCCGATGAAGTGTGTAAGTTAAAGTGGGATGTTAATTTTTCAGAATATTTTATTCAAGCTTCGAGCTTGTTAATCAATGGTGGGCGTGGTGCCTTTGATCCTTCAGGCTTTACGATATATCGATACAAGTTAGAAAATAGCAATCCTTACGCACAAGGTATTTTCAAAAAAGAACTTTGGGAACAAGAAGGGATGCAATAATGAAAACTGTGTACTTTAAAATATTGATCGCAGCCTCTTTAATTTCTTTGCAAAGTATGGCTCAGGAACTTCCGCCCGCAGTATTCTTAAATAAAATTTCACAAAGACTTGTAGGTTCATGGCCACTACCAAGTGAATATGAATCCTTACAAAAAGAGATCAGTAACCGAAACTGCAACACGATTTCGTGCCTAGAACCTTTTTTTCGATCTTATATCCGCGCTAAAATGAATCGCCCCGAGTTTTATGCTTTGTTCTACGGGGAAGTAACTGAACGCTTTGGCTACAAATCGCCGGGATCATCACAGCTAAGTAAAATCATTCAGTCCGGAGAGGATTTTCAAGATCCAAGTCCGGGCCGAGACTTTGCGCTGGTTTATCGAACCCTTAAGGATAACCGCCCGTTTGACGAATTATATACGAGTCAAATTATTACCGATCCAGTTTATAAAACGGCTGACACCTCGGTTTCAAATTCAGCCTATGACTTATTTTCAATCGATACCACGAATTTACGCAGCGGCGGTCAGCTATCTGCAAGTTATAATATTGATCTTGAGAATGGTCAGACAAATGCGGCGGCAGAATATAATTTAAAAGATCATAATAATATCTCTGGTCTATTTTCGACCCGAAAATTTTTACTCCGTTACTGGACTTCGCCAATTAATGAAAACCGAAAACGTGCGGCAGCTTTTTTTCGAATCATGATGTGCGACTCGATGTCGCCTGCACTTGAGCGCGAATCGCAAAAGGAAAAAGAACTTCGAATGGCAATGGGCCGCTCGGATGAAGAAGTTATCACCGCCGAAGTGCGAAGCGTTCATGCCGATAAACACGCAACTCAGAAAGACTGCGCGGCCTGCCACAGTCGTCTAGATCCAGTCGGTCGAACTTTCCGTGGATTAGAACTAGGAGTTTCAAACGAACCTTTCAAAGGAAACTTAAGATTCTTCGGTAGCACCAACGACATGATCGATATTCCGGTTAAGAATTTTCATGATTTACTTGTTAAGGCGACCAATGTTCCAAAATACTTAGATTGTCAGACGAACTGGCTGATCGAGGCCTTCCTAGGAAAAGATTTAAATCTGCCACCAGCCCGCTTTGCTGATGTCGTTACCAACGTCGAAAGAAAAAAACGTCGAATGAAAGATGTCATTGAAGACCTCATCATGATTCCAGAATTTCGCGGCCTAAGAACAAAAGTGATCGAACCGGCAAGTTTGATTGCGGCGAAAGACGTTCTTAAAAATTGCACTGAGTGTCACTCAAATACATTCGCATTACGGCCGGAACAAATCAAAGCTCGCTTAAGTCGCGTGGCGGTCTGTTTAGATATGCCGAACGGTTCCAAGGATCCGCAGATGCCTCCTTCGGATCACTGGTGGCAACCGAATGATAAAGAATTGTCGGCAATAAAAAATTGGATTCAAGAAGGCGCCCCTCTAAGTGAATCGATGAAGTTATTTGAAAAGAATGAAGTGCAACAGCTTTTTGCACCTAATAAGGAAGTGAAAAAATGTCGTCAATAAATACTAAACTCTTTTTATTCGTATTAATTATTTCTGCAAATTCCTTTGCATTTGATCGAAGTAATTTGCATAAAACTTCCTTCGACAAGACTGAAGTTAGATACCCATCTGTTTTGGCTATATTAGAAAGCCTTAATCGTATTGCACCTTTTCAGAAAATTGTTCAGCAAAGAAGCGAGCTTGACCCCTGTCAATCTGTTAACGCCGATGCCGTGAATATTATGGGTGCGATTGACCCGGCGCAAATCCAGCCGCTTGAAACGCAGCCGGGCGCGCTTTTTTTCAATTACTTCGAAAAATGCGCAAAACAAATTGTTACGCTTGGTTTTTCTGATCCTACAAACGCAAAGAAAAATTCTGATTTAATTCTTGGACCGCAGTTAGCAAGGGCCGTCGGCAGCCCAAATTGGTCAAGCCTTCGTTTTTCGCAGTTGCCGGTCGAATTGCAAAACCAAATTGTGGACCGAATGATATTTTTTCTAGTTGGGCCCGAAGAAGTTCTGCAACACTTTAATTACGTTGGTCCTGAAAATGTTTTTCGATCAAAAATTGCAAATTCATCAGAGCTTCGTCAATTTTTACGGGACAACCTATTAAAGGCAAATGCCGATGAAAGCCTACTTAGTTTTTACTTTCACTTAGCAGCTTTACTTCGCCTTGGCCCTATTTTAAGAAACTAGAGGATATTATGACACATACACGAAGAAACTTTTTGAAGAATGCGGCCCTTCTTGCCGCTGGTCACGCACCAATCATTGGTGGACTATCCGCAATGACATCGCAAGCTTTTGCCGCGACATTAAATGACCGCTCTGATTTTAACTTCGTTCTTTTTCGCGTCATTGGTGGAATGGATTCAACTTTAGGGGTGCACCCGTGGTTGGACGCAAATTCAGGGCTGGCTGAAGAAGATCTTTTTCTTGATTACAATCCGACTAGTGAAGTATTAAAGAATATTTCAGGAACACAAATTTCGCTAGGCCCGTCGGCGCACGCGCTGGCGCCGTTTGTTAAAAATATGTCAGTCATCCGGGGAATTTACATGGGTGCAAGTGACATCGGGCATCCGGCTGCGATTCAACACATTTCTTCCGGCCGCCCGTCAGAATCAGCTCCGCACATGGCGGCGTACATAGCTTCTAAATTGTCGGATTCAAATCGTTTTGTTGTTACAAACACATCAATCCAACGCGGAACAGTCGAAGCTTTTCCGGTGATTTTAACTCAGTCTTTAAAAAAGATGGGCAATTCCCCAAATTTTTCTACATCAAGTTCTTTAGACCTCTACCAAAATCAAGAATTAGCTGTAAATCGGTATCTCAATTTATTGAAACAAAAAAGTAAAATGACTAAGTTTAGCGACGTCTTAAATGCTCAGCCTAAGACGGACGAAATTTTAGATGAGTCAGTTGCGTTAGCTAGCTTGGCGGCTGGACTGACTCGAACGGTGCAAATTGATCTTGTTGATCAAGCTCACGATTTAGATACGCATTCTAGTCATGCAAATCATAAACACTTTCAGAAAATGCGGTGGGACCGCATTGCCGCATTTTTAAAAGGATTATCTGAAAACCAACTTTTAGAAAAAACTTTAGTCATGGTTGTAACTGAATTTAACCGTAGCCCGGGTAAAAACTTTAACCAAGGTAAAGACCACAACTACACTGACAACGCCGTTGCACTTTTCGGTCGTAATATTGATGGTGGAAAAGTGGTTGGTGACCGTAAACTTTATCTGCGTTCACAAAATACTCCATCACTTTGGGCGGGAAGCTTTATCAATTATGGGACCGGAGAAACTTCAAATTTAGATGCACTTGTCAAAATGCAAAGATCCGGAAAAACAATTTTACCTGATAACACAGATTTGATTCGCCCAACTGACATCTGGGCGACGGTCGCAAATAGTTTAAACCCAGAAATCTCTAAAATCCTTGGAGTTGAATCAAGACAGATTCCAGGAGTCTTTAAATAAGTTAGGAAGACTTAAGGTAGAAAAAATTTCACAGGCCGCTTAATTCATAGCGTATGGGGCTCTATAATGCTATGCATTAAAAAACAAGGAGCCTTTATGATCAAAACTTTTTTACTTTCATTACTATTAACTGCCAGTGTTTCTGCTTTCGCAGATACTACACATGCACAAACTGAAAATACGTGCGTTCTGATGATTTCAAAAGGTGCGAAACCTGATATGTCTCCCCGCTTTGATATTCAGTGCGGTGATAAGCAAATTGCAGGTCATTCAATTCGTCCATTTTCTGAAATTGAAAATAAAACGGTGTTCACAGCCGAATTAAAGAACTTGGTTGTGCAAATAATGAATCCAACAACGCCGATCCAATGTGAAGATTTTGAAAATGATTTAATTTTCTACTCAATCTGCAAACGATAGTGCTATTGCAAAAAAGACGACTTAAATAATCGACTTAAAAAATGGAAACCCGGAAATGGTTTCCATTTTTTTTATAAAAGAACTCCATTTTGTTCACCACAGAAATTCATGAAAAATTTGTGCGCTTAATTAATCAAGAAATTGCTGACCTTCTATCATTCGTAAATGCTTTCCAAACAAAGGCTATTGGTCTATTTGATCAATCAGTTTTCTTTCACACCAAAACCTGATGAGCTTGGTGCATTTTAGTCCGTGATCTACATTGAAAAATAAATTTCTAGCTCAATGTGTGCGATTTGATACCAGCTTCAGATCATGTGTTATCAATATCAAAAAAAAAAGAGCTGCGTTGTTGCGCAGCTCTTCTCAATTTGTCTCATAGTTTTAGCTTACTACTTAACCATTGCCTTTGCAGTTTGAATGTCTTTTCGATAACTGCTCACAAAAACCTTAGCGTCTTCAAAGCTGATACCCATTGCAGCCGAAAGATTCACCAATGTGTAGCGAGTCACATTTCGATTCTTGTACAAATTTTCAATGTCTGAACGCAAAATTCCGATTTGATCAATTGCTGAATAATCTTTAACTTGAGCTTTGTTCAGAGCATCTTGTAACTTTTCTGCCGCTGCCGTAGATAAGTTATATTTCGACGCGATAATTTCAACTTTATTACGCTCTGCCTTTACTCCATTGAGAGCAAATTGCTGCATGCTTTCAGGCGAAACATCAGTTAATTGCGCAAACGGTTGGTAATGTCCGCGTCCATCGCCGTAACCAGGATGATCTCTGTGATCACGTCGACGTCCATCATAGCGACGATCTTCGACCCAGCGCCCACGGTCGTCATAATACCCTCGGTCATCGTCGTAGTACCCACGATCATCATGGTCACGGTAACCGCGATCATCATCTGTAAGAACCGCCGCAGCAGCTGCAATGGCGACGCCCGCCACAACTTCTTCTTCTGAGCACGCTTGTAAAAAAAGACTGCTTACACCAACTACGCTTATCAGCGCGTAAGATTTAATCTGCTTATTAAATTTCATATTCCCTCCGGAATTTTTTAAGTATGGATAACGAATTTATCCGTGAGCTCCATACGAAAGCAATGAGGGTGCCAGAATAAAGAGTCCGATTATGACTCCAGTAGAATATGATGACTGAATGATTTGATTAAATGTTTAGCGAATCCATATTTACTTATTTCAAATTTAATTTGAGTTGAATTTCCTTTGGAGCAAATTCTTTCAGATTACGAATTTCGTTTGTCAGTCATCTCTAAAAGTAGTTAATTATGTTTTTTTCTAAAATCACTATGACGGTTTCAGTTTTTTCATTTTGCTTTATGGCACACTCGGGTGAGATTAACAAAGCCCCTGTTCCTCTTCTGAATGCTCAATTTTCTAAAATGCTATACGATGCATACGTTGACGAAGGCCTGCTTCCGAACGGAAGTATGCATATGCCTCGCTTATTTATTTGTAGTAAAGTGAACGGCAATATTGCTTGCGAACTGACGGCGAAAGAGTGGATTGTAGTGCAGGGGCCTTCTGATTTCGCCGGAAAGCTATTTACTCCGCTAACCGAAGACGCAGTTTTTGATGCAATGGAATACATGAAAGTAGCTCAGAAAATACAGATTGAAGATGATACTGTGACCACTACTAAATCGCTAGAGCTTAGCGAAAGTGATAAGTCCTATTCGCTAATGTGCACAAAAAGTGTAAATAAAAACTCGCAATCAATTCTATTTGCCCAGTGCGCGTTATACAATGGTGTGCAAGAAACCAATCACTCACATAGCCGTTAGTTAAATTTCAGGCGGACGATAAGCCATTTTAATATATCGAGCCGATCTCCTGGGTCATACAATGTACTTTCTGCCAGGGCTTCAGAAGATTGTTTTTCTGCTCGAATCGCTGCGGTCACTATGTCGAAAGCGTCAAAACTTTCGACAACTTAGTAAATAAGTCAGCGCTACCTTGACCAGAGCAATATTTCTGGAAATTCGTTGGTGCACGAATTAAACTTCGGCTCTGGAGTATTAATATGAATAAAAGTTTTTTCTCTAATCTTTTACTAAGTGCAATTGTTATCTTGACTTCAACCAGCCAGGCGATGGTTTCGCAATCTCAAATAATCGATGCTTTGAATGCTGAAAAAAGCGAACCAACTATTGAAGTAGCAATCCGCAAAACGGGACCGATTACCCAGTATCATGTTTTAGATATGCCTGAGATGGTCGGTAAAAAAGTTTTAGTTAAATTTTATGATGATGAGTACAGCCCGCCTTCTAGCAGCAATCTTTATCCGGTCGCTCAGCTGGTTTTAACTAAAGACTACTTAGACGCAATTTCACAAAGTGCTGTAGAACAAATGAAAACCGAATCGATCACGGGCCGAATACCTTTTCAAGAAGTTGGAGTATGGGTCATGTACACAAAACATGCCTCGTATCGGTCGCAGACATTTACTTCGAACGACCCGTTTATGATTGAAAATAAACCCGTGCTGGATGGATTAGATGAAGTGATTCAAAGGGCTCGGAATGCCGAAGGTTATAATTTTCAAGCCGAAGAGATTGAACTTTTTCATACGCATCTGGAAAAAGGCGAAGCTTTATCGTTCAATGATCTGGATTTTCAGAAAAAGTATTACGGTAAAACCGTTAAAAATATTCTAGCCCCAGGCGGAATTTTTTCTTCTTATGCCGTACCTGTTCAAGGTAAAGCACTATTTCGTAGCACGATCCAAAAGGGGTTTTGAATAATCTCAAATTTTTAGTTGCAAATGCGATTCTGGCCATTTGAAATAATAAAATGGTCTGCTCATCCAGACAATTCGACCGGATAGGCAAGCACTTGTGGTGCAAGTGAATCCCCCCTTCAGCGCACTTTTTTGAGCGACCCGAGTACATTCACCGCATTAATTCAAAAATGTTAGCGGCAAATTCGATTTACCGTGTACTTAGCCATTAAGTTGTTGTTTAACTGAGGCCTTAAAAAAGAGGGGCTTCATGAAACTATTCGTCATTCTATTCGTAGGTTTATTAACGTTATCAGCATGTGATTCAGCGGTACAAAAATCACAAATTACACCAACCGCTTCGGCATCGATTCGGCCGCTGACTCAAGAAGAAAGAGCCGCTGACTTTGATCAGTTGTTACAACTATTTAAAACTTACTACGGGCCTTACCAATATAAAGAAAAGATTTTTAATTTTTCGATCGAGAAAATGATCTTAGAAACTAAAGCACAAGCGATGAATGCAAAAACCGATGAAGAGTTCATGGGCTACGTGATGAAAGCCGGTGCTAAATTCCGGGACGGTCACGTGCAGTTCAGAATTGAAAACTCGGCCTCTAATATCTTTCGCTACAAAATCCCGGTTCACTTAGCGATGATTGAAGGTAAAGCGATCGTGGCCGAAATAACGAAAGACTTAGCCAAGTGGAGCGGCATCAGCCAAGGTGATGAAATTCTTTCGGTTGACGGAAAGACAGCGGTCGAAATTCTTGCCTTAGCTTTGCAATACCGACGTGGCGGCGAAGAGCTTTCAGATCAAGCGATGGTAATCTATACGTTTTTAAGACCCTCGTACATGACCGACATCATACCGGCAAGTCCAAAAAGTTTAGTTTTTTTTAAAAAAGCGAGCGGTGCCGTTTCGAATATAGAAATACCTTGGGAAACAGAATCTTATGCTGAGGGATTATCAAAAATAATTCGCCCAAAGCAGGGCCTGAATTTGATTGCGCCTTTTGTTGACGATTTTAATGCAACGGTTGATTCACACCGTGGACAAATGGGCCAAGTTAATCCAGTTTTCCTAACTGAAAAAACGCAAGCGAAATATAATTTCGTAAAAGTTTTTCCATCAGCAGCAAGTCTTAAAAAGCAGGGTTTAAAAGGAAATGAAAAAGCTGGTATCTTCGCTGCACTTTATAAGCATAACGGAAAAACAGTTTTCTTATTAAGATCATCAACTTATTACCCGTTCGATTACACGCCAGCCGTTTATATGAAAACTTTTGCGGCACTGATCAGCGAGTATCAAGAACTAGCCGATGTGATGGTGCTTGATCAAACCTACAACCCGGGCGGATCTTTCTGCTCTGACTTTTATAATTTGTTCGCAAATGAAAGTGACATTCAAGGAGTTGAACAAGCCCGCGCTGACCGCAAATGGGTTAATGACCTGTACGTCGTTTGGCCAAAAGAAGAGTTCGAAGGAAGCGCTAGTCCGTGGGATGTGAAGCTACTTCAATCGTGGGGAGCCATTGTTGAAAAGGCTTATGATAAGGGTGATTTTTTATCAGAACCATTTCCACTATTCACCGGTTCAGTTTACGCAGTCAGAAAATCAGTTACTTGGACGAAACCAATGATTGTATTAATAAACGAATTAGCCGGTAGCTGCGGCGATATTTTTCCGATGTTAGTGAAAGCCAATCATCGCGCGAAGCTTTTTGGTCAAGCGACGATGGGCCTTGGTGGCAATGTTGAACCTGTCGGTCAACTGAACCATTCACGAATCCAAGTAAGCATGACCCGCGGGTTGTTCTTCCCTTACCGAGCTAACGGTCAATACATTGAAAAAGATTTCGTTGAAAATAATGGAATTGAACCGGATATCCCTTATGCTCACACGGTCGAAGATTTCCGTAATGGTTATGTGAATTACGTTAAGACGTTTTCGGATCAAGCTGTTGAATTAGTTAAATAAATTAGGTTTTTTAAATAATCACACTGACCGTAACGATATGCGTATGACCTGCGTTTTTTGTGGTCTCGATTTCAACTTTGTCATGTAAAAAAAGAGCAAGCAGAATTTCATTCGTCATATCAACGGTATGCGGATGGCCCGAATCTCCTTGTATTGAATAACTTTTCACACCATTTTTTTTAAGTTCCGCTAACGAAATCGCCAACGAGTGACCATGGTTGTTACTAATCTCTGTGCGCAGCTCGGGAGGCGGCTTTGGCGCAGGGCATTCAGCTCCTGCATCACCACCCGTGCCCGGCATGGCCTGCGCGCTTGCTTTTTCTGAAATCGAAAATGTAACTAGCGTACCGGCTGCCAGCGCCGCCATTTTCATGAACTTTCTTCTTCCGTTTTCATTTTTCATCGAACCCCTCACCATTTCTTCAGATAAAACATCTGAAATTAAAGTTTGAACACTTATTTAGATCTAGCGCGGGTTGCTTAAAAAAGTAAATTGCCGATTGATCAATACTGAATTGCTGAATCGGCACAGATAAAATATTCAGTTAGACAAGGGCCCGATGGGCCGAACTTGGTTGGCAAGAAATAATTCAAGTTATTTGGTTTTTATCTGCACTTAGTTCAAATCATTGCTTGGCTTAGGTATACCATGGAAGTGCCTAGTTGTTTTTAGCTCCGTCGGTAATCCAAACTTCAAGCGAACGTATTTCGGTCGCCGTTAATTTTGTGTATGGGCGCAGTGGCATGCTACCGCTTTTGACTGCGCTTAATGATCTAGTTCTATTTCTGAAAATGTTCGTATAATTATCTAGATAAATTCCGGCAGAAGCGTTTGGTCCCGAATGGCAACCCACACACTTTGGCATAAAAATATTCGCATTTAGACTTTTAAAAGTCGCAGACTCATCGACTGGCGGCATAACCGGTGGTGGTACGACAACAATTGGTGGCGGCGTCGTTGTCGGTGGTGGCGTAGTTGTCAGTGTTGGACTTTTCGCTCCCGCAAGAATCCAATCAGAAATAGTTTTAATATCCGCACTTGCTAAAAGTGGCGCCGCAAGTGGCATCCGACCTTGATTGATTGATTCATACAATTGCGAAGCAGCTGGATTACCTGCAACTAGAAATTTCTTTCCAGATGGAGATGTCAAAGTCATCACGTAGTCAGGTTCAGTAATTCGGTTTAACCCGCCCGCCGAGCCCACGCCATGGCACGAGTAACAGCTTGTCTTAAGTATATTGATGGCTCTTTGTTCTAAAGAAAGTGTTGGCGGCGGAGTCTCTGGTGGCGGCATCGTAGGAGGAGGCATTGTCGGTGGCGGAGTGACAACCACGGGCGGTGTTGTTGGAGGAGGAGTCACGATCACTGGAGGCTTAACCGTCACACCCTGAATCCAGTTGCGTAAGACCGATTTGTCAGCCGCAGTTAAAGCACCGCCAAGTGGCATACGATTCGCTTCAACAGATTTTAGTAAAGGCGAATTATTTGCGTTTCCGGGAATGACTAAGCCAGAATCAACTAAATGATTCACATCTAATATATTAGACACATTTCCGGCACCCGATGTTTCAGTATGACAAGAAGCACAGTTTGTTTTTAAAACAGCTAAAGCTTTTTCTTGAATATTATTTGCGCCGTTTAAGTCGTTATCTGCAGTCGAGCCCGAGTTCATTGGATTACTTAACATTTGAGTATTAAATGAAGAACCGCAAGCGGTTAAAAAGTGTATCGATATGATAATGCAAAGTTGCTTATTGAATGTCATACCAAAGGTTAAGCAATTTGAAGACCCGAAATTAGAAAACCAAGTAGCCTGCAGCGCTCTAAATCTATCTTTTCTGTTTAAGATTTTCTCTCGACTAAACTTTCAACATAATTAATAAAAAAAAATTAATGCCACATCCACACGCATATACTTTGAGAAAGTGACTTTGGTCTAGCCCTAACTAGCGGGGATGTTAATTTCAATGCCTGAAATTTTGATGCTTAAAAAATAAATTCGCTATCGTGAAATACTAAAACGGCTTACACATACCTTCGTAGCGACCCGAATGCGTGTAATGCTCAAGCGCTGATACGCCCGCATTTTTTACGTCAGGACGCTGCCGAAAATATTCTGCGGTTGGACATACATAGTCTCCAGCTGGTTTGCACATTCCTTCAAACCGTCCCGAATGTGAGTAGTGGTCAATCGCTACCGCACCTGCATTTAAAACGTCAGGACGTAGTCTATAGTATTCTTCTGCGGTACAAGTATATTCACGGCTAGGTTGACACATTCCTTCAAACCGACCCGAACTATTATAGTGGCTTAACGGCTCGACGCCGGCATTTTTAACGTCAGGACGGCGACGTAAATATTCTTCTGGTGAACAAGAGTTCGATACAACGGCAACCGAATGACTTACAGCCGTCTGGGTGTTTTGAACCGTCGTAGTTTGAACAACTGTATTTTCAACCGCTGCGACCGCCTGAACCGGAGCTGCAACCACGCTCGGAATAACAATGTTTGCAGCGCCATGACCCAAGCTTGAGTTCATGACATTCAGTGCAGCGTTCATGAAAGTACCTTCTTCAGATTCAGGAAGAATTTTATAAGGCACCCGATACCAACTTTGAACAATATAACTATCAAAGCTAATTTTTCGTGATTTCAATTCTTCCATATAACTATAGACATCAGCTCCGAATCTTTTTGATTCGGCCTCTTGCACGCTTGTCATTGGGCTATTTGCATTGGGTCTTGGATTATCACGCTTCCAATGAGTACCGTGATCGGTATTTAAAACAAGGTTTGCTTTGAGACCATATTCTTTTGCAAGATTCTTGAAATCGTTGATTTGGTTCCAGCTAAGATCAGAAATATTATGATCGTAAGGATTATCAATCTGAATGCCGCGAAAGCTGACGTTCTCTTGCTGAGCGATTTTCATAACGACGCGGAATACATCTTTTAAATCTAAGTTAATTCCATGAACCTGTCCTGTTTTTGCCTTATGCCCCTGAAACTGCCAATTCGGAAGACTTGAAAGAAGTATGAATTGAACATTCGGGATAAAACTTTTTATAGTCTTCATGTAGATTGTTAACTGGCGGGCCGCCTCTTCCGGTGAAAATGCACAAGCCGCAATCGCATTCGCATTTAGCATCCGTGACATGGGATCATCCAATACGATGTAATTGATTTGTCCTAAGTTTTCGTTCAGGTGTTTTAATCCCATGGTCATCTCACCGTGCGCCGACTGGCGACCCACGTCGAAAACGCCAGCGTTATCACGTATGTTATTCGTGCAAGCGGTTGAATAAAGACCACCAACTTCCACCGCTACTTTTTTATCATTTGCTCGTAATAGTGAACCCATTTTTTGAAGTGAACTTTGTCCAAAATAGGATGCAGCATCGTTCACGTCACCATTACCGATATAAAATAAATAAACATCCAATCTTGAAAAAACTTTTTGCCATTTATTAACAGTTTGGTGTGAATTCAAAAAATCCTGAAAATCATGGGCGGTGAAATTGGGGGCTATCCACATCTCTTCCGTATAAGAAACCCCTTTATTTGAAGCACTAAATGCCGCCGTCGTTGTTGACGAAAGACTTCTTTCCATTTTGGGAACTTGGAAGGTTTGACTGCAGCCTAAAGCAAAAAAAATAAATGTACTTTTAATCATTGCTTTAAACTTCATACCCACCCCATTTGATAAATAAAAGCAAAAGCTATACCTTATCAATTCCAACAAGTGAGGCCTTAGGTTCAGAAAATGATCAACGTTTAGGGGTATGCAAAAAGTTTAGTGATAATATCGAAATGAGATATCGAGCCTATTTTCAAGCAAGTAGTTCAGCATTGTGGATGCAGACTAAGCCGATCACTTCACCCTGACAGTGCAGGGGACCGGCAAAGCTCATTTCAATTTCAATACAGAATTTTTCGGCCGAGGCTATTTCTTCAATGCGATGTTTCGGCGCTGGCTTTTCAATGCCCGCCAAGTAAAAGTTTGATTGTCGCGAAGACTCATTCCCTCTTGGATATGCTCGCAGCAAAGATCATAATAGAATTTCAGGTACTTCATCACTTCTTGCTGCGCTTCAAATGACAATGCCTTAAAATAAGGTGTTCCTTCGTTGAAAGCATGTACCTTGACCCCTTCGGCGCTTAATAGCATTACTAAATCCGTAGCCAGCGTTTTAAAGTCTGCGTTTAAATCCAACGAGCCGATATATTTGCCTGCTAACATTCTAAGTCTCCAGATAAAGTAAAAAACTAAATATAATGCCATCACTACCGCTTTACAACGGTCTTGGCAAAAAGCTACTTGCCGATGAAACCTTGATCAGAAAAAAATGTGTTTTTCAGAAGTCGACTTTGATTGGAAGCGCGTGGATGCGAGTTAGAAAAGAAGCCGGAACCTGGTTAACTTATACTTTGAGATATAATTAAGTTCCGTGATGATATAGCCGTTATCTAGAATCCTGAATATCTATATCTTGAAACAACTTCCCAAGCTAATCTTTGCAGTTGATTAGCTTGTGGTGCGGTTAAAATTCCGGATATCCTTGCCGGTACAGCCGAGCCCACCGGACTTGTCTTGAACACGCTGGCATACTGCACGCAGGCGATATAATAATTTCCTAAATCATTAAGATGGACATCGTCGCTGAAAAAATAATTAATTCCGTCAGCTCCTGCGGGTGCCCAGTTGATCGTTCTAGATTGAATTGCATCGTATAATGCCATCATGGCTAGATGTCCCGGAACAATATTAATTTTCGGCCCAGAGGTAATTCGACTATTCACTTCTTCTGCCAATCGTTCAAAGATGGCCCCATCAGATTCGGTACGACTTCGCCATTCTGAACGATTCGACACACCGTCACCGAAAAATCCGCCAACGCCAAGCCAAGTTGAATACAAATAAATGCGCGCGTTCGGATTAAATTGCACCGCCCGATCACGCCAGCGTCTGGCATAGTCATGACTTCCTTCCGAATTAATTGAAAGCTGCACCGGAATTCTTTCGGTCATGACAAATACATCATAGGCTACACCGGGTACTGCCAACGCATTAAAGACGTCGCCAAAATAATTTCCGCTTTGCTGTGCACTGGCGTGATTGTTCCAATTATTATTTAAAGTTGAGCCGCCAATGATTTGAACTTTCATGTCCATTATTTTATTTGTAAGTTGCGCAATATCCATCATGAATGTTGGCATCGTCGTATTAACCAAAGAGTGACCGACGGCCGCTAATTTTACACTCGTAATTACGCCAGGCGCTGGTACCGTCGGAGTTGGTGTCGGTGCTGGAGTGATTGCCGCTGGATCGTGGACTGAAGGACCTTTCGCCGGTTCGACTGTCGATTTATTTGTGCTGCTCTTAAAACTTGTATCGCAGGCAGAGAAAAATAAAGTAAAGCTCAAACTAATAAACAAAAATAAAACTAAATTTTTTGGATTTTTAGAGTACATGATAAAGCCTGCCCTACCCTTTCAAGCAGCAATGCAAAGACCATGTCTCTTCTTGAATCAAGCAACTAAGATAGCAAATTCACTTAGTAATTAGGAAGGCGTAAAAAAGTTTTTGTAGTTAAATTGTCAAACCCGCAGTCGTTGTCTATTCGTTTGTCAGTTTTGATTAATCATCGCCCGCGTTTGTTCGTTAAAAATTGGTGTACATTCAGGAAAATATAATTGATGTTTAAGTTCAACAATTTAAAAGGAGTCTTGCGTGAGCTTAGGTACCATCTTACTGATCGTTTTGATTTTAATGTTAATTGGCGCTATTCCTAGCTGGCCTCATAGCAAGGGTTGGGGTTACGGGCCAAGCGGCGGTTTAGGTCTGATCGTGATTATTCTTCTGATTTTGGTATTAACAGGCCGCTTGTAAAAGCGGGCTTTGCCAAAATTAAGTTCACGTATTTGACATAGGCAGGGCTGACGGTGCGTAATTTTATCTTTTCCGCACCTCGGCCCATAAAGAACCCCGTATTTGGTACGATCCGGTGACTTAAGGTTGTTTGCCCAAGCTTCAATGTTTGACCTTGCCGAGTATTATTAATGTGAACGGTCATCGTTGCAGATTCAACAAGCGCACCTGCGATCACATCAACGGCCACAAGACGATATCCGGCATAGTGCCCGACATTCTTAATGTACTTGTTAATATCTATTTCGCCCTTGCTTGAAGTATATCGTTCAATCTTCACCGATAACTGCGAATACTGCGCTTCCGCTGATACCGACATCGAAAAAAGTCCTATGACTAAAAACGAAAAAAATGCGTTCATTTGTAGTGATCGAAAAGCTTTCATGAAAACTCCTTCATTATTTGCTCATAATAGGCAGTGCCAGCCCCGTAAGTCAAACGCGGTCGCCGGGCTTCTATGAGCCAAAATCTCACTTTGGGGCAATAGATCAAGCGAGTTCTATCTTTTTCGATTATTCGAAGCCAGGTTCTACATCCCCGACTAAATTTAACCGAATAATTCTAGGTGAAGTCTATCTTACTGTTAACCCTATTTTTTCACTCGCTTGCGTGGTCTAAAAACTGCGGCGTTCGCCTCGATTCTTTAACGAGCGATGTTCAGTCTTTGAACCGCATTATTGCCACTGCCTCGACTCAAACATTTGAATGTGCTGAGCAAGAAATTGTAGATGTTTTGGTTGATCCGATTCGGCTGCAAAATTTTGCCATGAAGCAGTGTGAAACCAAACTTGAATGTAAGTCAGCGCTTGTCAAAGAGGCCGCCCGAGTTTCTAAGCTGGATGAGTTGCGCTTTAAAGAATTAAATGCGGTGGCCCTGTGGGTGGAGATTCAAAAGTTTTCGGGGCTTAACCGAATCGCGCCCATCAGCTACGCTGATCTGCCCTTGGCAGAAGACCTGCAGGTTTTATTTGAAAAAATAAAAGCAGAGCGAATTGCATCTAGAACTCTAAGTCAAAGTGAAAACCTGACGATCGCTTGCACCGCTTTAGCGGCCATTGTCGGTCCCGCAAAATTTAAAGCGTTCAAAGTGGCTAAGAGTTTTGTTCATAAAACTTATGTCATCGAAAGAACTCACGACGTAGAAAAGCTTTTGGCGAAGAGTAAATTACCACCTAACGTGAAAGATAAATTTCTTCAGTGGTCGAAAGATGTTCAAGAAAAAGGGCTTACCGAAGTTAAGAAAACACCCGGTTATCACGACGAGCCACTCGCTTCCCCGGTCGGCCGACGCTCAGTCAGAATGAACCAGGGCTACCGCGTTTTTTACGAAACTGTGGAAGAGGCTGGCATTGTTAAAATTAAGATTATAGATATCAATCTGCACAAGTATTAAAAAGCGCGGCGAAATTTGGCCGATGCCTCAGTGGCGAACCCCAAGAACTTCTTCGATCCTATTTAAAAGTTGTTTACCATTATAGGGTTTTTCCAAAAAGCTAAAATCTTTGCTGTTAATTTTATGTTTTTCAAGTTCATTACCGGCATGCCCCGATACGAATAAAATCTTTGCGCTTTTTATAAAGGGATGGCCGGAAATTTCGTTAACGATTTCAGGGCCTGATTTTTCGGGCATAATGACATCAGAAACGATTAAGCCGACTGGTTCCGCTAGCTCTTCAAGCAATTTTTTAACTTCCAAATAACAAGAAGCCTCAAGCACCCGGTATCCCGACCTCCGCAACTTATGAGCGGTGGCCTCGCGTAGTTCGGAGTGATCTTCAATTAATAGAATTAATTCGTTACCCTGGAAGGTCTTGGTATTTGCTCGCACCCGCACTTCGGCGGCCGAAGCCTCACCCTCATGTTGAGGAAAGAAAATACGAAAACAAGTTCCCACATTTTCTTTACTTTCCAAAACAAGTTCCCCTGCATTTTGCTCCACGATTCCTATAACGGAAGAAAGTCCAAGACCATTACCACGATCTTTTTCTTTCGTTGTAAAGAATGGTTCAAATATTTTATCTTGAATTTCAGAATTGATCCCATGGCCCGTATCCCGAACTGAAATTTCAACATATGCGCCGGGCGCAGCTCCAATTTTCGCGCCAGGCATTCCCTTTGTGAGTATAGAATTTTTGACGTCAATCGACAGCGTCCCACCTAATCGCATGGCGTCTCGGGCGTTGATACATAAATTAACTAAGATCTGTTCAATTTGCGTTGGGTCGGCAAAGATATTAGATAAGTTTTTTTCGTAATTGATTTTTAGATGAATGCTTTCACCCAAAGCTTGTTCAAGCATTTTTCGCAAATCTTCGATGATGATTTGCACACTAGTCGATTGCGGCCGAACTTCTTGCTTTCTTCCAAAGGCGAGCAACTGTTTAATGAGAGCGCCTGAACGTGTTGTAGCATCAACGATTGTTTGCAGCTGCGCTTTAGCCTTTTTGTCTTCTATTTGGCTTATGACTGTTTCTGCTTGTAGCTGAATAATACAAAGGGAATTATTAAAATCGTGCGCAATACCACCGGCCAAAATTCCAAGCGACTCAAGCCGTCTAGACCGATTCAGTTCTAGCTGCACATTTTTTATTTCGGTAATGTCGGTTGAAATTCCACAAATACCGGAAACTTCACCGTTTTCATCTTTGATTGGAAATTTGTTAGAAATATAACTGTGCTTTTCGCCGTTTGGGTGAATCGCTTCTTCTTCTATCTCAAGATGCGAATTATTTTTCATAACTGACCGATCCGCGCTCACAAATGCTTCTGCCACCTGAAGCGGAAATAAGTCAAAATCCGTTTTCCCGATAATGTTTTCATACTTTACTTCAAACACTTCTGTGTACTGTCGGTTCACTCGAAGATATTTTCCCGAAAGATCTTTAAAATAGATGACAGCCTTCGTGTTATTTAAAAATGTTTCCATCTGAGTATTACTTTCAGCTAACCGTTGATTTATACGAAGATTTTCTTCGCGTACAATTTGTTCGGCCGTTACGTCTTTAAATACGAAGACAACGTTAGTCAGTCGTTGATTCTCATCCATTAGCGGAAATAGTGTCGTTTCGATCGCGACCCGCCGGCCCGTTTCAACTTTGACTTGCTGAACATCATTTGGATTAAACCAAGAGATTGGTAACTGCACGATTTTTCCATTGAAACCTTGCTGAATCAGCGGAAGAATGCCCGCGGCCGTTGCCTGTTCGTCTTTTAATACGCAATATTCCGGGGGCGGTACCGCTCCGAAAAGATCTTTGAAACTTTGATTGACGAATAAATTATGACCTTTTGAATCGTAAACTTGCATTCCAAATGGACTGTATGCAAAAATACCTTCAATAAGACCGCTCAGATTTTTAAAGCCTTTAGTACTGTCCCGAAATTCAAGAATTCTTTTCATATAAAAATTTAGGTCGAATGCGGTTATAAGACAATAAGAACCAAAAATTGCTAGACCAAGATAAAGTTAGCCTTTACGCTTTTTTCGCTTTGCGCCCGGCTTTGGCATATTTGAATTTGGCAAATCTTTTCCCGATGCCAGAGTTTCTTCAATGACCGGACTCATCCGCGTCGGAGAACGCGCTAAAACTCCGTAATAACTTGATAGTGGCAATTGTGGAACCGAAGGAATATCTCCGATCGTGCTATCGTCTAATATTGTAATGCCGCCTTGTTGAATCAGATATTCTTTGGTTCTTTGCGCGGGTTTACTACCTCGCGATTTTGGCACTGTAATGGCCCGACGAAGCAAGGTAGATATTTCGACGTAGCTGAGTAAAACAATATTATCAACGATAGCCGAAGCTTTGATATCTTTGCTAATCTGTGAAACGCCTAGCAACTCCGGTGATTCATAGCTGTAGAACGAAGCGATTAATTGTTTTTTCAAATACGTCGTTAGCGAGAAAATAAATTCGCGGGCTTCTTGCGGATGCACAAGTTCATAAGACGCAAGTGAGTCAATGACCACTCGGTCGACTTTGTGTTTTTCCACAAGATCTTTAATTGTTCTTAGATGCATATCAAGATTGAGTTCAAGCGGTCCATCATAGGCAATTATGATATTACCTTTTTTCTCTTCACTGACCAGATCAATTCCCAAAGCTTCTGCATTTCGACGAATTTGTTGAGGGTGCTCATCAAGCGATATCAATAAACCTTTTTGACCCGTGCGAGCCCCTTCCATCAGAAATTGCATCGCGGCGATCGTCTTGCCAGTTCCAGATATTCCGGTGACAAGGGTGATCGATCCTACGTAAACTCCGCCCCCTAACATTTCGTCCAAAACAGGGTTACCAACCGAAAGCTTTACTTTCGATGTCGGTTGCAAATCGTTTGGATTAAAATCTCCGATTCGTACTGAAGCACGTGGAAATACTTTAACCCCTGAACCGTTACAGATTTGCATTGAATGCCGACCTGTAAAAAAATCTTGGCCACGCGATTTCACAATTTCAATAAATCGATGAACGCTTTTTCCGCGGGCTTGATTACCCATCGTAATAATTGTATCGGCCACGAACTGTTCATCGCAGGCCCCCGACTCTCCGATGGGGCTGCTATGGTTTAAGTCCGTTGTAAAAATACTTGTAATTCCAAGTGACTGAAGAAGACGGAATAATTTAAGCAAAGCCTCGGCGTATGTCATCGTACCGGTTTTTAGTAAGTACGGCTTCAGTGCCGAAATACCATCCACAGCAAAACGCTTTACTTTAAACTTTGTTAATTCGGCAGTCAGCCAAGCAAAATTATTTTCGATATCGGTCGCAAAATCTTTGGCATCCATTTCATAGATTTTTAACATGTTTTTATCTTCAAGCGCTTGCAGATCCCACGAAAACTCATTTGCATCCCGCAAAATTCCGATGCGTGACGAATTAAGTGAAACAAAATAGCCGGCCTCATCATACATTGTTGAACCTTGAAATAAAAATTCGATGGCTAACGTTGATCGACCCGTCCCCGACATACCTTCTAGAATAACTGCATTTCCGGTGCGCACTCCGCCTAACAATATATCATCAAGGCCGGAGATTCCGGTTGGTAACAATCGTTTAAACGGCAATTTAGACATCATAAGTTGCTCCAAGTTCAAAATTTATATTGGCAATAAGCCCTAAGAAAGCATGCGAATTTAATTTTGTAAAGTGGACTTTACTTATCCCGACCACCAACCGGCTGGACAAAATGAATGGGTGCGTCCATTATTGTCAACATGAGTTGTATAATAGAATTTGGATTAACACTACAGAAGTTAAGACTTGAACAAAATCTTTCACAGGCCGAACTGGCAAAAGCCAGTAAAATCGACCGTACTTTTATTTCCCTTTTAGAAAGAGGAATTCGACAACCGACGTTGACTACGGTCTTTCAGCTAGCAAAAGCACTCAAATTACATCCCAGTGAATTAGTCGCAGAAGTCGAAAAAAGGGTGCGCCGGGCCCGCTGGAAGCGTATCGCCCAGTAGATTGCAGACTATAAGCTGCAATAACTTCTCATAAAAAATTTTTTAAAATCATTATTTTTTTCATATACTTTCATTTCTAAGTGCCTAACCTATTATGAGCACATTTAATTGGTCATTTAGCTCTAAGGAAGGAGTTTTAATGTTAAAGAAAAAACTCAAAACCGTTACTTCTAAAACAAATCATCGAAAAATTGCCATTCCTAAAGTGCCAACCGGCATTTCAGGCTTAGATCATATTTTAAGCGGAGGTCTTCCGAAGGGCCGACCTACTTTGGTTTGTGGCGGTGCTGGCTGCGGAAAAACACTTCTAGCGATGGAATTTCTAGTTCGCGGAGCCCGAGATTATAACGAGCCCGGCGTCTTTTTTTCGTTCGAAGAAAGCGAAGCCGAACTTATTTTAAATTTCGCACCGCTTAATTATGAATTGACCGAGTTGATTAAAAAAGATGCCCTCAGAATCGACTGCATACGGGTCGAACGTTCCGAAATTGAAGAAACAGGTGAATACGATTTAGAAGGCCTTTTTGTCAGACTTGAACAAGCGATCGATGAAATTGGCGCAAAGCGCGTTGTTCTCGATACGATCGAAGCCTTGTTTTCAGGACTTAAAGATCAATCCGTACTACGAGCTGAATTGCGCCGTTTATTTCGCTGGCTCAAGGTAAAAGGCGTTACCGCAATTATCACGGGTGAAAAAGGCGATGGCTCATTCACTCGTCAAGGCTTAGAAGAATACGTTTCTGACTGCGTAATCTTTTTAGATAATCGTGTCGTTCATGAAATTTCAACTCGTCGTGTACGGATTATTAAGTACCGCGGGTCCGTGCATGGCTCTGATGAATATCCATTCTTAATTGATAACACAGGCTTTTCAGTGATCCCGGTTTCAGCTCTAACATTAGATCATACGGCCTCGCGCGATCGAATCTCGTCTGGAGTTCCAGATTTAGATATTATGTTAGACCATCATGGATACTTCAAAGGAAGCTCGATCTTGATTTCAGGCCTGGCCGGCACGGGTAAAACAAGTCTCAGCGCAAGCTTTGCCGAAGCGGCTTGTAAGCGCGGCGATAAAACTTTGTATTTCTGTTTCGAAGAATCACAAGACCAATTATTTCGAAACATGGAATCAATCGGCATTAATCTTTCAAAGTGGGAAAAAAAGGGAATGCTCAAAGTCGTCGCGACTCGCCCTTCGTTTTACGGAATTGAAATGCATTTATTGCAAATGTCGAAAGCGATCGAAGCATTCAGCCCAAGCTGCATTATTGTGGATCCGATTTCAAATATGGCAAGTGTCGGGAACTTCAACGAAATTCGCGCGATGATGATGCGTTTGATTGATATACTTAAATCAAAACAGATCACCGCCGTGTTTACAAGTTTAAACACTCGTAGACAAGGACTTGAAGAGACCGACGGCGGAATTTCATCATTGATCGATACCTGGATTTCAGTGCGTGAAGTAAATAACGGTGACGAACAAAATCGTGCTCTGTGTATTTTAAAGTCTCGCGGTATGCCACACTCGAATAAAATTAGAGAATTCGTTATGACAAAAGAAGGCCTTCAATTGATTGAGGTCTACACGGGAAGCAACGGCGTTTTAACTGGTTCGGCCCGCCGAGCCGATTCGGCAGCCCGTGCCGGTCAAGAGAAGGATGGTCATCAGTGAAAAAGGTGAAAAAAGTCAAAAAAGCGGTGGCCAAAACTAAAAAGCAGACCGTAAAAAAAGCGTGGGAACTTCGCTTGTATGTCGCCGGCCAGACTGAGAAATCCGTTTTGGCATTTCAAAATTTAAAAAAAATATGTGAGACGCATCTTCAAGGTGTCTATTCGATTGAAGTCATTGACCTTTTACGTCAGCCGCAACTTGCCAAAGGTGATCAAATTATTGCAACCCCGACCCTAGTTAAAAAATTGCCCACTCCGGTCAAAAGAATTATTGGCGATCTCTCGAATACGGAACGCGTTTTAGTTGGTTTAAACCTTAAGCCGCTTCGATAGGTAAATACATGGCCAGTGCTTCAAAAGTTTTTAAAGAATTTGATAAGATCGAACGCGCAAAATCGAAGTTCAAAGAGCAATCGATTGAACTTGAATTGTACGTTTCGGGCATTACGCCGAAATCAATTCGGGCGATTGAAGTATTAAAAGATATTTGCGAAACTCATTTTGCAAATCGCTACGCTTTGAAAATAATTGATATTTACCGGGAACCACAGTTGGCTAAAAAAAATGAGGTTTTCGCGGTTCCCACGTTGATTAAGCAGTTTCCAGGTCCCCGCCAAATTTTTATCGGGGATCTATCTGATTCGGCACCCGTATTAAAAGCATTAGGCATCAAGCGAGGAAGCATTAAATGAAAAAAAGAAACGCTAAAAAAGTGTCACGTAAAAAAAATTCGCTTGTGACCGATCCTTTGCTTAGAATCCAAAACCGTAACTTAAAAGCCGAGCGCGATGAAGCACGCGAAACTTTGCGCGCGATTTCAAGCGGTGAAGTCGATGCCTTTTTAGTACAGACCAAAGACGGCGAGAAAATATTTACCCTGAAAAGTGCCGAGCACGCTTACCGTATGATGGTCGAAGCCATGAACGAGGGTGCGGCCACCGTACTGATCGACGGAACCATCATTTACTGCAATAATAAATTCGCAGAACTTGTTAATAAATCCCCAAACCTTGTCTGCGGCGAAAAAATCTGGCCGTACATCGCAAAACGGGATGCAGAGAATTTTAATAGTCTATTTAAGCAATCTTTATTTAAACCCGCCAAGGGTGAACTTTATCTTTCGGATAGCAACAGAAAATTAATTGATGTTCACGTTTCTTTAGGTGCGGTTGATTTTAATGGCACGCAAGGAATTTCAATCATCGTTACAGATTTGACCGAGCGAAAACAAAATGAAGCCTTAATCGTATCTGAAAATTTGACCCGGTCTATACTTGACCAGGCGGCTGAAGCGATTATCGTTTGCGACAAAGGGGGGTTTATCACCCGCGCAAATCCTGAAGCTCAAAGACTTATCGGAATGAACCCGGTTTTACTTCCCTTCGACAAAGCTTTTCCACTATGCCGCGAAAACGGTGAATTTTTTCCTTTATCAGAAGTAAAAAATGCGGGTCGCCAGACCCGAGGACTTTCGGTTTCAATTGAAAAGCCAGATCGTTCAAAGGTTGAATTAAGCATGAGCATCAGCCACTTAGAAAACGAAAGCGTTGGGCTGTGGCACGTTGTAACCTTAACTGATGTGACTCCGATTAAACGGATGGAGAAGTTAAAGGCCGCCAAAGAAGCTGCTGAATCTGCGAATAGCTTAAAAACTTCATTTCTAGCGAATATGTCACATGAAATTAGAACACCACTTGGCGCGATCGTTGGTTTTGCGGACCTCATGCGCGAAAGCACAGTCTCGGTGGCTGTCGGCGCCCAGTATTTAGAAATCATTTCGCGAAGTGGAAAAGCTTTAACTGTTTTGATCGATGACATCCTAGATCTTTCAAAGATTGAAGCTGGAGGAATGGTGGTCGAAATTATTGATCTTTCCTTATCTGAATTAATGGATGATATCGTGATGCTGTTCTCGCAGAAAATTGCGACTAAAGGGATTAAGCTTTTAGTTGTGTACGACGATAATGTCCCTGACAAATTTAAGTCTGATCCGGCAAGACTAAGACAGATCTTAGTAAATATCATCGGAAACGCGATCAAATTTACTGAAAAAGGCGAAGTCGAAGTGAGCATTTCTATCCAACCGCAAGAATCTTCTGAAAACCAAATTATGTTCCGTATTCGCGATACAGGTGTTGGACTTAATCCAGAACAACAACGAAGAATTTTTTCGCCCTTTACTCAAGGCGATGACAGTACTACTCGAAAATTCGGTGGCACCGGGTTAGGCTTAGTCCTTTCTAGGCGCTTGGCGCAAGCTTTAGGCGGCGATGTGATATTAGAATCTTCAAAATCTGGCATTGGCTCGGTTTTTTGCATATCTGCGACGTTAAAAGATGCGGTTACGTTTGTAGCCCCCATTATACTTCCACAAACGAAAACGCCAGCTGCCGTGTCTAAGTCAGCGCTAGAAGGTCTTAATATTTTAGTGGTTGATGATTCTATTGATAACCAACTTCTATTTTCAAGTTTGTTTAAAAGTCGTGGAGCAAAGGTTAGCATTGCTTGCAACGGCCGGTTAGGCGTCGATAAAGCCCTTGCAGGTAAATACGACGTTGTCATTATGGATATACAAATGCCCGTCTTAGATGGCTACGGCGCAACTAAAGAATTACGAAAAGCAGGATATAAAAAACCAATCATCGCATTAACCGCTTATGCCATGAAAGAAGAAAAAGAAAGATGCGTCAGTGCAGGCTGCAACGCCCACTTATCAAAACCGATTAATATAAAGTTAGCCATCGATACGATTGCAAATGTCGTAGCCGTCAATCGAGCGATTGAATCCAACGAAATCATTCCGATCGGGATCAATATCGATAAGTGTTTCTAGGATACCCGCTACTTACAAATTACTTACCGGATAACTCTTTTAATCTGCGGTCCCGGCCGCAGCTATTTCGATAGTATTTATAACGAATTGGATTTTTTAAGTAATAATCTTGATGGTATTCTTCAGCGTCATAAAAAGTTTTACCAGGCAGAATTTCCGTCACCACCATTTGTTTTATCTTATTGCGCTCGGTGACTTTCTTAATTGAATCTTCGGCTAACTTTTTTTGAGAATCATTCTGATAATAGATCGCACTTTTATATTGATCACCTTTATCGCAGAATTGCCCGTCTCTGTCATAGGGATCTATGTTCTTCCAAAACACATCAAGTAACTCGGCGTAGGTTATTTTTTTAGGGTCGAAAGTAATCCGGATCACTTCACGATGACCGGTCACCTTTTTCGAAATATCTTCGTAAGTAGGGTTTGGCATATCACCGCCACTGTACCCTGATTTCGTTTCACTCACCCCGGGCAAATTGTCAAATGGGGGTTCCATACACCAAAAACAACCCCCTGCAAAAACTGCAATTTCCGAAGCGCCCGCTTTCGTATTCACAACATCTTTACTTTTCTCTTTGGCATTTGCCGAAACATTAATAGACACGGCAAAAATAAAGACTAAGAAAATATTTTTCATTTACTTGCTTCGGCCTTTTTTTCAAATAACGGCATGAATTCGGGATAACCCATTTCTTTTAATTTATTAACGGGAATAAATCGAAGCGCCGCCGAATTCATACAATATCGAAGCCCACCTTTGTCGCGTGGCCCATCATCAAATACATGCCCTAAGTGAGAATCCGCATACTTACTTCGAACTTCGGTCCGCGAACCAAAAATGCCGCGGTCAACTTTTTCAATGACATTTTCTTTAACGATGGGTTTTGTAAAACTAGGCCACCCGGTACCTGAATCAAATTTATCCATCGATGTAAATAGGGGCTCGCCCGAAACGATATCGACGTACAAACCTTCTTGCTTATTATCATTGTATTCATTTTTAAATGGTCGCTCGGTGCCTTCGTGCTGTGTTACCTTATACTGAATTTCAGATAACTTTTCTTTTAATATTTTATCACTTGGTTTTTTAAATTCTGAAGCATTCCACGCCATAGTTACCGTCCCCCAAGTTAAGATGAACATTACGATTATGTTTCTCATAAACACCGCCTAAATTTAATAATAACACTGGATTAACTTGATGGCACTGATATTTGATTCGCTTAGTCACCACCGGGCGAGCAGGCTCTTCTGTCGTCTTGTCACTTATAATTTTCGACACCCGATAGTTAAAGCCATGTTTTGAAAATAAATTGACCCAACAATAGACAAAATCTATCAGGCCTACCCGACCCGATGAACTTATCCAATACTCTTCTATATTAAACAGGAGAAATTATGGAAGACTTGAGCAAAAACCAAGAAGCAAAATGCCCTTTTCACAATAAATCGACAAGCGGTCGCGAGACCACGGCAAAAGATTGGTGGCCGAAACAACTAAAGATCGAAATTCTTCATCAACACTCTTCAAAATCAAATCCGATGGAGAAAGAATTTAATTACGCCGAAGAATTTAAAAAATTAGACTATGCCGCACTGAAAAAAGATTTGGCGGCGCTAATGACCGATTCGCAAAGTTGGTGGCCAGCCGATTTCGGCCATTACGGCCCGCTTTTTATTCGACTGGCTTGGCATAGCGCCGGGACTTACCGTATCGGTGACGGTCGCGGAGGCGCGGCTCGTGGCCAGCAAAGATTTGCTCCGCTAAATTCTTGGCCCGACAATGTGAATCTTGATAAAGCAAGACGGCTTTTGTGGCCGATCAAGCAAAAATACGGGCGTAAAATTTCTTGGGCTGATTTAATGATTTTAGCTGGTAACGTCGCACTTGAAACAATGGAGTTTAAAACTTTCGGTTTCGGTGGAGGCCGAGAAGATGTTTGGGAACCCGACCAAGATATTTACTGGGGTTCTGAAAAAAAATGGCTTGGCGGAGACGAACGCTACACGCGCGGCTCACCCGGGGTCACTGAAGGTCACGGCATCTTAGTTAAAGATGATGATAGTAAGGTTCAACACACTCGCGATTTAGAAAATCCGCTGGCAGCTGTGCAAATGGGTTTAATTTATGTCAATCCAGAAGGGCCTGACGGAAAACCTGATCCGCAAGCTTCTGCAAACGATATTCGTGATACATTTGCGCGTATGGCGATGGATGATATCGAAACTGTCGCACTCATCGCCGGCGGTCACACTTTCGGAAAAACGCACGGTGCCGCTGACGCAAAACATGTCGCGCACGAGCCGGAAGCAACCGACATCGAGGCCATGGGTTTCGGTTGGCATAACAGTTTTAAAAAAGGTCACAGTGAAGACACGATCACAAGTGGTCTTGAAGTGACATGGACCGCAACACCGACGAAATGGGGCATGGGTTATTTTGAAAATTTATTCGGCTTCGAATGGGAATTAACAAAAAGCCCGGCTGGCGCTCACCAGTGGGTGGCGATCGACGCCAAAGCAAGTATACCGGACGCATTTGACGCAAATAAAAAACATCTTCCGACGATGCTAACTTCTGATATCGCACTTCGCGTAGATCCGGCTTACGAAAAAATCTCAAGACGATTTTTAGCCAATCCGCAAGAATTTGCAGATGCTTTTGCACGTGCATGGTTTAAATTAACTCACCGAGATATGGGACCAAAAGTTCGCTACTTAGGCCCTGAAGTTCCGAAAGAAGATTTGATTTGGCAAGATCCAATCCCGGCCG
This sequence comes from Bdellovibrio sp., assembly GCA_043760925.1. Lineage (GTDB taxonomy): Bacteria > Bdellovibrionota > Bdellovibrionia > Bdellovibrionales > Bdellovibrionaceae > Pseudobdellovibrio. The sequence goes on along the minus strand of JAYUOK010000036.1, from coordinate 74,807 downwards.
TGGGTCACACATTGATCGACAAATCAGATGTCATGGGTTTAAAAACAAAAATACTTGCAAGTGGTTTATCAATTTCAGAATTAGTCTCGACTGCATGGGCAGCCGCTTCAACGTTTCGAGGTTCTGACAAGCGCGGCGGCGTCAACGGCGCACGCATTCGTTTAGCTCCACAAAAAGACTGGGCCGTAAACGAGCCCGTTAAATTAGCGAAGGTTCTTAAAACTTTAGAAACGATTCAAAGCACATTTAACCAATCTGCCTCTGGCGGAAAAAAAGTTTCAATCGCAGATTTAATCGTACTTAGCGGAAATGTTGCGGTTGAAAACGCAGCAAAGAATGCCGGAGTTTCGATTAGCCTACCTTTTAATCCCGGACGAATGGATGCGACTGATGCGCAAACCGATGCGCATTCGTTTGAACCACTCGAGCCCTTTGCAGATGGATTTCGAAATTATGTGAAAGCAAAATACTCAGTTCCAGCCGAAGAGCTTTTACTAGATAAAGCGCAACTATTAACTTTGACCGCACCTGAACTGACCGTGCTTGTTGGTGGTTTAAGAGTGCTTGGCGCAAACGTCAATGCCAATACGCACGGAGTATTAACGACAAAAAAAGAATCATTATGTAACGATTTTTTCGTGAATATTTTAGATATGGCAACTGAGTGGAAAGCAACTTCACCAGCCAAGGATTTATACGAAGGCCGGGATCGCAATACCGGAAAAGTTCGTTGGATGGCTAGTCGAGCGGACCTTGTATTCGGTTCGAACTCGATCCTTCGCTCGGTCGCAGAAGTTTATGCAGCCTCAGACGCAAACGAAAAATTCGTGCACGATTTCGCCACCGCGTGGACAAAAGTAATGAACTTAGATCGTTTTGATCTAAAATAGTTAGATCGCTTCGATCTAAAGTAAGTAGCAACAGGGGTTGTCGCAGTTGCGGCACGCCCCTAAGGTAACAGGCGCCGTGCCCCGGTTCCCTTTTTGAAACTCGCCGCGTAATCCTGCTATTACGCGTTTGATGTGCCCTAAAGGGTCACTTCGTCAGAATCATTACAGGCGCGAAAGAATTTCATTTCAGTTAAAGTAGCTTCTTACCCTTAAGGAGCTTATATGAAATTTGCCAATTGCTTAGCAAGTTTAGTCATTGTTTTCGCAACCCTAAATGCAGCCGCGCAAGTGCCGAATTGCAGTTTGGTGAACGGAGCCACTCCGCTTGAGGTGATCAACTGGCAAGAAAAGTTTAAGGCTGGAAGCGATTACTCTATTAGTGACTTTCAATTTAGTGAAAAAGCAATTGTCGTCAGTGGATCAGCTGTCGATAGCGGAGCCCAAGTTGAATATTTTGTACCATTGAAAAGAGTTAGACAGTCCGTCGTTGCTGATCTAAATGAAGGATTCATCAGCCCATCCGGTTACAAATATAGCCTGGTTTACGCGGATAAAAAAAGTATTGTTGTCACTAAAACATTGCAATCCACGCCAACTGATTCATCAGATTTATTTCAACTTACAAAAGATGGGAAAAATACAACTGAAAAATATCTCGGAAAATTAGTGGCAAAATCTTTCGTCAATAATATGGTTGCCTCAATTATTTATGTAGTTGAAGCCACTAAAGTTTACCAATTGAATGTAAACCAATCAACCCCTCTGCTATTTAATGACCCAAAACTTTTGGAGATGGCAAACGAGATAAAAATGCCAGGACTGATTACTACAGATGGTCGGATCGTATATTTTACTGGGGCGGAAGGAAGTTTTTGTCACAATTGCGACGCAACCTTAAATATTTATACCCCGAATAAAAAATCTATTCAAAAAACGACAGCAAAACTAAATATGACGGAATACACATTCACCTTAAAAGAAACGGGCGAGACGCTCTCGATGTTTGGCGAAGCGGTAACTGTTAAAAAGAATTTATGGAAAATTGAAATACAGAATCAGACGTCTCAACTATTTCTATTAGAAAACAACCAAAAGTTAGCTACGCAAATAAAATCTTTCATGAGCCCCCAAGTATCGAGTCAAAATGAACCGGTCATGCTAGGGATCAGCGGATACCCGCATGGCCGACAATTGCTAGGTAGAAGTTTTCCAAGCAAACAACTTTTCTTGCTAAATGCCCGCCAAACTTCGTGCTTGAAGCCCACGCAAACTTTTATTAAAGAAGAAAAGTTTCGGGCCGTCGAAATTCTAGGTGATTCTCCGGCGTGTACCGGCAACAAGGCTTCAGCATCTGATTGGGATCAAGCCAACAAGAAAAATTATGTTTCACTAATTGATAAGACGAATTTAACTTTAAGCGAAGTCGATTATCTATTACAACGAATGCTTAAGGTCGATCGACTCACAGAGCGTGATATCAATCTAATCGATGCAGTTCTAAAATCAAACCACATTAAAGATTTTGAAGATGTGCTTTCATTACTCTTAAACCGTTACACAATAGAAAAGCCCACAAAAAAATTGTTATTGGTTAATCAAAGCGGCCTTAACGTTTCGAAATTAAATGGCAGTTTCAAGCAAGTTTGCTTAACTGAAAAAAGCCGGGCCGAACTTTCATCATTTTACAAAAATACCCTCATCGCGAAAGCCAAACAAATATCAAAAGACTCGCCTAAAACATTCAATATCCAAAGTCTTTTGTACATGCGCGACTACAGCAAAATTTTATCGGCGGCCGACAAAGAGGAAATTGCCGGCGAGATGGGAACATTGCTAGCTGAATCGGTAAGAGCAAATAGTACCGAACTACGGGACGTATTCTTCTCGACCCTTGATTGGATGAGCACGCAGAAGGTTAAAACGCTTTTAGGAATCGCAAAAATTCCGCTAACTGACTTGGTCGTATTGCCCAGAGATTCCTACTACTTCGCCTATATTTTAGGTACCGACGAGGTTATGAACAGCGATTTACTTCAGAATTCTCCGCTAACAAGAAGCGCCGGCGGGTTTTACGGCCTAGGCCCCGCCTACTTCCCGGCTCAGACCGAGGGAACAACCAAGGTTGATTGGCTTCACAATAATGACAATTTTTCTGCAGATTTGATTCTGAAAAAACGGAAATCCGAATTTGTCGTACCAATTGTCGAAGCGCCAAATAAAGCCGAGCTTCTAGCTGACAAAATTTATCGCGGCGTCGTCGTGTTTGGGTCTAACATCAATTTATCTACAACTGAGAGCACCCGAGACAGCTACGTTGAATATCTTGAACAGAACAATTTTAAGATCTCTGCGCCGGTGCAGTTAACGAATCCGCTTGAGTATTTAGAAAAAGGCATGACGACAAAAGATGAAACGATTGATTATCTTCTGAAGGAAGCACACTCAGACGGGGATTATCGTAATCTGTTTTCAATGAATAAAAAGATGTTCGTCATCAGAACGACCCTTGAGCATGGTGCCTACAAAGAGATTATCGATATCATGTACCATGACGGAACATACGACCCGCAATTTATTTCGAACAAAATGCTGGGCGATTGGATGAAAAAAAGAACCGAAAATAACATTGGTCAATTTATCTATTTAAATACCAGCTGCAGCAGCTATACAAAGGCGGCGGCCGAGCTAGGTTCAGCGGAATCTAAAAATTTGGTCATCGTTGCAAGTACAACGTCGGTTTACACGTTTACGACAAGCCCAGATAATTCTTCTTATTACTTATTTGATGGGATCAGAAAGATGATGGATTTCAAAACCATCACTGAAATAAATAAAGCCAATCGCGGTACTTATATTTTTCCGAATCAAGAATCATATAAAACCATGGTTATTGCAAATATCAATAAAGGAATCGACATAACTTCAAATGTTTACAAGTTAAACGCAGAAGGAAATCGAATCCCTTATCAAATTGAACAAGAGCTGAACTCGCACCGCTAAAGAAGGCGTAGATAGAAAATCCATTACCAATCACTTATCCAGCAAAGCCAGATAAGTGACGGGATTTCGATTACTTAAGTTCGAAAGATCCGTGCTCAAGGTAAGACGTGCTAGCTGAACGATGTGATGCAGTGACTTCAACAACGCTAAAGTTAACCGTCATTGCTTGACGACCAAAAACTAATTTCTTGATTGTATACATGCCTGAAGTCGATTCGACGATTTTGCCATCAGCAATTTGCCGAGGTAAACTTAAAAGAACCATCAATTGCTTCGTTTCACCGTTCACGATTTCTTCCGAGATTAAAAATTCAGGATATCCGCCACGTGCTAAATAAAGTTGATTCGTATTGTGTAATTTTGATGGAGCAACACAAGCTTGGCCTGGCTCCATACGAAACATGTTTTGACCAGCTAACAGTGTTTGGCTTTCTTGAACTTTGATATTCTCAAGCTGATAAATAGCCTGAGCTACGTTTTGAAATACTAAAGAGTTTTGGCAAGATTCTTCTTGTGAATCATGATCAACGACAATTTCAGTTGTCATTGAAACTGGAATAACACGAACGGCTGCATAGTCGACAGAAATTGTTTTGTTTCCAAGAACTTTTGATTCAATAACGCCAGTCAGAGCAAATGCAGATTGTGATGTAACTAATAATAGAATTGCGTACATTTTCATAAAACCACCTCTTTGTTAAGGTGGTTTCTAGTTTATAAATCTTCAATTGACCAATTTAAAAACGATCTTAACTAAGAACTGACAATCATTTGAAGAAAAGTCCCATTTCGGAACTAATCTTTTGTCTTATCTACAATGTAATGACGTAAGAAATTCTTCTTGTCGCCTAAATTCCAATTTCCGTTGATTGAAATTCGACTTGTTAAAGACTGATAACCCGACTCAAGCATATATTCTCTTGAAACAGCCTTTGTTCGATTACACTCTCTGCCAGCAAGGCCTACGTCTAGCGTGCGTTTCAATTTTTTTAAAAAGTGAAACAGAACCTACTCTAAAGATTAATTTAGTGTCAGAAGTAAGTACTGGGGTAAAAATTGAAAATTAGGTACCAAATACTTCTAAGCTTAGCTTGCCTGGTGGGTCTATTATTCGTTGCGATTATTACTACCTTTCGCGCTTCAGTCTACGTCGACTTTTTCAGAACGCAGACTGAAATAATGGAAAGTCGATTACTCTCATTAACCAATCTACGCGCCCAGGTCAGAAATCAATTGTTGGAAACTTACGAGGTTATTTACGCTCGTGGAATCACTAATAATGAAGATGCGCTTGCTAAAGAACGACAGCTCGTTTTGCAACGAATGAAAGAAGTAAGTAAAAACTTTCCGGATAATCCTGAAGTATTAAAGTCGATGATTTCAAAATACGAAGAAGTAGATCAAGGCTTAAACCGTGCTATCGCCTTTGCTAAAAAGAACGATGTAAATGGAACTAAAAAGGCCATCATTCAAACTAGGCAAGTTAAATTCAATGAAGGGTTCATATTATTCATCACTGATTTTATTGAAACTCAACAACTGACAACTAAAGAAGCCAGTGTAAACTTAGCCAGCAGTGTTCAACGTCTTCAATCGATGCAGCTTGCCTTCGGACTTATTGCAATTATTTTAACTGGCCTACTTAGCTTTATCCTATCTAAATCTATTGGTGGTCGGCTGGTGAATTTGGAAAGGGCAACCAAAAAAGTTTCTAACGGAGATTTTGATATCTCGATACCCGAACATGGCACAGATGAATTATCAATGCTTTCGAAGGCTTTTAATTCCATGGCGCTATCGTTGAAAGATGCACGTGGCACTTTACAAAAGCAGCAAGAGTTAATTACGTATTCTTCCAAGATGTCAGCTTTGGGCGAGATGGCTGGTGGAATTGCACATGAAATTAATAATCCGTTAGCTATTATTGCGATGCGAGTCGAGCAGTTAGAAGAATGCATCAATGACGGTGACGCAACTCCAGAAATTTTGGCCAACGGACTATCAACAATTAAAAAGACTGTTGATCGTATTGCCAAAATCGTCAGTGGCCTGAAGTTTTTTGCGCGCGAAGGCCAAAACGCCCCAATGCAGCCGATTGCGGTTTCGACTTTAATTCTAGAAACTTTAGGTTTTTGTCAGGAACGTTTTAAACATCACGGTGTGATGCTTGAATTAATTGAAAATGAAATTTTCAAAACGGCCCAGATCGAGTGCCGTTCGGTCGAAATTTCGCAAGTTCTACTTAACTTATTAAATAATTCCTACGACGCGATTGAAAATCTAGAAAGCAAATGGATTCGAGTTGAACTGGCAGAGACTCTTGAAAAAATACATATCTCGGTCACGGACAGTGGCTCAGGTATACCAAAAGAAGTCCGGGAAAAGATGATGCAACCATTTTACACGACTAAAGAAATTGGCAAAGGAACAGGCCTGGGCCTGAGCATCTCAAAAGGAATACTGGAAGAGCATGGTGGCCAGATCATTTACGATGAAAACTCCGCCAATACAAAACTGACGATCGTAATACCGAAAAAACTCAAAAACTAGACTCAAATCTATCCATAAAAAATGGTTTAATGACACCAAAGGTGGACACGCATGAAAACGAGTCATTCAGGCTTTAGCTTAGTAGAAGTTATTATAGTGACCGCAATTCTTGGAATTCTTGCTGTTGGCGCCACTAACTTTATAACTTCGATCACGAAGCAGCAAAAAGGGCTTCAAGCCAAAGATCAGCAGCGTGCAATTACAAACGAAATTAGAACCCTGTTAACTGATAAAATGGCGTGTTTAAGTACGTTCGGATCTAATAATCCGACGACTCCCCGCCCGGCGCCCGATTCGGCCGGCTTTTCCGTCACAGCAATTAAGAATTCTGCGGGTGTTGATCAATACACAGTAGGAACAAATGATAAAACAGGATTGATTCGATTCGATCGTTTTAACGTTATCAATTTTCAGCCTGATGCTGGATTTCCTAATCGCGGCAATGTCGAGCTGCGGGTTAGCGTTTCTAAAGTTGATGATACGCAAACGGTTAAAGAACTTCGACCCGATATTATTACGTTAAAAATACGCAGAGACGGCGTAGGTAATATTGCTGAATGTTATTCAATCGGTTCACAAGCTGATGGCCTGTGGCAGATTAGCACGGCCGATCCAAATAACATTTATTATAATACCGGCCGGGTTGGAATCGGTACAGATCAACCATCAGCGTTTTTAGAAATAAGAAGTTCGCAAAATAATAAGATTTCTTCACAGATTTCAAACGATGACCTAGGCGCGAACGCAACTTCACAATACGAGTTGGCGGTCGGACCGCTGGGTGGTCCTAATAGCGTAACTGGAACATTCGGTGCGAATGGTCCAGCAGCGCCCGCATGGGGAAGTATTGGGCCCAAGGATGTTTACTTGTTCGGCTCTGAAGATTTAAGGGTTGGCGCTCTAAGTGGCGACCTTCGTTTTTTCGTGGGTAACCCTCCCGTAGAAAGAATGACCATCGGTACAAATGGTTACGTTGGTATCGGTACAAATTCTCCAGACAGACCACTTGAAATTTCTGACAACAATATAGATGTCTTATTAGGGTTATTAAATCCTGGCTCGGCTACCACTACTCGATATCCGCAGATACAACTTTACAATCACATGGGTGCAACAAACGATGGGAGCCCGACCATAAGCATGATCAATGCGCGGGGAACCCTTACTGCCAAAGCACCCGTCCAAGCCTTTGATTCTTTAGGAGGAATCTCATTTTGGGGATCGTTTAGTAACGGTGGCGGTATCTCAATCGGAGCAACGATTCGAGCCAATGCTGCGCAAAATTTTTCTTTTAATAATTATGGTTCAGACTTGGTTTTTGCAACCGTAAGCAACGGCACTCAGTGGGTGACCGATCGCATGAAAATTTCTAATAGCGGAAATGTTGGAATCGATAACGCGAACCCAGCTGCTCGATTAGACGTAAATGGGGAAGTTAAAGTAGGTAACACGGGCCTTGCTTGTACGGCTTCAACCGCCGGCGCTTTAAAATACACCGGCGTGATGCAATACTGTAATGGAACAAGCTGGATCAATATGTAATTTTACGATCTTAGTACGAATGAATTCGGCAGCTAAGCGAAATAGAATCACCCGGGGCCATAAAATTTCCGTTATCACCGTAAACAGTAAAGTAAGCTGGAAATTTTCCTTTACGCTCTCCGCTAACTACATCTTTTGGTATCGAAAGCTCTAAGCCCTGCCATGCATTGTAGTCACTGTAGAATTTAGCAAAACCATAAGTCGACTCTTTTTTTCGTAACGACTTTGAAAATTCAACGTCCGCATCGGGCGATTTAAATTCTTTAATCAAAAGTTCATCTTTTGTATCATGAATTGTCACACTCAGTGACTCTTCAAGAATAGAACCGATGAAACGAAACTCGCCACCCGTCTTAGCTTCGCAAGTAAAATTAGCTAAAGCCGGCGCATCAACGACGCTACCATCTGAATCACAGCCAATGCGATTTTTTGCATGCTTCTGATTATACTTTTCAATCAACGCCGGAAGTTCGCCGTCGTAAACACAGACGCCTTTTCCTTCATAAAAATCCCCGTCACGTATGCATTCACTTCGGCTTTCGTCTTCGTCACGAAATTGATCATCACACATAGCCTTCTCACAAATTGCTTCAGCTTGTGCGATTAGTTTTTCACAGATATTTGCAGATTTAGCATCTACGTTCAAAGCTAGAAAAAATCCGGCAAAAAATAGAGCTTGTTTGGTATTCATAAATAGGTCCTTTTTTTAATAATTGTTTTATGGGTTTGGATTGCAGACTACAAAAAATAATTCACTTGGATCACTGTGGTCGTTAACTTCCATGACGGAAAGAACCGCGCTGGTTAATCCCGAAGCGTCTTGGTGTAGAGTAAAACTCTCAACTATACTAATAGCCTCATCTTCTTTACCTAATTCTTTAGATTGGATGATCGTGTATTCAGATTCGTCTTCGGCGCGGTGATCGATTGTGTAATCAACATTTTTTGATTCAGAAAATACAACTTGGCGTCTACTCACTTTACGATCCAAATACTTCGAAGTCGCGGTAACTAAAAGATCTCCATTTTTGAGCCAATTTGTTTGGATGGTGCATTTTGAATCTTTGCTTTCTGTTCCAACTATTTTTTCATTCTCGATGATATTAAAGAAATCCGCAAAAGACCGATCGCCTGCCTGAATTTCAACTGTAAGGGTTAAGACTGTAAGTAATAAGATCATTGTTTTCATATAACGATGCTTTCTATTCGAGTTTATTAAGTTTCAACTGTGATTGTTCGTAAGCCGACAAGTTTTCCATCCGGCGTAATTCCCAAAAGGTAAAGATCTAAACCGCCGCTATCAGGCTGCCCAACTTTGATAAGTCGAAAATCTTTAAAATCCTTTTTTAATACCTTCAGTAGCTTTGCATATTTTTGCTTATCATCCGCGTAGTCATTGTCTTCTGCGTAGTCAGTTAGAAAACGAACTGTATGTTCAAAAGAATAAATTTCAAGGTGAGATGTGGCGCCAAGTGCTTTTGACAATTGAGCTTTGGTAAAACCAGTGGCATTGCTATGGCGGTAAAAAGCGGTCCATTGGGCATCGCCTTCAGAAATGTGAAGAGCATTCCCAATTGCAATTCGATATTTCTCGGCTTGTAAAGCTAAGGGATCCATCGCATCGATTTCAGCCTGTTCGATTTTTGTAACGTTACATTGATCAGTGCGACCAATCTGTTTTGCGTGCACAAGAAAGTATGAAACGTCTTTACCAATCATCACTGAGGCCGTTCCGCTACCTGAGTTACTGCCGACGGCTTCAGTCCAAGCACCTAGCTCAGAGCGAACTACGAATACATCTTTGACATCAACCTGGGCTTGATAAGCGGCGGCATGCACGGCCGCTTTCTCGATTGTAACTAAGCAAGCGTCTAAGTATTCTGCTTGAGCAGACTGGGCACCTAGAACTAATAATAATACCGTCAATAGTGATTTCATAAAATCTCCTTCATTTGTTAATGAGCGGAGATTAGTCGATTTCACCTATATTTATCCAATACATAGATAAACAGTTAATATGCATAAAACGTATATAAGGTAATTCTTACCGGAAGCCGTACTTGGCTGAAGTCAGCAGATTACAGAGCGCCTGCCTCTTTATAGCTTAGCTTCTTTTTAAGTATGAACTTTTGTGGTTCCCCTTGAACCTGTTCAATCCACTTCATCAGCCACGCGGGCTCGCTTCCCTTGTTAGTCGCATAATCCGGCCCTGTCCAACCGAACCAATCCCAACAACCTTTTGGATTCAGCGGGTAATTGCCGGCGCGAATCCAGGTTTGGGGAAATAGCACCATGATATTATTTTTCTCGACGTATTCTAGATAACCTGAATCAGCTGCAAACTTTAGAAGGCCAAATTTATTTTTTCTTTGTTCGATGTAAGGCAAAGTTGAAAAACGAAAGCTTTGAGCTTTCGTTCGCATTTGCATAAACCCACGTTGCGCGCCTCGTGCATATTTTTGATCAAATTGATGATCATAACTATCAGACATCTCGCACCCGTGAAATGCCACATGCATTGCGCAGCTGCTCGGATTGTTTAAACAGTTTTGACTAGCCGCCAAGTAGCCATACGAGGCCATACTTTGTGGCGCCATCGGATGCTCAACGCCAGTCAGTTTTTGCGAAACCATATACAGATTTTTTTTGTTAACCGCCTTATCAGTGACCCGCTGAAGAGCGGGTTTATCTAATAAGTGGGTTAAAATGTCTCCGGCCGCATTATAGCTGCAAGAAGAAACGAACGGTACTGATTGCACGAAGCAATTGTTTTCGCCGTCATGATCTGTCGGAAAATTATGAACACCTTTACTTGTGACTAATTTGATATTCAACTCAGGCACTTGCAAACCCGTGTAGAATTCATTTAACTTCGCTTGCATAGCCGGGCGAACGATGGTGTCTGCACTACCCTGATAAATAAGAACTTTCTGTTTTGCAATATTTTGAGTTGGCGCAATGAGCTTATTTTCTTCATTCACTTTCATCGTTTCAAACGACAAACTTGCTTCCGCCGGATTTTGCATGCAAATACCAACCGATTGATAAAGCGGATTTGTATTTCTTAGAACGATAACTTGATCAATATCACCCGTAAAGATGCCGACGGCATTGACTCGAGCTTTTAATAAAGAAAGATAATTCCCGCCCGATAATTTAATTTTATCTTGCATGTGATTTTGCGCACAGTAATAAAAGCCTCCGGCCACGGTCGCGACGCCAGTAACTTGGTCTGAATAGATCACTCCAAGCTGTGCCGCCATAAATCCACCCGAAGAAATTCCAGAAACGGTTATTGTGGCATTTGTAAAAATTGGTAAAAACAATGTCAGTGCTAAATATTTTTTCATACACTCTCCAATACAATAAAGAATCCACAACTAAAAAGATTGTAGAGCTTACCAAAGGTTTCAGCAGGCATTCGTTTCATACCTGTGACCCAAAACGCTGACAATTTAATTTCTACTTATTTATTGTGGAGTGCCGCTATTCAACCAGCGCGAAACAACTTCCCGTTGAGGAGTTCCCAATAAGCCGTTTGGAGGCATCGGATTACCGGCATTATTCATGCGGGCAGTTATGGCAGATGCACGATCTTTGGCGACAGCATAATCAGCTAAATTAAGACCGGCCGAGGCCGAAGCACCTGAATGACAACCCAAACAGCTTGTTCTAAACACACCAAGTGTTGGATCATTCGAAACAAGCTGACTAAAGGTTACCGGAATTTGGACGGGAGTACCAGCTGGCGGTTCACTTGCCAAAGGCGGTGTCGGCTCTGCAACAAATTGAATGTTTGCAATTTCAATTGCTACGTTTGTATTTGGATTTGCACTTGGATAGAAGGCAAATGCATTTGATCCATTTGTGATCAACATGCTATCTGTTATTTCAGTAAAGATTTTTGAAACTTCTAAGTATGTCGTCACGTCGGATTGAAGTCTATTATCAATAAATACATTCAAACCTTTAATTTCAAGATTTCTTCCGGTGGTTTTTAAACGAACGGTAGGGTTTCGGAATTCGAATCCAACGATCGTTCCTTGTTGAATGGCGTAGCGCACTTCAATCTTTAAAAATGCGGCAAATAAACCGGCTTGTTTGATATGCACGTCTTTTTCAAGATCCCATTCAATAAATTTCCAGCGTGTCGGCATGGCTTGAGTTTCTGCAATTCCCGCAATGGTTTTAGAATTCAATTTTAATTTTGAAGAATTCAACAACTCAGAATCTGTTTGACTGACGCAAGCCAAATACTCATCTTGCCCACGATTCCAGGCCGGCTTGAATCCCGAAATTTGGTTCGTCATATCAAGACGGTTGTCTCCATGTGGTTGCGACGCTTTGTAATCAATCGTTGCTTCTGTTTTTATCATAAATGCTTGATAGGATACATTGAAGTCAGTGCTGCCATGGCTACTTGAATGGCATCGATTGCATGAATTACTAAGCATCGGATAGTAGGTTGTCGCGTAAGTGTGTTTTAATATTTGTTCACATCCTAAAGAACCAAAAGATGCAAAACCAGCAATTTTACGTTTGTTCGAAGAAAAGCCCACCATGGGCCCGCAATTTGTAAATGCGACCATTAAAACTAAAATTAAAATTGCGTAAGTCAGAACCTTTTTTTTCATCTATTCCCTAATCAGGTTCGTTAGCTAAACCGAAGCACTTGCTGCAATTGTTTTGTATCAAGAACTCGTGTGACTGGCCCTGAAAATAAATCCAATCTTTTTTGAATCGCTAAATAATTTGCAAACACCGCAGCCGCTGCGGCCTCGGGACTTGAACCAGTTACGAATGCTTCGTCGGCAACCTGCCCCGCCGTAAAATTTCCGATTTGCGATGATGAAGTTTCTGCCCGGCCTGATGGATTGTAATACAAAATAAAAGCTAATCCTGCCGTACCGCGATCACTGGTCCATGCGGCGCCTTGATTGTCGGATTCGACTGAACTAGTTGCGCCGTCTGAAGTTACATAAAGATAGACCGGTCGATTTAAGGCGTGTGCGGTTTCTAATATGCGTCCGATATTTCTTCCGGCTTCTAAATCCCGGGTGTCACCCGTATTTCTAGAATTATCATGATAATCATAGCCACCCAATTCAAGAGCAACCGAACCGCATTGATTTTTCATGGCATTGTAGGCCATTGAAGCGAAAATCAAATCCTGACTGTTTGCCCCTGTGCCCGCATTAATATTCCAAATTGTATTTAACTGCGCGCCAGCCGCTGCATCCAGGCGTGGATCAATTGCATTTGTACCTTGCTTAATTAGCCCTTCATTTTTAATTCCGGCACAATCTAAAACTTTTTTCATATCTTCGCCCGAATGGACCGAAGCTAATTTTCTAGTTTGAGATTCTGATAACCGACTAATTAAGTTTGCTAATGTTGATTTTTGCTGAGGCTTCAACGTTGTTCCCAAAGCGGCCGCATAGCCTAATGAGCCCGTTAAAGAGTTGAATGAATTAACAATCATTGGCGCTGGCGGAACGACGACGGCTGGCGCCTGGTTAATCCCAGTCGTGCTGTTTTCGCGCCGGCCTAAATTAGGTAGTAAAGAACCCGTTAGCCCGGCCCGTGCGACCAGGCCATCGGCGGAAAATTTATTTTCATCGGAGTCGTCACGCGACCGCACGCAAACCGCAACGAAGGCCGTTTTTTGAATGGCGTTCGGTGCTCGCTCGCGAATTCCTTGTAAAAGCTTACTAATCAATACGCCGTTATTCATACCGGCGAAAGGAACATTTCCAAACTCACGCTCGACTGGTGGGGTCTTTCCTAATCCCATCACATTATACGAAGGTAGCATTTGCCCAGCTTGATCGCGAACTATATAATTTCCGCAAAGTCCGGCGCCCCCGGCTAAATTGAGCGTTATGAACGGAAGCATATCATTGGCACCCGTTACGCAATTGGATGCAGCTTGAGCCGCCGAAGGTAATAATAAATTCATCCACGCAGGCGCAATCATTGAGGCCGAAAACGGAATTAATCCGGCCGATAGAAAATCGCGACGACTGACTGGCTTTGCGTGGCCCGTCTTCGCCCAAAATGGAACGTCTTCTTTTTTTCGTCGACTCATCATTCCCCCTAAAACTAATACCCCATTAAAACGAAATAGAATCAAAACTAGAAAGCATTGCCGTGCATGTATATAGCATCAGATTCTTCGAAGACGCGGTTTGTTTTTGTTCCGCATCAGTCAAAGGAGTCATAAATTCTCCTTTAGCTGAAAGTAGTATCTCTAATTCATTCTCAGAAAGTGCTCTTCCCCAAAAAGCGGAACTTAAGAATTGCAAAGTTGATTGATAATTCGCATCCGTCAGAACAAATGCTGATTTCGTGAAATCGATATTGCGAAAAAGTTTTCGCTGATCAACGGGTCTTGCAATTTCTTTATTCAAAGTTTCATTACAAAATGTACTTGCTAGATTAGTCGTTGCCATAAGCATCGGTGAAGTAACCATCTTTAGATCAAATCCGCCGGCCAGTACCGACTGACCACGATTGTATTCATTCGTAATTGTTCCATTCACCGGAGTGTCAGTGACTGAAGCCATACTTCGTAAAACCTGTTCTGAAGATAAAAGCGCATAAGGAACGGACGTTACATTGACTTCAGACTCTTCAACCCAACTTGATTGAGACGAGCTTTGTGAAGAAGATAACCGACTACAATTCTGGTATACCAGGGTCATCGCTAAAGCAATTAAGGTGAAAGTTAGAATTTTAAAATTAATTTTAAATTTCATCATTTCCTCTATTGTCCAAGACACTGTTCAGTAACAGCGACCTCTTTAAAAAGTTGTTTTAACTTGTAGCCACCTTGTTCAAATTTTTCAGCGTATTGACGGATGAAATGCATGTTATCTTTAACTGACAACTGCGTTCGGCAAACGGCATCGTAAACTCGTTTAACCATGCACTGGCTAAATCGTTTTGAGTTCGCAATCATTACGCCAAAGTTTTTAACGCCATTTCCGTTGACCGGTCCGCGCCATGAAAAAAGCTCTTCGTTGGCGGGCATTCGCGAATTATTAATGAATGAATCATCTTTGGTTATAAAACCGCTTGAAAAAACCGAACCGTTTTTATTCAGTTTATTTGAAATACCGCTTCCATCAAATCCGCCGGTGCGATTCGCGACGCCACTATTGATGATGCGATTACCTTGAAAATCCCATTTAGCAAATGCGCCGCGGAAGCTGTCCATCTGTGTATGGCAACCTTTACAAGTTGTTAAAAACTTTGCATGGTCTCCCCCTGGGAAGCGGTCTATATCACGGCCAATTCGAATATCAGAAGCTTTTGTATCGGCCCAATTTTCAATTGGTACGCATAAAAATTCACGAAAGGTAAATTCAACAGGTCGGCGATTTGTTCCATCTACGGCATGCGCCCCCATAAATGTACGTGAAGTTAATACTCCGGCCGGATCTGGATTGGGCACGACCGCATCCGTTCCATCTAATAACGACTGACCTTCGACCCGCATCAGTACAGTTCCGATGTCGACGGCTGGATTTTCTAAATCTCGATAGTGATTATTCGACTGCAATAAATCTCTGACCATATCGACTCGTACCGTAACGCCCGCTGGAACCTTCGCGATGTCGGCGCGGTAGTAAAAGTTCCCTTGCAAGAGTTCGCGCGCATCACGCTGGTCACGGGCCACCCCGATGAAGGAAGCGGCAAAGTCATTAAGATCTTGCCGGAACGTTTCTTCACGCGTCGACATTTGTAGGGCCATCAATTTGACTGTAGTATTTAAAAAATTGGGATGGGTCATCGCAATTTCAGCGGCACCTTCTCTATCGCCGCTATTTAACTTTATTATCATCGGTGCTAACAAAGCATGGTCGGCAGGAACTTTTGTACTAGAGACACGCTCTAGAATTTTTTTAGCTTGGCTGGTCATTGGATCTAATTTCTGTGTGAAGGCTGTCGAAAAACAAAGTTGAGAAAAAATGATCGCACTTAAAAACTTTCTCATACGCCTCCCTTCCCCACTTCATTACATAGCAATTCATAAACCAAATAGAAAATCATCCACATCTCAATCTGACTTGCTATAAGCTCAAAAAGCCCCTAGTTTGCCGAAAAAAACTCGAACAGTTTTTAACCAACTGCTAAGTTCTTCTTCGGATTTGTCGGCAGCAACCATAAGGTTATTGCTTCACCATGAGACACAATAAGCTCTGTTTTTCGATAAAAGATTTGAGCTTGAATTTTAGAACGTATTCAGTTTTAATTTCTTATGAATTTGCATATATTGCTTTTTAGTTCGCTTGTATTTCTGATGGCACTGCCGGCGACGGGCAAGCGCAATTCGAATCAAACCATTGATAATTTTAATGAAGCTAAAAAATATTTAGCTAAGAATTTAGATGCCTTCAACCACCGTACGATCTATTGCTCCTGCATAACTGATGCGAAAAAAGTGAACCTAGAATCTTGCGGATACAAAATTCAAAAGAATCCAAATCGCGCCAGCAGGCTTGAATGGGAGCATGTTGTTCCGGCCGAAGCCTTTGGGAAAAGCTTTCCCGAGTGGCGAGGCCTCGCAAGCCAGTGCGAGCGAAAGACACGCAAACTGAAAGGTCGGAAGTGTGCCGAAACGAACCCTGAGTTCGATAAGATGGAAGGTGATTTGTATAATCTGTTTCCTGAAATTGGCGAACTCAATGGATTAAGGTCGAATTACTCGATGGCCAATCTAGATTCTTCAACCAGAAATTTTGGAAATTGCAAAGTGAAGTTGGCGCACCGAAAATTTGAACCGCAAGATTCGGCGAAGGGGATTGTCGCACGTACATATTTAAACTTTAATAATCGATATCCAAACCGCGGTATTGTTTCAAACAAGAATGAAAAACTTTTTTTAGATTGGAATAAGCAATACCCCATCACTCGGCTTGAATGCAAACGCTGGGATCTTTTTGAAAAGCCGAACGGCTATCGACACTTTTTTTCAGCTCAGTGTTTAGGTCTTAACGTCGACTGGAAGCTCGATGCAGTTTCTCCCAGTCGATAATGTGCTTAGTCTACATATTGTAAAATCACATTGTTAAACCAATTTTTTGCTTTGTCTGGCTCAACTAAGTTCGGATTCTGCGCAAAACTTTTTAAGAAATCCGCGTGGGCTTGAAAATCCGGATAAGCTGATTCAATTTTAATAGTTTCTTTTACGGTTCTCCAGTTAACCGGAACGAAAAAACCTAAGGGCCGGCCAACGTTGTCGTAGGAATTTGGATTTATGTCGCTGATGTCGATATCATATTTAGGAAGTACACTGTAACTAAGTGTTTCCACGGTTGAATTTGGTATATAAAGTAACGTCCGGTAGCGTTTAATATTAACGCCCTTTCTATTAGAAAGTAAGTTAAGTTTCCCATCGATATCTGTTACGGTTATTTTTGCCACCATTCTTTCGGGGGGTGCAATACGAGGTCTTTCGAATACAACCAAATCAAGATTTTTAGGTACTATTTTTGAGCTAACAAAAACGCCCCCTTTAAATAATTCATACTGTATTTTAGCTTCGCCATTAAACATTGGTTCAGATTTAAACGAGTTCAGATTACTAACCCAGCCATCACGCCCTCGAACTATTCCGTCAAAAACTGCAATTAACTTTTGAGGCAAACCTGTCGCAGTATCTTTTAAAGCGTACTCCAATTCAATTCTAGTAAGTTCACCAAGGCTGTTATAGGTTTCACTTACTTTTATGTTTGTTACAAAATCATTATAATCTGAATCCAATGGATTCGGATAAATGTCTTCGAAAGCTAAAGTAGCTTGATTGTCTTGGCTGTTAAACGTCATCGGCGGACAAGCCGTTTCGTTTACTTTCGTCTTCAACAAATTACCGGTAGCAGACGTAACAGCGTTCGTACACTTGTACTCCGCTGAATTACTAAAACTTAACGTCGAAGTCGCCGTTAACGAAGTAGGACATTGTGTTGTTTCTGTTGATCCTGGCAACGTATTCCACCACAATTCACCATTTTTGCGCGCACCGCAATCAAGGTTACAAACTCCTTCGATGTTCGCCACAACCTTTTGAACAATGCCCGTCTCAGATGTAATCGCATTGAGACAAGAAAGTTCTTTCGAAAGATTATAAACTTGAGTTTGTTCGCCGGTTCCCACTGTACAAGTTAAACCTTCACGCGATTGTCCTGCCGAAACCAACCACTTCTCGCCATTCTTGTGTGTGCCGCAATCCAGGTTACAAGCTCCCTCGACTGTAGCTGCAACTTTTCTTACGATTCCAGTTTCAAATTTGACTGCATTCTCACAGCGGAATTCTTTTGAAAGATCGTAGACTTGAGTTTGTTCGCCAGTTCCAACCTTACAAGTTAAACCTTCGCGAGTCTGCCCTGCGCCTTCGAACCACTTCTCACCGTTTTGATGATCGCCGCAGGCTAAATTACACATTCCTTCAAGACCAACAAGAGCTTTGTCAATGACGCCTGTTTCAGAGGTTACTGCATTAACGCAAGCAAACTGCTTCGATAAATTAAAAACTTGGAATTGGTTTCCGATACCTACGGTACAAGCCATAATGTTTCGTTCTTGGCCAGCAGCTACTAGCCACTTATCACCATTTTTATGGTCTCCGCAATCAACGTTACACATTCCTTCAAGTCCCGCCGCGTCTCTTTGCACAACGCCCGTTTCAGAAGTCACTGCATTAACGCATGTATATTGCTTTGATAGGTTAACGACTTCAGTTTGATTTCCGGTACCAACCGTACACGCTTTGATCGTGCGATCTTGACCAGCACCAACCAGCCATTTTTCACCATTTTTACGTTCACCACAATCTAAATTACAAAGACCTTCTAAAGCGGCTGCTTCTTTTTTCACGACGCCCGTTTCGGTCGTAATTGCATTCACGCACGTTACTTCTTTTGATAAATTGTAGACTTGAAATTGGTTTCCGGTACCCACTTTACAAACCATGTTGTCGCGTTGTTGACCCGCATCAATGTACCACTTGTCGCCGTTTTTATAGTTACCGCAATCTAAATTACAAAGTCCTTCAATTTGTCGCGCGACTCTTTCGTTTTTTCCAGTCGGGATAACAAGTCCGTTTGCGCATCTTAATTCTTTAGAAACATCATAAACTTGAATTTGTTCGCCCGTACCAACTTTACACGCCAAAGTTTCACGCTCTTGATCGATGGCTGACATCCAGACTTCGCCGTCGCGCTTTTTTTCATCATTACAGTTCATTGTAAGTAATGGAACTTCTGGCACGGGTGTAGATAATCCAGCGCTGTCCGACGCTAATTCAACTTTTTTGAATTGAGTTTGCGAACAATTCGAAAATAGAAAAGTTAATGCAGTACCCGACGCGACAATTAAGCCCCAAATTTTTGCTGATCTCACATTTCCCCCATGAGTTAATTCATTCTGAATTGAAAAATCATGAATGAACAGGCTTGATTACGTAAAAAAATGAATCGAAAAAAAGATCGACAGGGTCTAGTGCCTCTATCGTTGTTTTATTATAGCTGAGGTGTCTAGAAAAAAGATCTTAGTCTCGTATTGAGATCATGCATAAGCTAACTTTCGACAAATTTGCAAAAGTTTAGTACCCTTCTTTCACTATCTAGTTCAGTATCATCACATGAAAAAAACTGGATTATCGGCCCTACTTGCCCCGCATTCTACAGATGAATTCTTAACTTCCAATTGGCCAAAATCGCCATTCGTTGTTCACGGATTGCATGAATCGGTTCAAGCCATCACATCACTTCCAATACTTGAATCACTTGATACACTTCTTAATTCGTGGCCGCATCTTATAGCCGCCCACTTACCCGATGTCTCGGATGAAGCCAGTTCAATTGAAGTGAGTCCCACGCAGGCAAAAAAATTATTCGCAAATAAAATGGGATTACTCTTCAATCATGTTCACCAAGTTTCACCTCTTTTAAACGAATGGCTTCAAGAAATAAAAAAAGATTTAGGTCTGCCAAACTCAACACTGGCGCGGTGTATGGTCTATGCCACGCCCGACGGAAAAGGTACGGCGCCACACTTTGATCAAAACGTAAATTTTGTTTTGCAACTGCACGGTACAAAAACCTGGTGGCTTGAAGAAAATTCAAGTGTGATTAATCCGACCGAACGGCATACGATCGGTCAGCCAATTGATCCCGAATTAGAAAGTTATTTGCATGCAGAACTTCCGACTCAAATGTCTGATGCGCGTGAAAAATTTATTCTAGAACCGGGGTCAATGCTGTTTGTACCACGCGGTTATTGGCACAGCACCGAAGCACAGGGGCACGCTTTAGCACTTAACTTTACTTTCAACCAACCAACTTGGATTGATCTTTTTACCCTGGCACTTCGAAGTCGGCTGTTGCAATCACCCGAATGGCGCGAATTAGCCGATGGGGTTGCCGACAGAAGTCCTGCCAAGCGCAAGTTTGCCCAGCAGAAGCTAGACGAATTACTAGCAGAACTAGTCGAAGATCTACCGCACTGGCAGGCCGAAGATATTTTAGCCGCCACGGAAGGTCAGTAATTATTTAAGCTCTAAACTTTTAACGTGAGAATTATCACCCGATTTTTTATTCGTTTTTTCTGCGTGACCAAATACAGGGCGATCGGCTAAACCGAGTCGTCCAACAAAAGGTAATTTCAGCGCAGGCCTCAGAAAATCAATTCCGAAAGTCATTCCTAATAAGTTAAGTTCCCTCAGCCAATCCCACCGTCAGCCCAAGTAATCCAAACAATGAAAATTGCACGCCCGTTTTTGACTCTGACAGTCCAAATGGCTGTGCTTGACCAATCCAATCTTTGCCGATCGCATGCGGTGGCAATTCAATGTAGATCTCTGAAGTATGACGGATAATATGCGAAATGAATGTGTTGCTGTTCGGACCCGGCCAAATTCTGTAAAATTCAGGATAGGGGTATGTCTTAATTGCTTCAATTATTTCAGGAATCTTCTTTAATGCTGATCCATGTGTGGACACCGAAATTTCGGCGCCAGCTGTAGGCACGGGCTGCATAGATTTGAACGATCGCACGTTTTTCATCATGCGGTTTGGGCGCAAGACCCACAGATGATCGGTCGGCATTCCACCAGCCCATTCGCTCTTGCGAAAATAGTAAGGTCGGAATGGCAAAAACTAATA
Source organism: Bdellovibrio sp. (assembly GCA_043760925.1). Classification (GTDB taxonomy): domain Bacteria; phylum Bdellovibrionota; class Bdellovibrionia; order Bdellovibrionales; family Bdellovibrionaceae; genus Pseudobdellovibrio. Next base: position 53,659 of record JAYUOK010000036.1, on the reverse strand, counting down.
ATGATAAATATTTACGATTAAAAATCATGTACGTATATTAAAACCCTTAAGCCAACTAGTCTACACAACGAAGTGTTGCAAGCGCTTGCACAAAAAACTTAAATTCAAATCTGGTTAATTTTGTAAAAATCACTATTTTACTAATTATATTGGTCGGTCAGCTAAGCATTCGCTATAAGTGTAAAAAAAGGGGCTTGGCTTTGGAAAAATTATTTATGATCGCATTTTTTACGTTTATCGCCCTGAACTTAACGGCCGCTCCGGTTGATTACTATCCAGAGGGCAAATATATCAATGGCACCGAATTACTAGCGATCGAACAGAAAGACAAACCAAGCCTTGGCTGGGAATTTATAGAAGTGCCATTTGAATATGATATTTCTACTTCGCGAACAGTAAAAATTTCTTTTAAAAAAAATCTTAATTTTTCGGTGACTAAGCCGACCATTCTTTTTTTCAACGGAGGACCCGGTGGGAATTCAAGCGAATACAACTTCGGAAAATTGTTTCCTGACTTCAATTTTATTTTTTTCAATCAGCGCGGGGCGCTTTTTTCTAGGCCAGATTCAGAAGCGGATTTTCTAGATCCGAGAAATTACTCATCAAAAAATACAGCTCGTGACGCTTTAGAGATTCTAAAATCACTTCACATTCTTGAAGCAACTGTTTATGGCCACTCTTACGGGACAGTCCCCGCCACGATGTTCGCCCACCTTTTTCCCAATCATACCCGCTCGGTCATACTGGAAGGAACTATCTTCTCCGGCGAAACCGAGTTATGGAATGCCCCTCATCGATTAAAAATTGTTCAGAATTTTTTTGAAAAGCTTACGCCTGATTTGCAAACAAGAATTATAAGATTAAGTGAAGAGAAAAATCCAAGCTGGTTCGCCAATTTAGCCCTATCTTACATGTATAGTGAAGACTTTGAAAATAGAATGAAAGATCACTTGATCATGCTTTTCGGACCACCTGAAAAACCAATCCCAGACATATATGTTCGAATATCCTTAGCAGCATTTAAAACGCGCCGGGCAAGTGGACTAACTGAAACCTCTTATTATAGCTCGGTGATGTTCGCTATGATCACCTGCCAAGAGCTTAGCGGCCATCTGCCTGAATCAAGCTTTGAAGCTTCCTTCGTGAGTGGACAATTGCAAAATGTTCCTCAAGGCTTGAACAATTGTGCCTCTTTAGGAATTTCTGAAAAAATGCATAGGACGTACAGTGCCGCTGACTACCCGATCGTGAGACCTATCTATTATTTTCAAGGCGTTTTAGATGGCGCAACGGTCGCACCATTCGCAATTAAACATTATAAAAGTACGCCGTTGGGTCAGGCCACGCTGATGTTAGCAAAAAAATCGGGCCATTTACCATTACTCAATACCATTGCAATGAACGATAAAGATTTAGAAAAGGTCTCAGTTAGATACCTAAGCTCAGTTAAAGATGTATTTTCAAAAGCTGTGTTGGCCAAGAGGATAAATCCCACTGACCTTTCCCAATTGAATGAGACTCAAACGATCCAGTGGGTCATGACGTCAAAGTAATCTATTTAGAAAAACTACGAAGCAACCGTTGTTCTGAAAAACCGATTTTCTGGCGTAGTTTGTTGAAGCCTTTAGCGCGCGCGCCCGGAATTTCAGTTTTAATAATATCAAGCTCGCGGCGGATATCATGTAGTCGGTTTTTCACGATATCTTTCTTCATCCGCATCTGAGCCACGATTTCTATGGGATCATGAACTTGTTTGCCACTATCAAGTAGCCCATTTTCAAGAATATCAGCGTCATTCAAATAAGGCCGTAACTTTTTCTCAACAGTTTCAAAAATTTGATCAACTTTACGGTTTGATAACTCGTTCGTAACTTGCTCCATGACCTTAAAGTATTTAGTCAGTAAAGCCGGATCTTGCGAAATGGCCTGGTCAAGACGACTTTCAAAACTAAATAAAAATTGACTCGAAGAACGAGCTTCCTGACCGCGGTTCGCGTAGAATGGAATGCGCACGCCCTTCATTTTTTCTGCAAACGAATCATCTAAATCCCATGGGAAGATATCAAAATACATTTCATTTTGCTTATTCTTTTTGGCAAAAAAGAAAACTTCATCAATATAGTCGCCATTCTTAATAACATAATTAACCGCTAACCAACGAAAGTAATGGTCAAGATTGAAGTTTTTCTCTAATGCATAAACCAAATCGTCACCCGAAAGTCGCTTTGGTAAAGCATAAATATCTTTTAACTGCGCCTCATAGGCTTGAATATCTACATCGGATAATGACTTTTTTGCTTTCTTAAATTCAAGGTCGTCATTGTAGCGACGTCGAATAACGATATCAGCATCATCTTTTTTAATCATTTGCTCGGCCGGACTCTTTGAGGTCATGTAAAGCCCCTGCGATTCTCCATTGATTACAACTTCCGCGTAATCAGTTTCCATCGTGGGTACGTAGACGGCTTCGTAAAGACGGTAAACTAACATATTACGAGTTACTAAAAGATCTTCAGGCGAAGAAGAAAGAATCATCTCTTTTGCTTTTACGTGACCAACATTCAGCTTTTCTTTGTCTTCATCTTCTTCGATTGACTTAACTTCCATATTTTTCCGGGCAAATTCCTTAAGGGAGCTTTGTCCACGCGAATGCAGCTTAATGTCGACTTTCTCTTTTAACTTTCCATCTTCATAAATTTTCACTTTGGCTGATGGAACATCCGTGCGTTCTGGTTTTTTCAAATTTTCTTTTTCTTCTGCAGACATTTGAATTTCGATGCGTACCGTACCTTTACCAGTCACCATCGCTTCGGCCGACAAAGAGGCTGCTAAAATTAAAGTTGCACTTAATAAAACGCTTTTATTCAGATTTTGTTTTTTCATAACTATTGGGAATTGCATCAGCTATTCCAAATGCCCGAAATCCTATTGGATCTAATAAATTATTACCGTAGATGCTTTTGACAGAGGTCGAAACTGGGCAAAGGGCTGCAACCATTTGTATCAATATGAGACGCACCTTATCAGTTTCAATGGCTGAAGCCAGCTGTAGTATAAATCCACAGCGGGTCAATTCTCCCCATATGTAAGAATTTTTACCCCATCTGCCGAGTTCGATGGAATTGTAATGCAATTAAATCAACTTTGAACCCCATGCCGGATTGGTTTAACCTTTGCTCTTCTAAAGAATCACTAAAGAGTTTAAACAACAAATCTAAAGGAGATTTTTATGTTAAGAGCAGCAATTTTATTTTTTGTGATCGCATTGGTTGCAATTCTATTCGGAGCTACTGGTTTTGCTGGTGTTTCAATGGAAATTGGTAAGACAGTTTTATTCGTATTTTTAGTACTAGCTGTAATCAGTTTCATTGCAAGCTTAGTAACTGGAAATCGAAATTCTAAGATTTTACCGTAACTCAACCAAAAGGGGTTATTATGAAATCATTTAAAAAAATGTTTTTAGCATCTGTTGTAGCTGTCACTTTTACGGCCGGAATTCCGACTGCATTAGCTGAGACCGTTACTGAAAAAGTAGCTGAAGTTGGTAGTGACATTAAAAAGTCGACCAAAAAAGGCGTTCGGGCGGTTAAAGATAAAACGTGCGAAATGGTCAACGGCAAGATGGAATGCGCAGCTAAAAAAGTCGGAAACAAAGTCGGCAATGGTGTCGACGAAGTTAAAGATGCAACAAATACAGATCGTTAATTGAAAGATAAGGCGTGTATGTTAAAAAGTAAAAATTTAATTCTGGCAACATTGTTAAGTTTTTTCAGTTTGGCAAGCACGTCAGCTTCAGCGGTCGGCGGATTATTTGCAGAACCCATTCTTACATACGAAACTGGGAATTCTACAATTGATTCACCGACTTTTAATAGTTCTTCAGGCACCGTAAACGGCGTTGGTATTGGCGGGCGAATCGGGTTTCACCTTAGTGAAATCATATTTTTAGCCGCTGACCTACGTTACGCAAAACCTACGTACAAAAACTCTGCAAACAACATGGATTCAACTTCTACAAGTTTTAACCATGGGCCTGTGGTCGGAATACAAACTCCGCTGATTGGATTACGTGTATGGGGCAGTTACATACTAGGTGGCGAGCTCAACCCTGAAGAAAGCAATAATGTTGATTTGAAGTTCGCGGGTGCACAAGGTTATCGTGTAGGCGCAGGACTTCAACTTATCTTGTTGAGTTTAAATCTTGAATATCAGGATTTAAGCTATGGCTCTACAACAGTGGAAAAATTCGGCCCCTTCGCCGTTAATGCTTCAGATAATACAAGCTTAAAGAACAAGTCTTATATTGTCAGTGTTAGCTTTCCACTTGAATTTTAATGATGAAACACGATTTAAAAAATTAAATCGAAACAATAAAGAATTGGAGAATTTATGAACGCAGATACACTTAAAGGCAAATGGACTGAGATCAAAGGCGAAATCCAAAAAACTTGGGGTAATTTAACAGGTGATGATTTAGAGAAAACAAAAGGCGATATGACTGCCGTAGCCGGTTTACTACAGCAAAAATATGGAATGGCTAAAGACGATGCTTCAGCAAAACTTTCTGGCATCTACGGACGTTTCGAACAGAAAAAAGACGAAATGTTTGATAAGACTAAAGAAGAATTACGAAAACCATAAATAACAGGAGATCACATGCAACCTCAATCACAAGATGTAAAAACTCAATTAAATGGCGCTACAAACAAAGTTGAATCAGCTGCAACATCTGCAGCCCATTCAGCAATGAGCGCATTAGCTCCAATGGCAACTCAGTTGGCTGACAATTTCGGTGATGTTCAATCACGCGCTGTTGAAGCTTACGATTACTCAATGGATTACTTCAAACGTCATCCAGGACGTTGCTTAGCAACGGGCGCGATCGTTGGCGTAGTCGCGGGATTTCTATTACGTCCCCGCCGCAAGTAAAATTCTAAATTAAATGAATTTCGATGGGCTTTTTATCAATAGGTAAAAAGCCCATTTTTATTTGTCCGTGACGGTTTTTATTGAACTGTCAAAAGCTGCGACGCTTTTTATGCTTATAACCAATCCTTTCGTTTTAACCCGGAATAGACAATGCAATGTCGGAAGTATGCGGTACGTATCACTTTTATTAATTTCAATGTTTTTCGGTACGATCGTTTACGCTCAATCAGGTGCCAATACATTCTTATCCGAACGCGATCGTAAGACAAAGTTTGAATTGCTTCAGGATTTCAACCGTACACAGTCAACCACGGCCGATGCCGCGCGCTTAATCGAAACATCAAACTTTAAGGGCCTCGCGCATGCGGTGCAGTTAGAGGTTCTTGGCTATCTGAGCAACGCCATCACTATTCAGATTCAAAAAACTGATCCAGTTTTTGCTAAAATATTTACTTCTAAAATTTATAAATTCACCAATGCTTTTTTGCTGAAATCGGCAGGGCTGAACTTTAAAGAAATAACTGACGTGACAGGTTACTTTGATCTTACAAAAAGAAAATATATTCTCGTTCTGCTTTCAATAGCACCAATTCAAAATTTACACGATAAAAAATTAATTAATTCACGCTACGGGTTTTTTGTACAAAAGATTGGCGAAATGAGCAGTGCTCCTAAAAAAGATGAATTATTATTTAAGGCCTCATGGCTTTCAAACTCAGAAATCTTTGATGTCCAAGTGAAGCTGAAAAAAAAGCTTTTGCAGCATCCAATTGTAACGACGGATGCAAGTGCCGATTACAAAAAGTTGCTTCAAGATAAAGTTTTTAAAACAGTTATCACCATTAGCGATAATATTGATAAAATTGACCACGACTATATCTTTAGTAGTTACCTAAAATTTTATCGCGAACGCGGTCTTGAACTAACAAAAAAGTTCTTAATTCCGGATACCAAAAAATACTTCTCTGAGAATTTTTCGGGTGCCGAGCCCATGGATATATTTATCAAAGAAGCACATAGCTCTGGAGACGAAAAAAATTTAATGTCTATATCTAGATCTTCTACCGTCTACCGAATTGAAAAAACGCATGCCGAGTATAAAGAAGTGGTCGAGATCGTGGTACCCTATCTTGCCTCGGCGAAATCAGAGCTTATTTCTAATCAAGAGTTTGGCCTCTGGATGCAACAAAGAAAACATGCATTAAACTTAGAGCTGATCTATTTAAACACTTCATGCTGGAGCGATCACAAGGCTGTTCTTGAAGTCGTAGCGGCGAATACGAACCTACTGGTAATTATTCCATCAATTTCAATTACGACTTATTTAAACGCATACGACCGCAACGGCACGTATCAACTGGTCGACGGTTTTAGGAAGATGCTAACTTACGAGCAAATAAAAGATCAGCTTTACGCCTATCTTGATCGCTCTAAACACACGACCGACCGGTACATTTTTCCAGGGCAACCGGAATACAAAAAGCGCATCAGCGATGCGCTTCCGCCCAACCTGGAAGTTGTCATTGATATCCAGAAAATAGTAAATGGTGTCGCAATCCCGTACTCGATTGAAACCGGATTTCAAAACTGACCTGAACGTGAATTTCTTGATATTTCGATTTATCAGTGATTTGATCACCGCGTGATTCAATTTCTTATCATTCTATTCTGCTTGCTGCTGAATGCCGTGTTTTCTTGCATTGAAATGGCTTTCGTTGTGGTGTCTCGCCCCCACTTAAAGCATTTAGCTTTGACTGGCTCTAAAGCTGCCGAGCGAATTCTAATCTTAAAAAGAAATCCCGAGCGAACACTGTCTGTACTTCAAATTGGGATTACTTTAGTAGGTGCGATATCGGCGGCCGTCAGCGGTGCCGCGGCCGAAGAAATGATTGGCCCTCGGATAATGTCTACCTTTAACATAGATCTTCAGACTGCGGAATTAATTTCAATCGCAATTATCGTATTACCTTTAACATTTTTCAGCGTGGTGATTGGCGAACTTGTTCCGAAATCTTTGGCCTTACGCTTTCCGATGAAGTTTGCCCTTAGCGGCGGCTTGATTCTGATTGCCCTTGATCGCATTTTTTCACCATTTGTTTTCTTATTGGAAATTTCAACCAAGTTTTTTACGCAATTTATATTCGCAAGATTTAAGCCCGAGAAAACGATCGAAGCGGCGCGCGAAATTGATCTAGATCCATTAACTGACACCCATAAGCAATACGTTTTCAATTTGATCGACGTCGACAAACGCACGGTTAAAGACATCATGATCCCCTGGGAACAGGTCACAACCGTTAACTATGACGAGCATCATCATGATGTCATGGAAAAAATTAAATTAAGTCGGCATACGCGGCTACCCGTTTGTAAAGAGAACAAAGTGATTGGATTACTTCACACGAAAGAATTTATTTCAGAAGTAGAAATTTCTAAAATAGATTGGACTCAGCTGATTCGGCCCATTTTACATATGCGGCCTAAAGAACCTATTCTGAATGCGCTCAAAAAATTACAGATTCATAAGAACCACATGGCATTAATTTTTTCCGACGAAACACCCATTGGAGCAATCACGATGGAAGATATTTTCGAAGAAGTTGTGGGGGATATTTTCGATGAAGACGACGATACGAAAACATTACTATCGACAAATTCGAAAATTAGAACCTTAAATCTGAAGAAAGATAAAATTAAGTAGTCGATCCGTCCGCAGTAAGCTTCCCTTGCTCGAGTGCCTCTTGCTCGGTGGTTGTCATTGATTCGATTAGAAAAATAAAACTTTCGTATTCAGTTATCTTAATGACTTCAGGAATTGAAAATTTATTTTTTTTGTTATTACCGCCCGATGAAATGAAATTTTCAATCAATAATCGAACTTCATTGGATGCTTCAACGATATCTTGCACGATTAAAGCAATCGACTTCCCGTATTTAATCACCCTAAACCAAGTCTTCCCTTTATGCGAAGAGTAGGCTGCTACTTTATCTTCGTTCATTTTCATCCGCGTAGGTGATTTTTTTTGCATCTCAACTTCGATGAGCTCATACAACCGGTCCAGCCCCTGCAACATCAGTTCATATTCACCCGTCGAAGTAAAATCGTAGCTACAAATTTCTTGGGTTTTTGTTTCGATCAAACTCAAGAATACTTTGTCACTTTTAGATTGAGTTTCGATCAGACCGATATGTTTTTTCACTTTGGCCTTCAGTAACATACGTAAAACTGCGATCTTAGCTTCCGCTTGGCGAATTTTCCCCACACGACGCGAGTCTTTCGAGGCTTGAAAAAGCGTTATCGCAATCCAAAACAACAACCCGAGGGCCGCAAGATAACCAAAAATATAAGCAATGATATTTAAATAGCTCACATGAATATCATGGTACTTCGTAATTCAAATTGAAAGAACTAATCAGCCTAGTTTATCTCTAGACCTTCGTCGGCCGCATTTGACATTTTAAGGCGTTTCAAGCTCAATAAACGATGCCCTCTTGGAACAATCTGGTTTTGTTTTTTATTTTGCTACTGGCCTTCAGCGCTAGCGCGGAAGATGTCGAGCAATCAAAAAATGGCCCATGCAAAAAAATTATTGATGCGTGCAAAAGCGCAGGGTTTGCAAAGTCAGGCCACAAAGATAAAACAGGTCTTTTTAAAAATTGCGTCCGCCCAATCATGCGAGGCGAATCTGTTTCTGATGTCAAAATTAGTTCGGCGGATCTTGAGGCGTGTCGAGCTAAAAAAAGAACAATGCCAAACTTCAAATAATAAGCCATATTAGGCCATGTCAACTCTCATATCTGCCTATCAATTATCAAAAAGCTTTGCCTCTAAAACTTTATTTGAAGATATTTCGTTTGCTGTTGATAACGACGAGCATATTGGATTGATTGGCCCTAATGGGGCGGGTAAATCAACTTTATTAAGTCTACTATCAAAAGAACAAAAGTCTGATCGCGGGCAAATTTCGTTCGCCAACAACCTACGTTTAGGTTACCTGAAACAAAAGCCAAGCTTCAACTCTGATGAAACCATCTACTCGGCGTTAATGGCGGTGGTTGATGACCCTTATGATTCTGAGAATTTGCAATTAGCTTTTGAACTTATTTCTAAATTAGAATTAGATCAATTTCCAGACGGTGTAGAAAAGCCGATTAGTACACTTTCTGGCGGCTGGCAAAAAAAAGTTGCTTTAGCCCGCGAGCTGATGAAGCGGCCTAATTTACTTTTATTAGACGAGCCGACGAATCATTTAGATCTCGAAAGCATTATTTGGCTTGAAGACTTTTTAAATAAGCAGACTTCATTAGCCCTACTAACCGTCACTCACGATCGCCGTTTTCTTCAGAATACCTGTAAAATCATTTTCGACTTAGATCCCCGACTTCCACAAGGGCTCTTGCGCACGAATGGCCGGTACGACCAGCATATCGAAAATAAAATGCAACTTCTTGACGGTCAAAAACGGCTTGAAGATAAAAGACGAAATACAATGAAGATTGAAAAAGATTGGCTTGCGCGAGGACCGCAAGCCCGTTTGACAAAACAAAAAGCACGAATAGACCGTGCGTATGATTTAATTGATGAAGTTGATGCGCTGAAAACCCAAAACCGGCAGAACAATTTGAACTTAGATTTTGGAAGCACAGATAAGTCCCCGAAAAAATTAATTGCAGCCGACCATATTGGTAAATCATTTCAAGACCGCACGCTTTTCACTGATTTCACTGCATTTATTAGTCCGAAGCACCGCTACGGATTAATTGGTCCCAATGGTTGCGGCAAATCAACTTTACTGAAATGTTTGATGGGGGAAGATAAGACAGATGAGGGCAACGTCTTTGTAAATGAAGACATCGAAATATCTTACTTTGAGCAAGGCAAAGATCGAATTGATCCAAACATAAGTGTATTGAAAGCCGTCTGTCCCGAGGGTGACTACGTCCACTTTCAAGATGAACCCGTATTTGCTCGGTCTTATTTAAGTCGTTTTTATTTTCGCTCTCAGCAAATGGATATGCCTGTTGCGCAACTTTCGGGTGGTGAACTAAGTCGGCTTATTTTAGCGAAGCTGATGTTGAAAAAAGCCCACGTATTAATACTTGATGAGCCAACAAACGATCTAGATGTCGAAACATTAGAAGCGCTAACGGACTGCCTTATCGGGTTTAAGGGCGCCGTCATTCTTGTCAGCCATGATCGCTACTTCATGGACCAAAACTGTGATGTCATCTGGGCATTTGATATGAATACAAATAAAATTGTGACTTTCGCCGATACCATGCAGTGGGAAGACTGGTACAAGTTAAATCAAAATAAAAAGGCAGCGCCGACCCCTAAAAATATTGCTAAATCTAATAATGAAAAAAAAGGTCTATCAAATAAAGAGAAAATTGAATTTGATAAAATGGAAGCCGTTATTGCGGTCGAAGAAAAGACTTTATCTGAACTTCAAGAACAACTTAATTCTAAAGATGTGCAAAGCAACTTTACCCGCCTGAATGAATTAACAAGCCAAATTGCCCAGTCTGAAAAAAAGATTGAAAAATTATTTAGTCGCTGGTCAGAGTTAACTGATAAAAATAAACAAGGTTGATGAGCTCTTAAAACGGCTGACTAGGGAATCTTGCAAAACGTTTCACGAAACCACGTTTGCACGTCGACCGCATCCGTTTCTAGTGATTCATCGTTTAAATCGTAACCCTTGTACTTCACCTGAATAAAGTGAGTTAATTCGTGCGCTAAAGAATCGTCCATGCAGCGTTTTGTTTTTTTATAGTATTTTGCCTCATCTAATAAATAAATTTCATTGGTATGAATAACGTAGGCATTCGTTAAGACATCTGGTCGAAACCCCCACTGCGATTCAATAGCATCTTGAAATTGTTTAAGTGGAGTTTTACTTGCCATCATAATTTTCGGATTTTCAATGTCAGGGCGTAAAGTTAAGTTTTTACGCTCTAATACTTTTGCAAAAATAAACTCGGCCGGAAACTGTAGTTGCGCAGGCTTTGGTCTACGCGCTGCCGTGGTAGCGGCCCCCGCGGAAATTACAAAACTAAACATTGTTATAAAAAACAAAAGCGCAGCTAATGGTTTCTTAATTTTCATCATAACAGTCCTCTCGGAAGTGACAATTTTGAGTTCAAATTGCCATTGGTTTTATAACTTTTTCTAACTTGCTTAAAATGCTCTAGGGCCTTCACTCAGTCGTGGTAAATTACTCTCATGAAACAGGGAATACTTGCAATCCCAATTTTAATGTTCTTCACGCTGCTGACCACAGCCTGTAATCCACATATGTCAGGTATGAATTACGCAAACCACATTGGTGCAGGCGATCCAGATCAATTACCTCCTACATTTGAAGGCAGGCCCCGCCTGCCCCCCCCGACTGTAAAAGTAGATGAAACAGAACCCGCCGATGCACCACGCCGAATCCAGAAAGCTTCTTCGATCATTGCGAACGCACAAAAAGTAATGGACACCGAAGGTAGATCACTTGGAACGGCCTGCAATCGCTACGTGCAAAGAGTGTTAAACGTAAGCGGTTTTCCAAAGGGACACTTTCTTGCGAATGATTTTGACCTCTACGCCAAAAAATTTATCCGTTCGTATCAGGTCGAAAACTTTACGCGTAACGAAAGCGGCTCTGAACAAGAGCGGCTTAAAAAACATCTTTGGTCGTTCCCCGAAAGAACGCCTTTCATCATGCAGTGGAGCCGCGCTGGCGTTTACGGCCACATCGCGATTGTCGAGCGCATCGGTGAAAATTTAGTTATTTATCAAGCCAGCTTAAATCGTTATACCGCACGCAAAGATCAAACGACAATTAACACATTACTGAATGGTTATAATCGCCGGGTCCTTAGCGTTTATTCTGGATTGACTCGGTAAGAACCAACATAAAACAGATTGACCAAACTGAACTTAGCCGATGCAATAGTTGTCACATGCGTCGACTGATTTTTATTATCATTTTATTTGCAGCACTTTCAGGCTGCTCGCTATTTGAAAAGCAACATGATTCAGTCGATAAGATTATCGAAAAGGCTTCTCAACAACGAATATTCTATGCATCTTACGATGTTGTTTGGAAAGCCGCCCATACGGTTATCAAGTATACAATTGCGTCTGAGAATCAAGATTTTGGTGTCATCGAAACCGATTTCGTCAAAGCAGTCGACGGCTGGCTTCCACCGAATCGTACAAAGCCAGAATTTAAAAGTGCGCGGTATAAACTAACCTTTACTTTCGCGAAAGGCAAAACGGATGGCCGCGAATCGACAAGGGTGACGATTGAAAAGAAGATTGAGGTTTTTAAGGATTTCATTTCTGAGACTCGAATTATTCAGTCAGACGGCTTAGAAGAACTTTCGTTATTTTATCGTATTGAACGTGAAATTATTATTGCCCAAGCATTGAAAAAGGCTGCGGGCGCCGGCGGAATGGATTAAAGCCAGCCTTTTGCTTTCACGTGGCTTTTCCATTGCGCAAGCTGATTTTTCCCGGTGAAGCGCACATCGGTGATTTTTTCTAATGTCATCGCCGCCATTTCACCAATCGAGTCATCTTGATCAAAAAGGTATCTCGCAAAAAAAGCACGGTCGTCACTACTTGCACGCGTGGCTAGATGCTTCATAATTTGCGGACGAATCCACAAACTTTGCTTTCCCTTAAAATTATATTTCTTAGATAATTCGTCGGCTAAAATATTTCGGTTTTCTAGGGTGTACTTGGTCGCTAGCATGTCTACAGCCGCAGAGCGCACAACCAATGCTTTATCTTTAACTAGTTTCTTTGCTTCGTCGACAGCGTACTCGGTATTCAATTTAGAAAGCGCCACCATGGCCGCGTTCCGCATATACCATTCTTTATTGGTAGAAAAAGTGCGGATTTGATCAACTTCTTCGGCCGAAGCTAATTCGCCTGCCTTCAGTAAAGCAGCCCAGCGTGCCCCCATCGGTAATGCCGCATTCTTTGCCACCGCAATTTGGGCTGAAAAGTTTTCCGGAGATACTTCTGCAACTTGGGTCGGAACAGCCGCATGCGAATTTGTCGAGATCAATAATAACCCCAAGATAAAGTAATTTTTCATGACGAGCCTTTCTTAACGAGCTTTTCAAAATCATTTAAGATATTTTTTTCTAATTCTGGAATGTCAGAGTTTAATTCAGCGATGATTGGTTCTAATTCTGTAACGGGAGCAACATTTTCAGTATCAGCTTCATCGCTTGCCTCCGTGATCATTAATTCTGAAGGCTCCTCTTCGGTACCCTTCATGACAAAAGCGGATTCGCTACTACTTGAATCCTCTGAAACGTTACCGATCTGTTGTAGTTCAATTGCTTTTTCAAGCGCGGCTTCAAGTTCAGGTTTTTCTTTAAATGGTGTTGAAGTCTGAATTGGCTCTGAAGTTTGTTCGGCGTCGGCCTGAAGCTTTGCTAGCTCGGCCTCGGCGTCAAACTCTTCTTCTTCTGGTATATCTTCAACTGGGCTGGTTGTCGCAGAAGCAGCTAAAGCTGAATCGACTGATGCGGAAGCAGTTCTCGCTCCGCCACTGGCTAACTTTTTTTTCATCTCTGCATTTTCAGCTCTGAGTTGGCTTAGCTCTGCAATATCTTCTGAAATGATATCGTACTCTTCTAAACGCGCTTCAAGTTTTTCAACTTTCAGCTTCATCTCGGTCATTTTTTCGATGGCTTCGTTGTTTTCTTCGAATGCGCTTGGATCAATTGCAGCCGTTGGGCTCATATCAAAAACTTTTTTCTCGGACTCGTTCAAAGCACTACGCAAAGTATTAATTTCAGCGCGTAAACGGTCAACGTCAGCCGAATTTGAACCTGCCTCGGCTGTGCCCGATGACATTCTTAGAGCCCCTTCGCTTTTATGTTGCTGTAAAAGTAGATCAATCTTTTGACTGATTTGGCCCACATCTGATTGATCGGCAGCGCTCACCGCCGAGGTGCCCGAATCAACAAAAAACAATCGATAGATGTAAATAACAACTAGCAATAAAACAATTGTAAAACCAGATTGGATCATCAGCGTATTATTGCGCGCGACCCAGTTTATGAGCTCATTCATAGCTGAATTATCTCAATTTAATTCTTGATGTGGCAAGTCTCAAACTAGCGTTGCCAGCTTCTAGACTTTAAGCCAGAGATCAGATAGGATTTTGCAATGGAACAAGCAGATCTTATTCTTAAAAATGCCGATGTGATGGTTTTTGATCCTAAGTTGAATAAAGTAGTGAGGAGTGCCGTCAATGTTGCCGTAAAAAATGGGCGCATCACCGAGATTTCTTCATCACTTCATTCAAAATCTGAAAAGGTGATTGATTTAAAAGGGCTGACCCTTCTTCCAGGAGTAATCGATTCGCAAGTTCATTTCCGTGAACCTGGACTGACGCACAAAGAAGACCTTGAAAGCGGAACGCGCGCGGCCATTTTGGGTGGTGTAACAAGCATCTTTGAAATGCCAAATACAAATCCTACGACAACGACGACCGAAGCTTTCTACGATAAAATGCAACGGGCAAAAAATCGGGCTCACTGCCATTACGCATTTTTTTGCGGGGCTTCGAATGAAAATATTGATCAGCTACCTACACTAGAAAAACTTCCGCACAGTCCAGGTATTAAAATATTCTTAGGCGCCTCATTCGGCACGTTACTAGTTGATGATTATAATCTTTTTGATACCGTTATGAAAAATGGAAAGAAAAGATTAACGATTCACTCAGAAGATGAAGCCCGGTTACGCGACCGAAAGCATATTGCGGTCGAAGCGGCCCATCCCCGTGCCCATCCTATCTGGCGCGATGAAGAAAGCGCGATGATTTCAACCCGAAAATCTGTTGAACTGGCCAGAAAATATAAGCGTCCCATTCATATTTTACACGTTTCTTCTTCAGAAGAAATGGAATTTCTAAAAGATAAAAAAGACGTTTGCTCGGTCGAAATTCTGCCGCAGTTTTTAACGCTTTCTGCCCCGGAATGTTACGAGCGGCTGGGAACCCTGGCTCAGCAGAACCCTCCGATTCGTGACGTTCGACATTTTGAAAAACTTTGGCAGGCCGTGCAAAATGGAACGGTTGATGTAATTGGTTCTGACCATGCTCCGCATACGTTGGAAGAAAAGAATAAACCTTATCCAAATTCACCTTCTGGGTTCCCTGGAGTGCAAACGTTATTGCCCATTATGCTGAATCATGCTCATCAAGGTCGTCTTTCAATTGAAAGGCTGACTGAGTTAATCACTGAAAGTCCGCGTAGGCTATTCAACGTAAAGAATAAAGGTCGGATTCAAGTTGGGTTCGATGCCGACTTCACGATTGTTGATTTGAAGAAGCAAAATGAAATTACAAATAAGTGGATTGCTTCAAAATGCGGTTACACCCCATTTGATGGAATGAAAGTGACTGGATGGCCAACGCATACAATATTGAAAGGCGAAATTGTTATGCAAGATGACGTCGTCATAAGGCCAAGTCAAGGGGAAGCAATTGATTTCGAAGCCGACTCCTAAGTCACAATTTTTGACCTTGTTTTTCGGAGGCATGCTTCCAATCATTGCCTTTACGATCGTTGAAGAAAAATACGGAATCATCGCTGGCTTGGTGACCGGTATGGTTTTTGGCCTATGCGAAATCGTGTATGAACTTATTCGTTTTAAAAAAGTAAGTACGATGACTTGGGTCGGCAATGGAATGCTGTTAGGCTTAGGTGGCATTTCACTTCTTTCAAGTGATGGAATTTGGTTCAAATTACAACCCGCATTGATTGAGTTCGGTTTCTTCGTTTTTCTTTTAGGAAGCTGGCTGATGAAGCGACCGTTTCTGGTCATGGTGATTGAAAAACAAAACCCCGACGCGCCCAAATTTTTGAAAAACTGCATGAAAGGCATGACGTTTAGATTAAGCCTCTTTTTTTTAGGACATGCCGCACTTGCCACCTGGGCTGCATTTAAGTGGACTAACGAGGCGTGGGCGATTCTTAAGGGAGTTGGCTTAACTATGTCGATGGTTGTTTATATGATTTTTGAGGTGCTGTGGGCCCGCCGACAAGCTAAGCAGCAAAGCCCGTAGATAAAGTATTTAACTTAATTTAAAGCAGACTATAATACCAAACAACTTTCAAACCGATTCGACGTAGTTGCGTAAATCACACGATAGACTCACTCACCTATTCGGTGGAAATTTGACCCAAAATTATTATTTTATTGTTAGTTTTTACGGTCAATGCTAATTTGGAACTATGAAAAAGACAAATAAACACCTAGGACAAGTCATTAAAGAATACCGAGTGAATGCTGGCTTAACTCAAAAGGATTTAGCTGAAAAACTTGGTTACAATATTCCTCAATTTATTTCCCTTATGGAAAATGGACACTCAAAAATTCCCTTAAACGTTTTAGGCGAATTAATTTCATATTTGAAAATCCCAGAAAAAATGGTTTTAGAATTACTTTTAGAAGCCTACAAAAAAGAAGCTCGCGAGCAAATTTCGAGTGGCCGTAAAAAAGCGGCTAATCAATAGTTAACAACGTCTTTTAAAAATTCGATTAAAATCAAATACTTCCATTGGACGCTTATACGAATTGTATATTAGCGGCCTCCACACCGCGCCCAGTAATTTCTGCCGTCGCAGAACATATAAATGCCGATGGTTTATGAATGTTATTCTTTTTTAGGCAACCGATGTATTTAAAGTCTACAACGGACGCCGAGGGAATAAACAGTGGTGCATTTTCAGAATCCATAATTTCACGAGTCACGTGTTTGGGAACATTCATTTTACGTACGGTCGTAGCATTCTCTAATGTTTTCATCGCCTCTTCCTGCATTTTTTCAATAATTTTTGCAGGTCGCGCCCATAAAGCGTACCACTCGTAGATAGAAATATCTAAAAGTGGGTAACCACAGTGTTTAAAGAAATTAAGACTACGGTAAATTTGAACTATATCTGCGCCATAGACTTTGATGACTTGATCTGTTTTAATTGTATCTATAAAGTCATCGCTTACTTCAAGACCATAATGATCTAATGCATATTTTAAAAAAGCTTTTTCCTTTTCTTCAGATATTGGAATATTAAAAACTTCCGAAGCATCCGGCGTAATCCACCGGCTCCAATTTTCATAATAAACCGCAATAGAATCTTTCTTCTCTGCTGAAATGGTGTTCAAGTGAATTAAGGATTTTGGCGAATAAACTTCGACCTGATAGCCATATTTTGTAAGAAGTTTCGCAAATTGATCCAAAGCAAGTAGAAGCCGACGATTTTCCATGCTATGTAAAACGTCTTGAACTTGATTACCTTCAAAAATTATTTTTTTAATTAATGCCTGATCCACAAAGTCTCGAATTTGACTACCGATTAGCTGTGAATATCCCTTTAATAGAACGGTAAATTATCAGCGGTTTACTTATAAAACCAGTCATTATTTGAAACGCCGCTCCCTGCATATAAAATTAGTCACTTTTAACGGTGCCCACTATTGCTTAATCAGCTTAAATGCATAAAAAAAGAGTTTTGGAACTATTTTCTACAAGCCTAAAAGAAAGAAACCCGCGCGCAAATTTCTACAGGTCGTAAAAAAGGTGCTGGCCGGCATCGTCTCATTTTAAATCTAAAAAGTAATTTACTTGAATATATTAAGCAGACAGCTTAATATATTCTTCCTTTTAAATTTAGTTAATTAAAAAATATTTTTATGCCTACTTGAAATTTTTAACTTAAGTATTTCACTAATGCTCCGAATAGTTCATACCCACTGGAGCAAAAAATGAAATTGCAAATCGTAATTATTGATGAACCGATCCATATTGATAATAATGAAGCCTGCAAACTCTGGCAGAGAGCCTTGTGGCTGAAAGAAAAAGGATACCGACGGCACTATAAAACTTCAATCATGCCTATCGGAGTCGATGACTTTTTTGCAACTCATTACATCGTAGCGGAAGAAAAATCTGATGGGCAGCTTGAGCCTATGGCCATGCTAAAATCAGTGCGGCGAAGCCAAAGTGAAAAGTTCAATATACCGTTTGGCGCTGAATCTCTTTTAAAAAATGTGGATGTTGAAAATACTAAGCAATTACAACAAATTCTTCTTTCGACCGATGATATTTCTTACGTTTCGTCGTTCACAATCAATCCGCACTGCGGAATAAAGCACTCAGCTCTATTACGGAATTATATTACCGCATTTATTTGCCATTACTTCCGGTCGGTTGGAATTTCACGTTGGGTGGCTGCAGGAGTAACTAAATACAAAATCGACAAATACATCGAATGGCTTGGCGGAAAAGAAATAGTACCAGAATTTTCACTTCCAATTATTGACAATCAAACCGTGCGGATGATGTACATTGAAAATGCCTACCATCCTTCAAAAGAAGCTTTAATTATTGCTGATTCACTTAAATCTGAATGGGAAAATCGAATCGTATTTGAACCAAATAAAGAAAAAGGAGATGTCTATGTCCTTCGCGCAGCTTAAAAAAATTTTTGATGAGACCCAAGTCGAACTTATTTCGGCAACTGAAAGATTTAATTGGTCTGATTTACAAAGTTATGGCGCTTGGCTTGGTTGCACGTTTAACTATGCCGAAAACTCAACCCGACTGCTGGCGATGGCGGGCGGCATGATGCCCGCTGATAAAACACCATTATCGAATCGCTTCATTGCACATGCAGCAGAAGAAAAAGGGCACGAGAAACTCTTGCTCAACGACATCAAAGGCTTAGGCTTAAGCCTTGATCATGTTAAGCCCACATACGAGATGCAATGTTATTCCCGTTCACTTTCGCACTGGATTGCACCAGGTGGCAACCCGGTTGGATTGATCGGGTGGGTTCTATCACTTGAGGGTGTCGCTGCTAGCGTAGGCCCGCAGATTTACCAGAAAACATTTTCGAAGTTCGGTGCAAAAGCGACTTCATTTTTAAAAGTGCATGCAGAGTCTGATCCGGACCATTTAGAAAAAGCTTTAGACATTACAAAAAATCTTAGCTTGCCCGATACCTTAATTGTTTGCGATGCACTCGAAATGTATTCGTATCAATATGAACAAGTTTTAAAATCAATTTATGACCGTTCACAATCAGTTAAAGCGGCTGCTTAATTAAAATTTGACTCAAAAAAACCAACTGTTGGAAGCGTTGGTTCACGCATGCCTAAAAGCTGAACTTTTGAAATTACAATATATCCAGCGACATTATTGCTATCATCGTAGAGTGGCGATATGTGCCGGTGATGGGCGTCGATTATATTACGCTTTTCTGAGCAAGTTTCGACGATGATGTTATGAATATCACAGTCGTAAGTTTCCTCTAACCGGCCTGAATTGATTTTTTTCTGCACTTCGTAAGTCAATTTTGAAGCTTCTAAATCCCGTTCGTAGCGCTCAGGCCATGGAATAGAAAACATTTCTTCAAGCGTGTAACTACAAACTTCCATAAATTTAAAATTTCTCCAGAATTGTATTCCGGTGATGTCGTAGCCTTCTACTGAATCTTCAGAAGTTACAAGATTTAATATATCTGAGGTCGGCCGAAGCCCTAACAGTTTAATCGAAGTCCATAGTGATTGCTTTTCATTGATCGATCGACCCTCTTGAGCCATCTCTAAAGACTTTTTATAAAAGGAAAGTTGGTTTAATGAAAACTTTTTGCGATCAGCATTAAGATTTGAAAATACCGGTAAAAGCGCACTGTGGTAGGGAATGACCGGGACACCGCCCGAAGAAAGCAATTGCGCAACGTCCTCTGCTAAAGTTTTAAATTCGAAATTCTCGCCCGTTAATCCAGCCCCATCATTTGCCTGAATGTTAGAATGCATAATAGTACTCCTTTAATAGAGAGAAATTTTATCAGCCATTAATTCAAAAAACTAGTCTTTCTTCGGAACCCCGCTGCTAGCATGTAAAATTGATCATTTTCTTGATGCCGTCTATCTACTAATCAGCTTAAGTACGCAAAAAAAAGGGGAGTTCTTTCGAACTCCCCTTTCAATTTTAGATGTCTATTTAAACTAGATTACTTCGCACACCAAGGTGCTGTCGGCATAATACCGCAAATAATTTGGCAAAGGGCAGGGTCACCAACTGGGCACTCGCCACCACCGCCGCCTGGAGGCTCAGTCGAAGCAACTGCGCCAACATTGATATCAAGTGACTGCACGGTCGTACCAGCAGCATCTGTTGCCTTCACAGTAACAGTTCCTTGAGTCAGACCATTTAGTAAACCTTTTTCATCAACCGTCGCTACCGCAGGGTTTGAAGATTCAAACTTAACCGCACCTGATGAATTCTTCATTGCTAATTGCAAAGTTGCTTTTTCAGCAATTGTTGCAGCAGCCGGTACCATCCAAGCTTTTTTAGCTAACAAAGTATCAACTGCAGCGAACGCATCAACACGACAATTACATGCTGTTTCGATTTCAACTTTAGCACCAGTTACTTGCATTAATGAACGAATCTCGGCACCCGTCAATGTTGGGTCTTGCGCTCTTAAGAATGCAACTAAACCAGCAACTAGCGGAGTCGCCATTGAAGTACCAGATAAGTTTTCATACTTGTTATTTGGCAATGTAGACATGATCGCATCACCCGG
Organism: Bdellovibrio sp.; assembly: GCA_043760925.1. GTDB lineage: Bacteria > Bdellovibrionota > Bdellovibrionia > Bdellovibrionales > Bdellovibrionaceae > Pseudobdellovibrio. The sequence goes on along the minus strand of JAYUOK010000036.1, from coordinate 33,115 downwards.
AGCAGATAAAGCGACTTTACCTTTTCCGTAATTTGACCAGCTAGGCTTCGCATCTGTTGAATTAGAAGCGGCAACCGTCATCATGTTCGCCGTACCTGAATTGGCAGGGTAAACGTTTACTTTATCATTATTTTTTCCGTCATTTGCTGCTGCCGTTACGAAAATAATTCCGGCTTTATCGGCACGCTCAATCGCTTCGATCAACGGCTTGGCAGTTGCTTCAGGAACAGTTGCTCCCCATGAAGCCGAGATAACTGAAACTTTCTTTTCGATTGCGTAATCGATCGCTTTAATTGCGTTGTTCAGATCACCTGAACCATCCGCACCTAAAAAGCGAAGTGGCATCATTGAAACTTCAGGGCTCATTCCTTGAATCCCGCCTTCAACTAAACCAGACGCGCCAACGATACCCGCGCAATGCGTACCGTGACCAGGGTTTGCAGATCCGATTGCATCCATTGGATCAGAATCATTATCTTTAAAGTCAAAACCTGGCACCATGTTTGGAGCTAAGTCAGCATGCTTGTAATCAACACCCGTATCGATAACGGCTAAGATCACTGAACGCTTTCCTTTGTTGCCCGCACGCTTCCATGCAAGTTCTGCATTTACTTTAGCTAAAGCGTATTGTTCTTTTAGAACACTTGCTTCAACTGGAGCTGCGAATCGGCGAATTTTAAAATTAGGTACAACGTATTCAACATTTTTATCAGCGTACAAAGCGGCAATCGCTCGTGCTTCGCTATTCTTGTTGATATCAACCATCACTAATCGTGCTGGACGATGGATGTCTTTCATTAAAATGCCTGCTGACTCAGTTTGCATTGCTGCAATTCGGTTCAGGGCCGCAGAATTTTTATACTTTACTAAAAATTCGCCAGCGTTAGAAGTTGATGCTGACAATAGCAGCGCAAAAAGCCATCCCATCGTGTTCGATTTCATAGTTTTCCCTCCGTGAAAAAACTGTTATAAACTGTAAAAATTTAGTGGTTCCGTAATGGAACCTTTTTACTTTTAAAGATCGTATCCCGATTAATTTGCAAAAAAATAGTAAATAATTTCTTTTACGCATCTAGACATTGGTTGAGTAGGCAGCACATTGGCCGAACCATACTATATATGTCATGGATTGATGTTTTTATTTTATCTCTCATCGAAGGGCTCACGGAATTTATTCCTGTTTCTTCAACAGGGCATCTTATTTTGGCTTCCGCTTATTTGAACATTGCTTCGAATGAGTTTACGAAAGCGTTCGATGTGATCATTCAGTTCGGAGCCATTTTAGCGGTGCTGTTGTTGTACCGGGAACGTTTGAAATGGAATCCTGATTTCTACAAAAAAATCTTTATCGCATTTTTACCAGCTGCTTTAATTGGCTTTTTATTTAAAAATAAAATCGATTTATTATTAGAGAGTACGACGGTGGTCGCTTGGGCATTGATCTTGGGCGGCGTGGTTTTGCTATTTATTGATTCAGCTTTTCGACACCAAACTGAAACTGAAGTCAGCGATCGTTCCGCTTTACTCATTGGTTTTATGCAATGCTTGGCGATGGTTCCAGGAGTTTCCCGTTCAGCATCGACGATTATCGGTGGTCAAGTGGCCGGCCTATCGCGTGAAAGAGCCGCCGAGTTTTCATTTTTACTAGCTATCCCCACGATGGGAGCCGCCACCGCTTACAAATTATGGAAAGTGAAAGATATTCTAGATTCGTCACACGCTTTTCATTTGGCACTGGGCGTATTTCTATCATTTTTGTTTTCAATTTTCGCAATTAAATTTTTTATCGCTATTTTGAACCGTTACGGTTTTCGCTATTTTGGAATTTACCGAATTGTTCTTGGAATTTTCGTTCTTTTTTTCAGTGACCCAGGAGCCATATGAATAATTTAGAATTAAATGTTAAAGCCGGTACCCGTTTTATTTCTAGTGAGATGCAAGAAATGATGGAGAGGGTTGGATTTTTGATACCGAACTGGAAATGGATAGCGTTAGTCGCTGGTTTGGTCGTCCTGTATTTTTTAAGGATATTTCTTTACGGGGTAATCAAAAAACTTAGAAAATCTAATTCGTACGTTGAAAAAATGAATTTCTTGCATTTTTTCTTCGAACTTGAGATTGAAAAAACCCTTAGCTGGATTTTTGTTTCAATGGCCGGAATGATGTTTGTTACTTCATTAGGACTCACTCCGAATCTGACGGAATACTTAAGAATATTCTTTAAACTTATTCTTGCGTTTAATCTTATTATGTTATGTTACCTGGCCGTTGAAGGATTGGGACTACGTATTCAGCACTGGGCCCAGAATAACGATACAATATTAGACAATCAGCTAGCCCCCCTTGTTACCAAAACTTTAAAGGTGCTTGTTATTATTATCGGCGTACTGATTGTGCTGCAAAACTTTAACGTTAACGTAACTGCTTTATTGGCCGGCTTAGGTATCGGCGGGGTGGCCTTAGCGTTCGCAGCTCAAGATACGGTAGCTAATGTATTTGGAACGATTACGATTCTACTGGATAAACCTTTCCGCGTAGGTGACCGGATTAAAGTGGCCGACACCGATGGGATCGTAGAAGAAGTTGGCTTCCGCTCAACAAGAATCCGAACGATGTACAACACCGTTGTGACACTGCCCAATTCAGTCGTAGCTAAAGAGAAAATTGACAATTTAACTGAGCGCAATGGCTGGTTTCGATTTTCGCGCAAAATTGGCTTTACGTACGAAGCGAATACAGACGTGCTGAAGCAATTTTGTGATCACTTAACCTATTTACTACTGCAAGATCCAAAAGTTGATCGGGAACGAATTTCGATCACTTTCAACGGTTACGGTGAATCAAGTTTAGACGTGCAGGTTAATTTTCATTTTCACTTAGATCATCCTGACGCAGAAAATTTGTCGATTCAAACTTATCTCGAGATGATATTTGCGGTCTCACAGCAGCTAAAATTAAATTTTGCATTTCCGACCCGAACTTTAATTATTCAAAATCCAGTTGTTGTTGAAAGCCCGGTGAAACCGGTCGCGAATGGACAGCCGCAAGCCGCTCTGCCTAGCTAGCTGCCTCGCTGTCTAACTAGCTGCTTCGCAGCGGCTTAACCAGTCTTTGTAGATCAGATATTGGGGATCAGATTCTTCCGACACGATTTGAACACGTTTTTTTTCTTTCTGATCTTCAACTAAACTGCACATGAGTTGAATGATTCCGTCTGGCGAATGGACTCCCACAATAAAGTATCCAGCAACCCAATCAGGAATCGTATCTTTAAAGAATAGCCCGCCTTCAGAAAGATCGAAAGTCGTCGAATGAAATTGGCGGGTCGTAGAATAAATAACACATGGAACTTCTATCTCGTAGCGGTTATGCAACCGGGGAAAGATCACTTTTTTGGGCCGAACGACGAAATACTCGGTATCTGCACCACTCGCCGCTAGTTGACTATCGACGGCGGGGTAGTTTTCAGTTTTAAACTTAATTTTTTCAAACAAATTTGGGTGGGCGCTTTCAGTTAAAATCTTCCAGCTGGAATCGCCGGCGCGACAAATTTGCGTCAGTTTCATTTCGTTAATCGACATACTTTTAATGATGAGCTGAACTTCGCGATCGCTCAGATCGTACAAAGTCCAGCCTTTTAAAGTATTATGAAGGGCCCAATTCACTTAAACCTCGAAACGTAATGTTTAGTAACAAGATCTTTCAATGAATCCTTCAGGAACAATTTTGCCTTTTAAAACCTGCGACCACTTGGCTGCGTTCTCGACAACATTAATTCGCCCGCCCTTTTTAATTTTAAAAATTTCCTTACCCGAACCGTCAGCTTTATTTCTAATGACGCAATCAACTTTCATCAAGACAGATTTAGCACCTCTGACTGCGTTCATTGAACCTGCAGGCTTGGCTGCGCTCTCGGAAGCACTTGGCTTCGAACCTTGCATTCCTGCCGTTTCAGCTTGAATCTTTAGTGTCTCTAAACGCATTTTTTCAGTTTCGGCTTCCGCACGACGGGTGTCTAACTTAATTCGGTTATCTTCAATGTTAGCTCTATTTTTTTCAACTACGCCCGATAACTGTTCGCGCTCACTTTTTAATTTGTCGCTATCTGCTTTGAACCTTTGAATATCGCCTTCCATTTTTTTCATTTCCGCTTCCGAACTTAATTGCGATCGCTTTAGAATTGAAATTTCAGCGTTCATTTGCGCGGCTTCTCGTTGTAATTGCACACGAGTTTTTTCGTAGTCGTTTCGAATTTTAGTTGCTTGCTCTCGAGCTTTTTCTTCATCTCTTTTAGTGACGTTGAATTTCTTTTTTTCTTCTTCAAGAGTCGCTTTCGTTATCGCATTCTGCTCGGCTACTTTTTTAGTTTCATCGGTGATTTTTGCTAAGGTCGCCTGCGCTGAATCGTTCTGCGCCTTCATCCGTGCGATTTCGCTTTCTGATTTCTTGTTCTCTGCCTCGGCTCTTGCGCGCTCTTGATTCATTTTTGCTTCAGCCACTTTAGCCTCTGCCATTGCCTTTTGCGCTTGGGCCTGGCTTTTGGTTAAGTTAAGCTGTGCATTCTTCTGCATTTTTTCTGCTTCAGAAGCTTCTTTCATTGCCTTAGCCCTGTCTTCGTTAGCTCGCGCTAACTCTTTTTCATTGGCTTTAATTTGTGAAATCGTTTCTTGCATCACTTCCTCGGCCGCTTTACGACGTTCAAGTGCCTGGCCTCGTTCCTGTTGGCTCTGGCTAACCTTATCTTTCAGCGCTTTAATCTTAGCTTCGTTTTCAACAGTTTGCTTTTCCGAAACTCTGATTGTTTTCTCTGCTTCGGCGATTTGTAGGCGAATTTGCGCCATTTCTTTATCAGCTAACGCTAATTCTTTTTTAGCTTCGGCTTCTGAGTTTCGTGCCTTATCAAATGCTTTCTTAGCTTCGGCTTTATCCTTCTCTTGCTTCTTACGATCATCATCTAATCGTTTTTTAAGTTCGTTCGCTTCTGCCTTCGTCGCTTCCGAGTCAGCAATCGCTTCCTCAGCTTCGATCTGGACATTATCAACTTCGGCGGCTAGTGCAGATCCCGAATGAACGGTGATCAGGCTTCCTAAAATGAGAGTCGCAAATAGAGCAGAGGAGAAATTCTTCGATGTCTTCATGGCACTTCCTTAAATTGTATGCGTATCAATATGAGATGGTTTTATGTACTTATTCTATTCATAAACTGATTTGAAAAGTAGAGACTTCATCCGAGACTAAACTTCTGTCGAGTTTTTTAACCCCCGAATCGGCCGATAAAATACGAATAAGTTGGATTTCAGCCAAAAAAGACGTCGTGAACCGTCACTGACCATACCATTGACAGCTCAATTGCAATTTATTCGCGATTAGGGTGGATCGATGATTGCTTTAGTAAGGAGTACCCCCCATGACGGCTAGGGACTCCCCCCCCCTACCTGGCCGTCTTTTTTTTTCTCCTTTTACTAAAACCCCGTTAATCTAAACTTCATGATCTTATTAATTCGAATCTGGATTTTTATTTTTCTTTTACCAAGCGTTAGTACGGCATTTCATATTGTCATCGATCCCGGACATGGCGGCGTCGATCTGGGCACTAGCCGCGACACCTTTATCGAAGCCAAGATCGTTTATCAAATTGCGCAAAAAGTGAAAGCACAACTTGAAAAAGACCCTGAAGTGAAGGCCACTTTGACCCGTGCTGAAACCCAAGGGCTTTCCTTGGTGAATCGCGTGGCTTTAGCCAACCGGCTTGAGGCCGATCTATTTATTAGTTTGCACGCGAACTCTTCAGATTCACAACAAGTCAGCGGTATGGAATTTTATTTTAGTTCCCCGACACCAGCAAAGCGAATTTCATTGAAACCGGGTCCAACCGAACTTGTCGAAGTGACTTCTCCGATCGTTGAAAAAATAAAATCCGATTTGATTCAATTTGGAAAAATGAAATCAAGCTTAGATTTTTCAAAAGAAATTCAACAGACCACCGATCAAAAAAGCGTCATACGTCGCGCACCATTCTATGTGATCGAAAATACGTCAATGCCGTCGGTGCTTGTTGAAGTAGGATTCATTTCAAATCGTCGTGAAGCTAAAAAGCTTTCTACGCCCACCTACCAGGCCGAAATTGCAAATCTTCTAACGCTTGCCATCCTAAACTACAAAGTCAAACACCAGTAATTAAGAGCACAGTTAAAGAAAAGAGTGACAAAAATTTAAGACTGAACGAAGAATAGCGTCATATGAAAAGATCAGACCAACGCCTTCCAAATCAACTTCGAAAAATTAAAATAACGCCAAACATTCTTGATCACGCCGAAGGTTCGGTGATGGTTGAATTTGGTCAAACACGCGTGCTGTGTTCGGCCAGCTACGAATCAAAGGCTCCTTCTTGGCTGATGGGTTCTGGCGCCGGCTGGGTGACCGCCGAATACGGAATGCTTCCGCGATCAACCCACACCCGCATGAAACGGGAAAAAACGGCCAGTGGTGGACGTACACAGGAAATTTCTAGACTGATTGGTCGTTCGTTACGAGCTTGCGTTGATTTAAAAGCGCTCGGTGAAAAACAAATTATGATCGACTGCGATGTGATTAATGCTGACGGCGGAACCCGCACGGCTGCAGTCACCGGCGGATTCATCGCACTTGCGCTGTGCTTAAAAAAATTAAATGACCTTTCAGAAATTAAATCGATTCCATTAAAACATTATGTATCAGCAGTTTCAGTTGGCCTTTTTGAAGATCAATCCGCTGTCACTTCACTTTTAGATCTTAATTACGATGAAGACTCTGACATCGGCACCGATATGAATTTTGTCATGACAGACAAAAATGATTTTATCGAAATTCAAGGCACCGCTGAAGACGGTACATTTTCGAAAGCGCAACTTTTAGATATGATGGGTTTAGCTGAAATTGGTTGCCAACAATTATTTCAAGAACAAGCGAAGCTGATTGGCTCGTTTTTTCCTTTAGTACGATAGGCTTAAGACATATGGAAATTTGGATTGCGACCGGTAACAAAGGTAAACTTGAAGAATACAAATTAACTTTGGCAAAAATTCCCGAGTTTAAAATATTCTCACAATCAGATTTACCGGTTTTTACTCCGAAGCCTGAAAACGGGACAACTTTTTTAGAAAACGCGCGCATCAAAGCCAAATCAGTCAAAGCGATGAAAGCCGATCATTGGGTCTTAGGCGAAGACTCCGGACTTGAAGTTGAAAGTCTGGGCCATCTTCCAGGCATTCATTCAGCCCGCTACGCCGGTGCAAACGCGCGCGATTCCGAGAATGTCGCAAAACTTTTAAAAATGATGCAGATACGGTCTGGGCCCAATCGCCAAGCACAATTTAAGTGTGTCACCGTTGTCTTAACTCCGCAAAATGAGGAATGGGTTTTTGAAGGCGTATTAAAGGGCCAAATTAGTCCGAAGGTTTCGGGATTAATGGGTTTTGGCTATGATCCCGTGTTCATTCCTGAAGGCGAAACGAAAACACTTGCTGAGTTAGGCCCCGCATATAAAATTCAGAAGTCTCATCGCGCCTTAGCACTGGCACAATTTTTAACCAAACTGAAAGATTCGAACGTAATTTCATGACACTCTAAACCCAATTTGTTAGCTTGCCCTAACGACCGTACAAAAGGGGTTTCATGTCTCTTTCGAAACTTAAAATCTTCGCTGGAAATTCAACAAAAAATTTAGCTACAGAAGTTGCCCGTTTACTGGCCGTCCCATTGGGACAAAGCCAAGTGAATTCTTTTTCTGACGGAGAAATTCAAGTCGAAATTCGTGAAAGTGTTCGCGGAAAAGACGTCTACGTGATTGCAAGTACCTGCCCTCCGGTGAATCAAAATTACATGGAACTTTTTATCATGCTCGATGCTTTTAAGCGGGCTTCTCCGGCGCATATCACGGCGGTCATTCCGTATTATGGTTATGCGCGCCAAGATCGCAAGGTCGCGCCCCGCGCCCCGATCTCGGCAAAATGCATGGCCGATTTACTAACGACAGCTGGGGCTGATCGCGTTTTAGCCATCGATTTGCATGCTGCCCAAATTCAAGGATTTTTTAACTGCCCATTTGATCACTTGTTCGCAACTCCAACCTTAGCTCGCGCCTGGAAAGAACAAATCGGCACGGGCGAAGAATATGTCACCGTCAGTCCTGATGCGGGTGGCGTTGAAAGAGCCCGTGCATTCGCAAAACGTATTGAATCAAGTTTAGCCATTATTGATAAGCGCCGTTCCGGACCCAATGAAGCCAAAGCCATGCATGTGATTGGCGATGTGGCTGGTAAAACCGCAGTCATCGTTGACGACATGATTGATACGGCCGGGACCCTCACACAAGCTGTTGACAGCCTACTTAAAAATGGGGCAAAACGAGTGTTCGCCGTTGCAACACACCCAGTTCTTTCGGGTCCCGCGGTCTCGCGGATTTTCGAAAGTAAACTTGAGAAGGTTTTTGTCTCAGACACAATCCCTTTAAGTGAAGCAGCATTAGCTTCCGGAAAAATTCAGGTTGTCTCAGTGGCGCCGGTATTATCTGAAGCGATCAAACGAATTCACGATCAAGAATCTGTGAGTTCTTTGTTCGATTAGCGAACGAAATTAGTAGATATAACGATACGAAACCAAAACAACGATGGCCTCAGGCATTCACATTGGGTGAAAGTTTGGAGGAAGTAGTTAGGAGAATAAATGAAACAAAGAATTGAATTAACAGTTGAAAATCGCCAAGCCGGTCGCGCCAATGCACGTGGTCTTCGCGTCAAAAAAATGGTTCCTGGAGTTATCTACGGAGCAACCGAAAATATTTCTGTTTCTTTACACGTAAATGATATTTTAAAATATAACTCACGCGCTTACGAGAATGCGCTTTTAAATATTAAGAGTGAAGACAAAGCCTTAAACGGTAAAGTGGCTCTTTTAAAAGAAGTCATCGTTCACCCATTAACTCGTACTCCTGAGCACGTTGATCTTTTTGCTTTAGATCTTAAGAAAGCCGTTCGCGTATCGGTCGAAATTCGTGTTGAAGGTAAAGCCATCGGTCTTGCTGAAGGCGGATTGCTGAACATCGCTGCCCGTCAGGTTGAGGTTGAGTGTTTGCCAACTGAAATTCCTGATTTCATCACCGTTGACGTTTCAAACTTAGGCGTTGGAGATTCAATCCATGCGTCTGAATTAACAATCCCTGAAGGTGTTAAATTGATTTCTCGTCCTGAGTTAACAATCGCCGCGGTTGTTGTTCAAGAAGAAGAAGTTGTTGCTCCAGTTGTTGAAGCTGCTGCCGCTGCGGCTCCAGCTGCTGCCGGTGCTGCGGGCGCTAAAGGTGCTGCTGCTCCAGCCGCTGCTGCCGGTGCGAAAGCCCCTGCTGCTGCAAAAGCTCCTGCTGCTAAGAAGTAATTTTTTAAGTCAGAAATATTTTTATGAATGGCGACCGCAAAGTCGCCATTCCTTTTTGAGGACAGTCCGTTTATGTGGTTAGTTGTTGGTCTTGGAAATCCTGGATGCAAATACGCGATGACCCGCCATAACGTGGGCTTCATGATTATGGATGCTTGGATGAACGCAATCAAAGCTGGCAACTACCGCGACGAACACAAAGCCGAAACGAAGAAATTTAAATTAGAAACCGCTGGAAAAGCTGAAGAAGTTTTAGTAATCAAACCGCAAACTTTTATGAATTTATCTGGCCAATCTGTGCAAGCTGCCATGGCCTTTTACAAAATACCTCTCGATAAAGTTTTAGTTGTTCACGATGATATTGATCAGCCCTTAGGTTCAATGAAGTTTCAAAAAAACCGGGGGCACGGTGGCCAAAACGGCGTCAAAAATATTTCAGAACTTTTGGGTACTCAAGATTATTCTAGGCTGAAAGTCGGCGTGGGCCGCCCCGAGCACCCGGGATTTGACATTGCTGATTATGTTTTAAGTGCTTTTTCAAAAACGGAAGATAAGATTTTGAAGCAAGTTGTTGAAAAAGCCATTGATGGAATTGAATGTTTTATATTTAAAGGCTTAAATCAAGCCTCTACGGTCTTTAATGGTCAGCTTAATGGTCCTTTAAAAGGAGATCTCTAATGGCTTTACAAGTCGGCATCGTCGGATTACCAAACGTCGGAAAATCAACTTTATTTAACGCGCTCACCTCGGGAAAAGCCGAAGCTGCGAACTACCCTTTTTGTACGATCGATCCCAACGTAGGCATCGTTACGGTTCCGGATGAACGCTTAGATAAAATTACCGCATTCGTAAAACCCCAATCGGTGGTTCCGACTGCCATGGAATTTGTCGATATCGCCGGCATTGTTAAGGGCGCAAGCCAAGGCGAAGGCTTAGGAAATAAATTCTTAGGTAACATCAAGCAAACGGATGCAATCATTCATGTCGTGCGCTGCTTTGACGATCCCAATGTTATTCACGTTTCGGGAAGTGTCGATCCCGTTCGCGATATGGATATTATCAATACGGAATTAATGTTAGCCGATTACGATACGGCCGAAAAAAAATTAAAGCGAATTGAAAAGTTAGCAAAAAACTCAGCTGATCCAAAAATGAAAATGGATCTTGATGTGACTCAACGAATTTACAAAGCATTAGGTGAAGGTAAGCCTGCACGCTCAGTGGCGCTAAATGATCTTGAACTTCCTTACTCATACGATATGCATTTACTAACTAGTAAGCCGGTTCTATACGCGTGTAACGTGAACGATACTGATTTCGCGGCCGGCGGTAATGATTGGGTACGCGCCGTTGAAAAACGCGCGGCTGAAGAAAATAACAAAACAATTATCATTTGTTCTGCGATGGAAGCCGATATTGCGCAATTACCACCTGAAGAAAGAAAAGATTTCCTAGACAGCTTAGGCGCGACCGAGCCGGGACTAAATCGATTGATTCGCGAAGCTTACTCTTTACTGGGCCTTTATACTTACTTCACTGCGGGTGAAAAAGAAGTTCGCGCATGGACGATTAAAAAAGGATTTAAAGCCCCCCAAGCCGCGGGAGTGATTCATACGGATTTCGAAAAGGGCTTCATCCGTGCGGAAGCATACCACTGTGATGAACTTTTCACTTTGAAAAGTGAAGCCGCCGTTAAAGAAGCGGGCAAATACCGTTCAGAGGGTAAAGAGTATACCGTTAAAGACGGCGATATTTTATTCTTCAAGTTTAACGTCTAGGCCTCTACTTTGGTCGAACTTTGGTTAGGCGTTAATTACTCGGCCAGTTCTTCCGATAAAACAGAATGAACTTTCAAGATTTTGTCGGAAAAGAATTTAGCGAGAAAGAATTTTACGAATTGCTGGTCTTTGAAGTCGAAGCGCATTTTGGACAAAACTTTAAAAAAGGTTTTCACTTTTACTTTGAACGCCCTGACAGCCAAACAATTAAAATTACCGAACTTGCGCATTTTGATGACGTCATGGTCATGGATAAAAAAGATCGCGGAATGATTGAAAAAAAAGAATGGTTCGAAGTGGCCGGAAGCCATGAAAACTATATTATTATTTTCTGCCGACTTGACCGCAGTGGCTTCCTTTCAGTTATAAATGACGATGGCACACGCACCCAGGAATCACATTTAAGCTGGGCCAATGAGGATGGTATACCGCGTCCTGCGCTAACACCTGAAGAAATGCGACAGGCTTTTATGGAACTAGCTGGCATTCTCGAGAGTGACATAGCCGTTCAGAATTTAAAACCTAAAAAAGCCGTATAAAATAAAATTGGTATTTAAAAATTCTGATGGTGAATCAAATTCTAGAGACTTTTCAACTAGATGACGAGCATTTCCTTTTATTTTTCCAGGAATAATATTACGATTCAAATCTGTGCAGACACTGATCATTTTTGAATGGTCATTAAAATCATGCATTAGTATTTCCGCGTCTCCCCTACGGCCTTCAGTAAAGTAAAGCCTAATGAAACTTCTATCGCTATCTATATTATAAGTACGAATCAAAAGATCTTTTAATTCCGAAAATCCGCTCACAAGTGTTCTCTGCTCCATTTTAAATCTCCTTCTACGTAAAAGAGATTTAAAACTGCAAAGAGCGTACTTAGTTCACGGTTAGCGGATCGGAAAGTTCCACTCTTCTTTTAATGAGATCGGTTGAACTAATTTGTACTGATTTTTTTCGATCAGCCACTGAAATTGTTTGTGATCAATTTTATCGTCGTAGATTTTCTGGTATGTCGTATGAAAACTTAATACCCGCTTCACGTAAGTTCTAGTTTCAGCAAATGGAATGTGTTCAACGAAAACGTCAAAATCGATATCTCCTAAATTACGTAACCAAAGCTTTACCCGGTGCGGTCCGCCATTATAGGCGGCGGCCACAAGCGGAGTTTGAGAACTGAATTCAACCGATAGCTTCTTTAAATACATGGCTCCGTACTTGACAGCTTGTGGGGGTTCGAACAATTGCTTCACGTCATGGTCTTCTCGAAGCAAAGTGGCCACTTTTTGTGATGTGTAGGGCATAAACTGCATGAGTCCAACTGCGCCGACCGGAGAAATTGCATCGTGTTTAAATTGTGTTTCAGCCTTCATGATTGACCAAATTAAGTAAGGATTAATTCTGCGTAATCCCGCCTCGGACTGTACATTTAACTCATAGGCTTTTGGATAAAGTGACTTCCAAAGTAGTTCATCATCCTTCAGGCTTAACTTTTTCTGTTGTGGTGAGGTTAGCTTTTGGGTCAAAGAGAGGGCCCGGTAATATAATTTCTTATCAAGATAATATTGAATCAGGGGCTCAGCGCGAGCGCGCGTACCTAACGCTTTTTCAACTTCAAATAAATGCCATTTTGCAAAATCGGGATAACCCCACAACGTTAAGTGATCGGCCCAGTTGATTTCTTTTTTAAGTTCTGCCGAGCTATCAACTTCGATCCCTTTGACGTCGGATTGAACGGCAACCACCGCATCCTGATTGGCAACGATGATGTCGCCTTCGTCGGTCGTGCTGATCTCATCAAAATAAGTTTTATACTCTTGTACAATTCGCAGTGGGTTTGCTGAGTCATCCGGAAGTACATACTGGCCCCGTCCCGACCGCATTTTCGCTAACTGATTTTTAAAATATTCATTCGAAACTTCACCCTTCAACGATTCATAACGAATCCAGGCTAAAAAGTTATAGTAATTAAAAAACTTTCCTTCAATCATGGGTTGCGCCAACTGCTTAAAATAATCTAAAGCTTTCATCTGGTTTTCTAATGCCCATTCAGACTGTGCTAACCAGTAAATATTTCTGGTTTTATCGCGCGTCCAATCTTTATTTTCGGTAAAGCCATCACGTGCGGCGGCATAATCTTTATTTAAATAATGGCACCACGCACGCAACCAAGTTAGATCGTCGTAATCATTACGCTTTCTTCTTTTTTTATGCGAAGAATTTGATTTGATCAATGAATCTAGAAGAACAATGGCTTCTTTGTAACGCTTTGTCTGGTAGAAAAGAAAGGCTTTTTGGTAAACGAATTCTCGCTTTTCGCTTGAGGAAGGCACTTGAGTGATAATTTTATTAATAATCTCTTCGGCTTTTTCTAATTCGCCAGCACGTTGGGCGATATAAAACAGATTATCGTAATAATCTTTTGAACTGAGTAATTCTTTTTCATACTTTTTAACGATATTAAATGCCGAGGTCGGATCACCAATGTTCGAAAAAAAGATCGCCTGCAGGTAAGCCTTTTCCCAATCAAGCAGTTTTTGCGTCGAAATAAATTCGTCAACTTCAGACTGGGCTTTTTTCTCTTCGCCAGAGAAAATTAATAACCGTGTACGGTAAGTAAAATCATCAAAATCAACGGGACAGGTTTTGAGGGCCCCCATGACTTCTTCAAGGGGCAGCGCAACTTGCGCGAGCCAACGTTGGCGTTCGGTACGACAAAGCTCTTCGGTTACTCCATTTTTTTGAATCCACTTTAAAAACTGCAATTCAAACTGCAGTCCTTCAGGCAAACCGCGCATTTTTCGCAGAATAATTTTGGCTTCTTTTCTAAATTCATCAATACCAATTGGAAACTTTTTATCGCTTGCTAAAGTTATATCTAAAATTTGTTTTAAAGATTCCAGTTGCAATCGTAAAAGTTTCTTATCTTTCTTTAATGAACTATAAAGTTTCCAAAACTGATCCGTTGACTCAAGCACCTGCGCTTCAAAAAAAGCCTTATAATAATTTTCTTCAGGGGACACACCCTTCCAACCTTCAAGGGTCTTTAAAGCATTCTCTTTTTCACCCGCATTTTTTTGTTTGAAAAACTGATTCAACAATTGTTCTGAATCAGGCTTTAAATCGATTTTCGCGCTTGATGGTTTGATCTCTATCTTAAGTGCAGATTTTTTTAATTTCTTCGCTTCGCTCACGGAAGAAAAAGTGCCCGTCAGCACAAGCGATAATAAAATATAGGTCAGAATGTGGGTCAGAAAATTTAAACTTTTTTTGCGTTTCATCAACATCATATAACCTTGCTCGGGGTGATAAATATGTTAACTCGGTTTAAATATAAAAGCGAAGAACAAAGGGTTTTTACCAGGAAGAAAGTTGACCGAATTAAAACGAAGTCAGAATCCGCATGCTCGACCAAAGTCTCATCACTATAAATGGGCTTGGTCAATACGGCATTTCATAAATTATCCGTGTGAATTTTTTAAAAGTTGTGCATGATTTAGATTAGATTCTTGTTTAGATTTATTTCATCAGGGGGCAGCATGAGTTCAATTACCAAAGAAAGCTTCAAAGCCGGCGACTTTATATTTTTTGAAGGTGATATTGAAGCACACTTTTTTATTATTGAATCAGGCGAAGTTTCGATTTTTATGAAAGATAAAAAAGGGGCTAAGTTTGAAGTGGCTCGGCTAAACCCAGGCGAAACTTTTGGTGAATTTGCTTTAATCGACAAAGGGGCCCGTACCGCTTCGGCCCAAGCCACGACCGATGTGAAAGCCATGAAAATTTCTGCCGAAGGATATGAGCTGATGCTAAATGATTTACCTTTATGGGCTTCATCCATGTTGAAATCATTTTCGGCTCGTTTGAAGCAAATGAATTCCAACATGAAAGAAATTAACTCGAAGACTTAATTATTCGGCGCAGACTTCCATCACTCTTCCATTACGATCAACACCAACAGTTTTTACCGATTCCCAAGAGTAGACTACTTTTGATTTTTCATGGTCGTAGGCCGCCTGCTTCACTTGTATTTCAACTTGAAAAGATTTTCCTGAAGGCATACATGGATTCTCGTCCGTGTTTTCAACTTCTTTAATAACGGCACGTACATCCGTTTTTGCCATTTTTGCTGCGACTTCTTGTACAATCGCCGGGGTCGCATTTTTAACTTTAGCTGCGAGTACGGTTGCCGTCGCAAAAGTCGATAAACCAAGAGCCAAAACAAATACCAGTGAATTTTTCATATGTTCTCCTTAAAGAAAGCTTTATCTTTTTATGCAAAAAGAATACGGCTTTGAATTGTATTCATTTGAGATGGCGCAGGGTCAGCGACCAATGACTAAGCGAAGTGACAATATAGATTTGTCGAACAAATTTTGCAAAACTTCCGCTGTTGGGGCTAAAAATCAATGTATTGCTCCAATAGACTAGGATCAAAGGCATTGATTTTGAAATAGAATAAATTGTGAAAACTTTAGTGATGACCATACTTTTTTTATTCTTTTGCGCAAATATTTCTGCGCTGCCGGTTCGAGGCATTTTACCACAAAAATACAATGGCTTTGGTATGCCTAATACGACGTTTAAAAAAGTCCCTGCTAAAGAATTTAGTAAAACGAAAACGACTGTCGCGGCACCCTCTAAGATTGAATAATTGAAGCTTTTTTAATTGCCCGCAACCAGCTTTTACGCCGAAGAAGCATCATTTTATTTGTAATCTTCGGCTTGAACTGTTGATCCTTCTTCCAGATCGAACGAATCTCATCTAAATTTTTCCACAGTCCCGCACCGAGTCCCGCTAAGTAGGCGGCCCCGATGGCGGTGGTTTCGATTTGTTGCGGGCGATCAACCGACGTTCCCAAATAATCAGCCTGCAGCTGCATCAATAAATTATTGGCCGAAGCGCCCCCGTCAACCCGAAGACCCCGCATTTTCTTATTTAAATCTTTTTGCATCGCGAATAAAATATCTGCGTTTTGTAAAGCCATTGATTCTAAGGTGGCTCGTGCTAAGTGAGCCTTGGTCGTCCCACGGGTCAGGCCTGTTATTTCCCCGCGTGCTTCGGGCTTCCAGTAAGGTGCGCCTAATCCGGCTAAAGCAGGCACAAATTCAACGCCACCGGTATCGGCAACTGATCCGGCAAGCTTTTCAATTTCAGAACTTTTTTCGATAAGTCCTAAACCATCACGCAACCAGCCAACCGCAGCTCCGCAAATGAAAGCTCCGCCCTCTAAAGCGTATTGCATTTTTTCATTTCCAATTTTCCAAGCGACCGTCGTTAGGCAACCTGACTTTGATTTTAACATTTTAGATCCAGTGTTCATCAGGATAAAACTTCCGGTGCCAAAGGTGCATTTACTTTCACCCGTTTCAAAACAGGTTTGCCCAAATAAAGCCGCCTGCTGGTCGCCTGCCACGCCGGTGATTGGTGTTCCGTATGTAGCAAATTTGAAGTTTTGAACTGTTCCGAATAAACCCGAAGATGATTTAATTTCAGGAAGCGCGCTTAACGGAACTTTAAATAGTTTTAAAAGTTCAGAATCCCAGCGCCCCGTTTTTAAATTCATCAACATTGTGCGGGATGCATTACTGACGTCCGTGCCAAATATTTTTCGGTCTGATAATTTCCACATTAAAAAAGTGTCAATTGTGCCAAATGCTAAATCATCTTCTGCCAAAGCTTTTTTCACGGAGGTTACATTTTCAATCAGCCAACGCATTTTTGAAGCTGAAAAGTAAGGGTCTAATACAAGGCCCGTTTTATTTTTTATCTTTGCCGCCCACTTCTTTCGAAGTTGATCACACATTTTCGTCGTCCGCCGACACTGCCAAACGATCGCGTTATGCAAAATCTCGCCGGTAGATTTTCTAAATGCGACAAGCGTTTCACGCTGGTTTGTAATTCCGATCGTTAGAATTTCGTCTCCAGAAGCTTGCACTTTTTTTAAAGCGATCTCGGCCGAAGTAATGACTGATTTCCAGATGTCATTTGGATCATGCTCAACCCAACCCGGCTGAGGGAAAATTTGCTTAAATTCACAAGTTCCCATCGACACGAGACTTCCGGCTTGGTTCATAAGTACGACGCGTGAACTGGTTGTTCCCTGGTCTATGGCCATGATATATTTTTTCATAGAACCATCATGATCAATTTTTTTAAAAAACCCAATGAAAAAATATTTAACCTCAGCAATCTTGATGCTGATGCGTTGTTGTATAAAGTTTTCCCAAGATTTTTCATGGAGCTGATGAAAAAGTATTTTCGGCTTGAAGTTGAGGGAATTGAAAATTTACCGGCGAAGGGTCCGGTGATCATCGCGCCGAACCATTCCGGATTTTCGGGATTTGACGCTTTAATATTGGCTTACGTCCTTCAGCAAAACACCAAACGCATCCCACGCGTGATGACTCATCACCTTTGGTTTCTAACCGAAAGGACGGCTCTGCCTGCACAAAAACTTGGATTTATCGAAGCGACTTTTGAAAATGGCATTTCACTATTGAAGAAAAATAATTTGATTGTTCTCTTTCCCGAGGGCGAGCAGGGTAATTTCAAACCCACAACAAAAAAGTATCAGCTACAAGAATTTAAACGTGGCTTCATTCGTATGGCGCTAACGACTGATGCCGTAATTGTTCCCACCTTAATCATTGGCGCCGAAGAAACGCATATTAATCTGCAGCAACTCAAGTTTTCTAAATTTTTAAGAGGCTTAGTATTACCGCTTCCGCTAAATATCATTCCGCTTCCCGCTAAATGGAAAATTATATTTGAAAAGCCAATCCACTTGCCATTTGGACCCGAGA
The DNA here is from genome assembly GCA_043760925.1 of Bdellovibrio sp. Classification (GTDB taxonomy): domain Bacteria; phylum Bdellovibrionota; class Bdellovibrionia; order Bdellovibrionales; family Bdellovibrionaceae; genus Pseudobdellovibrio. The sequence continues at coordinate 15,122 of JAYUOK010000036.1, read as the reverse complement.
AAGTTGAAGACCGCGAACTTTGTGTTGATTTAGCAAATGAGATTCAAGAATCGATGCAAAAAAAATTGAATAAAGCGGTTAAAAAAAGAGGCTCAAGCTATCTTTAGCGAAAAAGTGAGCCCTTAAGGCTGAGGGCAGTTTGGCGTGTTAAAATTGGTTTGGTTGGCACAATCCGGTATATCATTTCCGATAATATGTAGAATTCGATCCCACTGTTGAACGATGATCCCTCGGCTTGCTCCGACATCGCCACGACCAACTAATCCTTTTATCAAAAGAGTGGCACAACCAACGGCGATCACCATTAATAAAAGATATTCGACTAATATTTGTCCGGCTTGGTTATTGAGTGTGCGATTGAACAATCTGTTTTTAGAACGAAACTTCATTATTTTTTTGTTTCTCGACCCAGCCTTGTAAAACTGAACCGATTTTTTCAACTTGGATAGCTAAATCTAAATCTGTAGTAGGCTGGCAGATTCCGATCACGATGCCTTCATCCCATGACTGCAAATGAACCGCATGCTTAACGTCTTTTTTTGTATCTGCAAAAACCAACTGCACATCTTTGTCTTCCGGATACATCAGTAAGAAAACATGCTCTTTCGAGTTATGAGTCCACTTTTTAAGCTGGATCCAAAGGTCTTCATACTGAGTTTGCAGCAAATGGTAAATCTTCAAGGCTGAAGACTCATAGCTTTGTGAAAAGTAGATTCTAAACGGCCCATCAAATAGGGCGGTATTGAATACTGGACTATAAAATTTTGTCGTCATAAACGAAGAATATGTTGCTGCCATGAACGTAGCCTAGGAAATATTTAGTGGGTTCTACAAGTAAAATGTAAGAATCTTAAATTCTTATCTTGCCGCGTTAAATTTCGCGTTTTCTGCTAGGTTTTGTCAGCTTTCCACGAATGAAAAGTTGGTGCTCTGGAGTATAACCGGCCGAATAGAAAAAATCAGTTAAGCCGGCATCGGTGCAAATAAAATTGGCTCGTTTTCCTACCGCTAGAGCACCTTCGTCAAGTTCAACCCCTAGGGCTTGTGCCGCCCGAATTGTGTAGGCTTTAAAAACTTCGGGCAAAGTCATTTTCATTTCTAACCGAGCAAGAACACCCACCAATGAAATGTCCTGCGAAGGACAACTTCCCGGATTAAAATCCGTCGCCAAAGCGACCTGGGCGCCTGCATCGATGAGCTTCCTTGCCGGAGGGTAGGCACACTTCATATAAAGATCCGCCGTGGGAAGTAACACGGCAACCGTTTTCGACCGAGCGAAATTTTGTATATGATTATCATCAAGGTGAATAACATGGTCGGCAGAATGTGCTTTGTACTGCATGGCTAAATCAGCTCCGCTTGATTGCGAAAGCTGATTTGCATGTATTGTAATTTTAAATCCAAGATCAGCGCAGACCTTTAAGTATTGATCGGATTCTTCTTTTTCGAAAAATTTATTCTCAATAAAAATATCAACTCGATCGGCTAATTTTTTCTTTTTTATTTCTGGTAAAACTTTTTTGGCTAAATACTTTAAATATTCGGAATTTGTTTTAAACTCTGGAGGCTTTGCATGCGCGCCTAGAAAAGTACTGATAATTCTAGGCCCCGACAGTTTGCGCATGACCTGCAACATCTTTATTTCGTTCTTTAAATCAAGAGCATAACCCGATTTAATTTCTAAAGTGGAAACACCTTGCAAAAGAAAGTGATCAACCCGCTTTTGCGAAATTTTTAAAAGATTCGCTGCCGAAATCTCTCGTGTGGCTTTCATGGTTGATAAAATGCCGCCACCCCGAGCTGCGATTTCTAGATAACTAACGCCATTATTTCGAAGTTCAAATTCTTCAGCCCTCGAGCCCGCAAATACGGTATGGGTATGGCATTCTATAAATGATGGAAAAACAATTTTGTTTTTTAAATCTATTTCTTTAGTTATTTTGATTTTTCTTGAAAGCTTCGTTGAAGGGCCGATCCACTCAATGAGACCATTTTTAACTAACATGGCCGACTTTGCTGTTAGACCAACAAAGTTCTCATCCACCAGCTGAAAGTTCTTGAATAGGATTGTACTCATTAAGCTTTTTTACCTTGCCCCGCTACATGGGCCATCGCTTCCGCAATTTCATCGGCGTTGCCTAGGTATTCTTTTTTCAACACTTTGAATCCCGAGGGCGAACTGGTATCGACATCAAGTTGGTAAACTAAAGGAATTCCAGTTGGAACATTAACGGCCATGATTTCTTCTGTTGATTGGCGTTCTAAATGTTTAATGAGGGCCCGCAAAGAATTTCCGTGCGCCGCAATTAAAACTTTTTTCCCCGCTAAAATATCTTTCGATATTTTTTGATCCCATACCGGTAGAAAGCGCGCGATCGTTTCCTTTAGTGATTCACCAGATGGCAACTCTCGAGAGGGCACGTCTGCATAGCGCGGATCTTTCGATGGGTGCTCGGCATGATTGGCATCCATTTGCGGAGGAGGCGTATCGAAACTACGGCGCCAAATTTTAACTTGGTCTTCACCGTGTTGAGCCGCCGTTTCGGCTTTGTTTAGGCCAGTCAGGCCGCCGTAATGACGTTCGTTCAATCGCCATTCTTTCGTTACGGGTATCCATTGCAGCTTCATCTCATCTAAAATAAAATTAAGTGTCTTGATGGCCCGAGTCAGTCGACTGGTGTAGGCCATGTTAAAATCGTATTTTTTCTCGGCTAATATTTTGCCCGCTTTTTGTGCTTCACTGATGCCTTTTTCAGACAGGTCGACATCTTTCCAACCAGTAAAACGATTTTCTTTGTTCCAAACAGATTCCCCGTGGCGAATGACTACTAGTGTGTACACTCTAATCTCCTCTGATCTTTAACCTTTTCATGTTTTCAACAAGTGACACAACTGAATTCAAATATTGATACATCTTCGGTTCGTTTTATGAGACGATCATGCTTCGAAATACAGTTGGGGTCAAATTACTATGAATCATATGAATCTTGATTATTTAGAATCACTTTACAATCAATATAAACAATCACCGGACTCGGTCGGCACTGAATGGAAACGCTTTTTCGAAGGCGTTCAGTTTGCGCAAGACGGAGCCTTCGGACTTTCTGAAAAAGAATTGAATGTTTACGATCTTATTTCAGCTTACCGTGACTACGGACACTTCGAAGCTGATTTAGACCCGTTGGCAAATTCGGTCGCACCTAGCGATCAATTACAACTGAGTAAATTTAAATTATCTGAGAAAGATTTAAATACACGTTTTCAAATCGGATCGCTGATTGGAAAACCAAATGGCACCTTGGCCGAGATCATCGCGCACTTAAAATCAGTTTACTGCGGTAAACTGACCGCGCAGTTTTCGGATGCTCTTCCAGAAATTAGAAATTGGTTCATTAAAGAGTTTGAACAAAATCAACCAAATTTCAAATTATCTGCCGACGAAAAAAAGCAGATCTTAAATTCAGTAACCAATGCTGAATCATTAGAAAAATTTATTAATACCCGCTACGTTGGAACAAAAAGATTTTCGGTTGAAGGTGGCGACGCTTTGTTACCGATGCTTGATCGCATCGTCTCGAAGGGTGCAACTTTAAAAACTGAAGAAATCGTCATTGGTATGGCCCATCGTGGCCGTATCAACGTTTTAGCAAATTTCATGGAAAAAGATATTGGCCAGATGTTCGCTGATTTTAACGGACCGACTGAATTAGAAACTCCCCTTGAAGATTTCGATGGCGACGTTAAATACCACTTAGGTTATTCGACTGAAAAGAAAACGCCGAATGGAAACGTGGCGGCCCACTTAGCATTTAATCCGTCACATTTAGAAGCGGTTAATCCCGTTGTACTGGGTATGGCTCGCGCATCGCAAAGACGCCGCGGAGATAATAAAGATCGCATGCGAGTTATCCCCATACTTATTCACGGTGATGCCGCTTTTGCCGGCCAAGGTGTCGTGATGGAAGTTTTTCAGATGGCGCACGTGCGCGGTTACACCGTTGGCGGCACGATTCATTTAGTAATTGATAATCAAGTTGGATTTACGACAAACCCTGAAAATGGACGCTCTTCACATTATTCATCAGATGTCGCAAAAGTATTATCGATTCCGGTGATTCACTGTAATGGTGATGATGTTGAATCTTGCGTTCGCGCGGTGGATATTGCTATTCGTTATCGACAAGAATATAAACGCGATATCGTCGTGAACATGATTTGCTACCGCAGATACGGGCACAATGAAGGTGACGAACCTGCCTACACTCAGCCACTGATGTACGAAATTATTCGTAAGCATCCTACGCTACGTGAACTTTATGCAAAACAATTAGTTCAATCCGGAGTTTGCGATCAAGCTTTTGCTGATACGATGATGACTGGCCGAATGAATGATCTTCAGCAAATTTATGAAAAGGCGAAAACAACTCCGCCGAAAATTAAAACTTTTAAATTCGAAGGAGCCTGGAAAGGCCTTAAGAAAGCCACTTCGGCCGATATTGAAAAACCAACTAAGACTTCTATTGATGTTGCGACGTTAAAAAAAGTTGGAATGACGGTCGCAAGCGTTCCGGCAAACTTCAATATCCATCCAAAATTAGTCAAATTAGTTGAAACCCGTAAAGCTATGGCCGAAGGTCGAGAAGCAGTCGACTGGGGCATGGGCGAACTTTTAGCTTACGGAAGTTTATTACAAGAAAACACTTCGGTTCGGTTAACGGGTCAGGATTGTGTGCGTGGAACTTTCACTCACCGTCACTCAGCATTTTACGATACAAAAACGGGCGAAGCGTTTTTTCCGCTGAAGCAGTTGAATTCCGATAAAACTCACTTTTGCGTCTACGATTCTATCTTATCTGAATATGCGGTGATGGGTTTCGAATACGGAAATTCAATCACCGATCCAAGCTTTTTAACTTTGTGGGAAGCTCAGTTCGGTGATTTCGCCAATGGAGCACAAATCATCATCGATCAATTCTTAACTGCGGGTGAATCAAAGTGGCAACAAATGAGCGGTCTGGTTCTTTTATTACCACATGGCTACGAAGGTCAGGGTCCCGAGCACTCTTCGGCAAAGTTAGAGCGCTTTTTACAATTGTCTGCGCAAAATAATATTCAAGTTGCAAATTTAACAACGCCTGCCCAGCTTTTCCATTCTTTTCGCCGTCAGGTGAAGCGTGATTTCAGAAAACCATTAGTCATCATGTCGCCAAAATCACTTCTTCGTCATCCGCGAGCAACGAACACCATTGAAGAGTTAGCAAACGGAAGTTTTCACGAAGTTTTAGACGATGCATTTATTTCCGATCCGAAAAAGGTTGAAAAATTAGTTTTCGTCTCAGGAAAGTTTTATTACGAATTATTAGAAGAGCGCGAAAAAACAAAAGATCTATCGACCGCCTTAATTCGCATCGAACAAATTTCACCGTTTCCAGCTTGGCGTATTGAAGAAATTTTAGAAAAATATCCAAATGCGAAGAAACTAGTTTGGACTCAAGAAGAGCCTAAGAATATGGGCGCATACCAATTTGTGTTCTTTAAGATGATGGAACTTCTAGTACAGATGAATTCAAAATTAGCGATTCGCTACGTGGGCCGATCTGAACGATCATCCCCCGCAACTGGTTCAAACTATCGTCATAAGGCAGAACAGCAACTGATTATTGCGGACGTATTTAAGTTATAATTAATGATTTAGTTTTATAAAAAGCATTTTAGCGAAAGGTTATTCTCAAATGAAAATAGATGTGAAAGTTCCCACAGTCGGAGAATCAATTACCGAAGCCATCATCGGCAGCTGGACAAAAAATTCTGGAGACTTCGTTAAAATGAATGACGTGCTGATGCTTCTTGAAACTGATAAAGCATCAGTCGAAGTGGTCGCTGAAAAAGATGGTTTACTAACTATTTCTGCGCAAGCCGGTGAAACTGTTAAGATTGGCGCAACTGTTGCGACGATTGATACGGATGCGAAACCCGCCGCAGGCGCTTCGACCACGGCGGCTCCACCTCCCGCACAACCCGCAGCTACGACGGCTCCTGCCGGACGCGCGACTCATCCTGATTTACAAGCTCACATGTCACCGGCGGTTCAACGGGTTGTGAACGAGCGCGGTGTTGATCCATCGACTGTAACCGGCACAGGCCTTGGTGGTCGATTAACAAAAGGTGATGTGGCTTCCGCACCCGTTGGCGCAAAATCTTCGACTCCGGCACCGGCTGCGAAAGCTCCTTCTGCACCGACGGTTGTACCCATTATTTCTGGCCTGGGCGGCTCCAGCCCATCAAAACAGGGCGATATCAAACGCGTGCCGATGACGAACATCCGTAAAAAAATTGCTGAACGCTTACTTCAAGCTCAGCATAATGCTGCGATCTTGACGACCTTCAACGAAGTCGACATGACGAAAATTTTAGAACTTCGCACAAAATATAAAGATAAGTTCAAAGAAAAATACGGAGTTAACTTAGGTTTCAACGGATTTTTCGTGAAAGCGGCCATCGAAGCGTTAAAAGCAATTCCTGCGGCGAATGCTTGGGTTGATGGACAAGAAATTGAATACCATAATTATTATAACATCGGTCTAGCTGTTTCGACCGAGCGTGGTTTGATGGTTCCCGTTATTAAAGACGCGGATCTTCATACGATTGCGGGAATTGAATTAGCCATTCGTGATTTAGCACTTAAGGGCCGCGACGGTAAGATTACTCCGGATGATATGACGGGTGGAACTTTTTCGATCACCAATGGTGGCGTTTTCGGTTCGCTTTTATCAACTCCGATTTTAAACCCTCCGCAAAGTGCGATTTTAGGTTTACATAAAATCGAAGAACGCGCTGTCGTGATTAATGGTAAAGTTGAAGTTCGCTCGATGATGTACGTAGCACTTTCTTATGATCACCGCATGCTTGATGGCAAAGAAGCCGTTAGCTTTTTAGTGAAGATTAAAGAAGGCGTTGAAGACCCTGAACGTTTATTGTTAGAGATCTAGTTAGGTTCAAAAAAGATTTTATAAATAAAGAAGTCCGGAGTTTCAGATGGATGCTTTTGATATTGTTGTAATTGGTGCGGGTCCTGGCGGCTACACAGGTGCGATTCGCATGGCACAGCTTGGGTTTAAAACGGCCGTCATTGAAAAAGATAAAACTTTTGGCGGTACTTGTTTGAATGTTGGTTGCATCCCTTCAAAAGCTCTTTTGCAAAGCTCTGAACTATTTCATGAAGCCTCACACGATTATGCCGATCACGGGATTAAGATTGAATCAGTTAAACTTGATTTAGAAAAAATGATGGCACGTAAAAGTAAAATCGTAGGCGAACTAACCGGCGGAATCGAATTTCTGTTCAAGAAAAATAAAATCACTGGAATTAAAGGAATGGCTCGTATCGTCAACCCTACGACCATCGAAGTAACCGATGCGAATGGAACTAAGACTGAAATTCAAACTAAAAATATAGTGATCGCAACGGGTTCAACACCGGTCGAGTTACCTTTTTTAAAATTTGATGAGAAAAAAATTGTTTCATCGACCGGCGCATTAGCTTTGGATTTCGTTCCGAAAGAAATGCTAGTTGTCGGCGGCGGCGTGATCGGTCTTGAAATGGCTTCCGTGTGGGCCCGATTAGGTTCAAAAGTAACCGTGATTGAATTTGCCGACAAGATCTGCAGCATGATGGAACAAGACGCGATCGCCTCACTACTGCGTTCGATGAAAAAATTGGGCATTACTTTTATGACTTCAACGAAAGTGACCGCTTCCAGATCTGCCGGTGGCCGGGTTGAACTTGATTATGAATCTTTATCCGACGGTAAAAAATCGTCAATCCAAGGTGATGTTGTTTTAGTATCAACCGGGCGAAAACCATTTACCGATGGTTTAGGTTTAGAGAATGTTCAAATTGAAAAAGACGACCGTGGCCGAGTAAAAACAAATGCCCACTACCAAACCAACGTTCCAAACATTTTCGCAATCGGCGATGTGATTGTAGGTCCTATGCTAGCGCACAAAGCCGAAGAAGAAGGCGTTGCCGTGGCCGAGTATTTAGCGACTGGCTTTGGCCATGTGAATTACGCAACAGTCCCTTCAGTTATTTACACTCACCCTGAAGTTTCATCGGTAGGTATGACCGAAGCCGAAGCCAAAGCCGCCGGAATTGAAATTGCGGTTGGTAAATTCTTATTTGCAGCGAATGGCCGAGCTAAAGCTAAGGGTACGACCGATGGCTTTGTTAAAATCATAACTGATAAGAAAACGGATCGAATTATTGGTGGCCACATTGTTGGCGCGAATTCATCTGAAATGTTGGGTGAAATTATTGTCGCAATGGAATTCGGCGGATCCAGCGAAGACTTAGCCCGCAGCTTTCACTCACATCCAACGATGAGTGAAGTCATTCGTGAAGCAGCCCTTGCCGTCGATAAACGACAGCGCCAGGGTTAGTTTTTAATCTTCAAAAAGTTCGGATTTGAACAATAGTCGGGGCTGGTTCCAGCTCCGTTAAATAAATTTCTCATTGATTTATTCTTTTCGGCGACTAAGTTTAAATATCCCGGAGTTCCGTGCATGGTATATCTTCCCTTGGAAGTTCCATCGTAAGAATTCGCGCGGTACGCTAAGTATTCAGGAAACGTCTTTAAATGCGCCATGGCCCACTGCCTTGGAAGTTCTTTTCTGCGTTTTACTTTTTGTAATTTAACTTCGGGTTTATCATTTTTTCCAATGGCAAATGAAGCAACTTGCATTCGGGCAATCGTCACTACACTTTTTTCTTTACCATCGACATCGCGGCCAACCGCCGTGTTGTGAAAATCAAAATCTTTCAGCGAAGTCTTTATCGCTTTTGGGTAATCTTCATTCTCGTCGAACTGATAAGGGCTGCCTAAATTAGACTTTTGGCCACCCTTTTTTAACCCTAAGCGTTTACTTAAATATTCATCAAAAAGTCGAATCGACGTTGGAGTTCCCATGTTATAACCGGCAAATGTTAATGCATCCTTAAAGAAGTGTAAGTTTGCATTTCTGATTCCAAGCTTTTCTAGTTTTTCCTTGAGCTGATACTTTTTGAAAACCCCGCCAAATTCATCGGTTGAGTTATGCTTGACCGGGATCCAGTCACCATCTTTAGCTAAATAGTCTGTGCCAGCCAAATAGCTGATTCCCGAAATACGATCCATATTCATTCGATTTAGGATGGCCATGTAGATTAAATTCTTTAATGGATTTTCGGGTGCAGCCATTAAAGAACAACGATCCGCAGAAGAGTGCGATGCCTTTGTTAACAAGCTTTTGTCTTTTGAAATACGCGCACATGACGGCTTATTGGCCGCCGCTTTTAAAACTTGAGTCATATACGTATCGTAAACTTTATTAACTTCTTCAATTGCAATTCCGGTCAATTGCCCAATACCGCCATCGCCCATACCGCCGTAGGCATTCAATGCAAAGCCGCTTTCGTTAGAGATCTTAGGAAGTAGATCTTTTGGATTTAAATTAAAACAATCAGTCACATCAACATACATATTATAAGTTAACGATACCATCTTCGGCGTTGTACAAGATTTCTCGGCGCCGCGGCGACCAGCTCCACTTGGCTTTGTGCAAATTGCATAATTCTTTTTAGGCAAAGTAACACTATTCATAATATGCGTGATGCATCTTAAAGGCAACGCAGGGCTTTCAGTCTCAGGAAGCTGAATCCAAGATTTTAATTTTGGATTCGAACTGATTAACTTTTCATAATGAAGCTTTGCCGGTGCACATTTTGAAGGTTCTTCGAATTGAAATTTGATTTCATTATCTGAAATATGCTCATAGGAAAAAAAATTGTTGGCGGTCGAATATGGTAGCTCGGCCAATCTTTCGTCATACTCACTAACCATTTGTGGATCAACCGCATAGGGATCAGTCACTTTTGACATATCGTAATTTTCTGAAACTTCTTCCAACTCTTCAAGAAGTTGATGATCAGATTTAGCTTGAAGTTCATCAAATTCGGTGGCCAAAATTTCTTCTTCGGTTTCAACTTTATTGAATTTTTCGGCCATCGAAGAAAACTCAATTTTCTCGCCGGCAGGTTCATAATTCTTTGAATTCAGAGTAAACGACCAACTATAAAAACCGACTGCCAACCAGAATAGAAAATATGTGGGGTGGCTTAACCATCTAGAAAATAATGAATTGTTCAAATTCGGCTCCTTAAAAACTGCGTTGAGTATGACATAAACTTATCGACACTTGTTCCGAAAAGAATACTCGACCAATGTACGAATATATGAATATGTTTACGACGCAATCCCGCCAAACCTAGACCTTAGGGCTTGTGTTTCAAGTGATAGCTGGAAGAATAAAAAAATGAGATCTTTTTTCATAATCAGTATTGTTTTGTTGGTGATCAGTTTAACCTGCTATGCCATTCAATCTGACGATCTATTTATGTACTTAGCTGTTGCAAAAGAATACTTTAAAAGCGGTGCTCTACCGCAATACGATCTTTTTCTTTATACGTTAAGTGAATACCGCTGGACGATCATGCATCAATGGCTAGGTTATTTTATTTTTTACGGTCTTTATGTACTGGGCGGTTTCAATTTAATCATCATATTAAAAACGTTTTTCATCACATTTTTTCTTTCATTACCCGTTTTAAATAGAAAGATAACGTCCGTAAGCTTATTTATTTGGGGCATTTCAGTTTTTATTGCGATGTACGCGATGAGCTTTCGTCTGATGGAGCGTACTTCTTTATTTTCCGATTTTTTTATTGTTGGACTTCTTTTTCTACTTTTTCATGAAAACCAAAACCCAGGGCGGTGGAAGTATCTTCTTCCATTCATTTTTTTATTTTGGGTGAACATACATCCGGTCTTTCCGATTGGTTGGGCGCTTTGTCTATTGTTCTTGCTCGTGAACTTTAAAAAGTTCCGAAATCCAGATTACATTCAATTCGCAGGGCTTTCTTTAACTTCGATTCTGCTTTGCTTAGTGAATCCAAAAGGTTTAGATGGGTTTCTTTACCCACTGCAGTTTGCAAGAAATGAAGGAGTGGTTTTCAGGAAGTATTATTTTGAGTGGATGCCAACTTTAGATCCGATGTTTTTGTACCAACCTCAGACCTTATTCCTAATGCTTCTTATTTTACTTAATCTATTCTTACTATATAAATTACGGCGTACACGTCCCTACTTTGAAGCGGCGGCTTCCTTCTTTTTTATAATTTACGGCCTGTACGCGATCCGGTTTGTGCCCACTTTATGCTTTGCACTAGTCCTTATTAATTCATTTTTAAGTTTGAGCTTAACTGATTTTAAATTTTCAAAGAAACTGAATTACGCCGTAGCCGCCGTTGCCTTGATTTTCGCAATTAAAAATATGACTCTTGGTTATCAATTGATTTCGGGCCCGCGTACATTTGGCTTAGGCCTAGATCCCGCATTAGTTCCGGCCAAGTCCGCACAAATTCTGTTAGACAGTCCGCAAGTGGGAAACGTCTTCAACTCGCACCTATTTGGCAGTTATTTATCTTGGCATTGGGAAGGAAAACGTAAAATTTTTTATCACGGATTTGTGACCGGTACGAATCTGTTTTTAAACGAATACGCCGCGTTTTCTGGAGGTATTGAAACCTTCAGCCAGCAAGTTGATAAATACCAAATTCAAGCGTTCTTACTTGATCGATTCCGCGGTAACGAGGCGTTGTTAAATAACCTGGTCAATCATCCGCAGTGGCAGTTAGCCTACAAAGACGAAGGCAGTTTAATTTTTACAAAAAGAATTCCCTAGACTATAACCAGCAACTTTTAACTCCGCGCTCTTGTGCCGTTTCGTGAGCTAATTCATATCCCGCATCTAAATGTCTAAATACTCCCATGGCTGGATCAGTTGTTAATACCCTTTGAATTCTTCTCGCCGCTGCATCCGTCCCATCTGCAACGACCACTTGCCCTGAGTGCTGAGAATACCCCATACCGACCCCGCCGCCGTGGTGAAGCGCAACCCAAGTTGATCCACTGGCGACCAATGCCATGGCCGATAGCATCGGCCAATCACTAACGGCGTCAGAGCCATCTTTCATCGCTTCTGTTTCGCGATTTGGGCTGGCGACTGAACCACAGTCTAGATGATCACGACCAATAACGATGGGTGCTTTTACTTTTCCATCTTTGACTAATTGATTCAGCATCAAGCCAGCCTGGGCGCGCTCGCCATACTCAAGCCAACAAATTCTTGCCGGCAATCCTTGAAACTGAATTCTTTTTTCGGCCATATCGAGCCAGCGTAATAAATCTTTTTTATGCGGGAATAATTCACGAATTGCGTCGTCGGTTACTTTGATATCGTTCGGGTCTCCGGATAAAGCGACCCAGCGAAATGGTCCGCTGCCTTTACAGAATAATGGACGAATATAGGCCGGAACAAAACCTGGGTAATCAAATGCATTCTTCACGCCGGCTTCTTGAGCCCGCGCACGCAAGTTATTACCGTAGTCAAAAGTAATTGCACCTTTGGCTTTCATCGCAAGCATTCCTTCGACGTGTTTTGCCATCGACTTGTAGGCCGCTTCTAAGTATGCCTTTTGATTCTCTTTACGAAAAACCGCAGCCGTTTCAACGTCGTAACCTTCGGGTAAATAGCCCACTAACGGATCATGCGCAGAAGTTTGGTCGGTCACAATATCGGGAATAAAATTACGCTTTAACAATTCGTGAATGACGGTAGCCATATTGCCCAGAAGGGCGACTGATTTTGCTTCTTTATTTTTTGCATACTTTTGCACGCGAGCAATTGCATCACCGATATCAGTCGTACTTTCGTCGACGTATTTTGTTTTTAATCTTTTTTCAATACTAGCCGGGTCGACTTCAACCGCAAGAACTGTGGCCCCTGCAAAAACCCCCGCTAATGGCTGTGCTCCGCCCATGCCGCCAAGACCCGCCGTTAAAATAATTCGACCCTCAAGACTTCCGCCGAAATGTTGGCGACCAACTTCAGCAAATGTTTCGTAAGTACCTTGAACGATTCCTTGCGTCCCAATATAAATCCAAGATCCGGCCGTCATCTGGCCATACATCGTTAAGCCCATTGCCTCGAGTCGACGGAACTCGTCCCAAGTTGCCCATTCGCCGACAAGATTTGAATTCGCCAGCAAGACTCGCGGCGCCCATTCGTGTGTGCGAAACACGCCGACTGGTTTGCCTGATTGCACGAGCATCGTCTCGTCTGGTTTGAGTCGTTGCAGTGTCCGCGTCATTGCATCGAACGCATCCCAACTGCGCGCCGCGCGACCGGAGCCGCCATATACGACAAGGTCATCTGGTCGTTCGGCTACATCAGGATCCAAATTATTCTGCAACATTCGATACGGTGCTTCGATTTGCCAGTTCGCACAAGACAACTGGGTGCCGCGCGGAGCGCGCACAACTCTTGGACCACTCATGATCTACATTCTCGCCGATACTTCGCGAGTAAACCCAATTATCGAGCCAGAGATATCAGGGCAACCGTACCCGAGCGAAGCACTATTTGTTTGTCATGGGCCCCAAGAAATGCATCCTGGTGGTTTAGGTTCGTAACCTGATCATCAACTACGATCTCAACTTCGTCGGTTACCGCAACAAGCATTTCGCAAACCGGGAGTACACCTAGTTGGGTGCAATGAGTCATAATCCCGCTTGACTTGCCGCGGACGGTCATTAAGTTGAGATCCACAATCGGGCCGCTTATGAGTCTTGCTGTTGTCGCGACATCACCAGCAAACTCGGCGACTTCACCAGGTTTGCAAACAACCGTGGTCCCACCGACTGTTAGAATCATCTCGCCGCCAGAAATAATAAGCAACTGTCGATGCACATTTTCGAAATGAGAAAAAGTGCAGTCTTCCAAAACTGGTGCGATTGCTACACGCCATGTCCAACCAGGTTCTCCTGGTGTCTGGCTAGCGATTTCGTAACTCATGCCACGACCGTTTGGCCACGGCATCTTGAGATGTTCTGCGAAACGTTGCACAGCCACGCGATGAAATCTATCTGCGTTTGGACAACTGGATTGTGATAACTCTACTTGGTTCGCGCGTCGTAACGCCACGAAACCCCAAATGGCCAGCGACCAACGCCACCATTCTCCAGCAACATTCCAGTCAGATTTCGATCAGTGTGATGCGACCGCCACAACAACATTTCTTGGGCGAGTGGTAGGACGCGCGCTGGATCATCGAATGTTGTCCGCCAAGTTGGATCCTTGGCAAGATCAAAGGCCAGCCAACTTCCGTTGCCGAATTGTACGTACGCGGCATCTTTCGTGCGACGAACTGCCAGATGTTGTCGCTCGAGTCGATCGTCGCTCGGCCAATTTTTCGCGGCGCCCGCTGGATTGTCATCTATATATATGTGTCGCCAGTCGTATTCATATGATGCTCCATTGCGCCAACGATTAGGCGTTTCGCCGCGAAGAAACTCACCGAGAGGAGCCCCATCACATTGCAGCGGCACTGGCGCACCAATCGCCTCGGCAATGGTCGGGAAAATATCAACATTTTCTGTGAACTCTTGCACCACGCGTCCGTGCGCTTGTTGATTTTTTGGATCCCGAATGATACCGATGATGTGATAACTGCCTTCAAAATAGCCAAGCTTTTCTTTTAAGCCGTGATCACCTAGTTGGTCACCATGATCCGCGGTCACGATTATCAGCGTGTTATCCCACTCGTTTCGTTGGCGCAGTTTTTTACAAATTCTGCCAATGTGATGATCAACTTCGCCGATCATTCCGTAATATTGTGCCCGCATATGGCGAATACCAGCCTCAGTTTTTGGCGCGGCAGAGTTTTCGATTTGCATCACCGCATCATGGAATGGATGTCGACTTTCAGAAGGCGTAATCGGCATGTCTATCTCTTCAGGCGAGTACTCGCGCGACCATTTCCCCGCGGCGGCATATGGCGGATGCGGGCGTAGATAACTTAGATGAGTAAACCACGGTTCATTTTGCGTGTCGATCCAACCAAAGAACTCGTTAGTAAGAAATGTTGAGATGCTGAGATCTTCATGACGATCGGGCTCGGAATTGACGGCGTGAGCGAAATCATTGCCCATATCGTGGCCGTTAGCTTTTAGATCAGCAAGCCATGG
>JAYUOK010000035.1:0-2143 GCA_043760925.1 Bdellovibrio sp. | reverse complement strand
TTAAATCTTCATTGACTGCATCTAACATTTCTAAAAAAGATGCGTCTGGTGAAACATCGTTGGCAGAGTAATTTTCAAACGCACCTTCGGACTGAGCGTTTTTTTGTCGCCAAACTTTAAGTTTTAGATTGATATTTTTTTTGTGTTCCATTTTATCCTCTTACTTGTACGAACGTGTCGCTAGTTTAACATTATCAAAACTAAGATCTTCCGTATGCAATGTCTGTGGTTTTGCGTCGCCATTCCATTCCCAGGCTGAAACATTACAAAATTTCTCATCATCACGTTTTGCTTCGCCGTCGACCTGATGTTCTTCGCGAAAATGTCCGCCGCAAGATTCTTCGCGGGCTAATGCGTCTCGGCACATTAATTCACCAAGTTCGATAAAATCTGCAACCCGACCTGCTTTTTCAAGTTCCGAATTCACTCCGACGGATTCTCCTGGCACAAGAACGTTGTGTTTAAATTCTTCACGTAATTTCTGAATGCGAGTTATTGATTCCGTAAGGCCTTGCTTGTTTCTGGCCATGCCGCAGTTTTCCCACATGATGCGACCAAGTTCTTTATGAAAACTTTCAACCGTGCGCGCACCTTTCGTGTCCATCAATTTCTTAATTTCTTCTTTCACCATGTTTTCACTGTTTTTGAAAGCATCGTGAGTCGTCGTCACCGGAGTTACTTTGTTGTTGGCAATATAATCGCCCACTGTGTATGGCAGCACAAAATAACCGTCTGCTAATCCCTGCATCAATGCCGAAGCCCCAAGACGGTTAGCTCCGTGATCAGAAAAGTTAGCTTCGCCAGCGACAAATAATCCCGGGATGGTGCTCATCAGATTATAGTCAACCCACAAGCCACCCATTGTGTAGTGCGGAGCTGGGTAAATTCGCATCGGCGTTTTATACGGATTTTCGCCCGTGATTTTATCATACATCTGAAAAAGATTTCCATAACGCTCAGAAATTTTATCTTCACCAAGGCGTTTGATGCTATCTCTAAAATCTAAATACACAGCGTGATCGCCTTTAACGCCGTAGCCTTGGTCAACACGGTACTTAGCTTGTCGTGAGGCCACATCTCGCGGAGCCAAATTTCCAAAGCTTGGATAAATGCGCTCTAAAAAATAATCGCGCTCAGTATCTGGAATTTCATTTGCAGAACGCTTGTCATCTTTTTTACCTGAGACCCAAATACGCCCATCATTTCTTAAAGACTCTGACATCAGCGTCAGTTTGGATTGGTTTTCGCCGTGAACCGGAATGCACGTCGGATGTATTTGTGTATAACAAGGATTTGCCATGTACGAGCCGCGCTTATGCGCTTTCCAAGCGGCAGTTACAGCACATGCCATCGCGTTGGTTGATAAATAAAATACGTTTGAATATCCGCCTGAAGCAATGACCACAACATCGGCCTCGTGCGATTCAATTTCTCCAGTTAATAAATTTCGCACCACAATACCGCGCGCTTTGCCATCAATCATGACCAAATCCAACATTTCGCGGCGAGTATGCAGCTGCACGTTGCCAAGATCGACTTGTCTCATCATCGACGAGTATGCGCCTAAAAGTAATTGTTGACCTGTTTGTCCACGAGCATAAAAAGTTCTTGAAACCTGAGCGCCGCCGAACGATCGGTTCGCTAAAAGTCCGCCGTACTCTCGGGCCAGCGGCACTCCTTGAGCCACTGCTTGATCAATAATATTAACAGAAACTTCGGCCAATCGGTGAACGTTTGCTTCGCGGGCGCGGAAATCTCCGCCCTTAACGGTATCATAGAACAGGCGGTGGACAGAGTCGCCGTCATTCTGATAGTTTTTCGCAGCATTTATTCCGCCTTGGGCGGCAACAGAATGCGCGCGCCGTGGGGACTCGTGAACGCAAAAAGATTTTACACGGTAACCCAATTCGCCGAAAGAAGCTGCTGCAGACGCGCCAGCCAAGCCAGTTCCAACTACGATGACAGAATGTTTTCTTTTGTTGGCGGGGTTCACCAACTTCATGTCGAACTTGTGGTTTTCCCATTTAGATTCAATTGGACCACTCGGAATTTTGCTATCTAGTTTTGTTGACATAATTTCCTCGTTTTTATTTTACAAATAAAAAAACATAAATGGGTTGAGACAAAAATCCGCCCGCCACAA
>JAYUOK010000034.1:0-2165 GCA_043760925.1 Bdellovibrio sp. | reverse complement strand
TGCTCGAAATGCTTAAAAAAATTCAGGTGGTGTTTGTTCCATTGGTAAACCCGACGGGTTATTTTGAAACAACCAGGTCGAATGCAAATGGTGTGGATCTGATGCGGAACGCACCTATTGAATCAGAAGAGAAGGTGCCGTTTTTACTTGGAGGCCATCATTATTCGAATAAATTGCCGTGGTACCGTGGCCACGCTGTGGAAAAAGAAACCCAGTTTGTCTTTGATGTGGTACAGGATGTTCTGAAAAATTCAGATTGTGTGATTTCGCTGGATATTCACTCGGGATTTGGATTTAAGGATCAACTGTGGTTTCCGTTTGCCAACAGTAAGAAACCGTTTCCGAATCTGAATGAAATGTTTCTATTTTTCGAATTGTTTGAAAAAAACAACCCGCACCATATTTATAAAATCGAGCCGCAGGCCAAAAACTACCTGACGCACGGAGATATCTGGGATTATTGCTTTCTGAATTATAAACGACCCGGTCAGATCTATATTCCACTCACTCTTGAAATGGGCTCGTGGATCTGGGTAAAAAAGAATCCATTGCAGATTTTTTCGAAGACGGGCCTGTTTAATCCAATCAAAGAGCACCGTCTCAATCGCACATTCAGGCGGCATCGTCCATTTTTTGATTTTATTTTACATAGTTTGTATTCAAATCAAACTTGGTCCGATACTCAATTGGCCTGCTCTGAACTAATAACCGAGCACGCCATGAAAAAATATTATGAATAATCAGAATCAGCTTCCAAAGAAATGGATTTTGATCCGCGGATTGATGCGTAGCCGGTTTCACTGGAAAACATTTCCTGATCAGCTAAAGACAAAGCTGCAGCTCTCCTCTGTTCAGGCGGTGGAATTGGTCGGCAATGGTTTCCTTTTCGACAAGGATACCCCGGGTTCAATTGATGGTGCAATTGCGCAAATCCGGGCTCAGATAACTTACGATGGTGCCGATTCGTTCGCTCTGGTCGGAGTTTCATTGGGGGGAATGCTTGCAACAAGATGGGCGCAACTTTTCCCGAATGAAATAAGCCATCTCGTTCTGATCAATTCAAGCTCAAAGCTGACGCCATTCACGCAACGACTTTTACCTTTAAATTACCCCGGAATCATAAAACATCTGTTGCTTTCAGACCCCGCAGCAAGCGAAGAGTTTATTCTGCGGCAAACCTCCAACGTTGAAAATATTTGGAAGCCGCATCTCTCTGAAAATATTGAATTTCTGAAGTCTCATCCGATGAAAACCTTAAATTTTATTAGGCAGCTTAAATTAGCGGGCCAAACCGATTTTACTGAAGTTCCCAAGGCCACAAAGTTAGTACTCGCATCAAAGGCAGACCGCCTTGTCAGCTTTAAATGCAGCGAGAGAATTTCGCAGGTCTGGGGCTGCAAAATTCAATATCATGAAACCGCCGGTCACGACCTCCCCCTAGATGACCCGGACTGGGTTATCGAAAACATCAAAAACACATTCTAATTACAAACATCAGCAGAATGCCGGGCTGATAAACTAGTTTTCGGGGCTGCCGTTTGCGATCCAGGTCAGAATCAGTTCCTTTTGTTCTTTGGTTAACGGCGTGCCTCTTTTTGTGGGCATTTGACCCGTTTCAACAGCCATTTTAATTTCAAATCGGTTATCAAAAACATTTTTGTAGGTTTCCAGATTCACATCGCCGCTATTGCCACCGGCCGCTGAGTGGCACTTAAGGCAGTTGGTTTTAATAACCAGTTCCTGCACCTTTGCAAACGTAACCGCGATGGGCTCCGGCTCTGGAGTCGGAGTAGGAGTCGGAGTAGGAGCTGGAGTTGGAGTTGGAGTTGGAGTTGGCAGCTCGCCGGCTAGAGTTCCGTTTTCGTGGGCGCCGGCATCGATCCAGTCGGTCAGAAGCTTGATTTGTGTTTCTGTAAGTTGCCCGCCCGGCGGCATGGTTTTTCCGGCAACTTCTTTTCTGATCTGGCTTGCATTTTTGCGTACGGTTTCGAAGCTTTCAAGGTTGATACCGCCTTTATCGCCACCGACGGCGCTATGGCAATTGAGGCAGGAGGTTTTTAAAATGGATTGATTGACCATTTTATAAGTGATCTGTTCGGGTGAGGTGATTTTTTGCTCGAACGGCGCGAGCTCCATTGCTTTTTTTTCGTAGTCGTAGTTGCAGC
>JAYUOK010000033.1:0-2168 GCA_043760925.1 Bdellovibrio sp. | reverse complement strand
TGGGTTCAATGACGTTATAAACGGGAATGTCTTTGTAAGTAGATTCACTGACTTGAGTCGATGCCGTGTTGCAGGCAATAATGATGGCTTTTACGTTTCTAGAAATTAAGAATTCAATATTTTGTAAAGAATATTTTCGAACGGTGTCAGCTGATTTTGACCCGTACGGAAGTCGTGCCGTGTCGCCAAGATAAATAAAATTTTCTTCAGGCATCGCCCGCATCAATTCTTTTAAAACCGTGATTCCACCAATGCCAGAATCAAAAACGCCGATGGCCCTGTTAATTTTGCACTCCGTGCGCGCCAGATTCACGAATTCCATTCGAAGACATTTCCATAAATAAAGCTTTATCACGCATCTCTTCGATGGTGACGGCATTGATGTAGCTCATGCCACTTCGGATGCCGCCGGTTAACTCAGCGATAACATCTTCGATGTGGCCCTTAACATTGACGAAAGTAGATTCGCCTTCGGGCGCCATTCCTAATGGCATGTCACCGCGCCAAGAAATTTGCGCTTTTTTTGAAGCCATTCCGCGGTACTGCTTTTTGCCATTTACAATATCACCCGGAGTTTCAATTGTACCAGAAAGCATACTTCCTAACATGATGGTGCTGGCCCCTGCGCAAAAAGCTTTTACCATATCTCCACTTGTGCGAATGCCACCATCCGCAATAATAGGAACACCGTATTTCTCTGCGACGTCTGCGCATAGTGCAATGGCTGTTAACTGCGGAACTCCGCAGCCCGTGATAATTCGCGTGGTACACATGGACCCAGGGCCAATTCCAATTTTGATAGCATCAGCACCGGCTTCGATCAGATCTATTGCTGCATCTGGTGTGGCTAAGTTGCCGGCGATGACTTCTAAATCAGTAAATTTATTTTTAAGCCATTTCAATGTTTCCATCATTTGCACCGAGTGGCCATGGGCAATATCAATCGTCATCAAGTTCACACCAGCTTTTATCACAGCTTCGGCGCGTTCTTTGAAATCGGCATTTACCCCGATGCTTGCTGAAATAATCTGCGCACCAGAGGCTTTAACTTTTTCAATCTCGATAATTTGTTGATCGATATTCATAAACCGGTGCAGCACTCCAAGGCCACCTAATTTATTCATGGCAATCGCCATTTTTGCTTCGGTTACGGTATCCATATTTGCAGAGATTATGGGAGTATCCAAAAACTTTGTTTTCGTGAGGCGTGTACGAAGCGCGGGATCACGGCGGGAACGCACTTCTGATTTAGCGGGAATAATTAAAACATCATCAAATGTTAATCCGTGATCGCGGTCTTTTATTTTTTTCCAATTAAACATTAGAGACATTAGGGACCTCGTTATTTTCAACTTCGTTCAATAAGGTAATGAAGGGTTTTAAAATGACGTAATGAAACAAAAAAACAATTCCAGTTTCCATCAGCACACACAGCGTGGCTGAAACGGGGTGAAACCGAAAAAGTCTTTTTTCGTCCAGTAGCGATGAAAGTACTAGCGGAATCACCATGTAAAAAACAGTTAACCAAAAATTTAACTTCCACCAGAATAATTTTGAAATTTTTTCTGACATTTCTAAAGCATCTGTTAGGCCAGCTTCATAATTTTTCGAAAAAATAACCACAAACGGTGTCATCAAATAATAAGTGTATTTTAATAATCCCGGAATGATGAAAGCAAAACACCAAATAAAAGTTTGTCCCCATGCTCTAAGAGTTTCAATCAGACCAAGCTCAAACTTACTGCTAATAAACTGTGTCCGATCTGTTTTGAAGGCAGCCAGCGTGTGGCAACAAAGAAAGGATGTGATTAACGGAAAAAACAATGACGACAGCAATGACAATGCACCCCACAAAAAAATCATATTCGATAATCCCGAAGTCGATTGAATTGCAGCTTCGATTTGCTTATTTATTGATTGATCTGTGATGGTCGCTACCATTAGCGCTGAAAAAACCAGCAAAAAACCGGGACTGAAAGTATTTTTGAATTCAATTTTTGTATATGCAGACACAACTAAAAAGCATTCCCTTAGAAGCACTTTGAGTCAATAAGTTCGATCGCGGCGCTAGTTTGAAATCTTTCAGCGGAAAAACTAGTGACAAGGTTTTTCGAAAAGTTTAACTTACGCTTTCTTCGATTTATCATCAGATGCCCTGGTGGCGAAAT
>JAYUOK010000032.1:0-2183 GCA_043760925.1 Bdellovibrio sp. | reverse complement strand
CATCATCGTCGTACCAATTACAGCTTCCTGACCCCGCACTAAGGCTGCACCGGTTCGCAGCTCTGTGGCTAAAGTCACATTCGCTACATCGCCGATTGTTATTGTTCTAAAATTTTCTAACGTTTTGACCGGAACTCTTTTAATGTCTTGAATATCCTTTAATAGCCCTACGCCTTGAACTAAAAATTGCTCGCCTGTTTGTTGAACGTAGCCACCACCCACATTCTGATTTGTTTTTTCAAAAGCTTCGGCCAGTTCTGCTAGCGTCAATCCATGGGAGACCATATCTTTAGATCTCGGCTGGATATGAAACTGCTTCTCAAACCCCCCCTGTTTCAGGGTAGTTGTCGTGTGAGTTAAAAAACATAAAGGGTGCGTGTTGAGGATAGTGTATGGGTAGAAGAGAACGATTTAGTCACGAATTCAAGGAAGCTGTTGTTAAGAAGTTACTGGCCAGAGGAAATCAAACAATGGCGGAATTTTGTGATGATAACAACCTAGCGTTAAGTTCAGTTAGTCTTTGGCAGTCAGAGTATGGTAATGTTTCAGGAATGAATAACAAGAAAAACAAATCAAAGTTATCGACCCGCGAGATTTTAAAAATCATTGGCGAAGCTTATACTTTAAACGAAGAAGAGCTCGGTATTTACTTACGCAAGAACGGTCTTCATGCCAGCCAACTTGTCGAGTGGCGCGACGGCGTGGACGCTTTATTCAGTAAACCAAAAGCAAAGCCGAATAAAAAAGATGCACGTGATTTAAAAATCAAAGATTTAGAAAAAAACTTACGTAAAAAAGATGCGGCCTTAGCTGAAGTATCGGCGCTGTTGATTCTCCAAAAAAAAGCCAATTTATTGTGGCCCTCGCCGAACGAGGACGAGGGGTAGCTACGTCAGCGGTGGACCGGAAAAATATTTTACTGTTAGTTGATGAAGCGGTGCTGTCTGGTTGTCGCAGACATCAAGCCTGCGAGGCGGTCAATGTCGAAGACCGCACATTGCAGCGTTGGCAGAAAAAGGCTTGTGATGGTCGGCGTGGGCCGCTGCGCGAACCGGCTAACAAATTATCCTTTGAAGAACGAGCGCTGGTGATCAAAACTTCGGTGAGTGCTGCATATGTAGATTTGAGTCCGCATCAGATCGTGCCGAAGCTTGCTGATCTTGGAGTTTTTATAGCCAGCGAATCAACTTTTTATCGCGTGTTAAAAGCTGAAAGCCTAACGGCACATCGGGGGCATGCAAAGCCACGTGTTGTCGAAAGACCGAAGGCTTATGAAGCGGTAAAGCCGAATCAAATTTACAGCTGGGATATTACGTTTTTACAAAGTTCTGTAAGGGGAAAGTTTTATTATTTGTATTTATTTTTAGATCTATTTTCTAGAAAAATCGTGGGCTGGAGCATTCACGAGGTGCAAGAGTCAAATCTATCAGCGTTGCTGTTAGAAGATATTTGCATCAGCGAAAAAATAAATAAAAATCAGCTCACGGTTCATTCTGACAACGGAGGTCCGATGAAAGGGGCTACGATGTTAGCAACCATGCAAAGGCTAGGTGTTGTTCCCTCGTTTAGTAGGCCCAGTGTTAGTAACGATAATCCTTACTCTGAGTCACTTTTTAAAACGCTTAAGTACTGCCCGAGCTATCCATCGACACCGTTTGCAAATATCGCCGCAGCTGCGGCGTGGATGGAAATTTTTGTAAAGTGGTATAACACCGAACACTTGCACAGCGGCATTAACTTTGTAACGCCCGAGTCAAAGCACTTAGGTAAAGATATTGAATTATTACAACATAGGAATGAAGTTTACATGAAAGCCAAAGAAAAAAATCCAAGCCGGTGGTCAGGAAAAACACGAAACTGGGACGCGATTACCGCCGTCAAATTAAATCCCTTGAAAGAAAAACAAAAGCAAAGTACAAAACAAAACTATCAACTTGCGAGTTGATCTAGGCGACAACTATCCTGAAATTTTCCGAAAGGCAGCAGTAAACCGTTCGAAGTCCATGAGAGGACCCCTGGTTTAGGGTTTTACCAGCGGGACTATACCGCAGCTAAAGTCATCCATTGTGATTAAATTAAATGTGCCGGATCTTAGACCATTAGTACATGTATAATGGCGGTCAAAAAAGTAATTGTCGCCCTCTCTGTGGTTTAACGCACTAGAAGACTCGCATTTGTAACCC
>JAYUOK010000031.1:0-104888 GCA_043760925.1 Bdellovibrio sp. | reverse complement strand
GAGCGGGAGACGGGACTCAAACCCGCGACCTATGCCTTGGCAAGGCATCGCTCTATCAACTGAGCTACTCCCGCACTTTGTCAGTGCGTTGACGTGAGCAAAAAACTTAAAAGAAATCACCGCTTCTGTCAACTGGTGCACTATTCGATGCCTTATTCCCGATCAATTGCCGACACGAATGCAGAATTATGTACAAAAAAGTGCACTCGAGGGTCAGTAAAGTGTATTTCAAAGCTTTATGGCGGTGCGGTTGAACTTCTAACATATTTCAATAAGATGATCAGGTGAACATCATCCACTTGCTCTCGCAAAATCATCTGACCGGTTCTGAAGTCTATGCGGCTACCCTCACCGACGCCCAAACTAAAAAGGGGCATCAGGTTTACCAAGTGTCGAACGGTTTTTTTTACGAAACAAAAGCTGAATGCCACCCGCTTGAGGTCGAAACAAAATCAAGACTTCGTTTTATAAAGAATGTTTTTTGGCTGCGAAGATTTTTAAAGCAAAAACAAATTCATGTGATTCATACACACTCACGCGCGGCCGCGAAGTTAGCTTACTGGGCAAGATCCGGTTTAAACGTGGGTATTGTATCAAGCGTACATGGTCAGCAACACTCTTCAGTTTCCAAAAAGCTGTTTAACCAATACGGGGATTTTCTAATTGCCGTGTGCGAAAATATCAAGCGTCACTTAGTCAGTGATTTCAAATACGAGCCCCGCCGCATTCGCGTCATTCGTAATGCAATCGATGACGTTGCCTTCGCCTACGCACCCCGAACGCATGGCCCTTACGTGAAGATCGCCATCATTGGGCGAACAACCGGGCCTAAGAAAGAACGCACGCAGCAAGTGGTCAATGCGCTTTTTAGAACGAACCTAGCATATCAAATTACTTTAGTTGGCGGCCATGTTGACGATCTTCAGTTAAGCCAAGAACTAAAAAGTAAAATGACCGAGGTTCACATTCCGTCTTTAACCAGTGCCGACTACCGACAATATGATTTAGTTATCGGGGCTGGCCGCGTTTGTATGGAGGCCTTATTTTCGGGCGTGCCGACCATTGCATTTGGTGAAGCTGACTACGTTGGATTAATCCGAGTCGAAAACCTTTCAGCGGCGCTGTTATCGAATTTTGGCGATATCAATTTAAAATCGCATGGGCCTATTCTTAATTTAGCGCAATTCAAACACGACTTAGGTTCTTCAATTAAATCAGACGAACTGCAGGTGCTATCAGCCAGGGCCCGCGCCGAATTCTCGTTAAGCTCGGTCAGTAAAAAAATTGAACGTCTGTATGAATCGGCCTATTTTATTCGTAATTATTCAAACTGGATCCCCACTTTGATGTATCATAAAATCCCGGCAGAAACGATTGAATCAAGACATCGAATTTTTGTGACGAAGAAGAATTTCGAAAAGCATCTACGGTTTTACAGAGCCCGAGGGTTTAAAACACTGACCTTTACGGACCTTGCGAAATATCGTACGGGCGAAAAGCCTTTTTCAGAATTCCCCCGTAAACCGTTGATTCTTACTTTTGATGATGGCTACCGGGACAATTTAGAAAACGCGTCCCCGCTTCTACAAAAATACAAATTTCGTGCCCAGTTATTCTTGCTTGCGAACAAAGATATTCAAGACAACGAATGGGATTTTGACGCGAGCGAAGCTCCGCACCAAATTGTGAGCGGCGAAGAACGAAAACATTGGCTTGAAAGCGCGTTTGAAATTGGATCGCATGGGTTTAATCACGAAAAAATAACAAAGATGAACGATGCACAAGCTTACTCTGAACTGCATGATTCTAAAGTCAGCTTAGAAAATGAATTGGGCATCAAAGTAAATTGTTTCGCATTCACATATGGCGACACCACACTGCGCGCTTCTGAACTTGCCTTAGATGCCGGTTATGATTACGCCGTCAATACAGACACCGGTGGCCTTTTGATGGAAGAGTCTCCCTACCAAATATTTAGAGTGAACATCTTCCCTGAGGATTCAAAGTGGACACTTTGGAAGAAAACTTCGGCCTGGTACCGAAATTATTATTTTCGTAAACGTAAAAAATAATTCATTCAATCAGAATCCCATCGACTTCAACGTATTGACCACAATCACCGCTAAACCGTACGCAAGTAGATTACTTAAAAATAATTGCAAGAGCGCAGGCGTCCAAGAACCGGCTTCGCGTTTTAAAATACCCACCGTCGAAATACACTGAAGCGCAATCATAAAGAAAATTAGAATGCCAACAACCGACGCCACGGTAAAAATTTTACTGCCATCGGGGAATGTAGCGCCGCGCATAGCTTCAAGCAGGCCCTCGGTTTGCGCATCATCTTCACCCTCGATGTTAAATACGATTGCAAGCGATGACACAAAAACTTCACGCGCAGCAAATGCCGAAATCAATCCAAAACCCACGCGCCAGTCGACACCTAAAGGCTTAAAAACCGGTTCAATACTTTTACCAATCTGGGCAGCATAACTTTGCTCGGCAACTTGACTGGCCGTCATCTCAGATCCCGCGGGGGGGCGTGGAAAAGTCGTACCAAACCAAAGAACTAACGCGAGCACTAAAATGATTGGACCGGCTCTGAAAACAAATGTTTTTGATTTCGCCACCGCTTGTAAAAATAAGATTCTAAATCGGGGCTGCCGGTAAAGCGGAAGCTCCATCATTAATCTTGAATGCGGCTCACCTTTTAGAATTTTTGATAGAATTTTTGAAGCGATCCCGCCCACCAAGATCGAACCGAAATAAAGCAGCGACATGATAAACCCAGCTTGAAGTGCGTTATCGCCGCCAATTAAAAACCCGATCATCAAGCCATAAACCGGAAGCCTTGCCGAACAAGTCATAAACGGAATAATACTTTGAGCAATCAGACGCTCTTTTTTAGAGGTAATATTTCGCGTCGCCATAATCGCCGGAATTGAACATGCAAAACCAGATAACAACGGTACAAATGAACGCCCACCTAAACCTAAAGCTGACAGGGGCCGGTCAATCAGCGCACCAACCCGCGCTAAGTATCCTGTCGATTCCAAGATTCCGATTCCTAAGAATAAAATAAAAATCTGGGGAACGAATATGACGACACCACCAATCGCCGCCATCAATCCTTCACCCAGAAAATTCCCAAACAGTCCGGGAATGGCTTCGGTGATTCGCGCCGAACTGCTACCAAAAAAACCATCGATCAGATCCATGACTGGTGCAGCTAGCCAATAGATCGATGAAAATAATAAAGTCATCAGTACGAAAAACACCACAATGCCAAAAAACGGATGTAAAAAAATCTGATCAAGCTGCGCCGTTAATTTTAATGCGCTGTTGTGTTCTTTATTTTTCTTAATAATAACTTCATCTGTCGCCTTTTGCGCCCACTCGAGCATTTGTAATTGCTTTTCAATATTCCAGATCGGCGCTTTCACACTTAAGCGTGAAGGCAAAGGTTGCTTCATTAGTAAAATTAAATGATCAAGCCCGCGACCTAAAATTCCATCGAACAAAACGACGGGTAGGTCTAATTTTTTTTTCAAAAGTTCTTGATTAAAAACATCACCTTCTTTTTCTAGAAGATCCATCATCGTAACGATTAATATAACGGGATAACCAGATGCCTTTAACTGCTCGGCTAAAACAAGGTGCCGATTCAGCTGCGTTCCATCCGCCACGACCAAGACGCCGTCGATCTGATGCGGAAAATGAACATTGTTGAACAATGTATTATACGTCACTTTTTCGTCTTCAGACTGCGGGTTTAAAGAATAGACTCCGGGCGTATCGATAATGTTTGCTTGAAAGTTCTCAAACTTTTCACTCAAGACCTGACGAAGCGGACCCATGCTGTACTCGACCGTTGCGCCGGGATAATTAACCGTCTTCGCGCGCGAGCCCGTCAGCCAATTATAAAGAGTGGTTTTACCCGCGTTGGGTGACCCAACTAGCGCCCATGTAGACATGCCATCTCCTGTTGATTCAATGCTAAGCGTGTATGCCCATATTCGATGACGGTAACGGTGCCAAAAGAAATTTTACGGATAATTTTAATTTCAACTCCAGGGCGAAGTCCTAGCTCATACAATCGCTGAACAATCTCTTGGGCGGCTTCACTAGGTTTTGGGGATTCGATTTTTTCAATGGTCATGGTATTCATCTTAGATTTCCTACGCTAGCTATTTCACTGCTGAGGCGTAATTGACAATCATTTTCAATTACCATGCGCTAAATGAAAAGGGAGTGAGAATCAGCAAGGCAAGTTTGTTTTCAAAATGAACCTTCCGACGATCCCGCAAAACTAGACCACCCTTGCGTCTAGTTGTGGACTGGTTTATGCACCTTTTAGGTTTGGAGTTCAAGTCAGGCGACTTTTTCCCCGAATCGAGACGTATGAACACACTCAAAGCGTTTTTTATACTGTGCGGTTTCACCTTAACACTTTCACTCTCTCTACAGGTTGAGGCCGAAGTTTTCAGATGGCCACAAGCTTGCCTGACCGGCCAACTACAAATTAAAAATTTGAAAAATTCTGCTGCTCGAGTTTGGTTACAAAAATTCAAAACTTCTCTTGTGTCCGAGACCGAACTCAATCTAAAACCGCTTGGACTTTCTATTTACAATTTAAAAGCGGCTAGTAACCTGGAGCGTTTCTCGGTATTGAATTTAGGTTCGCACGATGCAATCGAAGTACAGTTCAGTTGCAATAAAATGATTTATCCGGCTCACACCTTTGAAGGTGGAAATTTGACCTACCGAAAATCAGATCTACCACAAAGTGAAATTTGGCTTCAGAATCTGTACGCAGGTTCCAATGAAATTTTACTTGAATTTCAAAACCGACGTTTTCAAACTTTAAGTACCGTGACGTTGGCGCTGAAGCCTCTTGGTAAAACCATTTACAAAGTGCCCACAAATCTCACCGCCTGGAATTATTTGAAAGTGAATGGACTGCAAAGATTAGCGGTATTCAATCTTAATTCAACAGGTGCGCAGGGTCCGCTTTTAGTAAACCCACAACCCGGCAAACCCACTAGCGATGCAAAGTATTTCGTGATTACGCCCCGTAACGGCCAAGGCGATTTTTTTATCGCGCGCATAAAAGACCCGGTCATGGTTGATCGCGCCAGGTCTTTGATTAAAAATCCAGATTTAGAACAAATTTTATTTGCTAAAGTTCAAAAAGGTTCGCAAGGCTACAATCGAAACTGGGCAAAGTCTGATAAAAGTTTTTGGTCCTGGTCGGTCACGGAAGTTACCAATTTTGCAGATGTAGGCAGTACTTCGTGTAATGGCTTCCCACAAGCGGTCGAAGATCGCGTGGACTCTTGGATGAAAAGCCCAGGTCAAATTTGTTTTTGGAGCTATCGCATCAAAAAAGAACTTACTCTTGATGAAGTAACGACCGGTTCAAGTACCATTAGCCTACCGTTTGATTAATTGTCCTGCGCCAACTGAACACGAAGCGCTTTGTCCACGGGTCTCTTCCACGGTGACCCGAATTTTACGAATATCGTATTTTTTAAATGCGCGATAAAACTCTTCTGCTAAAAGCTGCGATAGTTTTTCAACACTCGTGTTCGTCACTTCTAACCAGATCACTTCGTTCAAGGGCAAAGAATAAAATCGATCACGAAAATTAATTTCATAATTTTTTCCGTCTAGGCTGATTTTGTATTTCATATCTGGGTGAAGACTTGGTAGTAAAATATGTTCATCCCAAATATCAAGTTGGGCCTTGATGTGCTTTTTAAATACGTTGAAATCAACGAAGTACCCGTCTTGTGTATATTCAGCCTCGGGTGGGCAAGCGATATCGACTTTTACTTGGTAATTATGACCATGTAACATTTCCGCTTTTTCGTGATCAAAAATTAAAAAATGCGCAGATGAAAACTTAAAATTTTGTTTCGCTAAATGAAGTGTTGTCAATGCCATAGGGTTTCCTTTAAACTTATTCGTATCATGAAGTATGAATTGAAGCAGCATTTTCAAATCGAATCAGCGCGTTTTTTGCCAAATTTACCGGAATCGCATCCCTGTTCACGTATGCACGGGCACAGTTTTAAGATTATTTTAACTTTAGTTGGCGATTTAGACCCCAAACTTGGCTGGGTCATTGATTACAACGATATTCAGGCGGCCATGAAGCCGCTCTTAACCGAGATCGATCATCATATTTTAAATAAGGTGCCGGGCTTAGAAAACCCCACGTCAGAGCTTTTGGCGAAGTGGATCTACGATCGTATGACAAAAAAGATTTCAATTTTAAAAGATGTCACAATTTTAGAAACCAGCCTCACTGAATGCCGCTACCCAGTCGCCTGATTAGCAATTAGATAAAAGAACTGTTTACTTTCACCGGCTTATTTAAGAATTCGGCCGAAGATAAGCTTTCAGGCAACTGCCCTTTTGCGTAAAGCATCACAACCGTACTTCCCATTCGGAAAGCCCCCAGCTCGTCACCTTTAGCCACCGGCAGTTGATACGATTTTTCAAATTTTGCAGACGACATCAACTGATTTCCAATGATGCTTGGATCAAAAGATAAAATAATTTGCCCCACATTGGTTGCGCCCACGAACATGACGCCGACGGGGCCTCGATCAGTTTCAATCTCTACTAAAACTCTTTCATTAATCGAGAACAATTCATGAATATTTTCGGTCGACCATGGATTCACCGGCCAAAGGGCTCCGGGAATATGAGTTACTTTTTTAATAGTACCCGCCACCGGCGAATGCACGCGGTGATAGTCGGTCGGGCATAAATAATATGTTAGAAAAAAACCATCGTGCCATTTAAGTGCAGCTTCGGGATCTTGCGTGAAATTTTTTAAAGAATAAGTTTTATCTTTGGCTTGAATGAGATTTCCGCCTGTCATGGTCGCCGCTTGCGTGATGACTGAATCGGCTGGATGCACCGCCCACGTTGTACCGACCGGACGAATTCCCGGCTTCAGCTTTCGAATAAAGAATTCACCGACACTATCATATTGTTCAATACTTAGCTCTGCCTCGGTCAGGTCGATGCGATAAGCTTTTGCAAAATTTGCAATGATCAAATTCTTCAACCAGCCTAAGACCGGCGGAAACTTCACGTGAACTAGTTTACCAATAAAATAACTGACATGATTTTTTGGAATAAATCGAGTGATTGCTGACATGGATCTATCTTGCTATAAACTTTAACTCATGTCGAAGATTTTTAAAGACCTCAAAGTAGATATTAATCAGGATTTATCCGAGCACTTAGCTTGGTTACTCCCGCAGCAC
Source organism: Bdellovibrio sp. (assembly GCA_043760925.1). Lineage (GTDB taxonomy): Bacteria > Bdellovibrionota > Bdellovibrionia > Bdellovibrionales > Bdellovibrionaceae > Pseudobdellovibrio. The sequence goes on along the minus strand of JAYUOK010000031.1, from coordinate 97,608 downwards.
GGCATGGCAAACCATGGCGCGTTCCGCATTTTAAGACAGTCCGTCGACGCACGTAAAAAGCATTCACCGCACTTTGTTTACACAATCGAAGTGGCCGAAGAAAATGAAGAATTAAAACTTGAAAAATTTGAACTACCAAAAATAAATAAATTACCCAGTGACTTTCAAAAACCCATTATCGTGGGCTCGGGCCCTGCGGGACTTTTTGCGGCGCTTCGCCTGGTCGAACGCGGAATTCCGTGCCGACTTTTCGAACGCGGTAGTGAATCAGCTGACCGTATAAAGGGAATCAACAAGTATTGGCGCTACGGAGAATTAGATCCGCGCAATAACGTTTGTTACGGCGAAGGCGGCGCTGGTCTTTACTCGGACGGAAAATTAATCACCCGAATTAAATCAGAACATATTCCTTACGTTCTTAATCGCCTTGTGCAATTTGGAGCACCTGCTGAAATTCAGTGGTTATCAAACCCGCACGTGGGAAGCGATAAAATTCGGCGCGTGATTCCGCTGATGCGAAACTTTTTAAAAGAACACGGCTGCGAGATTCATTATAACTCACAAGTAAAGAAGCTGATCTATGGAAAAGATTCTGTTGAAGGCGTCATCACCGAGCAAGGCACCGAGTACCGATCGAACCACGTTGTTTTAGCCACGGGGCATTCGGCCGAAGATATGTTGAATCACCTGATTGATTCAGATGTGTTCGTCGAGGGAAAATCTTTTGCGATGGGCCTTCGAATTGAACATCCACAAAAAGCAATTAATGAAATTCAATACCGTGGCTTCGCTGATCATCCCAAGCTAGGTTCGGCAAATTACAAATTAGCACATCACGATGATCAAACCGGAATCGGCGTTTACAGTTTTTGTATGTGCCCCGGCGGTTACGTTTTATCTAGCGGCACCGAAAAAGACGGAATCGTCGTCAACGGGATGAGTAATTTTAACCGCAACTCTCCTTACGCAAATGCCGCGATTGTTGTTAGCATCAATCACGATGAACTTTTCGGAAGCGACCGCATGGGCGGTATGAAATTACGTCGCGAACTAGAAACCCGTGCATTTCAAGCGGTACAGGCCGAAGGTGGAACAAAAGAGTTACCAACGCAAAATTTAGTTTCTTTCTTAGAGCAGTCTAGAAAAAACGAAGTGAATCCAACTTCGTCCCCGTCTGGAATAAAAGCGATTCGCCTTGATGAGCTTTTACCAAAATTTATGTATTCAAAAATAAATGAAGGTATTCAAAAGTTTAATCAAAGCATGCGCGGCTTTATCACAGACAAATCGCAATTGTACGGAGTTGAATCTAGAACTTCATGTCCCCTACGAGTCACGCGTGATGAAGTAAGTCTACAGAGCGTATCGCATCAGGGATTATATCCTTGCGGTGAAGGCGCCGGCTATGCGGGCGGGATCACATCGGCCGCCTGTGACGGAATCAAATGCGCCGATAAAATTTTTGAAAGTTTTAACTAAAAAAAACAACCTACCTCACCTGAGTGAGCCGGAAGGCTCAAGAAATGATACAGGTCAGAAAGATCTGCTTCGAAAGGGTAACGTACTTATTATTATGAAAACGTCTTCTACAGTTCCCAAAATCTCACAAGTTCTAAATTTTAAAGCTGCACATAGGAGTGGTTTTAAAATAGTTATTTTAAAAAAATATACCCTAAGCCTGCTACTACTAAAACAATAATGGCGAAGAAAAACTCGGTGGTTAGCAACCATTTAAAGATATTTTCACGCTTTGCTTCACTCGTAGTCGAACTTTTTTTAAATTCATTCATAAGAAATAACCTACCAAAAAAAATTTGCTTTGTCCATGAAGGGAATCGTTTAAAGTCACAAAGTGGTGCTATCTGCCGAACTTTATTGATTCAATTGCAAAAGCAGAAATACCAGAAAAGTTTTTTTCTTAAATCCGCCGAAGTTATAATTCAAAAAAAAAGCCCACTTTTTCAAGTGGGCTTTTCAAACTATTTAATTATGTACTAACTAAATTACTTACGTGTTGACGGACGACCCGGACGTGTCGAAGGTGCGCGTGTTGACGGCGGAGTTGTTCCACCACCGGCAGCGTATCTTCGTGTACTTCGTGGTCGGTCAGCACCAGCATCATCGGCATTCCAAGATCGGAAACCTTCTGCTTGCGGAGCTTCGCCGCCGCGAAATTCAGTACGCGCTGGACGCTCTGATCGCTCAGTACGTACCGGCGCTGCATCCGGACGACGTGCAAATGGACGCCGATCATTCGAAAATCCCGATGAACGCTCTGGACGCGGACCGTCCGCCCGGTCATTTCCACGCTCGCTGCTATATCCACCGCTGCGAGGCGCTTCACTACGACTTTCATTGTTTCCACCACGATCCGCAAACGCAGGTCGGTCTCTGAATCCGCCGCCTTCAGCGCGCGGTGCATCTGATCGGTCATTCCCACGGAATCCGTTGCCGCCATCACGAGGACCATCATCACGACGTGGTCCGCGAGAAAATCCGCCACGGTCTCCACCGCGATCGTTGCCGCGATATCCACCGCCACCACCACCACGAGAATATCCGCCACGGCCGCCGCCATCACGAGGACCCGATGAATCACGGCCGATTGGACCGCGCTCACGAGAACCGTAATCTTGCATTTCACGCGGAACAATATTGTCACCAACGAAATCCATCGAGGTCTCGCGGTTTTCGAAAATATCAGCGTGGTCAGCAATTAAGTACCGCTTTAAGAATTCTTCAATCGTGAAATCAAAAGTAAACATTTCTTTTAATTCAGTCATTTTACGGTCTAAAAACTTACCAGCGCGGAAGGAAACATCATCTGTGCTTGAAATAGAATTCAATGAAGCGATCACATCTTTAACTCGGAATAAATTTAATTCGTCGTTCGAAGGCGCAACTCCTTTAGTCATCGTTGCTTTCGTCACTTGCTGAATACGCTTTAAAGTACGTACTTCATGCGGGGCTACGATTGATAAGGCTAAACCTTTTTTACCCGCGCGTCCTGTACGGCCGATTCGGTGCGTGTAGCTTTCAACTTCACGCGGAAGCGAAAAGTTAATAACGTGTGTTAAATCATTAATATCTAACCCGCGCGCCGCAACGTCAGTCGCTACTAAAATTTTAATCCGACCTTTACGGAAGTCTTGTAAAATGAAATCACGTTCGCGCTGCGGGCGGTCTCCGTGAATACAATCAACTTTAAATGATTTACGCTTGAGCCATTCAGTGATCTCGCCCACTTCACGCTTTGTTTGACAGAAAATCAAACCGTAGAACTCAGGGTTCATGTAAAGTACTGATGATAACATCTGTAATTTACGATCTGGGTAAATTGTATAGTAGATTTGTTCAATATTTGGTTTTTCAGAATCTTGCTTATGGATTTCAACTTTATCATAATCAGGTAAGTATTTAGAAACGACGCGGCGAATCTCTGGAGACATCGTCGCCGAGAATAACCATTTACGTTTAACTTCGTCAGTACCAATCGCCGATAAGATTTTTTCTAAATCATCTTGAAAACCCATTGAAATCATTTCGTCGGCTTCATCTAAGATTAAAGTTTGTACGTCTTGTAATTTCAAAACTTTACGATCAACTAAATCACATAAACGTCCCGGAGTTCCCACAACGATGTGAACGCCGCGCTTTAACGCTGTTACTTGACGATCGTAAGATGAGCCGCCGAATACCGTTAAGGTACTAAGACCTTTCCATTTTGCGATTTTTTGAATTTGCGCTTCAACTTGCGTTGCTAATTCACGCGTTGGGCACATGATCAAGGCCTGAACCGATTTTGATTTTGCATCGATTGATTCAACTAGTGGAATACCGAATGCGCCGGTTTTACCCGTTCCTGTTGCTGCTAATCCCACGAAATCTTTTTCGCGAGTTAAAAGCATTGGAATAGCTTGAGTTTGGATTGACGTTGGGTTTGTGAATTTCATCTCGGCTAAAGATTTTAAAACTTCTTTAGATAAACCCCAAGATTCAAAGATGTTCTCAACAACTTCGTCAGACTCTTCGTCTTCTTCGTCGGCCTCAAATTCTACTTCGGGTTGGACTGGTTTACGGGGTTCGATGATTTCGTGCGTGGTTTCAGTTACTGACGACGTTGAGTCATCAATAACACTATTTGTGCTATCGTTCTGCATGGACTATTCCTTTGTTATGTATTGGCACCCTAGCCAATTAACAAAGTTAGCCATGAGTACACTATTACCGTTTGGAAGACTACTACCTAACTTTTCAGCAAAAGGCACTATTTTATTCGTTTGAGTCGCTGTATCATTGTTTTTGAATTCAGATTAACTAAAATCCTGTATTAAATACCAATCTTGATGTTCTGAATCGATAAATAACAGAATATTCATCTTAAAAAGAACAATTTATGAATTAAATCCTTCAACTGGCCATGGCAATTTCAGCTTGTTTAGTTATCTAGAACGAGTATCATTTATGTTATGAATACGAATGCATTTAGTGTCGACATCAATGAGACACCTACAGAAACTAAACTGACGTTCCATGGGTCTTTAAGTGAAAGCGGTGCGCTTCCTACAATTCCCAATAAAGATAAAACCATTGTCATTGATATGCTGGATATTAAATACATCAATTCTTATGGCATTAAACTTTGGTGCCAATGGGTTTCTCAAAACACCACGACAAAATTAATTTTTCAAAATTGTCCTTTTGTTTTTGTTAAGCATTTATCGGCCATTCGGGGCATGTGGACTGAGAATATGCAGATGAAGTCTTTTTTCGTGCCTTTCTACAGCGAGGCCTCGCAAGAAAGAAAAGACGTCTTACTCGTTGACGGAACTCACTTTACGAAATCGGGAGTCAAAGAATTTCAACAAGTTTTTGATAGCAAAGGTATAGAAATGGAACTTGATGTTAACGCCAACACCTATTTCGAATTTTTAAAATGATCAGAACCGTACACGATGTCTATGGAAGTTTATGGGATGATGAGGTACTTTTTAGTGTTAAAAAGATCTTGAAGACTATTTACGTTGTTCATTTGCCTGAAGAAGAAAATTTACTGGCTGAAGCTCCTCTTTACAGTACCGTTATCGTTTTAAAAAATCCGACTATTTTACTTGAGGCCACAATTCTTGCTAAAGGATTTCGGCACTGCATTTCAAAAGATCGCGAAGATTTTGCTTTCGAGTTATTGATGGCAAGTCTTATGTGCTATTCGCCAACGATCCTAACCAAAAATAAGCTTCCTTTTTCGTTTGCGAATTTTATCAAAGAAAAAGGCGAAGCCACTGTCGAAAGTCCTACTTTTTACCTTTCGGGAAGTTCTACTCAAGATAAGAAAAAACTTATTGAAGATTTCAGTGAATTTCTTAATTCAGATCATCGGACGAAAATTATCCGAGAGCTTGCCGTCGAGATTGCTGATGAACTTTTTTCGAATGCATTTTTTCATTCGGGCGCAACCCGCAATCAGGCTGGTGAATTGACGACGATGAAGCGCGGCGACGATATGTTTCTGTCGGTCGAAAAAGAGATTAATTTTTTCGCTACGATCGACCAGAATTCACTGACGATCGGCTGTGAGGACCCCTTCGGCACATTGGACCGCACCCAGCTTTTAAATCATTTATTACGTTCCTATTCGACCGACAGCGTTTCTCCCGAACTGGGAACAGGCGGGACTAGCATCGGCATCAAAATGGTGATCGACAATGCCGCCAGCACTTATTTTTATTGCGAGAAGGGTAAAAGAACAATTGTCGCTTGCACCTTATTACTTAAAGGTCTTTATCAAAATTTGAAGTTAACGAAACATCTTCATATTATTTCAGTCGATAACTAAGCTTCACTTTCAGTATTTGCGATATGCAAATTTTTTGGCAAATCATATCTAGCTTTCGCTGATAACTTTAATGGAAAAACACATGAAATTGAAGTTAGGCGGCCCGGATCGACCACGATATAGAGTCGAGTGCAGTAATCAAAGACCATGAATGATCCAATTCCCGCCCCCCCTTCACCATAGTTAATCATTTTTCCCGGATTTGATTCGTAACACGTCTTTATTCGATTTATAAACTTTTGCACATCAAGGCGACCGTAAAAATCCTTACATCCTACAACAATCTGCTCGCCATCACAGCCTGCATAAAAATAAGGTCTGTAATTAGGATCAATTGAAATTTTATTTTGATCACGTGTTGGATTAAGGTTTTTATTTTCACTGTCGATATATGGAGCGTTGTAAATGGAATTCGTGATAAGTTCATCGCTAGCCAGGCGAACATCATATGATAACGACGAAGAGTTTGTATACTTGACCAAAAACTGATCTAGAGAATTGAGCGCCTTATTTTTATCTTCGGGCGTATCAAGAAACATCGAAACACCTGATAAAGCTAACTCGGTCTCTTTCGTTGGAGCCTGTTCGCCTAAGATCATTGAAAGTGGATATTGAATAAACTGGGCGGGGTTAGTCATCATGGTTGTCGAAAGCTTCACTTCAGATGCAGTATCCGAATTAGATTGCTGGATCACATGCTGAATATCGTTATCTGCGTACAATGCCAATACTTGATGTGAAGAAATATGATCACACATAATTATTTTACTTTGAGATATTTCACCATTTAGGGCCGCAAGATCTTTTAAATTTAGAATTTTTATATTTTTTGTCATATGGCCCCAGCCGCCTTGGCTATATTTAGTATACCACTGGGTAGCGGTTGATTTTCAAGTACTGAAATACACTGGGCCAACGTCTTGCCATTTTGTGAAAATTTTGATCGTAAACATCCATCTTCAGATTCAATTGTTTTTTTGAATATATTGAGTAAATTTTAAGATGACAAATTCAGGCGGAACATTAAAAATTTACTTAAGGCGTGAGCGCTCGTAGATATTTCAATAACTTAGGATTAACCAAATGAGACCAATTGCTAGAGACTTTTCGCATCTGTGGCCTGGATCTCGAGAAAGTGTTTTAGCGCCCATATTTTCGAAAGCGACTTATCTTCGTTTTCCTGAAGACCTGAGCCTGATTGCTTTGGAAAAAAACCCCGAGACAGTTATTGTCGTCACCTCTGAGGCTGATCTTTTCGCCATCAGGCCCTATTTGTTTAAGGGTTTTCGGCATTTCGTAAATCGTAATCGCGATGATTTGTCGCAGGAACTTTTGGCTTCGTGTTTGATGATTGCCCGCCCCGCAAGATTTGCCCAAAACCCCATTCCGTTTTTTCTATCCGGATTTAGTGACGTTCAAATTCTTGCAGACACTGAACGAAATTTTACGATGAATTTTCACGATAGCACTCAGAAACATGATGTACTTTATCAACTGGAAGCTTTTTTAGCTAAAAATCCAAAAACCAGAAGCTTGTCAGACATCTGTATTCAATCCGCGGATGAGCTGATCACAAACGCGCTCTACAACGCTCCGGTCGACGCTTTGGGCGAACGCCTTTATTTAAACTATGATCGTCAACAGGAAGTTTCGTACCCACCCGATCGAACGGCAACGCTGTTCGCCTGTTTTTCAAATGATCGAATTACGATTGGTTGCGAAGACACCTACGGTTCCCTTTCTAAAACAGAAATGTTTCAATACCTTCGTTCAAAATTTAGTAATGAAATATCAGTTCCAAACATAACGGATGGCGGCGCGGGACTCGGAATAAAAATGATTATGGAGAACGCAGCAAATTTCTATTTATTCAGTGAAAAAAATCGCCGCACCATTATCGCGGCCTCATTTTTATTAACGGGACTGAAATCTAATATGTCTAATAGCAAGCATTTTCACTGGAGTATCATCTAAATTGCTTAATCGTTTAAGCGATCAAGCAAGACTTCAAGTGCCCAAGAGGCCGCCTCACCAATTTCAGTGCTTGAAAGGTGTGAGTCTTCTTTTATTTCATACCATAGGCGAGCATTAATCAATGCCACTGCGAACTGCAAGCGGGCATTACGCTTTCCGCTGAGGCTCATCGAGCGGTCCTTTATTATTTTTTGCACTAACTCGTGCTTCACTTGTTTGCGAAAAATATCACGCGCCTGTTGACCGAACGGCGAAAAAAGGTAAGCCATCAATAAACTTTCGTGCTTCTCAAAAAGTTCGAAAGTGTTTTTAGCAAACCCTTCGACATTCAACTCGTGTAGTTTTTCAGTGCCTTCCTTTAGAAAGCTTTGTAAATAACGATTGGTGGCTTCGTGCAAGGCTTGCTTATCTTTAAAAAAACGAAAAATCGTCCGCTCTGAAATTTTTGAGCGTTTTGATATTTCATTCATATTTACTTCGCCGCCCTTACGCTCGACTAAAAAAGCGACAACAGTCTCGATAATTTTTTTCTGGGCGACTTCAGACTTTTTAACTCGTGACTCATTATTATAAACGCGCGTATTTTTAGCCTTCAGCTTTTTGACCGAAGATTTTGCTTTTCGAATTGTTTGTTTTTTTGCTTTAATTTTCGCCATGTCTTATTTTCTATCTTAAAGTCTGTCGTCCCGTATTTGCAAATCTTTTCGGCTACTTGGGTCGAGTTCTTAATTTGATACGACTCATATCGCACTACTTAAAATTGAAGGCTTGCGTGCAATAATAATTAATGAGAACCTTTTATTCGCGTCAGACATACTGTCACCAAATAAACCCAAAAGGAGTCTTTATGAAATTCACAATGAAATCGTTTTTATCTGCTAGCTTAATCGTTTTAGCTTGCGGATCTGCACAGGCCGAAAAATCAGTTGAGGTCGGAGGTGCCGCAATGTATGCGTCGAAAGATATCATCGACAATGCCGTTAACTCGAAAGACCACACGACTTTGGTGGCAGCCGTTAAAGCCGCGGGCCTGGTTGAAACTTTAAAAGGTGCTGGACCATTTACAGTTTTTGCGCCAACCAATGATGCTTTCAACAAGCTACCGGCCGGAACAGTTGATTCATTATTAAAACCTGAAGCAAAAGCGACATTAACAAAAGTTCTTACTTATCATGTCGTTGCCGGAAAGCATGATTCAAAATCAATTTCCGCCATGATTAAAAAAGGCAAAGGCAGCGCCAGTTTCGATACTGTTGCCGGAGGCAAATTGTCTGCGGCAATGAAGGGTAAAGATTTGATTTTAACGGATGAAAAAGGTGGAACATCAAAAGTGTCAATCGTGGACGTTCACCAGAAGAACGGTGTGATCCATGTAGTCGACACCGTTGTGATGCCAAAGTAATTCTTAAACTTAAAAGATGTAAGAAAAAACCGGACCTCGAGGTCCGGTTCGTTTATAGGTTTCGACGGTACTGCCCGCCCACTTCGTATAATGCCTGCGACATTTGAAACAATGAACAATGACGTGCGGCACGCAAAAGAGCTTCAAAAACATTTCCACCGCTTAATGCAACTCTTTGTAAATGGGCGATTTCAATTGCCGCCTGTGGTTGATGGGCTTTTTGAAATTCGGTCACATGGTTCAGTTGAAAGTTTTTTTCATCTTGCGAAGCCCGCGCCATTTCAATTTTTGGTGGTTCGTACCCCTCCGCCTGGGTCTTTGGATTGATGAAAGTATTGACGCCGATGATTGGCAATGTTCCTTCATGCTTCAAATGCTCGTAATAGAGGGACTCTTCCTGAATTCGTGAACGTTGATATTGAGTCTCCATCGCGCCTAAGACTCCGCCGCGTTCATTAATTCTTTTGAATTCTTCAAGCACCGCTTCTTCAACAAGTTCAGTTAGTTCTTCGATAAAGAAACTGCCTTGCGTTGGGTTTTCATTTTTTGTCATGCCGAATTCACGATTGATTATCATTTGAATCGCCATCGCCCGGCGAACTGATTCTTCGGTCGGTGTCGTGATCGCTTCATCATACGCATTCGTGTGCAATGAGTTACAATTGTCGTAAATAGCTAACAGTGCTTGTAACGTTGTACGAATATCATTGAAATCAATTTCTTGTGCGTGCAGTGAACGACCTGAAGTTTGAATATGATATTTTAGCTTTTGCGAACGATCATTCCCTTTGTATAGATCTTTCATTGCGATCGCCCAAATTCTTCGGGCCACGCGACCAAGAACTGCATATTCTGGATCTAATCCATTACTAAAAAAGAATGAAAGATTTGGTGCAAAATCATCGATGCTCAGTCCACGTGATAAATAGTACTCAACAAACGTAAATCCATTCGAAAGTGTAAATGCTAGCTGACTGATCGGGTTCGCGCCCGCTTCTGCAATGTGGTAACCTGAAATACTGACTGAATAGAAATTTTTAATTTGGTTTTCGGTGAAGTACGCTTGAATATCGCCCATCATTTTGAGCGCAAAGTTAATCGAGAAAATACAAGTGTTCTGGCCTTGGTCTTCTTTCAAAATATCAGCTTGCACGGTACCGCGGACCTGCTGCATCGTCGCTTTTGAAACCTGGCTCCATTCACTTTCAGATAATTTTCGACCCAGTTCTTTTTCTTTTTTCTCGACCTGCTGATCGATCGCCGTATTAAAATAGAATGCTAAAATCATTGGTGCCGGGCCGTTAATCGTCATACTCACTGAAGTATTCGGTGAACAAAGGTCAAATCCAGCATAAAGCTTTTTCATATCTTCAAGCGTACAAATACTTACGCCCGATTCTCCGACTTTACCGAAAATATCGGGGCGTGGGTTGGGGTCTTGTCCATAAAGAGTGACCGAATCGAACGCGGTTGATAAGCGATGTGCTTTTTCACCTTTACATAAATAATGAAATCTTCTGTTTGTTCGATCCGGAGTTCCTTCACCAGCAAACATACGTTTTGGATCTTCATCGGCGCGCTTAAGTTGAAAAACGCCCGCGGTGTACGGGAATTCTCCGGCAATATTTTCTAATTTTAAAAATTGGTAACGATCGCCCCAGTCGCTGTACTTGGGTAAGACCACTTTTCTAATTTTCGTTCCGCTTAAAGAGGTCGAAACTAAATTCTGGCGGATTTCTTTATCGCGTACTTTAAAAACCAATTCATCAGCTGCGTAGGTTTTTTGTAATTGATCCCAATTTTCTAAAGATTGAATTTCTTGAGCTTCGAAATCTTTTTTGTATTCTAGGGATTTTTTATCGACCGTATTTTTATCAAGATTCAAGTCCGAAGAAATCTTATGTAACGCTCCTAATTTTGAAGCCTTTTCGGATAAATCTTTAACGCGTGCTTTGTACTTTCGGTGCGTTGAAACAATTTCAGCAAGATAGTTTTGTCGTTCAGCTGGGATGATCACGTGTTCGTCAGCCGATAAAATATTGTTTCTAAAGTTCTCATCAACTGGTGGCAGCGCACCTTTCTTAACTAAGGTATCGGCGACGGCGAAGAATAGTTGGTTCACGCCACCATCGTTGAATTGACTGGCTTGGGTCAAAAACACCGGAACTTTTGATTCGTGATCAAAGATTTTCCGTGAGCGCTTGTATTGTTTTGTAACGTCACGAAGCGCATCCTGAGCTCCGCGACGATCGGCTTTATTAACGGCAACGAAATCAGCAAAATCGATCATGTCAATTTTTTCTAACTGAGACTGCGCGCCGAAATCTGAAGTCATCACGTACATCGATAAATCACTGACATCCGTGATGGCCATATTGCCCTGACCGATTCCCGAAGTTTCGGCGATGATAAAATCGAAATCTAACTGCTTCATGAAATTTAAAATATCCGGAAGTGTATTAGCGATTTCTTTTCCTGAACCGCGCGAAGCCACCGAGCGCATATAAATATTCGCACGCGATAGTGAATTCATGCGAATGCGATCACCAAGAAGCGAACCGCCGGTTTTCCGCTTCGATGGATCGACGCAAACTACGCCTAGCTTTTTCCCTGGATATGAATTCAGAAATCTTTGCGAAAGCTCGTCGATCAATGAAGATTTACCAGCCCCGCCCGTTCCGGTAATTCCTAGAATCATCGGTGTTTTATCTTTTTTAGCAAACTTCGTTAAGCCAAATTGATCAAGCTTTACATTGGTATGACCGTTTTCAATCGCAGTCAGCGCAAGGCCCAGTTCGACCGATGGCACGGTGTCGCCTTCGAATACTTGTTTTTTACTGAATTTTTTTTGGGCTTCGATGATATCAAAGTCACAGCCTTCGATGATCATTCTGATCATTCCTTCTAGCCCCAGTTTTCGTCCATCGTCAGGGTGAAAGATCTGCGCGATACCGTACTTTTCAAGTTCACGTTTTTCTTCATGAACGATGACGCCGCCGCCCCCGCCGTAAATTTTTACGTAGCCCGCACCGGCTTGGTCTAATAAATCTTTTAAATACTTGAAGTACTCCATATGCCCGCCTTGGTACGACGAGATACAGACCCCTTGCGCGCCCTCTTGCAAAACGGCCTTCACAACATCTTGCACCGAACGGTTGTGACCCAAGTGAATCACTTCGGCGCCTAAGTCCTGTAAAATTCTTCGGATAATATTAATACTTGCATCGTGGCCATCAAATAATGAGGCCGCCGTTACGACGCGGATTGGGTTCTTAGGTGCGTTCGACATTAGGATTACTCCCCTTTAAATACAGGTTTTCTTTTTTCGATAAATGCGCGGGTTCCTTCACGGGTATCTTCCGAAGAAAATAATGCGCCGAAGATATGGGATTCATTTTCAAGCGCGGCTTCGGTTTCAAGATCCATCGCTTGATTGATCGACTTCTTCGCCTGCGCGACGGCCAAAGGAGAACGAGTTAAAATTATTTCAATTTTCTTATGAACGGTCGGAAGTAATTCGGCTAAAGGTACAACTTGACTGACTAATCCCAATTGCAAAGCTTGCGCACTTGATAACATATCGCCCGTCATAATCAGTTCACGCGCTTTTCGTATTCCCACCGCACGAGTTAAACGAACCGTCCCGCCAAAGCCGGGAATAAGTCCAAGACTCACTTCAGGTAATCCAAATTTCGCGTTTTCACTTGCGATAATAAAATCGCAAGCTAAAGCTAATTCAAGCCCGCCACCAAGCGCGAAGCCATTGACCGCCGCAATAACTGGGATTTTTAATAAATTAATCTCGTGAAAAACACTTTGCCCGCGTTTAGCAAATTGAATCGCTTGATCTTCGTTCAGGTCTAACATTTCTTTGATGTCAGCACCTGCGACGAATGCTTTTTCACCGGTACCGGTAATAATGACGGCACGAGAGCTCTCGAAATCCATTTCAGAGATTTGTCTAAATGCATCGCCCATTTCATTTAGCATTGCAGAATTGAGTGCATTCAATGCTTCCGGACGTGAGATCGTTAAAATCCAGATTCCGTTTTCTTTATTTTCTAACGTAATATGCTTGTATTCGAATGCCATTTTAATCCTTTTTCTTATTAACGTGTGTGCTTTTTTAAAAATTCTTCCATTGCGCCGTAAAATTCGAACCGATTTTCTTCGTTATGAAAGCCGTGACCTTCATTTTCTTTCACTAAGTAAGGCACATCAATGCCACGCGCTTTAAGTAATTTAACCATTTGATCACTTTCATCTTTATTAACTCGTGGATCTTTCGCGCCTTGAGCAATGAAAAGTGGTTTTTTGATTTTATCAACATTCATAGCCGGTGATGTCTTTATGAATTGTTCTTTATCCTTTTCGGGATCGCCTAGCATTTTTCCTAATTTTTCTCGGTAATTTTCCCAGTATGGTGGAATTGTTTTTAGGAAGGTAAAAAGATTTGATACGCCAACGTAATCGACGCCACACGCGTAAAGATCTGGCTCTTTAACTAATCCCATTAAGGTTGCGTATCCGCCGTAGCTACCGCCGTAAATACAAACTTTTTTAGGATGAGCAATTCCTTGCTGTATGACCCATTTAGTTACATCCGTAATGTCATCTTGCATGGTTAAGCCCCATTGCTTATACGAAGAAATTAAATGTTCACGTCCATACCCTGTTGAACCCCGAAAATTAAGCTGAACAACAGCAAATCCTCTATTCGCTAAAAATTGCGTTTCAGAATTAAAACGCCAAGCGTCTCGAGCCCACGGCCCTCCATGTGGATTGACCACGGCGGGGATGGGTTTTCCGTCGAATTTTTTTGGCAGAGTTAAATATCCGTTAATGAGTCGCCCGTCGCGCACAACGACCTGAATTGGCTTCATCTCCGCCAAATCCTGCTCATTTAGCCAAGGTGCTGCTTCCGCTAATAGGTGAATTTTCTTTTGCTGGCGGTCATATAAATAGAACTTTGCTCGCTGCCGATCTGATTGAAGGGCGACCGTCATAAAATTTTCTTTTTTATCTTCAGATAATAAAATTAAATTCGAATTTAATAGCCCCGCTTTTTCTTTAATTTCGTTAAATACATTTTCAAGGTTTGGGTCGAAGAAAACTTGCTCCAGTTTCCACGTTAATAAGTTAAGCGCTAGAAGTTTTTTTTGTCTGTGCGAATAGATTATAGTAGGTCCAAATCCCCCACCTTCAGAATCATATGCGGTGCTCTGATATATAATTTGCTCTTCTTTTTTACTAACAGGATTAAAAATAACTACGCTTGTTTTGTCCCGCCCAATATTACTGAGAGCGTAAAATGATTTACTTCCGGGGATAAACTGCGCTGGCTGAAAACTCCGAGTAAAATCAAATTTAATGACCGGCTTTAATTCTTCATCATTTGAGTTTCGGTAAAGAACTTCTGTATCTGTTCCGATAAAACGAACGACAGTTCGAATCACACCCTTCTCATCGACTCCGTAATCTTCATAATTTCCCGGGTTTTTCAAAATCAGTCGGCTTTGACCCGTTTTGATATTAAACTTGTATACATCAAATAATTTCGCATCCCTCTGGTTGTGCGCGATTAGAATTTCGGTCGTGCTACCATGCCGAAGCTCGTCAACGATTTGCACCCGTGTTTTAGCAAATGGAGTAATGTCTTTTTCTACTTTAGTTTGGATATCTACTTGGAACAGGTGAAAATTTTCATCTCCGCCCTCATCCTTTAAATAAAAAATTTGATTTTCTTTCCAGAAATATTGGGACATGTCGCGATCTTTGACAGCTGTAATTCGCTTCTCTGTTTCTGGTTTGAATACTTCTTGCACATGTATATTCATCCGCCCTTCCCAGGGTTTTAGATACGAAACAAATTTTCCATTCGGTGAGATTTGGTATCCACTCGACACCGGATTACGAAAAAAATCTTTCAACGGAATATCGTTAGCAAATACTACAACTGAAAAGAAAAACAAAATTGGCAGAGATAGAATTTTCATAATTTCCTTTAATATCAATATTACTTAGCGTAGTTGTAAAAACCGCGACCTGATTTTCGACCTAGCCACCCGGCCTCAACATATTTTACAAGTAGTGGACAAGGTCGGTATTTCGAATCGGACATACCGTCGTGCAAAACATTCATAATTGCTAAGCAAGTATCTAGACCGATAAAGTCGGCCAAAGTCAGCGGCCCCATTGGCTGATTGGTGCCAAGCTTCATCGCTTGGTCAATTGACTCGACCGACGCGATTCCTTCGTGAAGGGTGTAAACAGCTTCGTTAATCATCGGCATCAAAATTCGGTTTACAATAAAACCCGGCATGTCTTTTGTTGATTCGACGAAAACTTTTCCTAACTTTTCAGCTAGGGCGCGCGTCGTTTGAAAAGTTTGATCCGAGGTTTGCAGACCCCGAATACCTTCCACTAATTGCATCAACGGAACGGGATTCATAAAATGCATGCCGGCGACAAGTTCAGGGCGCTTCGTTGCGGCCGCTATTTTTGTAATTGAAATGGACGATGTATTTGAAGTTAGAATTGCGTCTTTCTTAACAATTTCATCAAGTTGTCTAAAGATGTTCAACTTAAGGTCGATGTTCTCGGTTGCGGCTTCAACAACGAAATCACAAGTAGCAAGATCATGCATTGAAGTTGTGGTTTTGATTTTAGCTAAAAGGTTTTTCTTTTGATCTTCCGTCATCGTGGTTTTTTTGATCAGACGATCGCAGCTTCCAGATATGGTACCTAGACCTTTATCTAAGGAACCAGCCGAGATATCAAACATCACAACTTCAAAGTTATTTGCCGCTGCCACTTGAGTAATACCATTACCCATTTGACCCGCGCCGATCACACCAATTTTTTTAATTGCAGATACTTCCATGAACCATCCCCCATATGAACTGAGCGCAATGTCGCGCGTTAGAATTTTTTAGATTTTTCAATATACCAAATCTAGCCTTGATTGCATGGATTTCCCCTCTGAAAATAGATTAGATGCTATTTGTCATATTCACTTTTATGAGTCATTTCGGCTTTGCGGCCATTTCCCCCCAAAGCCTGGGTCCCATGGCTGCGCCAAGTGGCCTGGAAGTGCCTTTTTTTAAGTCTCCAGAAAGTCTATTCCCGTCCGGATCAGTTCGCATCGAAGCTCTGCAAAAACAGCAGCTGAACGCGCGTTTAGTAAAAGAAAAATTTTATAAGTGGCAGAACAGGCTTTTTAAAACCTACGAGCTTCGACCCGTTCGCCCCATTCATTTATCTAGAAGCGTGATTGATCCACGAACAAAACGTCGCTTTAAGGTGATGGAGACGAACGTTGGAATCGTTCGGATTTACGATGAGCAACTTAAAAAACCTGTTGGTTATGCGATTGATGCGCTGAAGTCCGACCCCTACGATCAAGGTTATGCGATTACATTGATGGATGCCTACCTTCGAAAATCAAGCAGTGATGAGGCAAAAGTTTTAACGACGATCCCGCAAGGTTATTCACTGGTTGCAACAAAGTATGAAAATGGTTTCGCAAAAGTCAGTTATAAAAATTATTCAGGTTATATTCGCTTATCAGAAATCATCACTAAATTTGATTTAGCTTCGATTGTCTTTGCTAAGCAAAAATGGCATTTCGTTAAAAAAAGAGAATTCGATTGGATTGTTACAATTGAAGGTAAAAAAATTCACCTCAGCCAAATTAAGGGCCTAGTGACTCCGGATCAAAAAGGCATCATCGCCTCGAACAATCAAAAAATACCCATGTGGAGTGCCGTTGAAATCGTTTCAGATCAACGCCCGACCTGGGTTGAAAGTGCGCTCAAAGGTCACGGCACTGTTTGGTGGAAGCCGGCCACCGCCACGCCGGAAGAAATTTTCACGGTCGATGAATTACTGAAAAAAGAAATCTCAAGCGTATCTTTTCATCCGAAAGATCCCATGAAGGGTGTGCTATCGGCAAATGGAGTTTTCATCACGGATGATGGCTACCACTGGAAAAAGCTTTCGCAGTTTGCCAGTTACAACGGACCCGTTCATTATTTTAACGATTTACTACTTTTTGTTGGCCACTTCCGCAGCACGGACGGTGGTAAAACTTTTGAAAATTATATTCAAATCGAAAAAATGGCTTCGGCGATTGAGTATTCACTCGGGTTTTTTCCAAAAAAACTTCAAGTCAAGCGCATTGAGACTCGTCCGCCATTTCGGCTTAAAATTGAAGTCGATACCGGTAACCGAAATATTAAGCTCGAAAGTCCATTGTTCGCCCAAGAATGGAAAGTCATCAAAGGTTAACTGTGGTGTGGATTATTAAAATTCTTTTCCCAGGTTGAGTTCATCCGGTCATAAACTACTTTTTGCAATTCACCGCGAGTCTCAGCCGTGTAACCCTTGGTTTCGATCGGTTTTAGAATATGCAATTCAATGTTTGTTCGCCAGTGCGCTTTATTAAATAAAATTTGACCCTTCGGTAAAGTTTCGTAAGCACCAACGATCACTACGGGCACAATCGGAACTTGTGCCGACATTGCAAATACAAATGGGCCTGCCTTGAACGGAGCCAGCTGGGGCCCGTAGAAACGCCCGCCTTCGGGAGAAAGCGCAAACATTTCACCGTGCACAAATCGCTCTTTAGCCTCTTCGTAAATTTTAAAAACTTCATTTCGATTTGCGCGTGCGATCGGAAGTGTACCTACCATTTTGATCGCTGGCCCAAAGACAGGGATTTTAAAAAGCTCAGCCTTTGCGCCGAAACGAATTCCGGGAATGAATCCCGCGAGTGCAAAAACATCGAAAAAACTAGTATGGTTAAATAAATACAAACAGGCCTTATCCGAAAGATTTTCAGATCCCACAATCTTGACGTGCACCCCGGACATCCAACAGCAAAGCCTTGCCCACGCGATGATAAACTGATCGTCTTTTTTTTTATCATTTAAAAGCAAATGGCATATCATAGTGGCTGGCGCCATGACGGCAATCGTAAAGGGAAAAATGATAATAACTAGAATAGACCTTAAGTACGCAAGAATTTTCATTCTGGAAAAAGCCTTTTGACGGCGGCATCAATTTGTCGATCCTTATAGGCCGTATGTTCGGAATCCCCTGACTTCATCATATTAAAGGAAGACTCATTCATAATTTGCACTTCAAACGGATAGAAAAAACTAAATGGCTTACCGCTTTGTGAATCAGAATTAATTTGAATCAATTGCCGTGAAATAAATTTGATGTATTTAAAATCTCGGGACGAGAATGGGTTGTCTTTTCTGAATAAGCCTAAAAACGCTGACTGACTTGATTTCAGTTTTTGCGCCAATAGACGATCGATTTTCTCTGATGCTAATTTTTGTTCATCGCCGCCACCTGGCGAACCATGCTTCTTCATCAATTTCGAACAGACTGCTAAAAACTCTTCCATCGGATACATATTATTTGAAGATTGATCCGGCATAATTTGCGGAAAACTAATTATGTTCTCTTCCACCAGAAAGCGGATCACCTGAAACGAATCAAATATTGAACGCGTGACAAAACGCACTCCAATTTTGTCAAAAATCTTCATCGCCAATGCTTCGGGCCGGGCCAAAAGTTTGATGACCGTACTGGTCGACGTTTTAAATGGTTTTGTTTGAAAACCTAAAAGCTCGACCCGCGGGTGCCCTTCTTTTTGAAACGACTTTAAATACAACTTATCTTCTTGAACAATCGCTTGCTCAAACGGAGCTAAGATTTGTTTTTGAATTTCTTCTGAAAAAGAACTGAACAAATCGGTTTCAGCGTGAACGAATACATGCATGCAACGTAGAAATGCGCACGCCCACTTCTGTAGTTTTTTATCTTCATATTGTGAGGCGTAGATAAGTAAAAACCGGATGTCTTTAAGATCTTCTTTACTTTTTACCTGCTGCGGGATTTCATCAATGTTGATTTTTAGTTTCTCGCTCATCAATACCAAAGCGCGGCGATGAAAATACCAAAGCCTTTCAAGATGTTCGGGGTTACTTAGCTTGTAGCCGTAACTGCGCAAAAAAGATTCGGCTTCATCCAAACTGTGTACATGCAAGTTCGGACGATCCAAAGCCGAAGCACCGTTTGCTACGACTCCCAATGAAGACTCATCAAAAAAATAAAAAGAGGAATGATTTGAGATCACTCCTCTGATTGAATAGGTTTTAAGCTATATTTTCAACTACTAATTATTGTAGAAGTGCACAACGTGGAATTGTGAAACTTCCCAATGTTCCTTTAGTTGGCGAACCGATAACGCTTACTGAATTCTGCCACTTCACGATGCCGCTGAAATTCTGTGCATCGATTTTTCCCTCGAGGCGAATCTCTCCGAAAGCATCTTTCGCGGTTAATGCGCCTACTCCAGTTTGTAAATTAAACTGACCTTGGATTGTATGACCTGCTTTAGATGCATCGAAAGCTAAATCAATTCCGCGAGCAGCAGAATTATACGAGTACTCTTGTAACCAAATGCTATCATGGATGCTAACTGTTAATTTTGAGTTGGTTGCAACGACATTTCCGGCTTGATCTAATTTGATTGATCCGGTGAAGCGAATTCCCGTTGATGCACCCATCTGTCCGCTAATCATTCCGATATCTTGTGGCATCATCGATGCGCTTAATAATGCTTTCACTCGATCTTCAAAGGCTCCCATCGCATCGCCCGCAGCGTAAGCTGGTTGTGCAAGTTCGAAAATAATACCTTGTACAGTACTCGTCCCTTGCGCACACGTGCCGATACCGATCGCATTCACGATTCCGGGGGTGACTCCGTTTATCTGCGCCGCTCGCACGGGATTTTTCTTCGGCTGACACGCTGAAAAAATTGTAAGTAGAGAAAATAATATTAGTAATTTCACATAGCCTCCTCGTTAATTAAAACGATCTACATCTATGTATCGCAAGCCCAAGGCCACAAACTTGCATCGCCTTGAGACAAATTTTGAATTTCCGTATTTTTTTAAGACGTTTAAAACAAATTGGTTTCATTTGAAACAAGCGCCCATACCAGGCCACCAACTGTCAAATAGTTCGACAAACTTGACTATGCAGTTTGGTTTGTACTTTGAGTTATTTTTCGATTTCTGAATTCACCATAAATCGCCAGCAAAACACCAATAACTATCGAGACATCGGCAATATTAAAAACACCCGTTCGAATTGGATCGCGTATGACAATCAACATAAAGTCAATCACGTGGCCACGTTCATGAACAATGCGGTCCCATAAATTGCCAAAACCACCCGCTAAAATAAAACTGTAAGCATATAAATTAAGTTTCGATTGTTCTTTTTTTATAAGATACCAAATCATCCCGCCCAAACCAAAAAAGACAATCAAGGCAAAAACAATAAATCGAATCTCGCGCGATAAATTTCCGCCCAGCCCTAAAAAAGCCCCAGCATTTTCTGCGTAAATGAATTGAAATAACCCATCCAAGTAAATTCGCGGCTCTTGACCCATTAACGAAGCCACCGCCCAATTTTTTGTAATTTGATCACTAGCCAATATTGAAATCAGCAGAATTAAAATGACGGTCACCTTATACTTCACGGTCATTGGCGATGGCATCGGCGCTTGCGTTTGATTCATATGAACAGTTTGAAATATTCACGCCACGGGCGCAACTGATTATTTGCGAAATTCTATTTACAGAATGCAGCGGCTGGATCTTTTGCACATAAGTAGCTCTTTAGCGTGTTGATTTCTTTATCTTTCGCCGCTTTTTCAGCCTCGGCCTGCTCCTTGATTTGCGCATTTTCTTCTTTTAATGAAGCAATCTGACGACTTCGCGAATTCTGAACTTCTTCATTGCCAATCACTTTATTGTAAAGCTCTTTGACCGCAGCAACAACAACTGCAACCATTTTTCCGCATTCAACCGACCGGCATCAGTCTTCACCCTTTTGCACAACCTTTGGCAATACGGTTTCAACTTCTTGCGCAAGAAAACCCACTTGATGTTGATTCCCGAAAGCCTGTGCCTTCGGATTACTGTGATCCCAATCAAAATAAACTGAGTTTAAGCGATTCACTAGATCTAAACCTAGTTGAACGGAGTTACATTCGCCTTTAAACGGCTATCCGACAGTTTCGAAGCTCCGTAATTATTGCTGAACGCTGTAATTACACTATTAATTACTTACTAACTTTATAGCTTCAAACTTAGTTACTGAAAGAGGAGAGGGTCCCTAACCTTCTCCTTTTTGTTTTTTTTTCATATCTCTGACTTAATTTTTGTTGTTATTCCACCACGAATTCTTATGCGCGCCATTCAAATCGCTTATAATGGTTTCGATCCACTCTAAATTTATTACATATATCCAAATGCAAATTTTGTCTCTATAACCCCGTCAGTGTTTGCAATCACGCAAACCAGAATTCAACTAAAACAATAGGGAGTTTTTATGAAATCAGTTATCTTAGCAATCGTAGCAATGGCGTCTATCACTGCAACTGCAGCGCAATACGTAACAGTAGAAGTTTGTAACCGTGGCGAAACAGGAGACCGTTGTGAAATGGTTACTTACAAAGTTCGTCCAGCAAGTCCTGCTACACCTTATGTTGAAACTTGCCCAGTTGGCGATGTTTCATACGGTCCATGCCCAACAGTTTACGGTGTACCTTCTTGGTTACAAAAGCTGAATGCATACCTTACATCTAAAGGTTTTACTCCAGTTGAAGAAGATATCTACGCAGGCGGCAACTAATTATTCTGTTTCTTTAATTAGAAAGAGTTAATGCAAAGAGAGATCAAATGATCTCTCTTTTTTTTTGTAAACTAAGTCATTAATTTTTTTACAATGGTAGAAACTTGATCCGCAGGTACGTCTTGTTCCGCTAGTTCACTCGCTAAAAGATTTCGTTCGATTCGCTTAACTGCTAAACAGCGGATTGATAGCATCAGAATCATCTGTAAAAGAAATCCGACCCACGACATAAATACAAATGCGGCGCCTGAAATAAAAATGGATTTTAAAGATTTTTCTAGATCTTCCTTTTCAGCTAGAACTGAATAACTTTTAATTGATGATTCGCAGTCAGACCAAAATAAATCGTTTTTTCTTAAATTTAGTTGGACCATTTGCATTTTTTTTGAATGCTGCTTTCGTACCTGAAGAATAATATGCAGCGCCACTAAAAAAGTTGTCGCTGCAAATCCAATTAAGTAGCCGAAAGCTAACTCAGGCATTTACACTTTCGCGTCGCTATAAAATTTAGAATTCTTAGTCGCCCGCTCACGCAATTTCAAAGATGGCTTCAAACGATTCGCACTTCGCGAAGTAGAATACTGTTCAAGCTTTTTCATAATGTATTCGGCACCCACACTATCGGCATACTTTAACAAGCCCCCGCGGAATGGTGGAAAGCCTGTTCCCATGATCATCGCTAAATCGACTTCATGAGGCGTTTCCACGATTCGATCTTGATCAAGTGCTAGCGCACACTCGTTGACCATAGCGAATACACAACGCTCTTGGCATTCTTCATCGCTATGCGGATTCGTTGGCACTGACAGACCAAGCTCTGCGTAAATGCCTGCATCAACTTCAGTTTTTCGGCCGTCATCGTATTTATAAAAGCCGAGATTGGTTTTCTGCCCAAGTCTTGCTTTGTTTTTCTCAAGTTTTTCCATTAATGGTGGCATTTCAACCCGGTCTGGAAATGCCTTACGGAAAATATTTAATACCTTCACGCAAACATCAATACCAACCGAATCCATCAATTCAAATGGTCCCATGGGCATTCCGAACTTGTGCACGAACATTTTATCGACTTTATCAACACTCATGCCTTCCGCTAATAAAAACGCCGCTTCGGCCATATACGGAAGTAATAGACGGTTCACTAGAAATCCCGGCCCGTCTTTAACAACGACCGGCATTTTACCCATTTTCTTAGCTAATTCGAAAATTGTCGCAATCGTCTCGTCCGAAGATTGCGTTCCGCGAATGACTTCAACCAGAGGCATCTTATGTACTGGAGAGAAAAAATGCATTCCCGCAAAGTATTCAGGGCGCGGATGGCCTTTCGACATTTCACTTACACTTAACGACGAGGTGTTCGTGGCAATAATCGCGTCGGGTCGCATTTGCGCTGCCGTTTGCGCGATGACCTTTTGCTTGATTCCCATGTCTTCAACAATCGCTTCGATTGTTACATCGATATTCTTAAATCCAGAAAAATCGACGGTCGTTGAAACTAGCGACATTTTTTGCGTAAACTGGTAAGAGTCAATCACTCGCTTTTTCACAAGTTTATTCCACAGATCACGGGCATGCTTTAGGGCTTTTCCATTTGCTTCGTGTGAAATATCTTTCACTCGAACGTCAACGCCCTTATCAGCCGCAACGTAAGCGATACCGCCACCCATCGTACCAGCTCCTAACACTCCTAAGTGCTTAACGGCTTTTCCTTTTACATTCGAATTGGTTACGCCCGATTGTTTTTTTACCATTTCGGTAAGGTAAAACACGTGAATCAAATTTTTAGAAACGTCTGTGACCGCTAAATCTTTGAAATAAGATCGCTCGACTTCAAGCGCGCGGTTACGATCGCTCATGCCGTAAGTTTTTTTAACAACGGCTAAGGCCGACAATGGCGCCGGATAATGACCCTTTGTCGCTTTCAATACTCCTTCTTTGGCTTTACTAAAAATAACTCCTTTTAAAGGACCTTCTAATAACTTTGCAACAAGGCCGCGGGCTTGAAATGTTTTTCGACGCTTATGCCCGCCTTCGGCAATTAGCTTTTCGATTTGCGTAGCCGAAAAACTATCCAATAAATTTGGATGAACAACATAATCGACTAACCCGATTTTTTGCGCTTTCTTGGCGTTCAGTAATTTTCCCGCCAGAATAATATCAAGCGACGCTTGTAAGCCAACAACGCGTGGTAATCGAATGCTTCCACCAAATCCAGGCAAAATCCCTAGCTGAGTCTCGGGTAGACCGATTCGCGTTGATGAATCATCCGTCGCGATTCGGTAATCACAAGCTAAGATCAATTCGCATCCTCCACCCGCGCAAGCGCCGTTCACTAGCGCCATCGTCGGCATCGGTAGGTCTTCAATCATGTTGAAAATTTCTTGGCCCGAGCGAACAGCCACTTCAACGTCTTCTTTAGTTTTTAATTCTTTAATTTCTTCGATATCGGCGCCCGCAATAAATATCTTCGGTTTTGCAGATTTAAAAACTACAAACTTTGCATTCGAAGTTTTTATTTTTTCTAAGTGAGATTTAAGTTCGATCATCACCGGAGTCGAAAGCTTATTTACTTTTTCGCCTGGCAGATCAAAAGTGACTACGACGACTTCGGATTGCGCGATTTTTTGCGTAACTACATTTATTGCTGACATTTAAATTACCCTTCGTTCTCTAGAATGATTGATCCACCTTGGCCGCCACCGATACATAAAGTTGCTAGTCCGAATTCAACATTGCGACGTCGCATTTCTTTCATCAAAGTTAATACTAAACGCGTGCCGGTTGCTCCGACTGGATGACCCAGCGCAATCGCTCCGCCATTAACGTTTAAAATATCTGTGCGAATTTCACCAATTTTTCCGTTCAATCCAATGCGCTTTCCGAATTCATCCGAATCGAAAGCTTTTTGACAAGCCATCACTTGGGCTGCGAAGGCTTCATTCAATTCAACCAGGCCAATATCTTTCATTGCAACCCCGGCACGCTTAAGCGCGATCGGCGTTGCGTACGCCGGCCCCATTCCCATTCTTTCGGGCTCAAGCCCTGCGTAGGCATAACCGCGAATACGCGCCAGTGGTTTGTACCCCAACGCTTCCGCTTTCGCGCGGGACATAATCAAAACCATGGCGGCGCCGTCTGTGATCGGGCAAGAATTTCCGGCCGTGATGCTTCCGGTATTTTTATCGAAGAATGGTTTTAATTTAGCCAAGGCTTCCATCGTTTGGTTATCACGTGGGCCCAAGTCTTCTAATATTGTTTCTTTATAATCAGGTGCTAGGTGAAAGGGCGTTAATTCTTCAGCCAGTTTACTTTTCGAAGCAATGGCCTTTTGATGCGACTTCAACGCATACTCATCTTGCTCACGCCGTGAAATATTAAATTCTTTCGCGATGACTTCAGCGGTCATTCCCATATTCATTCCCACAAAAGGATCCGTCAGTCCTTCGGCCAAAGCGAAGACGGGTTTATGTTTCGTTTTTGCTAACGGGGCTGTCGTCACCATTTCTTTAATTTGTTTTAAATCGGCTTTGAACCAATCCCATAAAGCCGATGCACGTGCACCGCCCGTTCGCGCCGATCCAAGGCGTTCAATAATTCCGGTAATTGCGGTCGGCATCAACATAGGCATTTGCGACATATTTTCTGTTCCACCGGCGATGACCATTTCCATCGTGCCTGATTTAATTCTCTCAAATCCGGTCGTAATACTTTCTAAAGCCGATGCGCAATTTCGATGAACTGTCATTGCCGATGTTTGAATCGGAAACCCCGAATTAAGCGCTACCACTCGTGAGATATTCACGGCATCTGCGGGCGAACCTGTGTTACCGATGATAACCTCATCGACCAAATTCACATCTAAGTTTGTACGCGCAACTAATTCTCTCAACGCCACTTGACCTAACTGGGCTGCGTGCACTGTTTTTAATTTTGTACCTGATTTTGCAAACGGAGTGCGTACTCCTTCGACAATCACTACGTCATTGGGAAGCTTTTGCTGCGTGCTCATGTTGGTCTCCTGTGTAATTGAATAAAGAAGCTTCTATAATAACCTTGAATACACGCAGTGGCAATTGACGCTAGCTAGCATTCACGTCTGCGATTTGTGCTTTTTGAAACTCAGCCATAGACTAATTACTCTAGTAACTCGACCCGACCTTTTTGAATGTTCATGTAGGTTAAGTCGATGAAGAGAAATGTTTAAGTTATTTTATTTAATATGGGGTTCATTTTGGAAAAGTCAGCTGAAAAAATTGCGCACGATCGAGAACTATTTGATAAAGAGGCACTTGAATACCATCAAAAAGGCCGCCCAGGAAAAATCGAAGTTATTTCAACTAAAGAATGTAATTCTGAAAAAGCGCTTTCGTTAGCTTACTCTCCCGGAGTGGCTGCTCCTTGCAAAGAAATCGCAAAAAATCCTGAAAAAGTATACGACTACACTTCAAAAGGTAATTTGGTTGCGGTCATATCAGATGGTACGGCCGTTTTAGGTCTAGGTAACATTGGTCCACTCGCTTCAAAACCCGTGATGGAAGGTAAAGGAATATTATTTAAAACTTTTGCCGGTATTGATGTCTTCGATATCGAAGTTAAATCATCATCGCCGGCTGAATTTATTGCCGCCGTCAGAACGCTTGAACCAACTTTCGGCGGAATCAATTTAGAAGATATTAAAGCCCCCGAATGTTTCGAAATTGAAGAGACTTTAAAAAAAGAAATGAATATTCCCGTTTTCCATGACGATCAGCACGGAACAGCCATCGTTAGCGGAGCCGCATTATTGAACGCTTGCCATATTATCGGAAAAAAACTTTCCGAAATTAAACTTGTCGTAAACGGTGCCGGAGCTTCTGCCATTTCATGTACAAAAATTTTTGTGAGCCTTGGAGTTAAAGTCGAAAATGTTCTGATGTGTGATAGCTCGGGCGTGATCTATAAAGGTCGCATGGCCGGTATGAATAAATATAAAGAACAATTTGCGAACAGCACTGAAAAAAGAACCTTAACTGAAGCGCTTAACGGTGCCGATGTGTTCGTCGGGTTATCAGTTGCCGGTGCCGTGACTGGTGAAATGTTAAAGCTCATGGCGAAAGATCCAATTATATTTGCGATGGCGAACCCTGATCCAGAAATCACACCAGCCGCTGCCCGCGCCGCCCGCCCCGATGCGATCATCGCCACGGGACGATCAGATTATCCGAATCAAGTGAATAACGTTTTAGGATTTCCGTCTATTTTTCGCGGAGCACTTGATACCCGCTCGACACAAATTAATGAAGAAATGAAATTAGCGGCCGTTCACGCGCTAGCGACCTTAGCCCGAAAAGGAGTACCTGATAATGTGTCAGCTTCTTACGGCGGGCAAAAATTTAAATTCGGTCGTGACTATCTGATCCCAAAACCATTTGATACTCGCGTTTTAATGTGGGTAGCCCCGGCGGTAGCAAAGGCGGCAATGGAATCAAAAGTGGCGCAAAAACCAATTACAGATTGGAACGCCTATCATGATCAGCTTGAAGCCATTCAAGGCCCGCGAAAAGTATTTATCCGTTCAGCCGTGCACCGGGTCCATACCAATGCGGAGCGACTGGGAAGGTTACCAAGAATTGTCTTTGCCGAAGGTGCCAGTTCAAAAATTTTAAAAGCGATTCGACTTTGCGTTGATGAAAAAATTTGCCAGCCAATTATATTAGGTTATCCAGAACGTATTATCGAAAAAGCAAAACTACATGAAATTGATATTGAAGGATTTGAAATTATCACGCCCGCTTATCATCCCAAATTCGCGGCTTACGCAGAAGAGCTTCATAAACGTCGTGCTCGAAAAGGGATTAATATTAAAGAGGCCGAACGCTTGATGACCGACAATAGTTATTTTGCGGCCATGATGATTGATCAAGGCGATGCCGACGGTATGATCAACGGCGCCACGACAAATTACTCAGAAGCGGTGAAACCGATTCTGCATACGATCGGCCTTGCGCACGGTCAGGTGCCTGCCGGTTTAAATATTATCTTAGCTGATGATAAAATTTTATTTTTTGCAGATACGACTGTGAATTTTAATCCAACGGCAGAGCAGTTGGCGCAAATGGCGATTCAAATTGCGCCCGTTGCCGAGTATTTCGGCCAAAAACCGCGAATTGCGATGCTTAGTTTTTCAAATTTCAGCGGCGCGGATGGCACGCCTAAAAAAATGAAAAAAGCGGCCGAACTTGCAAAACTATTACGCCCTGATCTTGCAATTGATGGAGATATGCAGGCTGATACGGCGGTATCAAGCGAAATTCAAAATCGCATTTTTCCGTTTAATACCTTAGGTGGCGAAGCTAACATTCTGATTTTTCCAAATTTAGAAAGTGCGAATATTTCGTATAAATTACTTCAGCAAGTTGGAAAAGTAGAAGTTTTAGGACCGTTTCTACTGGGGGCTCGCCGCGCGGCCAATGTTCTTCAACGCACAACAACGGTTGATACGATTTTTAGTTCAGTGGTATTAACGGCCCTTGAATCACAGTTCATCACCGACTGGAGAAATAAAAAACATTGAGCCAGCAAGTTAGAATTAACGAAAAAGATAAGGTGATCGTAGTCGGCGTCGGGCTAAAATCTGAGCCGGTGATTGAAATTAAAGAGAACCTTTGCGAACTTGAAGAGTTGGTAGTGGCCGCCGGTGGCGAAATCATCGGTTCAACCGTGCAAGTTCTGCCTAACTGGAATCCGAGCACTTTAATTGGTTCAGGAAAAGTTCAAGAAATAAAAGAAATGGTTGCCGAAAGTCGCGCGCAAATCGTCGTGATCGACCATCAATTATCCGGAATCCAGTCACGAAATTTATTCGAACAAATTGGCTGTAAGATTTTAGACCGCTCACAATTAATTTTAGATATTTTCGCGCAACGAGCACGAACTTACGAAGGAAAACTGCAAGTTGAATTAGCTCAATTATTGGACCAAATGCCCCGCATGGTTGGGCAATGGAATGAATCCCTCTCACGCTTAGGTGGCGGTATCGGAACCCGCGGTCCCGGCGAATCAGCGCTTGAAAATGATCGCCGTCGTGCCCGTGAAAAAATAACTTTCATTAAAAAGAAGTTAGATGAAGTTTCGCAACAACGCCATCAGCATCGGCAGTCGCGACGCCGAAATGAAATCCCAAGTTTTGCACTGATTGGTTATACAAATTCTGGCAAAAGTTCTTTGTTGAACCGGCTAACTGGCGCGCAAGTTGTCGCAAAAGACATGGTGTTTGCCACACTTGATCCAACAACGCGAAAAGTATTTCTAGATGAAGGACCACCTGCGGTTGTAACCGATACGGTTGGATTTATTCGTAAATTACCGACTCAATTGATTGAAGCCTTTAAAGCGACGCTAGAAGAATCAGCCGAAGCTGATATTTTATTACACGTTGTCGATCTTTCTTCGCCCAATATGGAGCGCCAACTTGAAGTTGTCGACGGCCTCATCAAAGAGTTTGGCTGGGAAGGCAAAAAGATCATTCACATTTTTAATAAATTTGACGTCGCCCCGGTGGACCGGCAATTTCGCGTCAAACATTATCCCAGAGTTTTTGTCAGCGCACTCACCGGTCATGGTTTTGACCAATTGAAAAAAATAATGGCCGATTCAATTAATGAAATGCAGACCGAAGTTGAACTCTACTTTGATCGAGCCAACGAATACCGCCTTTACGACCTAGGCCGTGAAGCAAAAATCTCGCGAAAAGAAGCCGCCACCGAGGGTACGATTTGCTTTGCGATGATGACCCCGACTTTGATGAATAAATGGAAAGAATTTTTAGTCAAATAGCATCAACCACTGCTAAACTAAGCAAATGAAATCAATCGAATTATCTCGTTCAGTTCTACTGGTGTTAGGCCTTTGTTTTTCTTTGCAATCATTCGCCCAAGAGGCCTGTAATGCGGGCGACTCAAGACAGCGCGAGCTTCAAAGTCAAATGATGGAAGCAAGTAAAACCCAACCAAGCGTCACACAAATTATTTTCAAAGATTATAAATTAAATGAAACCGAAGCGGCCGAGCCTTGCAAAAATTGCAGCCCTCCTCACCCAGTTGTTACAAATGTAAACGACATCAAAGGCAAAATACTTCGCTATCCGCATGCTCCACAACTAGCGTTCCGTGACGAGTGTTTAATTTCTGCCAACAAAAACGAAGCGCCGACCCCCCAGGTTTCATGCAAAAAAAATAGCGCCGGAAAATGGCAGGGAACCTCATCGATGGGAAATGACATGTGTATAACAAAGTCATTCTTGAAATACCAAAATGCGGTCATTTCTAGTTTTGCAGGTTGCGCAAAGATCATGGGATTTGAAGGTATTGATTATTCTTCGATCTATGAAAAATTCTCGCTCGAATCGACCTTTCGCCCGAACTACAATTCTAGCAACGGAGTTGGCTCTGGCCAGTTAGTGGAAATATTTATTAAAGATGTTCAGCAAAATCATCGCGGCGTTCCTTTTATGAAAAGAATTGCGCAAAGCACGGCTCCTGAATGCGAAGCCGCAAAAATAATTGCTAAAAAAGATTTAGTAAACTCTCCACTGCGCAGTGATTTATGTGAATTCACCCGCCCGGGCGAGGGGCTCGAACGAAATGTTTTGTATAGCCTCATTGGAACTGAAACAGTTTGGAAAAAGAACTTAGAACCTGCAATGAAGGATTATCTGCGAGCGCACGTGAATCATCCCAAACTAAGTAAAATCAAAACATATGTCCAAACCACAGCTTATGGTCGCGGCGGTATTGCCGAGGCAAAAGCGGCAATTCGTCGTCTTAAAGGTATGACTCCAGACCAATTTGCCAGTACGATGGAAAAACCACTTCGAACTCGCAACGGAGGCCTACTGAACCGTTACACGTCGGAAATTCGTGCACGTCTCAATGAGATTGCTGCTCGACTTCCCGAAAGTATAAGTTCGATTTTTAAAAGTGCCGGAGGCGATGCATGTCTTACTTCATTTTAATTTTCGCACTTTCAATTCCCCTCTCATTATTCGGGCAAAGTGGCGCAAGTGAGCTAGAGAAAAACTATCAGCAGTTTGAGCAAATGAAAGAAGATTTTTTTAAATCCGTGATTAATAAAAAAAACTTGAAACCGAAGCTTGGCGCATTAATTAGAAATTTAGATGAATTGTTTGAAAAAACAAAAGACCTCGAACTTAAAAAATCAAAATCAGATTTAAGCCCCGAGGCTAACCAAATGGCGCTCGATTTAGTTTTACTTGAACCCCTTGAACAACTTGCGGATAGCAAGATGGATAAAAAAGCCTGCAAAGAAGCAGCTCACCTCAACGATCTTTACGAATCTTCACCTGATGATAAAGCAGATAACCGAACAAAGCCGGTCGAAAAAGTAATTAAAAAAGTTTGTAGCAAATAGCCCTACTTAGCTAGCAGTTAACGATTCTGTAAACGCAATTCCCGTCTTTTCTGGGCCGCATCGAAACGTCGTTTCTCGACATCAGTTTTCAAATCAAGTCCCGGCACAATCTTTGGACGACCGTCTGATCCCAACGCAACGAAAGTTAAGTATGCAGAAGCCGTATGAAATAGCTCTGAGGTCTTTGGATTCTCGGCTTCAACGCGAACCCCAATTTCCATTGATGTTTTAGATGTAAAATTCACCGAAGCTCTCAAATTGACAACCCAGCCCGCATGAATGGGCGCAATAAAGTTCAGTTGATCAATACTTGCCGTCACTACTTCCGAACACGAATGTCTTTGCGCCGCGATGGCCCCGGCAATATCAATCCATGACATAACAGTACCGCCAAAAACAGTTCCAATTGAATTTGTATGTATCGGTAACACCAATTGCGTCATGATGACTTGCGATGAATGAACAGATTTAGTTTTACTCATGTTGCAATCTCCTTAAAAAAGACAAAAAAAAGCCTACCCATTTCGGGGTAGGCTTCAAACATATCTATGGATCTAAAGTTTAAACGCCAGCGTCAGAGTTTCCGTTACGGCCACCAAAAGTGCCAGTTCCCGGAAGAGTAATAGTTGCGTTTCCAGCTGGAATTGCTGCAGTTGTTTGAGTGTTATACGCAGATGCTCCAGCAGGTTGGGCAACTTCAGCGCGCATTTCATTCTCAACAAAACCAAGATGTGGAAGACACCATACGATTAATTGTGCTCGTGATTTAACATTCATCTTTTTATAGATGTTCGTTAAATGGAATTTTACTGTCTTTTCAGTAACGAATAATTGGTTAGCGACTTCTTTATTAGAAAGTCCCTTTGAAACCAATTCAGCTACTTCAGACTCACGATTCGAAAGGCCTTTTTGTATTAACACGTCTCTGAGCATCCTTGCTCCTCCTGCTATTTGTTTGTTTAGCGGCTAAACTTTTTACTAACTCTTAACTTACTTACTGCTTTTTTGCGTCTTCGCCGACTCATCCCAGACAATCCTTAGTCTTAAAGAATGTTTCGTATCCAACAACAACAACAACCTGATCTAAGTCTGACAAGACTTTTTAAAGAACGCAATACCTTTGACCGCAATTATTTTTAAAACTAGACCGAATTTTCCCCATTCTCAGAAATAGTAGCCAGGACTTTTAACCGTTTTAACCAGATGAAGAGTCTGCAATATACGTCATATTGGTTTTGGCTACTTTGCTTTGTGTAATCGCTGCAAAGCTTCAGCTTCTGTCTTAATTTCCCCTTGAAATTGTAAAAGCCGAACTTCATCTAAGGCCTTACCAATTTCAGGTCCGACTAAGATCGACAGCAATTGCTGGCCCGTCACCAAGGGTTGGGCGTGCTGGGCTAAAATCATTTCGCAATGACTAATGATATCCGAATTAAAAAACTTAAGCTGGGCCAGGAAACGAAGCACATGATGAAGCCCAGGCTTTTTTTCAATCTCTAAACAGAGTTCAAAAACCGTCTTCTCCTTAAGTTTGTTCAGCGCATATTGAATCAGCTCAAACGTTGCCATTTCGCTTCGCGACAGTTTCAAGCGGCCCACTAACAGTGTTTTCAATTTTCCAGAGTCTGCATGAAGATTCATCAATACAAAAAGCAAGGTTTCTATTTCATAATTTTCTACCTTAAGAATATTCCCTAACTTATTGTTAATTAAGGAGTGATTTTCTTCTCGGCTTAATTCAAATATTTCATTGATGAGTAAGTTAAATAATTTCGCCTTTAAGACAAAGTCCCAATGCCGCGCCTGCGCTATTTTTTTCAGTTCGATCCAAATTCGCTCACCGCTGACGCGTTTCACTTTCGCTATTTGGTCGATGGCCGCAGCTTCTGTCGCGTTTTGAATATCAAAATGCAATTGCGCCGCAAAACGAATCAAACGCACAATTCGAAGATGATCTTCTTCAAAACGAATTTCTGGCTGACCAACACAGCTTAATATTCGTTGGTTCAAATCATGAACTCCGCCTACCAGATCAATTAGTCGCTGGTTCTCATCATCCCAGAAAAGAGCGTTAATGGTAAAATCGCGGCGTTTAGCATCTTCAATTGGGGTTGAAGCGATTACGGCTGAGGGCCTGCGCCCATCGACATAATCAGACTCTTCCCGAAAAGTGGCCAGATCAAATAGCTCTCCATTCGATACGGGAATTTTTAACACTCCAAAACTCTCTCCAACAAGAATAGCTTCTGGAAAAATTTGCTTTAAACTCTCCGTCGTTGCATCGGTGACAAGGTCAAAATCATCCACTTCACGGCCCAAGTAAAGATCACGCACGGCGCCTCCGGCGACCCAGCAAACAAACTGATGCCGAAGTAGCCTTGACTTCACTTGTATAAAATCAGAATAAAGACGATGATTTTTAAAAGACGAACCTAAGTTTCGCATCACCTAATTATGACTGATTTTAAACTAACTCTCAACGAAACTCTGACCAACCTTTTTGGTGGGCTTAAACATAGTTTGAAGTTGAATCAAATTGAAGCCGGCCCATTGGGAAAGCCAATAACAATCGAATTTTATGAAAAGTGGCTGCAGCAAAATAATTTTGGCACCATGACCTACCTTAAAGACCACTTCGAAATAAAAAAACACCCGCAACAACTAAATGCCAACCTGAAATCAGTTATTACCATTTCGCAAAGCTACTTCCCGGCCGTGCAGCCTCCGCTAGAAAAACATCCGGCGCGGGTCGCACTTTACGCGCAAAACAATGACTATCATTTCTGGCTCAAAGAAAAATTAGGTTTGATCATCGACGAACTCAAAATAAAATTTCCCGAAAACTCATTTCTTCCCTATGTTGATTCGGGACCGGTGCTTGAAAGAAATTGGTCTTACCAAAACGCTTTAGGTTGGTTCGGTAAAAATACTTGCCTGATCCATCCTGATCACGGAAGCCTTTTTTTTATCGCCGAAATACTTTCTGACCTGGATGTAGCTGATCTTCCATCGCATCAACCATTACCTGACTTTTGTGGCAAATGCCAAAAGTGCATTGAAGTCTGCCCCACCCAAGCTTTAGTCAGCCCGCGTGAGATGAAAGCTGATCGATGCATTTCATACCTGACAATTGAAGCGAAAGTTCCTGCACCGATTGAGCTTCGAAAAAAAATTGGGGATTGGTTCTTCGGCTGCGACCTCTGCCAAACGGTATGCCCCTGGAATGAAAAAGTTTTTAGACAAACGAATTTAACGCGCGATCATCAGACTTCCACTGACCAAAAATTGAATTTACTTCCTGAACAACGAACTGAGCTGATTGATTATTTTAAGTGGCTACTGACGGCATCACATAATCAAATCCAAAAAAAGTACTTGGGTAGCCCGCTTGCCAGAGCCGGCGCAAAAGGTTTGAAGCGAAATGCCTTGATCGTCATCGCAAATCGAAATATTTTCGAATTGAAAGCAGAAGTCGAAAATTTATTACTGCCGGAACTAGTTGAACTTCGCGAATGGACACTGACGCAACTGAATGCAAATTAATTTACTTTAAAACCCATCGTTAAAAACGGATAGGTTTCTTTTTTTGTCCAATACTGAAAATTATTAGTTAGCGCATACTCTTTAAAGGTGACCTGCCGGTGCGAAAACATAATTCCTAAATAAAAATTAGACGTCACGTTAATCGCATAGCCTAAGTCGGCCTGAAAACCAGTTCCACTTTTGTACTCGCCGAAGGTTTCGTTAAACCGATAAAATGTACGACCGTGAAAACCCGAATTCCAAAAATAGCCAAGCCCAACCCCTGCCCCACCACCGGCTTGCGATTCCACGGCCGGAGTTGAAAGTGTCGCTGCCGTAGACTGCGTGTAAGTCGAGTACTCCGCCCCAAGATAAATGCCGTCTTCTCTGATGTAGCCAAGCTTTATATCGTAAATCGAAGATGAAGTTTTCCATTCGTTACCGACAACCGGGTCGGCCGTTGCCTGGCTTTGGCCGTAATAAATACCGACATCGAACAAGACCCCAGAACTTCCCGAAGAATATGAAATAGCTTTTGCTGGGCGACCGGAAGCACGTGGCGACTGAGCCAAAACTTCAGTTAAGCTTGAAAAAAAACAGATTAAAAAACAGACATATGAGAGAACGTTTTTTAGCTTCATATTCCTATTTCATATGATTTAACTGAAATTTCATATGCTTAACGCAAGTTAGCTTAAAAATCTCGACCGCACGGTTTTTCAGCATGATTTTCATGTATATTTTCTAAGGACTAATCCGGGGCTCGGTTTTAAGTTTGACCCTATCAGCAGATCATGGTTTTTGAGAGTCATGCGAAGTCTTTACCAAATTTTGATGACACTTTTTATAGCCCAGCCCCTATTCGCTGCTGACTATGAAGGCCTGATTGCGCGTACCCGGCCTAAAATGATCCTGATCGATTCTAAAACTAAGGTTCGGCATACCCTCACTTTCAAAAATGTAGAGATTGAAAAACAGGTCAAAAAATTAGCTCGCCGTGACTTTATCTCTTTCGAAGGTGTTCGCAGTTTAAGCGAAGGAAGTATTCGTGTCGACTCGGTCAATTACGTGGGCCTGACTTCCATGATTGGTAAATGGAAGGGTAACGATCGTTTATGCTACGAGTTCATGAACTATGTCGAAATGTATATCTTCGCGAAAAATAAAAATAATCGCTGCGAATTTTCAAATAGATTTGATTTGGGTGCGCGCTACATGACGTACACGGTGAACCCAACTTCGGATGGTTGGATCGCACTTATTTCGGATGACATAACAAGTTATGCATCTGAAGTTACTTTAAAATCTCCGGCCCGTATGGATTTAAGTTTGTATGATTCAGAAACTGGCGATATTCTTGGAACGATTATTTTAAAAAAATAACTTATCTAAGGATTGCAACGTGAACGACAATTTAAGTTTATCCCCCCTCGCGCCTTTAGAAAAAATTCCGCTTATTCCAATTAGTCCAAACTTATTTTTCAGTAAGAATGATCCGGAAGATCCGCGCTTAGGAGATTTGTTTAAACATTTAAATCTTGCGCAGGCCTCACTGCAGCCAGACGACTTAGTCATTGTCGGCTATCCCGATGATGATGGCATCAGACTGAATGGCGGTCGACCGGGCGCTGCGGAAGCGCCAAAACTGATTCGACAGTTTTTATATAAAATGACTTTAGCAAATCGAAGCAAGAATCGCTTTTTTGATATTGGTGACTTGGAATTGAAAACAGATCTAGGTGAACGCCACCGGTTAGCACAAGCCGTTCAGTACCAGCTTCAGCAAAAAAACGTTCGCACCGTTAGTTTGGGTGGCGGCCACGATTACGGTTATTCCGATGCGAGCGGCTTTGTAAAGGCGGCGCTTGAACGCCAACCGAATGAAAAGCCCGTCGTCATTAATTTTGATGCGCATTTAGATGTGCGGCCGACTCATAACGGCTTTAACAGCGGAACACCTTTTTATCGCTTATTATCTGAATATGGTTCTAAAATTGAATTTGCCGAAATTGGGCTGCAACCTCAGTGTAATTCTCTATTTCACCGCGAATGGGCCATTAAAAACGGCGCGGAACTTTTTGATTTCAAAGACATTCATGCGGGAAAAATTCAAGGACTGCTATCGAAGCCATTTTTTCAAAAAATTAAGAAAACGACACCGGTCTATATTAGTTTTGATATTGACTGCTTAAGCTCAAGTGAGGCCGGAGGCTGCAGTCAGTCCTGGGCCACCGGTCTTACGGTGCAAGAATGTTTAGATTTTTTAACTCCGCTTTATCAGAATTCAAATACGCGCGGTTTCGGTCTTTATGAAGTATCTCCCCCGTTGGATCAAGACTTTAAAACATCAAAAACGGCTGCACTTCTGATTTATCACTTTTTATACCAAGGGTTAGCGTGAAGGGTTTCGGTAGCGATAATCATTCCGGTGTTCACCCT
The DNA here is from genome assembly GCA_043760925.1 of Bdellovibrio sp. Lineage (GTDB taxonomy): Bacteria > Bdellovibrionota > Bdellovibrionia > Bdellovibrionales > Bdellovibrionaceae > Pseudobdellovibrio. The sequence continues at coordinate 60,310 of JAYUOK010000031.1, read as the reverse complement.
GCATTGCTGCGCGCTCTTATAGACTGCAATACAGAGCATGAGCCCAGCTACGGAACTGATTCGTACAGCGAAAAGGCCATCGCACTTTTTAAAAAAGAATTTGGACCGCAGACTGAAGTTTATTTTATTTTCAATGGCACGGCTGCAAACGTTTTAGCATTGCGTTTTCTTATGAAAAGACATGAAGCGGTCTTATGTTCTGATATGAGTCATCTGAATGTTGATGAGTGCGGCGCGCCTGAATTTTTTGCGGGAAAAATTATACCGCTTCCTCAAGAGCAAGGGAAAATTAGCTTAGACACGTTAAAAGAATCCCTCATTCGCCAAGGTGACCAACATTTTAGTCAGGCGCGCGTGATCAGCCTGACTCAACCAACTGAATACGGAACTTGCTATTCGATTGCGGAACTAAAAGCGATTACCGACTGGGCCCACTCTCATCAGTTGTATGTTCATATGGATGGTTCACGAATTTCAAATGCACTGCAATTTCTAGATTGTTCTTTTAAACAAATGACTACAGATATCGGAATCGATGTTGTTTCTTTCGGTGGAACAAAAAATGGCCTCATAATGGGTGAGGCCATTCTGGTGCTAAATACTGAGCTAGCAAAGTCGGCAAAACAGCAACTAAAATATATTCGTAAACAATCTGCCCAGCTGCCAAGTAAAACTCGTTTTATCGCCGCACAATTTGAGGCCTACTTACAAAACAAATTATTTTTACAAATTTCTCATCAAGCTTGCGAAATGGCTGATTTACTTTTTCAAGGCCTTCAAGTTTTTCCTGAAATAAAGATGACGACCAAACGCGAAAGTAACGCAGTTTTCGCCATTATTCCGCAGCTATGGGTGAAGCCCTTGCGTGAAAAATACTTTTTCTACGTATGGAATGAGAAAACTTTCGAGTGCCGATTTATGACCAGCTGGGATACGACAGCTGCCGATGTTGAAGGATTTATTCAACGCGTGCAACAGCTGTCAGAAAAAAAATAAATTCTACTGGCTGCGAACGAACTGTAGCATTTGCTCGGCGTGGCCTTCTGCGCGGATTTTTCTAAATTCACCAATTAGATTGCCATTTTCATCGATCACAAAAGTGCTTCGCTCAACGCCCATTGAAATTTTACCGTACATGTTTTTTTCTTTAATGACGTCGAACAATTGGCAAAGCATTTCTTCTTTGTCGCTCAATAACTCATGTTGGTATCCGTACTTGCTAATAAATTTGCAATGAGATTCAACTGAATCGCGAGATACTCCGTAAACAACCGTGTTCGCGGCAGTGAAATCTTTTTGTAACTTGGTGAACTCTTGGCCCTCTAAAGTACATCCCGGGGTGTCGTCTTTGGGATAAAAATAAAGAATCACTTTTTTTCCGGCTAGATCTGACAATGTCACCTTTTGACCAGATGAACTATCAAGCGTAAAATCAGGAATTAAATTACCGACCTCGATTCGGGGCTTCAGGAACGCGGTCGGTTTCTGGGATCCGCGGGACCCCGCCGTTGTTTTCATCGCGCTCGGTGTTTTGCTCGATTTCTTGCTGGCTTTTTTCGGGGCTGACTTCTTGGACGCCACCTTGGACGCCACCTTGGACGCCGCCTTGACCGGCTTCTTGGCTACGGATTTCTTCGTTGCTTTGGCTACCGTCTTGACTGCTACCTTGACTGATCGCTTGGCTTTTTTCAGCGCCGATTTCACCGTTGATTTCTTGACCGTTTTCTTGCTTTTGGATTTGGCCATTCGGCGCTCCTAGGATAATGGGTTTTAATGGGGGGTATGATTTAACGTGGCTTGGTCTTTCTACGACTGTGGGCTTTGGTTTTTCAGCAAAATCATCGATCACTTCAATCTCTTTTTCGATCAGCTTAATTTTACCTTCCACCGGAATCATAATCGCAATCTTTTTAAATTCAACTAGATCTTTAAAAAAACCGCCTTTCAAATGAAATTGCAACGAGTTCTTACGGTCGAAACTAAAGTTTTTCAACCTGATCACTGTGGCCGAAAGGTTATCTTCGTTCACGACATAGGCCCAATTCTGGCAGTCGATTGAGTCGAGCCTTTTTAATTTGATGACCATTTGGCAATGCACATCTGAATTCGTCAACGCAACTGGAACACCAACGACTGAGCCCCACTCTCGAGATTTAAATTCGATGTCAAATTCACTGCCTTGCATTTTGATTTTAACCTCAGCGACCAAAGTTTCTGGCTTTTGGCACGTACGATAAATTGACAAAATATTGTTCTGTTTCTGTAAACGAAAACGTGAACAGTCGATATTCGCCGGGAACATTTTTTTGACGCCCGCATCGGTTTCAAAGATAAAACTGAGTACCGAGAAAAGTGTCCCTTTATCATAGTAATTGTTTTTTGTGATTAACTTCATCGCCTCACGCTCAAGACTTGCGGCAAAATAAAGTGCCTCACGCTGTACTTTGTTTAAATGTCCGACATGAACTTTAGTTGGGGCTGGTTCAAGTTTTTCAATGACTAACGTCTGCACGTCCAATGCTTCAGTTTTATGAGGCCCGACTTCAGCTGTTTTTTTGAAACATCCTGTCATAATAAGCACGGTTAGGGCTAGATAGAATACCACTTGTGACTTCATACCCTGACAGTATGTTATTTCCTCTTCTCATTTAGCAAGAAATAGTTCACCATATCTTCATGGAACAAAAATGGAAAAAACACTACCCGAAGTCAGTCCCTCAAACAATTGATCTGAATGAATATAATAATATATTGGAAGTCAGCGATGAAGCGATTCGCAAGTATCGAACGCGCGCGGCATTCTCTAATTTTGATACAGATCTGACGTATCATGAATTAGATATTTTATCCGGTCAGATGGCATCTTATTTTCAAAACACCTTAGGGCTTAAAAAAGGTGACCGCATCGCCATTCAACTTCCCAATGTTTTACAATTTCCAATCGTTTTATTTGGCGCGTTTCGTGCGGGGCTTATTGTGGTCAATACGAACCCGTTGTACACGGCTCCGGAAATGAAACATCAATTTAAAGATTCTGGCGTAAAAGCAATTGTGATCCTTGCGCAATTCGCGCATCTGCTTCAACAAGTTATTGGCGAAACAAAAATTGAACATGTGGTCGTTACCGAAGTTGGCGACCAATTGCCATTTCTTAAGAAACATTTGATCAATTTAGTTTTGAAAAAAGTTAAAAAAATGGTTCCAGACTACAATCTGAAACACCACACTTGGGCCGAAGCGCTTAGTTCGGGTTCGACTAAAACTTATGTGCAACCAAAAATCGATCGCGAAGATATTGCATTTTTACAGTATACTGGCGGAACAACGGGTGTATCAAAAGGTGCCATCTTAACTCATAATAATATTCTAGCGAACATGTTGCAAATCTGCGCCTGGATGAAGCCAAAGTTAGTGGCGGGTCAAGAAATCGCGATTACCCCGCTACCCATGTATCATATCTTTTCGTTGACCGTTTGTAGTCTGGCGCTGATGCGCTACGGAACCCAAAATGTTTTGATCACAAATCCTCGTGATTTTGCGGCTTTTATTAAGACAATGAAAAAATATAAGTTTACAGTTATAACCGGCGTGAATACTTTATTTAATGCTTTAGCCAATCATCCCGATATTAAAAGTGTCGACTTCTCGCATACTAAAGTTTGCGTGGCCGGAGCCATGGCCTTGCAAAAAGCCGTCAAAGAAAATTGGAAAAACGCGACGGGTACCAATTTGATTGAAGGTTACGGATTAACTGAATCATCACCCGTGGTCTGCTGTAACCCTGTCGACGGCACCGACCGTGTCGGCACGATCGGATTACCACTACCCGATACCGAAATGAAATTAATTGATGAAGATGGTAATGATGTTACTTGGAGCGGAAAGCCCGGCGAGATTTGGGTGAAGGGTCCTCAAGTCATGAAGGGATACTACAATCAACCTGCTGAAACTGCGAAAGTATTAAAAGATGGTTGGCTACTGACTGGTGATATCGGCACATTTGATAATGACGGTTTTGCAAAAGTAGTTGATCGCAAAAAAGATATGATTCTGGTATCAGGATTTAACGTCTATCCAAATGAAATTGAAGATGTGATTGCGAAACATCCAAAAGTATTAGAAGTAGCGGCTATTGGTGTTAGCGATGACCACTCAGGTGAAGTCGTTAAAGTCGTGATTGTCAAAAAAGATCAAAGCTTAACTGAAAAAGAAGTGATTGAATTTGCAAAGCAATCGCTGACGAATTATAAAATTCCGAAGCACGTTGAATTTAGAACAGAACTACCAAAAACGAATGTTGGTAAAATTCTTCGCCGAGCATTACGCGATTCGCCCGCGGTCGTCTAATCGTTCATTTATCTACATAACAAAATAGAGTCTTTTTAAAAAGACTCTATTTTAAAGTCAAAATAACTTAAGCGCGCTTCGCCCAAGATGTACACCAGCCTTCGTTCGCAACGACTCGACCAGCTGCAAACGGCATTTGGCAAGGAGCTGCTTTCAATTTATCAACAACGCTTTCTTTTTCTTTTGTGTAGAACGCACAGTTGTTACAAAATTGCTGTGGATACTTCACGCCATTGCGATCAGTCTGCAAAGCTTTATCTTTGATATCTTTTTTATTGTGAACATAATTAACAGACTTAGCTGCTGGATCTTTCGGATCCACAAGCTTTTCTGCTCCGGCCGCGCCCGCTGCTCCGCCGCCCCGTCTTCGCTCTTCAGCTTGCGCTAAAGTTGAAAATACGGTGACTGCTCCAATAGTAGTTAAGAATGTCTGAAAAAACGAACGTCGATTCATGGTGTCTCCTTGTAATTTTATTGACTCATTGTATGTGTTTTCATTTAGTTTTCAATAAGCTTTTAAAAATTTGCATTACGTCGAACTTTCAGTGATCTTACCAAGATGTGGAAAAATGATTCGACCCCCATTCTACAGCTTGGCCCTGACTTTTACGATCCCGTAAATCCGGCAACCTTTCCTCTCAAAAAACTTCGCTATTGGAACGCCTCGATTGGATTAAATATCGCCCCAGATCGCCTGTGGGATTTTAAACCGCTTTCAGACAATACGGAGAGCCCACTGGCTATGAGGTATCACGGCCATCAGTTTCAACACTACAATCCGCAGTTAGGTGATGGCCGGGGATTTTTATACGCGCAAATTAAAAAAAACGGCCAATGGTATGACTTGGGCACCAAAGGCAGTGGCCAAACCCCTTACTCACGCGCCGGCGATGGTCGACTGACGCTAAAAGGTGCGTTCAGAGAAGCCTTAGCAACCGAAATGTTAGAATCACTAGGAGTTAAAACTTCTAAAACCATGTGCTTCTACGAGACCGGTGAAGATTTAGTTCGCGGCGATGAACCAAGCCCCACGCGCTCGGCCGTGCTGACTCGATTTACCTTAGGCCACATCCGAATCGGAACCTTTCAGCGGCTTGCCTACTTTAAACAAATCGAAAATATCGACCGTTTGGTTTCTTATTGTATGAATTTTTATTATCCCGAAGAGCTCAAGGGATTAGATCCATTAAATAAACCGCTTCTTGCTGCCCGATTTCTTCAGTGCGTTGTCACCGCGAATGCGAAATTAACCGCGCAAGTGATGATGGCTGGTTTTGTTCACGGGGTTTTGAATACCGACAATATTAATATATCGGGTGAACTATTTGATTATGGACCTTATCGATTTTTACCGCAGTATGATCCCTTGTTTACTGCCGCTTACTTTGATGAACAAGGCCTTTATAGTTTCGGTCGTCAACCATCATCTTTTCTGTGGGCATTAAACCAGTTAGCGGTTTCGCTGATGGTTGCGCATGCAGGTCTTCCTGCAGAAGAAGTTTTAGGTACTTTCGTTGACACCTTTAATTCAAGCATCAATCAGCAGTTTTTGAAAAGGTTGAATTTAAAATCGAATGACGACGAGAAAACGGGCGAATTGTTAAGTCATTACTTCGGATTAGTTGAAGACAACAAACTGCAGTTCGAAAAAACTTTTTTTGATTTCAATTCAAAGAAAGCTTTAACCTTTGAAACTCTCTTGGCGGAATACCAAAAATACAAAGGGTATTCTGAATTCGCCAACCAGCTGAAAAATTTTGAAATTGCCGATTCAAAAATTGCAAACCATGAGTATTTTAAGCAAGAAAAACCAACAACGTTATTAATCGACGAAATCGAAAGTTTGTGGTTACCGATTGCTGAAAAAGATGATTGGAGCTCTTTCAATGAAAAGCTCCAATCCATTCGATTAATGCGCGGGGTTTATGGAAACGGATTGTTCTCCACGTAATTTATTTAACTTCTCGCTCGACCAAATTCTAAATGAATCGATGTAGCCAAAGGCGGCGGGCACAACTAATAAAGTTAAAAAGGTCGAACTGGTCACTCCACCGATGATTGCAACGCCCATTGATTGTCGCTGGGCACCTAATTCCGTTAATCCGATGGCAATTGGCAACGTCCCGGCGATCAACGCTAATGAGGTCATTAAGATCGGGCGTAACCTAGTTCGGCAGGCCTTGATAAGTGCATCGTTCACATTCATTCCGTCCTTTAATAGTTGATGCGTGTAATCTACTAACAAAATGGAATTCTTTGCCACAACCCCCATTAAAAGAATCAATCCAATGATCGAGAATAAGTCGATTGATTTACCGAAAATAAATAAACCCATGAACGCACCCGAAATAGCCAGCGGTAAGGCAAGAAGAATTGTAAATGGAGTCACAAAACTTTCGTAAAGCGAAGCTAAGACTAGATAGATAAAAATAATACCTAAGCCCAATGCGATGGCCATATTATTAAATAAATCTTTCATGTCTTGCGCCTGACCTTCAAATTTATAGCTCACTCCTAAAGGCGGCTTCACTTCATTGGCAATGATATTTTCGATGTCGGTTGTCGCATTTCCAACATTACCTTTTGGACCTAGGTTAGCGGATATGGCTATGAAACGACCCTTGTTTTGTCGGTTAATTTGCGAATACCCTTTAGTCTCTTGCGCCGTTGCAACACGATTAAGAGGAATCATATTAAAATTTTGGTTCGGAACAAATGTTGAATTGAACTGGGTACGTAAATCTTTTTTATCATCTGGAAATTTCACGCGCACATCGTATTCAATACCATTTTCGCGGTAAATGGCCGGCGTATAACCTTCATTGCGGTAGCGAAGCTCGAGACCTGCGGTCGCGGTCGAAATTCCTAAGGCCTCGGATTTCGCGCGATCAAAAATAACTTGGTACTCTGGCTTCCCCGCGCGAAAATTTGTGTCAACGTCGGTTAACCCATCAACCTTTTTAATCCGCTCTTGAAGCGATATGGCAAACTTTGATAGCACGTCTAAGTTATCACCGACTAAAAATAAGTTGATTGGCTTTTGTCCACCGCCCGAAATATCAATGTCACTGACTGCAAGGATGGCCTCGTCTGTGAATTTTTCTAATTTTTCTCGAACGACGACTTTCATTTGCGTCGTATTTTTATCTCTATTTTTACTTGGAACTAATTTAACGAAAAAGCTCGATTTATTTGCCTCGTATTGGTTTGATCCTACCGTAAGTGAAATGAGATCGATTTCTTTAATCTCCCTCATCGCTTTTTCAACTTCTTGAGAAAATGCAAATGTGCCTTCAAGCGAAGTTCCCACCGGAAGCTCGACACTGACGCCGAATTCACCGATATCATTAGCCGGAAGAAATGTTTTAGGAATAAACGCCCCCAGACCTAAAGAACCAATGAAAATGAGCAATGCGATTGTTAAAACTGTTTTTCGATGACCAACCGTCCAGCGTAAAGCAGATTCGTAAATATCTTCTAACTTAGTTTGAAAACGATCGAAAGCTGCAAGCATTTTTCCAATTGGGCCCTTACCTTTGATGTGCTCTTGATTTGTTGCCATATAAGCCGATAGCATCGGTGCCATCGTGAAGGCATCGAACATTGAAATGAGCATCGTGAATACGACGGTCAGTCCAAACTGCTTGAAGAATTGCCCGACAATTCCCGGTACGAAAGCCACTGGTCCAAATACGGCAATAACTACTAAAGTCGTCGCCACGACCGCTAAAGTCACTTCTTTCGTACCTTCAAGCGCCGCCGTTTTCGGATCTTTACCCATTTCTAGATGTCTAAAAATATTTTCTCGAACGACAATTGCATCATCAATTAGAAGTCCCACAGCAAGTGACAGGGCAATCAGCGTCATCACATTAATCGTAAACCCCATGGCGTACATAATGACGAATCCACCTAACAAAGAATTCGGCAACGCTAATCCCGTAATAAATGTCGATCGGGCCGAACCCAAAAAGAAGAAAACGACTAAAATACATAGTATGATGCCTATGAAAATACTTTCTTTTACATCATTCACATTCATACGAATTGGGATTGAACTATCACGAACTAAAACGGCGCTGGCGTCGATCTTTCTTTCTTTCAGAATTAAATTTACGTTATCAATTTGTTTTTTCACATTGTCAGCAACCGCAACCGTATTGGCTCCAGACTGTTTGTACACTTCTAAGAAAAGTACATTTTTTCCATTCATCATTGAATACCGCTGGGCCGTTTCAAGACCTTCTTTAATGGTCGCAATCTCTGAAAGTTTAACTGAACGATCCGAGCCCACAAAGTTAACGCCAACGTTTCGAAGCTGATCAAGATTGCTAAATTCCCCTACAGTTCTTAGTAAAACTTCATTTTTTGAGTCTTCAACTTTACCTAATGGAATATCTTTTGATGTGTCTTCGATTCGCTCAGCCACTTGAAGCATTGAAATTTGACGGTCCTGCAATTTGTCTTTGTCGACTAGAACCTGAATTTCGCGTTTTCTACCACCGATGATACGAATCAAACCAACATCTTGAATTCTTTCAAACATGGGCTTAATCGTTTCGTCAGCGATGTCAAACAGCTTACCTGCATCTAAGGTTGAATTAATGGCAATTTGGATGATCGGCTGATCAGCTGGATCAAATCTTCGAATTTTTGGCTCGCTGATATCTTGCGGTAATTTATTTCGAATATTTTGTACTCGGTTACGCACCTGCTGTTCGGCCTCTTTTATATCGGTCCCTAAGCGGAACTTAACAATGATGGCCGCGACTGAATCAAAATTGTTCGAAGAAAGTGTGTCCAGACCGGGTAAACTTGAAAGCTCGTCTTCGATTATTTTCGAAACTTGTCTTTCGATATCAACTGGCGAAGCCCCGGGATACATGACTTCAATAAAAACAATCGGAAATGAAACATCCGGAAACATATCGACCGGCATCTTTTTAAACGCGACAATTCCCAAAATAATCATAAGCGAAACAATGCAAGTGATGAAGATAGGCCGCTTAATCGACAGTTCAGCTAAATTCATAAATTATTCCTCAATTGAAATAAATAACTGGGTTGAAGCTTCTAATTTTCTTAAATTCGACTTAGCGGTCATATACGTGACTTCCGCCCCGGCGGCGTCTGTTTCAGCCGTGACTACATTTAAAGTAACCGTGCGACCTTTTGAAAACTTATCTTGTTCGGCGCGAGCGCGCTCTCGTTGGTATTCGGCAATTTTTTCTAAAGTAGCCACATTCTTTTTGGCAACTTGGTACCTGCGCACATGCTCAAGCCAAGCATCGCGGCCTACAATTTTATTTCGGTCCGAATTTAATTGAGCCGCCAACGCTTCTTTATCGGCTGCGGCAACTTGGGCTTTTTTCGCGTCTGAATCAAACATCCAGGAAAATGTGACGCCAATAAAAGTTTTCGGGTAAGTCGTTTGTGAAACATTTCTTTGCACATCCGACAGCTCGCGTTCGTAAGCGGTTGTGTTGTAGGCTCCGACCAGCGCCAAGTCCGGACGCAATGAATCTCGTACCTCTTCAGCGATCAACCCTCTTGATTTGGCTAATAGTGAGGTCATGTATGAATCAATTTTAACAATATTTTTTTTATTAAGCATATCGTTAAAGTAAGGGCGCTCCGCTACTTTATCCGTGTCGATAGCGGGTGTGGCTTCATTTTCGGGAATGTCTAAATGCTGGCGAATACGAAGCTCTTGAATTTTAACTTCATCGGTTGCCGTCGCTAATTCAAGTTCTCTTAATGCAGCTAAAGCCCGTATCGACATCAAATCAGATCGATCGCTAATACCGTTACTGACACGATTACTTGTCCAATTAGATAACTTCTTTGCGCGCTCAAAATTTGATTTTTTTAAATTAAGATCCTCAAGCGCCACAGCATAGTCCCAGAAACTTGATTCGGCCTCGATCAATAAACCTCTTTTACGTAGCTCAAATTCTAAGGTTTCGGCTTTATTGATGGCAGACTCGCGGCTTCGACGAAGGCGTGTTCCGGCTCCAAAAAAATCTTTCCATAATGATTGTTCAAAACTAACGCCAAGCGAACCCGTCGAAAATCGATTGGTGGGTGCCGGTGCGCCAGGATTTTCAAATTCATTCGCTTTGCCATTTAACGAAATAGCCGTACCGGTTGAAAAGTTTTTTGCTACACCCAAATTATAGTCCGTGACGTTTCTTTCGGGCCCAAGCGCTGAGGGTAAAGATTTATCTTTTGCAAGCGAATAGCCAGCCGTCAATACCGGGCTTAATTTAATATCACCCGCCTCACGACGCGCATTGGAAGCTTCGATAGATAAATCGTAAGAAGTAAACAAACGATTTTTCTGTTTCACTTGGTTCAGATACTCGTCAAGAGTGAGCGCCTGTGAAAAACTGGTTAACACTAAAACCGATGTCGCTATGAGGGCTTGTAGATTCATACTAATACTCCCGTTAAATATATATTCAAAATTTGATTTCGTAATTCGATGTGATTGGTGGCTAAGTCACCAAAATCTTGATTCATACTTGTTTCACAAGCATGAATTTCAAAAAAGCCCCAAAGGCCTTCTGATAATGTGACAAAAAAGAAAGCGGCATTGATTTCTTTTTTAACGACGCCGGCCTCTTGGCCCTGCTTAAATATTTTAAAAAATTGCGTCACCATTGGATAAAATATTTCATCATGAACTTCTTTGGCGTAAGGCATCCCCGTTAGCTTTTCTCGGGCGAAGATTTGCGACATCTCGGGGTTTTTTACTCGCAGCCGAATCATGATATCGACCATCTCTTTTATTTCGTCGATAAACGCGGCTTTCGACATCGTGTTTTTTTCAGAATAATTAAAGATCGTTTGGGTGTTTTCTTTGATCTCTAATGCGTAATTGCGCATAACCTCTTTATAGAGGCCCTCTTTTCCACCGAAGTAATACGAAATTAAAGAGATGTTTGCTTCAGATTCTTTCGCAATTTCTCGAGTGCTGCATTTGTCTAATCCTAGGCGTGCAAACAGTCGTGCAGCCGCATGAATAATACATTTTCTTGAATCGGGTTTTGAATCACTGGCTGACATGCAGACTAAACTAATTTAATAATAAAAGACTGTCATTATCATTTTTAATCAATCGTTTGATTTTTTTTAACTAGCTGAAATTATTAATAAATTAGATCATGATCTGAATACAGCCTTCAGCATGTGTTATTCGATCATATAGTTTTTATGAAGTTAGATCATGCCTTTTGAAACGCAATTATCCTGCTTTATTCGCAAGCAACTGACCATTTATGTCAGTATCGTGACAAGATCGATTCGTATTTGCACTATATAGTCCCCTTTTATTAGCATGGGATGCAGCTTCAATTTATATTTAGTTGCACGATCCCTTCATCCCTACGTAGGCTTTAGTCTGGGTTTAGGTTTTTAAGGGGGCTTATGAAACTTATAATTGGAATATTAATATTCGTTTTAGGTATATTAAATTTCGAATTTTCCATCGCCAGCACCAATACCAGCAACAACTCGGTCGGCTTAACTCAGCAATCGATTTTATCAACTCCAGAAATTTTAGAAAAAGACTACGTCGAACTTGAGGTTTCCGATACAAATTCCGTTTCGTTTTCGGTTCTTCAAACTTTCCGAGAAATTTCGCAGATGGTTCACACCCGCTACCTTTCACTTTTAAACTGGCAGTCTAAGTCCCGCCGCAATTTAGAAATCGAAAATTATGACCGTAAGGCCCAGTTTGGCCGCTGGATCAATGATCCAAACGACGATGTTTGCTTCAATACGCGTGCAAAGGTGTTAGTCAGAGACTCAGTCAATTCAGTGGTTTTTAAAGATTCAAATCATTGCGCGGTTGAAAAAGGAACTTGGAAAGATCCTTACACGACGGCAACAGTTAAAGAATCGAAAGCCATACAGATTGACCATTTTGTACCTTTAAAAAACGCTTATATGTCAGGTGCGCATAAGTGGAGTTTTAAAGCACGCTGCCTTTACGCAAACTTTCTTGGGAACGAATTTCATCTTTTGTCGGTCGACGGCATTCAAAATATGAAAAAGGGCGACCGTTCGCCCGCGAAGTATATGCCGCCGAACAAAGAATACAGTTGCACCTATGTACGTAACTGGTTAGCAGTTAAGTTTATTTGGGGCTTAACGATGACAATCGATGAAGCCACCGCTATTCGAGGTATTATTTTAGACAATAATTGCAGTCTTTCTAAATTCAGAATGACCGAGCGCGAATTACTTTCGCAAAGACAGTTTGCCAAAGACAATATCGACCTTTGTGAAAAGATCGATCAGTCTGCCGGAAAGTAATTTCTGTTGTAATGACAGATTACTTTTTATTTAAATGTTTTTTGAAAAATTCGATCGTATGACCAATTTCTAAAACTTGATTCTCTTTTTTAGATGAACCATGCCCTTCGTCGGCAAACACAATCAGTTCGCTCGGAATTTTTTTGCGTTGAAGCGTTTCTTGAATTTGAACGGCTTCCCCAGCTGGCACTCGAGGGTCATTCGCACCTTGAATGATCATCAGCGGAGATTTAATCCGGTCAACATAAGTCACCGCCGATAGTTTCATCAAAGCTTCTTTATCCTTCACCGGATCACCATATTCAGAAATGCGAAGCGCCCGACGGTAAGGTGCCGTGTTATTTAAAAAAGAAACTAAATTACTCATTCCCACCAAAGCTACACCGGCCTCGTAAGCGCCTGAAAAGCGCGTCATAGCCATCAATGTAGAATAACCGCCGTAGCTCCAACCCATGACTCCGACGGTTGGTGCCTGCCCGCTGGCGTCTTTCCAATTTTTTTTAATCCAAACTGATGCGTCTTCAATGTCGGCAATCACATTTTCACGAAGTGGTCCGTCATCCATGCTAATCCATTTTTTTCCGTATCCGTCGCTTCCTCGAACGTTTGGCTCAACGAAAATAAATCCTTCATCAACGAAGGCTTGAGCCATGGTGCTAAAACCGGGCTCGCTTTGCCCTTCCGGCCCACCATGAAAGTGAACCACTACCGGACACGCAAGACCAGTGCTACTCTGTGGTTTACATTGCTTCGGAAAACGCACAAACATCGGAATTTGAACTTTGTCGCGTGTTTCATAATTCATCAGCTCTGATACGGCAAATTTCGTTAAATCAACTTCTGGCGCCGAAGGCAAAACCCACTGAGTTAATTTTTGCGTTTTCCAATTATACGAATAACTTGTTCGAGGTGCTTTCGAGGTGATAATTCCAAGCATCGTCACTTGGCCGTCGCGCGTAGTTTTCCCACTAAATACATGGTCAGCGCCCGGAAATTTCGGAATATTGATCGGCTTAAACGTTTTTGCGTCCATCGCTTTTAATTGTGTGTAACCATTTTGGTTTATATTATAAATAATTCTTTTACGTAAATGATCAAGTGAGTAGCCAGATACATCATGTGGAATTTCTGGGGTAATTGCTTTTAACTGACCCTTATTTAAAGTATAAATTCTTTTGAAATCGCTTAGCTTGTTCGTTGAAACTAAGAATTCACCAGGGCGCGCCGAGTAGGCAATATCATACAATTGCTTTTCATTTTGACCGATGATTGGCTTCATATCTTTTGTCGCCGGAATATAATCAAAGCATTCATTGCTTAAGGCGCCCGTGTATTTACAAAGTAGCAGTAAGTTTCCGTCTTCTTTTTGATCGGCCACAACCCAGTAGCCTTGGCCTTCATAAATTGTCTCAATCGATTTATCAGCTAGCTTCATTCGGTAAACCGAATAAGAATCTGGGTTTTTATCGTTTGCAGTGAAGAAGATATGTTTTGAATCATCCGTGATAAAACTAAATCCGGCTTGAACTTTTTTCTTACGAAATAGCTCATCGATAAAGCCGGTTTTCAAATCAAGCTTAAAAAGTCCCGGGTTTTCTTCTCCGTTAAGGTCTTTTGAAATAATCAAAAATTTTCCATCTGGAGAAACTTCATTTAAGCTAACGGCGTCGCTTCCACTGGTCATTTGAATTGGAAAAGATTTAGGCCCCTCAATCTTCCAAACGTGAGATTGGCCCGTTACGCGCCAGCCAAAATAAAGAGTTTTTTTATCTGGAGAAAGCATTCCCATTCCGGGGGCTGATATATCAAACATTTTTTTAAGCTTGTTTGACATCGTGGCGTTGAGTGCGGGCGGCGCAAACTTTTTCAATGTTTCGGCCGACACACTTTCAGCGCCATGGCCTGCATACTGCGCAAAAGTTTGAAGACTTAAAAACGCACCGGCCACGAATATAAAACATTTTAACATGAAATCTCCTTAGTGATTAAACGACACTGATCATTGTGAGCTTACTTTGTAAGGCTGTCGATCAAAAGCCAATCCACCAGTCCAAATCAAACAAGAGCACCCGCCAATGGTCTTAAAAATAAATAAAATATTTAATTAACCTGATCTTAGTCTGCACCGTCTAAACCACTGGAGGATTTATGAAATGGATTTCATTCCGACTGGTTAGATTGATTAGACTTGCTAAATTTGGGGTAATTTTGATACCAGTTGGCTTACTGACCGCCTGTAACCCAAAAGAACTGCAAAACCGTCACGAACTAAAAGCAGATGAAAAAGTAAATTCGAATGTCATTTACGGAAGTGATGGTCGACTTGATCTTTATCAAGTGACTGACGATCGCCTTAAACGCCTTGCTGATTCGACCGTAGCCCTGGTTAAAAATAGCGAGCTAGCGACACTCAATGGTTCAGTTACGGTTGTCGGAAAAAACTTCGGAGCCGATTTCAATCTATGCGCCACAGAAAAGTTTCGTGAACAAAATACTGCAGCGTTTTGCTCGGGCTCGTTAGTCGGTCCAGATATCATCCTAACTGCCGGCCATTGCATTGAGGTCGCGGAAGATTGTCAAAACACGTCTTTTATTTTTGGATTTGCCGTGAAGGCCGCAGGCTTATTACCAAAATCGGTGCCGGCACAAGAAGTTTACCGCTGTAAGGAAATTATTAAAACCGTTCGCACTCATAACGGAGCCGACTTTGCGTTAATAAGAATTGATCGCGCCGTCTTTAATCATGCGATACTGCCGGTCCGACCTGTTGGCGACGTCAATCCAAGTGCATCATTAGTTGTGATCGGCCACCCAGTTGGTTTACCGACGAAGGTAACCACAGGTGGAACCGTTCGATCGATCGCAAGTGCTGAACACTTTTCGGCAAATTTAGATACTTATGGAGGTAATTCAGGTTCGGCCGTAATCAATTTAGAAACGGGTTTGATCGAAGGCGTCCTTGTCCGTGGTGAACAAGATTTTCAATCGGCGGGAAGTTGTAACGTTTCTAAAACTTGCGCTGAGGGAAGCTGTCGCGGGGAAGATGTCACAAAAATTTCAGTGATTCGCCCGTTTATTTCTTCGGTTCAAAATCCGCCAGCACCGCCGGCACCACCCACTTCGCAAGTTGAGATCTTCACGGCAAGCAAAGTCATTTCTATTCCTGATCGCAACACGCAAGGGATTTCTAGTTCCGTCATGGTCACTTCAGCTCCTCAGGGAAGAAAAGTCCTTGTTAAACTTGACGTCATTCATCCGTACATAGGTGACTTAGTCATCAAAGCAATTGCAAGCGATGGTCAGATTGCAACAATCCATCACCGTGCCGGCGGAAGCGCTGACAACATACGTAAATCGTATGAGGTCACTTCAAGTTTCGGCAAAGTTCAAAGCACCGGAAATTATAAACTGGTCATTCAAGATTTAGCCGCTCAAGACATTGGTCAACTAATCAGTTGGTCGGTCGAATTTCGATAACTAATTAACTTCGGCTGGCGATTGATCAGCGGATGAATAGCTTGAGGGATTTTTAAAAATTTGCTCAAGCCAGCTTTTGCCTTCAAGGCCGATATTGCTAGGATTTAATTTAAATTCAATCTGACTTTTATAAGCCGGATCGAACTGAATATCCGCAGGATTCACATTGAGATCGCTAAGTAAATTTAAAAACTGGCGCTTTTCTTCTGAGAATCGCACAACTTCGGCTTGATTAAATGATTGTTCCACGCCCGAGCAATAGCTATGAATTCGAGCGTCATTCATTAACTCTGGTTTTGCAGCAATTAAATTGTTGAGTCCCATGTAAAAATAAGTTCGGTCTATAATGGATTCTAAATCACCTTGATGGGCTTGGACTTCTTGAAACGCGGTGAAAACTTTCGCATAAAAATCTGCTTTTTTTAAGATAGTTTCTTCCCCTTCGGGGCCGGCGGACTGAGCTTCGCGAATCAATTTATTCAGCTTCGGCAGTCTCATCATGTACCTGAAGACGGGCTTTACGGCTTGTAATCGTGGGTCTTTATTTTCGGACAATACACTTTCGTCTAGCGCCTGATCAACTTCTTGATTAGATTTAAACGGACTATTTTTATAGTATTGCAGATAATTACAAAAATCGCTCAGAGGCTTATTTGGATCAATGAAATCTTCGAGCAACAAGAGCTTTGCTTCAGTCGAACGCTCGCCGGCGGCTGAGGTAGCGTCTGCACTTGCGACCGAAGATTCTGCCTCTACCGTGGATTCCGACCGTTCCACCTGAGATACCGGTGGTGCTACGCTTGCTGATGCGACTGGCACCTGACTTTTCTTCGTCGATAGCTTCTGCCCTAAACTTGCGACTGATGGAAGCTTGATGAACACAATCCCAATTGCAATCAGAATGACAACGCCTAAGCCCAAAAAGAAAATCATCAAAATTTTTAAAAACTTATTCACACTTATTTCTTTTTAAGAATATCAGCTAAGCTTCCCATGCTATTTGAAAAACCAGATTTTGCATTTGCAACGGCTTTCCAAGCTAGATCATCGACTTCTATTGGCAAACCTAATGAAATTTTCTTTTGATCAAAAAGTATTTCATCAATTTGCACGAAAATGGTATCGCCTTTTTTCTTAGTCTCGTAATTTTGGTGGTCATTTGAATCACGCCATTTCGATTTTGGTAATAAGCCCGTTACGCCCGGTGCGATATTAACGAACAAGCCGTAAACTTCTTTTTTCTCGACCATACCTTTATGAGTTGTTCCCACGGGGAAGTTCATCGGAACTTTCATCCATGGATCGCCTTCGCCGCCTGCTTGCTTGATCGATAATGAAATTTTAAGTTTTCCGTCGGTTTCGTCGGCGCGTAAAAGCTTAACCGAAACTTGCTGTCCCACTTGCAAAACTTCACTTGGATCTTGCAAACGCGACCAACCAATTTCAGAAATGTGCACCAATCCTTCGACTCCACCTTCCAAGGTAACGAAGGCCCCGAATTTCTCCATTCTAGACACAGTTCCGGATAAAATTTCACCCGGTTGCATTTTTTCTAGAAAGAATCCTTCGTTTTCGATCTTCTGTGCGTCTAATAGTTTTCTTCTTGATACGACAATGTTTCGGCCTTTCGGATCAAATTGTGAAACGATAAAATCAAATTTTTTATCAATGTATGACTGGTGGTCATGGACTCGGTAATCCATCTGGCTAACCGGACAGAAGGCGGTTTTACCCTGAATTGAAACGCGAAAGCCGCCATTAACAACTTCAGTTACGCGACCTTCAATCGGCAACTCCATATCGTAAGCGTCTTCTAAAGAATCTAGATCACTGCTGGCCTTTTTTGAACCCTGCCGAACCACGCGAATTTCTCCGCCCTTGGTGTTGACCACCAGTACATCAATCCGGTCGCCAACTTTGTATTTTAATTCTTTATTTTCGTCTAGTAACTCAACGGTTAGAATCATCGCATCTTGAGTGGTTGAAGTTGAAACGAAAGATTCTTCTTTGCTGATCGACAAAATTTCACCGGTAAATTTATCACCGCTAGAAAGTTTACGACCAACATTACCTAGCGACTGCTCAAACATTGAAGCGAAATCGCTTTCTTTTTTCGGATTTAAATCGTCACCAAAAGCATCACGTTTTGTCATAAGATCCTCATTACAGATTTGTGCGTTGAAAGGATCTCAAGTTTACGCCAAGAATGATCTTGAGTGCAATGATTTCTGGGCCGCAAGATCTTTGATCCAGGCAGAACTTTCTTTACGACCGCTTCTGACGATTTTTGACGGACAAGGTCAGCACAAAAGTAGCTACTTTTTCGGTCGGATGAACCGAAGGCACAATCGCGTAGGCCGTCATGGTGCGATTGATTCTTTCGGCGCTGGTCTTTGCCTCATTAATTTGATCAACGACCGTTTGGGCCTCTTCGCATATAAAATGCACATCCCCTTCGGCTCGCTTCAAAAACTCGGCTTTGTAATCTTTGAACAAAAAATCGATCTTTAAACCAGAGGCCTGAATTTGTTTAACCGCGAGCATCGCAATGCAAAGTTCTGAGCCAACGGCTAACGCGCCAAAGTACATAGCGCCTAAATGATTGCGTGTTCGGAAGTTAAGGGGAACTTTAAGAACCGTACGTTCATTCGTCGCCTCAACAACTCTGGGACTGCAAAAACCAATCAGTGGAATTTTTGTCCAGGCGTACAGTGATAAAAAAAGATTGTCTTTAAACTGACTGAATTTGCTCATGCAATAATTCTAGCTTTAGTTTTTGAGAGCAGGCAAACTTTAATCATGAAAATTGAAACGGCCTTCACCCGAATGATGAATATTCAGTACCCCATTATTGGCGCACCGATGTTTTTAGTTTCAAATGTTAATATGGTGGTTGCAATCAGCGAGGCCGGAGGCATCGGAACATTTCCATCTTTAAACTTTAGACCACCAGAAAAATTCGCAGAAGCTCTTCAGCAGATCAAGGCCCGAACTAAAAAGCCGATCGGAATTAATCTGATCGTTAATAAAAGTAATACCCGCGCCGAAACCGATTTAAAGATCGCCCTTGATCATGGCGTCGAGCTTTTTATCACTTCGCTTGGTTCACCAAAAGACGTCATTGCCGAAGCTCACAAAAATGGAGCAAAAGTTGTTTGCGACGTGGTTAATCTTGAACACGCTCAAAAAGTACAAGACCTTGGAGCCGACGGAGTCATTGCGGTCGGCGCCGGAGCCGGGGGCCACGCCGGGCCTATTTCCCCAATTGTTCTGATCAGCTGGTTACAAAAAAAATTAGACATTCCCATCATCGCCGCCGGAGGCATCGCCAATGGCGCGACCATGGCATCGATGCTCACCCTGGGAGCTGCAGCCGTTAGTATCGGTACAAGATTTATTGCGTCGACAGAGGCCCAAATTGAGCAGGCGTACAAAGACGCTGTCGTTCGCGCTTCACCGGAAGACATCGTGATGACGACGCAATTATCAGGCACACCGGCAGCCGTTATTCGAACCCCTTACATTGATCGCATCGGTTTAGATCTACCTTGGTATTTGAAAGCACTTAAAAATCAAAAACTAACAAAAAAATACGTAGTTCCCCTGATACATTATCTTGGTTCCAAGGCGCTTGAAGAGGCTGCCACGGGCGCAACTTGGAAGACGGTTTGGAGCGCCGGTCAATCTGTTGGACTTATTGATGACATTATTTCTTGTGAGCAAATTATGAAAAACTTAATTAATGAATACGAGCGGTGCTTGGCGAAAGTACCCCGATTAACGCCATGACAACTTATCACGTTTATCACATTCTTGTAAAAGCGAAGTATGAAGCAGAAGATTTATTAAGAATGCTAAATAGTGGAAAAGATTTTACTGAACTCGCCAAAAAAATTTCAATTTGTGCGTCTGCAAAAACAGGTGGCGATTTGGGAGTCTTAAAAACAGGTCAAGCGGATGAAGATTTTGAGCTGGCCGCAATGCAATTAAAAATCGGAACTATTTCTGACACACCCGTTCGCACGAAATTTGGCTACCACTTGCTGAAGCGAATCTCTTAACTAGACTTCGAAATTTCCACAATTTTTATTTGAAATCGAAACAGCTGCTGCTCAGCATGGCTTCACGCTTGCATTACTTAAACGTAAGTAAGTGCGGAGCAATTCGCAAAGTAAATCGCGAAGTAATTCGCTCATTTGAAGGAGATGTTATGGCTGAAAATCAAGATAAACAAAAAGTGGCAAGAAATTCTCAAAATCAACCTTACCAAAAAGAAAGAGAAGATGCGAACGCTCAGCGAAACGAAACAGCTAAATCGAGCGACAAGGGCGATCGACAATCTCAATCTTCGAAAAACCCAGCCCCCAAGGCACGTAATAAGTTTTAAAATTTTAAATCAGATCGACTTCATTCAATTTCCCCGATTGAATGAAGTATCGCCATGGGTCGCCTCTTAAAAGCGGCCCACCCTCAAGAAACTTTACCAGATTTGGACTCGTTCTGAATCTGGTAAAGTCATTTTATCACCCGCCTTGCATTGAAATGCTTCAGCAAATGCTTTTTGATGTTTCACTTGTTCATTAATACGTGCCCAACCTAAAGCATGCGGATCTGTTTTTAATTGGTTTTCTTCCGCCTTCGGTCGCATTACATTACACCACACTCTGGCGTAAGCGATAAATAGTGTTCGTTGTTCTGCATGAGAGCCATCATTTTTTGGAAAAGCCGCATTGAAAGAAAAAGTTAATCCAACCAGGTCACCAATGTTTTCACCTAAAGTTAAATTACCATTATGCCCCGCTTTATTGAATTGATCGACAAGCTTTCTTCCACGACTTGAGAACTCTTTTAAATCTTTCATTGTCATCCATTGCTTCAATCTTCCGACCTCATCATACCGAGAACCCTGATCGTCAATGCCATGCCCAAGCTCATGACCGATGACGGAACCCACTGCGCCTAGATTTTCAATAAGATCGCCTTCAGCGTTGAAAAACGGATACTGCAAAATTCCCATGGGCATCACAAATTTATTCGCAGACGGATCATAGTAAGCGTTCACGGTTAAGGGGCCCATTCCCCATGCTACTAAGTTGGCGCCATTTTTGATATCGTAGATTTGTTTTTCAATGACATTTTTAGCAAAAGTTTTTGAGTTATCTAATTTATTTTTATCCGAGAATTTTTTAACGGGTAAGAAATTCCATTCTTTATCATTCTTAGGTTTAACCAAATAAAGCTTCGCTTTTTCCATCTTTAGAATAGCCTTCGCTCTTGTTTCGGGTTCCAACCAAGTATTCTTCTTAAGCCCATTGATAATACTTTCGCGCATTTTCACGGCGACCTGATTAAATTTATCTTAAGGAAAATTTGGAAATAGGCGGCTAATTAATATTTGGTCTAACTCTTTCGGAAATGCCCCCATGACCTCGCGCGTGCAGCGCTCGTCACGTTCTGAGCGTGATACAGGGCCACCTAAATACTTGTGGCGAAATGCGAAAGCCTTTTTGAAGTAATCAGGATTGCTATCATCTAAAAGCCCACTGCCGGTTGAATATAGAAAAAAATCTTTCAGTACGTTTAAATGGTCGGCATCTGCCTTTTGGTTGATGAACTCAAACGACTCAGGAATTGCATTGAATACGATGGCCTTTTTCGGCGTACGCTTAAATAGTGTAGCCATGGGTATTTTAGGATATTTTTGCGTAAATTCGGTTTGTGATTGCTGTCTTTTCTCAGACCAGCGCTGCCGTCGCACTTCTGGATGCGGATAAATCTTTACGAATTCTTTTTCGAACGCGATCATTCGGTCTGCTTTGGCATCAAGTTCTGCTTGCGGCAAACTTGGCTCAACGATTTTAAAGAAATCGGCCACAAGCTTTTTATATTCAACCATCAGGTCTTTGTTATCGTAGTACGTGTGCTCCGGTAAGTTCATGAGCTCTGATAAGACAATGATGTCGTTGACTTCAGGATTGTCGTGATTTGAATGAGCACCGAACCAAACAATACTTGGTTCGCCCTTTTCAATATTATCAATTTGCAGTTTCATAAATTGCTCGGCCGACTTTACATCGGTCGTGCTTTTCACAAGTTTTTGCAGATAAAGATTTTCCTGAGCCTTACCCGCTTCTTCATTCATGCAGGCTAAGTAGTAATCTTTTACTTGCTTCCCGCGTGCGGTCATTTTCTTTTCTTGATTAATCTGTGCGAAAAATTTCTTTTTAGCTTCTAGAATACGTTCCGAAGAATCATTAAAGGCAAATGCATGCCGGCTGCGGTCGTCACGCAGCTTAAATGATTTCTCGGCCTCGTCACAGACGTACTTGTGAAAATCATCGCACGGCTTATATTTTGTACTTAGCGGAAATATTCGTTTGTCCGGAATCTCGGAATTAGGCTCGGCGGCAAAAATTTGAGTTGAAAAGCATGCGATTAGGATAGGTAGTAATTTTATTTTCATATTGAAGTATTAAATACTTCAATATGAAAATTCGCAATTAAAGTCCTTGTACGTAATGAATTAAATCAGGAACGCGCCCTAAATTTAATTTGGCTTCACGCACAACGCGAATCGCGTCAGCTTGCTTGATGCGGCCTTCGCTGATTTTTTGGCCCAACAAATGTTCTAGAGGATCAGTTACTTGGTAAACACTTTTGTGCTGTGGCCATAGATTTTCAGCTTCATTACTACCACCAATGCTCAGTGGAATAAAATGATCGATCTTGAAATCGTTACGGCTCATAGTCGCAATGTGGTATCCTAATTCACGATCATACATAACGATCAAGCTTCGCTTTAGATCAGAAGAAACATCACGCTCACAATACGTGATCTGTTCTTTGTAGCGCTTCACCGGAGAGTCGGTGCAGATCGAACCAGGGGTTTTAACGGGGTTTGGTCCATCAGGGTAATTTGCAGCTGCAAATGTGGCCAAACTAACGAATAGAACAAGGGCAGATACAACAGATCTAACTACTATCATGAGCACTCCATTAGACAGGCATTTACGGGGCCTGGTAGAAACGTGAGACCGTATCTCTCACTTATAATTGGGGACTTATAACTCTCGCTTAAACCGAGAAGACAACGCTTTATGTGAAGTTTCAATCAAAATACGGCCGTAACGCGCCGTAGTTTTAGCGATGGTAGTAAGAGCTCGTAAATTGCCTAATTTGACAGAAAATCAACGATACTGGCGTTACGATTCTTCATTTCTTCCGGCAGGCAAAGTAAAGTTTTCACAGGCAAAGTTTTGCCTGGCTTTAGATACATCGATTTAATGTGTGGATTATAAAGCTTCAACTTAAAGTGGTCGTCATTAAAAAGGGCCAACAACCTTTCATACTTCAAGCTTTTTTTAAGTCTGAACTCTTGTTGTTTGAGCTCTGCTTTTTTCAAGATGGGCGCTGGAAAATAAAGATTCGCATTCGCCTCAACGTGCAAGGCCGCTAGAAACGTCGCATAGAAATTTCTGGATGCAAAACCAAAGCTTTTTCGCGACTTCACGTTGTCAGCTAAAACTCCAATATCCCGAACCTTGTATTTCTTAACTATTTTTTTCAAACTTCCGACACCGTGGTTATAGCCCGTGACGGCCAAGGGCCATGATTTTAAAATTTGATAATTTTCTTTTAATATCCGTGCTGCCAGTTGAGTCGCATAAACAGGGTGATTTCGTTGATCGTAGCTATCTTGAATGTAATGAAATTTTCGACCCAATATTGGCATAATTTGCCATAATCCACTGGCACCCACTTTTGATCCAGCTTCGATGTTGAACGAGCTTTCAACAAAAACCATTCGGGTCAATTCGATTGGCAGCTTTCGCTCCATGAAAATTTTTTCCATCATTGGCAGATATTGACCCGAGAGTTCGATCGCTTTCAGCATGCGGTCTCGTAGACCCATCTGTAAGCGAATTTGACTTACATTTAGTTTTCGCTCGGCCGCAATTTTTCTTTTTGCTTTACGGACAACTAGTTCGGCTTCTTTTTCTTTTCGAATTGCCGACCACTCGGGGTTCGCAAAAACTTCAACTAAGTCAATTTCACCTAGAACTTTTTGAGTATCTCCGGCAATATGAAAGACACCCTGCTCAGTCGTGTACTTCGTATATATTTTTATCCAAAATTCGACATCTTTTTCTAATGATTTTGGAACTTTAAACGTATCAATACCATAGCCAATCGCATTTTGATTTTTGTAATCTGGAGGCGACCAACTTGGTTGCGAACTATCTAATGGTGAATTTGTAACTTGCGTGTACGGAACAGGGAAAAATGTTTGACCATGACTTTCGGGTAAATCCAAAGCCTGGGCGGGTTCTCGGGCGATTGCAGAAATAGAAAACAACATCGTCAGCACCGAAAAAAAGGCTAAATTTTTCATACTCTTTTATCGGCCTTTTACTTTTGGAAATGAACGGCCTTTAAAACGATTCTCATGACTCATCTTTAGACAAACGTCTTGCATCAAAATTTTTGTGTGTAATAACACCCACTGTTAGTAGCTAAATAAGACAGGGGGATATAATTATGAAACGTTTTATATCGATGAATTTGGCTGTGCTAATGGTTCTGATCCCGCAGCTGGTACGGGCGATCGGCTCTGGTTACTTCGTTGAACCTTCAGTTGGTTACCGTACCGAATTGATCAAACTGACTGATCTTAGCAACCAACAGTCCCAGGTGAAGATGGTGACCCCAAGCTATGGTCTTAAATTAGGAATTCGAAGTGCGGCGGGTATCGATATCAATTTAGCCGGCGATTACTCAAGTGGCCAGGCCGAGCAAACGCCTTTGATTGAGCCCAATCGCTTTTCACATAAGATGGCGGCTTTACAACTGGGAATCAACGCCATGGGCGCAATGAAGATTTATTTAGGCTATGCATTCTTAAACGAACTGCAAATTGAAAAAGGTACATTAAATTCAGATCTGAATTTAAAAGGGCCTGCTTATCAAGCTGGCATTCAACTGCGCTTATTGCCTCTATTTACGATCGGCGCACACTACAATTTAAATCAATTCGATCATGTATCAGGAACTTCTTACATTGCGGGCAATAAAATCGAAAGCTATTTCAATAAGCTTGATTCTCAAGACTACTCGTTTAATTTATCGCTAACTTTTTAATTAGTTAGAATATATTTTACGAGGAGATCTTTATGCCTAGTTACGCTGGTTTTTGGAAACGCTTTTTGGCCTTCATGATCGATAGTATTATTTTACAAATTGCCGCTTTCGTTTTCACTTTTGTTCTACTGGATCTTTATTTCGGAATTGGCCTGAGTATCATTTTAGGATTTCTATATTATCCATTTTTTGAAAGTTCAAGTATGCAGGCGACTCCCGGAAAAGCATTACTAGGGATTGCCGTTGCAGGCGAAAGTTCGCTCGACCGAGTTACTTTTAAAACCGCAGCCGTTCGTTTTTTCTGCCGGTACATTTCGATGGTCATTATGTTCATCGGTTTTTTGATTCAACCTTTTACGAAAAAACGGCAAACGCTGCATGATATTTTCAGCGAAACAATTGTCATCGAAAAAGTAACTTCGGCCGAAGAGAATTATTTCACCGCATGGAAAACGCAAATAAAAGATGTTGTTGCCAAATTATAAATCGAAATAAATTAAAAAAAAGGGAGCTCCCTTTTTTTTAATTTCGTAATCTAAATCAAAACACTTATCATAATTTTATAAAAACTTATTTTGCCAAAGCAGCCGCAACCGCCTTATCAGCCTGAACAATTCCTGCGCCAAATTGATTTGTATCATTCGGTGTTAGCGCTGTCGCCGTCGCTTGAAGAATTTGTCTAACCTGAGCTGGCGTTAATTTTTTATTCGCCGATCGAATTAAGGCAACAACGCCTGATACATGTGGTGCCGCCATCGAAGTACCATCAAAAGCAGCGTAATCAGAAGCCGTCGTTGCAATATTAGCCGTAGCCGCCGAACCCGACTTCATTGACTCAATCAAAGAAAGTGCTTCTGCTTGCTCAATCATAACAACCGGGATTTTGAGCAATGCACCCTCAGAAACTTGAGCCTGCAAAAGGCCAGCTGCGTTGTTGTAAAAAATAACGCCGGCTGCTTTCGCGGCGATTGCGTTTTCAACTTTAGCTGAAAAGTAAATTTCACCACGTTGAACGAGTGCAAACTTTCCGGCTACATCCACTTGCGCAAATTCTTCAGGCTTTCCAACGCCAGGTACAAGCACGATCGAATTTGACACCGGATTCGCAAATAATTCAGTTCCAGAAAATGCCGAGCTTTTTACTTTTTTAACCGCGCCCGCAATGACTAATTCAACTAAGCTATCGCGACCGCTGCCACGAGGTACCGCTGAAATAACCGCGGCCCCAGGTGCCGTCACATCAAGCTCTGGTCCCCACTGAGAAAAATTTGTCTTTAACAAAGCCGAATCAAGGGCGCCAACGGCAACAACAGTTGGTGAAGCTGCCGGGTATCCAACTCCGCACATAATCGGTCTAAAAATATTTGAATCTTTGCATCCCTCTGATTCTCTATCATGAGAATAAGTTGGCTCGATCGCACTGTTACCGGAAGCGGCTACAACAACGACTCCGGCCGCTTCTGCATTCTTAATTGCTTCAGCTTGCGCCATTGAATCAAACGGGCCACCTAAGGACATGCTGATGACATCAACTTTTTGTTCAATACCCCAGTTGATACCTTCGATAATTGAAATACTGCTGCAGCCAACAAGTCCGCAAACTTTACCTGATAATAGTTTTGCTTTTGGCGCAACACCGGTAAAACCTGTTGCTTCATTATATGAACCTAAGATTGTTCCCGCACAATGAGTCCCGTGACCTTCTTCATCAGTGAAGTTAGCTTCGTCGATCTCTCCGTCATCACCGGTAACAAAGTTTTTACCTTTTTCAAAGTTTGCCTTGATCACTGTATGTTCAGCATCAATACCGGTATCTAATACAAGCACGCGAGCTTTTGAACCTGCATCCGACTGGACCCATGCGTCCCCTGCTTTAACCGCCATGATTCCCCACGGAGTTGCGTCGCCTTGTTTAAAAATAGGTAGCTGATTAGATTCGGCCATCTCTTGAAATGCAGAATATGATTTCGTCGCAGCCGTCTTTTTAATCTGACCTGGATTGAAGCCATTCATAGGTTTCGGAGAAGGGAAAAAATATTCGGCTTCGATGTACGCGATTTCGGGGTGATTTTTTAGACTCGCTAAAAAAGCTTTATCAGAAGCTTTAACGACAGAAGATCGAACATTTTTCAATGATTTCTGAAGTTTCGCACTGGTGCTTCCGCTTTCGGTATGAAAGTAAGACTCCATTGCCTTCTGGCCTTGCTGGCTTTTAAAGACCACCAAGTATCTATCCTTAGCTTGAGCAAAACTAGCCGACACCATGACAGTGATTAAAATTGCTAATTTCATATTCCCCTCTTTCCTTAGGTTTTTCTTGTTGAAATCCGTAACCAAAAAAATTGAAACCCAAATTGGAACTTTTATCAAAATTAATATTCTGAGAATTTTCAGGGGGTTACAGAAATAACAAAAAGTGAAATGATCTGTTATTTAAGACAGGTTCCATTTTGGAACTCTACTCGAAAGTAGGCACTCGAGACGTTAAGAAATAATTAAAACTAAATTCAGCTATTAGCATTGGTTATGCAAAAAGTTATAATCTCAGCAAAAAATACTTTCAAAATATTGATATGCGTCAATGTTTCCGCTTGGCTTTGAACTACTTAAAGTCGCGAGCCATAACGGTTTTACGGCCGTCGGCACGGGCGACCTCGATCGCTTTTTCACATTCAAGACGGATTCGATCAGATAAAATTTGATTCACGTCTTCTGACGTATTCATATCGCTGATGTCGCGTATATATTGCTTCATTTTAGAAACCACCACCAAAACTTCGTGGCTCATGCTGGAAGGCGCTGCTTTCGCACTTGCGGGCGCAGAGCCTGAAATAATAATTCTTTTAGGTGCTGCATCAGCAGAGGCTGACATCGGAGATTTTTTTTCGATCGCTCCCGCATCGCGGTGCTTGGCCCCCGGCAAATGAACTTCCCAGCAACCAACCGTACAAAAAACATAACCTGTGCGCTGACCCGTGCAGGTCGAAACACTGCATTCGTAATATTTTGAATTGAAATTAATATCTTTTTTGCAAGAGCTGCATTTGCGCCAAGGGCCTTGTATCGTATTCATATGAACCTCGATTTTAAAAATTCGTTACGATGAAAAAAGTGACTTAAGCGCTTTCACGCAATTTGGATCTAACCGAGTGTTATAAACTCTTTCAATATAAAGCGCCGCTTGCATCCCTGCCATACCCGGATTGTTCGGGCCTTTTAAGGCTTGCTCCATAAATAAATTGGCAATCTGTAAAATTCTTGAAAGCGGATGCAGCTGCCTGACTTGCTTTGCCATCGGATAACCTTGACCTAAACTGTCTTCGTGATGCTCATACACGATTTGAATGACATCTTCAGAAATTCCTTGGATGGCCATTAAAATTTCTTGGCTTCGTGAAACATGGCTTTCGATCAATCTGCGCTCGGAGCTGGTCAGTAAATGCCGGGGCTTTTCAAGAATAACGCGATCAATTTCTTTTTTTCCAATATCGTGAAACATCGCTGCCATACTTAGCTTAAAGAAAACTTGATTTGAAGCAAAACCCATTCGGCGCGCAATCATTGATGCATACATAGCGACACCCACTGAATGCGCATAAATATAATCCGAATGTGAATTCAATAAGTTCATTAAATCGAAGGTTTCTTTTGAATCCGAGATAACTGATACCGTTAAGCTTAAAAACTCTTGGGCTTCTTTGAAACTTTCTTTATTAATACCCTCTACGAAGGCCTTCTCTAAGATCACTTCACCCGTATACTTCATGAAATTAAGCTTTTTTTCTTGAGAAATATCGGATCGATTTTTAATGAGGTTCGCTACGTTTAAATTGAAATCAACTAACTTACCAAAGTCTTCTTTTGCAATATACAGATATTTTAAGCCTTTTTCCTTGTAGAAGTTAACTCGCTCGACCGAGATTTGTTCACCTTTATGCACGAGCTTGATAAACTTCGCTTCTGACAACTTAATGTAAATATCGAAATCCACTTGCGGCCGGGCTACAAATTCATCGATTGATACCTTACAGTACTCTTGAACTGGATCGACCGAAACCTCAGCGGGCTTTGTGGGAACCAGTCGCTCGATTGAATCTAATAACTCGACATTTTTGAATGGCTTCGATATGAATTCTGAAGCGCCCAGTTCAAATGCCGTTTGAGTTTCTAGCAGCATTGAAAAACCGGTCATAATGATAAAAAGTGTCGGCCGATTTTTTTTGGACCATTCAAGTAGCTCAATACCGGTCAGCCCGGGCATTTGAATGTCTGTCAAAACGATATCATAGTTTGTAACTTTAAGTATCTCGCGGGCGACTTTACCATCAGGAGCTTCTTGTACATCGAATTTTTTTTTCTTTAAAAACTCAACGATGGCTTCCCGAAAAAATTGATCGTCTTCGACAACTAAAATTTTCGTCATTGAGCAATTCCTGAAAAAGCGGCTTCAACAAGTTCAAACATTTTTTTGCGGTTGATTGGTTTTTCAATTAAGGCGAACGCTCCCATTTGAATAGCTTCAGACCGGCTAAGATCTGCGAAGCCAGTGGCCAGCACCACGATGGGTATTTTAGGATTTCGCTGTCTGATCATTTTAAGTAATTCGATACCGTCTCCATGAGGCATTCTAACATCTGATATGACAAGGTCAATAGGATGGTCTTGAACAATTTTTAATGCTTCCTGACCATTGGCGGCCTCGTGCACGATGTGGCCTTTTCTTTTAAAATCAAAAGCGATTGCCAGACGAAGTTCATCTTCATCATCAACTATCAAAATTACTTTTTGCGTTTGCGCCTTCGTTATTATGATGCAATCCGATCTTGCGCGCTTTGTTTCTTAGGCAACAACATTGTAAATTTGGTATTTGGAGAATTATTATCAACGAATAATTTACCTTGATGAGATGCGATAATTCCGCGCGAGATACTTAGACCTAGACCAGTGCCTTTTCCCACTTCTTTCGTGGTAAAAAATGGCTGCATAAATTTATCCTGAACCTCTTTGGGGATGCCTTTTCCACTGTCTGTAACACTGATCTCGACATATTCAGGACTTTGCCCGAGCTCGATTCGAATCCATTTTTCGTCAAGGCCCTGTACGGCGTCGTACGAGTTATTTAGTAAATTAAGTAGTACCTGAGACAATTCAACGGCACGGCAGCTCAGCACCGTTTGCGTAAAGAGCTCACGCTCTTTAAATTCAACCTGTACCCCGTGTATACTAAAGCGCTCAGCACAAAAGCTTAACGTGTCATCGACAATGTTCACTAATGGGAAATCTTGAAATGGTGCCCGACTTCCATCGCGAGCAAAGAAACGCAGACCACTCACAATTTTTGCAATACGCTCGGTTGTCTTCCGGACAACACGCATTGTGACGACGACATCTTCTTTTGTGAACGTGTTATCTTCTAAGCACTCTTCAAGCTGTTCAGTGCGCATACTAATAATCGCTAGTGGCGTATTAATTTCATGTGCAACGCCGCCGGCCATTTCCCCCAGTGCTGACATTTTCGCAGAAGCCACTAAAGATTGTTGTTGCTCGATGATAATGGCCTGTGAGTTCTGCAAGTCGTGGGTTCTTTCTAGAACTCTTTGTTCTAAGTTCTGATTGGCTTTTTCAAGGCGTCTTGCGCTACGCCATAGCTGCTGAATTCCATAGATGATCAAAAAGAAAAACATAATAGACGAACCAAATAGAAGTGCCCGGTAAGTTTCGGCTGTCGCTTCTGAATGACGAAAGTGATTGAGGTATTCCGTGGTTAATTCATCAACTCCGAATTCGGGTTTTTCGTGTTCTACAATGTCATAAATAATAGAGTCGAGCTCTTCTTTATTACTTAAAATAATCTGAGCGTGCGACAAACTGTCAGCGATCCCTGGAGTATTACTTTGAAGTAATGAGCCTTGCTTAACTGCCTCGGCAATAACGGCCTGAAGCGAAACCTTCGCTTCAGGGGTCGGAATGCTTGCGTAGGTCAAAGTGGCACGCAGCAACTGATAATTAAATGTTCGGTAAGCCGATTTAGCTTTGATCTGTGAAACAGTAATTACATGCTGTGATGATTTTTGATGGACGTAGTAAAGAGAATTTTTAAGAATCGCATTTTTAGATTTAAACCTTTCGACGTTTTCAATTTTTTTCAAGATGCCATCACAATACTTACTATTTAAATTTGATAAGGTCGGATTTGATTTAAATGTAGCAATTGACTCCCCACACAGTCTTTGAAGCTCCCCCACTTCGAAAACGATCGGGTCGTAACTTGAAATTAAAAAGTTTCGCGCTCGAAGAATATCTTTTTCTAAATTCGTCTCAGCATGTCGCAGACCCGAAAGAATATTTAAAGTAGCTTCGTGGCTTTTAGCTAATTTGCTTTCACTTTTTAAATAAAATGTAATGACCAAGCCGAACGAAATGAATCCTAAAATACTAAGAATGAAATACTTTTTCATGGCTGCTTGGCTCCGGTAATTGCAGATGGAATTCGAACTTTATTCGGCTTCTCTTCGGTTAATGTTTTTAAACAAGCGACAATCAGGTCGACATCCTGTTTAGAAATATTTTGACCCTGCTGGTACTTAGACATTTTGACCACCGACAATTCTAAAGTTGTGGCAGCTCACGCATGAAATTGAATTATTTTGCGAAAAGCAAACGTCATTAAATAATTGCTGTCCTAAATTAGCTTTTTTAACATTCACTCCACCCATTTCAACAGGTAAGGGCTGGATGGGCTCGATCGGATGAATAATCGTATTAGCGCCCGCTTTTGAAACCAAGTTCATGGCACAAAAAGTTGCCAAAATTAGAATGAAGTTGAGGGTGTTTTTCATGTACTCAAACTATCGGCATTTGAAACACTAAGTTTGAATGTTAAAGGTACTTAAGCAATTTTGAATTATCAAACTGAGACAGATAATAAAAAAAAGACCTATGACGGGTCCTGAATAGAAGAAGTTGTTAAAGAATGAAAAAGAAAGACCTCATCGTTTGTTAACAAACTAGAGGTCTTCGATTATGTTTGAATTAACGAAGCGCAGTTCGTTTTCTTCCAACAATAAGTCGGTAAACGAAAAGTACAACAACTGCACCAATCACCGACATGATGAAACCAGCAGGCTCACCTTGCGCATACATTCCTGTTTGCACACCGATAAAACTACCAAGCCATGCACCGATAATACCTAGTACGGCCGTTAGGACAAAACCCATTGGATCGCGACCTGGCATTAAAAATCGAGCAACCAAACCAATAACCAAACCAATAAAAATTGTAGCTAATATTCCCATAAAATCCTCCTATGACTTCTACATAGCAAACACATGGCCAAAGTTTTTAGATCGTAAGAACTACTGTAGTAATTTAAAAGTTTAAGGCGTACCGAAATTCCCTAAGCGTACGAGTCTTTTTTGATCACGGAGATTTTTCCGTTCGTTTCCAGAAAGGCAAACTTCACTTGTTTAATGTCTTCGATATTTTTATGGCGTAAAATTTCGTTTATTTCATCATCTGTAATATGCGCTTTGTTTTGTACCATTTTGTTGATCTTACCTTCACTAATAATAAGCTGCGGCTCACCATCAAGTAATCTTTCAATCTTTCGGGACTTGAAAGCGCCAAAATCAACTACATATGACAAAAACATTAATGTAGACGCGCAAATGAGTGCTGTGGGTAACGAATCATCACCGCCACTCAGGCCATTACTCACCGACTCACTGATTATTAATATGAGTACTAAATCAAACGGGGACATTTGACCTTGCTGCTTTTTTCCGAAAAAACGAAACAGCATAAACAATCCCGCATAAATAATTGCTGCACGAAAAATTGTTTCCCACCAAGGACTTGAGATATCCCACATAAAGTCTCCGTTCGTTGCCGGCAGTATAAAAAGATTCACCTATAAAGCAAGTGCTGAAACTTTAAAACCTACCGAAAATGTTCTTGTCTCGCAAATATCTTTTCGACAAACTATGCTTTTTCTGACGCTAGAAAGGATTATGTATGATGAATTTTTTTAAAGTGACCTTTGGATTGGCTGGATCATCAAAACAGGCCGAGATTATTCAATTGATAAAGTCAAACGGCGGTGATGCCATTCAAACCAGCGATGGGCTTTGTATTAAAACTTCTGATTCGATGCAAACTTTAGAGGAGAATTTTACAGAAAAAAAATTACTTTCGGGAATCAATATACAAAATGTAACACCAAGCGATCCAGAATTATCAACTGACGTAAAGAATTTTCTTGCGACGTAATTGTTCGGTTTAACTTTTTCGGATGGCTGAAATCTGACCCGTTTCTTCCAAGAAAGCAGTGTGGACTTCGCGGTAGTCTTCAATTCCCATTTTTCGGAGCCCCGCTTTTAAATCTTCTAAACTTAAGTTTTCAGTTCGCAGTGCCTCATGCAAAACCTCGCCATCTTGAATGAGGTTACGCGGCTTACCTCTTAGCAAATGGCGAAGCTTCGAATACTTCTGCATTAATTTTCCGACAGATGTATGTAATAAAAATACGGTAACTACAAATACCACAGATTCAACACGACCTTCTAACAGCGTCAGATTCTGAAGCGCTACGCCCAGTGAAATTAAAATGATCAAATCAAATGTTGTCGTTTGCCCGGCAAAACGTTTTCCGGCCAATCTGAAAATGCCGACCACTAAAAAATAAAATAGAATGGCTAAACCAAATTGTTGTAACCACATATTTATTTTCTCAACGCTTCAAGAACATCTAGTGTCGGGTATGAATCGGCTGGAAGTCCTAACTTTAACTGGGCCGCTTTGACGGCCGCTTTCGTTGCCGGCCCCGCTTTTCCGTCAACTTCACCAAGCGTGTAGCCGCGTTTTATTAAAATTGTTTGAATTTCTTTTACTTCTTCAATTCCTAAATGTTTGATCAGATCACTTCCGCGTTGCATAGCGGGCGCGCCCGTCATACGTAAGGCCAAGTAGGCCGCAGTCGTTGAATAGACCATCGATTCGTTCCAGCCTAAAAACGCGTGAAAATTTGGATAAACTAAGAATGCAGGCCCCAACCGTCCCATAGGTAATAATAAAGATGCCATTAAATTTTGATCTTTAAATGCACCTTTCATTGGTTTTACGCCTAACTGATTCCAACGGCTAACCGGGTGCTTAATTTGAATATCCGCTTCTTCCCACGCCATACTTGCCGGAACTTTAACTTCTTCCATCCAAGGTTCACCCCGGCGCCAGCCTTTTTTCGCAAGAAAATTTCCAGCCGAAGCTATGGTATCTGGGATACTACGAGTTAAATCGACCCGTTGATCTTGATCGTAATCAATACCCGATTCGAAATAGTCTGAAGCCATAAATTGAGTTCCACCTAGTTCGCCGGCCCAGTTACCAATCATTTCTTGCGGTTTTAAATCTCCACGTTGCACTAATCTTAATGCGTCGAAAGCTTGCTTCCGAAACATTTCAGAGCGCCGGCAATCAAAAGCTAGGGTGGTGATCGCGCTTAAAATTGAAAACTTTCCTGTTACCGCTCCGAAGTCGCTCTCAAGAGCCCAAAAAGATAAAATGGGCTGCGCCGGAACGCCAAAATCGCGCTCGACTTTTTCAAACAGATCTTTGTGCGTGGTTGCCAGTAATTGAATTCCCTTTTTACGGCGTCCGTCTGAAGCCATGCGATCTGAGAACTGTAAAAAAGTTTGCTGAAAAACACTTTGGTTACGATCGCGCTTAATAATTGATGGGTCAAAAGTCAGAAACGGAGCCGCCAACTGGATGGCCGTCGGCGAAATACCTTTTTGAACGGCTTCTTTTTTAAATTCTTGAAGCCAAGTTGCAAACGAGCCCTTGCTTTCACAAACGACTTCCGCCCGGGCCAATTGAGTAGCAAATAAGAATATTAGAATGATGTATTTTTTCATAACGGTTTGAAATGCAAAACGAAGCCCTTTTATTAAAGATCAGGCTTAATTTAAGAAGTTGTAGGTGTAAACAAAGTAAACAGCTTGCAAAATTCGGCTGCGCTGGGGAGTTTGGAGGTTGTGTAAACTGGAGGTTGCTGATTTATTAAAGGTGAGTCGTGCGCCCATGAATAAAAGCTCAGCGTTTATAATTCCTTAAAAATTCGATCGCTTTAAGTATTTTTCCCGAAGCGCAGTGTTCGTCTTCCTAGTAAGCACTTATTCCCACCTCCAATGCGGTTCCTACATCCTTGTATTCAATGTTGCATCCGGTATTTGTACTGATTGTGGGCCTGACATAATACCTGCAAATTTTCGATTCTATTGTTGCCGCCCCGACTGACGGATTTAATGTGATCGATTTGTAAAAAGTGATCTTGTTCACAATTTGGATATTGGCAACGGTAGTTTGCTTTCTGAAGTAAATGGTTCTTCAAAGAGACTTTAATCTGACGTGGATTTGTAGATCGCGAAGATAATTTTGAAGTTCGATTATATTTCTCAAGCTCTTTATCAACTAACAAAGTAATTAAATTTTTTAAATCGGCCACTTGATGTGATTTTAATGCTTTTAATCTTTCTAGGTTACTAAATTCTTCTTCAGAAAAATCAAATGTAGTTCTTACCATTGAATTCTTAATGCAACGCTTCGCAGGGCCTGGAGTTTTCATTTCTTGCGGCCATTCGCGGGCTAGAATTCTATCAACTTTACGGGTTGGCTTATTTTCAAGTTCGGTGATCAAATTTCTTTTTTCAGTAATACTTTTTGTATTAAGTACTTTATTCGCGCGCGCTAGAGTTGTTAATGAAATGCGACCAGAATCTAAACTCTGTTTTACTTCAGGAATAGCTGCACAGATTTTTAAGGCCGCCTTTCTTTGTTAAGCTAAGGCTTCAGAATAATTTAATCCGCGAACTAAGTATTCAAATAAATTCGAATAACCCCAAGCTAGATATGATTTTTTATTCTCCACTTCTTGCAGAAGATCTAAAACATTTGAACATATTCGCCGCTCAAGTTTAACCAGTTGTAAAAGCTTTTCGGGAAGATGAATTTAATCTCTTTGTGTATCTGTTTGCATATGTGTTTGTGTTTGCATATGTGTTGGTGTTTTCATAATTGCTCCCATACTATTTAAAATGATTTGTTCTTCATCACAAAAATAACTTAACATGGGTTTTTTACCGAGGAAATTTGTTGGTCGTGAATAGAAAATAAAATCTATTTAAAGCTCTCTACTTTACGTTATAAACGATGTTTTCGAGAAAATATAAAAAATATCTATTTTGCGCGAAATAAATTGAATATAGATGAATTTCGAAAGCTAAAAACCTCGTCAAGGATTGAATGTAAATTTAATAAATTAATGCGGTGGTATAAAGTCCTCACGAATTTGATGCAGCCAGGAGGCCCAGTGATCTTTTGCCATGACTGCTGAAAACTAAATAATTCAGCCTTCATTTATATATGCGATCTGTGAAAGACTTACATCAAGAAAGTTATCGATTGGGCGAGATTTTTGTATAGCACTCAAGGCCAATCGAATTTAATTGCGCTTGGGCAACTGAGCGCTTATTTTACCCCGATGAATTCAACTCCAATCAAATTGACCCAAACCGTACAAAAAGGTGGCTGCGCCGCAAAAGTTTCTGCGATGGAGCTTCGGAATATTTTAGGTCAGGTTAAATTTCCACCTACGCAAGAAAATTTACTGGTTGATGGTTCTTTATTTGATGATGCCGCTATTCTGAAAGTAAATGAGACTTTAGCGTTAGTCCAAACACTTGATTTTTTTACTCCCATTCTTGACTCTCCTTACCTTTTTGGCAAAGTTGCCTGCGCGAACGCGCTGAGTGATGTTTATGCCATGGGTGGTACTCCGCAAACGGCCATGGCCATCTTAGCTTTTCCGACGGCAACCTTACCGAATGAAATCATCGCTGAAGTTTTACAAGGCGCATGCGATTTACTAGCCGAAGTGAAAGTTCCGCTAGTTGGTGGTCATTCGATTGACGACGATACTTTAAAATTTGGCCTATCGGTCACTGGGTATGTTCATCCCAAAAAAATTTGGTCAAATAATAAAAGCGAAACTGGAGATGTTCTTATTCTAACGAAAGGTTTAGGTACCGGCACCATCACGGCGGCACTTAAACGCGGCGAAGTGAGCGAAGCGCAAATTAAAGACGCGATCACTTCGATGACCCAAGCAAACGTCTGTTTAGATTTATTGGGCGATACCTTCGCTTCGGCCGTCCATGCCGCAACTGACATCACCGGCTTTGGATTTTTAGGTCATAGCGTACAAATGGCAAAAGCCAGTGAGAAGACTTTTAATATTTTTGCTTCGAACGTACCAGCACTTGCGCAAGCAAAAGAATTTCTACAAAAAGGTTTTCTAACCAAGGCCCACCGGTCGAACCGCGACTACGTCAATGCGCAAGTTGGCTTCAATGCGGTTGACGATATTCTTGCGTTACTTTTACTTGATCCACAGACAAGTGGAGGATTATTACTTTCGGTTGACCCGTCGCACGCAGAATCTGTGGTGAACCTTCTAAAAATTCGTTTTCCGAGCACGGCCATTGTTGGATCTGTCGTTACTAAGACAAACCTTTCAGTGAACTTACTGTGATCCAATCACCTCTCGTCACAGCAAGTGATTTTAATAAAATGCTTTTTGAGAGTACACCGGTGATTGATGTTCGCGCGCCGGTCGAGTTCGCCCAAGGCCACATTCCTGGCGCCATCAATTTACCTATTCTAAATAATGAACATCGGGAAGAAATAGGAACTCTTTATAAACAACGCGGGCAAGCGGCCGCGGTCAGCCGGGGTCATGAACTGGTTTCTGGTGAATACAAAGCGCAGATGATTTCTAGATGGAAACAATACGTTGAGGAAAATCCAAAGACGATTTTAACTTGTTTTCGCGGCGGTCAAAGGTCCCAGTTAGCGCAAAGTTGGTTGCAAGAATCTTCGCAATTAGTCAGGCCCCGCATTGAGGGTGGCTATAAGGCTTTTCGGCAGCACCTGATTGACGAACTGACCCGTATGTCTAACACGCCGATGATCGTTGTATCGGGGCCTACTGGCAGCGGTAAAACTAGGTTGATTGAACAAGTTAAGAAGTTCCGACCCGCCGTTGATTTAGAAGCGCTCGCGAATCACCGCGGTTCAGCCTTTGGTCACCACAGCACCGAACAGCCTTCTCAAGCCGATTACGAAAATCAGTTAGCAAAAGAACTGATTTTGATGGAAGAAAAACTTAAGGTGCTTCCTTTGATTTTAGAAGATGAAAGTCGGATGATTGGCCGTACGGCGCAGCCCGAAAAGTTTTTTGATCAGTTGCGCACTTCAAGTTTGATTTACTTGGATGAGACAGTCGAAAGCCGGGTTTCAGTTATTTTTGATGAGTATATTCTAAAAATGAATGACGATGAACGCACGAAAGCTTATGCCCGTTACCAAGTCGCCTTACAAAAAATATCAGCCAAATTAGGTGGAATTCGATTTCAAGAGTTACATTCTGATTTGAACAATGCCATTAAGGCTGCCACTGAGCATAACGAGCTTAAAAGCCATCAGGTATGGATCGAAAAACTTCTTATTTGGTATTATGACCCGCTATACCTTCGTTCGTTTGAAAGACGAAATCCAAATGTTATATTCAGGGGTAGTCGAAAAGATGCGATCGAATTTCTAAAGCAAAGCTTGCCGACATGAAGATGTATTTTTCGGCGAAAATATTTGCTTTATTAGTCAGCCTTATCATTTTATTTTTTTTCGGATGTACCAATAAAAATGAATTAGGCTCTAAAGAAAATCCAATCAAATTCTACTTAGTACCGGCTCAAGATCGACAATCACTTTTGGACAACGGCGCAATACTTAAGAATTACTTAGAAAAAGAATTAGGTTATTCTTTTGTTATCGAGTTACCAACTAGCTTTATTGCCGTGATTGAAGCGTTTGGCTCAAAACGTGCCGACGTCGCCTTAATAAATACGTTTGGCTACATCATCGCGCATGAAAAATACAAGGTAGACGCCCGCCTAACCGTGATAGATCAGGGGCGTGATCATTATTACGGACAAATTATTGTGCGGAGCGATAGCCTGGTGAAAAATATAAGAGATATTCATTTAAAAAAAATGGCTTACGTCGACCCGGCTTCGGCTTCGGGCTATCTACTACCTTTAGGACTGTTTAAAGCCGAAAATATTAAAATCAAAGAATCGGTCTTTGCCGGTCGTCATGACTCGGTCGTTACCGCCGTCTATCAGCGGCAAGTCGATGCCGGTGCAACATTTCACAGCCCGGAAGTGGACGGCATTCCGCAAGATGCGCGAAAACTTGTGAAGGCACAATTTCCGGATGTGTTTGAAAAAATCAAAATCTTAAAACTGACTGGGCCGCTTCCTAATGATCCGGTTATTTTCCGGAACGAAATTCCTGAAGAATTGAAGATCAAGATAAGCACGGCTTTAAAAAAATATGTTAAAACAGAAGAAGGCTCGCAGGTTCTTTATAAAATGTATCACTTTAATGATTTTAAAGACGCAAAAGATAGTGATTACGATCAGGTTCGAAAGTATCTGTTGGATTTAGGAAAATCAGCCCAAGACTTCGTAAAGTAATAAGCAATTGATCAATTGTTTTCAATTTTTAGTTCTTTGAAACCAGTGATCGGGTCTTCGGCCCGCTTGAAAAACATTTGTTCGATTTCAATTAACACCAATTCGCAAGTTGTGAAAACAATATTGTCATCCAGCAAGTGACCGCCATGCACATCGCCTTTCTCATTCGCCACCGCCATATGCAAGTGAACACCAGCCTTTGAAACCGTTCCATTTAAACTCAGTATTTCAAACTTTTCTATTTTTTTAAATTGCCCACTTGAATTGGCTAGTCGCAGATGAAGCTGCTGCAAACTTCCCACTGCAGATATAATGCAAGCGGCCCCAATATTTTTCTGTAGGCATAATTCGACGATGCTTTTCTTTAAATCTTGCCCCGGCGTCAATCTGATGGCGTGTATTTTCATATGCTTACCGGCTCATTTTAGGTAAATCTGTTGGACCGCATGACCGCATCTGGCCGCGCGTAATCTTTCGCGCGTCTGCATCAATACGGACGTTCGATTCCCCAATGATGTCAATATCGGACGTGCGACAGCTTCTAAAAGTGGTTTGATAATCCGCACGATTTGTAATTGAATTATTAACGAATACCGTGTTTTTTGCTCCGGCAATCAGTATGCCTTGGCGGGCTTTATTGATCTTATTATTCTGAACTAACCCGCCTTCAATAAAATCAGACTTATACCAAAACAAAGGGCCTACATCGATACCGATACCGACCATCGCCTCGGCCCCGCCTTCGATCACATTATTTTGCACGATCGAATTTGTGAAATCACCTTTGCGGCTATTATTGAAATTATCGAGCATCAATCCAGCAAATGCAAAATTCCAGGTATTTTCAATTCGATTATTTTCAATCACGGAATTCGGGGCATGACCTAAAATCAAACCAACATCAGAGTTATTCCAGAAAATCGAATTTCTGACTTTTAGCCCGTCAGAAGATAAAACTGTTAGTCCATCCGCCCACGCGAGACCGGCCAGGTACACATTCAGGCCCAAACCGTTGTTCGAAAAGTTGCAATTCTCAAATACAGCGCGATCACCAATATACTCTAGCTCCGTCCCGAAGACAGCATTGACGGAAGCAAAAGATTGAAAATGGCAGTCTAAACATTCGTGGATTCCGGCATTAAATGCTTCACGACCCCATTTGTTACCTAAGTTTTTTCGGCGTTCAGTGATATTACCATCAAGGGCGATGGCTTCGAAGCGCAGCCGTTCTGAATTCACGCTTTGCAAAAAAGGCCCATCACGAAATTTTGAGTTTGCCTTCAGTACCGCGCAATCAGCGGCGCCCGTCGTCAAGCAAGCAACACCCAAGGCGCGACCCTGCGTTTGTAAGGTGATATCTTTCTTATGATTGATATGAATGGGGGTCTGTAAATTATAAACTCCTGCTTTCAACTCGATCGTCGTCTTTTCATTTGGGGAAGCTTGATCAATACATTTCTGAATGGTCGGACCTGCATCCTGACTTTCATTGTTCGCAAATTCGGCGCCGCATAGAATTGTCGTGGCGTTGGTCGTGGCAGAAATGAAGAGTGCTAAGAATAAAATTTTCATGAAAAACCTCGGTGGCCGATCATAGCACTGCTTGATACAATATTAAATTGAATAGAGCAGCTGCTATCAACCTTTATATTAGTTTCAATCCTGCTTGAAGGCCCGACGGCCCTATTAGTTTACACGGCTCTGCTGTAGACTTGATTCAACAAATTGAAGTATTTTCGCGCGTTCGATTCTAAGCTTTTGCGGATCGTTTGTGTGATGGCCCTGATTTTCTTGGATCATTACTTCGTGGAACAAATCTGAATTTTGCAATTTTTCTATAAAAGCCGTCATCGTGCTGATCGGAACACGACTATCGGTCGTGCCATGCCGAATAAATAAAGGCGCTTTCAGGTTTTGAAAAAAATGAATGGGCGAGCGCTGTTTGTAGAGGTCCATTTTTTCTGGAAAGTGACCCAGTAAATCAACTAGCCAGTCCGCGATGCGTGACGTTTTGTAAAAATCTTCCAAGTCAGCAAAACCGCATTCACAAATGCCGAATCCAAATTCGAATTCACAATCAATCCCTAAAAAATCTTTTGGCAGCGTAAGCACCCTGAGGGCTGCGTAGCCACCGTGACTGGCGCCCCAGACTCCCACGCTTTTAGGCGGTAAATTTAATTTTTCAGAGATGAATTTAGCAGCCCAAATAACGTCAATTATTTCTTTTCCACCCAGATCATGTTTCAAGTGATCTTCCCAGTCTCGGCCCCAGCCCCAGCTACCACGCACGGCGGGCGAAAAAATCGCAATGCCGTTTTCTAAAAAAAGCTGTTCATGAAAATGATAATAATTTTCGCCACCATAAAACGCAATAACCGCCACGGCCCGAATTGGGATTTTGGGCTTAATTAAATAGGCACTGATTTCCAATTGATCAAAACTTCGATAGCTTAATAATTCGGACGTACAATGAATTAGATTTTGACCTGAAAACTTTGAAAAACTTTGGGTGATATGAAGGTTCTCGTCGATCAAGTTAAATGTGGGTAGCTGATCAAATGAAGATTTATATAAATAACTTTGATTTGCCGAGGCCACGTAGTTTCCCTTTAGAATTTTGGTCAGCTTTTTTCCATCTGCTTGATTGATCAAAATAATTTCGGTTTGATTCTTTTCTTTATGCAGTTTGGTTAAAATAATATAATTCTTTTGATTGAGCTCGAATGCGCCAATTTCCAGATTGATCCAGTCCGCATCCGTAATCGTTTGAATTATTTTATTTTTGAATTCAAAAAAGTAGATTTTCTCGAACTTAGAACTGTTGGATTTAAAGAAGAAACCGTCTTCGCGCAATTTTCC
Source organism: Bdellovibrio sp. (assembly GCA_043760925.1). Lineage (GTDB taxonomy): Bacteria > Bdellovibrionota > Bdellovibrionia > Bdellovibrionales > Bdellovibrionaceae > Pseudobdellovibrio. Next base: position 17,578 of record JAYUOK010000031.1, on the reverse strand, counting down.
GACGGCATAATTTGATCCGTCTTCCAAGCTCTTGGGTAGTAGATGTTGAGGCTCAGGCAAGGCGGTGACTTTTCCCAAATCGTTTAAATTTACTTGGCCGAAGTTTAAGTATTCGCGCTGACTATTTTTATCTAAATTAATAATAAAATATTGTTCGCACGGTGAAAGTTTAAAGCCACCCCAACCCGCCTGGTACACCCAGGTCTGATCATCAAAAAGCAGGTTGAAGTGTTTCGATTCTAAATCTAACTTATAAAATTCATTACGGAAAAGCCCTTGGCCAATTGTGTAACGATTGATGAAGAAAAGTGTCTTATGGTCAGAAGTCCACGTCGAATTGCGACAGTCTTTTACATCAGTTAATTGCTCTAGTTCGGGCAAATTTTTTGTCAGATCGAATCGATATAAATTGGAAAATTCATTGTTATTTTCATCTAACGTAAAGTACAAAATCTTTCGTTCTTCGAAATATTCGACGAATTCAAAATTGCACTTAGAAAAATCTTTTTCGCTTAGCTTTACTTCTGAAAACTGGCAAATCGATTCTTTTTGTTCGCTCAGATCAATTTGATAAAGATAAATACTAGAGCCGCTTGCTTTCAAAAAGAAAAAATCTTTCTGATTCTTGCTAAGAAAAGTTTTTTTAACCTGTTGAGCATCTAGATACTTGTCGACTTGATCCAAATATTTTTGCATAAGTATCGACGTTAGAATAAAAATAAAAAAAAGGCCAACTTTTTCAAGTTGGCCTTCTCTATACTGATAAATTTATTTGAAAACTACCAGCGACTGCTGCGGTCTTCACGCGGAGCTTGCGGTTTCGCCTCAGTGACAACAATTGAGCGGCCATCTTGCGATGAACCATTTAATTGTGAAATTGCGTTTTGCGCTTCCAGCTCAGTGGTCATTTCCACAAAAGCAAAGCCTTTGCTGCGTCCGGTTTCGCGATCCATAATCACTTTCGACGTAGAAACAGTTCCGCATTGAGCGAAAGTCTCAGCAACTGACTGATCATTTGCTGCATAAGATAAATTACCAACGTAAAGTTTTTTTCCCATAATACCCTCCTAAGGCTTTGAGGTCGCTTCGGAGATTAAAGGCCAAATGCCAACAGACTCGAAAGAAACAATTAACTTGATCCAACGGTAACACCGCGCCTCTGATATGGAAAGTCTTGGTACTGAATAGAATGTGCAAATAATCCTCGCCTTTCACTTTAAATGCATCTAAGCTGATGATAGATTCCTCGTTTATGTCTATCTTTAGATATTCGTTTTTTCTCTCTATGTACTGCTAACAGATACCGCAACTTGTTAAAGCAAAGCCTGTTTTCTACCGTGTACATGACCTGCCAATTGTTTCGCAAATAAATGCCATCAGATGAGTAAGGAGTTCGCTTATGAAAGTACAAATCGTTTCATTTCACTGCATACTGAAGAACAAATTTGGAAAAATTTTAAGCTCAAGCTTCAACCATGATGTATTAACTGGGACCGGCTCGGATGGCGAGCAGGAGCTTGTTGCCTTAGCTAAAGGTTTACAAAATTTAAAGACGGGCGAAAAACGCTTGATCAGTTTAAACGCGGCTGAAGCTTACGGTTTTTATGATCCAAAAAAAGTATTAACAATGCCGCGCGGAGTTCTTTCGCAATTTGAAAAAAATAAGCAGACAGAAGCGCCTGTCGTTCTTGATGTCGATGGTCATCCCCAAAGCTTTCGGGTGGTCGACATGACTCCGGATAATATAACACTCGATGGGAATCACCCGTTCGCCGGTCAAGATTTAATTTTTGAAATTGAAACCGTTTCAGTGCGCGATGCAACTGAAGAGGAAATTTTAGATTCAAGCTCGATCGCAAATCGCGGCCCGCTCTATCACTAATTTTATTCATTTAAAGGCCGCATGAATTGACCCGGTTCGCTCAAAAAGGCATATTGGGCCATGGCAAAAGATTTACTCGATCTTCATGGTTTTAAATCCGACCAAGTGGAAAACGCGATAGACCGTTTTTTAATGCAATTATCCACATCCGGCTTGAAGAAAGCTCGAATTATGACGGGTAAAGGCACTGGTGCCGTACAAAGCATTACAACCAAGTATTTAAAATTAGCGGGCTATCATTATGCTTTCGAAAAATTACCGAACGGTAAAAATAATGAAGGCTGCTTGGTTATTTTTTTAGAATAATTTTTGTACTCTACGCATTCAGGAGAAACCATCGAAGCGCTTGTTAATTCTTTTCTATTAGTTTTTGTAAGCGAGATGGGCGATAAAACTCAATTACTTGCTTTGGTCCTTGCCGCAAGATTTCGTAAGCCGATTCCCATCATGTTTGGAATTTTGGTTGCCACTCTTCTTAATCATGCTCTGGCGTCTTATGTTGGCTCTTACATTACAAATTTTTTCTCTGCCGAAGTTTTAAAATGGCTATTAGCCCTGACCTTTATTGGATTCGGGCTCTGGATTTTGGTACCTGATCAAAGTGAAGAACTTAAAACGAAAGCAGATTGGGGACCATTCTTAACGACGGCCGTAGCATTTTTTATCGCTGAAATGGGTGATAAAACTCAACTTGCAACCGTTGCCTTGGGGGCAACGTTCATTGCACCAGCAACTGTCACCTTGGGCACCACTTTAGGAATGCTGGCCGCTGACGGGCTTGCGGTCGGCCTAGGCCACCGCTTTACCGATCGTATACCGATGCAATGGGTCCACCGTGTTGCCAGCGCTATGTTTATTCTATTTGGCATAGTAATTCTGTTTAGTTTCTAAGCTTGCGAATTTAATCTCTAGCTATTATGATCGACCTACCTATGGAAGACCCCGATCCCAATTTTACGCTGACGCTTATTTATATTTTTGTTTCATTAGTCTTAGTTGGCCTGAACGGATTCTTTGTTGCCGCCGAGTTTGCCATCGTGAAAGTTCGCCGGACACGATTGAAAGAACTTGAAGGGCAAGGGGTCGCCGTTGCACGGATCTCGATTTTGATGGTCGATGAACTCGATGAGTATCTTTCGGCTACGCAATTGGGTATTACGCTTGTCAGTCTTGGATTAGGCTGGGTGGGTGAAGCCAGTTTTTATAATTTATTCGTTTTAACTTTCCCCGAGCTGGTTCTTCATAATCCAACGCAGTTTCACGCTATCGCATTAGGAATTTCTTTCTTCATCATTACCCTTTTGCATGTGGTTCTAGGTGAACTTGTTCCAAAAAGTATGGCCATTCAAAGGGCTGAGCAAGTGACCTTAGTAATTTCTAAGCCCCTCCGTTTTTTTTACCGCGCGGCAAAGCCATTGATTCGCTCGTTCACTCTTCTTGCTAACTATATTCTAAGTTGGTTGGGTTTTAACAAGTTCGAAGAAGATGCCTTGTCTGAAGAAGAACTGAAGATGGTCATGCAAGAAAGTCACGACGACGGAGTTATTTCGCAAAGCGAGGCCGAGATCATTCACCAAGCCTTCACTTTTTCAGATAAGACCGCGCGCGATATTATGATCCCCGAACACCAAGTACAATGCATCGCTTTAGATAAAAATATCGAGCAGAATATAGAAATGGTTCAAAACCGTATGTACACGCGATTTCCATTAGTGAAAGATAACTTTCAAAACATTGTTGGCGTCGTTCATATGAAAGATGCATTGATGATGATGTTGACCAACCCGAGCAACCAAGCATTCGAAAAAACTTCGCGCCCCGCCTTTTTTATTGATCCATCAATGCGCCAAGATCGAATTATGCGTTTATTGAAAGAGAAACGAACTCACCTTGCCATTGTTCGTGATCCTAAGAAAAACGTAAATATTGGCATCGTCTCCTTAGAAGATATTCTTGAAGATCTCGTGGGTGATATTGTCGACGAACATGGAAATTAAAACTTTGAATCATTATGATACACTTTGTTTTCGTGGCTTCCGGATTGCACCTCAATTAGATCAATGCATTTGTTTAAAGTAACCTCGATTAAATTTCGCTTAGCCATCATGACGATTTCAATTATCGCGGGCACGAACACATTTGCGCAAAAGCCTGAATCGTTTGATGTTGTATTCGATTTGGATTGGACCTTACTTTATAAAACTTCAGAGCCTATGGCCGCTCAAGATCAAACAGATATTATTCGGTACGGAACTGAAGTTTATCGGTTAGCTCCGGGCACGACGGATGCTATTATCAAATTACATAATACCCCGGATGTTCGAGTCTCTTTTTATAGCGGCGGTGAAGCAGATCGAAATCTTGCGGTGGTTGATTTCATTTACCAGCAAATTGCCTTACGCCAAAAAAACTTAGCACCCTATAAAGTGTTAAACAAAGCGGACCTGGTTACAGTTCCTGATGCCCTACCTACAGAAAGATTTTCAAAGCGATTTAAAAAAGACTTAACTAAAATAAGTTCGAACTTAAATAGAATTGTTCTGGTCGATGACATTGCGGACTTTACGCCAAAGGGCCAAGAGAAGAATCTTTTATGGCTGGGAGTAACCTATGAGGACTTTCCAACTTATGCGGCGGCGGCCGATAAATCGAAGCTAGCGGCTGATAAAGACAAGAAATACTTTCCCGAAAGCTATTCTGATTGGCTGCAGGAACGTAGTAAAATTACAGCGGCTACTGATATCATATTAAAATCTTTAAACACGCCCGATTCGATTCAAAAAATTCAGACTTATGCAGAACTTCGTCGTTTGCAGCAAAAGCAAGCGATCGTACTGAATCGCTGCATCCATCTGTTTGATTAAGCTCAGTAAAAAATTTATTTTTCTTGAAGTCGGATTGTGGTCGAAAGCACTTTATCAATTTCTTTAGTACTGGCCCAATACATTCCGTCGATACAAGTTACGCCAGGCGCAGTCGGATTGCAAATTCGTCCGTGCGAGTCCTTTACTAAAGCCAAACACTGATTTTTATCGTAATCAAACTTCATCGCCACGATCGTTGAAGCGTGTGCCCACTTTAAATCTCGTATCGCCGAAATATCGTACTCAATTCCTAAAGGATTATTCGCACTTAACGCCGCGACCATTTCGTTGATCAAATCAGACTCTTTCAGACGAGCACCGATCCATTTTCGGCGTGAGCCATGGAAATCTTTTTTAATCATATGAAGCCCACTTAGATCAAGGTGAGTTCGGTTGTCGCCACACATTTGTTCGAACACTTTTTCTACCCTTGGCAAGTGAGACGTGTGAGCTAATATTTCAACGAAATTAGGAACTGCCTTTAGTAAACTTAGATTACTCAAAAATTCTTTAGGAACTTCTGAATTTGAATCTGAACTCCGTAGAAATGTAAATAAATTTGACATTTCAATCCACTTGTTCTCGAATGTAAAATTTTGATCATTCAGGCAAATCGATTTGCCATTCGCAGTTAACATTGCGTCTTCAATGTACCCGCCCGTCAACTGAACTTTTTTTGGTTCTGTTCGACGCCGGGAAGCCAATTGGTCGGCCTTATTTTGATCATCACGAAAATATTTCAAGGCCACATCAAAAGGCAGAATTTTCTTCTTCAGGGCATGCGACATCATATCGGCCGCTGCAAAGGCGAAGCAGATTCTTGCTTCGCCTTGGTCAAAGTGGTCACTCGTGTAAGAGCTGGTTAAAGTATAGGTCGGACAATTATGCGAATTTGCGATCACGGATAGCGACGAAAGCATGATGAATGAACCGATCGTGCAGCTTACTATTTTTGATGTTATTATTTGATCCTTCATCATGTCTGCACCTATCTTGTAATTGTTATCGAGCTAAGATGATCAAATAACAAATTTTGATACTTTAATGTGATCTGATTTCCTTCGGTAAATACCACCGGTGATGACTTTAACCCACCCCGGAATTCGATCGAGGTCATTAAAACACCCGAGCTAGAATACAAGTAACCCATCGACATTGATTGTTCTTTTTTATCAGCAACAGCAGTATTTGCCGCTAATGCTTCTTGGGCATTTTGCGGGCGGCGGTTACTGGGGTTTCGCAATTGCGTGCTGCTTGCCTGCCCTAATGTCCCATTCTGATACAAGCCTGAACCGGTAAAAAGCAAGGTGCCAAACATTGCTAGACACATGCGAAACCGAAAAACGTTAAAACGGCTTATAGTTACGCAGAAGTTTATTTTTTCGTTCATACTCAACTAAATACAAACAGTACGCCAAAAACTTTAGTAAGAAATGTGGTCAACATGATTCATGTTTTTTAAGATTAAAAAATGGATGTATCGCGGTGCACATAAATTAAAATGTCCAGTTACCACTAAGATGGCCTCGGTTTACTTGACCGTGCCAGTCGATTGATCGATAAAAGAGATATGAAATTATTCGCAATACTGACAATGTGGTTAGGTTTCAGCTCTTCAATTGTTTACGCACAATCCCCAATCTCTGCCGTGCGCTTACCAAATCAATCGTGGCAAGCTGCGCTTTCGCAGAAAGTAAATCTTTCGGAAGAAAACGTCCTGACTTCAAATAAAAATCAAGCATTCACCGAGTCAGCAGACAACATGGGTGGAGTTCCCGAGTGGACACATGGCTTAGCAGAACTTAATGCATTTAGCGAAGCGGCCCATAAAGTTCGTCGTTACAACAATCCAAATAATCAAAATTATCAACGTCGAGCTCCGTGGCTTTATCCCTTAGACGGTTGTTTTGCAAAAGCGGCGCATATTTCAGCGTTTGCAAAAGCTCAGGGTCGCGTAGCACCGGGTAAAGTTTTTGCGTTTGGTAACTTATCTATATTAACAAAGTTATCTAAAACAGGAAATGTCCATTGGTCTTACCATGTTGTTTCAGCATACCATATCGCCAGTGAAATTTACGTGTTAGACCCAGTCGTCAGCGAAATGGATCATGTACCGCATACCGGAGTGATGAAATTAGCCGACTGGTTAGCAAAGATTGCGAAGAAACCGAACGAGATTAGAATTTCGCTCTGTGACGCCAACGCTTATGATCCAAGTAGCAAATGTATCGGTGATCGCGACTTCGGTGCCTACCTAGGACACGTGACCTATTATTTAAAAGAAGAATTTGCAAATCTGAAGCTATTGGGACTACCACCCGATGAATTGCTGTCTAAATAAAAACTGAGGTCTATATGAAAAAATCTTTCGTCGTTTTTATTTGTTTTTTATTTAGTACAGTTTCAGCCAGTGCCGCTGAAAGATCATTTCATGTATCCACCTCCCGAAAAATCACGACGCTAGTCGAAAGATTCTACGGCAAAGATAATAATGCGTTTGCAACTTTATACTGCCAATCGGACTCTCCGCAAGTCATGTACGTCGATAGTCGACTACCCGACTTGGATGGAAAAACCTTTTACTTTGCATCACTGGCGAAATGTGAAGACGCACGTTCTCAGGCTCGTAAGCTAAGTAAGAAATGTAATGTCCAGCTTGTCATCGATCAGCGAACCTTAGCTGCAAGAGTTGTTACAACATCGTGCGGTTCAAGTAATCACTAGGGGCAACCAAAGCTTTGCTTCAGGCCGGCACTTAGTTCCAAATCCGTGCGAACGGGATAATCGCGAATACGCTTTAATAAGCTAGACTGATTAGGCTCTTGCAGGGGGTATCCACCCAAGTGGTTCTTCCAATATGTAACGGCATTCTCAGCACTCATCGCACAAAATGTTCTTAAGATAATAGCTCCAACGAAACCAGAGGCGTGTGCGCCATTATTGCAATGAACAAAGGTCTTTTCTTTTAAAGAGAGGCTGGCATGCACATCATTAATAATTCGATTCATGTCATCTGGTGAACGAAAATCTTTTGAACCAATGTACTGAATTGTTCCGCGACTGCACGGCATCGATTTATTCATACCACCGTATAATACATACGCCTTAGTAAAACCTCGTTCGCAAAGCGAAGTCAATTCAGCATCACTTAAGGGTTTTTGCCCTTTCACTCCAGCACGTACAAGCAAGCCATTTAAAAGCGTTTGTTCGTTTTTAATTTGGGCCTGCGCTGACATCGCAACTAAACTTAATATTAGAATCATCAAACTTTTCATTTTCATATTGTTTCCTTGGTATTTAAGGATCTCTTTATACTGAACAAGCATGCGAAAAACACCTGTTATAATTCTGACACTCATGAAGTAATTACGCCAAAATTTGTATTACACAAAAAACTAAAGCGATTGGCTAAATTAACGTGTATTTGTAGCTTATTCGGTATTCGCTGTCATTTCATTGGCACGATTGAAACCGTCCAATTAACTTCTAAAGGAGTCATGATGAAAACGTTATTATTAGGTTTAGTATTAGGTTTAGTATTAGTAGCATCAACAATGGTACAGGCGAACGAAGAAATGCCAGAAGTGTCACTTATTGTTGGCGCGACAATGGCCTGTGAAAATTCAGGTGGTATGTTAGCCATTAACTTTAAAGATAAAAAAGTTTGGATGACTTCGCGTGGAGATAAAAACGGAGTTGAACTTTCGAATGTAGTTGTATCAACATACCGCTGCCCAAACTGTTATGACATCAAGGCCAATATTTTCGGTGGCGACGCTTTACTTAAAATTCGCGGTAATCTTCAAACTGTTAAAGCAGTTATGACGATCAGTGCACCTGATGCTGAAGGCGACGGTCCCGTTGAATCAGAAACGATGCCTGAGATGACTTGCAGACAAATTAAGTAATACTTGCTATATCAGAGGTCCGATTTTTAGATGCTGTAAGTGCCCCATGATCCGGTATTCCGCACTTGGGGTAAACTTGAACATATCGTTCAAACTGGCAATTGTAACTTGACCAAAACCAAATTCGCTAACTACCATAATTGAATGAAAACACGATCAATCTTCTTTTCTCTAATTTTATTATCTTCGCAGTCTTTTGCTTTGTGCATCGATAAAAAAGTCGATCCAGAATTAGAAAAAGTTATACGTGAAGTCTCGAAAGATATTCTAGATCCTAAAAATGAAAAAATAGTACCCCCCGGACTTCCCGATGGAAAATATATAGATCGCTCTTATCAAATTATAGCAACCCTAGAAGAAAATGCTTTGGTTTATTTTTCATTTAAGGAAAAAGGAAACGAGTCCGCTTTTATTGCTCCGTACAGTTATATCGGAAAATCAAATACACTAGTCCCCGTCGAACTTACAAACCTTGGCAACAATGACCGAAGATTATGGGATGTAAAAACCAAGATAGCTAATCGCTGTAAAAAGCCGGAGGTTGCCATCACCTACGATCCATGCATGGCGTGCGGGGAAGGAAACGACCTCAAAGGCCGTTTCCTATATGACCCGAATGGAAAAGATTGGTCTTTCTTAAAAAGTCCATAGTGCGATTTGCACCAATTCTATCTTAAGGCGCGGTAAAGTTTTGAATCACAGAATTCAGGCTGCTTCTTTGCGCAAGCTAAGCGTTGTTCGCTTGAGAACTTCTTACCGCTGGATAAAGTTTCGTCGCCCGTAATTTTTTCAAGCGCATAATCATAAATATCACAAGTGCAATCAGCGCTGCAATTTTTTAGAAGCTGGACGATAACGCTTTTACGATGCGAAATTTTTTTAATTCGCTCGTCGATCAAAATTTTCAAATTTTGGGACATCTGATTTTTGGCATCAGCGTCTAGATTACATTTTTCTTTCTTTTGATCTGGAACTTTATCAATTTCGACCAATAAAGAATTTGAGCCTTGGGCAAGCTGTCGAAGGTTCCAATTTGCTTCAGTCGCGCCAACGGTTATTCCAAACCCAATTGCAATAACCGATAAAAAACTACGGAGAGTCATAAGATTTTTCACGTACGATACCAATAATTTCTGGCAAAGCTTTAACAGCATAATTTCGGTTGGCTAAGTAACTTGTGATTAATTTTAAAGCTTCAACTGACTGAGGATGAATATCATGCAATAATATAATTCCTCTTTTTTGCACATCGATCTGTTTTCTGGTTCGTTCGAAAATACTTTGGGCGTTTTTGTCCTGCCAATCAACCGTGTCGACATTCCATGCGATGTGCAGTGCATTTTTTCCGGCAATCATCTTTCGGATATTTGATCCCATGGGCCCGCAGGCGCCGTACGGACAGCGAAATAATGTTGGCTGCTGCCCTACAACTTTTTCAAAATCATCAAAAGCATCAACAATTTCATGCTTCAGCGCGGCCGGACCTAGCTTCGGAAGGTTTGCGTGATTGTAAGAATGACTGGCGCGATTCATTGATAGGTCTTTTGCGCGCTTGCTCATATGTGGAAATGCTAATAAGTTTTTTGTCTGCCAGAAAAAAGTTCCTGACATTCCAGCATCACGTAGCACCTTAAACATACCTTCGGTATGCGTTGGATGGGGACCATCATCAAGCGTAATGGCCCACGTATTTGCCGGAAATCGATTTCCAGTGACATGCCCTGCCCCGCCAGCGTCCGGATAATTATTATCGAGCACTTGCGGCGTTCGACTTTGATCACGCCAGGTTTTAACCTCGTTTGGTATTTCGATACTACGTTCGACTTTGTATTCAAGCCATTTTTTACCGGTAAAGCTATCCAATAAGGTTTGCTTTCGGTCTTTTGAAATTCGCAAGCTTTGCGCTTGGGCCGACATCAAGCGCTCAGCGCTTAGTTTATAATATTTTTCAAATATGGGAATTCGAATCACTTTTTGGTTATTCTTTTGCAATTCGCCTTTTATCTTCGAATTTATTTCATCAAGGTGTTGCGATAAATTCATGATGGCTAAAGTATGACCCTTTTTTACTCCGTCCTTTAGCCAATCAGAAATGTTTACGATAATCCAATCACTCGCCTTGTGAAATTCGGCACCGCGATCATTCGCCTGAATAAGTGCTAATTCATAAAGTCCAATTATCTCATGCAGATTTCGTTCAGAAAATTCCCAGGCGATGCGCATTTGAAAACTGAGCTGATCAAATTTTTCAAAATCCTTCGCAGAGAGCGGGGTCACTTTATCAATGTTGTAGATGCGATCAAGCTCCGCATCGAACTCTGACAACATCCCTTGTGAAATAAAATAAAAATCCCGCTGGCGATCTAGAAATTTTGCGAACGCTCGAGACCTTTCGGCGTCACTTGCCGAACTCATCAAACCTCGAAATGTAACTTGGATGGAATCATCCATTTCAACTGCTGGCGACGCCTGAGGCTGCCTTACCGACGATTCATGAATTTTATTTGTGCTTACACAGCCTGCCAAAGTTAAAAATACCAGCGACAAAAATAAATTACGCATAGATTAGTCCCCACCGAAATGATTCTTTATAGATTGATCATATCAGATGAACGTAAGAAAATAACCCGACCGTGGGCTAGTTAAAATCACCATAGATCAATTGCTAACATTAAAAAATCTTTGACTTGCTCATAGAGCGACTTTTTTAAGTAAACAGCTTAATAATTTGATTGTTTTAACGATTAATCATAAGTAAACGTTTATCTGTGAACACGAACAACAGAGGAGTTTTCATGAAACAAATATTTTTAGCTTTTTTTATAGCCTTGTCTCCAACTCTAGCGCTTGCTGAGCTTAACACCGTTCCTTACGTTGATCTTTCAAAATACGCCGGAACCTGGTATCAAATTGCTCGTAATCCGCTTATCTTTGAAAAAGGGTGTGTTTGCTCAAAGCAAGTTTTAGCACCAGAAGGTGACGGCCGAATCAGCGTCTATAACTCATGCAATAATAAAACCGTCGATGGCCCTATTCGCGAAATCCGTGACTATGCAACTTCGGCCGATACCGATACAAATTCCAAATTTTCGGTCGATTTTAATTTACCTTTTAAAGGTAGCTACTGGATCAGTGGGTTAGATGCGGATTACCGCTGGTCAACTTGATACTTCGAAGCTTTTAAAGACATTGCAAGAAGACTGCCGCTATCCATAAATTTTGGCGAATTACTTTCTACTCAAGAGCAGTTTGCAACTCAAGAATTGAAATGATGACTTCGAAATCTGATTTTGTGTCATCGCCATCACTACTTAGCCATAATCCTGCCGTAACGACGGGTTCTTTCAATTTGTAAGTGATTTCGAATAGTCCCGGCTTGTTGATGCCTTGAATAAATGTCTCAGTGATTAAATCTGTACTAGGATGTGTTCTAAATTGACCAACTAGGTTCGGGTTCTGGGTTAAATTAAAAAAAGAAATATGATCTAGCCCCTGCCCTTTAGGAAGCTGGCGATACAGGTTCTTAATCCAATCCGGCGCGAATACTTTTTTAACACCTGACAAAGTTTTTGTTCCGGGAATAAGCATTCCTATTCGTAAAGGAAAATCATCAAAGCCCTTCTGACCCTGCAGATTCACATCTTTAAATCGTGGCAAACTTTTAAATTCACCTTTAATTCTAAAGCCTGTGATCTTAACTTTGTCTTTCAACGAATAGATTAATGGACTTGCCGATTTTTGCACTTGTATGTGAAGATTCTGTCCGATAACGACTACTTTGTTAGCAGGGATGCTTGAGTAGGCTTCCATTTTCCAAGCGTCTAAATTTGTCAGCGGGATCGCGATGACGGCGAAGATGAAATTCTTCATAGGGTTAGATTTTAATTCGCGAGAATTCAAGTGATTCATATTTTTACCTGGGCTCTTTGCACATAGCGACACCGTTTAAATAAGCCTGCCGAACGTGCCCCACATCTGCAATAATAAAAAGAGTTAATAACTTTTTTTCGTCTAAAACATTGTTGAAGCCAATATTTTAAGTAATCATATTTGAATGCCAATGATAAAGTTATACCAAGGTAGTAAATCAGCTTAAACGAAATGCCGATTGCAGCTAACATTTAAAATTCTTGTCGCCTTGAAAATTTTTCCAAATTTTGTGCGTTATTTTATTTCATCCCTGAGTCGCTGCAACTCATTTTTAATATCTGCAGGTATACGTGTGCCACTTGATCCGGAAAAACTAAGAGTGACCGAGTTTTCATATTTCTTAAAACATTTTTTCGCCGATTTTGTTCGAGGACCTTTATGAATACAAGATTTGTAGTAGCTTTCATGAAGCGAAAGAAATGATATTCCATTCAGCGATTTGTAACTCTCGCCCGTCATTAGCAAGGCCTCACTTAAATCTTCTGAATTTAGATCTGTAGCTAAAAGACCAAGTAAAGCAGGGATCATACGCATATCTCAACAGCTAAACCGTGGATTTGCTTTGCCAAGAATGTTTTACTATCGGGCTGGTTGATTTTTTTTCATCGCATATGTTTGGCTGAAGCACGACTAATTTTTGCTTCAAGTTTTGCATCGACTCATTCCACAGGGGCGGCGGTAAAAACCCGTGCACCGCACCAACAAGTGCGGTATCGATTTTAGTGGGTTTAGTTTGACAGGCCGCCAGAATAGCAAATCCAAGGACTAGAACGTAAGACCATTTCATAATTCGTCCGATCTTTTAGTTAAATGAGTTAATAATGTTGGGGCTATTGATTGGCAACAAGCAGGGATCAAGTTTGAGATCAGTTGAAGTGCCATTTCGGCTTTTACTAAAAAATCTATAGAACTTTCGATCACTTTATAGTTAGGATGGCTCTTCCAAGCGTGCGCAATTTTTTCATCAATTTCTTGCGCTTGAACCGATGTTTCAATACGAAGTGGATTTTTCTGATTGTATCCTAACAGATCTGTCGGCGATCGCAGATGAATCACCGCTAAATACTTTTTGTATTCCAGCTCTGGCAAGGTGCCGCTCATTTGCCAAAAAGTTTTTTCGGTATCTGACCAATAAGCTAAACCGTCTAATGTTCCCCGGTCACACAGTCCGACGGCCCACTTATTTTCGCCAAGGACTAAATTTTCCATTTCGACTTGAACATGAAATATGGCCGACTGCGCTGCCTTTTTTGCAGAGGCACTTTGCAGTCGCCAAAATCCGCCGCCGAAAACGATCGATGCGGCCTCAGGTAAAATAACGACGTGATTGCACAATACTTTTTTGGCCATTTCAAGAACTGCCGTTTTGCCGGCGCCGGGTCCACCCGTTATAACAATCAGCTGTAGCTTATGGGAATTCAAACAGGAACAAGGCTTTTCGCATTCATGAAGAGTATTCAAAACTTTATTCCAAGTTAAATTCTTGGTCTTGCTTTGGCACTTCGCAAGCCCACTGTAACTTATTAACGATATGTTCCTTCATGCTATTTGCAGCTTCAACTTCCCCGTGAGTCACAAAAACTTTTTTAGGGTCCATCTTCGAACTGGCAAGCCAGGTAAGAATTTCCGCATAATCTGCATGAGCAGAAATGTTCTCAAGAACTCGAATGCTGGCGCGCACCGGGATCAATTCTTTAAATATTTTGATTTCTTTTGCCCCGTCTTGAAGGGCCCGGCCGCGTGTACCCGCAGCTTGAAATCCTGCAAGTAAAACGGTGGTCGTTGGATCAGATACAAAAGCTTTTAAGTGATGCACGATTCTTCCACCCGTGGCCATGCCGCTGGCAGAAACAATAATCATCGGACCTTTTTTTTCATTGAGTGACTTAGATTCTTCAACTGATTTTACAATGTAAACGGCGTCATCCATATCTTTACAGTCATCTTCCGATAACTTATGCAATTTTTTGAAATCACGAAATAGATTCGTCACTTTGGTTGCCATTGGACTATTCAAAAACATGGGCACGTCAGGAATGCGTTTTTGCTTTCGAAGTTGAACAAGATAATGCATCAACGACTGAGCTCGACCAACAGCAAACGCCGGAATTAATATGACTCCATTTTTTTGAAGCCCTTCGTTAATGATAACCTCGAGCTCATCAATTGGATTAATCAGATTATGCAGCCGGTTTCCGTAGGTTGATTCAACCACAAGATAGTCGACCGCAGGTAAACTTGCCGGCGGATATAGAATCGCATCATTTGATCGTCCAAGATCGCCTGAAAAAGCAATTTTTATATTTCCGGATTCGATGATCGCAGAGGCGGCCCCAAGAATATGGCCGGCGTATTTAAATGTGGCTCGAAGTCCGCTGACGACTTCAAAATTTTCCTCGAACGGTTTAGGTTCAAATTGCCGTATGGAATTTTCGGCCTCTTCTTCTGAAAACAACGGAAGCGCCGGAGTATGTTTAGAAAATTTTTTTCGATTCATCCATTCGGCTTCTTCTTCTTGAAGATAACCGGTATCGGGTAGTAAAATTCGACAAAGTGCTAAAGTTGCATCTGTGCAGAAAATCTTTCCTTTAAATCCCTCTTTAATAAGTCTTGGGATATATCCCGAGTGATCAATATGAGCGTGCGTCAAGATGACTGCATCAATTTTTGAAGGATCAATTGGAAATCGATCCCAGTTTTTTAAGCGAAGCTCTTTAAGCCCTTGAAATAGCCCACAGTCGACAAGAACTTTAAATTTGTCATTCGTTAATAAGTACTTAGAGCCAGTTACTGTTTCGGCTGCTCCAAGAAAACGAATTCGAAATGAATTAACGGCTTTGTTGGTCATCATATCTTTCTTGTAAGAATTTAAACGGACAATATGTCCCAAAATTAGGTTCATATCCTCCGTACTTACGACTGTATCAGTTCTTTATAGAACAGCAGTTAACGTGCCTAATCGCCATAAAACATGTTATGGTGTGTTTCTTATGACAGATCCCCAATTACCGCCGAATACAACCAAGACCATTAATCAGAGTGAATCATTTTTTCGATTTCATTTTCCCCACTTGCATCTTAATTCAGTTTTTGGAGACGACTGGTTTGCATTAAAAGCAGAGGCATTCGCAAGATTTTTTGGTACGCCTGGATTCTTGATTGGCCAAACATTTGTCGTAACTGTTTGGGTTTTACTTAATACTTTCGGATTTTTTCAGTTCGACCTTTACCCATTTATATTTCTAAACTTAGCATTTAGCTTACAGGCAGCCTATGCCGCACCCTTAATCCTACTTGCGCAGACACGACAAGCTGATCGAGACAAAGTAAACTCTAAAGCAGATGCGCTCCATCGTGAGGCTATTGCCCTTGCAAGTGAAGAACGTGAAAAATTGGCGGCGATTCAAACCGAGCAGCTGACAGAATTACTTAAACGAAACACTCAATTGACCGAGATGACCCAACAGCTAAGTCAAAGAATCGAAAATCTGACAACTGATCTTCACAAAAAATTAATGAATACGGGTACGCTGTAAAAGAAATGGAAGTTCTTTTAATAGATCACTGGCCATCAAACTCAAATGGTCTTTTCCAGCCGTTATCCATTCATCGGCAATTTTTCCGTGGACGTAAGCTGCTAAGCAAGCTGCGTGGCGGGGGTTCATATTCTGACTTAAAAATCCGGCAGTCATTCCGGTCAAAACATCACCCGTTCCAGCCTTAGCTAGACTTGCATTCCCAGAACTAATTTCCCAAATTCCTTCCGAGTTCGTTACAAGTGTGCGAAAGCCTTTCAGTAATATAATACAACCAAACTTTTCTTGGGCTAGAAGAGCGTATTTTTTGCGATTCGCTTTAACTTTTGCGCTGGACACATTCAGCATTCGCGCTAGCTCGCCCTCGTGCGGAGTTAAGATCCAATTCATGGGAAGCTTCGGTAAATTCTGTATTTTTGCAATTGCATTCAGTGCTTCCGCATCCAGGACGACTGATGAAAATTTTTTCTGAATAAGTTTGAAAATAGTTTTTTCGATCAATTTTTGATCGTTTAATCCCGGCCCAATTGCAATAGATTTAAATTCAGATAAATGATTTAATTTGTTCGATATGAGAAAATCTGGATTCTTACAAACTGGAAAACTATTTCTCCGATCAAATATATAAACGTAACCCGCGCCGGTTCGCGCTGCTGCTTTGGCGCAAAGAATCGCCGCACCCCACATGCCAGCCGAGCCGGCAATCACTAAACATTTTCCGCCGTGGGTTTTATTATCAGACTTTCGACGCTTTGGCATGTCCAGCCGGGCTTGTGCTTTCGAATAGATTTTCGACCTCATCCTAAATTCCATTCAATGATAAACTAAGCGAAACCTCTCCGATTGGAGTCTTTGAAAACCAATTCTGAAGACTCTCTAAAACTTTGTCTTTCACTGGATATAATGAGTCTGATAGAACTTTCAACAAGTCTTGGTGGCTAATTATTCCCACGACCTTATTTTCTTTAGTGATCAGCACCGCATTGATTTTATTGTCGATCATTTCTTTTACGACATTAATCAACTCCGTATCATAGGGAACCGATCTAATTGATGAGCTCATGTAATCACGAACTAATGCTCCAATTCCGAAAATGGACGAATTAACGTGACCTGAGTGTACGGGTTCCATGGCCCGCTGAAAATCCTCATCTGAAATAATTCCAATCACATTTCTATGGTGATCCATCACCGGCAAGTGTCGAATTTTACATAGTTTCATTTTGTTGTACGATTCAAGTAAATCGTCTGTTGATCTAACCGAAACCAAATCTGTTGTCATAACTTCCGAAATTTCTTTAGTCATACACACATCCCCTACTTCAAACTATCAGCTAGTAGGAATTAAACAAGCAGAAGGCTAGATGAAAAATTTATTTTTAAAATAGCAAGACAACTGTCACTGACTATGTACAATGTGCACCATGACCGAATTAAAACGCACGCTGGGTTTAACCA
>JAYUOK010000030.1:0-2196 GCA_043760925.1 Bdellovibrio sp. | reverse complement strand
CTTGCGGCCACCAGTGATAAACATTTTTAGTTTTGAAAGTATTCACGAAGGCGTTGAGCAAAGCATCGTACTCTTCAACCGTGTTTTGTCCGGTTAACACCAGCGCGATTTCTTCAGCCTTAGCCGATTTCAACTGCGTCGAAGCGTTTTTAGCGCCGACACCGGCGTGAGCTTCATCTGTCCACTGCCCGTTCACATGGGTGTACGACTTTAATAGACGGTTTTCTTTATTGACGAATTTATAAAGATCGCGACCTTCATCGCACATCCAATGACCGTTCACTTCAGCATTGTATTTCGGTTTAACGCGAAAAAGACCTTCTTTGTTGAAGTAAACTTTTACGTTACAGCCCGTTGAACAACCGTTACAAACTGTTTCAGACTCTTTGAGATACCAAACGCGTTGTTTGAAACGGAAATCTTTTGAAGTCAGCGCGCCCACCGGGCAAATATCGACTGTATTCAAAGAGTATTTATTGTCGAGCAGTTTACCGTCGTGCGTGCCAATTTCAGCGTGGTCGCCGCGGTTAAAGATACCCAATTCGTTTGTTTTAGAAACTTCGTCGGTAAAACGAACACAGCGTGAACACAAAATGCAACGTTCAGTGTCGAGAACCACGGTCGGGCCAAGGTCGACCACTTTGTGTTTTTTCTGTTTTCTTTCGGCCATTTCAGGATTGTATTTTCCGTACTCCATATACTGATCTTGCAAACCGCACTCGCCGGCTTGGTCGCAGATTGGACAATCAAGCGGATGGTTGATTAAATGGAAGTCTAAGCCCCACTTAACGGCGTCTTTAACTTTTTCAGAAGTATTGTTTACTTTCATGCCTTCGGTCACCATCGTGTTACAAGCGATTTGCACACGCGGATTTCCTTCAATCTCAACCATACATAAGCGACAAACGCCCGCGATGCTGAGCCCCGGATGCCAGCAGTAATGGGCAATACGTTGAGCATTTTCGGTCATCGCTTGAATGATGGATGTGCCTGGCTTAACTTCCATTTCAACACCGTTGATGGTGCATTTGAGCATTTTAATGTCCGACATGAGAGTCTCCTCGTGCTTGGAAGGCCGTACCTTTTACTTTTGATTTGCCTTCGCGAACAAAGTATTCAAATTCGTCTCTGAATTTCGTCACGAAGCTGATAACCGGTAAGGCCGCCGCGTCTGAAAGCGCGCAGATGGTTTTACCTTTCATATTGTCAGCAACTTTAATTAAAAGTTCGATGTCTTGCATACGGCCTTTGCCCGCTAAAATCGAATGAACGATTTTATCAAGCCAGCCTGTGCCTTCGCGGCAAGGCGTACATTGACCGCACGATTCGTGATGGTAGAAGTGTGTTAAATTCGCTAAGCACTGCACCATGCAGTTTGAATCGTCGATCACGATGATAGCACCCGAACCCAGCATGGTTCCCATTTGTGCTAAGTTTTCGTAATCCAACAGTGCACGTTCAGATTCTTCGGCATTAAGAACCGGTGCCGATGAACCACCCGGAATAACCGCTTTCAATTTGCGGCCGGATTTAAAACCGCCACCAAGACCGTAGATCATATCTTTGAGCGGAAACGCTAACGGCACTTCATAGTTGCCCGGCTTCACGATATTACCTGAAAGCGAGAATAATTTTGTACCTGTTGATTTTTCAGTACCGAAAGTTTTGTAATGAGCCGCGCCGTCGCGGATAATGTATTTAACAACCGCAAGAGTTTCAACGTTGTTTACGATGGTCGGCTTACGGAGGTAACCCTGAACAGCCGGAAACGGCGGTTTCAGTTTCGGTTGGCCTTTGAGACCTTCAAGAGAAGAAATCATTCCGGTTTCTTCACCGCAGATGTATGCGCCTGCTCCGCGGTAAACGTCCATGTCGTGGTCAAAACCAGAGCCTAGGATGTTTTTACCGAGGTAACCCGCCTTATACGCTTCTTGAATAGCTGTCGTCAGTGCGTTGATTGAATCATCGTACTCGCCGCGAACATAGATGTAAGATTTTTTAGAACCGATGGCGAAACCTGAAATGATCATGCCTTCGATTAATTGATGTGGAGCTTTTTCCATCATCATACGGTCTTTGAAAGTACCGGGTTCGCCTTCATCGGCGTTACACAATAAATAGCGTGGTTCATTATTTTTTGGAAGGAATCCCCACTTCATACCTGTTGAGAAACCCGCGCCGCCGCGACCGCGAAGA
>JAYUOK010000029.1:0-2197 GCA_043760925.1 Bdellovibrio sp. | reverse complement strand
TGCTCATTCCCACTAACGCCACACCGGCATCGTAGCTACCGGCAAATCGTGTCATGGCAACTAATGTCGAATACCCGCCATAACTCCAACCCATGACTCCGACTTTGGGCGCAATGCTGTCGGTGTTTTTCCAGTTTTTCTTAATCCAAACAGAAACGTCTTCAATATCGGTGATCACGGATTCACGTTTTGGTCCGTTATCCATATCAACCCAAATCTTACCGTACCCGTCACTTCCACGTACATTCGGTTCTACAAAAATGAATCCCGCATTAATCACAGATTGTGCGTAAACGCTAAACCCAGCCGTACTTTGCGCTTCGGGGCCACCATGAAAATGGACAACGACGTTACAGTTTTTTGATTCTTTGCAGCCTTTTGGAAAACGCACGAAGGCCGGAATTTTTGTGCCGTCGCGCGCCTCGATATCAATCAGTTCTGAAATCGCAAATTGCGACAAATGGACTTCGGGAGCCGATGGCAAAACCCATTCAATTAATTGTTTAGTGTTCCAGTTATACGAATAACTGACGCGCGGACTTTGCGCCGAAATAATTCCCAACATTGTCGTGGTTCCATCGCGTGATGTCGTACCCGCGATGACATGATCCGGTTTCATGTTCTGCGATAATTTAAACTGAGGGAGCGCGATGGGTTTGAACGTTTTTGCGTTCAACGCAAATAATTCCGTGTATCCGCCGCGATTCACCGAATAGAGAACGCGCTGACGTTTTTCATCAATTGATGCGCTTTCGACGTCCCATTTTAAATCTTTGGGACTGATCCAATTTATTTTGTTGTCTTTGGCTGCGGGCTTAAAACGAAATAATTTTCTGAAGTTATCCTGAACTCCGACCCCAACATATTCACCATTTACGGCGCCGTATTGTAGAGTGTATTCGTTGCTTTCGCCTTGGCCAATCAGTGCAACCATTTCTTTGGTGGCTGGAGTATAATCGTAGTATTCATTAATCATCCCACCGCGGTATTTAACGAGGAGCAGTTTTTCACCATTATTTTTTTGATCGGCCACAGCCCAAACGCCATCCCCCTGATACACGGTTTCAATGGTTTTATCAGCTAATTTCATCTTATAGATATTATAACTATCTGGCTTTTGATCATTCGCTGTAAAATAAATATACTGTGAATCGTCGGTTAAAAACGACGCGCTGGCTTGGACTTTTTCTTTACGGAATAACTCTTCGAGCAAACTAGTTTTTAAATTCAGTCTAAAAATTCCAGGATTTTCTTGGCCGTTGACGTCTTTTGACAGAATCAAAAACTCTCCGTTTTTTGCCATTTCGCTGATTGAAACAGAATCGTTTCCGCTCGTTAATTGTTTTGGGAACCGACGTGGACCGTCGATCATCCAAATCTGTGATTGGCCCGTGACCCGCCAAGTAAAATAAAGTTTTTTATTATCCGGAGACAACATGCCCATTCCGGGCGATGAAATATCTAACATTTTACGAATCTGATTCGCTAAAGTCGGAGTCAATGCAGGTGGAGCATATTTTTTTAAGGACTCTGCCGAAACTGAATCAGCACCGTGCCCTTGATACTTGCTTTGAGACCAAGCGGGCAAAGCCGTCATCAAACTCGCATATAAAATAACTCGGGTTAAATTCTTCATCGTCGATTCTCCATCTATATATAAGTCATTATTCTATAAAATTAATTTTGCAGTCGTAAATAGATATTAATTATTTCTTACTTTTTTATTAACCTTCGCGCATCTGTCTAATGTCTTTACAGCGTCAACCATCTCACCACGGAGGGACGATGAACAAAACAAACGAATCAAAAAATAAAAACAACATCCAAAACAAATTGACTCAATCAAGAACATTAAATATTTCGAATATGTTCTTGCTTTTGCTCGCAACTTCAGTGTTGACTGCGGGGTGTTCCCCGGAACGAAGTCAGCCCTTGAGCGAGCTGTCTGAAACAAAAGACGAACTCAATGCCCGAGTCATTTACGGCTCAGATGGCCGACTTGATCTGTATCAAGTCTCTGACGAACGTTTACTTCGTTTAGCACAATCAACAGTGGCGCTGATCAAAAACTCTGATTTAAGCGTCAGCGGCACTGATGTTGTTATCCGCGGCCAAAATTATGGTCTAGGTCGAAATTTATGTGCGAGTGAAAAATTTCGCGAACAAGACGCGGCGGCGTTTTGTTCTGGGTTTTTAG
>JAYUOK010000028.1:0-2203 GCA_043760925.1 Bdellovibrio sp. | reverse complement strand
CAAAGGGTAAAAAGTCGGGCAGCAAAAAAGCGGATGGCTATGTAGTTACCCCGGAAAAACTCGTCGAGTTAATCGGCGCTCACAAATATAAATACGGTGAAATCGAAAAACAGAACGAAATCGGACTTACCAATGGTATGGCCTGGACAGAAGTTGGCGGCGATCTCTTAGCCGTTGAGGTCAGCGCTGTGCCCGGCAAGGGCAAGTTTACCGTTACCGGTCAACTTGGTGATGTCATGAAAGAATCCTGCGTCGCCGCAATGTCTTACACGAGATCACGGGGGCCATTGTTCGGACTGGATAAAGAATTCTACGAGAACATAGATATTCACATCCACTTTCCGGATGGCGCCACACCTAAAGACGGCCCTTCGGCAGGTATTGCCCTGACGACCTCGATTGTTTCGGCAATGATGAAGATCCCAGTAAAACGAACGGTTGCCATGACAGGGGAAATTTCTCTTAGGGGAAAAGTGCTTCCGATCGGCGGATTAAAAGAAAAGATTCTGGCTGCTCATCGCGGCGGAATCAAAACGATTATCTGCCCGAAAGAGAATGAAAAGGATCTTAAAGACATTCCAAAAGAAGTCCTGAAAGAATTAAAAGTAATTCTGGTGGATCACGTCGATCAGGTTTTAATTAACGCTTTGGATATCAAAAATCCTAAAGAATTATTTAAAGCTCAAAACGAAAGAGTCTTTGGAATCAAAGCTCACTACACAGGTCAGTCCGTACATAATACGACTCACTAGTATTTGTTAACTTAGAAATCACGAAAATGGCGCTAATTCAGAATTAGCGCCATTTTCATTTTAAAGACCCGCTGCCCAATAATTAGGCGCGGTTTAAAAAATTCTTAAATTCTATTCCGAACGGAAAAAAGTGAGTGTTTTCAATAACTCAATTCCCTGTCCTAAAATAAATTACAATTTATGCTTTTGCCGATTGACCACTGATTTAAGATTCTGTAAGAAAATGACTTCTTTGAGGTACAGTAAATGTCAAATCAGCCTGAACGTCTGTTGGAAATCGGAAAGCTCTATTGTGATCGCGGTGATTACGGTCTTGCGCTTCCAAATCTCAATGAGGCGGCAAAAAGTTTTCTAGATGATAAGAATTTTAATTCCTATCTTAAGGCTCTGCAGTTAATTCTTAGAATCTACGCGGAACGTGCAGAACAGGACCAAATTACCCAGATTAAAGAAAATCTCCATGATCTGGTCATTCGTGAAGGCATCGAGTTGTCTTCAAAAATGTATTATGTGCTTGGACTTTGCTCGAGCCTTAAACAACAGCCTGATAACGCCGTTGAATATCTGCGAAAGGCGCTTGAACTCGGTATGCGCTCAAATAACCAGGAAGACATGTGTTATGCAATTCTCGGTTTATCTATCAGCTACCGTCAGCAGAAAAAATACGAAGAAGCCTTAAAAGAAATCTATAATTTAAATATTTTCTTACAATTGCTGAACTTGCCTGAGCTTAAAGCCTCAGCGGCGAACTCAAATGCGCGAATTCTGATGGATCTTAAAAAATTCGATCAGGCGCTCGATATTCTTTGGACTGCCTATGAAGAAATTAAAAATACTAAACAACTTTCTGTGGCACTTGTTATTCTCGAAAATATCGGAACCGTACTTTATGAGCTGGGCCAAAAAGACGCCGCAAAAATTTATCTGAACCTGGCGGCAAAATCGATCGATCCGGAAAACAACCGCTTACTCCTCAAACGAATCGAAAAATATTTAACCGATATCAATAAGAGTGCGAACTCAAGCACTGATCTCGTTTTTGATCTCGACAACCACGCAATTATTGAAAGATCGCTCGGTAAGATCGATTTCAAAAATCAGTTTATTCTTTTGGATCTTCTGAAATTGTTCATTTCGAATCAAGGTCATATTTTTTCAAAAGAGTATCTTGTTGAACACGTCTGGAAACAGAATTACGACCCGGAAGTTCACGACAACAAAATTTACGTTACGATTAAGCGCCTGAGAAAAATGATTGAGCCGGATTACGATAAGCCGAAATACATTTTCAGAGCGAAAAATGGCTACTATCTGAATAAGAGCGCAAAAGTCGAAATTAGTGAATCAAGAGCCGGGGGGGCTTTGTAATGAGAAATATATTAATGATCCTATCGTTGGTCTTTTTTGGTTTTAACTCGATGGCACTCACTGAGAGTGGACTTATGTGCGAT
>JAYUOK010000027.1:0-2211 GCA_043760925.1 Bdellovibrio sp. | reverse complement strand
ACAGCGGCGGGGCGGCGACTTCAGCGTGAATATTTGATGTTTCCACTCACCGAAAGAGCAGCGATCACGGCCCGTTACGATGTGATTGATTCGTATCGCACAAATTTATTCGAATTAAAAAAGTCTCGTGAAGTATTGGGCGCGCTTGGCGATATGGAACGACGATTGTCAAAATTATCGTTACCACAGGCCAACGCTCGCGATTTGAAATCGATTGCACAAAGTATTCAAATTGCAGACGAAGTTTTGCAATTAAATGCCAAAATTTACAAATTTCAACCGTTTCCACTGGACGAATTACGTTTACTGGCGAATCAAGTTGAATCATGCATTAAAGACGATGCGCCGTTGACGATCAGGCAAGGCCAAATGTTTAACTTAGGTTATACAAATGAACTCGACGAACTGATTCGACTCAGCACAGATTCCGCGTCTTTGATACAAGAACTTGAAAACAAAGAACGGGCCGCCACGGGAATTAGCTCTTTGAAAATTCGCTACAACAATGTTTTTGGCTACTACATCGAAATCACAAATACCCATAAAGAAAAAGTTCCCGCAGCGTATTTGCGAAAACAAACATTGGCCAACGCTGAACGCTATTGCACAGACGAATTGATTGAGCTCGAGAAAAAAGTTCTGGCCGCGCAAACGCGCCGTAATGAATTGGAATACGAGATTTTTTGTCATTTAAAAACAAAATTTATTGCCTTGTCAGTGTCGTTGCATCGGCTTTCTCAGGTCGTGGGTGAAATCGATGTGTTTACGGCACTTGCATGGCTGAGTTTAGAAGAAAATTATTCAAGACCGACGTTGAATAAAAACGGGCGATTGCATTTAGTTGAAAGCCGCCATCCAGTCGTTGAACAATCGTTAAAAGAAAACAATCAGCGATTTGTCGCCAATACGATCGAACTTGAACGCTATCACTGTGATTTGATTACGGGGCCCAACATGGCCGGTAAATCGACACTCATGAGACAGGTCGCGCTAACGGTGCTGCTCGCCCAGATGGGGTCTTTCGTTCCGGCTGTAGCGGCAGAGCTTCCCATTTATGATTCGTTATTTACTCGCATCGGAGCGAGCGATCATTTAGCCGAAGGACTTTCAACGTTCATGGTCGAAATGAAAGAAACCGCCGAAATGCTAAATCTAGCCGGAGAAAATTCATTAATTATTTTAGACGAAATCGGCCGAGGCACCGCGACGTTCGACGGGCTTAGCTTAGCCCAAGCGATTCTCGAATACGTACTGAAGCAAAAATTTTCTCACATCTTTTTTGCCACGCACTATCATGAACTCACCAGTTTATCAGACCAATTTTCAAATTTTCACAATAAGCACATGAAAATTCAGATGAATACCAAAAAAGATTTAGTGCAAATGAATTTCCAATACATCTACGCCGAAGGCTCCGCAGGCCAAAGCTACGGCGTCCACGTAGCACGACTAGCCGGAATCCCAGAACAAATAAACAAACGCGCCGAAACCCTCTTAGAAAAATACCAACAATCCAACCACCAACAAACCCAACTTAAAAACGAAAAATCATCTGCTGCCACCACGTCTCCTGTGGAATTACAGATGGACATGTTTGCAATGAAAAACGCCAATTTCATAGACGAACTCAATTCCTTAGACATAAATAAGCTGACACCACTAGAGGCCCTAACGAAGCTAAACGACTGGAAATCGAAAATATAAAAAATCGTAATATATTACGAAGCAAAGCTCCAACAAGACGCGTTTTTTACTTCTTAGTAGGCACTGGTACGTCAGAAATGCCGGCCTTGGTGCCAGCGTGAGTACGCCAGTTATAATCATCAGACTTAATATAACGGTTTTTCCAATCATCCCATTTCTTTTTAGGAAAATTGTGCAGAACACGCCCGTCGTTATCAAAAATTTCTGGTTCTTTGCCGAATAAAAAATTTATAAATGATTTCATATCCAATAACTATAACGAGCTTTTTGGATTAGCGCAAATATCAATGTAAGTCAGACCTTTTTCTTCGCCAGGGTATTTGCCGCCAGTGAGTTTGTTAAAACAATCTTTCGCAGCGAGTTTGAAGGCTTCGTCTTTAGACGCGGCACTGATTTCAATTTTGAAGGTCGAAGCTTTTGACGCTTTATATTCAAACGTGTAGCTCTTTGCTGATGCGCCCCGCTGAGCAGCGGCCTCAGAGAGTGAAGATAAACCAAAAGTTAAAC
>JAYUOK010000026.1:0-2222 GCA_043760925.1 Bdellovibrio sp. | reverse complement strand
AATTAATTAATTTAATTTGTTTCCCGTTAACGCCACCGGCTGCATTGATTTCATTCACGGCCATCTCGGTACCGCGCAATTGGTAAACTCCGAAAGTTGCCGTTGCACCTGTGTTCGAGCTGTAAGAACCGATGAGTATTTCGTTTTCGTTTACTTTTTTTGTACATGAAAACACAAGTAATGAAGCGGCTAAAAGAAGTGCTGTCTTTTTCATTTTAAATTCTCCGGGATTATGTTTAGTAACATGATCCCATTGAACTAAACGGAAAGTGCTCTGGCAAGTTGAATCAAAGATTTGTCAGCTATTTTTGACTTTGTTGTTACATCATTCAGGGAAACTTCAACTAATTTTCCAGCAAAAGTTCCTATCATAATATTTACTTTTCCAGCGATCAAATTTAAAACTGCAGCGTGTCCCAGTTTTGAAGCTAAAATGCGGTCGTTCGCTGTTGGGCTTCCGCCGCGCTGTTGGTGTCCTAAAATACAAACCTTGGCATCTAAGCCTGATTTTTTACGAATGGAATCTGCCAAGTCATAAGCGCGGCCGGGCTTTTGCCCCTCGGCTGTTATCAGAATACTGCTGGTTTTGCCGCGTGCTCTTGATTCTTTTAGCTTTTCAACAATCTTATCAACAGGAATAATATTTTCTGGCGTCAAAATTTCTTCGGCACCACCAGAGACTCCTACGGCCGAAGCAATGTATCCGGAATCTCGGCCCATGACTTCAACAATAAATATGCGGTCATGGCTATCTGCTGTGTCGCGTATTTTGTCGATTGCATTAACTGCGGTATTAACAGCTGTATCAAAACCTATGGTATCATCGACACCATAGACATCATTATCGATTGTGCCTGCGATTCCGACGATTGGTATTTGGTGCTCGCTCCATAATGCCTGAGCTCCGCGAAAGGATCCGTCTCCGCCAATACAAATAAGGCCGTCGATTTGATTTAGTCTTAAATTTTCGGCTGCTTTTTTTCTGTATTCAGGTTTCATAAATTCTAAAGAGCGACCCGTTTTCAGAATGGTTCCACCACGCTGAATAATATTGGCCATATCTCGCATTTGCAGTGGGATCATTTTATTTTCAATCATGCCAATGTATCCCTGCATGATTCCCATAACTTCAATTCCTTGCGTGACTGCAGTTCTAACAACAGCGCGTATGGCCGCATTCATTCCGGGAGCATCGCCGCCACTTGTAAAAACACCAATTTTTTTAATCGTTTTAAGTTCATTTGTAGACATGAAACAATCCTAAGGTTTCAAAATAAAAAAAGCCACTTACTTCTGAAAGAATCTTCTAAAAGAATTTTCTAAATGAGTTAAGTGGCTTTTTAAAAAATGAATTACTTTTACAAGTAACTTCAGCTTAATTATTTTACTAAATGCTTAAATTCAGCGCCAGCACGGAATTTTGGAGCCCATGCAGCAGGAATTTTAATCGCTTTTCCAGTTTGTGGATTACGACCCATACGAGCTTTACGTTTTGCTTTTGTGAAAGTTCCAAAACCAACTAATTTAACGTCGTCACCTTTTTTTACAGTGGCTTTTACGTTCGTCATAAAGCAATCAACGATATTTTCGCATTGTGCTTTAGGCATTTTTGTTTGCATCGCGATCTTTTCGATCAACTGAGCTTTGTTCATTTTATCTCCTTCGTGAGACATACTTTCTTTTCAGAAAGCTTTGGGTTGTTGTGACATCCTGTTGTTAAATCATCTTCCTTGATATGCAAATCAGAAATCAGAATCATTACAGCGTCAAACAAAATTTTATGTTAGGTAGTTGTTAGGTGA
Organism: Bdellovibrio sp.; assembly: GCA_043760925.1. Classification (GTDB taxonomy): domain Bacteria; phylum Bdellovibrionota; class Bdellovibrionia; order Bdellovibrionales; family Bdellovibrionaceae; genus Pseudobdellovibrio. The sequence continues at coordinate 420 of JAYUOK010000026.1, read as the reverse complement.
TACTTAACGCTGGTGACAATAACGCGTTTCTTGTAAATCAAGCTCAGCTTGATAAGCCAGGCAGTCTGATTGTGAAGAAGTTGATGATACCATTTTGCCGTCATGAATTCTGGAAAAATCACGGTGATAAATTCAGCTGGATGCTCTTTTGCAACTTCATCAATAAAATTCAAAATGGGCTGGGAAACAGAGCGGTACGGAGAATCTAAAAAATGCAGTTTACGATCGGGAAACTTGGCATCCCAAGCAGCTTTCATACGAGCGCCGGACTCTTCGTCAGTCTGTACAAAGCAAATTCGCATATCTTGACTGATACTTTGACCATAGCGGATCGCGTTCATAACGCCTCTATGAAGGCCCGAAATCGGAATAACCACGATGTGCTCCGTCACTTTATCACCAATCACCATGTCGTAATGC
>JAYUOK010000025.1:0-110186 GCA_043760925.1 Bdellovibrio sp. | reverse complement strand
ACTGCGATATTAGAACCGTTACCAACAAAAATGTTTGCAGAAGATAAAGACGAAGAAGAAGCATCAGTAATACCATAACCTGCTAAAGTCGTCGGAGTCCCCGTTACTTTACTAAATGCAACGTCAGAAATCTTAACATTGTTAACCGCGCCCGCCGCAATAACGGCGTTTGGTAGAGTTCCCGTTAAATCTCCGCTAAGTGCCGTTGCGGTTTGAAAAGCTCCAGTAATTCTAGCATCATCACCCGCAGCTACAGTGCCTGCACCAGTACCAACGTTAAGAACTGCAGATCCGCCTAATCCAAGATTCGTGCGAGTCGCTGCCGAATTTGTTAAACTTATAATTCCAGTACTATTAATTGAAGCATCACCCGATAAAACGCGGCCAACTGCTAAGTTAGATCCATTACCTACAAAGATATTTGCAGATAATAAAGATGAAGAAGAAGCATCGGTAATTCCGTATCCAGCTAAAGTTGTTGGAGTTCCCGTCACTTTACTAAATGCAACATCAGAAATCTTAGCATTATTAACCGCGCCCGCCGCAATCGTTGGATTCGGGTAAGATCCCGTTAAATCACCTGAAGCTGCACCCATTGGCGCACGAGCATCCGTAAATCTAGAATCATTTCCCGCCGCAACCGTTCCTGCTCCTGTACCAACGTTTAGTACAGCCGCACCGCCTAAACCAAGGTTTGAACGCGCAGTCGATGTATTCGATAATGATAACACTCCTGAATTATTTAAGGTTGCATCGCCAGATAAAGCGCGGCCAACAGCTAGGTTTGAACCGTTACCAACAAAGATAAATGCTGACATTAAAGAGCTAGAAGAAGCATCCGTAATTCCGTAACCCGCTAAGGTCGTCGGTGTTCCCGTTACTTTACTAAATGCAACGTCAGAAATCTTAGCATTATTAACCGCACCCGCAGCAATCGTCGGATTCGGTAAAGTTCCCGATAAATCGCCACTTAATGCAGTCGCCGTTTGAAAAGCTCCGGTAATTCGCGAGTCATTACCCGCCGCAACTGTATTTGCAGCTGCACCAACATTAACAGTTAAAGTTGGAGTCGACGAACCCGTCGCCACACTTAAGTATGAATTCGTTGAAGATACTGAAGTCACAGTACCAACTGCAGTTAGGTCAGCTGAAGGCACCCAGTTCGCACCATTCCATTTAAGTACTTCGCCAACTGCGGCTCCACCTTGAGAAATAATCGAAGGCGCAATTGAAGAAGGCGCTCCGGCCACGCAACTAAAATTCGTTCCATTATAAGTTAATACATTTGCGCCCGCGCAAGTCGGAATTGCTGAGTTCATCACGAAATCCGTTGGCGCAAATCCACCTAGTTTTTCAGATGATTCAGCAAACATAGCCCAAGGTACGCTATTAATATCCATGGCTGGTAATGTCTGCCAGCCCGCAGGCGATCCATCGTTGAATTGCATCACTAAACGACGAGGCTCATTTGCAGTTGGCGAATATGTACCTGAAGTTTGACATGTATAACTTGCGGTTGAGTTATTAAATGCATCATACCAGTTCATTGCACCAGCGACTGGATAGCTACGAGTTCCCGATCCTAAAGCTAAAACAACATTACCCGCCGTCGCAGTAAGATCAACTGAAGAAAATGTCTCTGAGTAAAGTACGCAAGTTGAAAGTGGATTCATTAAAGAAAACTTAAATTGAACTCCGCTTGCTTCCAGAGGAGTTCCATCTGGTTTATATATCTTTGATTGAAATGAAATATTTTTTGGAGCTGCAAAAGTTGTAGAGGCTGCAAATAAGAACGCAAAAACGGTGCTGACTAAACACAGTTTTGCGCATTTCTGAAAATTTATTTTACAGATTTCTTCAATCATTCACGTTCCTCTGCAAAACTAATCGGTTTAAACGTTAATTAACTTAATTAAAATACGAAGGCTTGTTTGATTTCAGGACGCTCAATCGCATAATCAATACTTTAGTTAGTCTTAAATGCATTCAGCTTGTTCTAGCAGATTTGAAGCACTGTCATCTCTGTTAAAATGCAGTTAAGATTTTCGAAGCAAGTGCATTTTTCTTCATAAATGCAGTTCAAAAAGCCGATAAAAAGATATGAAATCGATAACCAAAATGATCCCGTTTTTACTAATTACATCTTACTGCTTCAGTGCTCACGCCGAAGAATTTCTTTTCTTAAGCTTTGAAGAGTATCAAGGCCTTTCGTCGGGGGAAAAAAAATTCTATATAAATGAAGTTCGAAAAGTAACCTTAGGATTTGAAGATCACATGAATTCTATTTCTTCCACCCACGCGAAATGGAAATTTGTTTTTTCAAATTTCATTCAAGACGTAGATGCCAATAACAATCGAAACTTTAACAATCTGCAAATGCCTAGCTCAAATTCGGTCACTAGTAACATTGCAGAAGAAAATGCCCGCATAAATCACGAATTTGATCTTTGGCACAATAACATTAGCTTTGTTAAAAAAAATAAAGGTGTGCGCCCGACGATGGGTACCGAAAAAAATAGTATCGAGCACTTCAATCGAATTTATTCAAGAATCCAAACCTTAAGTAAAAAAACTTTAACCCCAGACCAAGCCAAGAATTTTCGCAGCAACGTTACATTGTTCGGCCAAATGTATGCCGATATGGCCAAAGTTGAACCTTCGATTCGTTCAAAAAAATCCGAAATCGAAACCTTCGTAGCGAAACATCGTGCGCATACGGGAAGCGCAAGCGCCAAATCAAGCAGCGTTAGCACCAAATCAACTAACTCAAGCACCAAACCAAGTGCACCTCAAAATTCGGCTTCAATAACAGCGACTTCGAAAGCAATCGTCGATCAGGCCGCCGTCAATACTCAGAACTTAACTGCGCAGTCTGATGTTATTCGCCGTGCGCCGACTGAAACAGCCGCCTTAAAGTGTATTTATGCGGGCTTCATCATCAAAAAGCTAAAATGCGAAGCTCCGACGTTATTACCCGATGGATTTATCATCAAAGAAATTTCAAACGCGAATTTTAAGTGCGCAACTTCAAGCGGTTCGGTCATTTGTAATCCGTTGATTTTTGGGTATAAAAATAGTGAAACGCCTTATTGCACCGATCGTTCGGTATCTGCCTCGGCGAATTGTTCGCGTAGTGCAGATAACACCGATAACATCACTCGGCTTTTAGCAATCTGGTCAAATCCAGAAAATAAAAAAGCAATTGAAGACTATCAAAGTGAACTGAAAAAACTTTGCGACCCGGCAACGCAGAAAAGTGCCGACGTCATCAAAACTTGCATGGTGGTTCAAGCACAATTTAATAATAAGGTTCGCGCAGAATTATTCATAGCTAGTCACAAAAATACAAATAGTCTTACGGCCCCAGTCGTGGCACCTGAGCCAAGACTTACGTCGCCAAACATACGCCGAGGAATGTAGTCACTTCAAGTGATGCGCCCCCAATTAAAAAGCCATCCACATGTGGTACTTTTAATAATTCGGCCGCATTGTCGGGCTTTACACTTCCACCGTATAGAATACTAAAATTTCTGAATCCACGAGCCGTTACTTTATCAAAAATAGCTTCGTGCACTTCTGCCACCTGTTGAATTGTCGCTACTTTTCCAGTGCCGATCGCCCACACCGGTTCGTAAGCGATGATAATTCTTTGGTCTAGATCTAGTCCGTTTAACCCCGCATCTAACTGCGCAAAGCAAACCGGTAAAGTTTGAAAATCTTCACGCTGCTTCAAAGATTCGCCAACGCAAAAAACCGAAGTCATTTTCAATGATTCAAGTAAAAGATTCTTTCGATTTAATCCAGAATCAGATTCTTTAAAAATTTCACGGCGCTCGCTATGACCTACAAGCGCATACTGCGCGCGAAGTTCCGCGGCCACGGCCGCCGAGTTTTCACCCGTAAAGGCACCTGTTTTTTCATGGTAAACATTTTGCGGCCCGTAGCCAATTTGCGTGCCCGCACAAAGCATCGCAACTGCATCCAAAGCAATTGCCGGCGGAAACAAAATTACTTCACGGTTTGCAAAAAAAGTGTCGTGCTTGAATACTTCGCTTTTAAATTGAATCACAAACGTCCGCGCTTGCTCGGGCGATTTATTTAATTTCCAATTTGCTGCAAATATTTTTTTTGTCGCCATGAAGTTATCCTAATCTATTCAAGATTTGTTTCACTTTGTTTTCGTGCGCGCAAAATTTCAAGGCCCGGAAGTTTTTCGCCTTGAAGATATTCTAAGCTTGCGCCCCCGCCCGTCGAAATATGCGTCATTTGACTGGCAAAGCCCGAAGCTTCAGCGGCAGCAGCTGAATCACCGCCACCAACAATTTTAACACCTTTTGATTCGGCCATCGCTTTAGCGACTGCAAAAGTTCCCGCCGAGAATGCCTTATTTTCAAAAACTCCCATCGGACCATTCCAAAAAATAGTCGACGCTTTCGACAAGGCCGCCGTAAAATTAGAAATCGTTTGCGGGCCAATGTCTAAACCCATTTCGTTATCGGCAATGATGGCCGACGGAGTTGTCTTTTTATTTTCAACGTTTCCAAATTCAGTCGAAGTCACATGGTCAACCGGAAGCAACATCGTTTTACCGCGTGCTTCCATACGCTGAATCATTTCTTTTGCGTATTTTAGTTTATCGGCTTCAACCAATGATTTCCCGACCGGAATGTTTTGCGCTTTTAAGAAGGTATAGGCCATCGCGCCGCCAATAATAAATCCATCGACGACATCAATTAATTTTTCGATCACTTCAATTTTATCAGAAATTTTCGAACCGCCTAAAACCGCAATGTAAGGCTTCTTCGGATTATCCGTTAAGCTATCAAGCATCTTAATTTCTTTTTCAATTAGAAAACCAATGCCCGCTTTTTTTCCCATGAGTTCCGGAAAGGCGTGAATGCTCGAGTGCGCCCGGTGACTGGCACCGAAGGCATCATTGATATAAATATCCGTGTAACTGGCCCAGTAATTTGCAAGCTCTAGACTATTTTCAGTCTCGCCCGCATCAAAACGCAGATTTTCTAAACAGATAATCTCGTTTTTCATATTTCCGTAAAGAATATGTTTTACGCCTTCAGAGGAAGGCTCTTCCATCAAGACCACTTCACGATTTAAAAGTTCGGTCAGCCGCTTTGCGACAGGCTCCATCGAATATTTTTTATCATCCGCTGATTTCGGTCGCCCCAAGTGCGAAGCCACGATCAGCTTTGCGCCTTTTTCTAAACAGTAATTGATCGTCGGAAGACTGGCCGTAATGCGAGTTTCATCGGTAATTTTTGTTCCCTCTAGTGGAACATTTAAATCAAGGCGTAAAAAAACGGTTTTTCCGCTTAATTCGAAATCTCTGATCGTTTTAATTCCGCGAAGTCCTGAACCTAAAGACATAATACCTACTTTTTTGAATCCATATATAAAGCCATATCAACCATGCGACTAGAAAACCCGTACTCGTTATCATACCAAGAAAGCACCTTCGCCAGTTTTCCACCAATCACCATCGTGGTCTTTGCATCAACCGTAGATGAAAACGGGTTTCCGTTAAAATCAACGCTGACTAGTTCTTGCTCTTCAACGGCAAGGACACCTTTGAATGAACCTTTAGCCGCTTCACGTAAAGCGTTGTTCACCGAATCAACCGTCATTTCTTTTTTCGAGTTAAAAGTAAAATCAACTAAACTCACATTCGGAGTCGGCACGCGAATTGATAAACCGTCAATTTTACCTTTTAATTCGGGTAAAACTAATCCAACCGCTTTGGCCGCTCCCGTTGTGGTCGGAATCATTGATACGGCCGCACTGCGCGCGCGACGTAAATCCTTGTGCGAAGAATCTAAAATACGTTGATCGTTCGTATACGAGTGAATCGTCATCATCGTTCCGCTTTCAACCCCAAAGGCATCGTGAAGCACTTTCGCTAGCGGAGCTAGGCAGTTCGTCGTGCAAGACGCGTTCGAAATAAAAGTATGCTTACTTGAATCATATTCAGTATGGTTAATGCCGTAAACGACCGTCATATCAACGCCATCGGCCGGAGCCGAAATCATCACTTTTTTCGCGCCTGCGGTAATGTGCTTTTGAAAATCTTCTTTTCCTTTCAGCGCACCGGTACATTCCATCACAAGCTCTGCGCCCCAAGCCTTCCAAGGAATTTGCGCCGGATCTTTGAATTGCGAGACCGGAATTTTTTTTCCGTTAATGATAATATTTTTTTCGTCGTGCGTGATTTCGCCCTTAAACTGACCGTGCGCTGAATCGTATTTTAATAAATGCGCTAAGCCTTCGACGCTATCTAAAGAATTAATTCCGACGATATCTAACTTTTCAAAACCGGCGCGAAAAAAAATTCGTCCAATACGTCCAAAACCGTTGATCCCTACTTTAACTTTTGACATTTTTTTCTCCTACGCTTGGGTTTTCAAAGTACTTATTTTTGCCTAATTGTATCTTACTAACTAATTATGTCTTACATACTAAATATCTAATTTTCGAAACATGGCCTGAGCGTTTTTTTTAGTTTGTTCGCTTAAAGTTTGCAAGCTGACATTTTTGAGGTCTGCCACAAACTGTGCCGTGTGAACAACATAGGCCGAAGTGTTCGGTCGCCCCCGCATCGGCACCGGGGCCAAGAACGGAGCATCGGTCTCGACGTGCAGACGATCCATCGGGATAATATTTTTAACGATCTGTCTTAAGGTTTCAGCATTCTTAAAAGTAACCACACCCGAAATCGAAATATTAAAACCAAGGTCCAAAGCCTCTTTCGCCAGCCATTCAGTTCCCGTAAAGCAGTGAATAAGGCCCTTAACTCCGCCTTTAAACTCTTTTAAAACCATAATGGTGTCTTCTTCAGCATCACGCGTGTGAATTTCAACCGGCAGATTTACATCAGCGGCAATTTGCAACTGCTCGCGAAAAGCAAAAAGCTGCTCTTCTTTCGGCGATTGGTTGTAGTAATAATCAAGACCAATTTCACCGATCGCGACCACACGCGGGTTCGTTGCATTCGCGCGAATGTATTCGCCAATCTCTTTAGTGTATTTCACGCCTTCATGCGGATGAATCCCGATCGTACAATAAACAAAAGGCGCATACTTTTCAGCAAGCTCTATCACCAAAGGTAAATCTTCAGGCTCAGTCCCGATCGTAATTAAATTTTTAACGCCGGCATCTTGCGCCAGCTTCAGCGCGTGCGCCGGGCCACCTTCAAGACGATCTAAATGGCAATGTATATCAATCCACTCGTGCATAGTTCACCCATAAATCTTCAAATACTAAAACGGGGTCGGCGTTCCCCATCATATCACGCTCGGCAATCACTAATTGATCGGCCAGCCATAATAACTTCTTTGATTGAATTGAATATAATTTTTTAAGTCGTTCGATTTGGTCGGTATTTAAAATAAATTTCTGCGCCTGCGTTTTCAAAATAATCAAATCTCGAATAATCTGTAACCAACATGTCACATTAAACTGTGCCCAAGTTCGGTCTTTAATTAAAGGGCGCCAATCATTGCCTCTGCCGGCCGCCGCCATTAAAAAATTTTCGTTCGCGCAGAATTGTTCGAACAAGCCAAGGGCTTCTTCTCGTTTCTGTGTTCCCTCTTCCGAGGTCAGCAAATCAAGACGATCTATTTGCCCGCGACTACTGCGGTAGGCCCAGTCTGGTAAACCCGGCTTAATTTGCATCATTTCATTTAAGTTCAGCGCGAAGAATTTTAAAACCTGAACTCTCGAACGAATCGTAGGCATCAACTGCTGCAAATCTTCCGCAATTAAAATAAAATAAACATTATCGAATGGCTCTTCCAAAGTTTTAAGAAGTGCATTGGCCGCCTGCGGATTCATAATCTGCACATTATCAATAATCACGACACGCGCCGGGCCCATACTGGCTAAAGAAAGTGAATCTAGTAATTCACGGACCGCTTCAACTTTGATGGTGGGCCGCGCTGCTTTTTCATCCGGTTTTAAAAATAATAAACTTTCAGATTGTTCTTTTTCAATTCGTAAGCACGGGCCGCATGCGCCGCAAGCCAGTTCTTCTTTTTCACAAACTAAAATTTGCGCGCAGGCCATCGCGACTTTTCTTTTACCGATCCCCGAAGGTCCCGCAAACAACATGGCGTGCGGCCAACGGCCCAAAGTTTTAATTTGAACTAACTTATCGATTTCGGCTTGATGGCCAACAACTTTTTCAATTAAGCGAGCCATTTACGCGCCTTTATTTCGGTCATTAAAATTTCAAATAATTTTTCAGGAGTTTGCGAAGCATCAAGCACCAACCATTTATCTGGCGCCTTCTGACTTTGTTTTAAAAATCCAGCACGAACTCTTTCATGAAAAGCAACTTCTTCACTTTCTATGCGATCTTCGCCGATACCCGATTGCTGCAAACGGTTTTCTCGCCTTCGCTTAGATTCTTCAACCGTCAAATCAAGTAAGATGTTTAAATGCGGAGTTAAAGAATCCGTTGCAAAATCATTCAACCATTCAACTTGGGCCTCAGAAATTTTTCGACCGCCCGCCTGAAATGCTAAAGAACTTGCGCTGAAACGATCACAGATGACCCATTTTTTTTCGGCCAATGCCGGGCGAATCACACAATCAACATGCTGGGCGCGGCTTGCTTCATAAAGTAAAAGTTCAGTTCGCGGGGTTGGAGCGTCGGCGGATTTTTTTAGAATGATAGCCCGCAGTTCATCGCCCACCGGGGTTCCTCCGGGTTCACGGGTCTGGATGAAGCTTATTTTTTTTTCAGAAAGGTGGTCTGCAAGCTGCTTCATAAGTGAAGATTTGCCAGAACCATCAAGTCCTTCAAACGCTAAAAAAATCATACAGATACATATCCCGCAAGGGGTGGTTTTTGTCATCATTAAACAGTGCGTAAACCCAGGCATTTGTTATCTAAGACTGGACGATTGCAAGCACCAGCGTTAGGTTGGTTTTTATTGAAATTTTTAAGGAGATCCCATGATTACGTTTCTAGCCATCGTTCACATTCTTGCTTGCTTAGGTTTAGTGATTCTTGTTTTATTGCAAGATTCTAAAGGCGGCGGCGTATTCACAACTCAAGCAACTTCAAATTCAGTCTTGGGCGCAGGCGGCGGAGCTTCTCTCGCACAAACAATGACAAAAGTTGTGGCCGGCATTTTTGCGGCGACTTGTATTGGCCTTTCAATCTACTCAGCTCGAACAGAACGATCAGTGATCGATACAACGCAAACGACTTTACCAGAAATTCCGGCGCAAGCTCCGGCAGGAACTCCGGTTCCTCCAGTGCAAACTCCAGCTCCAGATACTCAACCGGCTCAGGGCGCGCCATCGACTGGAACAGCTGTTCCGGGTAGCACTCCCCCTGCACCAACAAACACGACTAAATAATTTTAGAAAATGGTAAGTAGCAACCTCAGTCGATCACAATGGATCATACCCGGGATGATCATCCTTGGTACGATCTTAGTGATTTTATCGATCTGGGGTCCCCAATCTGGGTTTTCGCCGAATCGAAAAGATCCCGATTTGGCTTACGTCGCCGAAAAAACGGGTTCAGTGACCGTCGCCAACAATCAAATGCCCGCACCGGTTCCGGCAAAGTTAAATACCTCACTTTTTGCGCGCGATATTCTTCGTACCGATGAAGGCGCCGATGTATTAGTGCAATGGTCGAACGAAGGCCAATTTCGCGTATCCGAAAAATCTGAAGTCCTTATTGATACTTTAGAAAATGGCCAGCCTTTAGTGGTCGTGCGTTCGGGTGAAGTGGTAGTCGAAAAATTTGGGCGCTCGCCTTCGTTCTGGGTTCGCAAAGAAGGCCAGCTTCTAAGCGCGGTCGATTTCGCCTTAGCCGATCGCAAAAATATATCAAAACTAAAAGAACCAATTCCCGAAAAAGATGATAAGTCGCAGTTAACCCAGTTTGAAATCGAATCCGTTTTAAATGCGAAGAAGACTGATTTTTTCAAATGTTACGGACAAGCTTTGCAGAAAAATGCGCAGGCCCGTGGCCAAGTTTTAATTTCTTTTACGATTGAAAAACAAGGGCAAACCGCGCAGATCGAGATTTCTAAATCTGAAATCAGCGATAACAATTTTAATTCTTGCATCATGGAAGTCGTCGCACGTACGCAGTTTAAAGCCTTCAGCGGTCAGCCCGTGACCACCGTTTTTCCGATTCGCTTTGAGTAACCGTTACCGGTAGTCGTTGATGTAATCGATTTGTCTGGGGATCCACGGTTCAAATAATCCATCTAATTCATAGACATGCCCTTGATCAATAATCTTTTCTTTCAAGGGCTCAACCTTTGAAATCCAAGAGTACGTCAGCATATTTTTTTCGATAAAATAATTCTTAATCATCTCGCAGCCTGATAACCCCAGCGTGCGGCGGCGAATCAGCTCTTCGAATGATAAAATCAATTGTTCGTAGGTTTGGCCGTACTTATTGTGAAGAACATCGACGATCGTACCCAATTCTTCTAATGATAAACGCTGGTCTTGCACCAGATCCAAAGCCACTTGAAAAGTATTATAAGTCGGAAATGTTCTGCGCCCAAACTTCAAATAGTATTCTGGGTCCGTATCGGCCGCTAAGTTAATATAAATTTTTTCAACCGGGTCTTGAATGGGAATTTCTGACTGCAAGCGAAGAATTTCATCAATCTGCGCGTAGGTCACACCCAGGTCTTCAAGTAATTGCGTCAGCTCATTTTCAGTTTGTCTACGCGCACAGATATCAGAAAATAAATTATAAATAGTCGCATCTGATTCAGAATCATCGCCGAAACAAATCATGCGCACATTTTTCGGTAAGCGTGTTCTTAACTGCAGTAATGATTGAACTTTATAGCCCACTTGTTTACGTAAAAATAAAAACCGCTTCGGGGACAGATTTTGTAAATTATCTTTATAAAACATTCCGATTGGTTGAATATCGTCGATTACAAATTTTTCGTAAATCTTTGATTCCATTTGCGGAGGCGATGCCGAAACAAAAAACAGCGGGAAATCGACTTCGTTAAAATGCTTTTTTCGGTAACGGGATAAACTTCGAATAAGGCTTGGCGTACCGGGAACATTTTTTTTCGTGAAAGCTTTCTCAAAAATCGTCTTAAAAAGGCCTGAAAATGAATCAATCGAGGTATCTAAGTAAGTTTTATCTAAATCCCAAACGTAAACCTCACCGCTGCCATCAAATTGAGCTTTTGGCTGATACTCAAAGTAAACGATATCTAAGGTTGTGGTCGATCTTTGCTTCCAGTGGGCCATTTCTATAATATGCCCCAATTGCTAAAAGAATGAAAATGGTTTAGCACTGGGTTATGAATTTAAGCCCCGAATTTAAGACCTGGATCACCGATAAAAAAGTAAAAGATACTGATCTTTTATTTCAAAGGGCGCTGAAGACTCCGTTACAAGAAGATCTTTACTTAAAATTAGCTGATCATTTAGCCACATTGAACCCGACCTTTACCGAGGGCGTAAAAACCTTAGAACTTTTAACCGACCTTGTGCTGATGGGACTGGATGAAACCCTGTTTGAAAATTCTGCTAATTTTTCGTCGTGGCAGAAATCTCTCAAACAATTGCGCTATCCGCAAACTTCACTTCGCGATGAAGAGCTAAAACAAAAACTAGAAAAACTTCCATGGCCTTACGGATCTAAAATTAAATTTGAACGTCGCGGCGACCGTGCGGGTATCGAACTTAAACTTTTTGTTAGCTCCGCAACAGATCTTACTAAAATCCTAGCTTCGCTTGAACGCGTTCAGCACGAGATTCAGCAATGAGTTTCACCCTTCCGCAGTTCGACCGAATCTTTATCGATCCGACTTCAGAAAATTCTGAAGTCGCAAACCGCGTTCGCAGTCTTTACCCGGCCGAAATAATTTCTTGTGTGGAAGAATCAGATCCTTCACTGCAAAAAAAAGGAATGATGACGGCCGATGAGTTCAACGATTCGAAAAAAACATTGCTTCTGACAACTTTTAAAGGGCATTTCTTCAAGCGCTGCCCCGGGGCTACGCAAAAAAAAGCGCTGACCTGCTGTAATTATCACGTTCTAAATTTAGGTAGTCAGTGCAATATGAATTGCAGCTACTGCTACTTGCAAAGTTATTTAAATTCTCGTGCGACGAAAATATTTACCAACATCGATCAGGCGTTGGCCGAACTAAAAGAAATGGCCGACTTACACCCCGATCAGCCTTTTCGCGTCGGTACCGGAGAAGTCATTGATTCGTTATCGTTAGACAATTTAACTTTGTATTCTAGAAAATTAATTGAATTCATAAATCTTTATCCAAAATGGACTTTAGAATTTAAAACAAAATCAGATCACGTCGATCAATTTTTAGATTTACAAACGGCGGGCAACACGGTCGTTAGTTGGTCGATTAATCCGCCTTACATTATTGATCGTGAAGAACACGGGACCGCCCGCTTTCACGAGCGCATCGCCGCCGCAAAAAAATGCCGCGACCAGGGTTTTAAAGTGGCCTTCCACATTGACCCGATGATTTGGCACCCCGAGTGGCAAGAAAATTACTCTTATTTAGCTGAAGAATTAAATCGAAACTTTAAACCAAGCGATGTCCACGTGATTTCTCTTGGTTCACTACGATTTCAACCTGAACAACGGCATATGATGCGCGAACGTTTTGGTTTAGACTCGCTAGTCACGCGCGCCGAGATGCATGCCAGTGAAGGCAATAAGCTTCGTTACGATGCGGCTCTTAGATCAGAAATGTTTCAATTTATGATTAAAAAAATGAAATCACTTGATTCAACTTGGAATATTTTTCTATGTATGGAAACGCCCGAGACCTGGATTCAATCTTTTGAAAAAGTACCGATGCAGGTTCCTGAACTACGATCGATGTTTAAGCCTTTGCCGCAAATCCGTGAATTTCAAACAACCTAAATTCAGCAATTTGACTTTACCCTTCTGCTAAGGTCGAACTTCGATAAAGTAAACCGTCATTTCGCCGCGTGAATTCGTAGCAAAATTTTTGTAAGTCGTCGCCGGAAACCGTGCGGAATCAATATTGGCAACCCACGCGCCATTACTATTACTCCAGTCGTCGTTTGGAAGTTTTGTATACGGTGTAGTATGGCAATGCGGAGCATTGAGTAAGTATCGGCCCAGTACCATGTTGATGTCGTATCGAATTGAGACTTAAGCAGAAAGATCTTTCAACTTTAAATTCTCAACAGGAAATTCAATCCAGTCTTCCGTTTTTGGAAAATCTTTCGGTCGTTTTTGCGTGTGGCCCATGTATTTTAAAAAGCCTGTGTACCCGCATAAAAAAGCTTCGAATGCGTGGTTATTATCAACCATGTGTTTCATATCTTGATTGTAGATGAACGCAATATCGTTATCATTCAGTGTTTGTAAAAACTGTGCGCGCGAATCATCACCACCAAAAGCCGCGCGATGGTCATTTAACTGTGATTTCATCATTTTTAGCGAACGCCCCAAGCGCCACATTGTTAATTTAGGAAATACTTCGATGCATTCAACCTGGGTTAGGCGCTTTTGCAGAAAAGCCGCGCGGGCCAGTAACGGTGCGGTATTAGCGCCCATCGCATGTTGCATTTGAAAGGGCTCTTCCAGCTCAGTTTGCAAATACATTTCAATACAGCGCTGAGTATACGGCGTGAATAATTTCTTCGGACGCTTTTTTTTATGATTTTTATTAAAATGATTCCACATCCATTCGATGTGCGGCGCTTTGCACGATTCAATTCCCGGGCAGCCACACGGGCAGTTCACGCAAGTTGGTACTCTCCACGGCGTATCGAACGCGACGTAGGCAATACCCTCATGATTTTGATCAATCAATTGGTAGATCTTTGAATCGCCTGAAATTTTTTCGTCTGATTTTATTTTTTCAAATAAACGCGATAAGAATATTTTTTTATTTTCCGGATAGTATTCTAAAATCGCCACGCAGGCCTTGTCAGATTTACCGCCCGCAAGCGACACTCCGACAAATCGAATCACTTTTGCTGATTTTAATTCAGCGGATCCACGGGTTTGGCGTTCAGACACTGGAACTTTTCGTTTTGACATACCTGAATCACCCTTTCTCGTTGCTGGGGTGGGACCCAAACTAAAACGCAACCTCCACCGCCCGCTCCGCATATTTTAACTGCAAGTGCACCCGCCGCCACACAAATCTTCGCTAATTTTTCAATTTCTGGACTGCTAAACGCCGGAGTTAGCTCAATACGTGCATCATACTCCATCTGAAACAACTTTGGCAAATCAGCCCAAGTCTTTTTCTCGATACACTCTTTCATTTTGACAGAAATATCTTTTATTTTTTGTAAAGCCGATAAGACTTTGTGATCACCTTCGACGCTTGATTTAAGTACTTCGAAATTATTTAAACCACTATGATGCGATCTGCCGGTGTAGACCAATAAAAAATGATCTTCTAATGGGGTCCCCGCAACCGGATAGACCGTTTGCTTCATTCCCCTTGCTGAATACTCAATAAAACTAAGCCCGCCGGTCACCGCCGGAAAATAATCTTGGGTCCCGGTCGGAGTTTTTAAAACTTCCGCTTCAATGTTGTGTGCCAGGTGCACAAGTTCAGGTGCCTTCGGCATGGACTTATCAAATAATTGGTAAAGCCCTTTCAGGATCGATATCACTAAACTACTGCTGCCGCCTAATCCGCCACCAATCGGACTTTCGGAAGATGTGGTGATTTCTACGCCGGTCTTTAACTGGATAAACTCGTCTGAGAATTGGCCCAGTACCTTTTGAAATAGCTGTAAGCTGGGATCAAGGGCACTGAGAAAGTAATTGATATTTTCAAAGTCCCACTCTTTTTTCAAATCAAGCGAGTGTATTTTAATACCGGGCGTTTTTCGGGTTCTGATTTCAACCCGTGTCCAAATATCAATGGCTAAATTGATTGTTAGCGCACCACCTAAAAAATTGTAAAGAGGCCACATATCTAAAGTTCCACCGGCTAGATCAACTCGCGTCGGTGATTTTATTTCGATTGTATTTATTGTCATTGTGTCGACTCAACTTTCTGAGGAGGTGCGGCCGGCACAGGCGGCGTCGGTGCGGCCGGCATAGGTGCGACTGCTGATTCGGGAGTTTTAGCACGAATCACCCGTTGAAATCCGAGCTGTTCTAATTTGCTTTTTTCAAGTGCGAAAATCTGTGGTTCGATTTGAGTACGTGCGTAGTAAAAATATTTTTCGATCCCTTGTTTTTTTAATTTCAGTTCAGGGCCCCAGTTTAATTGGTAAACCAGTCGATCTGATTCAGTTTTTAAAATCAACATGTTACTTCCTTTAAACGAATCGGTGCTTCGATCTAAAAATTCTGAAATTTCTAAGTCATGCAAACGATTAATGGCCTTGATCAGCTCTGTCTCATCGAATTCTTGGCCTTCAGCGGCGGCCTTTACCAACTTCCAGCGGGGGCCATCTTTAATGAAATTTATTTCTTGGTTATTCACTTTGTAGTAAATCTTTCTGACTTCTTCTAAATCAAAACGAGTTAAACTAACCCGGTCACGTAGTGAATCTAGATTCATATTTCCGAAGAATTCCCATTCTGTGATATCAAGGCGCACAACACTTGTGGGCCGGTCTGTTAAGGCAAAGATTGCTTTTTCAGCTTCACTTTGATTCATTTGCACAGACCAAGTTGAACCCGGAGCCGTCAACGCTAGCTGCACCGGGCTTTTTACCAAGCCTTTTTCTTTTAACATTGCAGAGGAAGGCTCGCCTTCAAAAACGTATTCTTGAATTCCCGTTTCAGATATTTTCTTTAATAATTCACGAACTTTGTTTTGATCTAATTCAAAAGTATGGCCGACGGCCGTCCACTTGTTTCCAACTTTTTTAAGCGCGAACTCTTCTTGTAATGATTTAACTTTCAAATCTGTTACTTTTGCTAATTGATGCCGGTAAAGCCGCTTCTCTCGAAAGTAGATTAAGGCGGTTTCGGCCTTTTGCAACCACACGCTGTTGGCTACGTAGACTTTATTTTCTGAATCAAGGCGAATAAAGGCATTACCCTCGAAATTTTTTTGCGTACCGACGGCCACTTTTTTAGAGTTACCGGCGTTATTTTTAAAACTGAAGGTTGTTAACGGCACGTCCAAACCGAATTCTCTAAGATCGCCGTCAGTTAATTGTGGGGCTTCCTTGGCGATGGCGATGATTTTTTCGTCAGCCAATGTTTTAATAAGTTCATCAACTTTTTCAGTGTCGGCCCAGTCTTGAATGGGCTCTAGCAAATTCCAACCGGATTCATTTTTTTGTAAAACAAATTTGTCGGTCTTTTTTTGTAGTTCTAGTAAATTTATTTGTTGCGGATCAAAAGTAATAATTTGGGCTTCGACAATTTTTTGTTTTTCAGCGTTTTCTTGCTTTTTATAATCTAAAAAATAAACCCCAAGGCCCAAACCAACGGTTGCGACCCCCAACAGGGCGGTTGTTTTAAACTTCATTATGCGTGTCTCCGTTTAAACCATAAGACTAAGCTTATAATCATAAATAAAAATGGCAGGGGTAAGAAAATCCCCAGTACGGTAAATCGAAAAAATTGACTGAATTCAGGCGGCGATAGCGTTAACTTTGTCGCTTGCGCTTCTTTTGGCGTGATGGCGATTAAATCGG
This sequence comes from Bdellovibrio sp., assembly GCA_043760925.1. GTDB lineage: Bacteria > Bdellovibrionota > Bdellovibrionia > Bdellovibrionales > Bdellovibrionaceae > Pseudobdellovibrio. The sequence continues at coordinate 93,536 of JAYUOK010000025.1, read as the reverse complement.
TCTCTTTCGCTAATGAGGCAATTGAATTCAAAGCTAAATCACGATTCATATTTTGATAAAGCAAAATATTACTCATAAAATCTGTATCGGCAAAGACGACGACTGAAAAATCTTTATCACTGTTAAAATATTTTCCGCTGATCTGCGCCGCTAAATTATAGGCCTGGGGTTGACCTTGATAGTCTTGGCTGTCTAAAGTTTTAAGCGCGACTGAATTTTCCGGAGTTTTCACAATTGCTTCTGATTGCATCGAAGCCGTCGGTGGTAAAAGTTTTAAAGCCCGGGGCTGACGAAACACCGTCATCTGCGGGGCGCTAAAAACCTTAGTAATTTCGTTCGTCGGCGAATATTGCGCGCCCACCGTTGGTGATTGTGCGTTCACCACGGCACCCATCGGAGAGTCAAAAACGTTAAAAACATAAAAGCTTTCAAGCTCAACGCCAAGCGCAGTTGTTAGCTTCTGCAAACCGGCCGGTATTTGATCATCAAAAGAAATGTAAATGGCTCCACCCCGCGCTAAATAATTTTCAAGCGCCTTGATTTCAAATTCTTGAAACCCCTGCTTGGGGTCCGCAATCACAACGGCATCTGCATTTGCCGGAACTTGCGGATTCGTAACTAAAGAAAGCTTCTGAACGATGTAAGAGTTTTTTTCTAAAAGTTGTTTAAAGCCAAATAGCGAAGCTTCATCTTTTTCTTGGTCTAAACTTCGCTCTCCGTGCCCTTCCAGAAAAAAGATGGTTTTCTTAGCCGTTCGGGTCACTTTGATAATAGCATTTGTAAAATCTTGTTCGGTGTAGTTTTCGACCCGGTTCTTACTACCCTTGTAGTCAATAAATGCTTCGCCCGAGCCCTTGTTAGCCCCGAAGTCTTGCGCAAGTTTTGCTTTTTCATTCATCTCGACAAATTCTAATTGAATGCGCGGGCTTGCGTCTTGGTACCGTTTCATGAGGTCGCGAAAACTTTTTTTATTTTCTTCCGCTCGGTCAGCGCCATTCTTGTAGAAATACTTTACTTGCACATCTTGATCTAATGATTGAATGACTTTTTTAGTTTGCTCAGACAAAGTGTTCACTTGATTACCCGAGTAATCGAAAGTCTTATAATGTCGGGCGCCGACGAAGTTAACCAAGGCTATAAAGAAGAGTGCGATCAAAATGATCGCGCCCATGTTAAGACCCTGCTTGGTCGTCTTCATCCCAAAGAATTCTTTTAAGTTTTTAATGTCGACAATGATCCAACCAATCAGGCCGATGGCAAACGGAGCTAATATAAACCACATGAATGGCATCCATACCTTCAGCGCGAAAAATAATCCGACGAAAGCGATCAAACTAAGCATTGAAATTGTTAAAAACAGTTTACCTTTTTTACTCATGATGGCTCCTAAGCTCTCCAACGAGAAGACTCAATCACTCGCTCGGTTAAAAAACAAAATATAAAAATTAAACTAGCTAAAAAAACTAACCCATTGGTTCGAATGGTTCCTTCGATTAAACCCGTTAAATGGGTGTTCATCGAAATATGCTCTAAGATCTTCTTTGCCATAGGCGCATCAAACGATTCGTTCAGGGCGCCGATAAACCAAAGCGATAGGTTAAAAACAATTGAAAGCACAAACGCGATCAACGGGTTTTCAGTCAGACTTGAAGCAAATAAATCCATAGCGGCATAAACTGCGGCGACTAAAAAAATTCCGAATGCAGCAATCAGGGTCGGAGCCCAATAAAATTCAGCCATGCGACTCGATACTATGGGGTATATCAACGTAATCACGACAAGTGCGAATATTGTAACGATCGTCGCAAAATATTTACCAAGTACAATTGATGTTGAAGTGATTGGCGAAGTTAAAAGCAAGTCAAAGGTTCGCATTTTCTTTTCTTCAGCTAGTAGCCGCATGCTCAGCGCCGGAATCAAAAATATAAAAAGTAAGTTAAGCAAAGATAAATGCGGCAAGAAAACGGCGTAGTGAATATTCTGCTGCTGCGGAGAAACCCCGAACTGCATCATCGCATTCGAAGACAGGTAAGCAAACTTATCTAATGAAATTGAAAACATCACGCTTAGTAAACCCGTCATCACAAACGCGATGAAATAAAAAAGCGGGCTTAAAAAAAATGCGCTTAATTCTTTTTTAAAAATAACATAACTTGTACGCATAGGTGCTCCTGTGAACTAGATCGTCTGACCGTAAGTTAATTTTAAAAACACATCTTCTAAGTTCGTGCGGCTTGGTGAAAGCTCGATCAGCCCTGCGCCCGAACGGATCACTTCGCTTGCCACTTGCTCGATCAGTTCGTCTTGTTCGGCCATTTTAATTCGGTAGTGCTGGGCTGTGACCATTTCAATTTCTTTAACGCCGTCAATGCGGGTGATGGCATTCGACAAGGCCGCATTTGCTTTTTTAGTTTTCAGCGTCAGAATGATTCCGCTTTGATTCATTCTTTCAATCTGATCAATTGAATCTTGCGCGACAATTTTACCTTGGTGAATAATAATCACCTTGTTACAAGTCGCCTGAACTTCAGGTAAAATGTGTGTCGATAAAATGATCGTGTGTTCGCCGCGAAGTTCTTTAATCAAATCACGAATTTCAGAAACTTGTTTAGGATCTAAACCAACCGTTGGCTCATCAAGTACTAAAACCTCGGGATCCGAGACTAAGGCCTGCGCAATGCCAACTCTTTGTTTGAAACCTTTCGACAAGTTTTTAATCAGCCGAGATTTTACACTAGTTAACTGCGCTTTCACTAAAGCGCGGTTAACTAGTGATTTAATTTTATCCACGGGTACTAATTTTAATTCAGCTACAAACTTCAAATAATCTTCGACCGTCATCTCGGTATATAGCGGCGGTGTTTCTGGTAAATACCCGATGCGTTTTTTAACTTCGATTGGGTTTTCGAAAACATCGAAGCCGCAAACTTTTGCTTCGCCCGAAGTGGGGGCCATAAAACCAGTAATGATTTTCATTGTCGTCGATTTGCCGGCTCCGTTTGGTCCAAGCAATCCAACCACGTCACCTTTTTCGATTTTAAAAGTTAAATTATCAATCGCTTGGCGGTCGCCATAACTTTTACAAAGATTATGTACTTCAATCATTCAACACTCCGTCGTAAAGAGCATCCACTTCCTGTGATCTCTGACGGCCATTCTATTTAGATTTTATACTGCAATCAAGACTTCACGAGCATTGTGATAAGTAACGCGCCCCAACTTATCGCCTTTCATTGGCTTCACGTGGCGACATTCGACAATAACAATTGAAAACTTTCCGCCCATGCTGGCCTGCTTACTGCTAAGCCCTTCTTTGACTAACCAACTGCCAAAATGTTGAATATCTTTGTCAGAGACAGCTTGATCTTTTTGCCGGTGAATAATCGCGTGCGCGCTGGGATAATCTTTTAAATGCATCCAAAAGTCCCACGCTTTTGATTTTCGAAGTAAATCAATATTATCGGCCGCACTTTTCCCCATGTAAGCAACGATTCCCGATTCGCTGACTTGCTTTCGAAATCGCCCTTCAATTTTACGCACGGGCGTTTTATTTTTTAAACTGATTTGTTTTTTTAAATAGCTTTGAAAGCGTGCATCCGACAAATCTTCAAGCGACTTCAATTCATCTTTAATAAACTCGCTGCGTTTAAGGGCGCCTAAAACTTTCGATTTTGCAGCTTTTGCTTTATCAAAACAATTTTGCATATTTTGCGACGCCGTTTTGGTGAAATTCACGTACGGAGTCCATTCGGGCTTCACGTTTTTCATTCCTTCATTTTTTAGAAATTCTCCCACTGCGGCCCAGGGCTCTGAACGAAATTTATCGATCTGGGCTTGAATGGCATCCAGCGCTTTTGTCTTTTTTTCGATATCGCGCTCGCGTTGTTTTTTCCATTTTTCATAGGGACTCATCGACGAAGCAGCTTGGCCCTTTGCGTTTTGCTTTCCCGTGGCCCCGCGGCGCTGCACCCATTGTTCCATTAAAAACGGAATCGATCTTTGCTCATCATCAACGGGCACAACATAAGCCGGATCATTCTCGGCTAATATTGTAACTGGGTACCATGAAATTGTTTTCTTACTTTTATGAATAATTAAGTTCGGCGCTTTCGGAATCAGACGAATCTGAATTTCGCAGCGGTCTTCACCCTGTCCTAGACTTAATCTTGCGACCCGACCTAAACTTTCCACGAGTTCGAAGTCATTCAAGTGAAGATTTTTTGCATGCGCGTTTAAAAATAAACCGACCGGCTTTGTCTTCTTCAGGTGACTCCACGGGTTCTGCATAAATAGCCCAAGAAATGGGAAGGGCTTGTCCAAATCGAACACCAAATAGGCCGTTCGGGGATGCTTGGTGAAACGATAGAAGGTCATCACCAATCCGTCTTCGGTGGTCATCACTTCTTGCAATTGGCTGCCCTGTAACTCGTCCGATAAATACTCGACCAAAGTCTTGAGCTCAAAAAAACTAGGCGTTTTCACACTTAAGAGATTAGCTGAACTTCCCGAGAAAATCGATATGAAAACATGGATCGCAGATATTATCGATGAAGAGCTTCTATCACCCACCATCAGCCACGAGACAAACGCTGAATTTATCGAGCGCATTTGCGGGCTTTGCCTGGATGAGATTGAATCAAAAAAAGGCTTCTCACCCATTGGCTTCGGCGACGCGGTGATCGAAGAGATCAACGAAGAAGTCACCGAGGTTTTTAGGATTAAAACTTACGGTTTCTATAATTTAGCAATGTATCGTCAGTATCATTTAAAAAGACGCGTTGGCTAATTGGGCGCTGCCCTCTATTCAGGTTTCTCAATAATCGCAAAGTACATCGGCCCAAATCCGCTGCGATCAGGTAAAATTTGATATCCGTAATTAGACTGCTCTAGAAATTCAATTTTATCTAACCACTCGGGTCGAATCAACACTGGATCACGCTTTTTAATCAATTTAGCAATAACCGCATCGTTCTCTTCCGGAGAAATTGAACAAGTCGAATAAACGATTCGTCCGCCCGGTTTGAGTGCGAGCCACGCCGACGATAAAAGTGAATATTGGCGTACGGCTAAATTCTTTGTGCGGTTTTCAGACCACATCGAAAACTCTTTTGAATTTTCTAACAAATGTCGTTCGCCCGAACAGGGCACGTCGGCTAAAATGCGATCGTAAGCTTCAGGGTTTCTTAAACCGTACTGATTGCCATCAAGGCCTTTAACCGAAATAAATAATCTTTTTTCTTTGGGGATATATTCGTGCAGAACTCGCATCAACCGCTCGCGCCGCGATTCAGACATTTCGTTCGAGATTAATGTGCCACCAACTGATTCTTCAGTGGCGCTTAGGCTCATTTGCTCAGCTAAGATTAAAGTTTTCCCGCCTGGCGCCGCACACATATCTAAAACTTGATCATCCGCTTTCGGTTCTAAAGCCAAAGCGACTAATACGCTAGCGGGGTCCATCACGTAGAAATCGTAGTGACCGGCTTCAGACTTCTGCAGCGAGTATCCTTCGGGCTTCCAGTAGCAATTATCTAGAAATTCGCACTTAGCTAGTTTATTTACGGGAACCTCAATAAATTTATTTTCGCGTAAGACTTGTTTTTCTTGGTTAACCAAAGATGATTTGAGCTCGGGCCAACGAGCGCCGTAAACTTTTTCAAAATACTTTTCAAATAAGGGATTAGCTATTGGGGAATTCACAAATAAATTCACTTCCCGCGCCTGCATCTGAAATCAACTTCACTTGGCCACCGTGATTCAACATATGATGCTTCACTAACGCAAGCCCCAACCCGTACCCGCCTTGATCGCGGCCACGGCCTTTATCGACTCGGTAGAATCTTTCAAAAATGCGAGCTTGATGTTCTTTCGAAATACCCGGCCCGTTATCGCGCACGCGCAAGAAAATCGACGGACCGTTTTGGGTCCAAGTCACTTTGATTTCATCGGAGTTTCCTGAGTACTTAATCGCATTCACCAATAAATTACGTAACACCTGCCGAACCGCTTCGGCGTGGGCTTTAACAAAATCAACCTGAATATCGACCGCTATTTTTTTATTTTGCATTTGCTGCAGATTTTCAACTTCAGCTAAAACATCATTGGTAATTCCGGCCGTTGAAATCGACTCTTTCGTGAGCGCCGCACTGGCATCGACTTTCGAAAGATTTAATAACTCGTTCATCAGATCAGACATTTGATCTGTACTTTGTAAAATGGGCTGCATGAGCTCGACTTCTTCGACTAAAGCTGGATTCGCTTTCAATCTTTTCTGTAATAATTCGGCATAACCCTTGATCACGGTTAGTGGCGTGCGCATTTCGTGTGAGGCATTAGCCACGAAATCAATACGAATTTTTTCGGTTTTTCGAATTTCAGATAAATCGTAGAAAACGCCTAAGCACCAAGATTCGTTTTCGATTCTTGATGGAAGTGGAGTCACAAATAACTGGTAAACATCAATTTCGTTTTTTTGAATTTCATTTTTTAAAAAAGTCTTTTTAAAAGTCGATATAATGACCGGGTCACGAATCACGTCGTGTAAAAAATAACTCGATTGGGCTTTCACCGGCGCCCAGTTAAAGAAATCCATAAAAGAAGCGTTGAAAGAAATAATTCTTAAGTTCTGGTCGACCGTAACGATGGCCTCTTTCAAGCCCGAGAATACAGTTTCGTAACCTTTACGTTCTTCTTGCGACTGTTTTTTTAGCCGCAAATATTTTTTACGTAAGCTTAAAGCGGCACGCTCTAGATCGGCAAAGTCTTCATCACTTTGCCCGTAGATATCCCCGATTTTCATTCCTTCGATATCTTCTGACTTCATCAATTGAATCATTTGTTTTGTTTGAAATGAAATCATTCGGCGAAAGCGGATATAACTTAGTAAGTAAGCTACAAAGCTTACTAGTATGATTGCAAAAACCCACAGCGCAATTTGAATCACGGCGCCTCGTCCGAGTTCACTTCGCTCAGATCTTCGGTCGACATCAAGATACGGTAACCAACGCCGCGAATGGTTTCGACGTGTGCGGCCCAGGCTCCCATTTTTTTTCTTAATGCGAATACATGTGTATCAATCGTTCGACCCGTCACCGACACTTCTTCGCCTTGGATCAGATCGATTAACTGTTCACGCGTTAGTACTTGGCCTTGTGCTTTGAATAGCGATGCTAATAATTTAAATTCTGACGGCGTTAAATGAATATCTGCACCGTTGTACTTCACAAAGTGTTTTGTAAAATGAATCATCATCCCGTCGATCGTCAATTGATCGGCAACGCCCAAGGCTTGCTTTTCATACTGGTGTCTTCGCATCAAGTTGCGAATGCGCGCCGTTAAGACGCGCGCATCAAATGGCTTCGGTAGAAAATCATCAGCTCCGGCTTCTAGCCCCTGCACGATTGAATCGGCATCGGCTTTTGCCGTCACCATCATCATCTTCATCGTTTTATTATGTAAACGAACCCGCTTTAAAAAATCAATTCCCTGAATCCCTGGTAGCATCCAGTCGACCAAGCATAAATCATAAGTTTTCGACTGCAGCTTTAAAAAAGCCGTCTCTGAATCTGAAAAAGTATCCACTTCAAAGCCGGCATCCATCAAATGAATCTTTAACAGATTCGCGATCGCCGCTTCATCTTCAATCACTAAGGCTTTATTCACTGGCTCCATGTCTTACATCTCTTCCAGAAAATGCGAAAATCACATCTTCAGCAATATTTGTTGCGTGATCACCTAAACGTTCTAAATTTCTTGCGATTAAAATAATATCCATCAGCGTCTGAATGTTTTGCGGCTCGGCTTTCATCAGCTCGGTTGAATCTCGGTAAACTTTATTTTTCAGCTGATCGACTTGGTCATCCATCGCTAATATTTTTTTGGCCGCATCCACATCCATTTTAACAAATGAATCAAGCGAACCCTTTACCATCTTACTTACACAGCCCGACATCGTATCAATCTCTTGCAGCGATGAAGAAAAACCCCGCTCTAAAAGTTCACGGCCCAAGTGGGCGATATTCACGCACTGATCGCCCATCCGCTCTAAATCAGTATTGATTTTAATAATTGATAAAATTAAACGTAAATCTTTTGCGACCGGCCCCTGCTTGGCTAAAACTTGCAAACAGGCTTCATCAATTCTGATTTGTAATTCGTTAATATGCACTTCAACTTCGTGCACCTCTTTTAAAAGTTTATTTTCTTTTTTAAGTAAACCTTCGGTCGCCGTCTGCAAAGCTTTTTCAACCTGCCCGCCCATCTCTAACATTAACTTCTTCAAATTTTCTAACTGTAGATCAATAATTCTATCCATCCCGGGAATCCTACTTTCTGGGCTTACGCAATCAAAGACAGTCAAATCGTAGCTTCTTTCTTGACCCCTGTCTTCTTTCAACGCAAAAAGTAGTAATGATATTATCATCCATCGACATCGGTTCAAATGCGATCAGGCAAATTATCGTCGAAGTCGACGCATTCGGAAACTTGAAGACCCTGAAAAAGCACCGCGAGATGATCCGCCTAGGCTCAGATGTATTTAATTACAAAAGAATCCAAGATATCACCCTTCGTCGCCTGATCGCCGCCTTCAAACGGATGGCCAGATTAAATAAAAAATTTAAAGTCGAGAAAAGTTCTGCCTTCGCAACCAGCGCCTTCCGCGATGCTAAAAATAAAAAGCCTATTTTGTCAGCTATTTCACGTAATAGTGGGATCAGAATTAAAGTTATTAGCGGGTTAAAAGAGGCGCAACTGATTCGCATGGCTGTGCAGAATACGATCGGACTTAATGACGGAAATTCGTTATTGATCGATATCGGTGGCGGCAGTGTCGAGCTAACTCACATCTCGAAAAATAGAATTGTTTATTCAAAAAGTTTTAAGTGGGGCATGGTTCGTATGCTGACCGAAGCGATGAAGTTAGAAATTGATCCGCAGTTCTTGCTGAAAACTAAATTAGAAAAAGCGTCGAAAGATTTACCGAAAGGTCCGTTCGATGTTGCGATTGGCACGGGCGGAAATTTAGATGCGATTAGTAAATTGAAAATGATTCTACTTCGTAAGGGGCCGAATACCGGGGTTACTTATAAAGAACTTGGCTTAATTTACGCGAAGTTTTGCGCGATCCCGGCGGCGCAACGTATGCAACGATTGGATCTACGCGCGGATCGTGTTGATGTGCTTGAGCCGGCGTTGTACTTAACTTTGTTCTTGATGCGAAAGTATAAGATACAGCGGTTGAAGATTCCTGGCGTTGGGTTGAAAGAGGGCGCGATTCTTTCGATGATTAGTTAAACTAGTAAAAGCTTACGGCATTATTAGTTTTATTACTGCAACTCCTCAACGATCAGCTCATATAAATTATAACAACGTTGATCCCAATTATACTGGAAATAAGCTTGTTTAAGAAATCATTTTTTCTTACACTTACTATATTAATTTATACGGAGCAAATATCGCAGCGGAAGTAACAGCAAACTCAAAATATCGGGCAGATATCGATGGACTGCGCGCAATTGCCATCGTATCGGTTATTATATTCCATGCCTTTCCAAATAGCTTAAATGGCGGCTTTGTTGGCGTTGACATTTTTTTTGTTATTTCCGGCTTTTTAATTACAAGTATCATTTGTCAGGATTTAGCTGACGATAACTTTGATTTATTGGATTTCTACGCGCGCAGAATCCGGCGAATTTTCCCGGCGCTGTTAGTCGTATTTATCACCTTTTTTACATTGGGGTGGTTTACCCTTTTAGCCGATGAATTCAAGCAACTCAGTAAGCATATTGCGGGAGGCGCAGGATTTTTATCAAACATCATTTATTGGAAAGAAAGTGGTTATTTTGATAATTCCTCCGAACTTAAACCTTTTTTGCATCTTTGGTCTTTAGCAATAGAAGAGCAATTCTATTTTGTGTGGCCAATTACGCTTTGGTTTGGTTGGAAATTTCGAAAGCATCTTTGGCTCATATTAATTTCATTAATCGCAATTTCTTTCTTCTATAATCTTAGTTTGGTTCAAAGTGATAAAATTGCTTCATTTTACTTGCCTTATGCACGGTTTTGGGAAATTTTAGGTGGTGCGCTGTTAGCTTACTTTCGATTAGGCCCATCAAAAACCTCTAATATGCCGAGCTTAAAAAATGAGTCGATAACTAACAACTTAATTTCAATTGCGGGTTTACTTTTTCTAATTGCAGCTTTTTTGCTTATTAAGCCCGACAAAAACTTTCCCGGTTTCTGGGCGTTGTTGCCAACGCTAGGCACGTTACTAGCTATTCATGCCGGTGAAAAAACTTGGATTAATCGTAATTTTTTTTCAAACAAATTATTTGTTAACATTGGTCTAATCAGTTTTCCACTTTATCTCTGGCATTGGCCGCTGTTGTCTTTTGCTCGAATTATTGAAGGGGAGACCCCATCCCGCCCGATAAGAACTTGCATAGTAATTTTATCTTTTATTTTAGCTTGGCTTACAAACAAATTTATTGAGAATCCCTTCCGCTACGGTGATCACAAAAGGATAAAAACACTAATTTTAATTTTTGCGATGATAGGCGCTGGTGGGCTAAGTTTCTATACTTTTAAATACGATGGGTTGAAATTTAGAGCAGCTCAGCAGTATTCAGATAAAATATCAAATTCAAATGATTTTACTTTTCCTCCAAATTTTCGACATTCCTGTAAAAGTTTGCCAGAAAATAAAGACAGCGGTGATTGGTGCAATGACGGAAACACAAATGCGATACCTTCCGTCTTCCTTTGGGGCGACTCGATTGCAACCTCATATTCCCAACTACTTTTAAATCTTAATAAAGATTTAAAATTTTCTTTTAAGCAATTCGGTAGGGGCCAATGCCCTCCACTTTTAAATTATGGTCCACTAGTATGTAGGGAAGCGTCTAATTTCTACTTCAATTTTGTTAAAAACAATTCAGCTGTTAAAGTTGTTATTCTTGCAGCTCAGTGGCCAGAGTATGCCGCCGGAGCCAAATATGACTGGCTTAGTAAAAAACAAAATACTCAAGAATTTGTTGCCGCACTTCGTGATACCGTCGCACAGCTTGCAACTTTAGATAAGAAAATTGTCATATTTTTGTCACCACCAGTTGGCGTAAACCCTAGAAAATGTGTGCGTAAAGTTAAAATCATAAACCAGCCCACAACTTGCGATTTGCCACTAGAGATTGCTGTTACAAATGACAAGAACAGCCGTCAGATAATAAACGAAGCACTTGCAGGATATCCTCACATTAAAACTTTCGATCCTTTCAAATATTTGTGTGAATCAGAACTTTGCAAAGTAATGACTAATGAAAAAATATTTTACATTGATGCTTCACACCTGAGTTTTTTTGGCAGCGAGTATCTAGCGCAAAATGGAAAAGACGAATTGCAAGAGTTGCTAAAGTACGAAGATTAAAAATATTCGATTGCCAAACTCAATTAAAACCCTTGAACACGCGCTATTGATTAAAAAACAGGTTAACAAAATTTGATAAACTTCCATCAAAACTAGCTTCTCTAATACCTTGATTGGTTGCGGTAGGATTAGTTTGTGAGCCAATAGAATAAATAATTTTTACTCTCCCATTGTGCTCAACTAAGTCCATGTCTGAAGCATTTAAGTTTTTGTCACCACCGTCCATCGGGGAAAGAACTATATGTTTCGAATATTCCCAACTCACAAGATCTTTTGATCTAGCAACCATTGTTGCAAAGTAAGTTTTAAATTTGGATAGAAAAAACATATAATAATAAGAATCGACATAACGAATTGTTGGGCACGCAGTATACGATTCACGCTCAACTATTCCCCCTACATCTTGCCAATTAATTAAGTCAGTTGAAATCTTAAATTGGGCATTAAAACAAACAAATCCGGCAGTACAAACTTCATATGCCATTATATAACCGTTAGAATTAGCTGGCGCTACAGAAGTATTAAGGTATGAACTTCCGGGTGGTGCTGTAAACAATGTCGCCTGACTTGTCCAAGTTGAAAAATCTTTTGTACTTAGTGTAACTATTGAATTCTGTTTGCTAGTCCAATTGGTTGTACCAAATATATGTAGGCGGTTTCCTATGACTAATGCCGAGATCAGCCCCAACGTCGTCGGTTTTTCTGCAATCTTGGTGAAAGTTGCTGCGTCCCAAATCTGAATTGAAATACCCTGAGACGCTGTTGCTAATCTGGTTGAGACAACGTAATACAGCTTGCTATTTAATACCACCGGTGTTGCCTCCATTCCTTCATGCAGGAAAATATTTCCTTTTTTAATCCAAGAAGCAGATAATACTGAGTTAATTTTTCGAGCTCTATTATTTTTGTCGGTTGCGCAGCCTAGGATTAACAACATGGTTAAAAAGATGAATGCAATATGAAATTTCATAAAATAAATATAGCAATGTACTAGAACGGAGTCGATATATAACTTAGGAATAAAGAACGGAATAATTTCTTATTCCGTTCTTTTAGACAATTGTTGCTTTGCGAAGTGTACTGGTATTACCCCAAGGCTGAAACCCACCGCAAAAATCGCTTAAACCCGATGAAGCAAATCATCCTCAGTCGCATGTTGCTGCGAAGCCGCTAGCCTCATCAACTCTTGCTGCACTCCAGGAGTTGGTTCAGTCTGCTTCTTCTTTTCGTAACTAGCATCAGCTTTCATCGTCCAAGTCTGCTTCGTATCGTTCCAATAAAGCTGCAGCATATTCCACAACTTTTCTTTTAACGTACGATCGTAGATCGGGCACACAGCTTCAACACGCGCATGTAAATTACGATACATCCAATCGGCCGAGCCGATGTAAAAATCTCCGTCGACCGGGTCTTCTTGGCCATTGCGGAAATAAAATATGCGCGAGTGTTCTAGAAATCGTCCAATCGTTGATTGTACTTGAATTGTTTCGCTCACACCTTTGACGAGTGGACGTAAACAACAAAATCCCCGCACGATCAATTGAATCGGGACTTTATTCTGACTGGCTTCATACAACGCTAATGAAATATCGTTTTCTTCCATGTTATTGAACTTCGCCATGATCAACGTTGGCTTACCCGCTTTTGCATGGTCGCGTTCACGGTGAATCAGATCTTTCATTTTATTGAACATATTCACCGGCGCTAAAACTAAATGCTGGTAATCTTGCTTCAAAGATTTTCCGGTGAGGTAATTGAAAAATTCGACAAGCTCTTGTGTGATGCGATCATCGCAAGTCAGTAAGCCCATGTCGGTGTAGTGGCGTGCGGTGACCGCATTATAATTGCCAGTTCCGATGTGCGCGTAAGATCTAACCCGGTCGGCTTCTTTTCTAACGACTAGTACGGTTTTTGCGTGCGTTTTTAAACCGACGACTCCGTACACGACGTGAACGCCGGCGTTTTCAAGCTCTTGCGCCCAGTAGATATTTCGTTCTTCATCAAAGCGGGCTTTTAATTCGATCAGACACACCACTTGCTTACCTTCTTCGGCAGCGTGAATCAGTGCTTTAATAAACGGAGAATTATCGCCGGTTCGGTAAAGTGTCATCTTGATCGCTAACACATCTTGATCATGCGCGGCTTCGCGAATAAATCTTTCAACGCTTGATGAGAAACTTTCAAACGGATGATGCAGTAACATATCGTTTTTTCGAATCGCATCGAAAATAGATGCGGTCGGATCTTGCAATGTGCCCGGTACAACCGGTGACCACGCAGGGTATTTGTGCGTAGGCCATGGTAAATTTTGTGTTAGTAAAGAAAAGTCGCCGATATCAAATTCGGCCGCCATCGGAAATAAATCTTCTTCTTTTAATCCCAGCTCGCTGATTAGAAATTCTTTGATCCAAGGGTCGGTGCATTCGCCAAATTCTAATCGCACGATTTCAGCGAAGCGACGTTGACGTAACTCTTCTTCGATCATGGCTAGTAGATCTTCAACGTCTTCTTCTTCGCGGTCTGAATCAGCATTTCTAGAAACTCTGAATAGTACGTGGCCGACGACCGTCATTGACGGAAATAATTCTTGTAAGTGCGCACGAATCAAATCAGCTAAGTGAATCCACTTACGCGTTCCTTCAATTTGAATCCACTGATTCACGACGCGCGGGATTTTGACTCGGGCAAAAAGTTTTTCGTCTGAATTTGTTGGGTTTAATAGCGAAACACCCAATGAAGTTGATAAATTTGAAATAAACGGAAACGGATGGCCCGGATCAACTGACAGCGGAGTTAACACCGGAAATATATTCTGATTAAAGTAATGATGAAGCTGCTTTTTTTCGGATTCTTTTAAATCTTTGTACGCGGTGATTTCACAGCCGTTTGCTTTCAATTCTTTCATCAGCAAAAGGTAGGCGTCTTTTTGCTTTTTTAACATGGGCTCTAAGCGCTTCATGATCATCGCTAATTGCATCTCGGGCGTTTGCCCGTCTGAAGATTTCGCCGAAACTCCGTACGCCACATGGCGCTTCAGGCCGCCGACCCGCTTCATAAAAAATTCATCTAAGTTCGAGCTTGAGATCGATAAGAACTTTACCCGCTCTAGAAGCGGCGTTGCGGTGTCTTCGACTTCGGCTAATACGCGCAAATTAAAATTCAACCAACCTAATTCACGGTTACTAAATATTAACGCTGATGAACGTGGATGCTCGACCACTTTCATTTTCTTTTTTCTTCGTACGGACTTTTTCACCACAGCAGGCGGATCTTTTTTATGGGCAGACATATTCGGGCCTTCTGTACTTTGCAAATTCTGGATCGCAAACGTCGTATTCATTGTTCACCCAATTTATATCACGTGCGCGGCGCACAAATAAATTCATCGGTGGGTGTAACGCGCGTATGTGGTAATAACCGATCGAAAGTTCTTCAAGAGCCTTCTCGAGCGGTTGATTCATAATTAGTTTTTTGTAGAGGCCTGACACCATGCCCGTGCGATCCGCACCAACGCGGCAATGCACTAGAATCGGATAAGGACCTTCTTTGAAAATTTTTAATAAAGTATTTATTTCGTCTTGATGCGGGTAATGATTGTCGCTTAATCCCATATAGTGAAACTGAACACCCAACTTGTCTAAAGTCTGGCTTTGGGGTTCATAGAAAAAAGTTTTTCCCGGCGAACCACGTAAGCTAATGACCGTCTTGATTTGGTACTTTTCGACAAGCTCAGTCATCTCATCTTCATTGAGTTGAGCTGAACGATAAAACCGACCTTCATCCACCACCGAAAAGTTTTTAGAAATTCGAAAAACCGACGCACGATACATAAAGGCGGCAAACAAAATAAATAAAACCAGCACTACTGTCTTCTTCAAGCTAGACCTCTATATCCTGTCTATGAATATACAAGTTTAAGATGAGTGACTCAAGTCAAGATCTAGTCAGAAACAGCATAAAGTACAACCGTAATAAAACCGATAAGTTATTAGATGACAACTTCATTAGCACGCTATCATGCCAGAGCTCCGCGCTACGTTCTCGACACGATCGATAATAATTTAGTTCGTTTTTCAGGAGCTGAACGCAGGTCCTGGGAAGAGAACACCGAGATTCGTGATATTTCATTAACCGGACTTTCATTTACAGCTCCCACAGATCTATCACCGCAATTAGGCGAGATGATTAAAATTCAATTTTCAGTGCCCGGTTCAGAGCAGATGGCTTGTTACGCAGTGACGATTCGAATCGAGAAGTTAGATCCCTACGAAAATTTAATTGGCGTGCACTTTTTTAAATTAGACCGCATGCAAAGATTAAATTTAGTACAAGGCCTTAGCGCAAAGGTACAAACAAAGTTGCCCGATCGCCAGCAATCAGAACCTTCACCTAAATTAACGCAAGCAATCGCTATTCTAGGCCTGCTGCTGACTCTTGTGTGTTGGCTGACGCTGATGAAACTTTACTTTTTATAATTCCACCTATTAAATAACATTCATGGATATATCGGGCGTCGGCGAAGTCGAAAAATATTTTAAATGTCCGTTCTGTCTCGAGCGAATTTCAATGCTGTTAGATACGTCAACCGATAGCACTCAAACATATATTGAAGATTGCGAAGTTTGCTGTAACCCGATTCAGATTAGTTACCGTATTGAAGATGCAAAAATAAAAGGCTTTGTTGTGAACAAAGCCTACGGTTAGATGTTAAATTTACTTTCTAATTTACTGGCAGACTAATTACTTACAGATATAAGTGGCAACTTTAACATTCATGCCTGGCTTTAAAGTTGTTGCATCAGCCATCCCACAAAAACCAGCTCCATCACCTTGCAAGACTTCCATTGCAACTGTGCGGCCTTCTTGCTTCCACTTAGAAACTTGCTTTTTCGCTTCAACTAAATCATCGCCTTCGAATTTTTCCCAAGCGCACGTTTTTTGCGGCAATGCACCTGGTGCAACGTAAGGACTTGAAATGGACTTCGATAAAACATTTTCTAACTGCTTGCGATACCCCTTAGCTAATTCATATTCTGGAAGTTCTTTACAAGTTCCGTTGTGCCCGCCGTTACCGTATAAGCAGTCGATCATTGATTTTGATATTAAAGTTAATGATGCATCCGTTAAGGCCGGAGTTTGCTTATCACCATTCCAGCAAAATGTACTTTTTGCTTCTTGAACAGTTAAACCAAAGTAAGTCTCAAACGCATCTGAATAAGAAGCCGTATACCACAAGAACCCAAACATTTTTTTCTGTAATGAGTTATCTAATTCATTCGTTAAACCATTAACGACTAACTCCATTTGTGCCGTACGCGGAGTATCTGGGTATAATTCATCTGAACCACGGTTTAATTTTTCAATTAGCATTTCTTTTGTTGGTCTAAAATTATTATGGTCAGATTTATTCGAAATTTGGCAAGCTAAGTACATTGAATCAACTAAGGCCTGTGCTTTGACTGAAAGCTGACGA
Organism: Bdellovibrio sp.; assembly: GCA_043760925.1. Classification (GTDB taxonomy): domain Bacteria; phylum Bdellovibrionota; class Bdellovibrionia; order Bdellovibrionales; family Bdellovibrionaceae; genus Pseudobdellovibrio. The sequence goes on along the minus strand of JAYUOK010000025.1, from coordinate 76,641 downwards.
ACTTTAGGATTAACCGGCACATCACACTTCATACAAGATAAGACATTTGTTGAAGAGTCTTGATTACAAGCCCCGCTCGACATTTTAAAGCCGAATTGAACTGGATCTGGCTCGATGATATCCATTGGCACATCTAAGACTTTATTCATACTTGGATTGATGTTAGTAAATGTCGTCTTACTACATGCGCTTAACAGCATCGCAGTTGTAAAAATTAAAATTATTCGAGTTTGATTTTTCATCTGGCACCTCTTGCTCTGCAAATACTTTCGGCCAGTGCGACCTTCGACTTAAGACTTTCGAACTGCGTTTGTGACTAATTTGTGAAAAATTTTAAAGTCCTTTTTTTCTGATCACACAGTTGACGATTTTTTGAAACCTTGTTTTACAAAAAATAAAAACCAGCCATTTCGGCGTAAAATTTTTAAAAAATACGAAATCCGATTCAGAATTCAATTTCTAAAAAACAAGAAAAAATCGGCGATTTTTTTTAATTCGATCAAAACTTGCCCCCACTTTCTGTCACCGTCTCATTTATAGACACAGATCCCAAAGCCATAGGCCATATAAGTGTTATAAAACGGCTTTTAATTTGAATAGAACAGCCTATGATGTCAGAACGTACGTGGTTAAAAATCATCTTTGCAGCTTTGCTATTCGTTACGCTGGCATTCACCGGCTGTGCAGACCCCCAATTCCTAGATAAGACACGAAAAGACCAAAGCATTTTAAACGGTCAACCCGTTGATGAACGTGAAGAGTACTCCAAAAAAGTGGTTATGATTGTACAGGGTTTAGATTTTAGCCAAGCCACCCCAGTTTTCTTCGGAATCTGCACCGGGGTACTCATTCAGCCCCGAGTGGTCCTGACAGCCGCGCATTGTATAAATAACGGAATCGACAAGCTACGCGTTATCCTTGGTGCAAACCCTCGCCAGGAAGAATTGAGCGCTTCGATGCTGTTTCGCCCAGTAGGTTATCGAATTCACCCCAGATACGAAGCTAAAAACCGCGGGAAAAAAGATTTGTTAGCTTTAGTTGCCTCGACTGATTTGGCGGTCATTTATTTAAATCGATCGGCTACCTTCGAGCCTAATTACGAACTGCCCATCGGTAAATCTTTTTTCAATGAAGAGTATCCCGTGACCGTTGCTGGTTACGGCAGAACCACAGACTTAAACGACACGCTGAACATGACTCACGAAGAATTGAATGGCCGCCTCTTCAAAGTTGAAATAACGATTACCGGAAAAGAAGCTGAAGATACATACTTTACCCAAGACCAGTGGCGCACGAGCGGCGTCTGCAAGGGTGATTCAGGAGCACCGGTGTTTCTAAGGCATCCACTAACGAATCAACTGCAATTGTTGGCTATTGCCGTCGATGTATTTAAATTTAATAATGACCAAATACAAGATCGTGATCCACTGCACGTCCATTCTATATGTTCTGGTCGGGGCCTTTATTTAAATTTGAATAATTATAAAAATTGGATTGCAAAATCAATTCAAGAGCTAAAAGCCGCCAAGCCAAATAAGTTCTAGGCTGATTCCGCAACTGATCACAAGCCAATTCTTTTTAAAAATTGCGTTTTGAAGATGAGCTTCCCACCGAATGATTCGCTAACGGGGGTAACCATCTGAATATCCATCCACGTATGACCATTTTTTTTCAAATGCATAATCAAATGGTAAAGAGCTAGTTTAGATGCATTACTCACCGTGTGAAACATACTTTCGCAGCTAAAATAGTCTTTTGCTTTGACGCCGTAAATTCCTCCGACTAATTTACCGTTTTGCTTCACTTCGACCGACATGCAAAAACCTTCTTGGTGAAGTTCTACATAATTTTTTTCAATTTCGTTATTAATCCAACTACCCTTTTGACCGGCTCGCCTTTGCTTTCGACAATGGTGGATAACCTCTTTAAAATTTTGATCAATCGTGATTTCAAACTGACCTTCGGTTTGTCGCAGCCACTTTTGAAAACTTTTTGGTAAGTGAAGGTCTTTAAAATCAATCACGCCCCGCTCGTCCGGGCAGAACCATAACAGCGGATAGCCTTCATGCGGCCACGGGAAAATACCGTGGTTATAAGCCACTTTAAGCAAAGTGGTACTTAGCTTACCGCCAACCGCAATTATTCCGTCGATCGTTGACGTTCGCGGTTTCGAAAAAAGTTGGATTAATTCAATTTCCATTGCAGACGTCACAGTTTCCACAGGTCTCGGCCTTACTGTAGCCAAAATAAAGGTAAACTTGCTGCAGCCGGCAGACATCCGTGTTTTGAATAAACCGCAACAAAGCTAACAATTTTTTTTGGTGCTCTTTTTTTAAAATGTTTTGATCTTCAAGTTTAAAATTTTCTTCGGTTGGGGCTTGCACGGCTCGAAATCCAAACGGCGTGTCTGTTTCTTCTAAACATTCCCACCGGGTCAATATAGAAACGGCCGCGTTGACCCGAAAATCTTTTTTATTTTTAAAAACCATTTGTTCTCGTAAGTACTCAAACCCGTTCTGCGCAACAACATCGGCGCGGGTCGAGATTAGATCATAAACTTTTTCGATAAACTCTTTTTCAGGATAGGCCCAGTTTAAAAACTGCATTTGAATCGTAAGGTCATCTTCTGAATACAAGAAATAACCAAAGGCGGGCAATCCGTCACGGCCCGCCCGCCCCACTTCTTGAAAATAAGCTTCGATGGAAGACGGAATTTCATAGTGCACAACGGCGCGAATATTTGATTTATCAATACCCAAGCCAAATGCGGGAGTCGCTAAAATCCATGGTATCTTACCCGTCAGGAACTCATTCTGATTTCGGCGACGCTGATCGGGCGGTAAATCACCATGGTACTTTTGAAATGAAATTTTATTTTTATATAAAAACCGGGCCGCAGATTCTAAGGTTTGAATCAGCGAAAAATAAATAATTCCGCTTTCATTGGCATGCTTCAAGATTAATTCGAGCAATTTTTCGTTCTTCTCGGTCTCGCCGTAAGTTTCTAAAATATTCAGCCCAAGATTGGGCCGCTCAAGGCCACCTAATATCAGATCCTTTGTTAGGTCTAAGTTAAATTGCTTTGCAATATCTTGCTGAACTTCACCCGTCGCCGTGGCCGTTAACGCTAACAAGGTTGGCGAACCGACGCGTTCCCGGTAACTTTGCAGTTTAGCATAATCCGGTCGAAAATCGTGGCCCCATAATGAAATGCAGTGTGCTTCATCAACCACAAAAAGTTTCACTTTGCGCTTGGCTAGGCAATTCCAAAATTCAGGCTTTCGAAATCTTTCGGGAGCCACAAAAATTAATTTGTATTTTCCCTCACCAATTTGCTTCATCCGATTTTCTTTTTGTTCGGCCGAAAGCGATGAATTGATAAATGTCGCTTCGATTCCATACTCAAGCGCTTTTTTCGTTTGATCTTGCATCAAAGCTATTAGCGGCGAGACGACTAGAATCAGTTCGCCCTCATCGCATAAAGTTGCAGCAAATTGGTAAGTCAAAGACTTTCCGGCGCCGGTGGGCATTAATGCAAGCGTAGATTCACACGCAAGTGCTTTTTCAATAATTTCTTTTTGGGGAAAACGAAAATAATCGAATTTAAAAATTTCTAGAAGGCGTTGTTCAAGTGCTTGCACAGAATTAATTTTAGTCCTCACTCAAGGCTTGTGCAAATAAAAAAGAGTCGCTATTCTTCATTTATGGAAAATACAATTTTAATTATAAATGCATTTTTAGTTTCAATCACACTCGCATTATCGTCTTGCTCAAGTACAACAGAAGGTGGTGCAGTCGGAGTGGATCGCAAACAACTTTTAGCTGTTCCCAGTGAGCAAGTGAATCAAATGGCCGCGCAAAGTTATGAACAAATGAAGAAGGACGCTGCCGCCAAAAAAATACTTGATACCAACCCCGCTCAAGTTCAGCGCGTTAGTGCGATCGCTAAAAGACTTATTCCACAAGTTCAAGTTTTCCGAAAAGATTCTGCGCAGTGGCCGTGGGAAGTTCACGTCATCACAAGTCCTGAAATTAATGCGTACTGCATGCCGGGCGGAAAGATCGCATTCTATTCAGGAATTATTGAAAAATTAAATTTAACCGACGATGAAATCGCCGCCATCATGGGGCACGAAATGGCGCACGCCCTTCGAGAACATGGACGCGAACGCGTTTCTCAAGGGTTCGCGCAACAGGGCCTTCTTGCCGTCGCCGTGGCAACCGGAGTTATCGATGCAAAGCATGCACAGTATGCAGCGCTTGGTTCGACCTTTCTTTTGACTTTACCGAACGGTCGTAACCAAGAAACAGAAGCCGATCACATCGGGCTTGAGCTTGCGGCCCGGGCCGGGTTCAACCCGCGGGCAGCCGTTACCCTTTGGCAAAAAATGGGATCTCAGGGTGGAGCAAAGCCGCCTCAGTTTATGAGCACTCACCCGTCCGATACGACTCGAATTGCCCAAATCGAGTCTTGGCTTCCAAAAGTGCTCCCACTTTATGAGGCCGCTAAGAAATAAACTTTAATTTGGCGGGTTCTGACCCGTCTAGTTTTCACATTTTACCCTGCTAAATCCGATAGCACAGCAAATCAGTCTTTGCCCCTGGCGGCATTTACTGATAAACCATATCATTCTTAATATTGAATCGTTTATGTTGAATCGTAAAAAGTGGTTGTACTTACAAAAGTATTAAACCCTAGAAAAAGGAATAGTTATGTCTAAGAATTGGGATATCCAGAAAGTACGAAATATTGGTATTTCGGCACACATCGACTCAGGAAAAACAACTTTATCTGAGCGTATTTTATTTTACGGTGGAAAGATTCACGAAATCCATGAAGTAAAAGGAAAAGATGGCGTCGGAGCAACGATGGACTCAATGGATCTTGAGCGAGAAAAAGGGATCACCATCCAGTCCGCTGCAACTCAAGTTCACTGGAAGGATTATACAATTAACTTAATCGATACACCGGGGCACGTGGATTTTACCGTTGAAGTTGAACGTTCACTTCGCGTTCTTGATGGCGCGATCCTGGTACTTTGCGGCGTTTCGGGCGTACAATCTCAATCAATCACGGTTGATCGTCAGATGAAGCGTTACTCTGTTCCACGTTTAGCTTTCGTAAATAAATTAGATCGCCAAGGCGCAAACCCAATTCGCGTTAAAGATGCTTTAGTTGAAAAACTACGTTTGAATGCGTTCATGGCCAATTTACCAATTGGTCTTGAAGACAAGCACACGGGTATCGTTGATTTGATCACGATGAAGGCTTTTGAGAATCAAGGCGAAGACGGCGAAACTATTGCTGAAATTCCTTTTCCAGAAGATATGCGTGCGCAAGCAAATGAATATCGTCAAATTTTAATCGGTAAATTAGCCGATGTTGATGATGTCGTTGCAGAAAAATTCTTAATGGAAGAAGTGCCAACCGTTGAAGAGATGCGCGCAGCTATGCGTAAGGGCGTGATCAGTCTAAAATTAGTTCCGGTATTTTGTGGTTCTGCGTTTAAAAATAAAAACGTTCAGCATTTACTTGATGCCGTTACTTACTACTTACCGAACCCAGCTGAAAAGCAAGAGCACGGTCTTGATCTAAATAAGAACGAAGAAAAATTTCCGTTGGTTACAAACAACGACATGCCACTTGTGATGCTTGCGTTTAAATTACAAGAAACTCAGTTTGGTCAGTTAACGTATATGCGCGTTTACCAAGGTACCGTTAAAAAAGGTGATTTCATTATCAACCAAACAAATAAGAAATCTTTAAAAGTTCCGCGTTTAGTGCGAATGCACTCGGCGAAGATGGAAGATATCGATGCATCTTATGCGGGTGATATCGTGGCCGTATTCGGTGTGGATTGCGCCTCAGGAGACACTTTCTGTGACGATCGAATCAACGCATCGATGCAGTCAATGCACGTACCTGATTCAGTGATCTCATTAGCGATTGCTCCGAAGACAAAAGAAGCTTCGAACAATTTCACAAAAGCTTTACAAAAATTCCGTAAAGAAGATCCAACATTCCGCGTTCACCGTGATGAAGAATCAAATGAAACAATTATTTCTGGAATGGGCGAACTTCACTTAGAAATTTACGTCGAGCGTATGAAGCGTGAATTCGCGTGTGAAGTAACTGTCGGTCAACCGCAAGTTGCTTACCGTGAAACAATCACGGCCGCTTCTGATTACGATTACACTCACAAAAAACAAACGGGTGGTTCGGGTCAGTTCGCTAAGATCTCTGGCGCTATTCGTCCATTAGCAGCTCAAGAAGACGGTAAGACTTTCTTATTCAACAATAAAGTTGTCGGTGGACGTATTCCTAAAGAATTCATCCCCGCGGTTGAAGAAGGTTTTAACGAGCAATGCGCAAAGGGCCCTATGATTGGTTTCCCAATTGTTGGTGTTGAAGTTGATTTGACGGATGGTTCTTACCATGATGTCGATTCATCTTACATGGCCTTCAAAATTGCCGCGATGGCAGCAATGCGTGAAGTTTACCAAAAAGCAAAACCAGCGGTTCTTGAGCCCATCATGAAGCTTGAGACAACTGTTCCTGAAGAATACCAAGGACCAGCAACGGGTCAAATCAATCAGCGCCGTGGTGTGATCACGGGTACAACTTCAATTGAAGGAAATTGTACGATTGAAGCTGAAGTACCATTAACAGAGATGTTTGGTTACTCGACTGATCTGCGTTCAGCGACTAAAGGAAAAGGCGAATTCTCGATGGAATTTGCGAAGTACTCTCAGGCGCCACGTAATATTCAAGATGCTTTAGCTAAGAAGTATGCTGAAAAGCGTGCGGCTGAGAATAAGTAAAGGCAAAGACAAAATTTTAATACCGACCCGCGAAGGGCGAAGTCAGGGAGAGTGAAAACTCTCCTTTTTTTTGCTGTTGTGACGTTTACTTAAATTGGTTACGCTTAGATGATGCGTTTAACGATGGTGTTAACTTTTTTGATTCACTTTTGTGCTTTGCAGGCTTCAGCCACCATGGCGCCACGGATGTATTCTATATTGGCGCAATTCAGCGGGTCCGTTTCTGAAGGCACCGATACCCGCAGTCAGCCAACTTATAATAATAAACTGAGCTTCGAAATTTTATATCTGGTACGCGGCGGGCCTACTTTCGGCGGGCGCTACATCATTGAAAGTCGTAATGACAATGAATCAACTTCAGGCCAAGCTTACGGCCCGATGGCCGGCTTTTACTCTGAACGCGGATTTTTCTTTTTAGTGGGCTATGATGTGCTAGCCAAATTAGGTCGTTGGACAAACGGCGAAGGGCCCCAGTTCGATGTTGGATACATTGAGCATATCGGCAGCCAAGTGCATTTAGGTTTTAAATATTCTTATCGAAAAATTCGTTACAAAACCGATATTTCGAATTCGCTTGCCGTGCAAAAAGACGTGCAAGAATATTTTCCGAGTATTGTTTTAACTTACTTGTTTTAAGAACGACCTAAAATAAAAAAACTTTATTGACCATGATGCCAATATCTTTATCGACAAAATTTTTGTAACCATTCTTGATATCTTCATAGGAATAGTAAGCCCTTACATTCCATCCCGAAAATAAAGTTTTCTTTTTAAAATCGAATTCTAAACTAAAGCGATAAACGAACCCATTATAATATGCTAAAATCGAATTATCCAAAAGATGCTGTGAATAAAGTAATTCTAAATGCAGGCTTAACGGAAATTTTGCAGCGGTTTGTCCGAACCAAGCAAAACTAAGCCCACCTTCGCCCGAGTAGCGGGTCGCAATATCACCATTCACATCAAACGTCGTTGGAGGCTCAGAAACGACCGAACCCGATTTAAGCGCAAACTTAAAACCATACGCAACTCCCTGCCCGTCGCTCAGCCAAAGAGGCTCCCAGGCAATTCCGTAATTGGTGTGTTCTAATCTAGTTTTGACTCGAACCGCGTTGTTCTCAGGTCGGAATAATTCACGTTTGACGTATACAGAAGTGCGCTGCTTAAAAGACTCTTCAACACCTGTATCGTAAACCATTTCCAGACGCGGATTCGCTTGCGAAAGTAGAAAATAGTTTCCGATGGCAGAACCTGTTTCTAATTTTGAATAAGCTAAACCAAGGCCAACGCGAAAGCTTTCATCCAAAAAAGGCATTCGCCCATAATCACTTGATTTTGCTTGGCTGATGACCGCTAGAAATAAAATAGATAAAAATAATTTCACAAGTATTATGTTACCAATATTTTTTAATAAACCAAGTCCTTACGGAAATAATACAGACTGCGGAATAATTTGTTTAGGCGTTGCCGGCCCCGAATAACGAAGTTCAATTTGCGACTGTCCTGATCCTTCATAATATTCAAGTATGATCGTGTATTTTGTACCGGCAACCAAAGAAATCATACCCGAATCTTCCAACGAAGCATGGGCCGTCCAATTATCTATGATGAGCACTCCGTTCACCCACATTCTGACGCCCTCATCTGATTGCGTGTAGAATGTGAAGGTTCCCGACGTAGGTGCTTTGATTGCGCCCGTCCATCGTACCGAGAATGAGTCCGCACTACCCGCCGGATTGATTCCGGCTAGCCAATTAAAGTTAATGTTTGCATCCGTTCGACTGCTAACGAAAGTTTCGAAATTTGTACCACCACTGTAATAGCTTGCGGTTAATCCAGTACCATCATCTGATTGAGTTGCTGGGGCATTATCAACGGTCACTGAAGAACTTGCACTCATCGAAGAATATGTTGCAGTTATGTTCGTAGCGGAACCTAAGCTTTCTCCTATAACTAGTCCTTTATCAATTGTGGAATTGACTGAAGCAATCAATGCGTTGGCCGAAACCCAACTACAGCTGTTGGTTAAATCGACGATGCCACCATCACTCGTTAAACCTTTACAACTGACTTGCACTGATCCATTAACGTTTATGCTTGCGGTAGACGGGGTAACCAGTAACGAAGTGATCGTGCCTGAATTAATTGTACCAACTGTACTTGCTGAAAATGCTCCATACGATCCCGTCACGGTAGTCGTTTCGGTCGCCGATCCCGCATAAGTATTATTTAATAATTTCGCTGCCGTGAAAGATGAGATCGCCGTATTTGAAGTTGTCCAATTCGATACCGATGTAATACTTCTTGTTTGAGTATTAGAATATGTTGCCGTTAAGTTAAACGAAAAATTTGAATTTCTCGGAATAATTGGATTCAACGGATTTATCGCGACCGAGTTAATTCTATGACCAGTGACTTGAAATCCCGAACCGGCGCTATCAACGCCATCGCTAACTGTTATAGTTAGGTTTGCTATTCCCATCTGACCACCTGCTAGATTGATAGTTGCCGTACAGTTCGGATAGGTTCCGCTAAATACAACCTGAGCCGACGAAACCAATACGGTATTGGTTGAAGTAACTGAAAGATTTGTCGTCGTACAAGACAAAGCACCGTCATTATCATTTATCGTAAAGTTAATCGTATTCGAACGACCTTCGTAAATGATTTGATCTGCAATAGAACTGATCGTAGGCGCTTGATTTACCGCCGCCGCAGCTGGAGCGCCACTAACCGGCACCACCGATAAAACAAATGAACTAGTTGCGGTTAAGACTCCGTCGGTCACGATAAAACCAATATTCGAAGTACCGGTGCTCGTTCCGGCCGGAGTCACAGTGCCCGTACAGTTAGGAACTGTACCTGACCACGCAACATTGGCAGTTGGGACTAGAACTGTATCTGACGATGTCATTGAAAGACGAAGTGAACTACACACAAGCGCAGTTTCAACATCACTGATCGTAAATGCAATTGCAATCGGAGTCCCGGCCACTGTTGATTGCGCCGCGATTGCCGAAATAACCGGAGCATCATTCACACTAGTAAAGGCCACGTTAAAAGTTCGACTCACCGTCGTGATTCCGTCTCCCAAAAATAAACTTACATTCGAAGATCCAAAACGATTCGGTTGCGGCGTGAATGTCGCCGTACAATTCGGCGCAGTTCCGCCCAAGGTAACGTTAGCAGCCGGCATTAAGGTTACATTTGAAGATGTGACATTGATGCTAGTTGTACAACTTAATATACTATCGATATCCGTGATGGTGTAGTTAATCGTAAAAGGAGTGTCTTCCGGACTTGATTGCGCACCGATTGCGCTTAGGACTGGGGCATCATTAACCGGGTTCACATCAAGTTTAAATGTTACGGGCACCGACGTTGTTGCGTCGCTTACGGTTAAGGTTACGTTAGTCGTTCCAAATTCATTCGCAACCGGAACAAGAGTGGCCGTACAATTCGGTGCCGTTCCGCCAAAAGTAATATTGGCAGTTGGTAACAACGTTGTATTCGTCGAGCCTCTACTCATTGAAGTCGAACAATTTAAAGCCGTGTCTATATCCGAGATAGTAAAATTCACGGTCATGGAAGTATCTTCATTCATGATTTGATCGGCAATAGTGGAAATGGTCGGTGCATCGTCCACTGGATTAACCGTTAGATTAATAACTCCGGAACTAGTTAACGCCCCATCTGAAACTGTAAATGTTAAATTAGAAACTCCATTTGCATTCATAACCGGCGTCATCGTAACCGTACAGTTTGGCGCGGTTCCGCTAAATACAATGTTTGCAACGGGTAATAATGCAACGTTTGAAGATAAGACTGACATTGATGTTGTGCAGCTAAGGGTACTATCAACATCCGTGATCGTAAAGTTCATTGCTGAGGGCACGTCTTCCGGCGTTGACTGATCAATTAATGTTGAAAGCACTGGCGCATCGTTTACGGCTATAACAGTAAGACTAAGCGCTTCAGAAACTGGGGTTGTACCATCGGTCACCGTTAAATTAATATTACTTAACCCACTAGCATTAGCCGATGGAGTGAGCGTTACCGTACAATTCGGCGCCGTTCCACCGAAAACGATGTTGGCTACTGGTAATAAAGCGGCATTTGAAGACGTTCTACTTAAAGACGTTGCGCAAACTAAAGAACTATCTACATCCGTGATCGTAAAATTAATCACAATGCTTCCATCTTCGTTAATTGTTTCATCTGCGATCGCTGAAATAACCGGGGCATCGTTAACCGGCGTCACCGTTAGTTGAAAAGTTTGATCTTGAAAAAGGGCTCCATCGCTAACTCTTAAAGTTAAGTTTACGGCGCCGTTTTGATTAAGGGCTGGAGTCACGGTCGCAATACAATTTGGTGCCGTTCCAGAAAACACGATGCTTGCTGCTGGCACGATGATGGCATTGCTAGAACTTGCCGTTAATGAAGTTGCGCAAGTTAAAGTACTATCGATATCTGAAACTGTAAAGTTAACGGCAATCGCAGTGTCTTCTAACGTTGTTTGGTTAGTAATCGCACTTATCACCGGCGCATCATTAACTGCACTGACAGATAAAGCAAAAATTTCAGTGTCTTGTAAATTTGGTGTGCCGTTATCCATCAGAGTTAACGTTATGTTTGTGTTTCCGTTTGCATTTGGGGCCGGGCTTAGGGTGGCCGTACAGTTGGGGGCAGTTCCGCTAAATACAACATTAGCAACGGGTAATACCGCGGTATTCGAAGAAGCAATAGATAGATTTAAAGTCGAACATAAAAGTACGCTATCAATATCAGTCACGGTAAAACTAAATGACACATCTGTATCTTCGTTCGTCGCTTGATTTGTAACCGTTGATAAAACGGGCACATCATTCACTGCATTCACCGTGAACGAAAAATTACTGATGGCATTTAACGCGCCATCAGTAACCGTGAAACCCAAATTAGAAACTCCGCTTAAGTTTGCAACTGGCGTCACGGTAGCCGTACAATTCGGCGCTGTCCCGCTGAATGCAATATTCGCTAGCGGAATCAAAGTCGTGTTTGATGAAGATGCCGATACCGATGTTGCGCAAGTTAGCGTGCTATCAATATCAGTTATCGTAAAATTCACTGCCAGTGCCGTATCTTCTGAAGTTGTCTGCGCAGCGATAACTGAAATAATGGGAGCATCATTGACCGCTGTTACTGTAAAAGTAAAAGTTTCGGCATCTGTTAGTGCTCCATCAGATAAAGTAAAAGCTAAATTCGAAACTCCAGATAAATCTGCCGCTGGCGTTACTGTTGCAGTGCAGTTTGGCGCGGTTCCGGTAAATACAATGTTTGCAACCGGAATTAACACCGCGTTTGACGAAGTTGCAGACACCGAAGTTGCACAAGATAACGTTGAATCAATATCTGTTACCGTAAAATTAATAGCTAGCGCAGTATCTTCTAATGTCGACTGCGCCGCGATAGCCGATAAAATCGGCGCATCGTTAACTGCAGTGACGTTTAAAGTAAAATTCTCTACGTCGGTTAAAAAACCGTCAGATAAAGTAAAACCTAAATTACTGGCACCATTCAAATCAGCCACTGGCGTCACGGTTGCGGTACAATTTGGAGCCGTTCCACTGAATACGATATTAGCGACCGGTATTAAAGTAGCGTTTGATGAAGTTGCCGTGACGGATGTCGCACAACTTAATGTGCTGTCCACGTCATTAATTATAAAATTAATTGCCAGCGCCGTGTCTTCCGCCGTTGTGGAGTTCGTAATCGTTGAAAGTATTGGCGCATCATTCACAGCTGTCGTTGTGAACGTGAAATTCTTCACATCATTTAATGCACCATCTGTTAAAGTGAACCCAATATTCGAAACGCCGGACGAATTCAAAGTAGGGGTAAATGTCGCCGTACAATTCGGAGCGGTTCCATTAAAAACAATATTTGCGACTGGAATGAGGGTCGCATTAGAGGAAGTTGCAGTTACTGAAGTGGCGCAGCTTAAAGTGTTGTCCACATCTATTATCGTAAAATTAACAGCCAATGCCGTATCTTCGGTCGTGGTTTGATTCGCGATCGCAGAAAGAATTGGCGCATCATTAACTGCAGTCACTGTAAAAGTAAAGCTCCTGGTATCACTTAAAGCTCCGTCGCTTAAGATGAAGCTTAAGTTAGAAACCCCATTCGAATTGAGCGACGAGGTTACCGTCGCAGTACAATTCGGAGCCGTTCCACTAAAAATAATACCAGCAACCGGAACTAATGCGGTATTAGAAGAAGTTGCAGTTACTGAAGTGGCGCAGCTTAATGTTGAATCGATATCTGTTACGGTGAAATTAATAGCTAATGGCGTATCTTCCGCAGTCGATTGATTTGCAAGCGTAGAAAGAACCGGCGCATCGTTTACTGGGTTTACCGTTAAAGAGAAATTCTTCACATCAGTTAACGCTCCGTCTGATAATGTGAAACCTATATTCGAAACCCCGTTTATATTGGCGGCCGGAGTCAATGTTGCAGTACAGTTCGGAGCTGTACCGGTAAAAACGATACTGGCTACAGGTAACAGCGTTGCATTTGATGATGTGGCCGTGATGCCAGTTGTACAACTTAGCGTACTATCAATATCTGAAATCGTAAAATTAACTGCTAGGGCCGTATCTTCTGCGGTCGTTTGGTTTGCGATCGCCGCTAGCACGGGCGCATCGTTAACGGCACTAACCGTCAGCACAAACGCGCGTGACGTATTATTTGTTCCGTCGGTCACCGTAAAATTAAGATTACTTGTTCCATTCAGGTTGGCAGCCGAAGAAATGGTCGCGGTACAATTCGGAGCCGTCCCGCTGAAAACTATATTAGCAACTGGAAGTAAACTAACATTCGAAGATGTAGCAGAAAGTGAAGTTGAACAAACTAACGTGTTATCTACGTCAGAAACTGTGAAGTTAACCGCAAGAACTGTATCTTCATTTGTTGTCTGGTTCGCAATTGCTGACATCGTTGGTGGATAGTTAACTGCGCTGGCACTAAAAACAAAAGCTTCTGCATCCGTTAAAGCTCCATCAGTTAATGTAAAATTAACATTTGAAGTACCACTTTGTAAATTGGCCGGGTTAAAAGTAACTGTACAGTTTGGAGCAGTGCCCGTGAAAACAATATTTGCAACTGGTAACAAAGTCGTATTTGATGAAGTCGCTGTGATGGAAGTCGCGCAATTTAAACCGCTATCAATATCAGTAATCGTGAAATTATAGGCCAGCGGCGTATCCTGTACCGTTGATTGATTCCCAATGGTCGATAAAATTGGAGCATCGTTAACTGCATTCACCGTTAACGAAAAACTTTGGTTAGCGGTTAATAAAGTGTCTGAGGCGGTAACAACTAAGTTTGAAACTCCGCTTGCATGCGCTACCGGCGTAAGGGTTACGGTACAGTTTGGCGCGGTTCCTGAAAAAACAATATTCGCAACAGGAAGCAACAACGCGTCCGAAGAAGATGCCGATACCGACGCCGCGCAGGTAAGGGTATTATCAACATCCGTCAGGGTAAAATTAATAGCGACGCTTCCATCTTCGCTAATCGTTTGGTTCGTGATCGCTGACAACACGGGTGCATCATTAACTGCGCTGACTGTAAAAGTAAAATTCTCGACATCTTGCAAATTAGGCGTGCCATTATCGGCCAGCGTGATCGACAGATTTGAAGCACCAAATTGATTACTGACCGGTGTAAATGTGGCCGTGCAATTCGGCGCTGTACCGCTATAGACAATATTAGCGACTGGCAGTAGCGCCGTATTAGAAGATGTTGCAGTCAAATTTAAGGTAGTACAAAGCAGAACGCTATCGACGTCATTCACCGTAAAATTCACCGCGATGACGGTATCTTCAGAAGTTGTTTGATTGGTAATAGTTGATAAAATTGGGGCATCGTTGACGGCATTAACCGTGAACGTGAAATTTCTCACATCTGTTAAAGCTCCGTCCGTAACCGTAACTACTAAATTAGAAACGCCTGTTGCATTAAGATTCGGTGATAAAGTTGCAGTGCAATTAGGAGCCGTTCCGCTAAATACGATATTGGCGACGGGCAAAAGCGCAGCATTTGATGAAGTGGCACTTATTGAAGTTGAACAATTCAATGTACTGTCGACATCAGCAATTGTAAAATTAAATGCCAGTGGTGTGTCTTCACTTGTTGATTGGTTTGAAATCGCAGATAAAATCGGAGCATCATTAACTGCCGTCACCGTTAAACTAAAGGTTTTAACATCAGTTGAGTTACCATCTGTAACGGTAAAGCTTAGGTTCGAAATTCCATTCGCGTTAGCCAGTGGAGTCATGGTTGCGGTACAGTTCGGGGCCGTTCCAGAAAATACCACATTCGCAACTGGCAATAACGAAGTGCTTGAAGAGGTCGCGCTCATCGACGTTGCACACACCAGGGTGTTATCAACATCAGTTATCGTAAAATTCACCGCCACTGAACCATCTTCGGAAATTGTCTGATTTGCAATAGCCGATAAGATTGGTGGGTCATTAAATGGTACAATCGTCAGTACAAAATTTTCAATATCCGTTAAAGCACCATCAGTTGCGGTCACCGCTATATTCGTCGTTCCAAATTGGTTAGCGACGGGACTTATGGTCATCGTACAATTCGGAGCCGTTCCACCAAAAGTAATATTCGCTACGGGTAATAACGTCGCATTTGATGACGTCGCCGACACGCTGGCCGCACAAGTCACCGCGCTATCGATATCGTTTAACGTAAAATTAATTGCCATCGGTGTGCCTTCCGCACCCGTCTGCGCGCCGATCGCACTTAGCACGGGAGCATCATTCACCGCATTAACGGTTAACGAAAAACTTCGTGTCGCAACCACAACACCATCTGACAAATTAAATACCAAGTTTGTTAATCCGCTTAAGTTACTGGCCGAACTTAAATTCGCCACGCAATTTGGAGCGGTGCCAGAAAATACGATATTTGCGACCGGCAACAAAGTTGTGTTACTCGAAGTTGCGCTCATCGAGCCTGCGCAAGTTAATGCAGAATCTACATCATTAATCGTAAAATTAATCGCTAGTGGCGTATCTTCATTCGTTGTCTGATTGACGATCGCAGAAAGCACCGGGGCATCATTTATACTAGTAACGGTAAAACTAAAGTTTTGAACGGCCGTTAGCACACCATCTGTCGCAGAAAACGAAATATTGGATAAGCCCGACTGATTTAATTGCGAAGACATGGTAGCGGTACAGTTTGGTGCAGTTCCACCGAATACAATATTTACAACCGGAATTAAAGCCGTATTACTTGAAGTCGCCGTCATCGAAGTCGAACAGTCTACAGTGCTATCGACATCGTTTAACGTAAAATTAATAACGATCGGAGTATCTTCATTTGTTAATTGATTCGGAATCGATGACAATACCGGCGCATCGTTAACGGCCGATACCACGTACGAAAAGTTTTCTGTATCAGTTAACGTTCCATCGGTTAAAATAAAACTTAAATTTGTAGAACCGCTCGTATCGGCCAGGGTTGTCAATGTAGCCGTACAATTCGGTGCCGTTCCAGAAAAAATAATATTAGATGCCGGCAATAAGGCCGCATTTGAAGAAAGTGCCGATACCGACGTCGCACAAGTTAAAGTATTGTCGACATCATTTATCGTAAAATTGAAACTAAGTGGAATATCTTCAGCTCCGGCTTGATTTGCAATTGCAGGTAACACCGGCGCATCGTTAACGGGCGAAAATATTGCCGAAAACGATCGAGTGACTGTATTAACTCCATCCGCCAAAGAGATCACTAAATTAGAGGTTCCGTTTTGATTAAGTAACGGAACCATCATGACGGTACAGGTTGGCGGAGTACCCGAAAAACTGATGTTGGACACCGGTAGCAAAGTTGCGTTTGACGAAGTTGCACTAAAAAATGTGCTGTCACAGGCAAGTACCGTATCCGGATCGGTGGCGTTAATCGTGAAAGTTAAGGTTACGTCTTCAGTACCTACTTGATTGGCAACTGGTGCTAATACCGGCGGATCAGGAAATGGTATCACATTCAGGGTAAAGTTCATCACTGAACTTAAACTTCCATCGGTTGCTGTTACCGTCATGTTGGTGGTGCCGTTTGCAAATGCGACTGGTGTTAACGCCAACAAACAATTTGGGGCAGTTCCGCTTAATGAGATTCCAGACGCGATAAGAAGAGCCGCGTTTGATGAAGTGACCGTTACGTTCAGGGCAGAACACGCAATGGCTGAATCAACATCGGTTACAGTCAAAGCAATATTTGCCGTCGAATTTTCAGGAGTCGATTGCGTTAACAATGGCGTGATAAAAGGTACATCGTTCACCGGGGTGACCGTAATCGAAAATTGTGAAGTAACCACCCCACCCGGATTACCGTCGTTGAATGCAACGCGAATATTACAGGTGCCGAAATAATTTAAAGCCGGAGCGTATGAAACTGCACCCGTACCTGCATCTATGGTCAATGAACTTGATTGATCGAAACAACGGGGAAGAGTTGCATTGGCGTGATCGAAACTGTACGACCCTAACCCCTCTTCACTGGCTTGCACATTCGCATCGGTGCGAATAACTGCAACGGCTGCATCTTCAATAATTGCACCGGCATTTGCGATTGTTAAAGTTGGTGCAATATTCAATACATTAACAGGGAATGATAATGGAAGTGCACGTCGTGTCGGTGATCTTGCCACAACAACAACTTGGCACGTACCAACTTGGTTGTCATTCGGTACACCCGTAACAACGGCCGTGGTGGCATTAATCGAGGCCCACGCACAGGTTGTCTCAGGTTCTAAACTCCACACTAAATCCGGAACAACTTCGGCCGAGACCACCGTACAATTGTAAGTTGCATCTTGATTTAAATTATTTGTGCAATTCTGCGATAACATGAAGCCAAGATTTAAGATAGGCTGCGACAAGTCTTCGCCCAAAGGATTGCGCGAGCACGAAGCCAAAAGAAAGCTTAATAAAATGAGGCGAAAGTACGTCCAAGTATTCATTTTTTTTACGTAAATCAGAATTCTGACCTACCCCTTAATTATGTCAAAATTTCATGGGGATAGATACTTAGACCCTGGCAAAGGACTTGCTTTGTATCATGGTAGAACAATCTATTCTTAGTCCAAGACTGGACTAATGCAACTAGAGGGGATTCTATGGGGATTCTATGGGGGTTCAAGGTGTCTAACATTGATACGGGCTATATAAAAATTTTTAAAGTACTGCGAAGAGCAAGCCTACTAACGTTTGTTTTATCAAGCCTTTTGGCTTGTCAACCACACGCAAGTCAAATTTATAACGATACCCACTCTGATTCAGATTCGATTATGGGCGGCGAACCCGTTCAAGCTTCAAGCTCATTCTCAAAAAGAGTTATCTATCTAGCGCTCGGCGTGACTTGGACGATGAACGGAAAAACGAAACAGGTAAAGCAAAAAGAACTTTGCACGGCTTCCGCAATTTCCCCAACCATTTTGTTAACTGCTGCTCATTGCGTGAAAGGTTTAGAACCTGCGCAAGTGTATGCGATTCTTTCAACAAATCCTTGGAATCACAGTATTATCGAAAGCGAATGGGTCAAAGTTGAGAAAATTTTAATTCACGAAAAGTATGAAGATCTGACAGGTAAAAATGGAATCTTACACAATGATATTGCCCTCATAAAACTTTCAGCTGCCATCCCGAAAGAACGAGTTTCAAAATTAGTCAAAGCACCTCAAGTTTCTGACAACTTCAGTATTGTTTCGATCGGTTACGGTTTAAAATCTGCGTTCGAACAAGTTGCAGCGCCAGAAAAGTTAGAAGACGCCGGCTCGACGCTTTTATATTATTTAATGAAAAATGTAGAAAATTATAATCCACGCGCAGCCTTATTTTCGATTAATCAAAATGATCGAACCGGTATCTGTTCAGGTGATTCCGGTGGCCCGGGATTCATTTATGACTCTGAAGAAGAAGATTTTTTTATTGTTGGCGTAACTTCGTTCTTCTCAATCAACGATGAAGAAGAAAAGCGGCTTGATCCAAACAATATCTATAACAAATGTATAGGACATGGCCACTATACGAACGTCCTTTATCACTTAGATTGGATACAAAACTCGATGTTAGGACTTTAGTTTCATTATTTTTTCAGTTAGCCTAAAGCTATGAAAAAAACAATATTAGCTCTTTTACTATTTCAATCAGTTGCCCGTGCAGATTCAAACTTAGGGGTTAAACAATGCACTGACTCAATCATGAATGATATCATTGGTTGGGGTTACGTTGCACAAGATTACGTTTTTATCCCTTCCGCAGAAGACGCTTCAAAATTTTTTATTTCAAACGGACTTACCCACTACTCATGCACAACGGCGCCCGACCTGCTTAAAGACCGTAATCAAATATTTATAAATCAGAATATCGAGGGTTTTTCAAAAACTTACATTGCCGTCCAGAACGATAATCGTAAAAGCTGGGGTTTAATTCCTATCGCTAAGATCGATAACAAATTACGAAATTTAGTTGCTGATTGCAAAAAAAGTCAGGGCGACGACAAAGAGGCGGTAAAAAACTACACTCATTACACCAAAAGTTTAATCAAAGAATTGAAGCTTGATTACCCGCTGAAAGTTAGTGAGATTGTTTCTACGTATGGTCTGATAAAAGAAACCAAAGTTGGCTTATCAAATAAAATGAATAGCGGATTCTACAAAACCCTCGACCTTTGCCGAGCCCATCCCGACCTAGCATCTGTCGCAAAGAATACCGAAAAGGGAATTCGCTTCGTCACCGTAAACGATAAAAACGGCCAAGCTAAACTTCCGTCTAGGGACATATCTGCCCCAACAAAGGTCCAGCCAATGAAGTCAGGCACTTTGCCGCCTGCAACGAACCGGTGATATGCTAAGCGCTTCTTAGATGATTATAATCTTAGTTTCTTTCATATTTGTTTTAACGGTTTCATTTATTTGCTCACTATGTGAAGCAGTCATTTTGTCAATTTCATCTGCGTTTGTTGAGGTCGAGGCTGACGGAAAATCCAAGTCAGGCAAATTGTTGAAGCACGTCATTGATAATTCAGATAGATCATTATCCGCGATCCTCACTTTAAACACAATTTCACACACATTAGGCGCGGCATGGATCGCTTACAAAGTTCATCAAGAATTTGGCGAGTCGTGGGTGACGATTTGTTCGGTATTTTTAACTTTTATGATTTTAATCTTTTCAGAAATTATTCCTAAAACGATTGGTAAGAATCATACAAAAACCTTGGCACCATTCACCGCATATTCTATCCAACTGATGATCGTTTTATTATATCCGTTAGTGAAACTTTCCGAGTACGTTTCAAAAGCGCTATCCTCGCCTTCTGAAGAGCCAGACATCACACGTGACGAGATGATCAAGAACGCTGAATTAGGAGTTGAAGAAGGTACTATCAAGGCAAAAGAATCAAAGATCATTCGCAATTTACTGAAGCTTGATAAAATTTATGTCTCTGATATTATGACTCCCCGATCGGTTATCACGGCATTAGAAGCGTCGATGACGGTCGATGAAGTTGCTAAAAAATTTAAACCGATTCGCTTTTCGCGCCTTCCAATTTATGAAGAATCATTAGATCAAATCATCGGACTGACTCATCGCTATAAAGTTTTAGAAGCGTTATCACAAGATCTGCACACGAAAACTTTGCGTGAACTGGCTATGCCAATTGCAACGGTCAACGAGCGCATGACCGTCTCTCAGGCACTTGATTTTTTTATCAAAGAAAAAGATCACTTAGCCTTAGTTGCCGATGAATACGGAGCAATCACCGGTTTAGTCACCTTAGAAGACACCGTCGAAACCTTGCTGGGAGTAGAAATCGTAGATGAGTTTGATAATATCGAAGATATGCGAAAATTCGCCCTTGAACAGTGGCAGCAGCGAAAGAAAGAAAGCCGACGCTTCTAATTATTTATCAGATTGAACTTGGGGCGCTTCAGGTTGCTGAGCCGGTAAGCGTACTTTATCTTGATCTTGAGGACCAAATAGCACCACCTTAAACAAAAGAACTGTCAGTAACGTTAAAAACGCTAAAGTGGCGAAAAGACGCATGGTTTGATATTCTCTAGCTTTTTTTTCTTCCATTCAGTGCGACAGTCCTTTCCTTGGCTTTGTAAAAAGCATAAACTGCGCCAAGAATATCGAACCAAATAAGAGCCTAAAGGAGTCCGCATGACCCACCACGAGCTAGCCCTTAGTATCTACAAAGTATGTCATCTCAACGGTGACTTTCTACTGCGCAGTGGGCAACGTTCGAATGAATATTTCGATAAATACCGCTTTGAATCGCAACCGATGATTTTACAAGAAATTGCTCATCAAATGAAAAAGCTGATTCCCGCAGATACTGAAGTTTTAGCCGCGCTTGAAATGGGTGGAATTCCCGTGGGGACTGCACTTTCACTCGCTTCAGGTATTCCGTGTGTTTTCGTTCGTAAAAGTGCAAAAGAATACGGTACTTGCCGATTTGCAGAGGGTTTAGATATCAAAGACAAAAAAGTTTGCATCATTGAAGATGTTATTACGTCCGGCGGGCAAGTTTTATTAAGTGCCGCAGACCTTAGAAACTTAGGAGCAAAAATTGAAAATGTTTTGTGCGTCATCCAGCGTGGTGGTGAAGCGGCCGAAGCCAAACTAAAAGAAGCGGGCCTTAACTTAAAGCCACTTTTTGTTCGCGCCGATTTTCCGAACTAGCTTTTAATACTTCGCCGATTAAGTAAAGCGAACCCGTTACTAAGACTAAATCGTTACTGCCCGCCGCAACTTTCATTTTCTCGATGATTGAAATGATATTCGGCGATGCTAAGATTGCTTTTTCTAAATACTCATTCGGATATTCATTGATCTTAAGACCCTTGAACGGCGTTTCCGTCAGATAAAGTTTTACATTTTTTAATTCGCAAAGCTGGCTTAGCATTTCATTGGCGTCTTTATCAATACCGATTCCGACAATCAGATGCAGTTGATCCCAATTAAAGTCTTTTAATATATTTAATAAACTTTGAATCCCCTGCGGATTGTGATCGCCCGATAAATACATCGGCGCCTGAACTCCAGGCCAATTAATTTTTTGCATTCGCCCAGGCCATTTTACTTTATTAAGTGCCCCCAAATAGTGATCGGCAACAAAACCAAGTTTTTCGAAAATTTTTAACGCCGTCATTGCATTCTGGGAACCACGCAGACCGGGTAAATTGATTTGCACTTGCTTCGAATTAATTTTCAAAAAATATTGTGGATCTGCACCGCGGATAACGTCATACGGTGCAGAATCTGCCGCATACCACGTTGAATTCGTTTGCCGGGTGATTCCATCTTTTAAAGCATTTAATTCAGTGGGCAGGTCATGATGAATCACCACGTTATTTGGATGGATAATGCCGAATTTATTCTGGGCAATTGATTCAATCGTCTTACCCAATATCGCTGTATGATCCAGCGAAAGTGCAGTTATGACCGAGTAATGATGCGGGAATGCATTCGTCGCATCAAAAGTTCCACCCAGCCCCACTTCGAAAATAACGAAATCTAAATTACGGTTCCAATCGTCCGAAAAAAAGTAATGCCCTGCCATCAGCGTAAGGGCTTCAAAATGCGATAACTCAAATTGATTTATGATTTCTTCTAGCTCAAGAAAAAGCTGAATAAAAATTTCTTCGCTAATAGGCTCGCCGTTTAAACGAATTCTTTCGGTTGTCGAAACTAGATGCGGAGAGCTATAAAATCCAACTTTCTGATCGGCTTCCATCAATAGGCTTTCTAAAATAGCACATGTTGAACCCTTTCCGTTGGTACCAGCCACCACGATGACTTTCATAGGGTCAATTTTAGAAAACCATTTAGTCTTCGCCAGGGCCCATTTAATTTTTTCAAGACCGGGCATGGTCTTTGGCATCATCTGCAAGCTTTCAAGATGGCGAACAATTTCAGAGTATGTTTTCAAAACTTAGATCTCAGCGCCAGTTTCTGCGACTCGATATCATGAACTCGTAGATATTGCGTGTAGGCCAAATTAAGATCTTTGGTGACCAAGGCGGTCTCTAAATCGCGCGCAGCTGGCGGTCGATCGGTAAAATGAGTCAGACAAGATTTTCGAGAGTGACCGATCATGATCGGATTTTTAACGGGGTGAAATTGTTCAAGCTGACTAAGTATATAAAGACTTTGCCACTTTGTTTTTCCGAAACCAATTCCAGGATCAAAAATCAAACGCGCGCTATCGACGTCTAATTCTTCAAGTTTTTTTTGCCACCATGAATTCAATAATTCAAAAGGATTCATTTCTAAATTTAAGACTAAATCCTTTTCTGGCGGTACTGACAACGAATGCATCACGAAAGCTTTTAGCTTCGTTTCGCGCAAAATAGACTGCATTTTTGAATCTTTAAAGCCGGATACGTCATTCAAGTAATCAATTTCAAATCGGTTCAGAACATTCGCAACTGTCATCGGATTTCTGCAATCTAAACTCACTTTAAAGTCATAATCTTTTTTAAGTGGAAGCAAAGTCTCAAGTGATTGTTTCAGTAGATTTTCTTCGTCACTGGGATTAACGGCCCTTGCTCCCGGCCTGGTTGATTCAGCGCCAATATCGATCATCTCAGCACCTGTTTTTAGTAATTGAATTGCCTGCTCGCGCATTTGTTCTGGATGCGAAAATTCCCCACCATCCGAGAATGAGTCTTCCGTAATATTTAAAATTCCGACCATCCAGGGCCATGTGTGTTTTTTACTTTTGACTGTATTAAAAGGTTTTAAAGAAACCCAATTTTGCGCCCAAATCGGCTTTTCCATTGGCAAACTTTCAGGCCAAACTTCTAATAGGGGCAGTAGCACAAAGGGTCGATCTTTAATTCTCGGATGTGGTATTTTCAAATCTTGATCTGCAAAAACTGTTTTGTCCCATAGTAAAATATCAATATCAATGGGTCGGGGCGCCCATTTTTCTGTCGCCACCCGGCCCAATTTTTTTTCAATCTCTTTTAGGCCCTCTAAAAGAATATTGGGATAAAGAGTTGATTTGGCTTCACATAATACCACGGCGTTTAAATAATTTCGATTCCAATCAGCATTCGCCTGATCAGGCAACTGCGCATCAGATTCATAAATTGATGAAACCTTTAAAACGACTAAATCCGAAATTTTTTTTATTTCATCCAAAGCACTTCTTAAATTTTGAATGGGGATTTTTAAATTAGAGCCTAGGCCCAGAGCTACAAGATGGTTTCGCATGTAAAAACCACGCCATGACGTAAATTCTCGACCGGAACTCGAATTTTCTTAGCCTGAACGATCAAGCGACCCGTTGTCTGTTTTATTTTTAAATACGCGATTAAACTTTTAAATACCCGATAAGTTAAGTGTTCAATTAAATGAAATGGTCCCTTCATAGACTGGCTTTTAATCAGCATAGTCAGCTCGACATAATCAACGGAGTCGGCTAGACGATCCGTTTCACAGCCCACGACGGGTTGATCAAATTCAATTTCGACTGAAAAGTGAATCGGCTGGGTGAAAGCCTGTTCATCCGCCGTACAACCAAGGTGTACCCAAACTTCATAGTCTTGAAGCTTTAACGTCTGTTTTTCCCTCTGCTGCGTGGTAAAACTCATTTGACTCCAACAATGTAGGCGATCCAACTTAGACAAGCTTCACCCTCTTCAACTTGGGTGAATTCTCCATTACCGCCGCCCTTACTATTCGTACCTTCCCAATAAATTTTGGCGTCTTGAAAGCCAACTTCAACTAAAAGATCTTTCAATTCAGGTATCGACCACATCCGCCAATCATAGTTAAAAACACCTTCGTATTTTTTATTTTTGTAGCGAAAATGAATTTCGAAGTAAGCTTCATTTGTGACAGGATCAAAACTTTGCTGATCCCAATAGTAAGTAAAATTCTTATGTTTCGTTCTATCTTCAATTTTATCGAAGCACTGCGAGCCACCAAAAATATCTAAAATAAATAGACCCTGGCTATTTAACGATTGATAGACATTGGTAAAATACTTTTTTAAAACTTCCCGCTTCTTAAATAAAAAATAAGAAAAATTAACGGCAACCGCAATATCTGCGATCGGCAGTCCCGGCGACAAAACGTCTTTTTTAATAAGTGAGATTCGCTTTTGCTGATCTGCCGTCAGTTGCGAGATATAATTTCTTCGGCCGTAATCCATTGGTTCTGGATCCAAATCCAGTCCCGACGAACGATGTTTTTTATCTAGCTTGACCCACTCGCATGAGATGGCCCCACCGCCGCAAAAATCTTCGCGTAAAGTAATTGGTTTTTTACCTTTACGAATTTCTTTATAACGCTCTAAATAGAACTGCACATCATCTTCGGGCGATTGCACGGCTTGGTTATAAAGAAGATATTTATCAAAGGGCAGATTTTTTGTCTTAATTAAATTCGATTTTTTCTTACTCACTAGGGGACCTCAGCACAAATTTGTCGAATCAATGAATCAATTTCATGTTTCTGCGGCACACTGCTATCTTCAAGATTTGGATGTAAGCCGATTCCCGGCACGTTCTTACCCGCCAATACTCTAGGCGCGGCTAGTAAATGGTAAAATAATTCAGTGGTTGCCCGATATGCCAAATGCTCACCGAAATTAGTAACTTCGGTGTCTTCGTTGACAAAAAGCACGCGCCCCGTTTTTTCAACCGAAGCTTTAATCATCTGCCAATCGTAAGGGTATATCGAGCGAAGATCGATCACTTCAACCGAATAACCTTCTTTTGCAAGTTGATCTGAAACTTCATTACAAACTAAAAGATGGCGCCCGTAACTAACAACGGTGATTTGTTCACCCGCGCGCGTGATCTTACCTTTTCCGAATGGAATTAAATATTCTTCAACTTTTGGCCAATTGGCTTTCCATTCTTTACGGTCACCAATAGGTGCATCAATTCTGGTTTTTAATTCTTTTTCATCCGCCGGTTCGCCCGGGATTAATTCTTCACCACGAACGCGCATCAAAGCTTTGGGTTTCAAAAACAAACACGGGTTCGGGTCTTGAATGCAAGAAAGTAAAAGTCCGTAAGCGTCCAGCGGAGTCGAAGGCATCACAACCTTCCATCCAGCTAAACGCGACGCCCACGCATCAAAAGAATGCGAATGGTACACGCTTCCGCGGATACCCGCGCCCACTGGAGTCATCACGGTCATCGGTAAATTGTATTGTCCATTCGTACACCATAAAGTATTTCCAGCAATTTTTAAAAGATCGATGGTATTAAAAATATAATCCACGAACTGAATTTCCGCGACACAGCGGTCTCCGGCCATGGCAATTCCCATCGCCATTCCGATAATTCCACGTTCGTCTAAAGTTGAATTCCAAGTTGTTTTTAGACCTTGAGTAGCGGTGAAAACACCGCCCAACGGTGCCCCGACATCTTGTCCAAAAACATCTTTTAACTGATAATTTTTTTCCGCATAATGTAAGGCCATTCTAATTGCCTGTGCCATATTTGCCATTAGAATTTCCTCCAGTCCGCGTTTTCATTTTGATAATAAGTATGATCCCAAACACTGGCCGCCGCCGGAGTCGCCTCACTACGCGCCTGTTCAGTCGCACGTACGCCCTCGGCTTCAAAATTTTCCCAAAGTTCTTTCACGGCTTTTTCAGAAATTAAATCGGCTTTCAAAAGCTGTTTTTCAAAATCAGCGACCGGATCAATTTCACCCTGCACCGGGTTTGCACCACTGGCTGACGAATGCCCATAAAGACGCGAAACATTCGCTTCAATAAAAGCAGGCTTTCCCGTTTTACGGATATAATCCATATCTTCTTGAATACATAAATAACTTTCAACCGGATCATTCCCATTAATCACACGCGCTTTAATATTAAAAGCCGAAGCACGATCCGCAATAAAATCTTCACCGTGTTGTCCATCATAATGGGTCGAGATTCCCCATTTATTATTTTGTACGGTGATCAGCATCGGAAGTTCTTGTCCACAACGTGAAGCTAAAATCAAAGACGAAGCAAAATCACCTTCGGCCGTACCTGCATCACCACCACTAACGATCGTTATCGCTTTTTTACCAAGTCTTTTTTGCGCATGGGCCGTCCCGCACGCAATCGGATACTGAACTTCAAGCGGTGACGTCACCGGAGCCACGTTCCATTTCGGAAAACAATAATGATTCGAAAAGTTTCTTCCACCCGTCGAAGGGTCCGTCACCCGATTCATCATCAAACGAATCGAATCAACCATCTCTAAACCAATCGCAATCAATGTTGGAGTACCACGATAGTGAAGATGATAAAAGTCATTCTCAGGTCCCTGGCCAATTCGACCCAGCATTCCCAACGGAACACCCCAAGCCTCTTCGCCCGGCCCACCAATCCAAAAGTAAGATTCACCCGCACGGTAAATTTTAATCAAACGCTCTTCAAGAACGCGCGACTTCACCATATGGCGGTGCATTTGTAATAATATTTTTTTATCTAACCCACCAAAATTACTTTTCGATTGTAGTTTTGGTGAATTATTTTTCTGACTTGTTTTTTTTTCAGCCATTTAATCCTGCTCGTTCTTATTTATTACACTCAACTAAAACCGTCGAATCGCCAGCAGGCTCAGAAGCACACGTCGGCCCGGTGCAAGGCGGAGCCGCCTGTTTAATCGGAGTCCAAATCATGTGATCAGATCCACTTCCAACATCATATTTAATTTCAATATTTCTCTCAAAAAGTAATTTTTTTCCATCGCTTAAGTAAACTTGAAACTTTTTTTTCTTCAACTCCCAAAGAATTTTCTTCAGCTCGACGATTTGGTCATTACTTCCAAGTTTCATCCGCTCACCGTTTCCATGCCGATTAAAAAACCAAGTCATTGCCGGATTTGAATTCAGCTGGCACCATTTAACATCCGTCACTTTTTTTAGAATCTCTTCATCACCTAATTCATCCGCATCATCATTAACCGGATTACCAGGCACCAAAGGAGCCGCAACAGGCTTCGTTTCTTTCGAGCAACCCATCATCAAGAATCCAGACAAAATAACAGCGGCAAAAAGCGATAAACTTTTTTTCAAAATGACCTCCAGTGATCAATGAATAAGATGCACCCATCGTAGCGAATATTAGGGGTAAAAGCCTTGTATAATGAGGTGCGGTAAATTTCAATGCAATGCCTTTAAGCAGGTTGACTACTATCTTGACAGTGCTCTAATGGACCTCATCTTTTAAGTACGAAAGTAGGCCTCAAATGAAAGTTTTTAAACGAATCAGTTACTTCATTCTAACGAATATCTTAGTTGTCTTAACGATTAGCTTAATTATCGGTTTTGCAACCCGGTTTTTAGGATTAAATCTCGGCGGGGGCGGATACGCTGGCTTGTTTATAATATGTCTAATTTGGGGATTCGTCGGTTCTTTCATTTCACTTCAACTATCACGCTGGATGGCCAAAAAATTTCACGGCGTAAAATTAATTGATACTCAGACCATGAACCAAACCGAAAGAAAATTAATCGACAAGGTTTACCAACTGGCCAGAAACGCCGGAATGAAAATCATGCCCGAAGTCGGTTACTACGAAGCTCCCGACGTAAACGCATTCGCAACCGGCCCCTCAAAAAAGCGCTCACTCGTAGCCGTATCAACAGGTTTGATGCAACAAATGAATGACGCCGAAATCGAAGGCGTACTAGCGCACGAAATCGCCCACATCGTAAACGGAGACATGGTCACCCTAGCCCTCATTCAAGGAATCATAAACTCATTCGCAATGTTCTTCGCCCATATTATAACAACGGCGGTGATGAGTGCACTTAGAAGAAACGACGACGAACGCTCGGGCTTCGGCGATTTCATGTTAAGACAAATGATCTACACAACAGCCAGCGTAGCTTTAACATTACTAGGTTCAATCGTAGTTTGCTATTTCTCAAGACAAAGAGAATTCAGAGCAGACGCAGGCGGAGCAAGATTAGCATCAACAGAAAAAATGGCCGCCGCTTTAAGAAAGTTGCAGTCTTTACATCTACTAACTGAGGGCCCAGCAACCAGAGCAAACGACATAGAAGACGCCGACCTAAGAACAACAAACGACAAGTTCGCAGCATTCAAAATCAGCGGCAAAAAGAAATCAGGCCTAACCGCCCTATTCTCAACCCACCCACCATTAGAAGAAAGACTATCAGCCCTAGCAAACAAAACCTACGCCGCCTCAATGTAGTATTCCCTCTTACCGATCTGACGGCACGATGCCGTCAGAAGATCCCTCACACGGACGGATCAGCATCTTAACCAAAAAAAACCCACTTCAAACAAATGAAGTGGGTTCAACAAACTCTTAAATTCCCCGTTCCCGACCTACTTCTTCAACCCCACGACCGCAGCAAGCTCTTTCCCCTCAGCCAAAAGAATCAAATCCGCCGCAACATCCGAAGCTTCCTGAATATCGGGACGCTTCATGTATTCCTTTTCCTTCTCTTCTTTCCCAGCATAACGAGATTTCTTAACTTTTTTATCCTTCTCGCCTTTTTCCTTAATCACTTCAGAAACTTTAATCACCTTACCAAGTTTCTTAGTCTTATCTAACTCGTCCACAATTTTTTTAAACTCTTCATTCTTACTCACCCGCTCAGTCGAGCGAACTTTAATCTGCTTGATCCAATCAGGCTTCACTTGCTTCCAAGAACCATCGCCTTTTTCAACGTAAGCATCTTTCGATAAAAAGCTAGAAAGCTTTTTCGGAGGTAAAGAATAATCCATACTCTTTTCCCCAATATCATCCACACTGTAAGGACTTGGAATGATGATATCCGATTCAACCCCGCGGTGCTGAGTTGAAAATCCACCCGGAGTAAAGAACATCCCGATCGTTACTTTCAAGGCCCCTAATTCACCCGGAACTGGAAGCACCGTTTGCACGCTACCTTTACCATAAGTGTGATCCGCACCAACTACGATCGCACGGTTGTAATCTTTCATTGCACCTGAAACAATTTCCGAAGCCGAAGCACTAATTCGAGAAGTTAAAATAACCAGCGGTCCCGCCCAGTCAACTTTATCATCCGAATCCGCTAAAGGAATTTCTTTACCTTCCATACGAGAAGACTGCTTAACGATATTTCCTGATTTAATAAATAAACCACCGATTTTAACGGCGTCTTCAAGTGAACCGCCACCATTGTTAGAAAGATCAAGCACAAGGCCATCAACTTTCTTTTCACGGGCTTGCGCGATCACTCGCTTCATGTCGGCCGCAGATGAACGACCACCGCGTTTAGAGTCTGCATAGAATGACGGAAAGTTAATGATACCAATTTTTTTCTTCGCGCCATTAATTTCGCGGTCTTGGTAGTAGATTGAAACAGCATTATCTTCTAGCGAAACTTTTTCGCGCACTAATTCAACTTCAAACTTTTTATTTCCTTCGCCCTCTTTGCGTAAGATTGACAACTTTACTTTTGTTCCTTTAGAACCACGAATCATTTTCACGACATCTTTTAAATCCATGTCGATCACGTTTTCCATTTTTCCGTCTTTTTTACTGACGGCTACGATTTTATCTTGGGGTTCAAGATTACCTGATTTAGCAGCTGCGCCGCCCGGAACTAAAGCTTCAATGGTCGTAAAACCATCTTGCTGAGAAAGTGTCGCGCCAATTCCTTCTAATGAAAGACTCATGTCGATCGTAAAATCTTCATAATAATCTCTAGAGAAAAACGTCGAATGCGGGTCAAGTGACAAGGCAAAAGCGTTTAGATAGTTAGAAACTAATTCTTCAGGCTTCGTTTCTTTAATGCGCTTCAGGTTACGTTCGTAATTCTTAATCACGCGCCCTTTAGCTTCTTCTAACTTAATATCGGTCGCTAAATAATTCGCAATTTGAAATTGAACATATTTCTTTAAAAATTCATGAGCTTCATCCGGAGTCTTAGGATTTGATTTATGATCTGGATCATAAACGAATTCAGTATCCTTATTAAATTTAAAATCTTTACCTAAAAAGCTCTTTACAAAATTAGTTCGTTCTTCGACACGTTTAACTAACAAAGCTTGAATTTCCGGAAGAAATTTACAGTCTTTCTTTGCTACGTTATCGAAAACGTCACTCATCATTTTTTTCGTTTTAGTAATGTCATCTTCAAGCATATAAATTTTTGAAGGATCTTGGCGTTTGATATATTGATCAACAACTCTTGTTTTTAAAGCGCTGTCTTTTTGTTTAAAAACTAAATGATTCTGTAAGTATCCCATTTGAATTGGATCAACCCAATTACAGTCTAAACTGCGGTTAAACTCAATCGCTTGGCCAAACACAACCGTACTGCTAAACAACAAGGTCGATAACACTAAAGATTTAAACATGATGTTTCCTTTTCATTTAAGGATTAGTATATGCTGCATCTTTTTAAATTAGTACGCTCTTTATACTGCGGCATTTATTGATTAAGGCTTACGTCGGGTTGGATTGAACAGATCTAGTTGCGATGCTCCATCATGGATAAGTTGGGATTTTAATCCGTGTTGGCTGATTTCATGTTTAATAAAATCTCCGCCGTGGGTTTCGATCATGAAAAACGACATCTCCGGATAGCTCGACTTTAGTCGGGTCATTTCTTCTATCACCATTTGAATGTTTTTCGGGTCGTCATCGCTCATTCCAAATCGGTGATGCGGGCTATAGCCATAAACTTCAATCGCCTTTTCAACCGATGCACGAATCGCTCGTTGTTTCAGTTCTGCAATTGTCGCTTTATGCTCATGATCTTTTAAGTGAGTACGAATTTCTTTATTACTAACCGCATAAACGCTTAAATAATTGGGCTCAGTTGGTAAATATCCAGCGCGTACAAATTCACGAACTCCTTCTTGAATGGTATTCGCGTGATGTCCGCGGGCGGTAATAACGGATATTGGTCTTTGATTGAAGGTAGCGTGGTAAAAACAATCCCACGAAGGTCCTTTCCACTGCAAATCTGGAAGGTTAAGTGCATGTAAAACATCTTCTACAAAAAGTTGCTTCCGGTTCGCCAATTTTTCTAATTCCGTAATATTCACATCACGAAATCTTCTAAATGACCCGGTTTCATCATCATAGCGAATTTCATATTCGCTATACGGTCCGTGCTTTCCCACCGTGGCGTGATGAATGGCCCATTCTCCACTAGTTAATGTAAGTTCTTCGCCGTCTTTTTCTTTATGAAATAAAATAAGGGGGGTGGTCAGAAAAGCGATGTTGTCATCGAAATCAAAAAAATAAAAGCTTCTTCCACCGCGATGGTAGTTACGATCAGGTTCTTTTAACCTTGTCTCGCCCAACTCCAGCTGATGCTTTTTACTTTTATTATTCTCGCTCATGACTCTTTCTACTTTTTCTTGTTCGCCTTTTTTACGATGACTTTAGTCGGCGCTTTCCCCGCCGCTTTTTCCGCTACGGGCGCCGCGGCTTTCTTTTTAGGTTTTGCGGCAGATTTCTTTTTAGTCTCACCCAACTTCGTGGTGCCTAGTTTATCGGTGACTAACTCAAAAGCTTTTTCATTCGTTAACTGCTCAACCGTCATTCCTTCCGGTAGACCAATATTCGTTTTTCCCGCTTTAATATAGGGACCGTAAGGACCATTAAATAAACTAACCGGAAGATCATGAATTGGATGCGCACCAAACTCTTTCAGCGCAGACGCTTTACCACGGCCTTTTTTAGGTTGAGACAAAAGCTCAATACACTTTGCCAAATCCATTGTGAAAACCGTTTCCGTTTTCGGAATTGAACGGTAATCACCTTCGTGAAATACGAACGGACCAAATCGGCCAATTCCTACTTTGACATCTTTTTTCGTATCCGGATGCATACCTAAAGTTTTAGGCATCGATAAAATTTCTAAGGCCATCGGTAAATCCACCGCCGTCGGCTCAACACCAGGCGGAAGTGAGCCACGCTTTAATTTCTCATCATCGCTTTCGCCCATCTGAACGTAAGGTCCATAGCGACCATTTAATACATAAATCTTTTTACCCGATACCGGATCGGCACCCAATGAATCGGCACCTTTTAATTTTTGATCAATCAATTTTTCAACATGCGCCGCCGTCATATCAGCCGGAGCTTCAATATCAGGAATCGAAGCACTGAAACTTTCTTCACCGCGTTTTGATTTCACATAAGCACCGTAGCGACCCACGTGAAATTCGTATTGGTCTAAACCTTCAAGTTTCACCGATCGCGCCTCTTCTGGCACAATTTTTTCGCCTTGTTTTTCGACTGTAGCACGAAGGCCCAAGGGCCCATGGTAAACACTTGCTAAATATTTTTCCCAATTTAATTCACCATCGGCAATATTATCTAACGATTGCTCCATCTCAGAAGTAAATCCCAAATCCACATACTGAGTTAAATGCTGAGACAATAATTTAGAAACAACCATCGCCGTAAAAGTGGGAATCAATGCGCTACCTTGCTTACGTACGTATCCACGATCAATAATTGTACCGATAACGCTGGCGTAAGTAGAAGGACGGCCTATACCTTCTTTTTCCATAATTTGAACTAATGAGGCTTCCGTAAAACGCGCTGGCGGTTTTGTTTCGTGCGAAGTCGGATCAATTTTTTCTAATTTAAGCGAATCATTTACTTTCAGCTGCGGTAATTTCACATCGCGAGCTTCTAAGTCCGCATCTGGATCATCACTACCTTCAACGTAGGCGCGTAAAAATCCCGGAAATTCAATTGTAGTTCCTGAAGCAGAAAATACTGCGTCACCCGCCGAAATTTTACTAGAGACCTGCTTTTGCTTGGCATCAGCCATTTGCGAAGCCATCGTGCGCTTCCAGATTAAATCGTAAAGTTTAAATTGCGGTCCCACTAAACCCGTTACATCGGGGTCTTGAAAGCTTGTTCCCGCCGGACGAATCGCTTCATGGGCTTCTTGTGCGCCCTTCACTTTTTTACCTTCGTAAGTTCGCGGCGCTGCCGGTAAATAATCATTTCCATACTTCGAAACAATACTGTCACGCGCAGCTTTGATAGCCTCGGCTGACAAGAACGTTGAATCAGTTCTCATGTAGGTAATAAAACCTTGCTCGTAAAGTTTTTGCGCCACTTGCATTGTTTCACGTGAACTTAAGCCCAATTTTCTATTTGATTCCTGTTGTAACGTCGAAGTGATAAAAGGCGCATAAGGCCTACGTGTTACTGGTTTTTCTTCAACCTCAGTCACAATCCAATTTTTTGCTTGGACTTCTTTCATGATCTTATCGGCCGAAGCCTGATCAAGCACGATCATGTCTTTACCGCTCAGCAATTGGCCCGTTAAACCATCAAAATCTTTTCCAGTCGCGATTCTTTTATTTTGGTAAGACTGAATTTTTGATTCAAACGCATTCCCTGAGCCCACTTTGTCTAACATCGCAAGCAAACCAAAATAAGCTGACTTCTTAAAACGAATTCGCTCTTTTTCTCGCTCTACGACTAGACGGACGGCAACCGACTGTACGCGGCCCGCAGATAATCCAAAGGCAATTTTTTTCCACAGTAACGGAGAAATTGTGTAACCCACCAAGCGGTCTAATACACGTCGTGCCTCTTGCGCACGAACTAAGTTGTAGTCAATTTCACGAGTTTCATTCAACGACTTCTGAATCGCTTCTTTCGTAATCTCGTGAAAAACCATTCGCTTTGTCGGAACATTGGGTTTCAGCACTTCAAGCAAATGCCAACTGATACTTTCACCCTCACGGTCTTCATCCGTCGCTAGGTAAAGTTCATCGGCATTAAGTAGTTTATCTTTTAAATTTTTAATCACTTTAAGTTTGTCTTTGGGCACGCAATAAAGTGGTTCAAAGTTTTTATCGACGTTTACGCCTAATTGAGCCCATTTTTCTTTTTTAACTTTTTCCGGAATATCTTTTGCTGATTGAGGTAAATCGCGAACGTGACCCATGCACGATTCAACGATATAGTTTGGCCCTAAAAATTTACGGATTGTCTTTGCCTTGGTTGGCGACTCGACGATAACAAGCTTTAGACCAGTACCTGGACCAGCCTTTGCGTTCGATTTGCCATTTTCTCGTGATGCAGCTTTCTTCGCCATTCGTATTCCTTTAAGCTATTAAAAAACACTGATTTCAAAGAAAGCACAATGAAAAATTTAAATGAGTTCAATTCACAGATCGAAATCGTCCTCACTGACATCGACGACACACTCACGACTGAAGGCCAGCTTACGGCCGAAGCCTATCAGGCCCTTTGGAAATTGCACGATGCTGGACTAAAGGTAATTCCGATTACAGGTCGTCCGGCCGGTTGGTGCGAAATGATCGCCCGCTTCTGGCCCGTCGCAGGCATCATCGGTGAAAATGGTGGATTTTATTTTAGATACGATAAAAAAATGCATCGTTGGTTTTCGTTTGACGATAAAACAATCAAAACGAATCAGCAAAAACTAATGACTATCCAGAATGAAATTTTAAATTCTGTTCCCGGTTCTGCTGTTTCATCTGATCAGTTCTGCCGAATGATGGATCTCGCGATTGATTTTTGTGAGGATGTAACGCCACTAGACAAAAAATCGGTGCAAAAAATAGTCGAGATCTTCAATTCACACGGAGCTCAAGCCAAAGTCAGTTCAATCCACGTCAACGGCTGGTTTGGCGACCACAACAAGCTAAAAACAACTTTTCATTTTTTAAAAACAGAATTGAAAATGAGCGAAGCTGACATACTTCAAAAATGTATTTTCGTGGGTGATTCCCCAAACGACGAACCTATGTTTGAAAAATTTCCACATTCGTTTGGCGTCGCAAATATTAAAAATTTTAGTAGCCAGATGAATTCACTACCAACCTACGTTTCGTCCGCCAATGGCGGAGAAGGCTTCACACAAATCGCTGAAAGAATAATTAAGCTACGAAATTAGGTTTCAGACTTCGTGACTGAAACCAAAGTCTTCAATTTAGAAACCGCTTCAAAAAATGGGTCGAAGCCCGGAAACGGACTAATTTTACCCAATTTTTTTCCGTTCTTAAAAAATAAGAATACCGGAATACCAAATAACCCGAAGCGGGTCGCTAATGCAAAATCTTCGTAAATATTTGCCTGAAACCATTTCATTCCTAAAGCTTCAATCTCAGGCTTTCGATCGATTAATACGTTTTTCGCAATTTCGCAATTGGGGCAGTCGTGGCCCCACATAAAAACGCAGACTAAATCTGAAGTTGATGCAATCTTCTGATCGAAATCCGTGGTTTGAATAGGTTCTATCTGATAGTGCTCAAAAAAATTCATCGCGCTACTGTAACAGCCGGTTAAGCCAATACTGATAATCGGCGTTTAATTGAGCTGGGTTCTTATAAGTAATCGGAGAACTAAACCCAACACAAGATTTCATCACCCCGGCGTCGAAAAACTTTTGGGCCGGAAATAAAAGTTGATAAACCAAAACGGCTTCGCAAGTATTTTTGTCGGACGATGTATTTTTCAAATAACTTGGCAGCAATCGCAAAAGCCCGCGATGATAAAGAAACCGGTCAAAACCCCACTGCAATTCGTTGCGGGCTTCTTTAAACTTTCGATCCTTAATCAGATGATAAGTTTTCAGAAAACATGCATTTTGGTTAATTGGGTAAATTGCGCATGCAAAAGATATTTTTTCAAAATCCTCATTTTGCGTAGATTCATAATAGATCGACGTAACAAAAGCAAATGCATGCAATACTCCGAAAATCGATAAAATAAAAATCGGAACGCGCATTTTCCACTTCAGTAAAATCTCGTTACGGACTGAAAATAAACTTAAAAATAACGAAAATGTAAAAGACAAATACAGGATCGAAGCCGGGTTATGGTAAGGAAATTGAAATAAAACCTGCGGTGCCAACACCAATACCGAGGCGATTAAAAAATTCTTTTTAACACTTACTTCGGGCTTTTCCTCTTTTTTTCGTCTAAATAAAACTGCCATGGCTGAAAAAGCCGCGCCCATGACCAATAAAATTCCAAACCAGCCCAACTGCGCCGTCCATCGCAATATCTCTGAATGGGGCTGATCGTAGTGCAAGTACTCATTCGGCTTTGATTCTGTTTCGTGTTGGTAAGGGACTAAGTAACTGTCGAAATGACTGAGGCCCACGCCCAAGGGGCTGTCTTTAATCAACTCGGCTGTAGCCTTGTAAAGGCTGACCCGTTCTTTGAACGAATCTTTTTTGACGTCCGCCTGATCTTTAGGAACTGAATGCGTATTCATCGCGAAAAAATAAAGTGCCATGGCAATTGGCAATGCAATCAAGTCTTTTCGTCGCCCGCCACGAAACATTTCCCAGGTAGCCCACAGCCCCAGCCCAATCCAAGTCGAGCGACTTCGACAGTACATAATAAAAAATATCCAGGCCGTAAATAAAATGATTTTTACTAATATCGGAACACGGTCTTTGAAGCGAACCCAATAGAAAATAAATGGCGTCGTCAAAACTAAAAATTCCGACATCATATTTACATTACCGAACGAACCCAATAAATATCCACTTTGTAAATTTAAATCAACAATTCGAAACTTATAAAAATCCATCAGGGCGAATGTCAGAATTAAAACGACCGTAGTGAAAACCAAATATGTTACGCGATTAAACACCTGATCCATCGACTGTGTCTTACGTGTATAGAAATAATAGCTCATCGCACAGAACGCTAAAAACTTTGAAAGATAAATATAATCAGTAGGCCTACCGCTAATAAGTGGAGCAATCAGATGAAGTGCGAATAAGGCAATAAATATCGTCCATAAAAACTTAGATAACTGCGGAATGATTAACTGCCTGAAACTAACTAGTAAAGAAATCGCAGAGACTAAATAAAGTAGAAAAAACTTAGCTGAAACGTAATTTGCATTAAGCTGTCTTGACCAGGCAAGCGGAATATAAAAAACAATCGCGATCAATAGTAAGTTTAAGGCCGAATATTCTTTGAAAAAACTTTTCAACCTTGCAACCATCATGGTGAGTATTTACCTTTGTAAATCATCCGTTCAGGGTGTTGATCACTCCAAATGTAATGATGAATAGATCCATTTGTAAAAACGTGGGTTTCCCAAGGAATGCCGGTGCTAAATACGTAGGTCATAGCCCGCATAACCATACCGTGGGCAAAAACCCCAATTGTTGAACGATTTGAGTTTTGCGCAATTTCAAGAAAGATTTGTCGAATTCGAAACATCATTTCGCGTTTTGATTCGCCATTTGGAAAATGAAAATCTAATAGTCGTTCTTCGTAAGAACGCCATTTTAAAATGGCTTCTGCCCCATACTTATCGCTTATTTCGTCAAAAGTTAAACCTTCAGCATCACCAATATTGGTCTCGCGCAGTCGGTCTTCTTTTTGGATGGTCAGCCTCAGATCGCCCGTGGCAATTTCAGCTGTTTCGACAGCTCTTGAAAGCGAGCTCGAATAAACTGATTCAATTTCTAACTGTTGCATAACCGGCCGTAAAGCAACCGCTTGCTCTCGGCCAAGATCATTCAATTTAATATCAGTACGGCCTTGAAAACGCTGGCTTCGATTCCAATCAGTTTCACCGTGCCGAATGACGTAAATATTTTTTACTTTCAAAAACTATCTTTTCTTAGCTTTAGTCATTCTTTTCTTTTTAGTAAGACGTTTTGCCTTATGACGAGCGCTTTTGTTCTTCCCGTTCTTTTTCTTTCCACCGACTTTGAGTGCCATGATATCTCCTTATAGTTATTTCTTATTATTGCCTTGGTTTAATAAAGCTGCAAACGGATTATTAAATGGATTCGCCGGCTTGGCCGGTGCCCCACCACGCTGATCGTTTCGTTGGTTATCGCGGAATCCACCGCCCTGGCCCTCGCGAGGTTTGAAACCTCCACCTTGCGCGGGTCTGTTTCCACCACCCCCACCTTGCGGAGGTCGACCCTGTCCGGCCGGTCGTGGTCCCGAACGCTCGTCCTTCATATCTCGGAAAGATTTATGCTCTGGAGCAGCTTCTAACTTCATTGATAGGGCAATTTGGTTTTTCGCTTGGTCAACTTTTAAAACTTTCACCGTGACTTGATCACCTGGGTTCACAACTTTACGCGGATCTTCGACAAACTTGTGCGCTAATTCAGAAATATGAACCAACCCATCTTGATGAACCCCGATATCAACGAAAGCTCCAAAGTTAGTCACATTCGTCACTAAGCCCGGGCAAATCATGCCGTCCTTCAAATCTTTAACTTCAAAAATATCATCGCGAAATTGAAAAACTTTAAACGGATCACGCGGATCACGCCCCGGTTTTTCTAATTCTTTAACCATGTCATCAAATGTGAATTCACCAACAACACCCGCCCATTTAGTTCGAGCGGCCAATAATTTTTTTGCACCTTCACCGACTAGTTCGTTGATATTTGCGCTCATATCTTGCGCCATATCCCGAATAGCGCTGTAACGCTCAGGGTGAATTCCCGTTGAATCTAAAAATACTTTTCCATTTAAAATTCGTAAAAAACCAGCCGCTTGTTCAAAAATTTTAGTCGTAAATCGCGGAACCTTCATCAATTCCGAACGGTCTTGAAATAAACCATTTTTTTTACGGTGCTCAGTGATCGCAGTTGCTAAACCAGGACCGACGCCAGAAACGTGCGCCAGCAATGAAGCCGACGCCGTATTTACGTCGACACCCACGCTATTCACGCAACTTTCAACAACGGCCTCAAGACCTTTTTTAAGTTGGGACTGATTCACATCGTGTTGATACTGACCAACACCAATTGATTTTGGATCTACTTTAACAAGCTCTGCTAATGGATCTTGTAATCGACGCGCAATCGAAATCGCACCTTTAACAGTTAAATCTAAATCCGGAAATTCAGTTCTTGCGATATCGCTAGCCGAATAAACCGAAGCGCCTGATTCGCTGACCATAATGACCGGAATCTCTTTGTCTTTACCTAGTTCTTTAAGGGCTTTCTTCAAAAATATTTCAGTTTCACGCCCGGCCGTTCCATTACCAACGGCGATCGCTTCAATTTTAATTTGCTTTGTCACTTCGTTTAATAAAGTTTTAGCTTTACCGTCTGCACCCTCACCAAGAATGTGCATAACTGTGTGTGAAACGTAATTTCCTGCTTTATCAATCAGCGCAACTTTACAACCCGTGCGCAAACCCGGATCGACTCCAAGCACACATTTATTACCGTACGGAGATCCAAGTAGAACTCTTCGAACATTTTCAGTGAAAACCTTAATTGCATGCTCGTCCGATTTTTCTTTTAACTTCGCGTGCACTTCGTTTTTAACCGAAGGTAGAACATAAACGTTCAATGCCAAACGTGCTGACTCTTTTAAATAAGTTCCGATTGCATTTTCAGCGGTCGTTGTCGCAAAACGCTCATAAGATTTTAATAACATTTCATCTTCAGCCGTTAAATCTAAAGTCAGCTCTTCTTCTTGCCAGCCGCGCTTCATGGCCATGTAACGGTGTGAAGCTTTTTCTTCAAGTAAGTTTTTGACTGGCTCAACATAATCTTTAGCGTACATTTCGTATTTTGAATTCGGCTTGTAGCCTTTTGCAGCCTTGACTGAAACCTTACCTTGCTCAAAGTAATTTTTAACAACTTGTTCACGCAACGCAGGCTCATTGGCCACGCGCTCAACAATAATATCTTGCGCAGCTTTCAAAGCGTCATCGTAAGTCACTATTTTGCGATCCGGGCTTATGAAATTCTTCGCTTTAATTTCCATCGTTTCAGAATCTTTAATGATTCCGTGACCCATGTCCCAGATCCAATTTGCTAATGGCTCTAAGCCAGCTTCGCGCGCCAAAGTGGCTTTGGTTTTTTTCTTTTTCTTGAATGGCTTATAAATTTCTTCAAGTTCATTTAGATCCCAAGAAACGTCAATTCGCTTTTGAATTTCTGGAGTCAAATTTTTCTGTTCGCCAATTTCTTTCACCAAGAAAGCTTTACGCTTCACGATCTCTTGATAAGTTTCATTTGCTTCAATGACATTTCGAATTTGAACTTCATCTAGATTGCCCGTTTTTTCTTTACGGTAACGAGCAATGAAAGGTACAGTTCCGCCTTCGGCCGCTAGTTCTAAAACAGCGGCTGCAGATTTTGGCGGAATACCTTGTACAAAACGAGACAAATAACCCTGTAGAGCTTGTTCCATTTTTTTTCCCTTTAATGTTTAAACTTTAAAATTTTAGGTTTGAATAATAAATACATGGGGATCGTATTTTATTATTTATGACGATACATAATCAGGCCATGAGTCGGATCATAAGGTGAAACCCCTACGCTGACTCGATCGCCGACAACAATGCGGATATTAAATCGGCGCATCTTACCGCAAAGTTTGGCTGCAATAACCACTTTGTTAGTTTCTAGTTCTATTTTGTAAATCCCGCCAGCAAGGGCATCTACTACTTTTCCATCGAATTGTGCTAAATCATCTTTTGACATGTGAGATTGATACTAAGTTCATTCTAGGACCGAGGCAAATGAAAACGACATTATACGGGCGCATGCTTGAATATAAGCTTCGCATAAAAATTCTCTGCTAATTTTAATCCAGTTTAAGAAGCTATTCAGTTTAGGTAGTTATTCAGTTTAAGAAGCTTTATAATTGCTAATCAGCATTCGAATTCCAGTTTCAAATAAAACTTCAAGGCGATCATTTTCGTTCGTTAAAACAAATCCCCACCCTAAAACTTTATGTTGAACCGGAATCATCGTCGGAAATGTATCTGACATTTTATAAGTTATTGCTTTTTCTTTGCCATATTTTTTATAAAGTTCCGCCCACTTGGCTTTTTCATCAGCTACATTGCCTCGTTCAATTTTAACCGGCTTCACCTTGCTTACTTTTTCAGCTTTGCTCGGCTCTTCCGATCCCGAAGATTCTTCCATCATCGAAATAACGGTTTTATTTTTTACGGGAGTTTTCTCTTCATCGGCTTCGATTTCATTTTGCGACATCACCGAAGGAGCAGGTTTTTTAGAAACTGCTGCTTTTGGTTCTGGTTTGCTGGAAGCTTTTGCGGGCTTAGCAGCTTTCGCTGTTTCTTTAATGGGCTTTGAAGGTTTAACCACTGGCTTTTTTACTGCTTTAGGTGCTGGTTTAGCAGCCTGTTTGGCGACCGGTTTTGATACCGCCTTAGCAGCTGGCTTCGCCGGTTTTTTTGAAATTTTAGCAGCCTTTGCAGGAGCCGTTTTCTTTTTTGGTGCAGTTTTTTTAGCCATAGAATAAACCTCACTTCATGAAGTTCTTATATCCTGCGCTGTTCGATGCACAAGTAAAATGGTGTGTTTTCTTTCGCGAAGCATTAGAATGCAAATATGAAATCGATTTCAACCCAGCAAGTTTCAGATCGTGGCTTACCTACTTTGCAAGTTCAACAGTCAGGCAACGTGACTTTTTCAGAAGTTTTACCTCCGAATTTGGCGAAAAGCACATCGTTGGTTTTCGCCGGTGATGAAAAACTGTTTTTGGAAGGCATCAAAAATGGAGCGCAGGGCTTCATCGTAACGCAAAAAGCTTGGGATTCCGCAAAGTCTGCCGTGACTCAAGCCATGTCCGTTTGGATAGTGCCGAATATTCCGCAAGCTATGTCATTAGTTTTACCCTTATTTGATTTAAAAAAAGAATTTGTTCAAACAGGCATTCACCCGAGTGCAGCGGTTCATCCATTGGCAAAAATTTCTTCATCTGCTTCGATTGGGCCATTTTGTGTCGTCGAAGCCCATGCCGTCATTGGTGATCACACGGTATTAAAAGCACATATCTTCGTAGGCGCTTACTGTGAAATCGGGGCCCGTTGTCATATTGCAAGTCATGTATCGATTGGGTCAGATGGGTTTGGCTATTTTACTGATAAAAAAAACCTACATCATGCAATTCCTCAAATTGGTCGCGTGATCATTGAAGATGATTGTGAAATCGGAGCTTTCACCGCCGTCGACCGCGCCACGCTCACCGAAACTCGAATTCAAAAAGGCTGTAAGACTGATAACTTTTGTCACTTTGGGCACAATGTTGTCATTGGCGAAAATGGCTTAATGGCCGCAAGCTTTCGCGTCGCGGGCTCAACAAAAGTTGGCAAAAATATTCTAGCGGCCGGAGCCGTTGATGTGATCGGTCATATTGACGTTACTGATAACGTTGTACTTTTAGGCCGAGCTGGAGTTACAAATTCAATAACCGAGCCCGGCGTCTATGGTGGTTTTCCGCTTGAGCCTCACCGTGAAAGTGTTAAGACCTTAGTGTCGATTCCGCAAATTAAAAAGATTAGAAAACAAGTGCAACGAATCTTAAAACATCTTCAGTTAACCGACGAAAGTTAACTCATAAAATTGGAGCCTTAAACTATGACATACGAATTTTACAAAATAATTCATCTAGTTGGAATTGTCTTATTGTTC
The DNA here is from genome assembly GCA_043760925.1 of Bdellovibrio sp. Taxonomy (GTDB): domain Bacteria; phylum Bdellovibrionota; class Bdellovibrionia; order Bdellovibrionales; family Bdellovibrionaceae; genus Pseudobdellovibrio. The sequence continues at coordinate 33,375 of JAYUOK010000025.1, read as the reverse complement.
TCAGGTCTGATCGGCCTTATCACGGTTAAAATGTCGGGTGGGCAACTTGCCGGAGCCACGAAGTCTTTAGTTTTCGTTTCCCACGGAGTTGGCTTAGTTTTCTTGCTCGTCAGTGGATTTGGGTTACTAGCTCGTTTAGAATTAGCTCGCAATATGCCAAACTGGGTTTTCGTGAAATTAGCCATTTGGTTATTCATGGGCGGCGCCGTTGCTTTAGCTAAAAGAAAAGGTCATATCGGTTGGCCTTTATTTATATCGTTAATTTTCGTGTTTGTAATTGCTGCGTACTTTGCGGTTTACAAACCGTTTTAATTTAAGATCTTAGCCGATGCAGTCTAGCGAATTAAAAATTAATTTTACTTTTGAAGAGTCCCTAAAAGAATTAGACGCGTTATTGACTGGCCGCTGGCTTACCGATCTTTCGAATACAGCGGCTTTTTTAAATTCGCGCTTCACAGACATAAACTGGATCGGTTTTTACTTAGCAGAAGATCACAATCAACAGTCACCGCAAACCCTTTGGCTGGGCCCCTTCCAAGGCCTACCCGCTTGTACGATGATTCCTTTTTCGAAAGGCGTATGCGGAGCCGCCGCTACACAACAAAAAACCTTGCGAATTGCCGACGTCGACAATTTTCCGGGTCACATCGTTTGCGACTCGCGTTCACGTTCTGAACTTGTAGTCCCGATGATCGTAAATAATAACGTGATTGGCGTACTTGATATTGATTCTGCGACAATGAATCGCTTCAATGAAGAAGATCAGGCCTTCTTCGAAAAGGCCGTTCAGATACTACTAAGTAAAACTATTCTTCCATCTGTGATTTAAAAACCCGAGGCCTTGCTTCCGCATTTGGATCTTTAGGCTTACGATGACTGCCTTCATACATTTCGTATTTTAAAAATCGGCATTCAATATTTCCATTAAAAACAAAATGTCGGCGCGTCGATTTTAGTTTCATTTCTTTTAATAAATCTGCATTACCAGATAAAACCCAAGCTTCGCAGCCCGTAAACCGGTGCTTTAAAGTAAAACCTAAATCACGATAGACATCTTTTAAATTATCTTCGTCACCAATACGTGAACCGTACGGCGGGTTACAAATCACCATACATTTTTCTTCCGGAGGTAACGCGGTCGAAACAGGAACACTACTAAAAACGATATGCTCCGCGACACCGGCGTTCTTAGCATTCTTTTTAGCGGCATCTAAAACTTTACGGTCGATATCATGTCCATAAAATTTAAAATCAAGTTCTTCTTTTTCTTCCGAGATCGCTTCTTCAACGACTTGGTTCCAAGCATTTTGATCAAAATCTTTTAAATGAAAAAATCCAAACTTTTTGCGTTGTAACCCCGGAGCAATATTTAAAGCCATCATCGCGGCTTCAATTAAAATGGTTCCCGAACCGCAAAACAAATCAACCAGCGAACTTTTTTTATCCCATTCAGTTAGGCCAATCAGACCAGCCGCTAAATTTTCTTTCAAAGGTGCTTCGCCCGTGATCGAACGGTATCCCCGCATGAATAAAGAATTTCCTGAAGTATCAAGAGATACCGCAAACTGATTCTTCACTCCGCGCACATGTATTCTTAAGTGAGGATTTTCGCTATCAACGTTGGGTCTAACGCCGAATTTTTCACGGAACTGATCTACAATCGCATCTTTCACTTTCATCGCCACGAAGCGCTGGTCGTGCAACATACAATCTTTTACGACTGCATCGATTGACAAAGTCTGCGTTGGATCAATGTATTTCGTAAAATCGTGCTTACGAATATTATTATAGAGTTCTTCATTTTGATAAGCCGGAAAATCTAAAACAGGTTTTAGAATTCGGCTGGCAAATCTAGATTTTAAATTGGCTTTGTAACAACCGGCCCAGTTTGATTCGAAGACCACTCCGCCGGTGGTTTTCTCCCAGGTTTGCAACCCAAACGACTGTAATTCTTTTTCAACGAGGTCTGCTAAGCCCTTCGGGCATGAGGCATAAAAATGCGCCATTAAAACGTCCTTTGCTTGTAGCTGAACCTAATCCCAATCGTTAGGTCTCAGTATATTTAGGACCGCCTCCGCCTTCGGGTACAGTCCATTCAATATTTACGAAAGGACACTTAATATCACAGGTTTTACAATGAATACAGTTCGTATAATTAACTTGTAAATCTAACTTACCGGGCTCAAGTTTCGACGGCAGCATCTCATAAACGCGAGCTGGGCAAAAATGCGTGCACGGCGATTTATACTGGGGTTCGCAAACGGTCCGGCAAATGTCGTTATTGTGCACCAAAAGATGGTTCGGAGAATCTTCGTCATGCATGGTTCCGGTTAAATACACACTACCCAGTTTATCCATTGCCAAAGGCCCTTGAACGGCAGGTTCTAGATTTTCAGGGGCAAATAACTTTCCGGCATCTTGCTCAGAACCCCATACCTGACGAACGGGCTCGGTGGTTTTTGCATCGAAATGTGATTTCATATTGTCAAATAGTCCACGCCCACCCGTGATCTCTTGAATCGCAATCAACGGTAAAGAGGCTAAAAATCCTTTACTTAACGTTTGATGAAAATTTCTTACTCGGTAAAGTTCTTTACCGATATAACTTTGTTCAACTAAATCCGAGTAAGCTTTTAAAACGACTTCAGAAGAGTCTTTCTTTAAGATAGCCTGCAACGCCACATCGGCCGCTTGCATTCCCGCTTTCATAGCTAAGTGGATTCCCTTTAGCTTTTGCACATCGACCATGCTGGCCGAGTCACCGCAAACCATGAAGCCGTTTCCATAAAGTTTTGGCATCGAATACCAACCACCGGCCGGCAAAGTCTTACCTCCGTAAGATAAAACCTTTCCACCTTGAATCATGTTCGCAATAAAAGGATGGTTCTTTAAATTTTGCAGTTCACGGTGCGGGTCAAGTAACGGATCTTTCGAATCTAAGTAAGCGACTAGGCCTAAAATAATTTTATCGCCCGGGATTGTATAAATGAAAGTTCCGCCGATGCTTTTATTCAGCGGAAAGCCCATCGTATGAATCACTTGGCCCGCTTCAACGGTTCCCGCAGGCATCTGAATAATTTCTTTAACGCCTTCTTCAAAAGTTTCCGGATTCTTACCTTCGCGAAGTTTCAGTTTCTCTGCGACGGCCTTAAACAAACTGCCACGTGTGCCTTCAGCAAAGACGGTGGTTTTTGCTTTTAAAATAAGGCCAGGTTCAAAGTTTGATTTTGGTACGCCATTTTTATCGCGACCTTTATCGCCCGTGCGAACGCCAACAATTTTATTACCTTCATAAAGGGCTTCTACTGCCGCAAACCCCGGAAAAATATTAATGCCTTTTGATTCACACTGAGTAGCAAGCCACCGATTTAGTTTCGAAAGTGAAACAATATACTTCCCCACATTATGAAATGGGGGCGGGGTCACTGGAAATTTAAACGCAGACTTTTTTCCTAAGTAGTAAACCGCATCTTTTTTAACTTCGGTATCTAACGGGCAACCCAATTCTTTAAAATTGGGAATTAATTCTTGTAAAGCCGTTGGATTTAAGACGGCACCAGAAAAGCTATGTGCTCCAACTTCGCTGCCTTTTTCTAAGACGACAATCATTTGTTCCGGAATTAATTCGGCCTGAAGTTTTCCTTCATTAACGGCTTGATTATGTCTTTCAATTTCAGTGGCCAACCGATAAGCGCAAGAAAGACCAGCTGCTCCCCCGCCGACAATCAGTACATCAACATCCATTGCTTCACGTGTTACGCCCTCGGGCATTGATTCATGTATCGTCATTAGTAACCTTCATTCGATTCTTGGTTCTCATCGGTTTTGGCTTTCTGATCTTTAACTGGTAGTTGAACAACCTTTAGATCTTCCTCATCAGCGCCACCGGCATATTGCCGACTACGTGCCTTTTCTGAAATTTCAGAATCTTCGTTCGCGAATACGGTTGAAGAAAAGGCAAAAATTAATGACACAAAAATAAAAATATTTCGATTTTTCATATCTCAAATTTAAACTTAATTAGTTACAAAATAAAGCTTTAAGATTTAAAGACGTCGGTGATTTTGCATGGGAATTTGCTTACGAACGATGTCAATTTCAGATTTCGCAATTTCAACGTAAATAACGCCAACTTCATCGGCCTTTTTTACTAAAACCTGTCCCCAAGGATCAACCGCAACGGTATTCCCGTACGTTTCGCGTTTCGCCCCGGTCGTCGGATTGACATGGTGACCTGACTGGGCCGGAGCTAAAATATAACACTGAGACTCAATCGCACGAGCGCGCAGTAAAACTTCCCAATGCGCCATGCCGGTTTTGACCAAAAAAGCAGCGGGCACCACAATCGCATCGACCTGCTTTTTCGCATAGAAACTATATAATTCTGCAAAACGAATATCATAACAAATTGAACTGCCAAATTTAAAACCTTTGAATTCAAAAATGGTTGGCTCGCTTCCATGCACGAAGCTATCTGATTCACGAATTGGTTTTTGATCAGTCAGTGAAATATCAAATAAGTGAATTTTTCGATACACGATCTTCGGTTGGTGGTCTGGCTGAATGAAAACCGATGCATTAAATACCTTTGCTTGGTCGTCGATCGCCGTCGTAATATGAAATGCAATTTTAGTTTCATTCGAAATTTTTTGCAGCTCACCAAATACTTTATCATTCGTGGCTAAAGCTTTCACTTTGCCATTGGCGTCTAACCGAAAATAAAGGCTGTTCTCGGGAAATATTAAAAGATCAGGTTGGTGGGCTTTCGCCTGCTCAATAAGTTTCAACATTCCATTTAAATTGATGGTCAAATCGTCGATTGAATTAAGCTGAACCAAACCAATTTTCATAGGTGAGCCTTTGATCAAACTAGTCTTCTAGTTCAAGAATAGATACTTGAGGGATATTCGCACACTTAAAACCACCCTCTTCAATATTTTTTTGCACACTTTGCAAAACCCCTTCGCAAGATGAAAAATATGTGGCCGAGCTGACCACCTGTAAATAACCTTCTTTAGAGTAAAGAGTTTTACATTTTCCGTTATCAAGCTTGTAGGCACGCAACCAGCGAACACTTTTATCTCGCTTACAAAGCAAAAATATATCTGACGAATCCGCCTCAGAATTTTGTGACCAACTGATAGGTGTCGACATTAATAAGAATACAAAAGCTAAAAGGCCATTTGAAAACATATCTTATTTTCAAATAGCCTTTAAATTTAATCTAGATTTTTTATGATTTGTTCGAGTTCTCTCGACCAATCTTAGACTAGCCTATGCGGCCCAGCCTAAAGAAATAAATTTCTGTTGGCCGGGCCGCGCAGGCTGGGCCGCATAGGCTAGCTGAGTAGATTTGGATAGAGCTTACTTCGATTTAGCAGACGTCTTTTTAGTCGTCTTTTTTTCTTTTGTGGCCTTCGCAGCTTTTTGTTCAACAAGTTTCACATTAGAATAATCAATGAAGCCTTCTTTTTTAAGTAAGCCATCTTTTTTATCATAGTGAGTTTGAATTTTTACGCCTTGAATTTTGATCTTCATAGCTGAAGGTTTCACTTCCATCACTGGACCTTTTTTGCCTTTGTCGCTACCCGCAATAACTTGAACTGTGTCGCCTGTTTTAATTTTTAGTCTCATGTGATCTCCCTACGCCTTTTTCTTAGCAGTCATCTTACGGCGAATGCGTGTTTTAATTTCCATAGCACGCTTTGAAAGCGTTCCATCGTTTTGACTTAAAATAAATGCATCAAATCCACCAGAATGCTCCATATCGCGAATCGCGCTTGTAGCAACGTGCAGACGTACCATTTGATTTAATGTTCGGCTAAATATACGTTTTCTTTGAACATTAGGCTGCGCAGTGCTCTTAGTCTTAATGTTAGAATGGCTCACCAAGTTTTTAACTACGGGGCTTTTTCCTGTGATTTCGCAACGACTCATACTTGGATCTCCTCAATAATAGTGCGTTCTTAGCTACACTTTTTAAACTGCTCTTTTGCGGTCCTGGACCAGTGCCTAAATTAAGACAAATATTTTTCTTCCAAAACCGAGCTTTCTGGTATATTCAGATATTCTTCAAATGGCAAGAGGTATTAGAATGGAAAAAGAAATGAATCGTAGTGGTGGTCGTGATGGTGGTGGACGTGGTGATGGCGGCGGACGCGATGGCGGACGTGGCGATGGCGGCGGACGAGGAAACCGAGACGAAGGTCAAGATAGCGGCGGACGCGAAGGCCGAAAAAGTAATGTACGCAGCAAGTACCGAACTGAGTACGCTGGTGATCACAACTTCGATTATAAAGATCCAGCATCTTTAACTCGATTTGTTGGCGACGCTGGTAAAATTACTCCAGCTCGTATTTCAAAATTAAGCCTATCTCAGCAAAAGCAAGTTTCTTCTGCTGTAAAGAAAGCACGTAACTTAGCGTTATTGCCTTCTGGTACGGATGCTTATGACACTTCAGCTAGACCAGAACTAATTAGTCCTGTTCCATTTGAAGCCTAGATAAAATCAGTTTATATTAATTCAATTGTTGTTCCTAACGGTAAGCCGGCTGAGAAGCCGGCTTTTTTTTGGTTAAAACAATTTATCTAACTACTCCGCTCGACTTGCTTCGGCCAAACGCGCATCACGATCAAACTTCCACGAATGATAAAGACACGAAACCATCACAATTAAATAGATCAAATTCGAACTTCGATGAAACTGCTCGGCCGGAATTCCAAAAAGACTTAAAGTACTGAAGTCTACTCCCCAATTTAGAACGCGAAGTAGAAAAATCGGTATGGCCGATACGACGAGGAATAACGATAAAGCAAAAACATGAATTTTGTTTTTTCTATCAGAGCGAAACTCAAGATAAAGAAATAAAGCGGGCCAAAAAATAAACCCCATTCCCGCAATCAAGGCGGCTACTTGTCGATTCTCAATAAATTTAAAAAATACAACCACGCAGACGGCCCACAATAAAAAGATGCCTAATTCATTTCGGTATTTATTCATTTTCATATTTCCACTTTCTAAGAATTTGTCTTCATTTAAAGACAAAAAACGACCAAAGTAAATATGTTACAGCTGACGATGCGCGCACAGAGCGCTGATATTGCAACCTTCCCTTGTAAACACAAACAAGGGGAACTTATGAATTTTTTTCAAACTACAAATGCAAATCACACGATGGAACTTAAAGGATTAAATCACGATTTATCTGAATTCGGTCTACAGCCGATTGATTGGGTTTTAATTAAACGCACGCGCAGTCAAATCAAGATTCAGCATCGAGCAGAACCATCATTTTTTTTCTAGGTAAAGTTACTTCCAAGAATGGTCGAAAAAAGTGGAACTCGATTGAACTTGCCGGCCTGTAAATAGAAATATTGCTTCACATGTAAAGATCGCAACGCATTGAAAATAAACTTCGCTCGTAAATTTTTTCTTTCGTTAACGATCCCTGCGTGTTTTCAATCGTCTTCAGGGCTTTAGGACGACTTTCAACATCGCGCCCGTCGATCGGCGCATTTTCGGGCCAGGCATCGGGATAAACGCCGTAGACCGAACTTCGTAATTCCAGAAATTTCTCATCTCCGGCCGTTGTTAAATAGATATTTTTTAAAGCGCAAAATGTTTTAACATCGGCTTCAGTCAACCACCCTTGCCGAAAAGAGATATCGGCCGGTGGCTTCTCTCCCCAAGCTAGCAGCGGTATAATTTTAAGGGCGTGCGCAATATGTGGCAAGAAATCTTCGTTTTTTTCAACATACTTGGTCTGACATTGATTACTAAAGGATTTAAATTCGCTCGTTACCATCCGCAAGCCATTAAAATAATCTTCACAGGCCCCGGCACTATTGCCTTCTCGGCAGCGATCTTTCCAGTACATCATTTGCGCGAACTGAATTTTACCTTTTTTCTTCCCGGCCGACAGAACCCCGCGCGTATTTTTATCGAAATTTCGCGCTTCAACTTCACATTCGTCCCTGAGTGGCTCATTTAAAACAAAAAATGCCAATGCCAAAATAAGTACGCCGCCAACAAGTATCGTTTTTGGTACTCGTTGAATATACTGGTCAAGGCTCATAAATTTGCCTTTGACAGAGTCTGAATAGGAATTTGAGATGAGCGAAAGAACTTGCAATTCATTTACCGTCAATGGTGTCATAAAATTGTTAGACAGTAACTAAAAAAATTTGGTAAATCCTCTACCGGATAGCCGTCTCAATTTGCGCAAAGAAGTAGGCGAATATCAAAACGAAATTTATTCGAAAAGAGATAATAAATGAGACTCATTAATTACATTTTGTCTGGCGTCTTAATTGCCACAACTGCACCTGCATTAGAGATTGAAGATCCGGCACAATTTTGTAAGGAAGCTAATTGCACTCCTAAAATGAGGAAAATCAGCCGTAAATTCGCTGCAGGACGCAATGATTTTATAAATAATAGCATCGTCGGGTTTAGCGGCACCTGTTTTCACATTCACCCAGATTATCATTCGAACCATTCTCATCATGGTGCCTTCGTTTTTGAAAATGAAAACGATCAACTTCTAGGTAATGGGGTTTTTTCTTTTTTCAGCACTCAAGATCCGTACGAAAACATGAATTCAATCGAACTTCGTGAATTGCTAACGCAGTCAAGCCCACTGACCGTAATTACGGTGACTGAAAAAAATGTTGAATTAGCTTACGCTTCTGAGCAGTCCGATATTCGCTATTATTTTCGCACCAGTGAAGACTTCAAAGAACTTTACGTCATCGGGCGAAATTCAAATGTTCAATATATATCGATGGTGTTTTGCAGCATGCAACATCGCTAATTACAGCAATTTTGGTTGTAAGTTTTCGGTTTCAGTCATACTGAAAGTTAAATTTGTCGCGCAAGCTGCATTAATTTTTTCAATAAATTGAATTGTCATTTCAGGTACACATATATCATTAGGCTCATGGATAATTAGAAATAATTTTTGCAGGCCAAGGCTTTTCAACTCAGCAAACTTACTGGCCCATGCATCAGCCCGCGTAAAATCGCTATGATGAAGTTCGTTTCCAATAAAACGCACAAAAGTATAATCCGCGCTAATAGATGTATGAACCACATCTCTACGACCAGCCACATCGGTAATGACCAGGCCGATATTTTTGGATTGCAGATACTGCGAAAAAGCAGGTAGAACTTCGCCATGCTCAAACCAACTTTCATGCCGAAGCTCGATCATAAGTTGATGTTCACTTGGCCATTGTTGTAAGAAATTGAAAAGTATCGCTTTAGAACTGTATTCAAAATACGGAGGAAGTTGAAATAAGCACGGCCCTGAAAAGCCTTTCAGATTTTCTAAAAACTGAAACCATTCGCGAAGTAATGTCAAATCGGCCATTCCGCCACTTGAATGCGAAATTGACTGATACACTTTCGGACAAAATAGAAATCCTTCAGGCACTTGCGAAACCCACTTTGCCGCTTGCTCAGAAGTTGGAATTCGGTAATGCGTCGTATTCAGCTCGATGCAATTATATTTTCTTGCGTAATGATAAAGAAACTCGGTAGCTTTCGATTTTTCAGGGTATATTTTTCCGACCCATTCTTTATGTCCCCAGGCCGGAGCCCCAAAGTAGACTTGAAACTCAGTCGGCTTGGGTCGATTTTCTAAATAGAAAATGGTGGTATTGCTAACAGGCGGAAGATCCCAATTTACATTTTCAATATCTTCCAGTTTGCCAAATTCCATTGCGCCATCAAATAACAATTTAAATATAATTTCAAATATAAATTCAAGCGGATCAGTGATCAATGTAATCAATCTGTGCCGCCTTTTGAATATCTGTCAAAAATGTTAACAGTCTGCGCGACTCCAACGTTCTTAGAATTGAACAGGTGCATCTAGCTGAAAACTGGTTTGAGCTACCTTTTTGCATCGTATTTTATGAATTCAAAGGGACGTAACTATGACTATTCGCTTTACACAATTGATTGTTTTTGGCCTAACGATTTTGGCTGCACTCATGAACCCCACCTATGCATCCAGCGCCCCGGCTGAATCGGAAGTTATTCAGCACACCACTGAATTTTTCGACACGCTCTCAACAGCTGAAAAAGCGATGTTTCTGGAAAACCGCAAAAACTTCCTGTTTCTTGCCGAAAAAGCATTAACCTCGCATCAAAAATCAATCGGAAAAATTGCGACATATCGGATGAACCAAAAGTTTGAAAAATTCGAAAACGAAAATCATAGACTTACTACCGAAGCCTTAACTTATCATGACGGAACTCGTGAAGATATTCTTGTTAATTTAGAGCAGCGCCGCGAAGAACTTAAAGCGCAGTACGATACGCAACGACTTAAATCTAGTGAGCAAGTTTCTAAAGAAGCGATTTCTCAACTTCTTAGAATTTTAGACGCAAATATGTGGATGCAAGCACCGGTTATCGCAAACTCAAATGAATTCGGAATCATTGCGACGATCGGTTTGGTTCTAGAAGGTGGCCAGCCTGTAAAAGGCTACGGTGGCTTATTCGACCTAGGTGTTTCGATCGGCTACAATAAGGAAGAAAAAGCATTGGCGCTTCAGTTTTTTACAGATGTTGAAAAGTATAAAACAACCCTCCTGAAAGGCTTCTTCGTTGCGGGGGCGGTCGTAAAACTTGGACCCTACGCTGCCAATCAAAAGACAGAATTGCGCTCAGTGGGAACATCGTTTTACCCACCCGCTGTTCCCGGTTTTGCGACAAAGACGCCAAACAGCTTCGCCACGGGATTTAGCTCAGGGTTAACGATACCGCCGTTTCCATGGGGTGACTTGATCACCTATGAAAACACCATGAATAGAAAAGTTCATCTCAGAGTAAGCTTACCTCGACTCACCAAGGGCTTTGTTCGCGTATTTGGAGTAGTCAAAAACCCTACGGTGCGGTTTCTACTTACTCCAATCAAGCAGCTGCTAGCCGGTCGGCCGAGTCAATGCCGATCACTGTTCAATTAACTTATTGGTTTATTGACAGACGAGTGGTGTAAAAAATTCTATCAATCAAATACTTTAAAGCGACCATGCTTCTTGAGGCATTGGACTGCAACTAAAAAACCACATACTTCAATTGCCATTGTGAAAGCGAAGCCAAGAAAGAACTGTTCCATGAATTTTGGTTGAAGAAAGTTGCAATCTCTTCTATATATCATCGCACTTAACTCTTTAGATGGTCTTAGAAGGTCGTAATGAAAATTTTTTTCGCAATCTTGTTACTGGTTTTTTCCTTTTCTTTTTCAGCTAAATCACAAATTATTTTCAATCCAGGCTACGATTACCCCATCGAAAATCCTTACCTAGCAACATTAACGGCCGCAGCCAATAGCACGACCCTAAAATATAAAGTTGTTTCTGTTGAAATTAGGCCCGACCGCAACCGAATCCCGCTGGTCAGTGGACGCCACCTCATGAAGGTTGGCTTATTCAAACAGCGGCATCAAGCGCCTTTAGTATTTGTGATTGCGGGTTTAGGCGCCGGCGGTAGTTCAGGTTCTTCTTTAATGATTGCCGAAAGTCTTTTTAAAAACGGTTACCATGTCGCTACTTTACCAAATCCATTTTCTTGGCAGTATACGCTAGGAGTTAGTGAATCGACAGCTCCCGGCCACGTTGCCCGCGACAGCAAAGAATATTATGTGTTCATGCAACACATAAACAATTACCTTCGTAATTACGAAGGCGTGGATGCGTCTTCCTATTCTTTGGTTGGTTACTCTTTAGGTGGATTATATTCTGCATTTTTATCTAAAATTGATAGCGATCTAAAAGCATTTGACTTCAAAAAGACCCTTTTAATCAATCCCGCGATTGATTTAAAATTTGGTCTTCGGATTCTAGACGGTTTCTACAACGAAGGCGCGCGACTAACTGAAAATCGAAAAGGCTATATCACTTCGGTCTTGCTTTCGGCTGGCCAGACGCTTGTCGATTCGCCGCTGTCGGTTCAGTCTTTAAGCCGGGTTATGCCACAGATTTCTCGATTGGATAATTCAGATTACAAATGGCTTATCGGAAAAAGTTTTCGCGATTCAGTCCGTGATATTATATTCGCCAGCCAGCAGGTGAAAGATGTCGGCGTATTAAAAGTTAGAGCAACGCCAGGCCGCCAGTCAGCCCGCCTGTTTGAAGCTGAACAGTTTTCTTTCCAACGTTATATTACAGAAGTACTTCAACCAACGGTACCAAATGGTACCATTGAAGAGGTGTTAAAAAACTCTAGCTTACACAGTTTAAGATCTTATTTACGTCGTAATCCAAATATTTTTGTTTTTGAAAACGCAGACGACATGATTATTAACCAAAACGATATTGAATTTTTAAAAAATTCATTCGGACGTCGCCTGAACCTATACCCACGTGGCGGACACATGGGAAATTTGTGGTGGGAACGCAACAAAGCAGATCTAGCCGCCGTTTTTCCTAAGCAGTAGGCTCATCAGGACTCACCTAGAGCTTCGTCGGGGACTTTAATTAACGACGTCGTATCGAATTCCTAACCGAGGTTGACCAAGAAACCATATTTGGTTTTCAGCTCGACCCAAAATACCCTAGGCCTCTTAAAATCATATTGGGCGATTTGAATTAAACTTGAAGTGTCTCGAAACAATACGCTTCCTTCAATGGTCGTGCTCGAGTTTGTTTAAGCTTGGCAATTCTATCTTATGTTTAGATAATAATTAGGTAACCGAAAGTTTCTATTATCTACAACTGAATTGATGGAGTTTATCATGGCAAGCAAGCAAAGTTTTTTATTAAGATCACTTTTTACGGCAATTTTACTTTTTTCATTAGGTGCAATCGCCCAGCAAAAAAATGTAAAAGTTTTCGTAACTCTTTTCCCGGCCGGTGATTTTGTTGCCAATACCGGTGATGTTAAAGGATCAGCGCAATTAGTTGGTCCGAACGAAGTTAAAGCGTCTAACATTGTTGTGAACTTAAATAGTTTAAAAACCGGAATTGAATTACGTGATGATCACGCAAAAAATAAATACTTAGATGTGAAGCAACATCCTGAAGCCGTTTTAGTTTCAGCAGAGGGAAAAAACGGCACCGGCAGCGGAGTACTAAAAATTCGCGGTAAAGAGTCCAAAGTTCAAGGCACATACGTTTTAACTAATGGAAATAAATTTATGACCGCAAAATTTAAAACCAAATTATCTAGCTATGGTATTAATGAGGTCAGTTACAAAGGTATTGGCGCAGAAGACGATATCAATATCGAAGTAACCGTACCGATTGAACCGGCAAAGGTTGCTGCAGCTAAGACGGCAGCAGCGCCGGACAAGCCAACTAAAGCACCCGCTTCAGTTCCGGCAAAGGCTGTTAAAAAGTAAATGATTACAAATAAGTCTTTATTATTTAGTTTTGTTTTTGGGCTCACGCTGATTAGCTGCGGTCCAGTCGAAAATTCATCTTCGCTGGATCGTTCGCTGTTTGGACCATCGGTTGACTTAACTGGCTCATCACCGCTATTTGCCTCGGTACGCACTTCTTTGATGAAATGCCAAGATTGCCATGGTTCATGGCTAGCAATGTCTGAGAACGATTTTAAAACTTTAGGCTTAGTAGTGGCAAGATCTCCGGATTCTTCAAAACTGTATTACCGAAATCAAAATGCCCCGACGGGCCCAGGCCCTAAAAATATGCCAACCGGCGGGCAACCCTCTTTAACTTCAGCTGAAATTCAAAATATGGTCGATTGGATCAACGCACTTTAAGAGTTCTATAGAAGCATATCTAATACGTATCTAAAATTGATTTTAAAAGTATTTAAAACGATTTTTGCAAAACAAAAGAATAAGCCAACAACGAGCTATCGCCCATTGTACCTAAACTTTGAATGAGCCGAGTTTGCGGAAATAAATTATATTCTAAGTTTAGAAATAATCCCGCGCTTGCCGTCTCGGGCAAGGTTTGAATTTGTTTTTGTCCAAATACGACGTTCGGCCCCACTGAAAAACTCTTAGTGAACCGATAAAGTAATTTACCGGCCATCCAGTAAGATTTGTAGTTATAGCGTTGAGAAACGTTCGCACTGGCGGTTTTAATAATATCCACAACACCCGAATGGTAAGTAAAATTGAGTGCGCCTAGATAGCGAAGACTTAGTAAGCCTTCAACGCCGATCGTTGGACCAACCGATGAAAATGAAGCGTTAGAGCCGACTCCTTCAAGGTCAGTCGACGTTAAAACTTTTTCTTGCCAAGAATAAACCCCGGCGCCCACGGTAACGGCCGCATTCAAATTGACAGAAAAAATTAAGATTAAAAACGCACTATAACGCAAGATGCACCTGCGCTAACAAACTCCACTGATCGCCACTGGTGTTTTCAGGAGTCGAAGTACGATTGTTCACCACTTCAAATCGAAATTCAGTTTTCGGGTAAGGAAAAAATAAACCACCGATCGACACGCGATTTGCAACCGGACTTGAGCTCGTCATCTCGGGTTTATGAGTTTGAAAAGTCGTCAGCAAACTGTAACCTTGAACCATGCCGACCATACCTTGCATAAAGCCGTAATAGCCTTTTTCCGAAGTTCCACGAAGCTTTGCCACGTTATCCTTTAAACCCCACTCGAATAAAAAACTTTTTCCTTTTGCGAATGAAATTCTTGATAGAATGCCGTAAGTTTTCTGTTCAGAGTATTGATTAAGTAGATACTGCGCCGTCGTTCCTATGGTTGTCTCTTTATCAAGTGCATACTCGAATATTCCCGAGGCTCCAGATTGACGTAGATCTGCGGTTTGCCCAAGGTTACCCGCAAAAACATGCGCTGAAATATCAAAGTCTTGGGCAAGGTATTGATAAGCTATTCCATGAGTTTGGTCATTTTGAGAGTTACGAATTAAATCGCGATTAAATGCGGTATGATCCGGATGCTTGATTCCGTAAAATTTATCCATCAAGCCGATGTAAAGAAATTGTTTACGCTCAAGCTGCCACCGAAAATAGTACTCACGTGAAACCCAATTCGGAGGCCGCGGCTCATTTGAAGAACGAAAACGATTCGGAGTTGGCGTGTAACCGTAATTAGCGACAATTACTTTTTCATATTTTTTATCTAAGTGAATCGCAACATTTGCCTCTGCTTGCATATGGATCCAACGATCCACTTTTTGCGCCGAACCTAAAGCTGTCCTTAAGAAAAGACCGCGATATTTAAACCCCGGACGAACCCACCAAGGAAGTTCTGTCTTTCCAAAGAATCCAGAAGACTCACCCAACTGATCAGCCGTTTGACTAGATAAAGCATGCGAAGCTATTTCTGAAGCCCAAACTGCACGGCCGTAGTCATTCAAAGCTCCACCACCTTGCCCGTTGTAGTGGCAAGTAATGCAAGTCCGATAACCAAACGAAATAAAATCAGGATAAGCCTGACTCAGCAGAGGAAAAAATATGATTAATAACAAAATTCTCACTTAAATGAGTAAAGCAAAGAAAGGCTTAGATAAATACATTTGATGCTGTGAGGCAGTGCGATTGATTCGGGTTTATTTCAAATATTTTTGAAACCGAATTCGCGAATCGATACTGATCATAGCAAATGTGTTAACTTTATGAACATAGCCGACCAAAAATTGTTATTTTAGGCCTTCATCCAATAGATTCGCGGCTGAAATACGTATTGTTGGCGAAATTTAAAAAGTGAAACCTCGATGCCAAAAAAATTGAAAGATTTTAAACCCCATGGTTCGGGTTCGTGGACGTTACCAACCGACGAAAAAACCTCAAAACTTTGCAAGTCGCTAGCAAATAATGGAATACGCGCAATCTGCACTCACTCAACTGTATGGGCAAAGAACATAAAACGTGACACAACTTATCCACTTAGTTATTTGCAGGTTTACAAAAATAAACCCTTAGATGTTGAAGGAACTTTCGGCTGCTATTTGAATAGTGATCAGGTCGACAAACAGATTTACGTGGGACCCACGAAAGCAACTTGGTCTGAAAAACCAACGAATAAAGAATTAAATTTAAGCGGTAGAGCGAAGACCGTTGAGGCTGGAACAGTGTTGATCTCAGCGCCCGGAGTTGAGGGTCTGGACGGCGCTGCATACTGCGAACCACGAATGACAGTCGTTGTGCCTGAGTGAGGGATTCACAGCTCAATCAAGAGCACGTCAGTTTATAGAACTAATTTGACCAAAATTAAATAGCAATTTTACTTTTAAAATTTCTTATCGAAGAAATCTATCAGTTTGGTTTTATCGAAATGAAAGGCGCAACCCTTTCAGCCCGTAAGGCATATTCGCCCTCACTCTATGCCGCAAAGCTAAAGAAATATTAATAGATAAGTAAAGTTATCGCTGCCAGTATATTAAAACAAATTATCAAAAACTAAGGAGCATAAATGAAGAAATTAATTTCATCTTTTCCGTCGGTATTTATCTTATTCGCCATCTCAATCTTTGCAGCAGGATCGGTTCAAGCAGCCCCCCTGTCAAAAAAATCAGTTCTCTATGCAAGCGGAGATTCAAAATTCGAAGGTTATTACGTTGGTCCGAAAAATTTTAAAAAGAACACTCCAGGAATTCTTATGATTCATAATTGGAAAGGCATAACCGATGAAACAAAAAAACAAGCCGAGCGTTATGCTAATTTAGGCTATCACGTATTTGCTGCAGATGTTTACGGACAAGGCGTGCGCCCGACAGATCCGAAATCAGCCGGCGCAGAATCCGGAAAATATAAGAATGACCGAAAACTATTTCGCGATCGTCTGCAGTTAGCCTTAAACGAATTTAAGAAAATGAATCCTTCGAATAAGGTTGTTGCAATGGGATATTGTTTCGGTGGTACGGCTGCAATCGAACTAGCAAGATCAGGCGCAGATATTATTGGAGCCGTCAGTTTTCATGGGGGATTAGATAGCCCAACCCCAGCCGATGGAAAAAACATTAAAGCAAAAGTGCTAGCTCTTCACGGAGCAATCGACCCTTACGTAAAACCTGAAGAACTTTCAGCATTTGAAAATGAAATGCAAAACAATAAGGTCGATTATCAATTAGTGAAATACGGTGGCGCCGTTCACTCTTTCACGGAAGTTGAGGCCGGTAATGATATCGCAAAAGGCGCAGCCTACAACGAAGCTGCCGACAAGAGGTCTTTCGAAGCGACGAAGAATTTCTTAGATGAAGTTTTTTAGTAAGTTATTCAGAACCGTTTGTTCGACGATACTGTTGGTTGCAATAAATAAAATAACCGAACGCAACAGTCCCGCCGTTTGCAACGAGTACTCATTTGAGCGTCCGTCATTTATTTTAATAAAGTAAATTAAGCTTCACACTTTAATAGGAATTTAACAAACTAGTAAAATATTTTTGAAAAACCTTGTGAAGCTTTTAATTTAAACGATTGTTCTGTATTTATTGCCGCTGAGCTTCGCTTCTTATTTAATTCTTGATTGTTCATAGTGCGTTGATTCACCTACGCTACGTCAATTGCCAGTTGTGCGCTGATAGCATTGGGTTTAAATTGATGTTCTTTACATCAATTTTTTTTGGAATGAAGGTTTTGTGGAATCAATCGAAGTTGAAGCTAATCAAGCTCAAAAAAGAAAATTGCAACTAGCTGATCACAGTACTTTATTGCATTCAATTCTAGAAATAAATTCCAAAATTTTACAAGGAGTCGAGTACAAAGAAATACTTGAATATGTTTTTTCTTCGATAACTTTACATATTCCAATTGATCGCATTGGGATTGCACTGACTAAGGGTATCGGGGACGACCGTAAAATGCACATGACATGGGTTAAATCCAAAGTGCCAATAAACTATCTTAATTCCTCGCATTCGACTGAAGTTGTTGGCGCCCGTCTTTTAGAAATCATGCAAATGAACAAACCTCGAATTAACAACGATATAACTCGGTATGATATTGATAATCCAGCATCTGAAACTTCGCGCCTTCTTCTATTGGATGGAATTAAATCAAACCTAACGTGCCCACTTTATTCTGAGGGAGAATCGATCGGCGTTGTTTTCTTTTCAAGTTGTCAAAAAAATACATACCACGAATTTCATAAAGCATCAGCAGTCCAGATTGCTGATGCAATATCATTGATAATCAGTTATGGACAATTACAAGAATTAAAGGCACTCGCTAGAAGTGACCGCCGCAACCTTAGCATGACGTTGCACGACTTAAAATCTCCGTTGGCAGTTATTAATGGATTTGCACAGGCATCCATGGATGAGAACTGGTATAAAAACCTCAGCTCTGAAGCAAGAAAAGTATTTCAAATATTTTTTAGAAATTCAAAATACATGAGCTCGCTTCTGGATGATCTTACAGAAATTAATCTGCTCAAGTCGGTGAAAGCAAATGTAAAATTCGAAGCTGTGGATGTAAATGAATTCGGCCAAGATATGTTTAAAGTGGGCCAGTCAATCGCGGCAAAGAAAGATGTTCAATTCAACTTAATTATCAGTTCGTTGCCCGTCGACATTGCTTGTTTTGATCGCCACAGGGTCTCACGTATTCTAGATAATCTTTTCTCAAATGCGGTTAAGTTTTCAAATCGAAACGGAACAATCGATTTTATTATCGATGCCCAACCCAACGCCCTTCACTTTGCTGTGCGCGACCAGGGCCTTGGTATCCCGCAGGCTGAGTTGCCAAAATTATTCAAGGAGTTTGGCAAAACCAGTGTTCGCCCGACTGAAGGTGAAGACAGCAGCGGTCAAGGCTTAGCTATAGTTAAAAAAATAGTGCAGCAATGTGGTGGTGAAATTAAGGTCGTAAGTGAAGTCGGAGTTGGATCAACTTTCAGTTTTTTTATTCCAATCAAAAATGAGCCCTGTAACTCTTAATTAAATCCGAGCTCTGTAAAAAGCTCGGATAATATCTGATTGATTACAAAGGCTCAATATAAGTATTTAAATCACCATTGCTCATCACTTTTACGCTAAGCACATTGATATTCGAAGGTACCGTTCCCATCACTCGCGGTTTACCAATAATATTTTTTAAGACATCATTTTTCAATTTATTATTGATCGTTTCAGGCGAAACAAAAGCATTCGTGGGCGCCGGCACTGTCGTTTTCATTGCGGCCCGAGTTAACGTTAAAATAATATTTGTTCCGCTAGATGTTTTCTCTTTTCGAAAAGCCATCCACAAAGTTAAATCAGTGTAAGGATCAGGTAAAGCGCCATCAATTCCAATAAACTCAGCTTTATATTTAATTCGAAGCTCTAACTGAATTTCTCGATTGATGACGTTATTGAAACCTTGTCGAGTATAATGAGTGACGCCTTTAATCTCAGGCTGCCGATCGATGTAAGCTTGATTACCGTAAGGGGCAATCAACGAAGCGACTTGAGTTCGCGCTTCAGCTTCTAGCTGGTCTCGATCGCGGCTTGCTAATGGAAATTTGCCAAGCTCTGATGTACGACCCGTGCTTTGCTTCCAATAAATAACACCATTTTCAAAATCACCGAAGCGATTCGGGTTTCCAGTTGCCGGAGCTAATTCATTACTGATTGGATAACCAAAATTTGCATTTGCGAAACCACCATTCGTATGAAAATAGTTGCTAATTGATCCCAATACAAAGTGTGGACCCAAATTTGGTTTCCAATAAATTGAACCTGCTTGAAAATGATTGAATCTACCAACTCGATCCGACGCCGTTAACTCATCAGACTTTGGATAGCCCAGTCCACTTAATTCCCATCCAATCTGTGACCATAAAGCACGAATGTCTCCATGAACTTCGAAGGCGCCTGTTGATGGATGCCAGTAAATAGATCCACCCTGAAAATGGTTGTATCGACCGACCCGATCAGGATTAGCAAGTTCGTCGGTAACTGGATACTTCAGAAAACTACGCTCCCACCCAAGGGCTGACCATTTCTCGCGAATTGAACCCATAATAAAGTGAACGCCCGCTTCCCTATTCCAATATACCGAACCGTATTGGTGATGACGATAACAGCCGTCACCTCCTGGAACCATTTGGATGTCGGTGGTTGGATTACCAATAAGAGCTTTGACTGAAGGGTCACTTCCCTTCACATTAACTTCCCAATTTGCTTCTCTGACATTACAAGCTGCTGCTTGCGCAGCTTAGAAACTGAAAATGACCATTGATCCTAAGATCAAATGACGAAAACGATTAACGAACCTAAGAGCCTCCTTTTTTTATTAAGAGGATACTTGCGCAAATTTCTATGAGTTAACAAGTCGTTTTTTATTATTCAAAAATTTTTCTTAAATCTCTTGGCAGGTCTTTAACATTATTTTTTTGATGTTTCAGAAATTAATTTTTCTTGTTTTCTATTTACCGAAATTTAACTTCTTTCAAAGATATGCTTCTATTGCAGACTTAACTATCTGGAATGTGTCGTAATGAAGAGTACGCTTTTGTAATAATTATTTTTTCATAAAATATAGTGGGGAGATGTGGAAGAAAAAACCGGGAAGATTAGGTTACTTTTTTATCTGAATTATTTAATTAAGAATCGATGGAACAAAATACAAATAGTTAGAAAAAATTATTTTTTTAAATCGAATTACAAACGCCAGAACAGAAGGTTTTAATAACGTGGCAAAGCTCATCCAAAAACGAGCTTACGACGTTAAGAGCTTTGAACTTTATTGATTAAGATGCGTAAATGCTTGTGTTTAATATGTTTTTTGGGATTACCCACTACGAACCGAGAAGAACCGAAGAACCGTTAATCGCGCGTGCACCGCAAAAGCTGGAGCACGAAAAGATCGAAAATTGGTCGGGGCGATAGGATTCGAACCTACGACCCTCTGGTCCCAAACCAGATGCGCTACCAGACTGCGCTACGCCCCGACACGAAGTTAAGAATCTATTGGTGAGCCCAAATAATGTCAAAGGGAAAGGGTTTTAATTGATTACGACTGCCCAAAAGCTTATTTATTGAGCTTTAGGCGACCTTCGGCTTCGCTTTTATAAGATCCATGGCTTGCTCACTGAACTTAGCAAAGACCTCAGTCTCTTCCGATTGTCCTTTGAAGGGAAACATACCTAAATTGTGAATACTAGTTTTCCCGATGGTAATTCGATCGTAGAAATCTTTGGTCATCATGAGATTAGACCCGGGATAATCATGAGCCAACTTCTCAATTCGATGTACAAGATCCACGCCAGAACTTGTTGCATCAAACGATTTTTGTGTAACTTTTTTTCCGAAGTAATCGATGTGAACTTCATGAATATCTACTGAGCATTCTTTTGCAAAATGTAACCCAATGCCACACTCAAAATGCAAATTCGATTGTAAGCTTAGGTTGCGTAGAAAAACTCGAAATTCTGACGCTGCTGAAAGTAAAATGTCGCATGCATTCGGAACATCCTTAAACAGACCAATGTGACCAAACGCCGAATCCCCAGAGTGTGACTCACGCCACGCGCCAGACTTTAACAAAATTTCAGTGAATCCACGAAGGATCAAAGAGCGAATCGATACGCCATTAAAAGTTTTATTATGTAGTTCAGAACTTTTGATAATGTCATAAGTGATCACGGCAAGATCTTTTTTACATGGGTACGACTTCTCACCAGACTCAAACATATTTAAAATGAATGGCGGCGCCCAGCATTCAAGCTCTTTTCTAAACTTTTCTTCACGTACTTTAGATTCTTCAGCAACCTGCAAGGCCTTGTTAAGCTCAATGTTTTGCTTTTCTAATAGCAAGGTTTTCTCGCGATTCTCTTGCTCTAGTAGATAAGTATCTACTAGGCGGCGGACTCGGTGCTCAAGGTCGTCAACATCCCATGGTTTGCGGATATAATCTGAAATTTGGGCTTTACGTACCGAATCAACAACCAAGTCTTCATCAGAGTATCCGGTAACTAAGACTCGAATTGCATTTGGATTGGTTTTCTTAACTATTTCTAAAAAAGAAACTCCATTCATTCCTGGCATTCTCTGATCCGACATAACGATCCAGGGATCAATCTGTGAGAGTAAATCTAATGCTTTTAACGGACTATCAAAAGTTCTAATATCCCATTCAGCTGGAAGGGCGGCTTCTAAGACTGTTAAGTTCATCGGTTCGTCATCTACGTAGACAATAATTGGTCTCACGCAGCCTCCCCAATAACCTTCATATCAAGATTCTTTGGTACACAAATTACGAAGGTTGTTCCTTTGTTCAATTCAGATTCTACTTTTATACTACCAAGGTGCCGTTCTACTTCTTTATGTACAATGTGCAATCCAAGCCCGGTACCTTTTCCAACTGCCTTTGTCGTATAAAAAGCATCAAAGATTCTGTTCTGAACGTCCGGACTCATCCCGCAACCATTATCAGAAACACGAATCTCAATTTTATCGTTTGGAATATTAGTGGCCTCGATCGTAATTTTTCCGCCTATCTCAGGCATTACATCCAGGGCGTTTGAAATCAAGTTCATGAATATCTGATTCATGCCGACTTGGTAGCAAGTTAAAATTAAATTATCTTCGATGATCAATTCAACTTTTACATGATTAATTTTGCTTTTTAAAATTGTTAAAACAGACGCTACTGTTTCTTTTAGATTTACATCTTTAACTTTGCTTTGATTTAACCCAGTAAAATTTCGCAAGCTTCGAACAATTTCCACAGTTAAATGTGTACCCTCTTTGATAGCTGCAAATAATTTTTCAGTAAGCTGTTTTTCACTCTCAGGAATAAATTTCATGACCCGACGCTCAAGCGGAATTACTGCACCGTTAACATAATTGATAGCGTTATTGATTTCATGCGCAATGCCCGCACTTAACGTACCGAGCGAAGCAAGCCTAGCAGATTGAACAAGATCGACCTGCGTTTTCTTTACTTGATCAAGAGCTTCAGACAAATGCTTGGTTTGTTCTTCAACTTTTTGTTTTAAGTTATCAACAAGGTCATCACGCTGCACATATGTTTTTTCAATGTCTTGATTAACTGCGGCTGCTAGGAAGAATACGCCAAAAACGGAGCCCACCGGCATTAGCATGTAGCTGTCAATAACGCCTAAAACGTGAAGCAAATCATTACACCCGGCAGTAACAAAGGATGTTAATGAAATAATACCAAGAACGTTATGTTTATCAAAACCCGCTTTAAAGCCACTATAGAAGGAGTGTACCAAAAAAGATATTAAGCAAATGAAAGCGAATGGCATTGGCAAAGTAGTTCCCATTTGTACGACATCAGCGGAATTACCAAAAATAATAATAAATTCGGCCATAATAAATGAAGCTACAAAACTGTAGTATTCTATTTTTCCTAAAAAATTAAATTTCCGAAAAAAATAAACGTAACAAAAAGATCCGATCCAAGCGCAAACATCAGCTATTTTATGCACTGTTAGCATATCAGTCTTAATACCCAGATAGTTTGCTGATGTTAATGCAGCATAAATTCCAAGTGCGATAGATCCCACCGCTAGACTTGAAATGTAATGATTGCTTACACGGCCTCTGAAAAGAAATATTGAAAGCAGCGCAAGTATGAAAAGACTTCCGGCCGCGACCAGGTTTACAATCACGTCTAAAAAATAGTATTTATTATTGTTAGAAGAGCCATGTGGCATTTCACTTACTCTAGCGAAGTATTGTGAGTAGGTCGTTACCGACCACTGAATATTTTCAGACTTTGCTAAATACTTACAGCTAACTGCACCTCTTTGATAGAAGGATGAAGTACTCTGAAAAGTGTCATCGCCAGATTGGTAAATTAGTTTTCCATCCGCGACTACTTTATGAATTCCATGAATTACTTGAGGTAATATAAGATCATCGTTTGCTATCTTACATAAGTCTGCGACATTAGCAGTGGACGCATTTAAGACCCATCCCGCACCTTGTTTTTCCCATTTAGTTTCAATTTTCCACGGTTCTACGTTTTTAGGTAGGCTTTCGACCCCTAAAAATGAAGAGAAACCTAATAAAATCGAAACCAAAAATTCTTGCATTATTAAGCAACCTTTTTCTTTTCATCCTTATTTAAATCTGCGAAAGAAAAGTTAGCCCTTAACATAGCTTTTTCTAAACATGAGGTAGCGTAATCCAAGTCAGATTTTGTGTGCGTAGCCATTACCGTGAATCTAAAACGACAATTATTTCTGCTGACAGCAGGATAAACAATTGGAATACATAGTACCCCATCATCTAACAAACTTTGGTACATAATCCCGAGCTTTGTTTCATCGCCTACAACCACCGGCACGACTGCACTTTCATGTTTTTGAGAAAATTTATATCCAATAGATTCTAAATTTTTCACGAAGTGTTCAATATTGTTGTGTAAGGCGTTGATCAAATCACGATTTGCAGTAAAAAGATCGAGCGACTTACTTACTGCTGCTACAGTTGAAGGCGGTAAGCTTACCGAGAAAACCTGAGCCCGGCTAAACGCTCTCAACCATTCAATAAATTCGACTGAACCCGTCGCAAAACCACCAATTGCACCACATATTTTTGAGAATGTTCCCATAATGATGTCGGTTTCTCTAAGTAAATTAAATTTTTCGCAAATACCTAAGCCATTGGGGCCAATAACTCCGAAGCAATGCGCCTGATCTACCATTATTCGGCAATTATACTTTCTTGCTAGGTAATAAATATCATCAAGCTTTGCGGTGTCGCCATCCATTGAGAAAACACCTTCAGTTATTACCAAACAACCATTGTAATTTTGTCGTTCTTTAGAAAGAATTTGTTCAAGGTGAGCTACATCGTTATGTTTAAAGAAACGTGAAGTTGCTCTAGACATCTGCATTGCATCTTGGATGGATGCATGACAAAGCATATCAGCAATAACCAAATCATTAGCTGCAGTCACTGCCGATATGATTCCAATATTTGCTGCGTAGCCAGAATTAAATAAAATAGCTGCTTCTTTTTTATGGATCTTTGCTATTTGGTCACAAAGCAAATTGTGCAAATCAGTGGTTCCAGTTGTAACAGGAGAACCAGTTGAGCCAAACCCATATGAATCAAGTGCTCTATGCGCAGCGCTAACAACTTCAGGGTGCGAACCTAGTCCTAGATAGTCATTCGAACCCATAACAATATAATCTTTGCGACCGCTTTTCCTAGTTCGAGATAAGTTTACACGCTCGCCCTTCGAAGCTTCACGAACAGTCTTATAACCGTACTTTTGACTTCTTTCCCACTGCACCCGAAATGTGTCAAATTTTCTCATTCGATCAAATAGATCAATATTCGAGTATTCATTTTCAACAAAGTGAGCTAACGAAAACTTGTCAGAACTTAATTCCTCACTCTTACCATCATCAAGTTGATCAAATTTAACATCAAGTAACTTACTAATTGCGCCAGCGATAGGTATTTTTATATCGACAGTAGAAAAAGCAAAATCTAATCCTTTTTCAATCGGAAAAGCGCGACGAAAAACCATTCTACCTAATGCGTATTCGGATTGTCCCCAAATCAATTTTGATGCGGTTGCGATCGATCCCTGCTCCGGCAACAACTCGGCTTGAATTTCTTTATCGCATATGCCACGAATTCCCGTTTGCGAACAATCGGTTACCTGAAATTTAAGTTGCTCGCCACTTGTAAAATCCACCACTAAAATTAATTCAGCTTCGGACTTTACCCTGAATCTTTTCGAACGCATCTGCTGATCAAGCTTACTCATGTTGTTCTCCCTCACCGTTTCTTATCGGGATTCCCTAAGTAATCAGTAGCTGATTTAAGTCTAGTTGAGGTCTAGAAAGATTACTTTCTGATTAGCAATACGGGCATAGCAGATGTTTTCTCCTTGAATTTTTCATCAGAAAACCCATTATACAAGGTAAATTCCTTTAACCCTTGGTCAACATTTTTAGCGGCAGCAATCAATTCAACACCCGAAAACAGATATACAGAGTCGACATAACGTTTAATTTCACCGGTCATTTTCGAAATAAAAATTTTCTCACTCTTAAGTTTGCAATCGAAAATATTCCTTTTATCCAATATAAAGTGTTCGTCAGTTTCATTCCAGAAGCTAGTAGGTCTTTTAAATGTGTCTTCGGCCCAAGTTTTATTAATGAATTGAATAAATAATAGGCCTCGATTATCGAGAATTTCTGCAAGATGTTTGAGATATTCCAACGCCTCGTTTTCCGTTGGTCCATAACCTAGACTTGCACCAGCAAGGAGAACAACATCAAACTTTGATTTCTGCTTCTGGCCGAAAAGTTTAAAATCATCTTCAAAAATATTGGCAGATATAGTCGGACAATTAAGTTTTGCTAACTTTACACATTCAGATGAGTAGTCCACACCAAACGGCAAAAAACCAAATTCTACAAAGCTCATTAAGTGTCTTCCTGAACCACAAGCAACATCTAAAATTTTAGTTTCTTTAGTAATTTGAGCTTGTTCAATTACCCAATTAACCTCAGATCGAGCTAAATTCTTCATTTCTGCTGAATTGAAAGTTTTCTCGAGCAGAAACTGGTCGTACAAAGAATTGTTGATAGTTTTGTTTGATTGCATTTTATCATGATTACCTTAAGGTCTTTTGGTTGATATCAAAATGCACCAATACTGAAAAATTTATCTACCAATAAAAATATAGATAAATGGAATCCTAACTTGCCCATCGCGTACCTCACTAGTTTGTCGAAGACTTTAGAAATTCCTCCAAAATAGGCGATACGCCCGTAAGTAACTATGGCTGTATAATTGCATTTGGTGCGTAATGGGGGATTTATGAAAAGAATTTTTTTCGCTAGTTTCGTACTTTTACCAACCGTCTGCATTGCTAATGGAGTTAGGCAAATCGAAATTATTATACCAAAAATAAAAAACTTTGCTCAAGTAAGAAATACAATTAAATCGGCTGCGCAACTGGAAGATTTTTCCACCCGCTATAATTACAAAAATAGCAGAGCACAGGTGATACTTAGTCTCGAGGACACCCGGCAAGCATCAAAAGTTTCAAATCTTGTATCATTCTTAAGGTCAGAGTTAGGAGACGCCGCATTTGTAAAGCAAGTAAAACTCCGAGATTTAAAAGCAGGAACTCAAGACGATATAATGCGTGCTGATGAAAAGTAAATATATTATATTGATTTGCACTGTTACATTTGGTGCAATTATATTATCGTACTTGCAAAGTTTAAATTACACGAAGGATTTTGTGGAAATTAATTATGTCGTAACAGAAACTGGCAAGCCTAATTCTTTTGATCCTTTGAATGCTGACAAAACTCAGAATATATCTGTTATGAGGATGCTGTATTCTAGCCCGCTTTCCGTTGGTTCAAATAATTCGATTATTAGTTATTTGCTTGAAACTTTTTCGTATAGCTCAAAGTTACGGACAATCGAGCTTATAGCCAAAGAAAACATTTTTTATTCTGATGGCACGGCAATCACTGCCTACGACATTGCCTTAGCAATCGCACGAGTGGCTTATTTTAAACCAGATTTTCCAGTTATAAAAGATATTGAAGGCGTACTCAGATGGTCTAAAAGTAAAGCCGGTCTAAGAACCCTACCCGAAGGTATAAAAGTAGAGGGCTCAAAGTTATCCATCAAACTTTCAAAATCACACGCTAATCCACTTTTTAGACTATGTTTGGAAATCTTCTCTGTAATTCCAGCCGGGCATATAGATTTAGATACCGGTAATTTAATAAGCGATAGGCCGGCACCCTCAAGTGGAAATTATATCATATCTACACAAGGTGAGAATGAGATTAAATTTACTAAAAATTCCCGACTGAACCATACACCAGAGCATAATCCATATGTAAAGATAAATTTTTTATATAAAAGCTTATCTGATGTATGCAATTTTAAAATCGAAAATAACACTGTAATTGCAGCCACGGAATTGGATTTTAGAAGTTCTAATTGTCTTTCAAAGATTAATATTTCCCAAGTACATTGGCTACCCTCCACTAGGTTTAGTGTTCTACGATTCAATCCTAACGATAAGTTATTTGCTAGTAAGGAATTTAGGCAAATTTTTTCAGACGAGGTGAGAAAATCACTCAAATTACGAAATCCAGATCTTTTAGTTGAACGAGGTTTATTTTCCAACTTGCTCCCTGGGCACTTAAAATCCGATGAAATACATGTTAGCCCTGTAGACCGATCTGCGTTTGTTAAGCAAAATATTACGCTCCCAATAGTTAATAATTCGGCTTTGCAAATTGTTTATGATTCAATTATTGCTGCAGCTGAGAAATTGGGAATGACTGTAAATAAAATTAGCAATTTAACTAATGACGAAATTCTTTCTAAATTTTTGAACGGCTCTATTCCTATAATTGCTGGTGCATCCGGTTTTTGGGCACAAGACCCATTAGGCGATATAGCAATGTGGTTTACTCCAAATCTTCATCCCACAATGAAGTTTGCATGGAAGGATGAACGTATTTACAAATTTATTAGCTCATTAGAAAACGAAACTGAAAGCGAAAATATGAATTTAAAAATGCGAGATTTTAATCGTTACCTTTCTGAGGAATCTGTTTTGTTGCCGGTACTTCATTTCCGTAGACTTTTTATTACTGCAGAGCAAGTTACTGAACTCAATTTACCACAAGCAGTTACATCACCTGCCCCTTGGCAGCTATTCCACAGTAAATAGGCACCCGTGGATTTAAATACTTATCTACGAAGATTAAAATCTAGCCAACTTGTTCCAAAAAATATTCAGACGTCGTATTGGCGCAACTGGGTGCTTATATCTGGTTATGACCATGCAAGTAGCGAACATATTTCAGAATCAATTGCTATGGGCATAGATAAAGATCCAACGATTGCATTGTTGAAATGCCTAACTGAATTTTGTGAAAGAAAATTAGCTAAGGAATCAAAAGATTTTGAAGCGCATATTACTCTTCGATCAGATGGCTTTGCCGCGTTTCCTTCAAACAATAATAATGACTTGATGTCTAAAAAATCTGCTCGTAAAAATGCGCTAAATGAAGCTGCGGAGCGATACTTATGGCCAATGTGGTGGGATCGATCAGAAGTTTCCTATCAAATTGAAAATTGTAATTTGGATACAAACGACCTGAGTATTATTTCTGATTTTAAATTGAAGAATATTAGAAAAATTAGTGTGGAAGACTACGATTCATCAGTACGGCTAACAATCCTTCTTGCAGAAACAATGGACGGTGGATTTTTAACAGGGGGCGCGGCAGGTCAAATCTACGGCGAAGAAGATGTATTTTCGCGCGCGTTCGGAGAACTTCTTAGACATATAATTGTATTTGAAAAAATGAAAAGCGAAAACTTAGTAAACTTAACTTTTTATGAAGAAAGACTTTGGGGATTCGCGTCCGGCAAGTGGTCGAATTTAGTACGATCAAGACTAAACATGAACGGCTCAACTAAGGCCAAACTGCCAGAATTGAAGCTTGATAAACTTATCAGCCATAACTATATGGATTTAATTTCAATTCATCGATGCCTTTACCATAATCAACTTCCATTCATCGGTGGCCAAATTGACAGACTCTGTTTATAAACGACAAATCCCAATAATAGTTGTATTGATTTCGTTGATATTTTTTATCTCAATATATGTTGCATTAGAGAAATATTTTGAGAAATCCAGCCATGACCTCATCTACTCCTGGTATCAGATAGAGTTTGTTAGCCTCCAGCAAGGGAATATTCTGTCGTCCGTCACAAAAATTCAACGAACTTTATCAAATTCTGATTCTTTAAAATCAATTGTGGTGATCGATGCAAATGGTATTGAATTACTTAATATTGGTAATAAAAAGACTAATTTAATTTTCGATTATCCATTCACACAAAATTTAAAAAGTAAAAGGTTGGGGTTATTTAGGTATGCTTACTTTTTCGAAATCAATGGTCTGAAAATCGTTTTTCTTATGTATTCCCCCTCTCTGTTACGATCGCTATTATTTTTGGCCGGGTATGTCGTTGCCTTGTTGACCTTATTAACCTTTTTTATAAAATCTATTTCAGCCAAACAAGAGCAGAGTAAGAACTTTTTCCTAATTAACGAAGCCAACCTAAAATTGGAATTTAGCCAAGCTATTAATAACCTGTCTACCAAAGTTGCGCATGACATTAGATCACCGCTTTCTGCATTAAATATCGTACTTTCTAGAGTAGAAATGAATACTGAAGAATTTGAGATAATTCAGAGGTCTATTGATCGAATAAATCAAATTGCCAATAGTGTGTTAGGCAGTAGCGCTTTACCAATAGATTTTAATGGCTTGAATTCCCAAACAAACGTAGTTCCGGTAAAAAAAATTACTAAGCTCGACTCTTTGATTTTAAATTTGATTGCAGAGAAAAGAATCTTAATTTCTGATAAAAAAGAGATAAATATTGAGGCTGACCTAGAAGAGGAATGCGAAGTATTGACTGACGTCGACGCAACAGAGATTGAACGAATTATTTCTAATTTGATAAACAACTCTATCGAGGCATTTATTAATGACAAAGGAAACATAAAGCTAAGTTTACGTGCTTCAGAAAACAATGTTTTTATAACAATTCATGATAACGGATGCGGTATACCGAAAGAGCATTTAAGCAGTATCGGTGAAAAAAGATTTTCAATTGGAAAAGAAAACGGAAATGGCTTGGGACTTTACTATGCAAAAGAAACTATAAAAGCGTATAAAGGCGAGCTAGTTATAGATTCTCGTCAGGATGTTGGTACCATGATAACAATAAAACTGCCAGCTGTTAACCGCGCGCCCTAAGCAATCTTCTTAATCTTATCCAACTTATCTTTCATCAAGATATTCTCTTGCTTCAGATTCTGAACTTCTTTCGATAAAAGAATTAGCTTCTTCTGCAACTTCTCTACCTCAGCTCCGCTAGAACCACCGCCGCCGCCCGATGGAGCCGCTGCGATTTCGCTAAGGATGTTCGCTGATAAGTCGAAGTCTTTACTTTGGTGTTTCTTCTCTAACTTGCTCTCGAACTCGTCGGGGATGACTAAGTTTGGATCGATCTTGTCCGCTTTAAGCGCATTACTAGACATCATGTTTCTAGTCTCAGAAACGATTTTCATCATGCTAGAAGAGATCTCATTTGGATTTGGATTAATTTCTTTCATCGAGTTTTCTAATCTTTTAGCTTCTTGATGAGAAAGTTTCGCCATGAATTCATCTAGCTTTGGCTTGTCTAAACCTTTTAGCGCTGTTCCCATTGCAAGAGGATTCACCGTAGCTAAAATTTCTAAAAGAATTTCGGGTTTCCATGAAACAATTTTATCGAAAGATAAACACTTTTGATTAAGTGCTTCTGCCCACTGGGGACTTTCTTCCGTAATGATCGTCATGAATTGTTCACGTTTTTTTGTTCCGCAAGTTTCAATAACTTGAACCAATTGCAGAAAGCCGCCTGATTTTTTATATCTGTCTACCATGCTCATGTAGAGTTTATCGGGATTTCCAACTTCAGAATTAAATTTTATTTTTAATTATTTTTTAACTGGAATGAAATGATTCCGTCTCAGTTTGAGACGGAATTTTGAAATATTATAATGCGCCCGTGTAACAGCGGTAACTGATCGATACCGGAATGCCTTCAGAGCCACGCTGAAACGTAATCTTATCACCATTCCATGTGTATGGAACTGTTGACGGAGATACGGTCGGTGCAGCGGTCGGAGTACATTTTAAATTAAACATTCTAGACGAATCAGAAATTTGAGTCGCCATCGAATTGAAATTCGCAGAATAATCACCCTGACAAATATTTAAAACCTGTCCGCGAGTCCGGGCTTGATTATCAATATTAACTGCACCCGAATTTGAAAGATTTATATATTGAGTTCCAATTCCACCAGCGATCGCAGGTCCTGCGTAATTTCTTACTTCATTTCCTTGTGCGTTGCGCAACGTTTGCTCGGCCTTACATGAAGAATCCGTCACAACGATCGAATTAAAATCCCAGTACTTAGTCGGATACTTACTTTGCATCATCGAAGTAAAGTTTGACGCAGTATCTTCAGCCGCTAAAGAAAAGCCTGAATTCGTTGCGTACATACTCTGTCTCACATCATCGTTCGAAATTAAAATTACATTTAAGTTCGCATCGTCACGCATAAATGAATCTGCGTTTTCAGAAACCACTAAATTTCCGGTAAAAAGACCACGAGTATCCGGAGAAGCACACTTCTGAGCATATTGAGCTTCGTACCCAGGAGCACTTTGGAAATTTGTTTGGTAAGTATTAAAGTAAGAAATGATCATTGATTCACAATCGATCGTCTCGGTTCTACGAATTGCAGTATTAAATAGCGTTACTCGATCTGCATCCGCTTTTGTTAAAACAGATTGTCCGTTTCCGAAGGTAACTAACTTCTTTGCAGTTACGCTGGCTAAGTCAGTTGTTGTAATCGCAATTCTATAATCGATATCTTTATTATCTAAATTCTGGATGAAACCAGAAAACTTAGCACCTAGCTGAGTTTGAACCTTAGACATTGAAGCTGAATTATCATTAATAAAAAGAATATCAACTTTACCCTTACCGACTTTAAAACTTTGCACGTAATCAACATTAGTAGGGTGCACGATACAACTAGTTACAGAAGAATCACCGACACAAGGACCGCCGGGTGTTGTAGGCTGGCTAAATTTGGTTGGAGAGCATGCTATAAGCACACCCAACGTAACCCCAAGAGTAAATTGACTAATCGTCAGCATGGTCTTCATTTATCACCGCCTACAGCTACAATTATCAACGATAGTGCCACTTCCAAATCGAATACGTTAAAGCGCAGTTTTAGAATCGTCTAAAAGTTAGACAGGGTGACAATTATTACATTCATCAAAAATAGAGAAGTGTTTGGGCAAAAAAAAACCCCAACTAACTTGGCCTGAGCCGCATTAATTGGGGTTATGTAATAAAAGATCTGGCATCGTGCTACTCTCTCACACACTTGCGTGTGCAATACCATCGCCGCAAGAGAGCTTAACTTCTGAGTTCGGAATGGGATCAGGTGTGACCTCTCTGCTATAGACACCAGAAAAATTGTTTTAATTGATTTTTAGCAAAAAGTTAGAATTCTATATTGGTTTTTTATTACGACCGAAGTCGATACAAAAAACTCTGAAAAAAAATTTTTAAAAAAGCCTCACGATCTATTAGTAAATATAAGCTAAATACATTGCTGCATGTACACTTTATTCCTATCAACCTCGTAGTCTCCGAGGGATCTTTAGGGGGCCGAAGCCCCAGAGAAATCTAATCTTGCAGTTAGCTTCCCGCTTAGATGCTTTCAGCGGTTATCCATTCCAAACATAGCTACCCTGCATTGCCACTGGCGTGACAACAGGAACACCAGAGGTTCGTCCATCCCGGTCCTCTCGTACTAAGGACAGGTCTGCTCAAATTTCTTACGCCCACAGAAGATAAGGACCAAACTG
>JAYUOK010000024.1:0-5359 GCA_043760925.1 Bdellovibrio sp. | reverse complement strand
ATCAGCGCGTTAACAACGGCCTGATCTGCGGTGACAAAATGCCATCCATTCTCAGAGCCAGGTCGATTATAAATTTTTAAATAATTTTCTTTCTTCTTCAATGCGACGTCCGAGCTTTCTGTAGCATCGAAACTAAACGCAACAATATCAAACTGGCTTCCCGGTGACCAATCCACATTTTTTAAGGTGTCGGTCAGGCCATTCAAATGAAAATTGCAAAGTCCTGGGCAGTTGAAATAGACGGGGCTCAGTATAATTGGTTTTGGTGTTTTGAAAAAAGAAGAAAGTGGAACAACTTGGCCACTTTCCGTTTTTACCAGTAAAGACAAATCAATTTTTTGCCCAATTTTTTCTGTGATGCCGACACCCTTTAATTCTTCAGGCATTACCGAAGAAGATTTTTCTGGCTCTTTACCCGTGTAGGCTTCCTTAGATCCAGTAGCTGCATTGGACTGAGCCCAGACGGCCGAGTAAAAAAATAAAATGATTAAAAAAATTGATTTCACATCTACCTTTTAGTCTGCACTTTTTGCGAATGTCGCAATTTCTTCTGGTTTATCTTTAGATTTATTGTTCGTGATTGTTTCGATCCAATTTAAAACGGCCCAACGTTCACTTGCATTTAGAATCTGTTTGAAAGATACCATTTGGCTTCCTTTGATTCCATTTTGCAAAACTTTGAAATGCGAAATTATTCCTTCGCCCGCTTTCCAGTGACCATCAACAAGATGTCTTGCGGTAGCAATTCCGCCGACCAGATCACCTTTAACTCCGTGGCAAGCAGCGCAATTTAATTTAAACAATTTTCCCCCAGCCGCGGCCACCTCTGCGTTTGGCAACCAAGGCTCTTTCACACTTGCTAAATCAAACTTAATAGCACCCACCGGAGCCGGGTCTGAAACTTTCTCATCCAGCGCTATTCCTTTATTCACAAAAACAATATAAAAAAAGAAAACAAAAACGATTCCGACCGAACCTAAAAGGGCCAGTAAGCCACCTTGATTATGATGATCATGATTTTCAGACATGAGTTTAAGCTCCCGAATTGTATGTAAACGTGTAATAGCCTTTAATTTTTTAATATAGATTATTTCGTTGATTCGATCAATGTTAAGCTCTTAACACCTCGGAAGATTCACTGCGCATACTGTAAGCACTACAACCGGCAATTTAGTCGCTGAAAATCGCAGAACTCGACTCGTCAAAAGCTAGGATATAAGCGACACTTTAAAGTGTGATAAACGATTTTCTATCTAAACCGCTTTTTATTTTCATTTTTGGACTTTGTCTTTCCACAACTGGTTGCAACAAGGGATTTACCTTAAAAATCGACGATCAAGATATTTTGGCCTTCGGATCACAAGAATCATGTAACTTTATTACCACAAATTTACTTTCGAATACCTTGCGAGTTTCTTGGAAATCAGCGACCCCGGTCACTTTAATTATAACAGCTGGTGTGCCGCCAGAATTTGACTCTGAAATTCTTAGAGCGGCAGCAAAATGGAATTCCAGTTTGGGCAAAAACTTGTTTATTGTAAGGCGCGATAACAGTTTTACCAATCCTCCTGGCAACGATGGAGTAAATGCGATTTATTGGTCAACGGACTGGCAAGCTGATCAAGCAGCCCAGCAGGCGCGGACAGCAGTCAGATGGGACGTTAGCCGATTAAAAGACACGGATGTGCGAATAAATGCAAAAAATTTCGACTTCTACAAAACCGATGATGTTGAACACAGCGGAAAAATTCATCTGGAAAGCCTGATGATTCATGAATTTGGTCATGTGCTTGGATTGACCCACATTGCTGATTTGGCCAGCGTGATGCAAACGCAACTTAGGTCTGAAACCACCAGAAACCAACCCGGAGCCATCGATTTAAGCTCTGTGAACTGCGAGTACTAATGAAGAAATTATTAGCCTTGTTCGTCATTTTGGATTTTATTTTTATCGGATTAATATTTAAGTTCAATACTTCCGCCCCGACCAGAGCGATTTCTTCAGCACAAGATTTCGATGACTTTTCAGAGGGGCAAAAAAATAAGTGGAATTTAATTAAAACTTTGCAATTCAAGAGCACCGATGAAGACTTTTTTTTACAGACAGATATGCTACAGATGATTTGTGAAACTTCTAGTTTAATACAACTTCAGTTTTCAGCGCAAAATGTGGCCTTTGCTGGTGCACAACCGACTATATCGCACGTGTTTTCGTGTGATACGATCAGAAAAAATCAATCACAATCAAAACTTATTACAGCGTTTTCCACCTT
The DNA here is from genome assembly GCA_043760925.1 of Bdellovibrio sp. GTDB lineage: Bacteria > Bdellovibrionota > Bdellovibrionia > Bdellovibrionales > Bdellovibrionaceae > Pseudobdellovibrio. The sequence goes on along the minus strand of JAYUOK010000024.1, from coordinate 3,086 downwards.
CAAAAAGATGCACGGACTAAAAATTTTAGCTCTTGAAGGTAGCGAGCTCCGATCTAGCCAGGTTTATCCAGATGAAGAATTTCCTTTGCAGTGGCAATTGGTAGAAATTAATATCAGTGGCGCCAATACATTTAGTATCAACAAGTTTGAAATCGAAAAGGTGTTGTTAACATCTTTTCAGTTTGAAATTCCTATTTCTGTAAAATAATCTGATCAGTCACTTGCACTTCGTCAGTCTTTGAATCTGGCAACGTATTTTTTATTTTAATCTTTTTTACGCCTTCACTTTTTTCAGTATCTGCTACCACTTCAGCAGATTTTGGATATTGTTTTCTTATTTTTGCATTCAGCCGCTTCAGTCGACCCTCTAAGGTCATTTTATTCTGAATGACTTCAATGTTTGTTGGATCTATTCGTTTGTAAACTCGGCCGACAGCGGCTCCTTTTTCGGGAAATTTCGTCTCAAAATCTGAATTCAAAGTGTTGTAATGATTGATTAAACGAATCAGCTCAATGTGCGCTTCTTTTAAATTTTCAATTTTTGCTGTTAATTCTGTACCTTTTAAACTTTGTTTTTGCTGAATCAGGTTTTCAACCAATTTTTGCTGATTCTCGACCTTACCTTTTGCAATCACCAATTGGTTTTGAACCGACATCCACTCTTCAGACTGTTTTCCAGAAAAAGTTGTGATTTTCGCCGACGGGTCTGACGGCGCACCCGTTTTGTCTTGGGCATGGCTCAGTGAAGCTACTAAATAAAAACCGAGGAATATCTTACCCCAGTACATGTTGTTTCCATTTCAAATCAAAGTTTAAAAAATATATTCTTTTATACAGCACAAAAGCTTGCACCGGATTTAGTTTGTCCAAAACGATCTGACCATTTTTTATTTGTTTCAAAAGCTCTGGGACATCCCACCCGAATCTATTGTCCGTAATTGTTTCTTGAAACGCTTTAATATCTTCATTTGAGTCAAGGCCATTGATCTCTAACGTGTAGTTCAAAGCCGAAATCTGCACTTCTGAATTTCCAAAATCTGAAATCTCTTGAGCAACATTTTGAAATGCTGAAGTTTCTTGAGAAACCTCGGGAAACGCAGCAAATCCAGCAGCAAAATCTGCCTCTTCGGTTGAAGCGGTTTCATTTGTACTTGGCTGAGAAGTGTCATCCGAGTACTCTGGCTGACCTTCAAAATTAACGAAGTACACCGCTTGACATTGAGGACAGGTAAATAGTGCGCCGTAATTACGCTCTAGGACCTGAACTTCGTTTTGGCAACTCGGGCAGATCACTGTTATCTGCCCTTTTGCCTGCGACGTTCAGCGCGGTTCAAGGTGCGCTCTTCATCACCACGATTTCCTGCTGTTAAAACTCGTCGCTTCGGCGGAGGGGTCGGTTCGTTTTGTTGGTCCACCGAAAAATCACTGGTGGGTTCTGCCGGTGATGAATAATTTAATTCTGATAAATCAGGCTCCTGTGATTTCATTTTTTCGATGGCATCTTCCATGCCTTCACCGACCAGTTGCACTCGCATCATTTTCTCTACGGTGTCAGACTTCAAAATGTTGTTTAAATATTCAAAAGCTTTGAACGCTTCTTTTTTATATTCGATCAATGGATCTTTTTGCCCGTACGCCCGCAGATTAATGCCCTCTTTAACTTTATCTATCGTGTAAAGATGCTCTTTCCAACGCTGATCAATTGCATTTAACATTATCATTTTCGAAATTTGCTCGAAGAATGGACCCATGGATTGTTTTTGATGATCAAATATTTTTTTAACTCGCGTTTGAATTTCGGCTTGAATTTGCTCTGCGGGCATCGCTGCAAAATCTAACTTAAAACCAAATAAGTTCATTAACGCATTATTTAAACCTTCGAAGTTCCAATCATCTTTTTTTACATCCACTGCCATGTGAGTGTCCAAGATGACAGACACCACATCACCTAACATATCTAACAAAGAACGTTCAATATCAGCGCCTTCAAGAATTTGCCGTCTCATTTTATAGATCGCATTACGCTGCTGATTCATCACATCGTCATAATCTAGCAAATGCTTTCGAATATCGAAGTGGTGTCCTTCAACTTTTCGTTGGGCTCCTTCGATGGCATTCGTTACCATTTTATGAGTTATTGGTTCGTCTTCAGGAATATTTAACATGCCCATAATTTTCTGAATGCGCTCACCGTTAAAAATGCGCATCAGATTATCTTCTAACGATAAATAAAATCGCGATTCTCCGGGATCACCCTGACGTCCTGCGCGGCCACGCAATTGGTTGTCGATACGGCGAGACTCATGACGTTCGGTCCCCACGATGTAAAGTCCACCAGCCGCGACGACCTCTTTTTTCTCGTCATCACATTGTTTTTTAAATCTTGCAGTGGCATCCATGAATTCAGGGCCTTCTTCAGTGCCAACGGCTTTCTTGGCCATCACTTCAGCATTACCGCCAAGCATGATATCTGTTCCCCGACCAGCCATGTTCGTGGCAATCGTCACAGATCCTTTTCGACCGGCTAAAGCAATAATTTCTGCTTCTCGTTCGTGATGTTTGGCATTCAGTACATCATGGCGCACGCCTTCTTTTTTTAACCATGCAGATAAAGTCTCTGATTTTTCAATCGAAGCAGTACCTACTAATACCGGCTGACCTTTTTGGTTACGCTCTCGAATATCTGTGGTGATCGCTTTGTATTTTGCTTGCTCTGTTTTATAGACAATATCTTCCACATCATTACGCTTGATTGGCTTGTTGGTTGGAATAACAAAAACATCTAAGCTGTAGATTTTTTTAAATTCAACTGCTTCTGTATAAGCGGTACCTGTCATGCCAGATAATTTATTATACATGCGAAAGTAATTTTGAAATGTGATTGTTGCTAAAGTTTGATTCTCATTTTTGACTTCGACTTCTTCTTTGGCTTCGATGGCCTGATGTAGTCCATCACTCCACCGGCGACCCGGCATCAGTCGCCCAGTGAATTCATCCACGATGATGATCTCGCCGTCTTTGATCATGTATTCGATATCTTTTCTATAAAGATGATGTGCGCGTAGCGCTTGATTCACGTGATGTAA
>JAYUOK010000023.1:0-2263 GCA_043760925.1 Bdellovibrio sp. | reverse complement strand
TCGTTGTGTGCAGGCTTGCCGCTTATTTTTTGAGCGCTTGTTACTTTTTGCAGATTTGTGCCGTCTGAATCCATAACATAGATGTCAAAATTTGAATCATTCTGCCCCGCAAACGCAATTTTCTTACCATCGGGCGACCAAGAAGGTGAAGAATTGTAAGCGCCCTTAAAAGTTAGCCGCTTGACGTTGCTGCCATCGGAATTCATAACGTAGATCATTGGCCGTCCGCCGCGTTCCGAAGAAAAAGCAATTTTGCTGCCATCCGGACTCAATGAAGGCTCAACGTTAATTGCGCCGACCGGCCCCTTGGTTAGCCGAAGTTCGATATCACCCTGAAGGTTAATTTTGTAGATATCCGCAGAGCCGCTGCCGAGAGACATCCCAAGGTAAATTGATTTGCCGTCTCGGGCAAAAACAGCGCCCGAGTTAACGCCGGGTCTGAATGAGGTCAGAACTCGTTTATTGGTTTGCAAGTCTAAAGTGTAAAGCGAAACATTCGACATCGTGCCGCCGGTTTTTTTTATTAATTTTGTAAATACGGAATAGACGATTTTTTTGCCATCCAATGACCATGAAGGCGATAAGGCGATCGATTTATGCTGAGTGATCTGTTCAAAATCTGAACCGTCCCAATTCATTTTACAGACTTCTTTCGGGCCACTAGATCCATCGTCAAATGTAGCCACGATCTTTGCCATAAAAGGCGCGCGAATGCCGGTCAAGGCCTCGATAACGTCATTTGCAAGAGTATGCCCGATTGGCACAGCTTGATCCAGTGCTGCTTTATAACGTTTTCCGATAACCAATTTGTTTTCAGTAACGTGATAAAGGTACATTTCAATAATAATATCTTTACCGATAATGGAAAAGCCGGTTCGTATAATAAACTCGGCGCCAATTTTTTTCAGAGGATCAAAGCTGAAACCGGTTACATCCTCAGGACTTGGCTTCAGGGATTTTTTCGTCAGGTCTTCAAGGTAAGCTTCATTGGAAATAATTGTAAAATAAGTGGAAAGCTCAAGATTCTTTTTTGCAACCATGAATACTTCGCTGGCGGCAGCGATGGCTGCGCCGGTATTATTTGCGCCTAAGTTATTGAAGAACGGAAAAGCCATTGCGCTTTTTTTTGCTTTGGCATCGCCCAGCTTGATGTAAGCCTGTTCAGCGGCTTTACCCGATACGGCAACCAATAAAAGTCCGATAAACATGAATTTAATAAAAAACACTTTCATATATCCCCTTATTCCGGAAACCCGATGACGACACCGTCTACGCTGAACTTTTCCGTAAACTTTTCGGGCACTTTTGGAAATGGAGCCGCGTCTGCAATTGCCTTGAGACAGTATTGATCATAACTACTGTTTCCGCTAGATGAAATTATTTTCGAAGACTGTATTTGACCCTGCATATTAAATTTAACCAAAGCGCGTGCCTTCAGGGATTTATTCAAAAGCCACTGAGGCAGCGACCAGAACTGCTTGATGCTTTTATCGATTTCATCAAGATAGTTTCCGGCCTGCAGTTTATCCAGCCCGCCCAGATTAGAACCGGCCGCAATAATCCGTGGGGGTGCAGACTTTTTTTCGAGCGCTTTCAATTTGGAAATTGAATCGTTTTTCAGGTCCTCTTTGATTTTATCCAATGCTGACGACTTTTTAAGTTTTTCCAACGCTGAGTTTTGCTTAGCCTTAGAAAGGCTGACGACGTCGGGTGTAGGGACAACTTTGGGTTGTACCTTTACCGGCTCTTTTGCTTCAGCAACGGGCTTCTCTTTCTGTACTTCTACTCTTTTAGGTGGGGGTTCCTTTTTTTTGTCCAGATTTGAAAAGGCTTCGGGTTCAGCCTTTTCCGGTAGGCGGCTGCTATCGGCAAGGTCTCCGATACTAATACTGATGGCCTGCGATAAATCGAGAATCGGCAGTGAAAAATAAATAAATTTAACAAGAAAAAATGCAAAAACCATTGCGTGAAGTGCCAGTGATATCGCTAAACTTTTTTTAAAATCTGGCAACTATTACTCCTTGGGAAGAGTGATCAGACTAATATTGGTGATTCCGGCCATTCTAATTTCACCCATCACGTACGCAACTGTACCATAATCAACTTTTTTGTCGGCCTGAATATATATTTGCTTATTTTTTCGATTTTCAAAAATCGCCTTTATTTTTGCAGCTAAAGAGTCAGATTTTATTTCATTCCCGGCGGTCGTTATTTTTCCGGTCGAATCAACTGAGAGCACAAAGGGGTCTTCATTCAACGCCAC
>JAYUOK010000022.1:0-35379 GCA_043760925.1 Bdellovibrio sp. | reverse complement strand
TGGATGAGATACAAAACAGAGCTTACGGAATGCATAATTTTAACAATTATCGTCTAAGAGTAAAAGCCTATTGCGGCTAACAGAAACTCCAGGTGCCCCTACCTTTGGAGGAGAACCCAATGATAGCCAAGCCTAGTGACAATCGGTGATTGTTTGTGACTTATTGCCGTTACATGGTTTTGTAACTCATTGATTCTACTTATTGTGTGTGTTCGGGGGGTTATCTTTACATCGACTTGAGCGAAGAAGAAAATTGGGGTGACCAACGGGGTTTGAACCCGCGACAACCGGAATCACAATCCGGTGCTCTACCAACTGAGCTATGGCCACCACATAAAAAGTCGTGTTCAAGTTATAGTAAAAGTGGCCGCTAAAATCAAGGTGGCTGAATATTTATTGTCAAAAGCCATCCATTTAGGCAATTTGGGGCGTTCTTAGCCGTACGAAAGTCAAATCTTGAAAGAAAGTAACCAACTTGTTTCTATTAAGGTGCAACGGCTTAATCTAAACTTTTACCCGGCCCCTACTAACGGAGACTCTAAGTGAAAACATTCTTCATTCTAATCCTATGCGCCACGGTCTTAACCGATGCACACAGAAAAGAAAGATTACCTCGGAATGGCAAAAGCAAATATTGCCCTTGCTGAGTTATATAAAACCGGAAGAACTCACGGAGATTTAAAATTACCAGATTATACCAAAGCCGCACAGGCTTTAGAAAACGCTTCGGATAGCTATGCAAGTGCGGATTTTAAAATGCATCACTCAATGCTGCTGTAGATGGCTAGTGATTCGTATGGACTTGCTGGCAATCCAGATATTGGTTTTATTTGGCACAACGGTCAAACCTACGGATTTAATTCAATATTAGCCATTTCGACGAAGACTCGACACGCGGTTGTTGCCCTCACCGATACGACGGTTCAGAAAAAAGATGCAAGCGGAGAAATTATTTTTGAAGACTCTCTACAAGAGGTCGCATTTGAATGCCTTCGAAGTTTAAATTAAATCGAGCTTTACAAAGCGATCAATTGATTCCACGTCGGCACGTCCGAGTCAGTCGGCCGATGCAAGTGCCCATGACGATGCCGAAGTACCGCTTTGGTATTCGCATTCATTTCAAGCCAGCGTAATGTTTCTTTCGACGAAACGGCTTCATCATTCTCAGCAATAACGGCGACGACCGGGATCGAAAGTTTTTTTCCGCGCGAAAACACGTTGTGAAGCAATCGATCCATCTGCGCAAATATGGGACGCGTGTCATCCATCTCGGCTAGACTTAATTTTCGGCCGACGTAAGCAATAAGCGCATGCGGAACTTTAGGCCCTACACTGATGGCTACTTTTGCCAAATTGCTGTAACCAAAGAAAGGCTGAATCAAAAATAATCCATCCACAAGTCTTTCGCCGTTTTCAGCGATCCGAGTTCCTAAATTAGCACCGGAAGAGCTGCCGACCACGATGACTTTTTCTCCGTAAGCTCGAGCCGAACGAATCATGTAATCTGCATACAGGATCCAGTGCCCGGCTTGAATTTGTGAAATGTCCCAAGACTTGTTGGCAAAGCCAGGTAAGGTTCCGATGATCACATTATGGCCGCGCTGAAACATGCGAACACCCGTGGCTAGAAACGCGCGGTTGTCTTCCGAAAAGCCGGGTATAAAAACATAGACTTTTTTAGTCTTACGCCCATGTTGAAAACTAATTGTTGCGGCTTCGAAAGCCTCGCCGTAAAAAGTTCTGTTTAAATGAGTGATCGTTTCAAAGTCCATCTGATCGAAAGCGTTAGCCGCTTGCCCGCCTTGTAATTTGAACCGAAGTTCTGAATCACACCATGGCGTCGAAGCAATTAATTCGTACGCGGGGCTTTTTAGATTCTGATCGGGATTGTAGGCGTATTTAAGCAAAGAAGTATTATTTGGGGTATTCAGATCGCAATCCAACCGGTAAAGATCACGAAAATTTGGATCTGTCTGCGCAGTTGCGTACCGGAAATCTTGAATTTGATGTGAAATTTTTAGATGTTTTTGTAATGCAGTCACCGAGCTTGGTGATGTTTGCTCGATAGCCCCGGCGATCGCAGAAAAAGAAGCGAACGATATCGCCGTAGAAAGTACAAAAATAGAAATGAAGTTTGAAAGCGATTTCATGGTTTCCCATTCTACCCTAACTTCCAAAACTTCGCCGCCTTCAAGTCGAAAGCGACCTTAATATTCGTCAATTTTCATTTCTTCATGCAAAAACTGCCGGACTGTCAAAAATTTAGTCGCTTCGATTCATTCACTAGCGAGCTAATTCTTACTTACGCACACCAGGTATGGAATTTACACTTTTAGTTTGTGGCAAAAAAAAAGACCGCACCGAAGTGCAGCCTTCTTTCAAATTTTGATCAACGCAATAAACTATTGCTTAACCAATGTCTTCGCCGTTTGAATATCTTTTTGCAAACTAGAAACAAAAACTTTCGCATCTTCAAAACTGATGGCCATCGCCGCCGAGATATTGACTAGTGTGTAGCGAGTCACTTTTCGGTTCTGGTACAAGGACTCAACGTCAGAACGTAGAATTCCGATATCATCGATACCCGAGTAATCTTTATTTTGCGCTTTGTTCAAAGCGTTTTGTAATTTTTCAGCCGAACCAGTTGATAAGTTATACTTGCTTGCGATAATTTCAACTTTCTTACGCTCAGACATCACTTGTTTAACGGCGAATTGTTGCATGTTCGCCAGTGAAACGTCGGTAACTTGAGAAAACGGTTGGTGATGTCTTCGACGGCCGCGGCCATCTCTGCGTTCTTCATAAGTCAGGTCATCATCCCAACCATCACCGTCATGGTCGTGATCATGGTCACGATCGTAGTCATGGTCACGGTCATAATCGCGATCGTGGTCGTCAGAAGGGCTGTCATCGGCTAAGATAGCGGCGACGGCCACAATGGCTAATCCTGTCTTAACATCTTCCTCTGAACAACCTTGTAAAAAAAGACTGCTTACACCGACTACGCCAACCATCGCGTAAGATTTTATCTGCTGATTGAGTTTCATATTCCCCCCGGAATGTAAAAAAATATGGATAATGAATTTATCCAGTCAGCGCCAGACCAAAGCAACGAAAGTGCCAAGCCAAATGGGAAATAATGGCCCTAGGGGATTTGTTTTAAAATAGCCGAATGAAATTGGGGATATAATTGAAAGATAAAGAAATAAACTCGATCAGATCGAACCGCTTTTACATAAATAGGCCGAGTTTTCTAAAGTGCACTCGGCCAAAGCGGCATTATTTTTTTTAGCGTGACTGCAATTATTTCGAAATTGAAACTGGAATTTCAAGCGTATGCGATGCTCCAGCCACGTCAAAATTGGCACGAACAATCCAGTCTCCCTTCATCACAAAGAACGCTTTAGTAACATGGTACTTGTTCAAAGCAACTTGGTTCATTTCAACTTGTGAAGAGCCATGATCACCTTTCGGCATCCAAAGTTCTAACTTCAAATTTGTCATTTGTTCGTGGTCTGGTGTGAAAGCGTGAAACATAAATTGCGCTTCTTCAGTGGTGCTAAAACCTTTCATATGTCCCAGATGGGCACAAACTAATTCGTTCGCAACTGAACAAACATCTGCAGAGTGGTCACTTTCGGCAATAGCAATTTGCGATAGGCTTAATGTTGCTACAAAAATCAAATTCGATAATTTCATGATCGTTCTCCTGGTGTTATTGTTATTCATTTTTACAATGTTTTAACAACTGATTCAAGATGGAAGAACTTTTATTGAACGGTTGTTCATCTTCTTGTCTAGCAATTCAGCTTTTCGTTTGAAAAGCTGTCACCCCTCAGGCAGCATGAGTGTCTAACTATACTTTGTGGGGTTATGAATGAAATTGACTTATCAAGTTAAGATTCTAATTTTTTTCATTTTATGCGCCAACCAATTCATGGGCTGCGCGGGGCGCCCGAACGTTGCCAACTATCCAACTCGCGAAATTGAACGACCCTACACGGTGCCGGTTGGCCTAGCAAAGTGGCGTGTCAGTTCAGGCTACAACGAGATGAAAGATGAAAAGTCTGCCGCCGAGAAATCCTTTAACCTCCATTTTTTGAATTGGGAAACTGCACTGAATGATAGTTGGAGTCTACTTTGGTTCCCGGCACCCTTCGGAGTTTCACATCAATTCTGGAATACTGAAAACAGCCGCTTAGGATTAACAGTGGCCATTAATTACTTAATCTACAGCTCACTGAATGGTTGGAAAATAAGTCCCACCTTGGCAGGCTCTTACCGCTACAAGGCCACCCCAAACATCGGTATTGATCTAAGCTCGAGTTTTACACCAAGACTTTCCTTTAAGGGCGGTCAGAGTTACCAGTGGTATTCAAATGTAACTTTAGGTCCGTTGATACAAATCACTGATACAGTTGCAATCAAACCAGCGATCACGTATGCCGCAGCACTTGAACAGCCCTACATTTCTTCGTTGACTACAGACCCTACCGAAATGAATCATCGAATCGGCGCGGCTTTAAACAGTAGCTTTTCAGTCGGTCAGCAGTGGACGATTTTACCTAGCTATAGTTATTTTAGTGAAAAAGCAAAAGGTTGGGAAAGTCACAATCTTGATCTAGACTTCGTACATGTTTGGTAACCATTAAAATCGCGAATTACTTTTAAAAACTGCGGCGGTTCTTCAATCGCGCGCGGGCTTTTTCAGAAACCAAATCTGTAAAATAAATAATGCAAAGTAAGACCACCAAAATAATCCCGGCATATTCAAATCTACGCCACTCAAGCGCATACATCAGTTCTTGTCCGATACCACCTGCCCCGACAATTCCAAGAAGACTTGCGGCCCGAATATTATATTCAAACATAAATATAAAATGCGATAACAACATCGGTTTTGCTAACGGCACTAAGCTCATGCGAAAAGCCTGATAGCGTGAGGCACCCAATTGTCGTAAGCTATTGAAGCCTTTTTGTTCAAGATCTTCTAGACCTTCATAAATTAATTTTCCAAGATAACCAACCGAGTACACCGCAAGCGAAAATATACCGGCCATGGTACCAATACCAAAAGCGGCCACAAAAATAAGGGCCCAGATAAGCGCGGGCACACTTCGCAGACTCATCAACAAAAATCGAATCGGCTTACTTAGCCACCGACTAGAAAGATCAGTCGCGGCAAGAGTTGCTAAAGGAAGGGCGATTAAAAAACCTAAAAATGTACCTAGAACCGCCATGCGAAAAGTGGTCAGTACGGACTGTAAACTTGATCTCCAAGTAAATTCGATCCACGCTTCAGTCTTCAACGGAATAAAACGAAGTAATAAATGAAACGCTTCGCTAAAAGCACTGGAAGCATTGAATCCAGCATAATCAAGAGTCGCTAAGCTAAAAGTAATCAAAGCTAAAATAAGCAACGGTAAATATTTTAAAATATTAAGATCACTCTTTCGGGGCACATCTTTAATGTGCTGGTCGGTAATTTGAATGACCCGATCGAAATGATCCCATGGCACATGCGGTTCGTGCATACTGACAAGGAAGGTAAAACCAAATTCTTGCTGCAGATCTTTGATCAATAAAAAAACTTCTTCGGCCGTTTTCGGATCAAGATGACTGAAACATTCATCCGCTAAAAGTATCTGCGGCCTTCGCATCAGCGCCCGCGCAATGGCCGTTCGCTGTTTTTGCCCACCAGACAGCTCTGAAACTAATTTTTCACCATGTGCTTCGAGGCCAACTTTTTTCAGAATAAATTTAGCACGCTCTATCTGCGACAGATTAAACCGAATTGAAAAATCAGACACTTCGGAAAACGCGCCGGCTAGCGTGTTTTGAAGTACGGTTCTTTCATCGATCAGGCGAAGATCTTGATAAATTAAAGCTGTCGTACCGCTTTTTGTAATCTTCGAGTCTGTATCCTTGAGCGAACCTTCAATCAATCGTAACAATGTGCTTTTGCCGACGCCGGATGGGCCGCGCACCACCGAGGTTTCGCCTTTGACCAAATAAAAATCATGAATCTCGAACCGCACGGGTTTCGATCCATGATAATGATAAATTAACTGTTTAGCAGCAAAAACGTGGGTCATTCTTATTTGACGAAGCTAGAAGGCTCCATCCCTGTTGCTTTTAAAGCTAGTTCCGTTTTTTCAACGTGCTTCTTTTTAGAGTCAGGCTTTACAAGCTCGCTGGCTCCGTACACACTTGCGATCAGTTCAGGTTTTTCTTTTGATAACTGCAAAAGCGCCTCTTGTATCTTATTTCGCAACTCTTGAGATAAAACTTTAGAAACAGTCACTAGATGCGTGGGTACTCCGGGGATGCGCTCTAAAACGCGAACTTTCGCACGTGTTTCAGCATTTCCGTAAAGGTCCGCTTTAGGCCCTTCATAGACGTAATCGCTAAATGCCGCGACATCTGCTTGACCATTGGCAACCGCAATTAACGCTTTATCGTATCCGCCTGCATAGCTAATCTTAGAAAAATATGAATTTAAATCATCAGCTTTTTTGATTGATTTATTTTGTACTAGTTTAGCAAACGGAAATAGATAGCCCGAAGTTGAAGTTTGCGAAGTGAAGGCCATCGACTTTCCGTTTAAATCTTTCAATGTCTTAATCGGGCTGTCTTTATGAACAACGATTAATGAATCGTAGTCGGTGCGTCCTTTTCTTTTTTCGACCGCAATCACTTCTAAGTCAGCCTCTTTCGACGCCAAAATATATGGTAATGAATCCATGTAAGCCACGTGAACTTTTTTAGAAATCAAACCTTGCGCCGTTGTTCCGTACGAAGTCGGAACTAAGACTTCAACTTTCTTGCCGATTTTTTGCGTTAAAAATTCAGCGACGGTTTTCGCAGTAGCTTGAATTTCATCTGGGTTTTTTTGTTTTTGAAATGAGAATACGATTGTCTCTGGATCAGCAGCCAAAGCCATGTTTAAGAATAGAGTTACTGCGATAAAAATTTGTTTCATGAATCACCTCTTTGTATGGGCGCAATCTAGCTGATTGGCGCCAAATTGACAGGTCTTTTAGACATACCCTTATAGGTGAAAGCAAATTGATAATGAATGTGGAAACAGAAGAAGCCAGGGCCTATTGAGAATTAACTTGAAATTATGTACTTTTTTGCAGCAGTAAACTGTCTATGGCATTCTGGCCACAGACTTGTTTATCGCCAAGCTGATACTGTTTAAGATGCGTCTAAAAAATCGACAACCCTGAATTTTATCTCCAACCAATAAATATTCCAGCGCAAACAATCAAAGTAATATAACCTCGTTAAATAAACCGAACCTAAAGGAGATTTCATGAAAAATTTCGCAGCCCTTACACTTGTTGTTTTATTCGCTCAAATCACTTTCGGACAAGAAACTGAAGTTCCGATGTCTGCTCAATGTCGCCAGAAAATTACCAAGTTCTCGTCTCACTTTGCTGAAGCCAGTATGCCGTTCTTCGGAAATATTCCCGTTTCTTTAGGTAAAATCGAAGTAAAACCAAAGGCAATCGCGCTCGGAGAATCTGGATTTGCCGACGGAAGTGGATCTTACGAGTTGATTATGGAAGATGAAGGCGAAAAACAAGTTACCAAAATTGAATTTACTTTTCGCTATATGACAGAACCTCACTGCACGATTACGACAATCAAACTTGCTGACGTGATGTAATTAACATATCAACTTAAATGCCAGACCATAACTTTACCTTATGCTTTGGCTATCTTCTCTTTCTTCAATTGCGTGGGTAATTCAATAAAGAATGTTGTGCCCTTATTTAAAGAGCTTTCGATCCGCACTTGACCTTGGTGCGCTTCAACCACCCCCTTCACGACATTCAAACCAATTCCCCAACCATCTTTTTTAATTATATTACTCTGCTGGAAGGTATCGAACAATTTTTCCCGCTTTTCAAGCGGAATGGGCTTTCCAAAATTATGAACTGAAACGATCACTTTACTATTCTTTTTTTTTGCTTTTATAACAATCTTCTTACCCTTCGTACCGAATTTCGCTGCATTGTTAACGAGGTTTTCAATCACGCGCCAAAAACTCTGTCTGTTGATGCAGGCCGTGATTGAAGGCTCTGTAATGACCTCAATCTTGTTATCATAAACCGAATTCAGATCCCGACAGATTTCGCCCATCACATGACTCAAATCCATTTTTTCAAGATTGAGTTCTAATTTTTTTCCGGCTCTTAGACGGCTTGAATCCAATAAGTCTTTTAACATCGAATCAATACGAATCATGTTTGATTCGATCCGCGCAGCCAATTGCGTGGAAACCTCGGTTAAACCCGTTTGCCGTCGAATCAATTGCGCCGACATTTTCGCCGCAGCGACGGGCGAACGTAAATCGTGTGTAACCATCGTCGAAAAATGCTCTTGAAAATTTCGGGCCGATTCAGAAAACTCAGTGGCGGCATCATTCACCATCTGCTCAACTGAGTCTATGATTGTATCCCGCGCGTCTTTAGCGACTTCACCGTCTTTCTCTAAGACCTCAAAAATGACTTTTCGCAAAATGTGAAATTCAGAAATTAACTGATTGATCGAGTAATCGGTAAATTCGCCACGCTCGCGTCCGTGCCGTGCTCCGACTCGTGAACTGTTTGATTTATCATTCTTATTTCGTTTTGTCGTACGTGTGATTGATTTAGAAAGCGCATCTGCCAATTGATCTAAATACTCAGGCAATGAATCTTGCAATACTAATGACGTTTCATCTAGATTACCAAATAATAACTTCGTTGCGCGCTTTTCCCAAAGAGTCATTATCTTTTTAGAATTTTTTTTTAACAGATCGCAAATCGGGTTTTTCATCGTTCGCCTCTTTTAAGTTATTTGCTCTTCTTTAAATACTTTCTAGCAAGCTTTACTAAATCTTCCACGCAACGTTGTTTGTTTACAACTTCGGTTGCGAAAGCGTCAGCGGCATCTTCTGCCTCAAGACCCGTAGACATAATCACAGGAACCTTCGAAAATATCTTCGGCAGCTTTTTCTTGAAGGCCGCTATAAATTGAGGTCCATTCATGTTGGGCATATTGTAATCTAAAAAAATTAAATCAGGAACTGATTCTGTAACAATCCGCTTAAGAGCCTGCTTACCATCAACGGCCTCTTCCACAAGGTAACCTTCAGATTCAAGAAGAATGCGCATCAGCACTCGCATATCTAAACTGTCATCAATCAACATAATCTTTTGATTCATTCGAACCCTCCAAGTTTCTGTTACACTATAGACTAGGACTGCCTATTTGTGTGTTTTAAAAAGCATGACCCTTAGCGATAGATATCTCTCGCAAGCAGACTGGGCAGCAAATAATTTATATCCAAATGAATTCAAAAAAAATTAATTTGAAATGTTGTATGTAAAAATCAAAAAGGCCAGTCAGTTAATTTATCTGAATTAAAAGGGAAACCCAAATTATTAGTTATGCTGTTTACAAAATGCGATACGGCCTGCCCGTTAATTGTTGAAGACTTACGAGAAACCGCCGCTCAACTAGAAAAACAGAATCCAATTAAAATCCAAGTTTCTATTTTTTCATTCGACTCGGCCCGTGAAACCCCTGACACCCTTAAAGCTTTTGTAGCGAAAAGAAAACTTCCAGAACAATGGCAACTATTTACATCGACCGAACCTAGCGTTGCCGAACTGGCCGCCGCACTAGGAATCCGCTATAAACGCCTAGCAAGTGGAGATTATATTCATTCAAATGTAATCTTTTTCCTGAATAGCAAAGGTGAAATCGTCACTCAAAAAGAAGGTCTTAAAACTCCACGCGCCAATTTTTTAAAGAAAATAAATGAATCCCTACCTTAAAAGCGAATATAATTCAGTGCAGAGTTAGGTTCATTGGCCGGCTTGCAATTTTTACATCTTGTCAAAACCTTAGCAAACACATTTGAAGAAGTTCATGTATACTTCGCTCATTCAAATAAACCAAAAAAACTGAGGAGTTTTTATGAAATTAGTATTAGTGATTGCATCCTTATTATCAGCGACTGTAGCAAGTGCATCGATTGAAAATTCAACCTTTTTGCCGCATGAGCAAAGCATGATCAAGCAAGCCGTTCAAGATAAGTGCGGTCGCATCGGGACTCTTTCTGAAATGTTAACGAAGACTGAATCAGTTGATGTTGATAACGGAATTCGTGACGATTATTTCACGACGAACCTTGAGTTAGAAGCTCGTCTTGAGCAAAATGTTTCAGAAATTTTAAGTGTAGAAGTTAAGTCAGCTAGATACTCAAGTTATGACCACACCCACAAGGTTTGGGGTTCATTCAACGTTTTATCTGTAGATTGCAACGCTACTTCTTCAGGCCACTAGACTAATCGTTTTTATACACAGACAAGATTTTTTAAAAAAGGGCGCAACCATGCGCCCTTTTTTTTCAATTCATTTAATTATCGTTTTTATAACTTATTTCTTATTGCCTCGATCTACTATTTCTGGTTGCGCTGAACTTTCCCCATTTTTTGCGCGATTCAAAGGCTTCGGTACTAATTTTTTCGGTATAGTTAACTGGAACGCGCAACCTTGCGCCGGTAAATTATTAACCGCAATCGAACCTTGTAGTAAAACCATCGCCCGCTGAACGATCGTTAAACCTAGGCCTAAACCCGATTGATCAAAACCTCCGGAGGCAAAAGGCTTGAAAAGATTCTTTAGAACATCGGGTTGAATGCCGCCACATTCGTCTTCGATTTCGATCACGACATTTTCTGCTGCGTAACCAGCACGCACGGTAATGCGTCCACCAATTTTTGAATATTTTAAAGCATTCTGAACTAAATTTGCGATCGAAGATAAAACCAATTGCCGGTCAGTCTCTAATTCGATCGACATGTTGATGTCATTACTTAATATTTGATTTTTATTCTTAGCTTCACTTTGCGCGGTCAATAAAATTTGCTCCACTAAGGCATTTAGGCCAAATTTTTCAATGTGAACTTCGGGATCTGCGCGCATACGCACTTCAGATAAAGAACGATCAATAAGGTCTCGCATTCGTAAAAGATTTTCTCCTAAGACTCTGGATGTGCTTCCGCTGCTGCCTACTAATCCCTGTCGCATCATATCGTGAGCAACGGTGGCACTAGAAAGCGCGTTTCGCAATTCGTGAACCAAGAAACCCAAATGTTCCACTTCGCGATTTTCGCTTGCTTGCACACTATGAAATTGAAATTCAGAAACCGCCGAGGCAATGGCAATATCTAGGCACATATTCAAATCGTTGAATTCTTGTGCTGAGATCGCTTCTTTTCTTACTTGTGCGAGCTCAGTGACTGACTGGCACATGGCCCCGTAACAATGAACGACATGCGAAAGCGTATAATTCAATCGTAATAGTTCTTTTCCATGTCCCGCAGCCCCATGTACAATTTTTTCCTCACGCGGGCCGTTATGGGAGTCTTTCAAATAACTAATCAAATGGCTATAAAAAATAGGTAATCCCTTACGCAATTCAGCCGATGATGGCAAAGAGCCTGCAAGCTTTAAAGTTTTCTCTTCCGCCAGAGCTAAAATTTCGGCTCTGCTTGTTTCAAGAAATTCGGATAACATACATGCTCCTTAACAGCGATTCATTTGATGCACTTACAGAGCCAACGTGATACCACCTTAGAACCTTGGAAAATATTTCGAACAAACTTATTCTAATCGTAGACGACTCGAAAGATAACCAAGAGCTACTGTCTATCGTTTTAAAATCAAGTGGATATTCAGTTCACTGTGCCTCGAACGGACAAGAAGCGCTAGCTATGTTATTAGAATTATCAACTTTGCCAGATCTCATTCTTCTCGATGTGCGAATGCCCGTTATGGATGGTTATGAATTTCGTGAGGTTCAAAGTAGAACCGAAAGAATCAGACACATTCCCGTTCTTATTATGACTGGCGATTGCGATGTAAATATGAGTAAAGATATGAATCATCCCTGCGGAGTTTTAGTCAAACCTCTTGGTATGACTTCGATGATCGAAACGATTTCGACTTATATTTAAGAATTCTAACGTCTGCATAAATGAATTAGCATCATTACTTCGGAAAACTATGTGTTTTCCCAATCCTGCATTCTCACTACTCTTTCAACAGTTTCAAGCTCAGCTCGGTAATTGGTCAATCGATCCAACTTGCTCCAGATTTGGAGCACTTTGTTCCAAACTTATTTGACCGGCCACTTCTACTAAGCTAACAGTTCTTTCATGCCAGAGATCAACCTTGGGAACAGTAAAAGTGTCACGCTTCTTTCGAGAAAATTCGAAGAAGCTAAACTACGAAATCAAAGGCTTTCCCAGCGGGCGTTTGCGGCGCGAATTGGCTTAAGTTCGGGCGCTTTATGTGAAATTCTAAAAGGTAAACGTGCACTTTCGGCTCAAGTTAAAAAGAAGTTAGCTGGAAAACTTCAGTTCTCTCCGCTTGAGCAAGCAGAATTTTTTGAAAGCGAGCTTCCAGAGTCATTAAAGAAAACGCGACTTGAATACTTCCGGGTTAGTACAGACCAATTTAAGTTAATATCGGACTGGTGGCACTTCGCCATATTGAATTTGATTGGTACGAACAATTTTAAACCTTCATTAGAATGGATCGCACTCCGTCTTGACCTAAATGTGAACCAAGTTGAAGAAGCGTGGACGCGACTTAAATCCTTAGGCCACATCAAAAAAGTTGGAAAAAAAATTGTTCGCTCGCACCCCCGATTAGAAACTTCGCAAGACCTTTTCGACTTATCGATTCAAAAATCACACTTGGAAGATACAATGCTTATTGAAAATTCTATTAGTAACATTCCTATCGAGCTTCGCGATCATACTTCAATGACGTTTGTAATGAACAAAAAAGATATTCCAAAAGCAAAAACTTTAATCAGTCAGTTTCAAGACCAATTTTCAAAAGAAATCGAAGTTGCAAACGGTGAAGAAGTTTACAGAATTTCAGTTTCGCTATTTCCATTAACTAAAGTAGTTCCGGATCAAACTAAACCCAAAAAGGCCAACAAATGAAAAATTTATTTTTTACAGTGATTTTGCTAACAACATTACACACAACTGCGGGTGATAAAATTGGGAATGGAGGTGGGATTTGGGCTTGTTACGCAAGCGATAAATCCTTACAAAAAGGTTTGTTAATCGACTTCTTTGAATTGAAAAACGAATTTGCTCTAGAACTTATCCAGTCTGCAAAAACAGACCCAATGGAAATCGTAAAAGATCGAATGAACTTCGCCGAACAAAATTTGCCTGGACTCAATAATACATTGAAAGCTTACATCAGCGATACTTTAGACAATTTGCGTTTTATCGATTCGGAGCTATTGATGGTTGACGATGGGCTTTTTAGAATTAAACCATCCCGCAGTTCATGCGCCACCGAGTGGAAATACGAACAGTTCGCTAATTACACGCAGTACAAGCAAGTTTTAATTAATCGCGAGTTTTGGGAATCGTCACAAATTCCTGCATTAGATAAAGCGGGACTTATCTGGCATGAAATTATATACAGTTGGTTGCGCGATCGCTATAGCGATACAAATTCAGTTCGCGCAAGACAAATCACAGGCTTGCTATTTTCAAACCTCGATAAGGAACAAATCGATCATCAGATCAATCAAGTTTTAGCGAATCTGAGTGTACCGCAGCCAAAACCTCCGGGTTCATACAGCTCAACCTTGTACGTGGCATCGGGTCTTTGTTATTCAGGATCAGGCATTACGACGTACACGGGCGCAACCTCGTCAAAAGCTGTTACAAAATGGAATACGGATACAGGAACAAATTTAGGTGTTCTTGCTGATTTGAGCATCGGAAATAATGTATCCATAAATACGACTCCACAAGCATTGATCGATCAAGGTTCGGATATTTTATTATTGACTGAAAATTCTTTGAATTTTAGTGATCGTAAGATCTATAGAATTAAAAAGGCCGATCCGACGATTTTTTCCGTTTACTCAAACGACCCCACTGCATTCACCGCAGTTAACGCAGACGTTACGCGTTCAATGGCACAAGATGCAGATAGAATTATTATGTTTAGTAAATCGACGGCCATTGAACGTATTGACACGTTAGGCGTTCGAATCGTAAAAGGCAGAATGAATCCCTGGGTGAATCCAAGGTCTGCGACCGGGACCTGCTTTACAGCGGCCGCTTCTTTCATTCCTCAGATTGCATTGATGAATCCTTACTCTGGGACCAAGAATGGAAAACTAATTTACTTACATGCCGGGAATACCGCGAATGCAAATAGAATTGGTATTATACAACGGACCGGTTTGACTTCTGGCGAAGCTAGGGATTGCGCAGGATCAAATCCCGTTGGTGGAGTTTCTGCGGTGGCTCATAAGAATGCCGTAAATCTTTCTGGCCCTGTTTCATTTCTACCAACGGGCGCTTCATTAACAAGTATGGTCTATATTCAAACTCCGCCGCCGGCAAATAGCACTGGTAAACTTATTGTTTCTTACTCGGCGTCTGCAAATATCGCATTCGATAATAATGTAAACTTTAACTTCGGCATCGTCATGTGGGATATTCATGAGTCTTCAGATACTGTCGCCACTATTACGAACCCGGTAATTTTATGGCGAGACGAGTCCGTGGTATGGGCGCCTTCGGCCATGGCTTACCACCCATCGACCGGTCACCTCTACGTTGCCGTTGGTGGCTCGCCAGGCTCAGCGAATCAAACCACTCAGGCTTATGGATACAACATTGAAAAGTTTAAGTTACATTTAGATGCTTCAATTCTTACGCGAATAAGCCGTAACAACCAACCGTTTATCACGGGCAATTCTTATTTAAAATGTATTTCATCTATGGTGATTGGAAAATAACTGCTGCGTTTCGTTAAGACATTAAAGATCTTTGGGTCAGAATGAAACAAATTGGTTGTAATACAATTTAAGTGTTTTCGACCAATGTTTTGACGAGCGTAATTTATCTAACGTTAATTGTGGTCCATATTAAATAGAACCTATTTGCGGTGGCTCGCAAATTGAACCTCAAATTGTGGGGTGTGACATGTACAATATCAAAATGAGTAGAAAACAATTTCAAGCTGGAGCCGCATTTGTAGCGCTTTGCTTTACAATGGCCTCTTTTCAAAACTGTAGTAAGGTGCAATTCTCGGATGTGCCAGTCACACAAAAATCATTGGAAACCATTCAATCCACCGATGAATATGTTTGTTCGGCTTTTGATTCCAATCAAAGTACTAATAAAACAGAGGGTTTAAAAGTTGAACTTCGCTATTTAAAACAAAACACCAACCTAAGTGTCGAGCAAAAAAACTCTTTCCTTTCGACTGATTACTTTAACGACCAAGACAGTCGCTTTACCAAAATGAACGAAACCATATACTTAAGTGAAGTCAATGTTCCGACCCGAAGTTTCACCAGTGGATTCCAGAACACGAGTGGAGGAATTTTGAAAGATAACCAAGGCCAGATACTTAACGAATATTTCGCACTTAAAATGGAGAGCAATCTTAAGCTCGATGCAAATGATGCCGTTGGTTATTACGAACTTTCAACAATTTCCGATGATGGTACCGTTATACAAATTCGGCAAAACAATCAGTGGACGACAATTTTAAATAACGATGGGTCTCACGCTCCAAGAATGGGATGCATGAGCACAAAAGTGTACTTAGATGCGAATACTCGCATTCCTATTCGAATTTACTATAATCAAGGCCCGCGTACGTTGATTGCAAACGTGTTACTTAAAAACTACCGCGGTGAAAATTCAACCTCTGGCGCAAGCGTAGCAACCGATTCGGACATTCACTCGTTGTGTGGAAAATCAAGCCAGGATCAATTTTATGATCCCCAATCTAGCCAACCAAAAGCTTACTCACAAACACTTTCAAACCACGGCTGGCAAGTTTTAAGCTCTGGAAATTTTGAATTATTGGATAATCAAGTAAACCCTTGCGTGGCTGGTAAGTAGTCACCAAATCATCGCCTCATAAATTCGACATATCTATACCTGCTGCCACTTTTTGGCGGCAGGATACTAGTTTGACACCTTTATTCGTTTAGGTCCTTTAAAACCTATTTGAGCCGTCGCAGGTTTTGCAACTCCCCGACTGGTAACGAACGAACAAAGGAATTTTATGAAACCATCCCTATTTGGAAAAAGCCTGGCTGCCATCACCCTGTTATTGTCTTTTTCGGCCTTTGCGAAAGTGCAAACTGGATTCGTTAAAAACGTGGTTGAAGACGATGAAGGCATCAAAGTGATTTTATCAAAATCATCTAGCGCCATTAAAGAAATTGAAACTGTTTATCTTATAAATACCGATGCTGACTTCCGCGAATCAAGAGATTTAATCATGAAGGCGAAGGCCGAAAATTCTAAAGTACAGATCAGTCAAGGCGACGTAAAGGTTGGGCCGTAAAATGAAAGCATCACGACACCTTTTAGTTGTTTGCAGTTT
Organism: Bdellovibrio sp.; assembly: GCA_043760925.1. Lineage (GTDB taxonomy): Bacteria > Bdellovibrionota > Bdellovibrionia > Bdellovibrionales > Bdellovibrionaceae > Pseudobdellovibrio. Next base: position 18,921 of record JAYUOK010000022.1, on the reverse strand, counting down.
TTTAACGATCTTTGCAACCGCTAGCGCGCAAGACATGAATACAAGTGTACTTCAGCAAAGTGTTACCAATTTATTGATTGAAGCGCAGAAACAAGGCCTTGTTCCTTCAAAATACGCGAAATCTGAAGCGGCATTAACCGGACTTATAAATGGCGGACGCGTCCCTGAAGCACTGAAGCAAGCAGCTGATTTGATTACCCGAATTTCATATGATTTTGCTTCAGGGCAAGTGAAAGCCGATCAATTAAAACGTAACTATATGGTTCCGACAAAAAAGATAACCGCAAGTCAAACGGCGGCGATCAGTCAGTATGTGAACGGACAGATCACTGCGGCTGACTTGATACAAGTGATGCAACCGAAGAACGAATATTATAATTCGTTAGTTTCATTATTACAGCGCTTTCAGCAAGCCGTTGATTCTGGCCAATTAGTTACAGCGCCTGCAAAATTAAACACTGTGAAGGCTGGCGCTAAAGATACCGCTTCAATATTGTACGCGCGTGCCCGTTTAGCTTTATTAGGATATGATAATGATCAAACAAATCCGGCCGTCACCAGCGATTTAACAGAAAGTATTATTGAATTTCAAGCCGATCATAATCTAACCGCAGACGGCGCCCTAGGTGCTGCTTCATGGTCTGTGTTGGATCAAGATGTGCGCGCAGTTATTACTAAGATCAGATTGAACATTGATCGCACTCGCTGGTTACCGGACAGCTTAGGTGCAAACCATGTGTTTGTTAATTTAGCTGAGCAGCAATTAAAACTAGTTCTTAATTCGCAAGTCAGTATGAACTTTAAAACGATCAATGGCCGACTTGACCGCCAGACGCCAATTTTATTTGATTCAATGTCGCACTTGCAATTGAACCCGACTTGGACCGTGCCGCAAAGTATTTTATTTAAAGATAAACTTCCGTTAATTTTGCAAAACCCAGGAAAAGTGCTCGACATGAACATGAAGGTGATTGATGACGTAACTGGTACCGTCGTTGACCCCTATTCAGTTGATTGGACACAAGTAAATGAAACGTTTAGCCCTTATACTTTAGTTCAATCGCCGGGACCGCATAACGCTTTAGGTTTTGTGAAATTTCCGTTAACAAATCCTTACGCGATTTACTTGCATGATACAGACTCTAGACATTTATTCGCAAATGCAGACCGCCTTCTTAGTTCGGGCTGTGTACGTTTAGAAAAGCCTTTCGAATTCGCCGCGCAGATTTTAAATAATGTTCAATGGACGGCAGAAAGTTTACGCGCCGCTAGCGAATTTTTGGTTCCGACAGCGACTGCTTCAACACGCGTTAAGTTTGGCCGATCGATTCCGGTTTACTTGTTTTATTTGACAACATCCGTAAATGCGAATGGTAAGATTGTTTTTTCGAAAGACAGCTACAAAATCGATTCTGAAATGTATGGAATGTTCGCCAGATAATTGGCTAAAAAGTTGATGGGTATTCCATCCAGGCGAAATGCGGTTCTTATGATTTTTGGCTTAGGTTGGAAAGTATTTTTAATGAGTCTATTCGCCATGATTGCATTAACCTTCGTGCTTCGCATGGCGGGCTGTAACGTATTCATTTTGTAAGTCTTGAATACCCTTGCGTGCGTGAATGAATAATGCGAAGTTAGCTGATGGCAAAAAATAATTCCGCACCAGCAAAAGAGCTGAAACAATTCATCGCCGATTTAAATATTTTAAGCAAATTACCAGTTACTAAAAATATGCAGAGTATGCAGCTTGAAGAATTCCCATTCGACGGACAGCTTTTAAAGCTAAGTAGTCTTTACCGCGAAAGCCGCAAACACTATTCAAGCTTGGGTGGGCAGTTTAACCCGAAGGTATCTTCAATGATGCGCTCCCTTAGGGCCCAAGATTTATTTAAAAATGAAATTGATTATAGTCCCACGATGAGCGAAATGCTGTGGTTCAAAGAGCACATTACTGAAGCAGACGATGCGGCAACCGAGATGAAATCTCTGAAGCAGTTCAATGAGAACTCGCTTTTTCATGAACAGAATCATCGAATCATTTGGAAACTACTTCCGCCCGCACCAAAAGAAAAAAAAGCGATGCATCGCTATTTAAACTTCGCCGAAAGTTTGGTAGTTACTTTGGACCTAGCCTTGGGCGATCAGATTGGTACGAAACTTTCGCCCGCCTTTGAACGGATGAACGTGATTTACCGGCCCGCTGGGAAACAAAAATGGCATCTTCAATCAAAAAGCATCTACCAAAAATACTTGCTTTCATTGTTGTGCACAACGTACTTGGCCTTAGAACTGATTCACCATGACGATATTTTAAAAGTGGTCGATTTTATATTTCCCGGACAGAAAAAAATGAACGCACAAGCCGTTGCCCGCGGCTTAGAGCTGAATCATTTGTTTACTCTGAACACAAATCCCCAGTGGCAAAATTTGTACTGGAAAGAAGCCCAGAAAAAATTAAGTAAAATTCATCATGACCGCACGGACGAAGCGCTGATGATTGCGGAAGACCCACTTGATTTAAATTTCGAGTTTGCTTACGCTCGCGCTGTTTTGTATTACTTTGGCTTATAATGAGATGAATTTTGATGAAAATTTCTTAACGAATAGATTTGTCCTGCTTCCCTGGTAAATTCTGTTTAGTTTTGGCAAAGTAAAACCGATTTATTCGTTATGAAAAACTTAAGTTATTTACTTATTTTTCTACTATTTCTGCAAGGCCTTTTGCTAATGTAACAGTTTGGTAAATCGAAGGATGGTTTTTTTATGTTGGTATTTTTGGACAGTATACGCCCGTTTCAACATTAGGGTTCGGAGCAACAGGAACTTTTGAAAATTTTGGCCGTAGCCAAATGACCGATGTGCTTTTGGGCTTCAAATTTATTCTGTAAGTAACATGCGGCCTATTACGGCTGCTTCGAATCTTTAATCAATTCAGTTAGGTAATCCAAAACCGCGATGAATCGTTGCGCCTCGGCCGGCCCCTGCTTCGAAGCAAGATGACTGAGGTCAAAAGCTAGTTCACGGGAAATTCTTGCGACCACCGCCGTTTTAACGTGAATCTTATTTAAGGCCGCGTGCGCGCTTTCTGAATTCAAATTCGAACCTGATAAAAAATCGGCCGAAAATTTGATTTCGTGATGACCGTTATTTGCGACAACCACATCAGAATGCTCTAAGTAAAAGCGCGTATTTGACCTCATCATCTGCAGGGCCACTGCAGAACTAAGATCTGAAAACGAATGAATATTATTTAGGATGTGCGAAATCTTTGGATACAAGCTATGAAGAAAATCTTTTCGAATGGCTTCGTAAGCGGCTTCGCTAGCCTGAGGTTCAGAAATTTTGCGAACGACGGCAGCCAGTTGGGCCGATATTTCTTTTAGGCTTTTCTGGGCCTCAGTAATTTCGATACTCGTTTTAATTTTTTTCTGGCCAATGTCTTTTCCTAATTTTAATTTTGAAGAAATTCGGAAGATATCTTTGATTGAAAGGGTTGAATCAATATTTTCATATTCTTGCAATTGCTGCTTTAGTTCTTCAATTTTTTTTGCTTTTTGCGTTTGTTGTAGCAACAACTCGTTTTCTAGCTTTTTTAAATTAGGCGTGCGGTGTGGGTCGGCTGGCTTTCGAATTAAAGCTTCGCGAATTTCACGCGTAAATAAAAAATTTATTTCATTGAGCCGGGCGGCAATTTCGTCGGCGCGAAAGTAGTCTTTATATATTCTGAGTGCAGGGTTATATTTTATTGCGGAAGTTAGCTCTTGGCCCTTCGCGTGTAAGGAAAAATCCATCCACGGAAATTTTACTTTTTGTCCGTCTTTTGTGCGGTAGTTCATGTGTCGAACTTCGTGAATAAAAGTTTCATCTATTTTTCCGTCGGTCAGCGCTTCTTTGGTTACAGAAAGTAATTTTTCTGATTCAAACCATGTTCCACCGACTCCGTCTTTTTTGCGGTAGTAACCAATTCGTACTCCATGATTTTTTTGTAATGAATTGGCAACTTTGCCGATGGCGGTGTTCACCGAGTCTGGCAATATTCGAACGCCGGGGTCTTTTTCAATCATCGAAAATATGACTGGTACTCCCGAAGCCGTCGCGATGTAATGAATTAAAGTCAATTCACGAACCGATCCGCGACGAACACTTTTATGCGCGAGTAATGTTCGGGCATAGGCTAATTTTTCGGGTGAGAATTCACCGAAAAGTTCAGAGATTTCGGGTGGAAATTCGTTGGGGTGAAAGGGCATCACATCCGGATCGATTGTAATGATTTTGTTTTGCCAATCGATTTGCATTTCGTTCGGCTTTTTCGCAAAGTCATAGGCTAATCGCAAACCCAGTCCGGTTACGTAGTTAAAGATCAGTCTGAATCGATCACCAGAACTTCCATATGTTGCCGAGTCTTTGGGGATTGCAAAAAAGCGGGTCGGATGAGTTAAATCGGGCGTTGTCTCAAAATCGATCACTTTCATTTTCATTTCATAAATCCGCGACATTGCATGACTGGCGCCCCGAATGGCAAACAGGTTTTCACAGGTATTGGCAGCCATTGCCTTTAAAGGAAAGGCAGCTGTCAAATAGATGCACACGAACCAAATGGTGCGGACGCTTTTAGAATAGCTTAAGTGTTTGGACTCCATGGGCTTTTAAGAATGCAATGGGAAGACCTACATATTACAAAAATCAAAATACGTATTTATGTTTAGCGCACAACTAATCTAGAGATTTCGCTAATAGACATTTTCGAACCGACGGGCTTTGCAATGTGAACTTGAAAGCCCGCTTTTTCTACGGGGCGATGAAGCCCTTGATTCCAGATAATCTCCTCGTATACTAATGTTTTAGTCCATGTTAAAAAATCGTAAAGTAATTGCAAGATTTTTAAGAATTTTCATTGGTAATTTGGCGGCTAAAATAGCTATGATAAGGTCAACTAATTTGAAAGGTTGAAATGAAGAACTCCCGAGAAATTTTAAGTCTAAAACCGACTCAGTTTGCCGTTGGTATGCTTGAAGTCGATGAAAAAATTAAACAGGTTCAACGCTATACTAAAAAAGAGCTTAAAGAGTATATTCGTGAAACGCCTGTGCCCGTCGTTCGGGGCCCAGAGGGAAATTTGTATGTGGTCGACCGTCACCACTTTTTATGCATTTGTTACCATATTGGTATTAAAAAAGTTCCAATCAATATCATTAAGGATTTTACAGAATCTAAAATGACGCATTCACAATTTTGGAAGTGGATGCTGAAAAGTCGTAGTGCTTATCCGTACTGCCAATTTGGCGAGGGGCCGCGCGACCAGCTTTACTTACCCCGTGACATCCGCGGCTTAGCCGACGACCCTTACCGAAGCTTGGCGTGGTTCGTACGCAAGGCCGGCGCTTTCGAGAATAGCGAAAAAAACTTTGCCGAATTTACGTGGGCTAATTTTTTTAGAAAAAAGAAACTTTTGGAACGGCACGGAATGGCAGGCTTCGAAAAGGCATTGATGAAAGCTGTCATACTGGCACAATCACCCGAGGCCGAAAAATTACCCGGTTACGGAAAGCTAAACCTCGGCGAGCGGGCTCAGGTTAAAGCGAAGGCACGACGACGCGTGAAACAAGTAATGGAAATCTATTAGCAATCGTCGCAATTGATATTCTTTGCCAAATCAAGTACTTGCGGTGATTTCGTTAAATATTACTTTAGCTGCAGAAAAGAAATAATTTTTCTTTTCTGCACTCATTTACTTTTAAGCCGCCTTGCTCTTGAACAGCTGAACGAGCATAAAAATGAAAAAATTAAAAATATTCTTACTCAAGAGCGCGGCGCTTACATGATGGGTTGTGATTTACAGAAGCCACTTGTGAATTTATTCGAAGATGTCATTCCCGGTTATTTCAAAATATTTCCTCAGGTTATATTAGCGAATTATGACTAAGTATTCAGTAACGGACCTAGCCCGCAAAAACTTTTGCTCGAAATCGATCTTGAAACGGGCCGACTCATTAGCCGTCTCTCGATTCACGAAAAGCCTGCTTACTGCCAAGAAACTTTTGTGAAAATGCTGGTAGAAGATCAACTTTGATCTTCTACCATTGTATGTAAATTATTTTGTTTCTGCTTTGAACGATTTTAGCAATACTTCACCAGAACCTAATTCTGGCTCGACTCCAAGTTCAATCGAAGCAAGAAACTCACTACCCGTGATTAAACCGGTATTGCGCAATACTTGTAAAAACTCTCGCATGTTGATGTAACCAGTTGGGCGCTTCTCGTCTACGCTTTGAAAAACTATAAAGCTCCACTTATCGGTTCCGCCAAAAGGGTTTATAGCTTTGTAAAGGCGGTACTGAGCACCACTGATTGTAAACGTTCCGTAAGCATTGAAGAAACCTAACCAACGCTCACGACCGTAACCTTGAAAAGCATCAAGCGTGATCATTATTTCGTGAGTCTTATCAACCCCATCGAAATAATTAGACGCTGCCGGCGTTGTTTGTAACCAGATATCATATGATAAGTGGCCTTTACCCGAAGTATATGTAGCAGCTGGAATTTCTGAAACCCACGAACTGGTTACAGTTTTTGCCGAAGATAACAAGCCACTGACCGAAGTTGGAAGTCCAGATCCTGCAGTTGACGGATAGCCTGGTTTTTGTCCGAAGATCACTTGTGGATAACCTTTTACTTCGCCGGCTGCTGTTGTGTTGACTGATGGATAATCCCACTTAAAACTGGCTGCAAATGAATTATCAGGTTGTAGTGTGCTCATGCCGACACACTGAAAATATTTTGTTCCTTGATTTGCGGTTTGATTTCTCCACCCAGCTGGTTGCTCTGTAATTGGAGTCATAAAGTATGTCATTGGAGATGTGGCCCAGTTTTCCATACCCCAGTCATTATTTTCAACCGTATAAAGAGACGAAGCACGTAAAGTTTTTGCGGGGTCCCAAGCAGCTGTGTAATTTCCTGTACAGGTTCGCTGTGAAATACTGCCGGTGGTTGATGATGGCGCTGGTGCAGGCGCTGGAGTCGGAGCCGGCACTGGTGCGGCAACGGTTGCAGTAGTTACATCAAATGATGATAAAACATTGTAACTATATGTTGTCGCCCAGTTGGAACTCCATACGCCAATTTCAACGCTGTATCTGCCGATCTCAAAATTTGCCGGAACTGTGAAGTCATAAGCAAAAAGTGTTGAAACCCCTGCGGTGTAATTAAACGGTGAAAAGTTTTTTGATGCTACAATTGTCCGAGCGCCATCAACGATACGAATGTTCGTAATCGTATTTAATAGGTCGTGAGATGCCCGCATCGTTACACGGATATTCTGAACTTGTCCGGCTATTAGGGATGTATTCGAAATCGTGTGCGAAACCAACCCGACGCTGACTGCAGTTGGAGCCGTAGGTGCCGGTTCAGTTATGGGGGTTGTTGTACCTGGTCTTGGTTTTCGAGCCGCATATACATTAGTGGCGCTCAGTCCAAGCGCTGTAATAAGAAGCCAACTTAATTTCGTTTTAGTAGTTAATCCGTATTTGTTTTTCAATTTATCCCCCGACAGTTTATTAAATATAGAAATCAATGAGTAAGCTGCAATGCTGACACCATGTCTCATTCATAGATTTATTTTTAAGCTATCGAAATAGCTCAAGTATTTTGGGTATCAAATTGAAAAAAATTAAAAATACGTCGAACAATTTTATCATGTCGATTAGATCAACAGTGTTGGAAAGAGAAAATCTCAATTTACATCTTTTAATTAATTTTGAAGCAAGACCTTTTTCAATTCTTATTCTTTTTCTTCGCTGAAAATGATTCGATATCTTCTTGAAGTCGTTCTGAATTGACTCCATCATGACGACCATTTTTTTTTGCATAATTCAAAGCCGAAAGTAATTTCGGATTTTTTTCAATTAATCTTTTTTTGTACAAGGAACTGACTTCCTCGAGAGAAAATGAATATAAAAAATTATGATTAACGAATGCATCTTGGTACTTAGGACTTAAGGACTGTAAAAATAACAGAATTCGATATTCTCCGGTGGGCTCGCCCTTGCAAAACTCTTTATTATTTTCTAAATAACATTGAGTCGAACGCAGTTCTATTTCTGCTTCGCAAGAAAATTGGTCGAAGCCGTTGCATCCAATTTCATAAGATTTAACAGCGGTCATAAAGTCTTTGTTTTTCAACTCATGTAATTGCCCCAAGCGAAAACACGCGTAAAACTCTTTTGCTTCGCAACCTTTTTCGTATGACTGCTTCGCTTCGGAACTTTCAATATCGACAGCGGCGCATAAAGTAAAATCTTTTTCACAACTTTCTAAAGTGACCTTTGTTTCAAGCGGCTTAATAACTTTTGGAATTTCATTTTGATCTTTTACTTTCAGACAACCTGTCAAACAGGCAACAGCGATGATTAGAAAAACAAATTGCACTAATTTCAAATGATCTCCCAAAAAATTGTCTGAATAAGCAGATCCAAGCGTAAGCGATGCACTTGTAATTTGCAATCGATTGATCCGTGGCATTGAACTTGCTTTTTGAATTAAATCACATACTAAAAGGAAATTTTAATCGTAATTTTCGAATTCTAGTTACTCCAGAACCAAGCACGACAGTCACTTCTCCGACTGGAGTTACAAATTTTGCTCAAGCCGTTTCACGTTAAAAAATTCTACTTAAACGAATGGGGTTTGTAACTTTTTGTTTCAATCCCCATTTTTTTAAGCCAAGGATAAAATTCATTTTCTAAAATTTCTTTGGTTTTGACCAAATCTAAATCTTCCGGTTTTTCTAAATTTTCGCGCAATCGGCTTAATATTTCCTGTTGTTTTAAGCCAACGACCTGCGTCTGCGCATAAGGCACTAAAGTATAAGTAATAAGACCGTAACGGGAGCGGTAATATTGTGGAAATTCTTTTTCAATAATGGATTCCATTTTTTTAAGAAATTGAAATTCGGCGTCGCCGACCTTGTCGCGCATTTCGACAAAGTTTTCTAATGCCATATCGGCGATGGCGTTCGCTTGCGGCCTTCGTTGTTCATTGAATTTAATGAATACTTTTTTCCAGTCATTATTTTCTTCATCAAGAAGTTGGGTTAAGGCCGTACAATCTTCGAACCCAAGATTTGTACCTTGCCCAAAGAAAGGTACAATCGCATGCGCAGCGTCGCCTAGAAACGCGATGCTGTCTTGATAAACCCACTTGTTTAATCGAACGGTGGCCAATTTGCCTTGAGGATTTTGCATAAACTCGCTTGCATAATTTGGCATATGCCTAACTGAGTCTGGGAACTCAAGTTGAAAAAGCTGTTCAACTTGCGCTTTGTTAGTTAAATTTTCGAAAGCTGCGGGATGGTTTTTCCTTGGTAAGTAAAGGGTCATCGTGAAAGAATTGTCCCCGTTTGCAAGGCCCATCATCATGTGCGTTCCACGCGGCCAAATATGTAAATCATTTTTTTCAAGCGCGGGCGATCCGTCCGCATTCGCCGGAAGTTGTAATTCTTTATAATCAGAGTCAAGCCAATCAACTGTTTCTTGATATTCCGTTGGAAATTGCGACGTTAATTCTTTTCGAATCACTGAACCCGCCCCGTCAGTCGCAAAAACTTTTTCGTAATTTCTAGTAATGAAGCCGTCAGCTGCCTTGAACGTTAAAACTTTTGCGCCGACATCAATCGACTCAAGCTCGTGTTCGAAATTAATTTTGACTCCAGCTTGCACGCAGGCAGCAATGAGGGACTTATTTAACTCCCACCTAGATACCGAGTAATTACATTCTGATTGATCGCGGCCGTAAGGCTGAAAAACCGTATCGCCTGATTTTGGATGAATACGTCGACCGTAAACGGGAACCGTTATCGGTAATATTTTTTCTAATAAACCGGCTACTTCAAGTCCGCGAATTCCTCGGGAAGTAATAACTAAATTAATACTTCTTCCCGCCGGTACGCTTAGGTTTTCGGGGTTTGGTCTTTTTTCAAAAACTTCAACATCGAAGCCACGCTTTTTTAAAATGTAAGCCCATAACGATCCAACTAGGCCGCTTCCGACAACCACAATCTTATTTTGCATTCGATTTTTCTTTCATCAGCTGCACTAAGTTAAATACGTCCTCATAAGAATTATATAACGGTACAGGCGTCGCGCGAATAATATTGGGCTCGCGAAAATCGACAATGGCTCCGTTTGCAATCAATTGATCCATAAAATAACGGGGATTATTCGAAAGCTTTAAGCAAAGCATCGATCCCCGCTCTTTCGGTGTAATTACTTCGGCTGTGCCTTTTAAATTTTGTTCAATTAGCCATTGAAAGTAAGAGGTTAGGTGATCGCCTTTTTTTCTAAGTTTAGAAATTTCGGCCGCATCAAAAATTTCCATCGAAGCACGCAGCGTTGCTAACTGCAAAATAGGAGGGTTACTTAATTGCCAAGCTTCAATCGTGGGAATGGCTTCGAATAAAGGCTCCATTTTGAAACGAGAATTTTTATTGTGACCCCACCAGCCTTCAAAACGCGAAACGTCTTTTGTAAGATGATGTTTTTCGTGAACAAAGGCTCCGGCTAATCCGCCCGGGCCTGAGTTTAAATATTTGTACGAACACCACACGGCAAAGTCGACATCCCAGTCGTGTAATCGCATGTCTAAATTACCTGCCCCGTGGGCTAAGTTAAATCCAACATTGGCACCCACGGACCTTGCCGCTTCCACAATTTTTTGAAAGTTAAACTTTTGCCCTGAAAGATAGTTACAATTTCCAAGCATCACTAAACTTAATGACGGGCCCAGCTTTTTAATTGTATCGATGATCGATTGCTCGCTTACACAAAGCCCACCGTCAAGATCGGACTTTAGTTCAACGATGGTTTCGCTTGGATTAAAGCCATGAAACCGCGCTTGTGAATCAACTGCGTATTTATCCGACGGGAAGGTGTTGTTTTCGATTAGTATCTTATTGCGAGTTGCCGTCGGCTTGTAAAAGCTAACCATCATTAGATGTAGATTGACGGTTAAGGTATTCATCGCGACCACTTCAGATTCTTTGGCTCCGACTAGCCGTGAAAAACTTGCGGTGATGTTTTCGTGATACGGAAGCCAAGGTTTTTTACCTTTGAAGTGCCCTTCCACGCCGTACTGGGCCCATGACTGCAATTCGTCGTTCACGTATTCAGAAGCTTTTTTTGGCATCAGACCAAGTGAATGACCCGCGAAATAAAGTTGCGGTCGACCGTTGTGTTCAGGCAAATGAAATTGGCTACGAAATTTACTTAACTGATCAGTTACATCAAACGCGCGGGCTGCTTTTAAAGAATTTTCTTCAGACTGAAACATGCGGGACCTTTCTTATGCAATGGTCACAGAGACCGGGGGAAGTGCATCGATCACTAGTTCAATTTTCTGTCCCTGTTTTAATTCGACCGCGGCGGTGGCCGCTCCGGCCAGTACGATCATTCCCGCTTCGAGTGTGCGGTTTCTAGTTGCCAACAGCTTGCAAAGTTCAATGACAGAAACCACCGGATCGCCCGATATTTCTTTTGATAAACCTTCTTGCACAAGCACGCCATTGACTGACATTTTCATTTTCAATTCTTTTAAGTCGATATTTGAGAAATCCTTTACCCAGGGCCCTGCTACAAAGTGCGATGAAGATGAATTATCGGCTATAACGTCTTCCATCGAAAAATATTTAAACTGTTCATAGCGAGAATCAAGAATTTCCATGCACGCACAGATGGCCGAACATGAATTTAAAACTTCTGCACGCGTCACCTGTCCACTGAGTGGCTTTGAAATTAAAAATGCGATTTCGGGTTCGATTTTTGGATGAATCAATTTTGCGATATCGAAAGTGGCTTGATTTTGAATTTGCATCCGGTCACTAAGTTCACCGTACAAAGGCGAATCCAAATTCATTTGCCGACGTTTACCTTCTGAGGTTAAGCCCATTTTTAGTCCGACTAATTTCTCGTTCGCCCGCGTTCTTAACTGGATACCAACTTCTTGGACTTCGTAGGCCTGCGTGCGGGTCAGTTCGATTCCGTTTTTGCTTAGTTGCGGTATTGGTTGCTGATTGATGCGGGCATCAAAAAGCAGTCTTGCTACATTCTCAATATTTTGCTGAGTCTTTTGTTCCACCATGAATCATTCCTTGCTACAGTGATCGAGCAACTAACTTAAATCTCTAAACTTCATTCGGCAAGGGGGTAGTTTTTGTCATTTGAGAATAGAAAAATGATTGATATCACCCCAAGAATTAACTCGAAGATGGCGGTATTTCCCGGAGACACTCCTTTTCAAGAAGAGTTTTTGATGGATTTTAAGTCAGGGCATAATTTAACTTTATCGAGTATCAAGACGACCGTTCACTTAGGTGCGCATACCGACGCCCCCAGTCATTACCACCCAATGGGCGTACCGATCGACCGCCGCAAATTGCATTATTATTTAGGCAAAGCACAAGTCATTGAAGTTGAAACTAGAAAAAGTCATCGAATCACGCCTGAAGATTTCAGCGACACGATCCAAGCCCCGCGGGTTTTATTTAAAACGAAATCGTATCCTAATCCCTACAAATGGAATGACGACTTTATGTCTTGCTCCGCAAAGCTCATCACGTACCTGCACGAACAAAAAGTTATTTTGATCGGAATCGATACACCGTCAGTAGACTTGGCAGACGATAAAAAGCTAGAATCTCATAACGCAATTTATAACTACGATATGGCAATCTTAGAAGGAATTGTGTTAGATCATGTTAAGCCCGGGATTTATGATTTAGTGGCGCTTCCGCTTCTGATCGAAGGCGCTGATGCAACCCCGGTGCGGGCGATATTATTGGAGTAAGTTCATGAAAAAGATTTTAAATTACATTAACGGTGAATTTTCAGAACCTGCCGATCAAAAATATATCGAAAACATGAATCCCGCACTCGATCAAGTTTACGGGTTGATTTCCGATTCGAATGAAAAAGACGTCATCGTGGCAATCAATGCAGCTGAATCTGCATTTTTTAATTGGTCTCAACTTTCTATTGAAACACGCGCAAATTATTTAAAAAAACTCTCAGCCGGAATCTTAAAAAAACTGGATTTATTTGCCGAAGCTGAATCGATTGATAGCGGTAAGCCGATCCACTTAGCAAAAACTTTAGAGATTCCCCGTAGTGCGAAAAACTTTGAATTCTTCGCCGACGCCATTTTAGATTTTAAAGGTGAAACATTTCAGACGAATCCGACGACGATTAACCAAAGCGGCTACTCGCCATTAGGAGTCGTCGCTTGTATCTCGCCGTGGAATTTACCCTTATATTTATTTACTTGGAAAATTGCGCCGGCCCTGGCGGCAGGCAACACGGTGGTGGCAAAACCTTCCGAGCTAACGCCGATGACGGCCTACTTGCTTTCAGAAGTTTGCCGTGAAATCAATTTGCCACCCGGGGTTTTAAATATAGTTCACGGAAATGGCCCAAACGTTGGTGCCCCACTTGTTCAACATCCGAAAGTAAAAGCTGTGTCATTCACCGGAAGCACAGCGACGGGGCGTTCAATTGCGCAGTCTGTAGCTGGGCAATTTAAAAAACTTTCACTTGAAATGGGCGGTAAAAACCCAAACATTATCTTTGCTGATTGCGATTTCGATAAGACTCTTGAGACAACTTTGAAATCAAGTTTTCAAAATCAAGGACAAATCTGCCTATGCGGCTCGCGAATTTTTGTTGAAGAAAGCATTTACGAAAAATTTAAGCTGGCGCTGGTTGAGCGCACAAAGAAATTAAAAGTTGGCAACCCGCTTGATCCGTCCACTGATCAAGGAGCTTTAGTTTCTAAAGCTCATCTCGAAAAAGTTTTATCTTACATCGAGCTTGCAAAAAAAGAAGGCGGCCACATTTTAACCGGTGGAGCGAAAGTTTCAGTCCCTGAATTTGCAAATGGTTATTTTATGCAACCAACGCTGATTGAAAACGTTGATTATAAATGTCGTACGAATCAAGAAGAAATTTTTGGTCCGGTCGCTACAATCATGCCTTTTAAAAATGAAGCGCATGCGATTCAAATGGCGAACTCAACAAATTACGGCTTGGCCGCAACCATCTGGACCGAAGATTTAGCGAAAGCTCAACGTGTCGCTTTAGCGCTTGAATCAGGCCTGGTATGGATCAACACCTGGATGAATCGGGATTTACGGACTCCATTCGGCGGAGTGAAAGAATCAGGTTACGGCCGCGAAGGTGGCATGGAAGCTTTAAAATTTTTTAGTGAAGTTAAAAATATTTGTATTCAATATCCTTCGGAGCAAATGATATGAGTGATGTGATTAATTCAAACCAAGCCCCCGAACCCGTTGGTCTTTACCCGCACGCCCGAAAAGTGGGTAACCTGGTATTTTTATCTGGCGTGGGTCCGCGCGAACGTGGCAGCAAAAAAATCCCGGGTGTTGAATTGAATACCGACGGATCGATTAAAAGTTATGACATCGAAGCTCAGTGCCATAGCGTCTTTAAAAATGTCCGCGCCATTTTAGAAGCCGCCGGTACAAAATGGGAAAACTTGATTGATGTCACCGTTTTTTTAACGAACATGAAAGATGATTTCCCAACTTATAATCGATTGTGGGCTGAATACTTCAAAAATAATCCACCTTGCCGCACAACTTTAGAAATTAATTGTCTGCCGACCCCCATCGCCATTGAATTAAAATGCATGGCCGTTTTAGAGCCGGAGAAAAATTAATATGTTCGGACTTTACGAAGCCTTTAACTTTAAAAAGTGGATTGATGAAAACCGTCATTTACTGAAACCACCCGTCGGTAATAAATGTATTTGGCCACAAAGAGATTTTATCGTCATGGTCGTCGGTGGCCCCAATGAACGAACTGATTTTCATGTCAATGCCGGCGAAGAATTTTATCATCAGCTTGAAGGAAATATGATTTTAAAAATCAAAGATCCTGAAGGAAAGATCACTGATATTCCCATTCGTGAGGGGGATATTTATTTACTTCCGGGAAACACGCCCCATTCGCCGCAGCGGCCGGCCGGCTCAGTTGGCCTGGTGGTCGAACGAAAACGGCGTGAAACAGAATTAGATGGGCTACAGTGGTACTGTGAAAGTTGTGGCCATAAGCTTTACGAAGAATTCTTTAAGTTAGAAAATATCGAAACGCAATTTCAAGCCGTTTTTAATCGCTATTACGATAGCGACCACACCATTTGCAAAAAATGTCAGACAAAAAACGGTCGAAAGTGGTTGCATGCTAAAAATTGATATTCATACCCACATTCTGCCACCCGAACTTCCCGACTTTAAAAAAATGTTTGGTTACGGTGGTTTTATGCAGCTTGAACATCTTAAAGAAAGTCATACGGGTTGCAGCTATTGCAACATGGTCGATGATTCCGGAAAATTTTTTCGGCGCGTGGAAGAAAATTGTATTGATGGACAAACAAGAATTACAGAATATGATCAATACGGCGTGCAGGTTCAGGTTTTATCGACGATCCCCGTGATGTTCTCTTACTGGGCAAAGCCTGAAGATGGATTAACGGTAGCGAAAATTTTAAATGATCATATCTCGGGTGTCGTTCAAAAAAATCCGAAAAACTTTATTGGCTTGGGCACTCTTCCCATGCAGGACTCGCACTTAGCGATTCAAGAAGCTCGACGCTGTATGAAAGAACTTGGGTTACACGGATTTCAAATTGGCTCGCACATCAACGAGATGAATCTATCTGATCCGAAATTATTTCCGGTGTACGCCGAGCTTGAAAGCTTAGGCGCCAGTTTATTTATTCACCCATGGGACATGATGGGACAAGATCGAATGCCGAAGTACTGGCTACCATGGCTGGTTGGAATGCCGGCCGAAACAAGCTTGGCGATTTGTTCGATGATTTTTGGCGGAGTGTTTGAAAAGTTCCCTCGCTTACGGGTTGCCTTTGCGCATGGTGGGGGCTCGTTCCCGTTTACCTTGGGTCGAATTCAGCACGGATTTGATTCAAGACCCGATTTAGTCGCCGTTGACTGCCGAATTTCACCGAAAGATTTTATTGGAAAGTTTTGGGTTGATAGTTTAGTTCATGATGAAAAATCGTTAAAATTTTTAGTCGAAGTGATGGGAAAAGAAAAGGTCGCCCTAGGCACTGATTACCCATTTCCGCTTGGTGAAAAAACCGCCGGAAAATTAATTCAATCGGCGAAACTTGATCCCGAAACAAAAGAATGGCTTTTTCATAAAAGCGCGCTGCAATGGCTTAATCTTAAATCAGAATTTTTTGAAAGGTCGGTCTAGAATGAACTTACAATTAGAAAACAAAAAAGCATTGGTGTTTGGTTCTTCAACCGGAATCGGCTACGCCATTGCCGAATCGTTAGTCGAAGAGAAAGCCATCGTTTGCGTAAATTCCCGCAGCGAAGATCGCTTGCAACTTACAAAATCAAAATTAAAAATTCAGTACGGAGTCGTGGCCGACTTAACTAAAGCCAATGATTCTAAAACGGCCGTTATCAATGCGATGAAGCAAATGAATGGGCTGGATATTTTGGTGATGAACACCGGTGGTCCGAACAAAGGACTTTTTGCGGATATTACAAATGAACAATGGATTCTAGATTTTCAAAATTTATGGCTTAGCTTTACCGACGCCGTAAAAGAATCCCTACCCACCATGAAAAAGCAAAACTATGGTCGCATTGTTTTAGTGACTTCGCTCGCCGCCAAAGAACCGATTAGCGCCCTGACAACTTCGAATGGTCTACGCGCAGGTTTAACCGGCTTATGTAAAAGCTTAGCCAATGAAGTGGCGCCATATGGAATTACCGTTAACATTCTTTTACCTGGTTATACAAATACGGATCGCCTTAAAGATTTAAAATTAGGCGAAGAGCGAATCAAACAAATGGTTCCGGCTGGTCGGCTTGGAGACCCCCGAGAGCTTGCTGACCTTGCCGCATTTCTTTCATCACCCAAGGCCGGTTACATCACGGGTCAATCGATCGCAGTCGACGGCGGAGTTATAAAGGGCTTATAGTTTATTGAGACTACACATTTAAGAATTGATCGTATGTTGCGAAGCAACCTTTTATTGGTTTAGCTTAAGAAAATTTTATAACACGCCGAAGGTATAGTAATTTAAAATTCAAAACAAGCATCAGCTTGTAAGCCTTTCAAACCAATGCACGCGAACCAAAAAACTGCGAACAGCAAGCATCAAAAAGCAGTCAAGACCATAGCCATTGCTAACTTGGAAGATTTAATGTTTCATATAGATATGAGTAATGATTCCCAGTACCAGATTTCACTTTTCGAAGCGGTGATAAACGCCTCGCAAGATGGAATATTAGTTGTCGATCACGAAACTGGAAAAGTGCGAAAATTTAATTCTCGGTTTCTAGAAATTTGGAGAATTCCAAAAGAATTAGCGAATAGCGCTGATGATAAAGAAATGATTGGTTTTGTTTTAAGCCAGTTAACAAATCCGGTTGAATTTATCAAAGTTGTTGAAAGTCTTTACGCCAACCCCAATGAAAAAAGTTTTGATATATTAAATTTCAAAGATGAACGCATATTTGAAAGGCATTCAGAACCCTTACTTATTGAAGGCCAAGTGAAGGGCCGGGTATGGTACTTCCGGGATATTACCGAAAAAGTAAGAACCGAAAGTTTACTTGTACAAAGTGCACGTATGGCGACTCTTGGCGAGATGGCTGGCGGAATTGCCCATGAAATCAATACACCTTTAGCTACGATTATCTTAAATTCAGAATTGATTCAAGAAAGCAGTAACGACGATACTTTAACAAAAGAAGACTTAAGTAAGCGGCTCAGTTCGATCATTCAGACAAGCGATAAAATAAGTCGCATTATTATGGGTATGAAATATTTTTCAAGAGATACAGGCCGTGAAGAAATCGCAAATTTTAAACTATCGAAATTGGTAAGTGAAGTAACTCACCTATGCCGCGAAAAATTCATTAATAAAGGAATCGAATTAAGAATTGATGAAACACAGTTTGAACAGTCCATTCAAGGCCGCTTCGGTCAGCTTTCACAAGTGGTCATTAACCTACTTGGTAATTCTTTCGAAGCAATCAAAGCGCAACCCGAGAAATGGATATCTATTGAAGGTTATGCCCGTGAAAATTACTTTGAAATATTAATTACGGATAGTGGCGCTAAAATAAAAAAAGAAGTGGCTGCTAAAATGTTTCAACCATTTTTCACGACTAAGAATGTGGGCGAAGGTATCGGTATCGGTTTAAGTGTTGCCAAGGGGATTACCGAAGGGCACGGCGGTAAATTGAAGTATGACGAAACTTCAGCCCGCACCCGCTTTTCGATTCATTTGCCAATAAAGCAAATGAGCCAAGCGGTTGCATGAATAAAAAATTAAGCGGCATTCACATTCTACTCGTTGAAGATGACTACGCAATGCTCGAAGTGATAAATGATTTATTAACTCAGCTGGGAGCAACCACCGAAACTGCAGCGAATGGTCTCATTGCATGGGAACTTATAAAAAAAAATAAATTCGACATGATTATTTCTGATATCCAAATGCCCGTAATGGATGGAATCCAGTTACTAGAAAAATTAAGAGGTCTTAATACTCTGACTCCGCCGATGATTTTAATTACCGGACAAGCGCAAATTACGACTAAAGAAGCCATTGCTAAGGGCGCCATCGCCCTTTTACTTAAGCCATTTAATATTCGAAGTTTTACCGACTTGGTCGTTTCAAGCTGTAGCTAATCAACAGAAACTGACCCACAAGGTTGTACCTAAAAGCCAAAACCCAAAGCAAAAATTCATCTGAAATCCGGAACTTAAGTCATTTTCTAATAGCTAAAATCCCTGTACGCAGGGTTTTTCAAATTGCAACACTCATTTCCTATGAACTGCCCGCATTGCAACTCTTCTTCAATTCACAAAA
>JAYUOK010000021.1:0-2330 GCA_043760925.1 Bdellovibrio sp. | reverse complement strand
GAATTTCTTCAAGCTTGGCAATGGCGCGGTCATAAACCTTTTTTTCAATCAGAATCAGCGCCATCTTCAGTTTCACCTGAATCAGATCCTCGTTGGCCTCGTCGAGAATTTCGAGCTGCTCATAGGCTTTGTCGAAATCGTTCTTACTAATATAATATTGTGAAAGTAATTCGGCGAGTTTCGGATTCGGGCCGTGTTTACGCTGATGTTCGGCGTAGAAGGCATAGGCCTTCGCAAGGCCTTGTTCTTTTTCGATCAAATGACCTAACATTGTCGCGGCCTCAAAAAAGTCCGGCTTTAAGGAAATTGAAATTTTCAGTTCATCTTTAACTTTTTTTAAATTGTTGTTACTTTGTTCAGCATAAACTCGCGCCAGATAGTAGTGGGCGAGATATTTTGAAGCGTAGTCCGACTGACGGGATAAGCTCTTGAAAACCCCGATGGCTTTCGGATAGTTTTTCTGCTCGGTATAAACCGCGCCGAGATAAAGCAGCGCCTCGGTGTCCTCGTCATCCTTTTTAATCAGATTCTTATATAATTCTTCGGCCTTGGTGAAACTTTTGGTGGTGGTGTAGAGTCCGGCCACAAGTAAATTCAGGTCGCGGCGCTCAGGCGCAAAAGTTTTGGCTTTTTCAGCCCAAAAAATCGCGTCGCTCAATTTTGCAGTTTTGTAGTACTCAACCGAGAGTTTTTGCATCAGAGTTGGCGATTCAGGATCGTAAACCAGTGCGCTTCGCAACAATTCGATCGCCTCACGATTGCGGCCGGCGCTTGATTCCATTTCAGATTTCAAAAACAAAAAGTCAGCTTCTGCTCGGTTATGCAGTGAATCGATAGTGGTAACTCCGGGATCGAAAGCTTCAGGAATTGCAAATGAAGCTGGAGCCCGGTTTTTATCGTTCATTGCGGAATCAAAAAATTGATGACTTGAACTCGCGCAACCATAGAACGACATTGCTAAGGCTAATTTTAAAAATGTTTTCATTCTTGTCATAGGAGCTTCCTTAGGTAACCTATCGGCAGAAACCTGCAGAACTCGCGAGTCCTATTTGATTATTTTGTACTCAAATTAGAAATTCCTAGACTTTGATATAGGTTTTTGATGTTGCCTGTAATTCAGGAAGCTGGATTCCAGCGATAACAGTTAAGTTATTGATAAGACTAGTATTTTATGAAAATAGAGCATTAGAAACCTGTTGTTCTTTTTAAAAAATATATCTGCGGACCAGATATATTCACCTTGACTGGAAAAATCATGGGTAATTGGCTTCTGACCTGCTTGACAAGGGGTGGCGGCAGGGCTACTTTCGCCAGAATCAATAGGCAAAAAGCTTTAGTTTTAAGCTAAAACTCTAGTAATAATGCCAACATAAGGGGAGGTCATCGTGATGAACCAAATGGAAAGTTTAAGCATTAAACCAAGTGCTAAAGTAAAAATTATTAAGCGGTATCAGAATCGTAAGCTTTACGATACTCAGCAAAGTTGTTATGTCACTTTGGATGACATCGCCAAGATGATCAGGTCAAACGAAGAAGTAATGGTTATTGATAATAAATCTAAAAACGACATTACTGCTGCAACTTTAACGCAAATCATATTTGAATCAGAGAAAAAAGCGTCACAATACGCTCCGCTTTTTACACTCCGAGAAATAATCCAGAACGGCAATGGCAGTATTTCAAGCTATTTAGCCAAGTTAGGTGCTTTCCCAATTGATTACATGACCAAACAAGCGGCCATTAATGTTAATATCGACAGAGTGTCTACTGACGATCTGAAACAGAACCTTGAAAATCGCGCTGCTTCTGCTGCCCGATTAAATTCAGACTCAACTTCAAAAGTTGTAGCTGAAAAAGCAACTGTTCTGCCAAGTTCAAATCAGGAAGAAGAAACTCCAAATTTGCCGCTTCCTAGCAGCAATCAGAGTTTCAATCCTTAAATTTCAGTTAAGCTAATTATAGAGCTAATTTATCTCTCAAAAATCCCGCGCTAATACGCGGGATTTTTTTTGTCCACTTATCTGATGCTTCGTTTATTAGAAGAGCGTCTTCCATCCCAACCAGATGTAGATCTGGTTTCATAAGTCGCGAAGGCATACAAAAATTAATCCGAAACCTATTGGCACGACTTTAACTTTGGTTAGAGCACTAACCAAAGTTTCAATGAAATCAGGACTTTTTGTTTGTACGCAAACGAAAAGTAAAGTTGAGCCAGCGAATTGTGGTTGAATTACAAGATGGCTTCTCAACTTATGAAAACCAGACATTGGGCAAATTGGCACAAACTACACCTTTTAATACGCGGGATTTTGTTTGTCTGCCTATCTGAT
>JAYUOK010000020.1:0-2335 GCA_043760925.1 Bdellovibrio sp. | reverse complement strand
CAGCAACAGCAATTTTTCGAAATTAGCCTTGAGCAAAGAAAAAAACATGTGGTAGATCGCTACGGTGAAAGCTTTCGTGGCGGACGCCCCTGGCCCGATGCCAAAGAGATTGAGATTTACGAACAGTCTCAGAAACTTCAGCGAGAAAAAATTACGTGGGAGAAAAACAAAGGTGTGGTGAAAAATGTTCCACGTGGAACAACGCTTGAGGCAACTGTGCCCGACAAGGATCCGCAAAAATAACTAAAGATAAATTTAATTAATTTTATCGGTTTTTACTAAGAACAAATGAATATCGCCGATTGGCAATTTGTATTCGCCCAAAAGCACGGGCTGCCAGCTTGAGCAAAGTTGAATCGGAATTTGAGAAACTTCCATGCTCCACTCGGACGACTTTAAATGAAAAACAACTCCGCCAGTTCGCACGATTTTTCTTAACGTCAGAAGAGTTTTCGGAAGTGGAGAAAATCCACGGCATATGGCCTGAGTAATACTGTCCTGCGCATAAGACTCTATTTTTTTATTCACCACGGAAACGTTTGCCAATTTCAACACCGAAATTGCGTGTTTCAGAAACTCGCACCTGCGATCATCGATCTCAACCAGGATGATTTTTTGGTCTGGATAAAGAATAGAATATACGATTCCGGGAAAACCGTTTCCACTGCCTATATCATATAAGTATTCGTTTTCATTAATGTTTTTATGAACAATTTTAGAAGCCTCGATGCAGTCGGCGAAATGAATTGCATCGCAGTTACTAATTGTTTTTGATGAAATTAAGTTGGTGATTTTATTGTATTTCATCAACTCGATAAAATAGGTTTTTAACAATAAATGCGCAGAGTCACCCAGGTCAGGGAACCAGGATTTAAGTCTCCAGTGAATTTGAGAATCTGCGCTCTGGGGTGCTTCCAATTTTATTAGCCTTTGCCTTACTGGTGTACGCTTTTAAATATATCATTAAAGACTGCAAAGCAGAAGGATTAACACCGCTTATACGCTGGGCCTGCCCTAAAGTTCTAGGTCTGATACGAATTAATTTGTCGACTTCTTCGGTTGATAATCCTTGAACCAACTTGTAATCAAGGTCGGGCGGAATCAAAAAGCCTTCAACCTGTTTTGATTTTTCAATAATTTCATTTTGCTTTTTAATGTATCCCGCATATTTGATATCGATTTCCACAGCCTCAGTTACAGTTTCGGGATCATCAAACGAAAAGCCTAGCCCGCGTAAAGTTTTAAAATCGACTTCCGGTCGCCTTAAAAACTCTTCCAGCGTGGCGGGCTTTAGTAAAGCAGAGCTACCAAGCGATAAAATTTTTTCGTTGGTTTCGGGTTTTGGGTAAATAGATTGCGACGCCAAGCTTTGTCGAAGCGCGCTTCGTCTGTCTTTGATGTCATGAAGTACCGCCAAATCCTCGATCGACGCTAATCCCAGCTTTTCGGAAACTGCGCTTAAACGATCGATTGTGTTGTCTTCTCGTAGAACCAATCGGTGTTCGGCTCTAGAGGTAAACATGCGGTAAGGCTCTCGTGTACCTTTGGTGACCAAGTCATCTATCAAAACTCCGGCGTATGCAGAATCGCGCGATAAAATAAACTCTTCTCGATTTAAAATATTATGAGCCGCATTCACTCCTGCTAAAAATCCTTGCGCTGCCGCTTCTTCGTAACCACTGGTTCCGTTAATTTGGCCCGCTAAAAACAACTGCTGTATTGGCCTTGTTTCTAGACGATGAAAAATCTGCGTCGGTTCTACATAATCGTATTCGACCGCATAACCATAGCGAACCACCTTAACATTCTCTAAGCCTGGAATCGTTTTTAAAAACTGATCCTGCACGTCTTCTGGAAGTGATGTCGAAATGCCTTGCAGGTAAATTAAGTCTGAATTTAAACCTTCGGGCTCTAAGAAAGTTTGGTGGGTTTTTTTATCGGCAAAGCGAGTAATTTTATCCTCGATGCTTGGACAATAGCGCGGACCAATGCCTTCGATGATTCCACAAAACATTGGCGACTTGTCCAAATTGTTTCGAATAATTTCGTGTGTTTGTTCCGTTGTGTTTGATAAATAACAAGCAATTTGCTGCAACTGAAAAGTTCTGTCCGATTTAAAACTAAATGGATAAAACTTTTCATCGCCGTACTGCGGAGTAGTTTTGCTCCAGTCGATGCTATCTTTATGAAGTCTTGCCGGAGTTCCCGTTTTTAAACGCTTCACTTCAAAACCGTATTGCGCCAATTGATCAGACAAACCGACAGAGGCCTGATCGCCAATTCGCCCACCAGAAATTTGCTTCAAACCAAAATGCATAACACCATTCATGAAAGT
>JAYUOK010000019.1:0-2339 GCA_043760925.1 Bdellovibrio sp. | reverse complement strand
CCGGCTTTTGCGGGCTGCAGGTTAATTTTTCGACTCTCATCGGATTTCTGGCATTCGGACTGACATTACTTCTGACTCAAACTCCTGAAAAACGCCTGAAGAAACTGCAACTCGCCGGATTCGGAATTTTGTTGCTCTGGCTGGGTGCCTGGTATTTTGCCGACTATGTGCCAGAATTCAACAACCAGATCACAAGTTTTTACGGGCTAAGCTCTTTCAGCCTTAACCGCCTGCACGACTTGGGTACGACGCTCACCCTCAGCCTTGAAGAGATTAAGGACTACGACCTTTTTTCGCTTTATTTTAATTCGCTGGCAGAGCTTGGGTTGATCAATAAGGGGCTTGTTACCGGCATTTCGGATTTTCTGTTTTTTCTTTACTCTATTCTTTATGTTGTCGTGTTTACAGCGGTTGCGCGTGAATATCTCAGGCATCGCCGGATGCTTGATCTCTTCCTGCTGGCCTATAATCTGCTCTTTCTGTTTTCGATACTGATCTTTAAGAATAAAATGAACATCCCGTACCGTTACGGACTTGCAATTTATCCGGTGCAATTTTTTCTGCTCAGCTATGGTCTTTATCTTATGTGGAACACGAAGAAAATCTACAAGGGTTTTCAACTTCTAGCCGCAGTTACGACGGTTTTTTATCTTTACTTTAACACTAAAATGTTTGAAGCGCAGGCGCTGCTGGGCCGGGCTCATCATACCAATTACGATAATCTCGAACTGACTGTGCGAAACAAAGAATATCTGTACAGATTTCTGCAAAAAAATGTGCAACTGGAAGGCGACCCTTTTAATTCTCTGCACGGCCGAACAGTCAACAAATTCCGGCTGAAGGAAATGAACTGGGAGCAAACGATTCCGTACTACTCCCTTTACTATCTGACGACCGGCCAGAAATTCAGCTTTGATGAACAGCTGAAAAACACCGTTAACGGAGACAACTGGCTGGTTCAGCTGAAAAATCTGCAAGAGCTGAAAGAAGATCCCACGGGCGCGCTGCGCATGACCGAACTGAGTTCCGAAGTCTTTCCAAAGAAATTGCGAATCACCTATTATGATGCAGCTAAAAAACTGCTGCGCACAGATGAATGGAAGAACACGTCTTTAATTCTGCCTTCGGCCTTTGTGCCTGAGTTGGCAGGTGTTCACTTTATCCGATTAAGCTTTCAGCTCGACACTTCAACCCATAAGTATGTCAATCTGCTTATCGATGACAACGAAAGCTACAAGTTCGCCTATCGTAACGATTATGAGCTCCTAAATTTTACCTCCGATGAAAAGGCGCTGCAGCCGCTTAAAATGTACGAAGGTTATTTTCTGGTGCAGAATCAGTACATTTTTGAACCACCGAAAAGTAACAAGGGGAATTTTGAAATTGAATTGGCTTTAGTGAATAAATTTCGCAATTTTTCAAGAATAGATATCTTTACAACTAATTATATCATGCCGCAGGAAGAGCTTTTCCCTAAATAATGTAACTGATCCCCTAAAAAGAGCGCGTATAGCTGGGCTCTTTTTTTGCGGGATGTGGAACCTTATAGGGGATAGTGGCTGGAATATCGGCGGCTTCAGGTGAAGTTAAGGGGTAGACTCAAGTCCTGCAGTTTCTGTTGTAATCCACTTATACTCGTTATAAGGTTTTAAAAAGTTACAATTGCGCTAAAAATTTCTTAAACCGAGGACCTACCAATGAGTGCATCAGCTGCAGTAGCCTTTTCGCACTCAATTTTAGAAGAAAACCTTGCCGTTTATTTATCGAAAACGATAAGTAAAACCTTGCGAAGTATGGCCAACATCAACTGTTTTTTTGAGAATTCATTTAAAGATAAAAGCTGGAAGTCTCCCACTGAATATTCGGTATTTCTCGACTTTAAGTCGTCACCGGCCGCTGGACAGATCAGATTTCATTTTCCAAAGGCCACGCTAAATAAATTATATAATGGAATTATGCATTTGAATATTGTTCCCGACTGCGCGTCCCTGCTGGATTGCATTGGCGAAATTTCCAATGTGAGTTACGGTAATGCCAAGCGCATTCTTCATGGTCGAGGGTTCTCGTTAAACATGGCCTTGCCTCATCCTGTTAAAACCAAAAATCTTCCTGAACTGAATATATGCCACCCGCAGGTTATTATTCCCTTTAAAATTTATGATGAGATCTGTTTCATTGAAATTTTATTTTTGTGCGATGACATAAACGGACGAATGGGGGATTTTGAAAAGCTTCGCCAGCTGGAAACCCTTATTCAGAACTCTCCTGATGCCGTTACTTTTCAGGATTTATCGGGCAACATTATGGCCTGGAACCAAGCTGCGGAAAGCATGTATGGC
>JAYUOK010000018.1:0-5577 GCA_043760925.1 Bdellovibrio sp. | reverse complement strand
GGCGCGCGGCCCAGATCGCGGGGCTGCACGAGGTTCCTTCAATAATCAAAGAAATTGATGACAAAAACGCACTTCAATTAGCGATCATCGAAAATGTTCAGCGTGAAGACCTCGACGCTATCGAAGAGGCTGATGGCTATCACCGCCTGATGACCGAGTTTGGTTTTTCACAGCAACAGGTTTCAGAAAAAGTAGGTAAAGAACGCTCGAGTGTTGCGAACTCTTTGCGACTGCTAAGCCTTCCTAGTGAAATTAAAGACATGTTGGTTGAAAAACTACTCAGCGTTGGGCACGCAAAAGCTTTGCTGTCGTTGGCTGACAAGGCAACTCAAATAAAATTAGCTAAAGAGTGTGTAGCTAAATGCCTTTCCGTTAGGTCTTTAGAATCAGAAATTAAAAACAAAATTAAAATCGTTGCAAAAGGCGATTTTGATATCGCAGGAAAAAAAGAAATCGACATCGATGTGGCATCAAAACTAGCACACGAATTGGCAGATCAGATTCAGAAAAAGATGGGCACAAAAACTGAGATTTCTTACAATGCTGGCAAGGGTCAGGTTACGCTGCATTTTTATAGCGACGAGCAACTGACGCAAATCTACGAAAAGCTGAACCAATAATGGAAGTTTCAAAAGAAAATACAATTTCAACACTGATTGAGGAGGGGGCTTCTTTCGAGGGACGCCTTTCTTACAGCGGCACTGCTAAAATAGCTGGGCACTTTCGTGGCGAGATCTTTACCCGTGACCAGTTGGTAATTTCTGAAACAGCCTTTGTAAATGCGGAAGTTGAAGCAAGCTATGTTATTTTAAAAGGTCAGTTCGAAGGAAATATTGTGGCTCATAACAAGGTTGTGATGGTGCCGCCAGCTAACTTTAAGGGCACAGTTACCACCCCTAGTTTGAAAATCGAAGAGGGCGTTGTTTTTGAGGGCGCATCCTACGTGCCCAAGGCCTGATCAACGCGTGAAAACAATGTTAAGAACTTGACGCTCAAAACCACCCGATGTTATTTCAGGAGCTCTAATTAATTTTAAAGGGCGTTAAATGGAAATTTTGTCACAGCTTGGCGCAAACCAATCCGCATTTATTCAGTTTTTTCTGTTCGTTATAGCCATTTCTTTTTTAACGGTCGTTGTATATAATCCCTATTTTAAAGCCTACGACCAGCGACACAAATTAACTAAGGGCGCTGACCAAGTCGCTTCAGAAACTCAAGACGAAGCAAAAAAACTTTCACAAGTGTATGCCTCACGCGCCAGAGAAATAAATGAAAAATTAAATGCTATTTTCAACACTTCGAAAGCGGAATCAGCGAAGTCTGCCGGCATCGTCATAGATCTGGCAAAAACAGCCATAAACCAGACAAATGAAACAGCCCGAAAAGAAATTCAGACACAAAAACAAAACGCAGAACTACAACTTAAAGATGTCGTTCAAGAAGTTTCAGAATCCATAGTTCAAAAAATGTTAGGTGCGAAGTGAACAAACTAATTCAGACTGTTATTCTTTTATCCACGATATTTTTGTCGGCGGTTACGGCCTTTGCTGAAGCCGGCGGCGAACACGCAGAAGACCACATTCCTTTCGATAAGATTGGATGGCAGGCTGCAAACCTTGGGATCTTGTTAATTATTATTTATTTTGGAATAAGAA
The DNA here is from genome assembly GCA_043760925.1 of Bdellovibrio sp. GTDB lineage: Bacteria > Bdellovibrionota > Bdellovibrionia > Bdellovibrionales > Bdellovibrionaceae > Pseudobdellovibrio. The sequence continues at coordinate 3,922 of JAYUOK010000018.1, read as the reverse complement.
AATCAATCGTTGAAACTTTTGCAAAAAGAAAACAAGACTTTTTAGATCAATCTGAAAAAACCAAAGCAGCGCTGCTGGGTGCCGAAGCAGAACTAAAAGATATCAAAACAAAATTGGCGCTGCTTGAAAGTGGTGAAGACCAAGCCATCGAAAACGCAAAGCACGAAGCCAATCTTTTAAAAGCAACTTTAATCAAAGAGGCCGAAGCTCAAGCTGCACAGATCAAGATTGACGCCGAATTAATGGTGCGCACTGAGCTAGCGAAAGCAAAGCAAGAAATCAATAATGCCGTTTTAAAACAGGCAATCGTTGTTGCGACGGAAAAATTAAACTCTGGCGGCAGCACGAATAAACTTATTGAGGCTCAATTCTTAGCTCAGGTTGAGAATGCAGAAATGGCAAAGGCAAACTTATGAGCGCAGACATCATCATTGAAAAATACGCGAATTCTCTTTTTGAAGTTGCTGCCAGCACAGGCAATGCAGCCAAATGGTCTGAGGAATTAGGCGCTGTTGCCACCGCATTTAGCGACAAAAGCATTCTTGATTTTTTCAAAAGCCCCTTTAATTCTGCCGATAATAAAATAGCTTCAGCGAAATCATCGCTAGAAGGAAAAGTGTCTGCAGAGGTGTTTAACTTCGTTGCGACGCTGGTTCAAAACGAACGCATACATCTGATCGCTGAAATCAATCATGTTTTCAAAACTAAGACGTCTCAGGTGGGCGGATTAGCTGAAGGTACATTATTTGTTGTTTCTGAACCCAGCGCTGAATTCAAAAGTGGACTGGAAGAAAAAGTTTCCGCTGTTTTAAAGAAAAAAGTTAAACTGAAAACAGAAATCGATAGTTCGCTAATATCTGGTTTCAAAGTACAGGTCGAAGGCTGGTCTTTGGATGACTCGGCCGCATTTCATTTCAAAAAATTAACAGAAAATATTTCTAAGAGAGGACTATAACATGGAAGCGCAAATCAGAGCCGACGAAATTGGTCGCGTTTTAAAAGAGCAAATCACAAAGTACAACAAAAGCGCTGAGGTTGCAGAAACCGGAAGCGTTCTTTCTGTTGGAGACGGTGTTGCGCGCATCTATGGTTTAGAAAACGTTATGGCCGGCGAGCTTGTTGAATTCGCAAGTGGCGTTCAGGGCATGGCGCTTAATTTAGAAACTTCACAGGTTGGTGTGGTTGTTTTCGGAGAAGACAGACAAATCAAAGAAGGCGATGTTGTTAAACGAACCAAAAAAATTGTTTCTGTCCCGGTTGGCGAAGCGCTTCTTGGCCGCGTTGTAAATGCCTTGGGTCAGCCTATCGATGGCAAGGGTCCTATCAATTCAGCACACTCTCGATTTGTTGAAGTGAAGGCTCCGGGAATTGTGTACCGTAAATCTGTTCACGAGCCCTTGCAAACTGGATTGAAAGCAATTGATGCGTTAATTCCAATTGGTCGCGGTCAACGTGAATTAATTATCGGAGATCGCCAAACCGGTAAAACAGCTATTGCTGTCGATACAATTATCAATCAAAAAGGCCAAAACGTTTATTGTTTTTATGTGGCCATCGGACAAAAGCAATCTACAGTTTCCATTGTTGTTGAAAAATTGCGTCAAGCGGGCGCCTTAGAATACACAACAATCATATCTGCCAGCGCTTCAGACCCGGCACCGATGCAGTTTTTATCTGCTTACTCTGGAACAGCAATGGCTGAATATTTCCGTGACTCTGGCAAACATGCATTAATTATCTATGATGATTTAACAAAACAAGCGCAAGCATATCGTCAAATGTCGTTATTACTTCGCAGACCTCCGGGCCGTGAAGCGTATCCTGGAGACGTATTTTATTTACATAGCCGTCTTCTAGAACGTGCCGCTAAAGTTTCTGATGATAAAGGTGCGGGCTCTTTAACTGCGTTACCGATTATTGAAACTCAGGCCGGAGACATCTCTGCATACATTCCAACAAATGTTATTTCTATCACTGATGGTCAGATCTTTTTAGAATCAGATTTATTCTACAAAGGTGTTCGTCCAGCCGTATCTATTGGTAAGTCGGTTTCTCGTGTTGGTGGATCGGCGCAGATCAAGGCGATGAAACAGGTTGCGGGCTCTATTAAATTAGAATTAGCTCAGTTTCGTGCGCTAGAGGCATTTGCTGCATTTGCATCTGATTTAGATAAAGCGTCTCAGCAGCAGTTAGCGCGTGGTCGTCGACTTGTTGAAGTCTTAAAGCAAGGTCAATACCAGCCAGCTAAAGTTGAAGAGCAAATTCTTATGATTTTTGCAGCAACGAATGGATACACAGACACAATTCCAGAAACTGATGTGAAGCGTTTTGAAATTGAAATGCTGCAATTTTTTAAACAAAAGTATTCACAAATTCTAAAAGGCATCGAAGAGAAGAAACAAATCTCTGATGATGTTAAAAAAGAAATGGTGAACGGATTAAATGAATTTAGATCAATTTTTCAACCTTCTAAGTAGGGCGACGTGGCAAATTTAAAAGAAATACGCGCTCGAATAGAGTCAACGAAGAACACCCAGCAAATCACGAAAGCGATGAAGCTGGTGTCTGCGGCGAAACTAAGAAAAGCGCAACACAACATTACCAACATGCGCCCGTACGCGATAACTTTAAAACAAGTTATTTCTGACATTGCTGCGACTCAAAAAGTGACTCATCCGCTGATGACAAGAAAACAAAACGTAAAAAATGTTTTGCTGGTTGTTTTGACGTCTGATCGCGGCTTGTGCGGAGCTTTCAACAGCAGTATTAACAAATTTGCTGAGCGCTATATTTCGGAATACAAAACTGTTTTTGAAAAGATCGATTTTATTTTTATTGGCAAGCGAGGATCTGATTTCTTTGCGCGTAAAAATATTAAAGGTTTAGAAAATATCGGAAAGCTAGAAAAAGACATCTCCTACAATTTGGCAAAAAATGTTGCCGAGAAGCTGATTGGTCACTTTGAAAAAGGCCACTATGATGAAATTCGTTTGATCTACAATGAATTCAAATCTGCTATTTCTCAGAAAGTTGTATGTGAAACACTACTGCCGGTAGAAATTGAAAAATCTTCTTTCGCTGCCGAAGGCAGCAAATTCGCAGCGGATATGATTTTTGATCCGGCTCCGGAATTAATCATTGGCGATTTATTAAAGAAAAGTTTTAATTTGCAGGTTTACCGCGCGATGTCTGAATCCGTTGCCTCTGAGCATGGGGCACGAATGACTGCCATGGAGAACTCTTCGAATAACGCGAAAGACATGATTAACAAGCTAACTTTAAATTACAATAAAGCACGACAAGAAAAAATCACGACCGAATTAACAGAAATTGTCAGTGGCGCAGAGTCTTTAAAATAAATTTATTAACGAGGTGATAAAATGGCTAATGGAAAAGTAACACAAGTATTGGGACCAGTTGTTGACGTTAAATTTGACGCAGCTTCTATGCCGGCAATTTACACGGCTTTACGTGTAACCAACAAATCTATTTCAGAAACTGAATACAACTTGGTTCTAGAAGTGGCTCAACACTTGGGTGACGGAGTCGTGCGTACGATTTCAATGGATTCTACTGAGGGCTTAGTCCGTGGTGCTAGCGTGAAAGACACGGGCAACATGATTATGGCGCCAGTTGGCCGCGAAGCTTTGGGTCGAATTGTAAACGTTGTTGGCGAACCTATTGATGAAATGGGTCCTGTAAAAACAAAAGAGCAATGGCCAATTCACCGTGCCGCTCCGAAGTTTGAAGATTTAACGACATCCGCAGAAATGCTGATGACAGGAATTAAAGTTGTCGATCTTTTGGCTCCATATGCAAAAGGTGGAAAAATTGGATTATTTGGTGGTGCCGGCGTTGGTAAAACTGTTTTGATTCAAGAATTGATTCGTAATATTGCTACAGAGCACGGTGGATTCTCGGT
>JAYUOK010000017.1:0-2370 GCA_043760925.1 Bdellovibrio sp. | reverse complement strand
CCAGTACGTCGCCGATAATGCGCGCGCCCTCGGCTACAAAAACATCTTTTCCGATAACCGGAGTAAATTCGCGGGCTGTAATGATCATAGAGGTTCCTTACATTAAATAAGCGTGGGTTTTTACAATACCAAGCGGATTCTGAGCCTTCACGACTTCAGCCAAGGTGACGATCTCAGCGCTCATCACTTTAGAACGATTAATAAAATTTTTCGTAGCGTAAATAGGAACTTTCAGGTGAATACAAAGGCTCATGATTTCATCGGCTCTGAATTTCAGGCTCTGATACTGCGAATGCCCTTTCATGTATATTCGAGCGTACTGGTGAATGCCTTTTATCTCAACGAACACACAACGCTCAAGCTTGATATCAAGGCTTTCAAGCAGACGTTCGGTAAATCGATGCGTCGTCACCGGTTCATGGGCCTGCGCCGACTGAGTCAGAGTAACACCAGCTTCCAGTTGGTTAATCGGAACTGGTAAAGTCATTTCACCGAATTTGTCCTTTAAAATTATAAACGGCCGGCTGGCATCGTTTGTTAACGACAGGCCGTACGGAAACAATTCAACGAGATCTTTCTCTTCGAAATTGACGTTTTCGTCCTGCGGTTTTGCAAATAAGATGTCGGCAGAAAAATTGATCTGGGGTTTTGTATTTTCTGAATCCATTATTGAACCAATTCCCCGCGTAACACATTCGGCGAAGCAAATGTGATCCGAACTGGAACTGTTTTACCGATAAGGCTTTCACTCCCGATGAAGTAAACCAGTTTATTCTGCGTGCTGCGTCCTTGCGCCTTACCTTGCACATTGATCTGCTCAACCAATACCTGAAGGACCTGCCCGTCATATTTCTTTGCAAGCTCAAACGCCTGTTTTTCATGAGAGTCGAACAGGGCATTCAAGCGCCGGTTCTTCACTTCTTCAGGAAGATGATCCGTAAAAGCTGCAGCCTTGGTAAAGGGCCGCGGAGAATACATAAAGGCAAACATCGTTTCAAATCCGACTTCTTTCACCAGGCTTACGGTATCTTCGTATTCAGCCTCGGTTTCACCCGGAAAGCCCACGATGATGTCGGTTGAAAGCACAAGATTCGGAATATATTTTTTCATCAGGCCAATTTTTTCGATGTACTCTTCGCGCGAATAGCCGCGGTTCATGCGGTCTAATACCCTGGAATTTCCGCTCTGAACCGGCAAATGAACGTACTCGCAGATTTTGTCCTGGTGGTCGGCCATAACGTGCATCAGCTTTTCGTTGAAATCTTTCGGGTGCGAAGTCGTATAGCGAATCCGTTGAATGTCGGTATCGGTCGCAACTTTTTTAAGTAAGTCCGCAAAATCGTTTCCGTCTTCAGATTCATATGAATTTACATTCTGGCCGAGTAAGGTCACTTCTTTAACACCGCGATTAACGAGGTTGCGAATATCCATAATGACATGACTTAAAGGGCGCGATTTTTCGCGGCCACGGGTGTAAGGCACGATACAGAACGTGCAGAAATTATCGCAGCCTTTCGTAATATTAACAAACGTTGAGACTCCTGGATTCCGAACCAGCGTTTCAACATGATAAGGCGCCCGGTGTTCGAATTTAGCGTTGATGATTTTTTCTTTTGATTCAAAAGTCTGGGCCACTAAATTGGGAAGTGTATCGATATTATCGGTACCGAAAACAAAATCGATCATTGGCTGATTCTTAATAAGTTTTTCTTTTTCCTGTTGGCCAACGCACCCGCCGACGCCAATTTTCAGCTCGGGGTTTTTGTCTTTCAGTTTTCGGTAACGTCCAACTTCGGAGTAAACTTTATGAACCGGTTTTTCACGGATTGAACAGGCATTGATAATAATCAGCGAGGCCTCTTCCGGTTCTTTGACGACTGAAAAGTTGGCCATTTCCAACAGTGAATACATCCGCTCGGTGTCGTTAACATTCATCTGGCAACCGTAAGTGGAAATATAAACGCCGCGTCCTTTGCCGATATCCTGATTAATTTGAGGTAGCAAGGGTCCCTCGGATGTATTAAGATCTGGAATAGGTTGATTTTCGTTCATTGAATGAGTTATAGAAACATCTCGATTTTCAGTCAACATGAACCAAGGAATTAAGAATGAATCCGCGTAAAAAAGAATCGAAAAAATGGACGGGGATCCCGGCCGAGTTGGCCAAACAGATCAAAACTGTTTTTGAAGAAAGTTTTAGTTCCCATCTGACTGGCAAAACCCTCAAAGTTGAAGGCCGCATCTACCCAACTGAGATTTTGATGCGTATTGGCATAAACTCCAAAGGCGAACTTCGATTCCAGAATTTCGAGGTCTCAATAGATCATTCTGCCGAAAAGCAGGACACCGTACAGAAAATCACGATTTCCG
>JAYUOK010000016.1:0-2385 GCA_043760925.1 Bdellovibrio sp. | reverse complement strand
ATTGTTTGGTTAAAAATTTCATCATGTCTTTTTGTTCAACGCCACGAGTGACTAAACGTAAAAGAGTTCCCGATCTGCCAGCATTGTCGTTCATCACGTGACGTTTCATCGTGTCTGAAAGAATCCAATCCACTTCAATACAAAAGAAAGGTTCCCACGTGATTTGGTTTGGAATTTGAAAATCAGATTTCCATCCATGCTGGGCACCTTCTGGTGAAAGCGTCACGCCAGATGGAGTTCCCACGCAGATGAAACTGGATTTCCAGTACAGATTGTAAAAATATTGATCGAGTGCTCGTTTAATAAAAAAGTCATAGACTGTCATCAAAGGCATGATCGGCACGCCGATAATATCGCGCATTTTACCGAATGATCCCACGCAAGACATCACATTGCCTTCAGCAATTTCAAACCGTAAGAAACGATCGGAAACTTCTTCGCCAGGGACTAAGTCGGGAAGTTTCGTGTCTTTAACTCCAAGATCTGTTTCCACATCTGTTACAACCGGAGCACCAAAAATTTTACCATCCATTGCCGGATTTAAATTTGTGGATGTGCCCACGTCCGGCGCCATCGTCATAAATAATTCGCCAGGCGTTTTCCATTTTTTTTCTAATTCGACAGTAATCTTTGAAGAATCAGCATTGGCAATTCGGGTTAGTTTTGCTGTTAGCTGTCCCAGCATCCACTGCGTGTGCGGGTAGCTGGCCATTTTTGTGTTGATATCTAATTTTTCTGGAATACCACCCATTTTTTCAATTTCGCCAGCAAAAAATTTGATATTTTTTTCTTTAATAGAGTTTTGTTCTTTTATTTCAGACAACAACTTATCGCCGCGGTCTTTCAGAAATTTTCCTTCAGGTGATTTCGCATCAAACCCAGCGAATAAGGTTTCGCCTTTTAGCCCCTGCTTAGAACGCAGCTCTTCAATTTCTTCAACCGAAGTTAATGCCGAGTGATTTCCCGGAGCCGCAGCCATTTTTAAGCCCCAGCCTTTTAAAGTGTGAGCAACAATTATGGTTGGACGACGTTTCGATTCTTTCGATTTCATCATGGCTTCTGAAAGCAGAAGCATATCGTGGCCGCCGAAATCACGGAAAGAGTCATACAATTCTTGGTCAGAAACGCTTTCGATAAACTTTTTCATGCTCGGATGAACTTTGACGATTCCTTTTTTTAAAGCCTTCATGTCTTGCACAAGCAATAGTGATTGCAATTCATAATCGCGCAGTTCGACTTCTAGGAAATTTTTGAAAGCTTCGCCGCCGGGCTTTTTAAATAAGGCTTGGCGTTTGGCTCCGTGGCGCACTTGAATGACTTCCCAACCGTTAGCAGACATCGTGCGTTCAATGCGGTCCGCATCGGTGCCGCGCATTTGTTTTTCATTTACAATGCGGTGGCCATCTAGTGACTGGCGGTTGTAATCGACAATCCAAGTTAAATTACCAATTTCTCGGTCAGCAAAATCAGGAACGGCTTCGTACATCGAGCCTTCACGAAATTCAGAATCTCCGGTGACGGCCCAGAAGTGTGCGTTTGGAATATTGTAATTATGATCTTTGGCAAAACGGTAAGCTAAGGCTAAGTAACCCGCTTGAACCGGTGGAATGCCGACAGTTCCTGATGGAAAAAAATTGTGATGGTCGCTGTCGTAAGCGGAATGATAAGATTGAAAAACGGGTTCGCCGTTTTTTGAATATTTTCGAAGACCCATCATCGCCGTGTTTTTTTGGTCTTCAGTTAATTTTGAAAAATCTGGATTCAAAAAAAGATCTAATAAATAATTATAAGCGTGATCGGTTGGAGATGCGTGTGGTTTATTGGCGATATGATCGAAACCGGTTTTCACGATCAAGTGAAGTGCGCCTAGAATATGTAATGCGCTGGCACAGCCTGAAGCATGGCCACCAATTTTTGGATCGCCTTTGTCTTTATCTGTTCTATTATTCGCTTGATGAATCATTTGCGTTGCAAAATAGTGCGCGCGGCGGGCGACAGATTCTAAAGTTTCTTTGGTTTCTTTTGTGGTATTAGACGCTTTATCAGACACGTTATCTCCTAGTTCTTAGAGCCAGGACTTTAGTGGTTCAGGCACTAACTTTCAATGACAAAATCCCAGCGAATCTTGACCGTTCCATCAGCTTCAATAATTCCTTTAGGCGGGTTTGGAAACGGTGCGGCTGCGCGGAAAGCTTCAATGGCTGCATCGTCAAGATCTCGAAAACCTGACTCTCCGATGACCTGAACCTTAACCAATGCCCCTTTATTGTCCAAAATGATTACCAAGCGAGTGACTTTATCCGATTCGCTGGCAATATTACGGTCGCGGCGAATGATACGAGTAATTTTTTCTCGCACTTTCGGTTGCCACCATTGGTTTAACTG
>JAYUOK010000015.1:0-125042 GCA_043760925.1 Bdellovibrio sp. | reverse complement strand
ACACATTAATGAAAGTGCAAAATGGCGAATTAAAGGTCACTAACCTAGATGACGGTGTCCGCGTCGAGTTGCTATTCCGCTAATCCGGATTACTTCTAAAAACCGAATTTTAGAATGCCCTACTTTGCCGCCGCCTAAGCTTCAACTTTGAAGTTTAGGCAGGTATGAAAAAAATTACCTGCGCTTTAATCATATGCACATTCTTTCAAGTTATCGTCGTTGCTAAAGAGCTTATTGTCGTTGAACTGGGACAAGATCATCTTTTAAAAAAGAAATTCTCAAAGATATGGATTGAAAATCCGAACTTGATTGCGGCACAACCTAAAGGCGCTCAGGTGTATTTGAAAGCTTTGGGGATCGGCCGAACACAAATACGCCTTGATAACGAGTCTTACACGGTCGTCAGCACCCCGATCGGATCGTTAAAAACCTTTACCGATTGGTCAGTGATTTCGAAAAAGTTCTTAGATCTGCAGATTGATTTCTGCGAAGATGTCGTTTGCTTAAAAGGAAAACTTTATCGCTTTTCTGATTTTGAAAAGATCATTGGCCTTATACAACGGCACGGATCGGCCTTATACTGGGCAGTCGATGCCGATCAAAAACTTAAAAACCGCATGAGCTCCTACATCGAAAAATACTTACGCGATAAGGGTTTAACACCGCTTAAAATAATGTATGGCCAACCTTGGAGAATTCAGTACTCAGCTAAAGAGTACGCTTCAGATTATAAAAAGAATTTACAGCAGATCGGCGTACTCGCCGTCGAAAATAAGCAAAAAATCGAAATTGCCGATAATATTCGGGTCGCGGTACAAATTACCGAAGTTAAAAAAGAATTTGGTCGTTCAATCGGTATCAAGTGGCCTGGCACCTACTCGGCGCAAATAATTGATGGTGAAGCGACGAAAATTCTGCCAATTGATGTAAGTGCCGTCGCAAACGAATCGTCCGGAGATGTTAAAGTGCTGGCATCGCCAACTCTCATTTGTCGAAGTGGTAAAGAGGCCGAGTTTTTCGCCGGCGGAGAATTCCCCATTCGCATTCTTAATTTTAAAGTAAACGATGTCGTTTGGAAAAAGTACGGGATTGGAATGAAGATCAAACCCGTCATCGATTCAATTGGACAGATGAGTATTCAAATCGAATCAGAAGTTTCAAGCCTTGATAAAAGCGTATCGGTTGATGGGATCCCCGGAATACATACACATCGGGTGATTAGCCATTTTGATCTTATTAAAAGTCAAACCATCGCCTTATCTGGCTTATTGAAAAATGAAAGTGGAAGCAGTAGTGAAGGTATGCCGTTTTTACGTCAACTTCCGATACTAGGTCTTTTATTTTCAAGCCAAGATTATCGTGAAAGTAAAACAGAACTGGTTATTTTTGTGACCCCCGAACTAATGAAACAAGAAACGGCTGGTATCCAGTGAAACCAGAAGTTTTCAAAAAGCTTGAATCTATTTTCACGAAACAAAATAGTCGCAGGGATGTGGACTGGGATTCTCATGAAGCTGAATTATCTTTATCAGAACGATTTCAATGCCTAGTCGATTCTGAAACAATTCACGAAAGTGATTCAGTTAAATCTAGAATGAAAAGCGAGATTTCTGGTTTAGGCCCGATTGACCAACTACTGACAGACCCAGAAATTACTGAAATTCTGGTCAACAATTATCAAGAAATTTATTATGAAAAAAACGGCCGTCTTTTTATTTCAGAAGACTATTTCTATTCTGAAAGTTCATATTCAGCAGCATTAGACCGGCTTTCGCAAAAGTGCGGGACTTACTTAAACCGCGAAAAACCGTTTGTTGAAGCACAATATGGCCGTATGCGGGTTACAATTATTTTTAACGAGCTTTCGCGCGGTAGCAATTTGCTTTCGATCCGGTTGCAACCAGATAGTTCGTGGACTTTAGATGGCTTACGTAAAAATAATTGGTGCTCTAGTCAACAATTTGCGATGATCGAACAAATATTCAAGCAAAAGAAAAATTTTCTTGTCATTGGCGGCACGGGCTCGGGGAAAACAAGCTTCCTTCAAGCATTACTCAATCAACTTTCAACGACTGAGCGTGCAGTCATTATCGAAGACACCCAAGAGTTGCGCCTAACAGATTCGGCCAGTGTCTCTTTACTGACCCGCCAAGATCCCAGCGCTTCTGTTGGGGATATTACTATGGACGACTTACTCAAAAGAGCTTTGCGGCTACGGCCCGACCGGCTTGTGATTGGCGAAATTCGCGGACCCGAGGCAAAGTCATTAATGATGGCGATGGCGACCGGTCACGATGGTAGCTTTGGCTCGTTACATGCCCGTACGGCCGAAGAAGCATTGATTCGACTTGAAATGCTGATTCAGATGGGCGCGCCCCAATGGAATCTGCAATCGATTCGAAAGCTGATCGCCATGACCATTCAAAATATCATTGTCGTCGAAAAGAAGGAGGGCCAGCGCCGGCTACAAGGCATTTACCAAATTAGTTCGGCTGAGGAATCTGGGGTTACCATGAGCCGGATTGATGAATAAATTAACGGAACGTCAGAATCATTACAGTCGATATTAATATTGTCTAATTGTATGATGCATCTTGGATTTGCAATTAACGATTTGGGGAAACCATGTTTATTAAAATACTTTCGGTCCTGGTTATTTTATCATTCGTCCAATCTTGTTCAACAACTCAACCAGTTGCAAAATCTGAAAGCGTCGGAATTGATCGCGAAGTCGTCCGGGAACAAATTCGAAACCGTCTACCCGATTTTAAAAAATGTTATGATACCGAATATAATCAGAACAAAACCGTGCAAGGTAAAGTCGTTTTACGATTTAGCTTTGATGAGGACGGTGAGGTAACAAAAGCTTCAGTTGTAGAAGAGAAATCGACCTTACTATTACCAACGCTTAACAAATGTATGACGGATACAGTAAGCACAATAACTTTTCCACCTGCCCCGAAAGGTCAAGTAGCAGAAGTTGTTTATCCGTTCATGTTTAAGGCAACGCATTAATTAATTTGTACCTTTATTTTCTTCAATCGCTTTTTCGGCCTGCGCGCTTAATCGTATGCCCACTTCAACTAATTGATCGCGACTGACTCCACTTGGTGCATCGCTCATTAAACACGACGCCTTTGCCGTCTTCGGAAATGCAATGACGTCACGAATAGCTTCGGTTTGGGTTAGTAACATCACCAACCGATCCATACCCCAAGCGATACCGCCGTGTGGAGGTGTTCCGTACTTCAAGGCATCTAAGAAAAAACCAAACTTCATTTGAGTTTCTTCTTCTGACATACCTAATAATCTGAAAATTGCCTGCTGAATTTCGTTTCGGTAAATTCGAATTGAACCGCCACCCATTTCGTAGCCGTTACAAACCAAATCGTAAGCTTTGGCTAGCATTTTTGGATAAGCTTTTTCATTATTGTTAATCATGTCTTCAAAAAACTCATCCGTTGGTGAAGTGAATGGATGATGTCTTGATACCCAACGCTTGTCATCAGGTGAATACTCAAGCAATGGAAAATCCACCACCCACAGAAAGTTGTACTTAGTGAAATCGATCAGCTTTAATTCACGACCTAAGTGAACACGCAATGCTGATAGCGAAGAGCACGCGGGGTCATAATCATCGGCTACAATCAGCGCGCAATCTTTTTGAGTACAACCAAGTTTAGCGAATATTTCTTTAAGCTTTTCCGGAGTAAAGAATTTTGAGATTGGCGAATTAATTGTTCCGTCGGCTTCTTGCTTCATCCAAACAAGACCCTTGGCTCCGTTTTTCTTAGCTACTTCGGTTAACTTATCAAATTGTCCGCGGGAAAAAGAACCACCCGTTGGAATATTTAGACCACGTACAATTCCGCCGCGGCCTAAAACATCGTCAAAAACTTTAAAGCCCGAACTTTTTAAGACAGTTGATAAATCTTGAATTTCTAAACCGAAGCGCGTGTCTGGTTTATCTGAACCGTAGCGGTCCATGGCTTCAAAATAACTCATTCGTTGGACTTTTGGAATTTCCATTCCCTTAATGTTTTTCCAAATGTGACGTAGCATACGCTCGTTCATTTCAATGATGTCTTCTACGTCAATGAATGACATCTCCATGTCGATTTGCGAAAATTCGGGCTGGCGGTCTGCTCGTAAGTCTTCATCGCGGAAACATCGCGCGATCTGAAAATAACGGTCGTAGCCCGATACCATCAACAACTGCTTTAAGATCTGCGGCGATTGAGGAAGTGCGTAGAAGTTTCCTGGGTTCACTCGCGATGGGACTAGATAATCGCGAGCGCCTTCCGGAGTCGATTTAAATAAAATGGGTGTTTCCACTTCAATGAAACCATTGTCGGATAAAAATTCTCGCACCAATCGCGCGACCTGATGGCGCATGATGATATTATTTTGCAAACGTGGCGATCGTAAATCTAAATAACGATATTTTAATCTTAAGGTTTCGTTCACATTTTCATCATCGATTTGGAACGGTACCGTCGTCGCTGTATTTAAGATTTCGCAGCGAATGGCCTCAACTTCAACTTCGCCGCTTTTTAGCTTTGAATTTTTCATTCCATCTGGGCGGGCACGCACCACACCCTCGATAGCAACAACGTATTCCCCACGAAAGTCTTTTGCGGATGATGTTTCTGCTTTATTTGGGTCAAGGACTACCTGCAACAAACCTTCACGATCTCGCAAGTCAATAAAAACGAGACTACCATGATCACGTCGTGAGTTGACCCAACCCATCAAAACGACCTTTTGGCCGACGTGCTTTGTATTTAAATTTCCGCAATAATCAGTTCTTTTGAGTTCTCTTACAAATTTCATAGATTTTAATCTCTCATAGAAATGAAAGCGCAGTCAAAACTCATCTTTTAATGAGGTCCATAAGATTGACGCCGTGGCGAATAGTTTTGGTAGACGAATTACCAACAAAGCCATATCATATTCGCATGCCAAAATTTAAATTTGAACTACCAGCGCCAATAGATTCAGCAACTGCCTTCAATAAAATTAAGGTTCTTTTGAACAGTGAAAATGAATTTAAAAAGTTTGATTCCAAATTAACCAGTACTTCCGACGAGGCTGCCAAAACTTTTAATGTGATCGGTAGCCAATTCAAAGCACAGTTGAACGTCATCGAAAAGGATGAAAAATCAAGCCGAATCGCAATTGAAGTCGACCTTCCTTTTGCTTTATCTTTGTTTAAGGGTAAAATTCAAGAAACTTTAGAAAAGAATCTTAAAAAAATTCTGACTTAAGATGGCGCTGAAAAAAAAGGTTACTCGTAAGAAAAAACTGACTTCTACATCTGAGGAAGTTGCTGAAGACACTGATCAACATCGAACGGTCGAAGCCGAAGTTGTCTCAGACGATGAACCTATGGACCTTGAACCCATCGAAGAAGACGAATCCAATTTTGATTCACGTGACGTCGTCGAAATCAGTCCGAAAGTTACTAGCGAAAGAGGACTGGCCCGCACCACTGATCCCTTAGCCATGTACCTGAGCGAGATTAGAAAATATCCCGTACTTACGCGCGAACAAGAACAAGAAGTTGCTAAAAAATATTACGACACTAAAGATCCGCAGCTGGCGCAAACATTGGTAAAATCGAACTTAAGATTTGTCGTAAAGATCGCCGCCGAATATGCGAAGTTTTCCTCTAAGTTAATCGATGTGATCCAAGAGGGTAACGTAGGTCTTATGCACGCCGTGAAAGAATTTAACCCGTACAAAGGCAACCGGCTTATCACCTATGCCGTTTGGTGGATCCGTGGCTATATCCAAGAATATCTCATGCGCCAATTTTCCATGGTTCGCATTGGCACAACCGCAAACCAGCGAAAACTTTTTTATCAACTTCAAAAACAAAAACAAGAACTAGAAAAAATGTCATCCGTCGAGAATATCGCCCTACTGTCGCACCGACTTGGTATTCCTGAAGACGAAATTAGCGAAATGGCAAAACGCCTTAGTTCTCGTGACATTAGTTTAGATAAGCCGTCGGGCAGCAGTGACGAACATGCGACTCCGCTTTCCGCCTTACTTAAAAAAGAAGATGGTAGCCTTCCGCTTGATGAGCAACTGGCCTTAGAAGAACAACTCAGTTTGCTAATGAGTGCCGTCAATTCGCTTCGAAAGAATTTAAATGAAAAAGAAACCATCTTACTTGAAGAACGAATTTTAAGTGATGAACCACTAACGTTACAAGAGATTGGCGACAAATATGGAATCTCGCGCGAGGCTGTTCGACAAACAGAAGCGCGTCTCATGAAAAAAATAAGGGAGGCAATGCTTGGTATACCTACGTAGTCTTATGATTGTTCTATTTCTATTTTTTTCAATAGCGGCCTGCAAATCGGCACCACCAAGCGAATCGACTGAAGTTCTAAATGAACCAATGTCGACCGCGGAAGAACCTATAAAACTTGGTCTATCAAAAAAAGAATTGCCGAATTTAAAACCGGTTTATTCGATCAATTTAGAGTTTCTATGTGAGCCTGAGTTGGACAGCTTTTACAAAAAACGGACTGAGTCTTTAATTCGCCATGAAGTCTACGTGCTATTTTTTGATTTGAACGATAAGTATCTAGCTCGAAAAACGCTGAAGTTTAACCCGAAGCTCATTGCTTCGGCAGAATCAAATTCATTAATTCATAACCGAACTTTACGAATTGAATTGAAAATTAAGAATAAAAAATTGAATTTAACAAATGAGCAACTAACCAGACCGATCTTATTACCCGATTCGGTCTGTAGTCGATAATTAGATGGCTTCAAGCTCGCCGGCCGCGATGGTCGCAGCAAGTTTAGCGCGAAGTCTGGTCACTGCTTGTGCATGCAACTGAGATACGCGCGATTCAGTTACGCGTAAAACCTGACCGATTTCTTTTAGATTTAAATCTTCAAAGTAATAAAGAGAAAGCACTAGTCGTTGGCGCTCTGGAAGCTCTTCGATCGCTTTAGCCACGACATCTTTAACGACTTTAACATTCAGTTGATTAAAGGGATTGTTCGATTTGGCGCCCTCTAATAGGTTTGCGATCGACTTTTTATCTGAATCACTAAATGTAGGCTGGTCATCAATTGAAAGTAAGCTAACCGGTCGAACTTGGTTAACCAAGTCATGAAATTCTTGCATCGGCATATTCAATTTAGAAGATAACTCTTCTTCAGTTGGATAGCGTCCTAAATCATTTTCTAAGGCGGCAATCGTACGATCTAAGGCTTTAGCTTTATCCCGTACCGATCGCGGTACCCAATCTTGTGAACGCAATTCATCCAGGATGGCTCCCCGAATACGAAACTCTGCGTAAGTTTTAAATTTATTATCTCGAGTAGGATCCCATTTATCGATTGCATCCATCAGGCCGATTGAGCCTGCAGAAATCAGATCATCTAGTTCGATATTTGGCGGAAGGCGAATCGCAATTTTTTGCGCCACGAATTTAATAAGTGGAGAATATTCTTTTATAAGCTCTTCTTTTTGATTTCGCTTAATATTCTTTTTGGGCTCTTCTTTATATTTTTTCAGAAGATTAGCTTTTGACATCGATTGACCCCTGTATAATTAACTTTATCTGATTCGTTCCATTCAACATAGCGTAAACTGCTTAAGCATGACCTGAGACTGGTCTAAATAAGCTGTCTAGACCGTTAACACCCATGCCCGTCGAGGGATTCATTTGATTCTGAGACACAATATCCATACAAATCGCTTTAATTGCGACCGACGAAATAGATTTAGGGTCCTGTCTTAGGATGAGACGCTGTAATTGGTTTGACAGCTTCAATTGCGCATCAAATGGAATGCTTTTTTTATACGAAAGACGGACAGGTAAAAACTGTTGTACTACTTCGGCAAATCGTAAGAATAACTGATCACCCTGCTTTTCATCGCGAACTTGATTACAAATGATCGAGAATTTTTGCGTCTTATATTTTTGATACAGAACTTTAATTAAAGCATACGAATCGGTAAAGCTTGATGGGTCTGCAGTTAAGATGACGTTGCATTCATCGGCAACTGAATTCAAATGTAACACGTGATCGTGTAATCCAGGCGACGTATCAATTAGCATGTAATCATAAGAAAAATTTAAATCTGATAAACGTGATATAACTTCACGTCTTTGGAAGGCGTTTAAGTGACAAAGGCTATAAACTCCGTTGCCGCCCGCTAGCAAATCAATATTTTGTGCTGCCGACGTCAAACATTCTTTTAACGGAACTCCGTCGACTAAATCCTGTAAGTTTTTTTGCGGATGCACGCCAAAAAAAATGTCGACGTTGGCCATACCTAGATCACCATCAAAGATAAGAACTTTCTTACCTAACTGAGATAATCCAAGAGCCATGTTGCAAACGAGTGACGTCTTGCCGACGCCACCTTTGCCGGAAGTGATGCTAACTATTTTCATATTGAAATTTCCTGTTGGTATATATGAGATGGTTGAGGCGCGTGTGCCGCTTGAACGGACTGTGTGATTTGCAAGATCAGATCAACGACTCGCTCGGGCGTTGCTTTTTCGAAATCTTCGGGCACTTTCGGGCCTATACCGAAAGCAAAAAGTTCGGTTTGAACTTTGCGCACGAAATTATAGATATTCCCATGCATGTTTGCTTCATCAAGGCTTGTAAAAATGACGTCGTTAAAGCCGAAGGCTTCGTATCTTTTGGCACAATCAATTAAATCTGAATCTTTTGATAAACTACTTAATACTAAATGCGTACGTAATGACTTGTAAACTGGCGGAGTCATACGTTTCAAGTAATTGAATTCTTCTTGATTACGTAAATTTAAACCCGCGTAATCCACCAAGATGTGATCAAGCTGATCCAAATGCGGAATGACGTGCGCCCAATCTTGTTGCGACCTTAAACATAAATAAGGAACGTTTAATATCTGCGAAAAGATTTTCATTTGCTCTGAAGCGCCTACTTTAGAAGTATCCGTTGTGATAATCGCAACGCGCTTACGTTGGTTTAAGATCAAATCGCTGGCTAACTTAATAAGTGAACTGGTTTTACCCGCACCTGAAGGACCAACAAATAAATGAAATTGTTCATTCGCCGTGTGCACAACCGGGGTCGATTCTAAAATGTATTTTGCCATCCACCCGTCGATCGAATTTTTATTCTGCTGTTCGACCGGAATTTGCTTTTGCGCCTGTAAGATAATATCGGCAGCGATTTCTGGTAAAAGTCCGCGCTGTAAAAGACGTTGATATGATGCACTCATCTGATAATGAACGCCTAAGTCTGCGCCAGGGTGCGCCTGCACAAAGCTTTGCGGTACATTTCTAAACTGCGACATAACTTGTTTTAAAGATTCGATTTCATTTTTAAGGGACGTCACTTCCATGTCGTTCCATACTTTTTGCGCAACTTGAGTCACGGAAGGGACCACGCTGGTGGTCGGAGCCGACGCACTTACGTTTTGCTCGTTATCAATATCGATGTAACGACGTTCGGTCATTTTGTAAGGAGCATCACTTTGACGGACCGGCGCGCGTGCCGCTGGAACCGCCGCTGCGGCAAGGGCCGCTGCTTTTGTAACTTGATTATTCATCTTTGTTACTTGAGTCTCGATCATTTTTTGCATGACCTCTTTTTGACTCTTCGCAGTTGAGTTTTGGAACTTTTCTTTATCTTTCGTTGAAAATTTAGATTCAACAAATCTTTTCTTGTGTAAAATAGCTTCTGAAAAAGCAGCGGTCACTTCAATGCTTTTTTCTCCGCCCAGACCAAACCCGCGAGTGGTTTCTTTAGCTGAAAGAATGATGGCGTCAGGGCCCAATTGGGTCTTGATCATCTCAAGTGCTTCTTTCATCGATCTTGCTTCAAACTTCTTTACTTGCATATGCGATCCCTACCTATGCTAATTCTACGGTTGCAACCGACTGCACACGGGCATCGGCTGATATTTCATTATGTGACAAAACAATCAGCTGCGGAATAAACCGCGATACCAATTTAAAAATATGACGACGAACTGTGGGGCTGGTTAATAGAATCGGCTGCCCAGCAATTTCAGGATGATTTTCAATTTGCATCGCAATATTTGAAATCATCTTCGAAGCCGATTGCGGATCCATAACTAATTGAACGCCTTGCTCGGTCTGTAAAAGCGAATTGGCAACGATTTCTTCCAACTTCGAATCAAAAGTCATCACGTTGACCGCGCCATCATCCGCGGTGTATTTGGCGGTGATTGAACGCGACAATTGCTTACGCACTGATTCGGTTAATAAATCTAAATCTTTCGTGCGCGCGGCTTCGTCGGCTAAAGTTTCAAAGATTGTTAAAAGATCGCGAATTGAAACTTGTTCTTTTAATAAATTTTGCATCACGCGTACCACACCACCTAAAGAAAGAGCTTCCGGAATTAAATCTTCAACCACTTTCGGGTGAGTCTTCTTAAAATTTTCAACTAGCTGCGAAGCTTCTTGTCGGCCTAATAATTCATGCGCGTGCGTGCGGATCATTTCGGTAATGTGAGTCGCCATAACGGTTGGAAGATCTACGACGGTGTAACCCGCAAGTTCAGCTTTTTCGCGATTCATTTGGGTAATCCAAAGCGCATCTAATCCAAATGCAGGTTCTTTAGTCGGAATTCCATCAACGCGTCCCGTAACTTGCCCAGGGTCCATCGCTAACATGCAGTCAGGCTTTAAAATTCCGCCGCCAATTTTATTTCCCTTTATTAGGAAACGGTATTCTCCCGGCGCCAATTGCAAATTATCGCGAATATGCACGCTTGGAACGACGATACCTAGATCTAATGCAAATTGTTTTCGAATCGAAGAAATTCGCTCTAAAAGATCACCCGATTTACTTGAATCGACGACGTTAATTAAACCGTATCCAACTTCAAGTTCGACCATATCGAGCGGAAGCATCGTTTCGACATTTTCTTTTTTAGGTGATGCAAGCTCGGTCTCGACCCGTTGCTTTTCGACGGCAATGGCCTCTTGTTTGTATTGCCCGATCATCCAAGCTACTGACCCAAGCACGCCGCCGATAATTAAAAAAGGCACAGTTGGTAAGCCGGGTACTAAACCCAGCCCCGCTAATACCCCGCCGGTAATATAAATCGCACGCGGATTCATGAATAACTGATTTGTTACTTCTGTACCCATGTTTTCATCTGAACTACTTCGGGTAACAATCATACCAGCCGCAATTGAAATAATAAGTGCTGGTATCTGCGCAAGTAATCCGTCACCTATCGTTAACATTGTGTAATATTTTGCTGCGGTTGATAGATCTAAACCTTTTTGCATGACGCCGACTAAAAGGCCGCCAACAATATTAATTACCGTAATAATAATACCCGCAATTGCATCTCCGCGGACGAATTTGCTGGCACCATCCATCGAACCATAGAAATCGGCTTCTTGCTCGATCTCTCTTCGTCTACGTTTGGCTTCAACTTCATTGATCATGCCCGCATTCAATTCAGCATCGATGGCCATTTGCTTACCTGGCATTGCATCTAATGTAAATCGAGCAGCAACCTCGGCCACGCGCCCAGAACCTTTGGTAATAACCACAAAATTGATAACAACTAAAATAGCGAAGACAATGAATCCAATAACATAGTTATTTCCGACAACGAAATTACCGAATGCCTGAATGACCGAACCGGCCGCCGCGGGACCTTCATGGCCGTGAGTTAAAATCAAACGCGTCGTCGCTACGTTCAGAGCTAAGCGAAACAAAGTGGTCAATAAAAGTAATGACGGAAACGATGAGAAATCTAATGTTCGAGTAATATAAAGCGATGTTAATAGAATTAATAAGCTTAATGATAATGAAATCGTTAATGCCATATCCAACAAAATTGCTGGAAGTGGAATAATCATGACCGCAATGATGGCTAATAAACCGAATGCCATGAAAAGATCAGTGTTTTTAGTGAATTTATCAAATTTCTTAACGAATTGAAATATTTGATCCACTATAACCCTCTTTCAGCTTGGATATTCGAGCTTGTCGTCTTTTTCTTTTTGCGACGTAAGCGGTAAACGTAAGATAGAACTTCTGCAACCGCCACGAACAGATCACGCGGGATAACTTGGCCAATTTTCATTGTTTTAAAAATCGTGCGCGCCAATGGCTTATTTTCAATAATCGGAATATTATTATCACGGGCGATTTGCTTAATTCGCTCGGCCATATAATCAGCACCTTTGGCAATTAGCTGCGGAGCCGGCAAACCTTCAGAGTACTTAATCACGACCGCGATATGAGTCGGATTAGTAATGACCACATCGCCTTTGGGAACTTCGGTCATCATTTTACGCGTGGCAATTTCACGCTGAACTTTACGAATGCGCGCTTTCACTAACGGATCACCATCTCGGGATTTATGCTCTTCTTTAACTTCTTGCTTGGTCATCATCATTTCTTTTTCAAGCTGCCATCTTTGAAAGAAGTAATCTGCAATGGCTAAAACTAACATGAACATACCGGTGCCGGTTAAAAGCTTAAATAAAATTCCGCCTAAGTACGTCATCATCTGTTCGATGTCCATACCGGCTAAGTACGGAATCTGGCGAATTTCAGATTTCAATAATAAGTACATGATGATTCCGACCGCTGACATTTTAAGAATTGATTTGAATAACTCAAAAATGCCCTTCATCGAAAAGATGCGGCCTAAAGCATTCATCGGATTTATTTTATTTAGATTGGGAGTTAAAGCGTCTTCAATTTGCAAAAGACCGGTCTGCAGTAACTGTGATCCTACACCAATAACAACCGAGATAAAGAATATCGGTGCGGTTAATAGAACCAACTTAAATCCTACAAAACCTAAAACTTCTGAAATTTGACCCTCGCGAATTTTAGCAATCAGTTCGCCACCCATCGCGCGGTTGAATACATCGAAAATATTTTGCAAAAAGTATCGACCCGCAACGTACATAACCCCGGCCGCAACCAAAAAGAAGACGGCCGTGCTTAATTCACGCGTCATTGCAACTTGGCCACGCTTGCGAAATTCTTCGCGCCGCGTGTCTGATGCTTCTTCGGTTTTTTCGCCCTGATCTTCAGACATTCAATTCCTTTAAAGTGCTTTTAAGAACTTAAAAAATTCAACGTGAGTCAAATTCATCAAGCCCGACATTTGCATAACCAAAAGCGGTAAACTAATAAGAATAATTACAAAACCAAGCAATGAAGTGATCGAAGCCGAGGTCACTAATACATTAATTTGCGGAACGGCCCGGCTCACTAAGGCAACACCAACTTGAATAACAATCATTGAAATTAAAATAGGTGCGGCGATTTTAATTCCTAATACAAAAAATGTTTGTGCCTTGATCGTCAATTCGGCAAATGACTCATAGTTAAATTGCAACATCGCTACTTTGCTAACCGAAAAACTTTGCACAAGCCCTTGAATCATAAAATGGTGTCCATCGAGCGCTAGATAAACTAAAGTTCCCATAATGACGTAGAATTGCTCCATCGCATTTCCCATTGAGCCCATCATCGGATTAAAAATTTGCGCTTGCCCTAGCCCTAAGGAAACCGAAACTAACTCACCGGCCATAGAAAGGGCGAAAAAGAAAAGTCTTGTTACAAAACCAAGTGCTAAACCGATTGCAAGTTCACGAGCGGCCAAAATTAATAAACTATTCTCAAGCTCGTTCAAACGTACAAGTGCTTCGCTGTTCGCAACAGAATTAAAAACAACAATCGTCAATACAACCGAAAATAAAACTTTTAATGCCACTGAAACCGTGGGAGAACTGAAAATAGCCGAGCTAACGACAAACGCCGTCATTCTTAGCAAGATCAATCCGAACATCAAAATTTGAACTTCGTTCAGTTGAGAAACGTTAAACATTAAGGTCCTCTTACAATGGTGCCAATGTTTTCAAACAACGTGGTCGTATAGGTGCTTAAGGTATCAAGCATCCAAGGACCGGCTAAAATAAGTACAATCGCGATAACGGCCATTTTAGGAACGAAAGTAAGAGTATTCTCATTAATTTGCGTCAGAGCCTGAAAAATACTGATGATCAAACCGATGATTAACGTACTTAATAGCAAAGGAGCCGAAACCATCGCTAAGGTTTTCAATGCGTCCTGCCCAAGTTGTATGACTAAATCTTCATTCACTAAAATCCCCTTTATCCGAAGCTCTTAACCATCGAACCAATTAACAAACTCCAGCCGTCAACTAATACAAAAAGCATAATTTTAAATGGCAAAGATATAACAACCGGCGGAACCATCATCATACCCATCGCCATTAAGACACTGGCGGCAAGAATATCGATTATTAAAAAAGGTAAGAAAATAATAAAACCAATCATAAATGCAGTTTTTAATTCTGAAATAATGAAGGCTGGTACCAATACCAAGGTCGGCACATCGGCGCGAGTCCGCGGCTTTTCAACTTGAGCTAGCTTTACGAATAAAGCTAAATCTTGATCACGAGTTTGATTAAACATAAATCGTCGTAAAGGACCTAAGGTATTTTCTAAAGCTAATTCCTGACTGATTGTGCCTTCCATAAAAGGACGGACAGCTTTGTTATTGATTTCGGTAAATGCCGGACCCATCACAAAGAAAGTTAAGAATAATGATAAACCGACTAGTAGCTGATTGGGCGGCATTTGCTGCACACCCAGTGCTTGTCGAAGAAATGAAAGAACAATGAGAATACGGGTGAAGCCAGTCATCATAATTAAGATGGCCGGCGCTAACGTTAGCACCGTTAAAACTAAAACCATTTTAATCGCACTTACGACTTCATTTGGACTTTGCGCCGTTTTAAAACCCATATTAAAAGTTGGCAAAGTCACTTGAGCATAGGCCCATGAACCTAAAAACAAAATGGTCAACGGCAATGCTAGCTTCATCCACTTCACGAAAAACTCCTCATTGATTTAATCTTCTTTGAAACTGAGTCTTTAACAGCTGAAAATGAAAACTCTTCATCAAGCTCTTCTGCGGTTTGCATTCTTGCTCCGCGGTTTGAATCTTCTTTACTTAACGCCTGCGCAAAATTCTGTGGAGTTTCAGCCGGAACTTCATCATCAATCAAAGATAATGATTTAATCATCGAGATATTATGATCGGTTACACCAATCAAAATGGATTCTCCAGATACGCGTATGATAGCTAAGCTTTTTTTAGGGCCAAGGTAATGCTGGGAAAGCACTTTTATCTGCATGTTTGATTTATGTATCTTGTTAGAAACTTTATATTTACGTACGAAGTAATAGGCCGTACCTAATAAAGTAACTAAAACAAAACCTGTAAACAACAGACGCGTCGATGAACCACCTGCTTCAACCGGCTTTTTATCGCCCGCGATGTTCAACGGAATCTGATCTTCCGGAGCCGCCGCCACTGCTTTTGAATCATTGATACTTAATGGCGCTGATTCAGTTTTTGCTTCAACCGTTAAGGGTTCGGTTGCCGAAGCAACTTCTTCCGCGGCAAATGCCGACACATTAACTAAAAGTAGAATGCAAAATAGAAACTTCATCATTTTAGATGCTCAATTCTTTCAGAAGGCGAAATGATATCTGTTAAGCGCACTCCGAATTTTTCATTCACCACCACGGCCTCGCCGCGTGCGATTAATTTATCGTTTACTAAAACTTCCATTGGCTCACCGGCAAGTTTTGCTAACTCGATAACCGACCCTTGGGTTAAGTTTAATAATTCGCTCACGGGCATCTTTGTGCGCCCTAACTCAACCGTTAGTTTCAATGGAATATCTAAGATCAAATCTAAATTACGATCTTTTACTCCACTGGCTTTTACTTCCGACTCGTCTTTTAAAGTCGGCGGATTCAGTTCATCCAGATTATCAATTGCGTCGTTTGCCATTCGTTCTCCCTATTACTTCTAGTTGCTTATTTTTCAATTTGTCTGGTTATTTGCATTGCCACAGTTCCGTGATGAACCCCGTAGTAGCCTTTAAATTTTTTGACGTTTTCAACTTGCACATCTAATTCGCCCGACGAATCTTGCGTCAATGGGATGATGTCGCCAATTTTTAAAGTCATTAAATCTTTAAGTTTAATTTCAGTCTCGCCTAAGTTTACTTTGATATCGACATCAGTTTCTAAAAGCTGCTCTTTGATAATCGAAGTCCAAAGTTTTTTATCTGTTTGATCGGATTCAACCTGGAAGCCCGTTGATAGTTTTTGTTTGATGGGCTCAATCGTTGAGTATGGGATAACGATCGAAATCGTTCCCGAAGCTTGCTCAAGTTCAACGTCAAAAGTAGACGCAATAACCACATCCGTTGGTGGAACGATACCCACGAACTGTGGATTGATTTCGGTACGCTGAAAAGAACAACCGATTTTTTCAATCGTTGACCATGATTGCTCAAGATCATTAATAGCTAGCTCGACTACTTTTTTAACAATCTGTAATTCGATCGGCGTAAATTCTTTTCCGTCTAACTTTGCATAGGGACGATCGGCACCGCCAAAAAAAGAATCAACTAGCGCATAGGCAAGTTTTGCCTCAATCACAAATAAAGCCGAACCACGTAGATTGTTGAAGCGAAGAACGCTCATGCAAGTTGGAATTGGCAAAGTATTGATAAACTCACCGAATTTTAAAAATTCGGTCGAAGTTAACGTAATTGAAGCAATTTTTCTTAATGCCGAAGAAAGAGAAACGCGGAATGAACGCATGAACTTTTCATAAATGACTTCAAGCTGAGGTAAACGACCGCGAATAATACGATCCTGACTTGTCAAATCGTACGAAATAATATTTCGAGTATCTTCTTTGATGTGTTTAAGGTTTGATCCGCCGCCGCCGCCGCCGCCGCCCATGTCTGACGTTTTAATGTCACCATCGGTCACCGCCGCTAGTAGGGCATCAACTTCACTTTGAGATAATATTTGATTCACTCGAAGCTCCCTTAATCAATTAGTTGTAAATTAGCTCAGTAAAGTAAACGTTCATAATTTTCCCTTTGCTCAGAAAAGAATTAACGTTGTCTTTGATTTCGTTTCGAAGAGCGTCTTTACCTTCTTTGGTAGAAACTTCGTCATAACTTTTGCTAGATAGGATAATGATGATAAAGTCGCGAATTTGAGCTTTACGATTATCAATTTCTTGAATAATCTCGGTGCCCTTTACTTCAAGCTCCATATTGACCTTCAGAACTTTTCGCCCTTTTGAACCAGCTAAGTTTACGATAAAAGTTTCAAGCGGAATAACTTTTCCAACTTCATCAGTTTTAGCAACTTCTTCAGTTTGGGTTTGAGTTTCTCCTTCAATAACCTGTTCGATACCAGGTTTAGCTTCTTGGGATTTACGGGATTGCCAAACCATGAATCCAACAAAAGCGACGACGGCCATATTAATGACGACGAGGGCAATTAAAAGATAAGGCTTTGGTCCAGATGGGGATGCGGCTGCCGGTGCTGATTCTGTTGATGATGCTTTCTCTTCAGCCAATTCATCCTCCTTGATTCATTGCTGTTAGGAACCTAAAAAAATTTTTACGATTGATTCCATAAAGATTAAGAGCAACGCAAATGCCAACTGAACTTCGGTCGAGTCCAAATGAAATTGTGGCACCATCGTCAAAAAAATGGACTTCCACGACGCGCGAAAGCACTGGTCTAGGAAAAATAGGTTATAATGCTGACTGGTCCTGTTAGGTTTTTGTCGGAAGCCCGACTTGTTTTTGGTCTAGCTAGACGTTTTTGAAATCTGACGCAGCTTACGTATTTCGGCCAAAAAACATTCTACTAAAACAGGATTTCCGGCCACCAGACTTTTTTCGAACGGAGAGTACGGGTCACCTTCGTAAGTTCGAACGACGCCGCCCGCTTCCTGGACTAGCAGTAGACCGGCAGCAGTATCCCAGGGTTTTAAATTTTTTTCCCAAAACAAATCGAAAACGCCGGAACTCACTAAAGCTAAATCATAAGCGGCGGCACCGGGCCGGCGCACTCCCCTTGCGATCCTGACAAGTTTTGAAAATATCTCAAGTTGCTCATCTAAATAAGTTTGGTCTTCTGCGAAAAATCCCGTTGATAAAAGTGCATCCGAAAACTTTTCAGTTTTAGACACGGATACTTTTTTGCCATTGCAGAAAGTGCCCTCGCCGCGAATGGCTGTCCAGGTTTGGTTAAGCACGGGCATATCAATGATACCAACTTCAATTTGACCATCGACTTCTAAGGCTAATGAAATACAAAATATAGGAAATTGATGAATATAATTTGTTGTTCCATCAAGTGGATCTAAGATCCATCGCGCTCCCGCAGTGGATTTAAATGAATTGATGTCATTCAAGTGACTTGTTTCTTCACCTAAAAAATCAATTTCGGGATGGTGCTGGGCTAAAAAGTTCTTCATTAAATTTTCGCACTCGCGATCGGCTTCGCTAACTAGACCCGCTTTTTCTTTCACTTCGATCTGGTTAATTTTTCCAAAATATCCCAATAAACAGGCTCGACCCATTTGAACGGCTTCGATTGCGGCCTCATACCTAGACTTTTTCATATTTTTTTACTCCGAATTGACCCTTTTTTCGTCCATAGGCTACACTAGAAGAAGTCGGTAAAACATTTTATTTTGCGAGGCCATGATGAGTCAAAAGACAGACACGATGATTAAGTTAGCTCTAGTATTTACCATTTCGTTACTTTCATTTTCAATTGGAACTTACGTCGGTAAAATGTATTCAGACAACCAGCACAAATTGGCGAAACTAGAACCGCAAGCAGTGCCTGCTGCAGATCATCAAGAATTTGCGACAAATCATAATACAAACGACGCCGCCGACGCGGTCAGCGCAGATCCAATGGACCGATCAGTTAATGCGGTTAACTCAACTCGTGAAACTACTTTAACAGATTCAGAAGTTGCAAAGATCGCGGAAGAGTTTGCTTCTGAAGACACTGAGATCAGCGAAGAAAAAGTAATTGCAACGACGTCTCCGAATCAAGAAAAGGTTATTCGAAGTATTTCGGCTACCAATAGTAAAGTGGCTGTTAGTAAGCCTGCGATGACGACGGCCGCAAACACTGCGCCTACGAAAGCTCCCGTAAAAGAAACGGCGAAAACCTTAACCGCAGGTGCGATTGAGCAACTTAAAAAAATGGAAGCTGAACAACGTAACCCGGCTAGCATTCCGCCACAAAAAGAAGTGACGCCAATGCATTTTACCGTGCAAGTCGGTTCGTTTCCATCAGAAGTTGAAGGGCAAAGAATGGCTAAAGAATTATTAGCCAAGGGATACAAAACATCTTTGGTGCCTGCTCAAGTGAACGGGCAAACTTGGTTTCGAGTGAATGTTGGTTTATTTGGTTCAGTTAAAGAAGCTCAAGAGTATCGAAAAGATTTCCTAGAGAAAACAAAGCTGACATCGGCCTTTGTTCAAAAAGTTCAAAAGTAAATACTTCCCCCGAATCGAATGGCGAAAGCCGGTACGATTTGGGGTGACATATTTGTCGAATATAAAAGTTTAGCATCCACTTCTAAGACCATAAACATCAAGCGCGCCACTGCAGAACTTCCCGCGGCAAAAACCGGGTCCATATCAGACTTCGCTTTTGATGAGTTTCCAAAAAATCTTGTATCGACTTGTGATTGCGTAACACCGGCAAACATATTTGCAAATAAATCTAAAGTTAGCTTTTGGTCGCTTGAGCTGATTTGAAAGTAGCGATAACCGATTCCTAGTAGGTATTCATCTTTTGTCTTATCTAGCGACAACGTTTGGTTACCTGTCGCCTCAGCTTGATAGCTGTGACCGAGGCTAACCCGATGATCGCCGTACTGGTAAGCCAAATTCAATTCGATCACGGGAACGTTAAAATAGCCTTTATACGTATGAAGCTTACGGGACTGATCGACTGAATCTTCATAGCGAAACTGAACTTGAATCGGCATAATATCAATATAATGAAAATTCGTTTTTAAGGCACTGGTCGCAGCAACAGCCGGCGCGATCGATCCCACCAAAAGTAAAAGGCTGATCACCAAACTTTTCATTCTTGATCTGCCATCAGGGTTTGCGCCTCTGTTTGCGTACAAACTTTAACTTTCTTCTCGTTCGCCACTTCGTAATTGATATACTGAAGTATGAACGCGCAATCTTTTTCATCCATTTTTAAAGTGCTTAGGGGAGACTGCAACTGTTGTGAAACAAAACTAAACAGGTCGCTGGCGTCTAAGGTTTTACCTTGCGCAAGCGTTGATGCTTTCAAGCCTAAATACTGCAAATATTTAAAAACGATTTGCGCAATCTGAGTTTTAGCATCGGCTTCAAGCATTTTTTTATTTTCAACCTGCATTGAAGTCAGTTGCTTTAAAAACCGACCGTAAGGCGTACCCACTTTATAAATGTATCCACCAAGAAACGAATAACCCTCTTCAACACCGTCAGCCATGGCTTCGATCGTATTTGTAATATCAGAATTGGTTTCGTAACCACCGACATTATTTGCTGATAGGTTTAAAGTGCGATCTTGGTATGCGGTTGGTAATGACCAACGCATAAATTCAGGATCATTCGAATACAACCACGCCCAGTAGTCTGCTAAGCCTTCATTTAATCCACGCAAGTAAGTATCATTAAATAATTCTGCTTTTTCTTTTTCAGATAAACCATCTGATAAAACGATTCGGTTACCGCGACCACGTACCTTCACGTTCTCATGATGAACCGAGGCACTCATTGGCGGAATTTTTTTATTCTGAATTGCAGGGCGCATCACGACCTTATAAAACAAAGAATGAAAATGTTCGTGGGCAATAATTCCGGCGTTCATGGCGATGGGTAATTCTTTTCCGGTGAATGGAACAAACATCATGGCATCGGTTTCACCGTTATAAAAAGCATTATTACGTCGTAATTGATTGTTGTCGTAAATTTGAGTTTCAAGCCCGATCACTCGAGGCCATTTATTTATATTCTCTGCACCTACAGATTTATCAAGTCCTGCAAGATTCTGCATGTGAAAATAAATTGTAGCCATCTGTATAGAAATCAAATCTGTCGGGGCAAAAAATCCTGCAGTTTGAATAAAACTAGCGACCGGAGCTGACCCTACTAGTTGATTACCGTCTGAGCCTGGAGAATAGAAAAATTTAGCAAATGCGCCCGAAACTTCTTTAAGGTTCGAGATTCCCTTCAGTGTTACTTTCTGTAGAGAGTATTCGGTTGCGGAAGTTTGCACACCAACTTGCACCGGAACATTCCCCGTTGCCTCTTGTACGGCCGATTTCCGGGCGCATGATGCGATCAGCAGCGTCAGCAATAGAACGATAAAACGATTACGTGATTCCCCTAGCATGACTCCCCCGAGTGCTATTGTGGCCCGCGTTAAATATAGAGTATTTCATCGAAAATCTCCATTTTTATGGGTATTTATAACGGTTCAATGAAGTCTCGTGAAACCATTACACATCAACTAAATCCCCCGCAGACGAAAGCCGTCGAAACTTTAGACGGTCCTGTATTAATTCTTGCCGGAGCAGGCTCTGGAAAGACGCGCGCCCTGACCCACCGAATGGCGAATATCATCGCCTCGGGCTCGGCTTCGACGGATGAAATACTGTGTGTGACGTTCACAAACAAAGCCGCCAAAGAGATGGAACACCGAATTTTTAAAATTCTAAGTGATCTAGGTATTCCCGTCGTACGCGATCTTTGGGTTAGTACTTTTCACTCTTTCTGCGTTCGAATCTTACGGCAACATGTTGAATTATTAGATTATAAAAAGCCTTTTACAATCTACGATTCAGGAGATCAATTAGCAATGGTGAAGCGAGTGATGACCGCACTCAACATTAACGATAAAATGTTTCCACCTAAAAACTTTCAATCTCGAATTGGCGGCGCAAAAATGCAGGGTCTGCTTCCCGAGTCTTTAACTGGCAGTAATACCGCTGGCATGTACACGATGGATCCAAAATCACTTGAAGTTTACACTCGCTACGAAGAAGAGATGAAACGCGCAAATGCTTTAGACTTCGATGACTTACTTCTAAAAACTTACGAGCTTTTTCGCATGTACCCAGCTTTGTTAGAACAATATCAAAATAAATTTCGCTATATTATGGTAGATGAGTATCAAGATACAAATCACATCCAATACTTATTGGTTCAACAACTTGCCAAGAGCCATCGTAATTTATGCGTTGTTGGCGATGAAGATCAGTCGATCTATTCTTGGCGTGGCGCAGATATCTCGAACATCTTAGATTTCGAAAAAGATTTTCCCGATGCAGTCGTCGTTAAGCTCGAAGAAAATTATCGCTCTTCGGGCCATATTGTTAAAGCCGCTACGAAAGTAATTGCGAACAATACTCAGCGAAAAGAAAAAACTTTATTTACGAGCAATCCGGATGGGGCCCTTATTCAAATTCGTGAAGAGCGTAATGAATATGACGAAGCCCGCTTCGTCGCTAAAACGATTCAAACAATGATCGATTCCGGAGAAAGTAATTTAAACGATTACGCTATTTTCTACCGAACCAATGCCCAGTCGCGCGTACTTGAAGAACAGTTACGTGCCTTAGCGCTACCATATCGCCTTATTGGTGGCATCCGATTCTACGAACGCGCCGAGATTAAAGATGTTCTTGCTTACTTACGTTTATCAATGAATTCAAAAGATGATATCGCGCTGAAGCGTATTATCAACGTTCCAGCCCGAGGCATAGGTAAAACCACCGTCGACACTCTCGAGCAAAAAGCGAATGAAAAACGACTTTCGTTGTTTGATACAATTCAGCAAGTGATTAACGAGAAAACTTTCAATGCTGGCACAACTTCGAAGTTACGACGATTCGCTGACTTAATTGAAGATCTGATGTCGCAGCAAAAATCGTTTAGCTTGTCGCAATTTTATTCGATCGTTTTAGAAAAAACCGAATACGTGCAGACGTTGAAAAAGGAAGATACGCCCGAAGCTGAAGCCCGCATTGAAAACTTAGAAGAGTTAGACAATGCCATGGCGCAATTTGAACATGAACGTGGCGAGGAAGCGACTTTATCAAATTACCTTGAAGAAATGACGTTAGCGTCTGATCAAGACCAGGTTGATGGCTCGGTGAACGCGGTGACGATGATGACGATGCATATTTCAAAGGGCCTTGAGTACCCGTATGTATTCATAGTTGGTTGTGAAGAAAATTTATTTCCATCAAGCCGGGGCGATGAAGAAAACCCGGATGATATCGAAGAAGAACGCAGGCTTGCTTACGTCGGAATGACTCGTGCACGTGAGAAGCTGTGGATGACTCATACGAAAATCAGACGAGTCTGGGGTCAAGAGCAGATGAACCCGCCTTCTAGGTTTTTAAAAGAAATTCCGAAGGAACTAACTGAATTTACTTCGGCCGTATTCGCGGGCCAAACTCCACGCTTTGCGGGCGCAGGTCGCTTTGGTAGCGCCGGTGGTTATGGTAAGCAAACTTATGATGAATTTGCGCAGACAAGTTACTCTGATGAGTTTTCGCAAGAAGAATCGGTCTTTCAAGTCCATAAAGCCAGTGGTTACGAAAAAGGACAACGCGTTCGTCATCCCACATTTGGACCCGGTTCTATTTTCGCAACGGAAGGTTCTGGTGATGAACTTAAGATTAGCGTTTTATTTCAAGATAATACGGTCAAAAAATTCGTGGCTAAGTACGCTCGCCTAGAAAGAATTTAGAACTGAACTGCAGGTGCAAAAAAACCCAACGCATTAGGTTGGGTTTTTTAAAATTATTTTCTATTCTGAAACTAAATTAAAAAGTGAATGTACCCGCTACCGAGTAATACTGGGAAGGGCCTGCATAGTTATTCAAACTATCATTGAAGAAGTTTCCAAATGCAGTCGTCTCAAGCCCAAGATGAAAACTATTAGCAAGCTTCAAAGAAACTCCCATTTTCCACATTGGACCAATAACCGTTTCATCAGATTTTGATCCAGTTGCGCTGATTGCGCCATCTTTTACAATCGAAAGACCAAAACCCGGAGCAACATAGGCCTTTGCATGAACGGTATCGATCAAGTTAAGTTTGAATAAACCACCAAACGCCATGACCTGAGAAACTAAAGTAGCGCCGCCTTTTTCTTTACTAGTTTGCATAAAGAAATATCCACCAAAGCCAACCCCATTATTCATTCGGGCATAATCAACACCAATGTTTGGCGCGCCTGCTTGGAAACCAAGTAACGCAGTTAACTCGTTATTTGCATAGTAGCTTGGTGTATAAGAATAACTCTCTGCTGGCGCCGATTGAGTTGTCATTTTATCATTTCGACGGGGTGCCTGAGCGAATGCCGTGGTTGCCACCATCATTGTTACTACTGTTGCTAAGATAACTTGTTTCATTGAATCTCCTTTGATTTCATTTTTCCTATAAATTTTTAGACTGACGAAGTTCATTCCATTCAGCCATATACACTCCATAATCACTTGGTTGTACGATTTGGTTTTGTTCAGGGTTCACATACTCAGATTGAACACCATCCCAACCTACGTACTCTCTTTTTTCAGAAGAGACCGACTTTTCAAAATTCGGAACGTAATAAGTTTTACCGCCCCCGTCTGGAATATCAACTGATAACTGCGGCATGGCTAAACCTGACAGATGTCCCCAAAGCTCTTTCTGAATTTGCAAAGAATGATCGATACTTGTTCGTAGGTAGTCTGTCCCAATCGAAGGGTCGCACTGAAACATATAATATGGTTTTGCACGCAAATAAAGCAAGCGACGCGAAAGTGCCTGCACAATGGCCGCATGATTATTCACGCCATTTAATAATACCATCTGATTCATCACCGGAATTCCATGATCAACAAATCTTTCAACCGCTTCCGCTGCTTCCGCCGTTAGTTCTCGCGGGTGGTTAAAATGGGTCATCAAAAAAACCGGTTTAGCTTTTCTAATAATATCCACTAAACTTTTTGTAATCCGCATAGGTGCGACAACGGGCATGCGAGTTCCGATACGAATGATTTCGACGTGATCAATTTTACGTAGATCAGTTAAGACACGCTCAAGCTGCCCGTCCGAAATAGTTAAGGGGTCGCCGCCCGATAAAATCACTTCGCGTAGTCCGGTTGTTTTCTTGATATAATTTAAAGCTTGTTCGTATTCATTTTGCTTAATGAAGGCTTGATCTGCACCAGTAAAATGTTTTCGCGTGCAGTAACGGCAATAGACACTGCAAATATCGGTAATCAAAAATAATACGCGGTCAGAATACCGGTGAATAATTCTAGGTACGGGATTATTTTTTCTTTCACCTAAAGGATCCAGCTGCGATTGCTTGGGATCGTAAAGTTCTTTTTCATGCGGAGCAAGAATTCGTCGAATCGGATCCATATGATTTGTCTTAGACGCTAAACTTGCATAGTACGGAGTCGATCTAACATTAAAAAGCTGTTCACCTTTTTCAAACGCATTTCGTTCTGACTGATGAAGCTCGAAATATTTTTCATAATCTTGATAAGATTTTAAAGATGATCGAAGTTGCCAAGACCAATCTTGCCATTGGTCTGGCTGGATATTGCTTGGTTTAGGAGAGGGCTCAAACTTCAGTTTCATTCTTATAAATATGTGCCAGAATCAAAGGTGAATGGGAAGTCATATGAAAAACTTAATCTTTTTTATTCTAGCGGGTGTCTTTTATTTCGTGTTAACCGGATGCGCGACCGCTCGGCCCCGAGCAAAACAGCTGAATGAAGTCTCATATGGTCATGATTCACTTCGAAATTCTGCAAGCCCATCGGTCTATTCAGTTCGTGGGGAATGTAACGGTCTGCCGCGAGTTTCAGTCAAGACGGCTCCGGGATTTTGTTTAGGCTTGGTCGATAATGGCGAAGGGCTTATAAAACCACGCTATGCTTTACAAATTGATCCAAAGCATTTGCTGGTGACAGACATGGGCGGTTGGAAACCTAATAATGGTCAAATTTATTTACTTACATTTGAAAATAAAAAATGGACGCGAAAATCTTATTTCAATTCAAGCAACGTGAGCGCTGACGAAAAATGTATCTTAGATCGGCCGCAACAGCTAGTTTTCGGACCGAACAATCAAATATTTGTAACGTCGGCGCAATGTGTGGCCGTTCTTTCAATGACACAAAAAAACCCGACCGACCAAATCACCATTCAAATTCGTAATTTGCCGACCGATGGTCTGCACCCGGCAAAAGTCATTACCTTCGACCCGGTCGGAAACATCTATATGAATGTGGGATCGATCACTGATAATTGTGAATTAGAAACAACCGAAACGTGCAAAGAAACTGAAGGCCTATCAGGGCGCGGAGTTATTCGGAAGTATGCGCGCTTAGCAAACGGCGACTACGATTCAAACTATACGATCTTCGCAAAGGGCCAAAGAAATTCGATGGCGCTTCACTGGGATGTAAACTCCAGTACACTATGGACAGCTGAAAACGCCCGCGATTACATTGAAAGAAAAGATTCTCGTTTAAACGGCCAAGAAAAACCAAGTGACGAGATGAATATCATTCAAGAAAATGCTCAACTTGATTGGCCCTACTGTTACGATCGAGGTTTAGTCAGCCCTGAATTTCCAAAAGCGATTTGCAGCCAATATGTGCCGCCGCATTTACTATTTCCGGCGCATTCGGCTCCGCTTAGTTTTTTAATGTATTCCGGAAATTTATTTCCGAAATGGTATCAGAATCGATTACTGGTGAGCTTTCATGGCTATGCTCCATATGGTCACCGAATTGTAACTTACAAACGAAATGAAAACGTCCAACCCGTTGGTGATCCGCTCAGTATCGTCTTTGGTTGGGACGCTCGCGGAAATCAGAAGGTCGGCTCACCCGTTGGCCTTACTCAAGGTTTAGACGGAAGTGTTTTTATTGTTGAAGACAATAGTCAAAAAATTCTTCAGCTTTATTACAATAAATCCGAAGGTGACGGCGCCCCCGTCGCCGAGCTTAAGCTTGGAACAATCCCCGTCGATGAATCAAAACTAGCCGCCGATTTTCAAAAAGCGGAAGAGAAACGAAAATTAGCATTCACGGCGAAAATGAATCAATCGAATCCTCCCCTCTTTAGCCGTATTCAAAGTTCGGTCATCGATACAAACTGTACGATGTGCCACGGCGGAGTGAACTATCCCGGAATTCAATTACTTAAGTATGACGACATTGGAAACTACAAAAAATTAAAAGAACAGCTTTGGGCACGACTAAATGGCCAAGGCATTCCCCAAATGCCGCCTTCAGGCTTACCTGAATCAGACAAAGCTCAATTACTTGAACTAGTAAAACAGTGGATGGACGCTGGCAGCCCCGCTCCGTAACGATACACTTTTACGCGCAACTTCGGTCACTCTTGCCGATTCTTAATTTTTACGGCTCTGGTCGTAACTATTTAATTACTCTAACTATTATCAACTGTCTCGTTTTAGCTAAGCAAAGCTTAAACAGCTATTCCACATTGAAACACTTTTAGAAATCAAAATTCGTTAAACATTTTCAGTAGCTACAAACTTCGTTTCAATCTGGGATGTGGCCTTTGGTTCGCTTTAACTAAGTATGAAATTAAAAAATTTGATCGGGATGATCATATAAACGGAGGCTTTATGAAAACGTTATCAAAACAAACAAATAAGTGGATCTTATCTACGGCGCTCATCGCAGCTTTAGGTAGCCAGTATTATTTCA
Source organism: Bdellovibrio sp. (assembly GCA_043760925.1). GTDB lineage: Bacteria > Bdellovibrionota > Bdellovibrionia > Bdellovibrionales > Bdellovibrionaceae > Pseudobdellovibrio. Next base: position 97,367 of record JAYUOK010000015.1, on the reverse strand, counting down.
GCGCATCTTCGCAAGCTGTGCATACGATTGAAATGTCTTCTACTGCGCCGGTCATAGAAAAAAAAGGTAAATACATCGTCGTTACTTCTGCCGAAGATAAGGCCAAAGCCGAAACGGCAGCTCGAGCTTATCAAATCACTTGCTCTGAGGGTTGCGGAAAAATGAATTTCGAAGGTACTGAAAAGCAATTAGAAGAATTTTTAAAAATTACCGCTGCCGTTGCGACCACACCAGCTGCAGAAAAAAAGGAAATTAAGGCCGCAAAAGCTGAACCGGTTGAAACCGCGGCTGAAAGACGTGCTCGTGAAAAAGAAGAGCGTGAAGAAGCAAAAGCTATTCTTAAAGCTGAAAAAGATGATGCCTTAGCTGAAGCGCAAGCTGAACGAAATGAAAAATTTCTTGAGCAAATTGATAAAGCTTCTGATAAATGTGAAAGTAAAACGAACAAGTTAGAATGCTTTACTAATGAGTTTGCAAGAATCTTAGCAAAATTTCAGCGTAAGAATACAATTGATCAAAAAATTGTAAACACAGCATTTTACACTCATATCGAAAAAGAATTAAAAGCTAAGCTTGCAAGTATTCAATCTCGTGAAGAAGCAATCGTTGCTTTAGAAAACGAACAAGGTCCATCTGCGCAAACTCAATTAATGCGTTCTGATTTAACGAAACTTAAAATTGAGTCTTTAGGTATTATCGAAACTTTAGAATCAAAGATTCCGTCTAACTACAGTATTCTAAAAAACAAAACGATTGATATCGTAAAGTCAGTTTCAGTATCTGCTGCATTAGCCGTGAACAATAATTACAAAGCTGCTGATCAATTGTATAAAGCTAAGAAAAATATTGAAGCTGGCGAAGCTTTGAAAAAAGCTAAGGCGGGCCACGAGGCTTTAGTTGTAAATGCGAAAATGCATGAAGTTGAAATTTCTAAAGCACTTCAAGGTTCTGATAGCTCTGAAGCTTTAAATTATTTCACGACGAGCTATATGCCAGATATGACAAAGATATTAGCTAATTTAACAAACTTGCAAGGTAACAAAATTGTATCTGACACTTCTTCACCAAGTACGACTTTAAACCAACCTTCAAACGATTCAGGCCGTAATTCACGATCTGGATCACCTGCCGCAAACGCAACTCAATCCAATCAAAGCACCACCAACGGCGTTACTTGGGGAACGGCTACGTCGACTCCAACGGGAACACGTTTAGGAAATCAAGTTCGCCCGTAATTATTCCGCAAAACTAGTCAGAAATTATTATTGGCTTCCACCAGCTCTAGGATAGAGCTGGTTTTTTGCGTTATATCATTCAGATAAAAAAATCCGGAGGGGTTACCCCCTCCGGCCCTGCTCACCACCGCTTCTTAAATGCGTCTTGATGAAATCTAAGCTGTCGTACTTGCTGCGATACCTATGTAATCAAAAGGTGATGGCGGCTTTTGTTGCTATTCCAAAGTTGGTTTTGTTTTCTAAATCGGATGCACCGTCTTTCCATGCAGATCCGGGTAACAAAACTCCGATTTGATTCGACCAAGTAACTCGTTCACGCGGTTTATAAATCAATTCGATATCTAATTCTGTGCCCAGATCTTTCTTAAAGTCTAGTGAATTTGTTGGATTCACCATCAGCTGAGCGTAAGTCAATGTTGTTTTCACATCAATTTTTTCATTCCATAAGTAAGTAACTGCGGGAGAAAGGTAAATTGTATTTCCGATTGCTTCGTCATCCGCCGAATTACCAACATTCAATGTGGGGTCCGTGTGAAGCATTCCTGTCGTTAAGAAATCTCTTTGTCCCATTCGATGATTGAATAATAACATCGCGACATCATAGTTGCGATCCATTTGATAACCTTCAAATGTTCCGGTCGTTGCTGGGTTATCACCACTAGCAACTCCAAGTTTTACCCCGTAAGACCAGCTTGAAGTTTCTTGCGCGGGCATTAACATTTCGGCCGCAATCGCATATGAATTAAATTTAATATTTTCACTTGTTGCGCCAATTGTTTTTCTAACACCGGCTTCACCAGTTAAAAAGCTGGCTTCTAGCTTAAATTGAAATGCATCCCAGGCCCGGCCGAAAAATAAATTCACAAGTTTTGTATTCCAAGAACCTGACAATGCATCAGTACCACCACCCGGAAAGGTGTAAGCACCCGGCGCAGTTAAAATATCGTTTGATTCAATACTACTGTTTCGTAATTGATAGAAAACGCCGGCACTGGCGCGGTTATCTTTATTATCATATTCCATAACAAAGGCTTGGTCAGAAATCGTTACGCCTTGACCAAAATCTTTTTGATTTACGCGACCCCATAAAGGCATCAACGATAAATTATCGATAACAAAGCGGTAGGCAACCATATCTTTCGTATCGTACCAGTGATCAAATGCGTTTAAGCCTGCATTGTGAGTCATACCTAAACCGAATTGAACCGGCGCACGACCCGCAATCAATGAACCATATTCTTGATTGACGTTAAGATACAACTGTCCGACTCGAACTGAAGAGGCTTCTTGAGTCTCAGAGTTCACGTTAGAACCTGTTGGAGTCGGACCAGGACGACGCAATCCACCACCGAACACCGAACCCAGCTGTGAATTTCGGTATGACGGAATTTCATTCGTAAAAATATCGAAACGGCCTACGATGTTCACGCCATCAGAAGCTACAATTTTTGGATCTAAGTGAAGATAGTGAAGTCCGTAAGCTTTTCGTTCTTTGTTAACAGATAATGAAGGGCGATCGATCTCGGTATACTCAAGGCGATAACCGCCAGCCCAATCGATTGATAAAGCCATCGCGCTTTGACTAACGAATAATAAAAGACAACTTAATATACGCATAAAATTTCCTTCTCTTAGATTAAAAAAATATTATTACTGTACGATTCCCATTACATCTGTTTCATGGATTATTTGCAGATCTTCAGAATTAAACTGAACTTTTGTTCCTGCATGCTCTGCAAATAAAACGGTATCACCCTTTTTAACATCAAGTGGTCGTACGTGGCCTTTTTTGTTGGCCGCGCCATTACCAACGGCAAGCACTTCAGCTTTTAAAAAACCAGTCGCTTGAGAAACTGAACTTGGAATAATAATCCCGCCAGAAGTGACTCGCTCGGTCCCATCAACCACGCGCACAACAAGACGATCCGCTAATGGTGTAATTGCTTTCGAGTAATCAACATTTTTTGGAGCTTGCAGCTTAACTGGCTTTAATTGCAGAATATTTTTAGTTGTTACTTTTTTTGGTGAGGCTTTTTTCGGGGTTGCCTTCTTCACGACAACTTTTTTCTTCGGCGCAGCTTTTTTAGGGACTGCCTTCTTAGCCGCGACTTTCTTCTTTGGCGCAGCTTTTTTCGCAGGCTTGTTTGCCGCCTTCTTCGATTTTGCTACGGGTGCTGATTTCTTCTTTTTCTTACTTGCCATATCGGGATCTCTCTTCTTCGTAATATTTTTGGTACATGATGTCCCATTCTCGAGTGCCTTCCATGACATTTCTTTTCAGGGTCGCGACTTTTTCGCGGGCTTTTTTATCAATTTCGATATCTTCTTTTACAAAAGCCATGATGGCTTGACGAGCCGCCCTTAAAGCAATGTCGTCATCGCTAAAATCGGCAATATCATCGCCCCAAACTTTGTCAGTTGCAACGTGTGCTAAATGAAACTGGCGTTCTTCCGAAAGAATCATAAAATTATTTTTCTTTCTTTGGCTAATTTTTGTTTAAGCATCGGAAACATTTTGTGGCGCTGAAAATCGCTGCCGTGTTCCCTTTCCATTTGATCCATCAATGCTTTCACATCATTGTCGAGTGCTTCTTCTTTTCGGAAGTCATTCGTGATGGCATCAACGATTGTTTTTAAAACCACTTTCTCATCTACTTTAAAAGTAATTAAGTTTTGTGATTTCCATTGATTTAGGATTTTTTCAGATAGTCTTTGTATTTGACTTGCAGTGAGCTTCATCATTTTATGTTGTATGCCCCTTATTTGTTTTCAATTAAAGACCATTTACAAACCCCTGACAAGTTTTCTATTGAGCAGCGTATTATTTCTGAGTGCTCAAACGCTGCATGCCCTCGAGTGGCCTTTTAGCAGCGATTCTGAGGTGCAAAAGAAACTTTCTAGTCGTGACTTAACCGCTTCAACGCGATATTTCGCTCGGGGTCCCACATTTTTGCCTGGCCAGAAGTGGAATGAATCCGATTTTACGAAAACTTTATCTGAACAAAGTTATCGATTAAGGCAAAGTGATCAAAGCCTTTTAGACGGAGATGCTAAAAAAGTTGCTGTTTCAGAGTGCCAAGCATTTACCCAGTTAGCCCATTTAACAGAATTGCACTCTTGCTGGGCGTGGCAGACTCATGCAAAAGAAAATTTTTTAGTCGTCATCAATCCCGAACAAGTGATCGAATCTGCTTGGACCGGAATGCCTTTTCAAGCATTTTGGAAAGCTTCATTAGACCCGATTCTTGTTGCCCAGTATCGGGGTCAAGAACCAATCATGCAAAACGAATTAAAGATTTCAAACTTTCCAGTCAATTGCATGAATGCAGTCATGGCTATTGAAGACAATGATTTCTTAAATCACTCCGGAGTTAGTTATTCAGGTTTAGCCCGTGCCTTCGTTAAAAACGTCGTTAAAATGCGTGCCGCTCAAGGCGGAAGTACGATCACTCAACAATTGGTTAAAAATTATTTCTTAACTCCTGAAAAAACCATCAAACGAAAAGTTAAAGAGTTATTTTTGGCTTCCAAATTAGAATCGGAATGGACAAAAGACGAAATTTTAGAAACTTACCTAAATATCATTTATATGGGACAGACCGGGGCTTTTCAAGTACGTGGATTCGGCGCGGCCGCCAATGTCTATTTTAATAAAAAAGTTCAGAGTTTAGAACTTCATGAATGCGCCCTACTGGCCGCGATCATTAATAACCCTGCACAAAATAATCCATGGAAAAAAGCAGAAAAAGCAACGGCGCGGCGCAATTTAGTTTTAACGAAGATGAAAGAATTTAATTTAATCAATCAAACTGAATTTACTGCTGCATCTAAAGCGGCGCTCCCCCCAGTTCACGTGCTGAAAGCGGTCGAAACGGCGCCCTATTTTTTCGACGCCGTTAGAAAACAAATGAAGGCACTAAATATTGAGGTTGAAGGCTCTACGATTCAAACCAGTCTTGATCTAGATGCCCAAGCTCGCGCACAAAAAGCATTGCTTGCGCATATTGCTGAACTAGAAAAAAAACGTAAAAACCTTCAAGCCAATAGAGATAAAGGCCTACGCCTTGAAGGCCTGGTCGTTTCTTCTGAAAATATCACAGGCCTCGTCAATGTTTTCGTTGGCGGGCAAAGTTACCGTCAAACGCAATTCAACCGCGCCCTCGATGGACATCGTCAAATCGGTTCACTCATTAAACCTTTCGTTTTTTTAGGCGCCCTGACTTATGGCCTTGATGAAAAACCGGTCGACCCGATGACCACCGTCATTGATGAAAAATTTGTTTGGAAATACGATCGCAAAAGCTGGTCACCAACTAATTATGACAAAACTTACAACGGAGCCATGCCGATCTACTTCGCTCTTAAAGAAAGCCTTAATTCACCCACGGCGCAAATCGCACAAAAAGTTGGCCTGGATAAAATTATCGATCTAGTTAAGCAAATCGGTTTTAATTCTAAAATGTCGAATACGCCTTCAACAAGTTTGGGCGCCACTGAACATTACCCAATTGAAATTTTAGAAGCTTACCGAACTTTAGCGAACTTCGGGGCGTATCATGAATCATCATTTATTGAAAAAATTGAAGACCGCGAAGGCCAAACTAAATTTACTTTTACGCCTTTGGCGCAAAAAAAATTGGACGAAACAAATGTCGCCATTCTAGTTGGAATGATGAAAGAAACCTTTCGCTCGGGTACAGCAAAATCTTCTGTAGCCTACGGTTGGACAGCTCCTTCAGCAGGAAAAACCGGAACCACCTCCGATAATAAAGACGCCTGGTTTTCGGGCTTTACGCCGCATCAAACGACGGTTGCATGGATTGGTTACGATCAAAGTTTATCTAGTAAATTAACAGGTGCTAGCGGCCCCGTGCCGGTTTGGATTGATTTAATGAAAAGTTATTTATCTGTTTGGCCAGCGGATGATTTTAAATGGCCCGAAACTGTCGAGCGTCGCGAAGTCAATTTACACGGCACAGATTTAAAAACCGAACTCATCTTCCAAGATTAAATCTTACAGGATTTAACGAGATTAAAGATCGATTACTTGCCCTTCGAAGGCGAAGTCCCATTTGATTTTGCTTTCACCGAAATTCTTAGCAAAGTTCTCTTCTGCTTTCCTCTTATGGTTCCAAGAGTCTTCAATAGTAAAAGAAGGATCATGATGAGCAAAAAGTATCTGTTGAACACCAAAGGTGGTACCAACTTGAAAGCCTCTATCGCAAGTTCCATGCCCCCAGCCTTTCTTTGTCGCCATATCGGCTTCTTCATATTGTGAATCAAAATAAAGTAAATCAGCTTTTTCAAACAAGCCGGCATCTAAACCTAATTGTTCACGACTGATTCTAAGCGCCTCGTGATCAACTGCATGCGCATAAACTTTGTTATTGCTCTCAATTCGAAAACCATAAGATGGGTCTGGATGATCCATCTTATATGGTGTCACCTCAAAGCCGTTAATGATTGTTTTTTTATACGGAGTTAAAACATGAAAATTAATATCGGCATTCAAATGTTCAAAACTAACTGGGAAAATCGGCTTTTTGAAAAGTCGTTTAACGATTTCTTCGGTTTCTTCTTGAACAGAGTAATAATGTATCTTTTTACCCTTTGTAAAATGCGGGGCAAAAAATGGCAAACCTAAGATATGATCAAAATGAAAATGCGTCATTAAGATATGAAACTCATTTTCGCTCTGTAATCGACCTGATTTTTCTAAGTAATCGCTATAAAGCTTAATTCCACTACCACCATCAAGAACGATAGATCGTGAGTTTTCACTGACCTCAACACAAGTGGTTGCCGTTCCAAATCCGCCAATGGCGGCCGTCGGTTTTTGTTTTATAAAGCTTGAAATGTCTTCTTTAGTTTTAAAACCAGAGTTGAAAAACTCTTGCATAAGTTTTTCGAAATGGCCTACCCAGCTGAATGTGTCTAAAGAGCTTGGCAGCGAACCGCGGACTCCCCAAAATTTGACTCTCATGATTCAATTATTTTCGCTTATCGCCATCGATTCGTCATGTAACATTTGTACGCGCTTGACCAGACTATAGTCTCAATCTGAGACAACGCATTTTCAAAAAATTAGACACGCAGACTGACAACTTACGGCTCTTTAAAAATTAAGGCTCGCCAATAAGAATAAATTCTATTTGGCCCGGATTCAGTCTTGCAATTAACAATATTAACGAAAAGGAAATCTTATGAAACACACATTATTAGTTACAATGGTTATGCTTTTTTCTACTTTTGCACTTGCAGAAAAATCAGCACAGTTCAATACACAAGGTGATTTCGAACGACCCGCAATCAGCTCATCAATGTATGATTTCTTAACGATTGCGGAAGACCTTAATCTACTATCAAAAGATAACGAACTAACTCCAACAATTTTAGTTCATGTTCACTTTTCAACTACTCGCCGCGCGATCGAACCTAATACGATCGTGATCGATGAAAGATTTTGGGAAAATGCTGACAATAAGCAAAAGCAAGCAGTCGTCTTAAATGTAGTGCAATCGGTTAAGCAAATGCAAAAAATGGATCGCCGCCGCAAGCACTAGTTATTAAACTGATCATATCAACCCATTGGCCCTCCCCTTGCTACCTTAACTATACTTGGTTAAAGAAGTGCAAAAGGGGACCAGCCGGTGAGCTTAAAACGTTTCGAAGACATTATCGCTTATAAGTCAGATCTAGGAATTACCGCGTTCCATGCGCGTAATTTAGAGGTGGCTGACGTTAGTGAAGAAGTTTTCAGCCAAATGACCCCAATCGAACTTAAATCATCAACAGTTCCCCGTTTAAATGCATTAGCCAGTTTGGAAGAATCGGAGTCATTTCGCTCCCTTCAAGACTGGAACCTTGAGCATAATCCTGAAGTTCTTTCAGGCGAAATTAAATTCGGAATCAAAAGCCTAACCCTGAATATCACCCAAATTTGCAATTTAAAATGCACCTACTGTGCAGCCGGTGGCGATGGAACTTACGGGGAAGCCATCAATAAAGTTTCAGTTGAAAAAACCCTTCCTCAGCTAAAATTTTTCTTAGAAAGCTTGAAAAACGGAAGTACTTTCAGTCTTTCATTCGTCGGTGGAGAACCATTTCTATATCCTGAAGCAATGAAAATGATTTACGACTATGTGCTTTTACAAACTGCGGGTCGCAATATCGATTGTAAATTTATGGTCACGACAAATGGCACTTTAATAACCGATTCAGTTGTCGAAATGTTAAAGACGATGAGAATTAATATCGCCGTTAGCTTAGATGGAACGAAAGAAGTAAATGACGTTGTTCGCCCCGCTAAGAATGGCAAAAGCTCAACCGATGCGACCCTTGACGGTATCGCCATGCTATCGGTGATTCGCCCGCAGCTTGCTTCTTTAGGAGTTACGGCCGTCATTTCTGCAAAGAATTTGAATTTGAAAGATAACTATTTATTTTTCAAAACTTTAAATGTTGATTGGTATGAATTTAACTTCGACTATTCTGAAAAAGATGAACATGCGCAAGCCGAATATCTAAAGCAAATGGGCCAAGTCGCCGAACTGGCTTTTCAAGCTGGAGGCGAAGAAGAGCTTCGAAAAATTAAGACTTTTAGCACTTACTTTGACGTTTTAGATTCTCAGCAACGCATTGAAAACTTTTGCGGAGCCGGAAAAAGCTACCTGATGATTGATGCAAAAAATCGTTTGTACACTTGCCCTTGGTTAGTCGGAGAAAAAGATGAAGTTGTCGGTGAAAACTCACAGCTTGATTATGACAAGTTAGATAAGTACCAGAAACCATTAGTAGAATTAAATAACTGTAATAATTGCTGGGCGCGTTTCGTATGTGGCGGAGGCTGTATGTACATTCACCGCCAGCACACGGGCGATAAGCATAAAAAAGACGAAAAATTTTGTGAACGCACTAGGGGCTTGATTCTTTTAGGTATTTTGTACTATAAGAGATCAAGAGCCGCCGCCTAATTTAGGCAAAGAAAGGCTAAGAATATGGAAACGACAATGATTTATCCGCATAATCACATTAAGAAAATCAAGCCGGTAAAGCGTATTTCTACGCGAACAACGGGTATTTCTTGCTTACCATCTGGCGGCCCAACCGTCGCCGGCTAGTTTTGATTGTAAATTTCTGTTAATCCTTTAAATAGTACCTATGAAAATCACCACTTCATCTTCACAAGATGAACGACATTCTTCAAATCATTTAACTTTAAAGCAAATTCTAGTACGCATCGTATTTGCCCTGTTAGCTTCGACAATCATTTCATTTTTAAAATTAGACTATATCGAAAGCTACCTTTACGACTTCCGGGTTAGCCTGAAGGGCGCGCTAAGCTTATCGAAATCTGTACAAACTCCGATTGTGCTAGTTCGTATCGATAGCGCGACCGTCGAGCACTACCAGGGCTTTCCAAATTACCAGCAGCACACTGACTTTTTGAATAAGCTGGCCCTTGGTAAACCAAGATTTTTAATTTACGATTTTAGAATCAATGACGGAAAAATCGATGACATCGATGGTTCAGCTGAAGACCTCGGAAAATTTGCGGCAGCGGCGAACCAGATCCCTGGATTTTATTTTCCGACCGACAAAACCGAGATGAAGGGTGAAACCGGAAAGTTAAAACTTTCGACCCCACTAGAAAACGTAAAAATTTACTCAGGCCCTAAATCTCCAGATATGTATTTATTTGCAAAAGACAGCGTTCATCGCCGTATGATGGTTAGCTATCAGGAACAACCACTTTTACATCCTTATGTTGCTGCTGCTTATAGATCTGAAATAAATGACACAAATCGCATCCGCGGGTTGTTTGATCTTTTTGATTCGAAGCAAGTTTATATCAACTATCACACCAAGGGTTCATTCACTTCGTACAGTTTTCAAGATGTACTGAATGGCTCTGTCGCACCCAGTGTATTTGATGGCAAATTAGTCATCGTTGGAACAGATACGGGAAAAACCGTTAAAGAGTATGGCCTAACCCCCTATTCACGAGAAATTAATGCAATGACCACGATGGAATTGCACGCAAATATGTTTCAGACTTTGCTTGATAACTCGGCTCCGATCCGCCTACCCCAGTGGATCAATATTTTATTAACTTGTTTGATTTCGGTCTTTACCGTTCACGTCGTATTAACTTTAAAACCATCACGGGGACTTCTGCTTTTAGCAGCAACGCTTTTAGGCATTGCAATGGTCGCTACTTTGTTGTTTTTAGCTTTCGGAATTTGGGTTGATCTAGCGCATCCGTTTTTGGCTATTTTTCTTTGTTATTATTTTTTCATTCCGTATCGACTGATTATCGAAAATCGAAAAAGTTGGGAATACTTTCAGAAAAATAAATTACTTCAGCAAGTTGAAGAATTAAAAACTAATTTTATCTCGATGATGTCGCACGATTTGAAAACTCCGATCGCGCGCATTCAAGGTATGACCGAAATGATTCTTCAGGATGAAATTGCGCTTAGTAACATGCAGCGCGAAGCCGTCGATACCATTAAAAGCAGTTCCGATGATTTACTAAAATTTATTAACTCAATTTTGCAGTATGGCCGCATTGAAAGCCAGGGCGTTGAACTTCATAAACTATCCAAAGATGTGAACCAAATTATCTTAGACGTGATCAAGAAACATGAATTTCTTGCGCGAGTAAAAAAGATTAAGATTATCAAGGAACTTGAGCCCCTTTTTCCGATCGCGATTGACCCCGATTTGATGCGCCAAGTGTTTTCAAATTTGATTGAAAATGCCATCAAATACAGCCCCGACGAATCCAACGTGACGGTGCGCTCTCGGGAAGAAAATGACCGAATCTTGATCGATGTGATCGACCAGGGCATTGGGATACCAGTTGTAGATTTGCCTAACATCTTCATGAAATTTTTTCGCAGTCACAACGTTAAGACATCGACAATCAAGGGTACGGGCTTAGGCCTATATCTTGCTCAGTACTTCGTTCAGCTACACAAAGGTGAGATTTCTGTTACAAGTAATCTCGGGGGTTCGCATTTTACGGTTTATTTGCCAATTGGGCAGTAACAAGGGGTTTCAATGTTAAAAGTTTTAGTAGTCGATGATGACCAGGCGTTAAGGCTATCGGTTCGCTCTGCGCTTGAGAGCACTAAAAAGTTTAGCGTTGAAGAAGCCTTTGACGGTATTAATGCGATGGAAAAAGTGAAGGCGGCCCCGGCTAACACGCGCGCTTTTGATATTGTTATTCTTGATGTAGACATGCCTCGATTAAACGGTATTGGCGCCCTGAAGGCCATTAAAGAGCACGATCCAGGGATCATCGTTCTGATGTTAACGGCGCACGCCACCGTCGAAGTAGCGGTGCAATCAGTTCGTGAAGGTGCTTACAACTTTTTATCAAAACCAATTTCAAGTGAAGATCTGATTAGCCTGATCGATAAGGCGATCACGGCACATACTCTTATTTCAACATTAGCGGCATCGTCGCCGGTGTTTGTCGATGAAGGTCGTAAGATTATCGGCAATACCTCGCAAATGCAGAAAGTTTTCAACATTATCCACAAACTTGCTAAAGTTGAAACTCCGGTTCTGATTCGTGGAGCTTCGGGAACTGGTAAAGAGCTTGTGGCGAAAGCCATCCATTTTAATTCAGCCCGCAAAGACGAAAAGTTTGTGGCCATTAACTGCTCAGCAATTCCTGAAAATTTATTTGAATCAGAATTATTCGGACATGAAAAAGGGTCATTCACTGGCGCTAGTGAACGTAAGATCGGAAAATTTCAGTACGCTGAAGGCGGAACACTTTTCTTGGATGAAGTTGGCGATATGCCGCAACTGATGCAGGTAAAGATTCTGCGCGTGCTTCAAGAAAAGTTATTCATGCCGGTTGGATCAAATCGCGAAATCTCGACAAATGTTCGAATTATTGCGGCGACAAACCGTCCGTTAGAAGAAATGATGAAAGATGGTCGCTTCCGTGAAGACTTATTTTATCGTTTGAATGTTGTACCGATTTATTTACCGCAATTGAATGATCGCAAAGATGATGTTGAAGTTTTGATTCACATCTTTATTCGTAAGTTTAATCAAGTTCATAACAAAAAAGTAACGGGCGTTTCTAAAGATGCATTAGCTGTATTGAAGCGTTACAACTGGCCGGGAAATATTCGTGAGTTAGAAAATGTGATTGAACATGCGTTCGTTCTTGAATCGACAAATTCAATTACCTTAGGAAGCTTACCAGAAGCTTTACTTGAGGCCGTTGGAGTTAATTTAGTTGAGTCGATGCAACAACTTAAGAGTCAATCTGAAACCCTGAAAAACTCTGCACAGCATTTCAGCGACGATGAATTACTATCGGACGATGATTTAGATATTGACTCATTACTGAGTGATGATGATTCAGAAATTTCTGGTGACGAAGATATTAGCATTGCAATGCCAGATGCCGGACCATTAGATTTTAATGCGCAAAAAGAAGAGTTTGAAAAACAGTTTATTATCAAGGCCTTAAAGACTTTTAAAGGACGAATTAATCAAACGGCAATTCATGCTAACATTCCGAAAAAGACTTTGCTTCGCAAAATCGAAAAGTATGGAATCGTGGCGAAAGAATATGCACCGCCAAAAATTTAGTCGCACTGTTTTTTAACAAATCAGTGCGCTATTTTTTCTTCGGATGATGTTGTTGACTCAAACTTGCGGGATCGTTAGCGTTACCTTCCCATGGCAATGAATCCCTTACCACCTCAGGCTTATACGAAAGAAACTTTGCAAAAAGCCTACACTTGGCTTTTGTCTCAGAGCCCTTCGATTAAAGATATGGCCTCAACTCAAGACATGTTGATCAGCCTTTACTTAAAAGCTCAGCGTAACGGTGAAGCGTCTTTAGATACCCCGAGCATTCAAAACTTTAAGCAAGAATTGAAATCGTTAGCGGGCCTGATGGGTGATCTACAAACTCCAAGTCAAACCCCAAACCGCGCGGTGATGCCTCCGATTATGAACGGGCCCAATTCATCACAGGCACAAACAAATAATTCTCAAGCGGCCCATTCTAATTCAAACCAAACGAGTGCGAATCGAACGCAAAGTCTGTTTCAAAATTCTGAGACTCCCCCGCCAAGTTACCCGCAAGCGAACATGCAAACTGATTCTTCGCTGATGGCGCAACTAGACCCGGTCAGCCTTCAGGCATTGGCCGATGTTAAGAATACCTTTAATTTGAGTTCTGAGGTCGAAGCCATGCGTGCATTGATCTGTTTGGGCTACAAACAATTCAAAAAGAATTACTAATTCAGCCCATAAACATTTCGCCTAGCGCTAAAGCCGGTTTTAACCTTAAAGACCTGCCCAAGCCTGTATCTTTTTGTTAACTTAGTAATCATATTTTAGCCGTACAGATTTTGATTATTTTTGAAGGAGCTTTGTAAGTGTCAGCACCCATTATGCCCGATTATAAAAATACAATCCGATTACCACAAACTGATTTTCCGATGAAGGGTGACCTACCGATTAATGAACCTAAAATTATTGCGAAATGGGAATCAGAAAAAATTTACGAACGCATTTTAGAAAAAAATAAAAATAATCCAGGCTTTACGATGCCCGACGGGCCACCTTACGCCAATGGATCAATTCACATCGGTCACGCTTTAAATAAATCACTTAAAGATTTTATCATTAAGTATAAAGCGATGCGTGGATTTCATGCTCCATTTATTCCGGGCTGGGATTGCCATGGTTTACCGATCGAACACAAAGTAATGAAAGATCTAACCGATAAAAAGTTAGTTAAGACTGATCAAGAGATTCTTACTTTGTGCCGTGAAGAAGCAACCAAGTGGATTAATCATCAGCGTGAACAGTTTAAGCGTTTAGGTGTTATTGCCGATTGGCAAAACCCATATATGACGATGTCGAAACAATACGAGGCCGAAGAGGTTCGTGAATTTGCACGCGCATTTAAACGTGGAGTCATCTATCAAGGTGTTAAGCCTGTTTATTGGAATTGGACTTTGAAAACGGCCTTAGCTGATGCCGAAGTTGAATATCATGATCATAAATCGCCATCGATCTACGTTAAATTTAATGTTACTGACGATGCCACGCTTAAAAAATTAGGTTCGCCGACGGGCAAAACTTCATTTGTTATATGGACGACGACACCTTGGACTTTGCCTGCAAACGTAGGTATCGCCTTAAACCCTGAATTCGATTATGCCGTCTACAGCTCGGCAGGCGAAAACTTAATTATCGCTAAAGCTTTAAAAGAATATTTTGAAAAAGAGACAGGCTTAACTTTAACTGAAAAAAATGTAGTTAAAGGAATCGATCTTGATCGCACGAAAGCCCGCCACCCTTTTATTGACCGCGATTCGATCATTGTTCTTGGTGATCACGTCACGGCCGAAGCGGGAACTGGTTGCGTGCATACAGCCCCCGGACACGGTGCCGATGACTTTAGAGTCGGTATGAAATATGGATTACCAATTTTAAATCCTGTCGATGATGCCGGACTTTACAATGAAGATTACGCTGAAATGAAAGGCACGAATATTTTTAAGGCCAACCCGATCATCGTTGAAAAATTACGAACATCTGGACACTTAATTAAGTTTTCTGAATTCGTACATAGCTACCCACATTGCTGGCGTTCAAAAACTCCACTTATTTTTCGGACGACGGCGCAGTGGTTTTTGGGTATTGATTCGGAAGATTCTCAAATTCGTAATAAAACTTTGAAAGCACTTGATGAAATTGAATTTTTCCCAGATTGGGGACGCGCCCGTTTTCAAGCGATGATGCAAAACCGTCCCGACTGGTGTTTATCAAGACAACGCATTTGGGGTGTTCCGATCCCTATTTTAGTTTGCGTTGCTACTGGTGAACCATTAGCCGATTACGATATTATGATGAAGGCCGCAGATTTGATTGCAGAAGGCGGCATTGAAGCTTACCACAAAGCCGACGCAAATGTTTTAGCCGGCAAAAGTTGGAAAAAGCCAGCCAATGCTAAAGCTGATTTTGGAACTCAAGGATTCAAACTGGGTCGTGATATTTTAGACGTTTGGTTTGATTCGGGCGTGTGTCATGCCGCCGTTCAATCTAAAGAAGCCGCACGCGGATACAAAAATGCTCAAGCCGATATTTATCTAGAGGGTTCTGATCAGCATCGCGGTTGGTTTAACACATCAATGTTATCTTCAATGGCTACAACTGACAAACCGCCGTTTAAGGCTTTGATCACCCACGGATTCGTCAATGATTCGCAAGGCCGCAAGATGAGTAAATCTTTAGGTAATGTGATTGATCCGAATGAAGTTTCGTCGAAAAGCGGATCAGAAATTATTCGTCTTTGGGCGGCCTACGGAGATTACGGCAATGACATCGGCTGCGGTAAGGAAGAATTAACCCGTGTTACTGAAACTTACCGTAAGATCAGAAACACCATGCGCTTTTTATTAGGATCAACTTCTGATTTTGATTTTGCGAAAGATCAAATCGCCGTCGAAAAGATGACCCAAGTCGATCAATGGATGATGCATCAATTGAATCAACTTATAATGGACGTGACGACGGCCTACGATAAATACGAATTTTACAAAGTTTATCATTTGTTAAATAACTTTTTTACGGTGACGTTATCTGCAACTTACATGGATATTTTAAAAGATCGCCTTTATACCTGGAAGCCAGATGGGTTGCCTCGTCGAAGTTCGCAAACGGCGCTTTATCATGTGACTAAATCTTTAATCGGCATGATGGCACCAATTCTAACTTTCTTAGCGGAAGAAACTTACACTTACTTTAAAGGCAAGAAACAAGATTCAATCTTCCTAGAAGATTTTCCGATTGGGCATCAGTCTTGGTTTAAGCCTGAGTTAGCGGCCGTATTTACGAACATGCTTTCGGTTCGAAGTGATGTTCAGAAAAAATTAGAAGAACTTCGCGCGGCTAAAACGATTGGTTCTAGTTTAGAAGCTTCAGTTGATATCATAGCGGATGGTGATGTTTATAAATCTTTGAAAGCAATCACTGATCTTCGCGAAATGTTAATTGTTTCTAAGGTCACATTGGCTGAAGGGCCGTATTCAGTCGTGGCGCAAAAAGCTTCAGGCGAAAAATGTGTTCGTTGCTGGGTTTATTCAAACGAAATCTCGCAAGTCGAAAAAACTTTGGGCGTCTGCCCCAAGTGTGTAGAGGCCTTGTTGTGATTTTTGCGCTTAAACGAAAGTATTTACTTTTAATTACGATTAGTTGCGTGTTTGTTGCCCTTGATCAACTAACGAAGCTGTATGTGCATACCCAGTTTCAATTACATGAATCACGCGTGGTGATTGAAAACTTTTTTCATATCACTTACGTGCGTAACTTTGGTGCGGCTTTTGGCTTTTTGTCGCAAACGCCGCCCGTCTTTCGCGAGATATTCTTTTTGGTGATGCCGCCGATCGCGTGTTTGATTATTTTTTATATTCTGCGCGAAATCGAAGATACCGACACCAGACAAATATTATCTTTATCATCGATCTTTGCGGGTGCCGTTGGTAACTATTTAGACCGCTTGCAGTTTCGTTATGTGATCGATTTTCTTGATTTTCACTTTTACGGAAGATATTCGTGGCCGGCGTTTAACATTGCCGACATGGCCATCGTGGTCGGGGTTGGTTTTTTGATGTACGCGATGCTCACTGAAAAAAATGCTGAGAAAAAGAAAATTCCCCAAACATGATCCCAGAAATTGCACTAGGATCTATTCGAATTCCTAGTTACTTTTTGGTGATTAGTCTTAGCTTAAGCTTTTTAGTTGTTTATCTTTCAATGCGCGTCGATCAATTTTCTAAAGACAGAAAAATTGCATTTGATATTGCCTTACTCATGATGGTCGCCGGATTTTTTGGTGGACGTCTGATGCACATTTTTTACGAAGAACCTGATTACTACGCGAACAGCCCGATCGAAGCGTTGTATTTTTGGAATGGGGGCTTCGTATTCTTAGGTGGAATGATCAGCTGTTTGATCTTTGGTTGGCTGTTCTGCTTAGCTAAAAAAATTAACTTTAAAGAATGGGCTGATTTTTTTACTCCGATATTTTCATTGTCGCATGCTTTAGGCCGCATCGGTTGCGTTCTTGCCGGATGCTGTTTCGGTATTCGTTGCTCACTACCTTGGGCGATGGATGGGCGACACCCGACGGCGCTTTATTTAGTTTTGGGCGAATTGATTATTTTTGGATATTTAATATTTGCCGAAAAAAGAAACCCGCCCCGCGGATCACTTTTTGTGCGCTGGATTTTACTACATAGTATTTTACGCTTTATAGTCGAATACTACCGGGGCGATGACCGCGGGGAATTTTTAGCATTACCACTATTAGGTAACATCTCGATCTCTCAGATGATCTGTTTAGTTTTTATAGTAACTAGTCTTGGATATTTTATTGTGACGTCTGAATCGTTGAAAAAACTTTATAACCGCCAGCTGTCGTGATGCTTGGCTGATTGACGAAGCTTCCAATCGAAGTTGTCACTTTGTAGCCTGATGAAGTCGTCGCCGTTTGTGTCGCACCCGCAACTAACTCAGCAGAAGTTCTTCCAAAAAATGGTAGATCCGCAATAACTTCGTTGATCGCCTTTAAATTAAATGGGTTCGCACACGAAGATAAACCCATAAATAAAACAGCTAAAATTATATGTTTAGATTGAATAGTTTTAGTATTTTTCATACTTAACTTATCGGAATATCCAGTAAAGAGTTTAGACCCTACCTAGCCAAAACTCTGTAACCGAATAAACGTGCACTATTTTGAGACGGTATGAGCTAAAAGCCAACTTCAGCACCGGCAATTAGGTTTAAACCTTCGTCATGAAAGCTATTATTAGATTCAAAACGTTGGTTGAAAAGATTCTGAGCCCGCCCAAAAATTGAAATATCAGAAGTGGGCTTCCCTTCAACTGTAGCATGCACCAAGGTATATGGAACTATTGTACTAAATCTGGTGGCTCCCTCTCGATCTCTTCGATCACCTACATGCTGTACCTCAACTCCGAAAGCTACCTTTTCTAGTTCTTCACGTATTTTCAAACTAGCAGTCCGCAAAGGCCTTCGGGAAAGCCAATTGTTTTGATCCAAATCACGCGGCTCTTGATAACCCAGAGTTAAACTTGTCGATAAACCGATATCGGGCCAACGATATCCGCCAACAGCCTCAACACCTTTAGTTCGAGAGTATGTATTGAAAAAAATTACATTTGGCGGAGCGCCTCTTGATGCAACCAAATCATCGAACTTGGTTTCAAATAAAGTAACCGAAGTAAAAATGTCAGAAGTTATATTTCGTTCAAAAGAAGCGGAATAAGTCACCGCTCTTTCGGGCTTAAGATTTGGATTTCCGTAAGAAGCATACAATTGGAATAATCCTGGGTACTTAAAGCCTGTCGCATATTCAAGTTTAAACATCTCATAAACTGTAAGACCTACTTGGTGCGATGAAATCGGAGATTTCATCTTTCGGTAGTCAATTCGTTCGCCAAGCTCGATTTGCCAATTTTGCGAAAAAGGTATTTCAGCCTTAGCAAAGATTCCTTCAAATTCATCTTCCGCATCCGTTTGAAGTATATCTCGGTCATTAAATATCATTTTTTCTCGATGATAACTTCCGCCGACTCGCAGATTGAAAAAAGTTGATTCGTACGGAACAGCTTCAAGTCGGACTGCGGTTAACTCCCCAACATAGTCTTGCTTAGTTGCCTCTGCACCACCTGCCGCCGCAGAACTTTGCTCGAACAGGCGAGAACTATACTGGTGCGAGACTGTAACCGACGGCTTTAGAAACGATTTCTTCGCTGAAGTGGAACCCGTCACTGTTGTTCGATAAGTTGAAGTAGTAAAATCATCGGCGTCTACGGCACTAAAGTTGTCAATTGTGCTAGTAATAAATGTACGATCGAATGAGGTTTGTACCTTTAAAAATGAATCAAGAACTCCATAGTGAACTAAAGCAAGGTCTGCGGTGCCTAATCGAGAGGGGTACTTTTTATCCGAGTCTAATAACGGTGAAAGAGCATCTTTACTTGAATGATTCCCACTCAATACCAATCCAAAATTTTCTGTGATTGAAACAACACCATTAGCAGAAAGATTTTTTTGATTAAAATTTCCTGCTTGAGCTAATACTTGTCGTGATGCCTTAATTTCTTTGGGTATTGTATCAATCTTGATGATGCCCGTTAATGCCTGGCCTCCGTATAGAACTGATTGGCTGCCCTTAATGACTTCAATTTTTTGAATCGACTTTAAATCAAAAGAATTTAAACTTATCGTACGTTGATTTGTTGAAGCATCGTAATAAGGAATCCCGTCGACCAAAATCAGAATGTGGCCAGAGTCTCCGCCACGCATAAAAATAGAAGTTGGCGAAAAATTTGATTGCACAATTGCGACGTTGGCCTGAGTTGCTAGTAAAGTCGTTATATTCTTCGATCGCGATTTTTGGATCTCTTCTCTATCGATTACTACCCGGCTGGATGAATTAAACTTTGTCTCTTTCACGACGGTTTCAAATTCCGGAGGCGCGGCTGCCTCTTGAGCGACCGCAAAATTCTGAAATGTGATTGAAAGCAATAGAGCCGATAAGAAAAACTTCATAAAATCCCCCGATTTCACAAATAATGTGCGCTTGATGAATTGATAAATCAATCTTTTGTAAAATTTTGGAGAGCGTTATTTTTCATTCGAGAAACTGTGATTTTATAGTCTCAAATTGAGACCAGTAACTCGGAAAGGAAACAATTTTTGTAAGTGTCTAATCTATTTACACTTCTATCTGACCTGAATGTATTTAAGGTAGGTCTCAGGCTTGAATATATAATCCTTTGAAATAAGGAGTTTTTATGAAAAACTTTATCTGGGCTGCAGGCATTATCTTATCAACGGCTTTAGTGATTGGATGCGGTAGCGACAAAAATAATAATAATGCGAATACCCAACCTGCTTGTCCGGCTGGGACTACATATGCAAACGGAATGTGTTATGCATCGGGCGGAGTTCAAACTCAGCCGGCATTTCAATATAACAATGGTTTCTACGCTGATAATTGGACTGGCACGACTAGCTTACAAATTACCAACATGGCAAAGATGAAAGATTTTTTCAAATTAGGCATGGGAGTATGTGATCGCGCTGGTGGATCAAGCGGTGGTTACTCAAGCTGTGATTACTACACAAGTGGAAGTTTAGATATTATTTTACAATTTCCTACGAACGGTATGAATTCAGCAATCGCCACTGTGATTGCGCGCCCACGACAGAATCCATATTACAACTATCAATATCAAATGCCTTCTGGTTGGGGCTTAGTCGGTGCTGCCTTAGGTTTAGCAACTGGAGTTTATATTCCAGATCCAAAAGCTTACTATGGAGTTGAGCGCAATCCACTTCAGCTAAATATGGAAGTTTCAGTTATTAATAATAATTTAGGTTTCGAAGCTCGTTCGACTGGCGGTATTGCGGGTAGCGCAATGTCAGGTACGACTTTTGGAATTCAAGTATTACAAGGCAAAATGGAAGACTATAGTTTTACATTTAATTTCTTAGTAGGCGGCGTACCTTCGGCGCGCGGTACCATGAAACGTTGCCAAACGATGAATTGCGGTTTGTAATATCGCTTAATGACCAACCCGAATAATAATAAAAAAGAAGTTAAATGCCCGCAGTGCGGGCGTTTGGCGTTATACGCTCCAGAAAATCCGTCTAGGCCTTTTTGTTCTGAAAGATGTCGCTTAATTGATCTTGGCGATTGGGCAGATGGAAAATACGCAATCCCCGTCACAAAAGAATCTGAAACTTATCACGAGATTGATGATGAGTCTGATGGCCACGAAGGCCAATAACATGAGCCAACGCCCTAATCTTAATCACTTGTTTTTGTAAATCACAAGCGTATGATCGACGCTGTAAGAGGAAATTTACATCATGTTCATGACAAAACTTCGCCGCGTATTGATCGGGTCACCTCTTGCTTCTTCGCACCAATCACATGAATTGATTCCAAAATGGAAAGCGCTTGCGGTCCTCGCTTCAGACGCATTGTCTTCAGTGGCCTACGCGACAGAAGAGATTGTAATTCCGCTAGCTTTAGCGGCAGCAACAATTCCTATGGCAACGCATTGGTTATTACCAATTGCCGGCGCAATCGTGATGTTGATGTTTATTGTTTCGTTATCATATCGACAAACGATTCAAGCTTACCCGAATGGAGGCGGAGCTTACGTCGTCGTAAAAGAAAATTTAGGTGAACGACTTGGTTTAGTAGCTGGTGCTGCGTTAATGATCGATTATATTTTAACCGTGGCCGTTTCGGTTTCAGCCGGCGTTGAAAATTTAATGTCGGCTTTTCCACAATTGGCTAGCGTGCAAGTTTTTACCTGCATTTGGATTATAATAGTTTTGATGACGTTAAGCTTGCGTGGACTGGGAGAATCTTCCACGATCTTTGCGATTCCCACTTACTTTTTTATTTTTTCGATGGCCGCTTTGATTGTGAACGGAATTCTAACAAATCCGCATGCAGGAATGAATCCGATTACAGATGTCTTAGAATCTAATTATCCCGAGATCGGCGCGATTCTTTTGCTACGTGCATTTTCATCTGGGTGCGCGGCGCTAACGGGAATTGAAGCTGTTTCGGACGGAATTCCTATTTTCAAACATCCTCAAGCGAAGAACGCAAAAAAAACTTTGATGTTAATGGTGTTAATTCTTGCCGGTTTATTTTTTGGAGTTAGTTATTTAGTATATGCATATAATTTAACTCACGTTCCCGGTGTCACGATTATCTCGCAATTGAATAGATCCGTTTTTGGTAACGGCGTTTTTTACTACATGGTTCAAACCGGTGTCGCACTTATTTTATTTTTAGCAGCTTCAACAGCTTACGCCGATTTTCCGCGCTTAGTTTCATTCCTGGCAAAAGATCGGTACGCTCCACGTCAGTTGGCTAGCATTGGTGATCGTTTAGTATTTTCAAACGGAATTATTGGGTTATCTTTGATGGCGATTTTACTGGTCATCTTTTTTGGTGGTCGAACCCACTATTTAATTCCGCTGTATTCGGTGGGCGTGTTTTTATCATTTACGCTTTCGCAGTGTGGAATGGTCATTCGACATATGAAGTTGAAGCAAAAAGGCTGGAAAGTTTCCGCCGCGCTGAATGCATTCGGTATGGTTTGTACGGCCGTTGTACTTGTTGTAGTTGCTATTTTTAAATTTACGCACGGCGCGTGGATGGTCGTCGTTGTAATTCCGTGCATAGTTTATGCGTTTCACCGCATTCACGTTCACTATGTCATGTTTGCCCGCGAACTTTCGCAATCTCATTACTTGATCGATAAATACGAAAAGATGACGAGTCACGTGGTGATCATTCCGATCTCTGGCCTTCACTTAGGGGTTATGAACGCAATTCGCTACGGGCAAAGCATTGGTACTGATTTAAGAATTTGTTATGTGAAGATTGGCGATAACGCCGGACGCGAACGATTACAAGATCAGTGGCAAGAAAAGTTCCCGGAAATAAAATTGCATATTTTAGATTCACCTTATCGTTCAGTCTCGGGGCCAATTTTAGATTTCATCGATCAAGTTTCGAAAGAAAATCCGACCGAGTTCATCACCGTTATCTTTCCAGAATTTTTGACAGCGAAGTGGTATCATCAACTTTTACATAATCAAACAGCTTGGTTGATCAAGCTTTCGTTGATTTACAAAAAGAATGTGATCGTTACGAGTGTTAAATATCATTTAAAAACGACGTAATCTTCAAATTGTCTTAGCTGTTTTTTGATAATCGCCACCAACTTAGCTCTGAGCCGAGCTTTCGCGTCATTCAATGTGTTGACGAAAATACTTTTTTGTTTTCTGATTAGGTTATCACGGATGATAGTTTAGCAACAGGACGTCTACAACAACCCATCGCTTTCACTAAGAAGCGGTTTCGTCTCAAGAAGGAGAACGACACATGAATAAAGCGCAATTGATCGAAAAGATCGCTGCAGAAACAAAGATGCCAAAAGCACAATGCGAAAATATCGTTGATTGTTTTATCACGAACGTGAAAAAAACAGTTAAGAAAGGTGATGACGTGAAACTAGTTGGTTTCGGCACATTCACTAAAGCTAAACGTAAAGCTCGCATGGGTCGTAATCCACAAACTGGAAAAGCGATCAAAATCCCTGCTGCTTGGGCTCCAAAGTTCCGCGCTGGCGCAGAATTCAAACATTTAGTTAAGTAATTAACTGCGTTGTTTAATTGATTTCATAAAAGCCTTGGGTTCGCCCAGGGCTTTTTTTATTATACGTACGGGATCAGCATGGCTCCGCGGGCACGAATTCCATCGAACGAAAATGCAGGATTAGACTCTAATTTTAAACCAACCGCGCGTTCGGTCACTTTCCACTGACCATCGACCCACAGCGAATTATCCCAACGAATGACTCCGTAGAACTTTTCGCCGCGATACCCGAAAAAAAATCTTTCTCGTCCTGCAGTTCCATTCATTTCTTGATTTGAAACTAGAACTTCATCAAATGATTTAAATTCTTGATTCGCTTGCCAAGCTGTATCCGGATGTTCTCCGTCAAACACAGTTGAATAATTAGTTAATTTCGTCATAATGATCACTAGCAATAGGAAAACCGATCGATTCTTTTTTAAATTCACCATGTGTAAAGTATCGTCTGAAGTAACACACGACTACAGTTAAAGTGGTCGAAAACTAACCTTGATACGTTCGGTTTTTGGAAGTTTAACCTGCTCTGCGGTCAATCACTTATTGACGAGGGTGGATTAATTGGACCACTATCTTTCTATGACCCAAAGTGCTGGAAAAATTAAAAAAATTGCAGTTTACACGAGTGGCGGCGACGCTCCGGGGATGAACCCCGCGATACGCGCTATCGTTAGGTGCGCAATTTCTCAAGAAATTAAAGTCATGGGAATTATGCATGGGTACACCGGTATGATTGAAAATAATATGCGCTCGTTACAAATGCGCGACATGGCCAATATCATTCAACGTGGTGGAACAATTTTGAAAACGGGCCGATCGAATGAATTTATGAAAGCTGAGTTTCGTGCTCAGGCTGCTCAGAATTTGCGTGCAAATGAAATCGATGGCTTAATCTGCATTGGGGGCGATGGTTCTTTCAAAGGGGCACAAGCACTTTGGAACGAACACAAAATTGCGGTCGTAGGTATCCCCGGCACGATTGACAACGATGTCTATGGAACAGACGACACAATTGGGTTTGATACGGCGATCAATACGGCCCTTGAGGCCATCGATAAAATTCGTGACACCGCCGATAGCCATGATCGCATTTTCATCGTTGAAGTGATGGGAAGAAATTCTGGATTTATCGCCAGCCACGTTGGACTTTCTGGGGGAGCAGAAGAAATATTAACTCCTGATAATGTCATTCCTGTGGATAAAATTGTTGAAAACTTAAAAAATTCGCGCGCACGCGGTAAAACAAGCAGTATTCTGGTAACGGCCGAAGGTCAAAAACCAGGAAGAGCTTACGATTTAGCCGATGCGATTCGAAAAAAATCGGGTCTTGACGCAAAAGTTTGTATATTGGGACATTTGCAAAGAGGCGGAAGCCCTTCTGCGCATGACCGAATTTTAGCCTCTCGACTTGGCAGCGCTGCTGTGGAAGCGCTTCTTAGCGGAAAAACCAATACGATGATTGGCGTTCAAGCCGATCGTCTGATTGAAGCTTCATTCGATGTCGTCACGACTAAAGAGAAACCCGGCGACAAATCATTGATAAATCTTGCCAGACTCCTTTCGGTTTAGTTCAATTGGGCTGTTAACTTAAAAGGAGTTCAAATGAAACACGTATTATCGGTTTTAGCTGCGGCATTAATGGTTTTTGGCTGCACTAAAAAAACAAATGAAAATGAAATTTTAGTCGGGTCTTATAGTTCGAATACGGGCGCTACGGCGACGTTCGGCGTTTATCAACTTCGCGGGACAGAAATGGCGATTGAAGAAATCAACGCTAAGGGCGGAATCAATGGTAAAAAAATTAAACATATTAATTACGATAATAAATCTGATAGCGATGAAACACTTGCGGTTGTAAATCGTTTGGTCAGCCAAGATAAAGTGATCGCAATTCTAGGAGAAGCTACATCAGGGCGTTCGAAGATTGGTGCGCAGGTTGCTCAGCAGAATAAAATCCCGATGTTAACTTCGTCGGCGACAAATCCAGATGTAACCAAAGTTGGAAATTATATTTTCCGCGCCTGTTTCATCGATCCATTCCAAGGAATGGTGATGGCTAAGTTTATGACCGAGAATTTAAAATTGAAGCGCGCGGCAATTATGCGTGATATTAAAAATGACTACTCGGTTGGTTTATCAGATATTTTCGCGGAAAAGCTAAAAGGCATGGGCGGAGAAATCGTAACTGACATTTCTTATCAAGAAGGTGATATTGATTTCAAATCTCAGTTAACATCAATCAAGGCTAAAAACGTTGATGCGATTTTTATTCCTGGTTATTACAACGAAGTGGCCCTTGTTGCTAAGCAAGCTAAAGAGCTTGGCATGAAGCAGCCATTATTAGGCGGCGACGGTTGGTCTTCTCCGAAGTTACATGAAATCGCAAAAGATGCGATTAACGGTAGTTACTTTTCGAATCACTACACAACTGAATCATCAGATCCTAAAACAGTTGAATTCGTTAAAGCTTTCAAAGCTAAGCATAACGAAGTACCAGACGTAATGGCTGCTTTGGCATACGATGCGGCTTACATGATGGCGCAAGCGATGACGAATGCTAATCCGTTAACTTCTGAGAACATTCGAATTGAACTTGCGAAGATTAAAGATTTTCACGGTGTAACCGGAAAAATGTCGATGGATGCAAACCGTGATGCCGTTAAAAGCGCCGTGGTTGTGCAGGTTCAAGGTGAAGATTATAAATATGTCACAAGCGTGAACCCGTAATATTTTAATTAATTTAAGATGAATGAATTTCTACAACATACATTGAATGGCCTTAGCATCGGAAGCATTTATGCTTTGCTGGCATTAGGCTACACAATGGTTTACGGAATTCTAGGTATGATTAACTTCGCGCACTCTGAAATTTATATGATGGGTGCGTTTGGAGCTTACTACATTTCTAAGTATTTAAACTTAGGAACTCCTTCGGTTACGAATTTTGCGATCGGTCTAACCGGCGCAGTCATGTTTGCCGCACTGATTGGTTTTTTAGTCGAAAAATTGGCTTACAAGCCTTTACGCAATTCTCCAAAAATGAATGTTCTGATCACTGCTATTGGCGTTAGCATTCTTTTTCAGTTCGGTGGTCAAATTATTTTCGGCGCTGATCCAAAAGCTTTTCCAACTTTAATTGAAGATAAAAATTTATTTAGCTTATTTGATAGTCCGGTGCACTTGACGGATTTATTAATTTATTTTGTCAGTTTTGCCTCGTTAGGAATTTTAAGTTTTATTATTTTCAAGACTCAAACAGGTCGCGCCATGCGTGCCGTCAGCTTGCGTCCCGATATGACCCCTTTAATGGGTATTAATAACGATAAGATCATCTCGATGACTTTTATCATAGGCTCGGCCCTTGCCGGGGTTGCCGCCGTCTTAGTTTCGATAAAGTATCCGAAGATTGATCCCATGATGGGAGTACGGATTGGTATGGCTTCTTTTGTTGCGGCCGTCTTTGGTGGTATCGGCAGTCTGCACGGCGCAGTTGTCGGTGGTTTTTTATTAGGCCTCGGTGAGACTTATTTAATTGGCTACGGCGCTTCTACCTATCGTGATGCATTTTCTTTCGTACTTTTAATTATCGTATTACTTTACAAGCCAACAGGATTATTCGGAACAACGCGAAAAGAGAAAATATGAAAAAGTATTTTATCTTTGTGGTTTTGGTCGTTCTTTTGGGCGTGGCTTTAAATTCATTTTTGAATTCGTATATCCAAGCCATTTTTATTAGCTTCATAATTAATGCGATCATGGCATTAAGCCTTAATTTTATTACGGGCTTGGCCGATCAATTTTCTTTAGGGCACGCAGGCTTGATGGCGATTGGCGCTTATACTTCGGCCGTTCTTAATAAAGAATTTTTTGCGGATCAATGGATGATGATTCCTGTTGGAGTGTTCGCCGGCGCTTGCTTGGCCGCGGTGGCCGGATATCTAGTGTCGCTACCCTCATTTCGTTTAAAAGGCGATTATATCGCTATCGTCACTTTAGGATTTGCTGAAATTGTTCGAATTCTAATTTTAAATTGGAAGCATGTTGGCGGACCGCGCGGTTACAACGCGATCACGAAGTTCCCTGATTTTTGGTTTTCTTATGGGTTTGCGATATTTTTATTATTTATTACTTTTATGACAATGTATCGACTTAAAGTCTCGTGGTTTGGTCGAAATTTATGGGCCATCAATGAAGATGATATCGCCGCTGAAGTCATGGGGCTAGAGATTGCAAAAACGAAGCGCTATGCATTTACAATTTCAAGTTTTTTCGCGGGACTTGGTGGCGGGTTTTATTCTCATCATTTAGGTTATATCAGCCCTGGTTCTTTTAGTTTTTTAATTTCAGTGCAAATTTTAATCATCGCGGTATTAGGGGGCTTAGGTTCTTTAAGCGGATCAATTTTAGCGGCCGCTATTCTTACTTTCTTGCCTGAGCTACTTCGCAGCGTGCAAACAGGTTCCCTTGATATACGAATGATTATCTACCCTATTCTTTTAATTTTGATGATGATCCTTCGACCGCAAGGTTTATTCGGTCGAAAAGAAATTTTTGAATTTTTACCTGCAAAGCTGAAGCTTAAGTGGGGTATTCACTAATGGACGCATCAAATTCGTTACTCAGTATTCAAGATTTATCTATTCAGTTCGGCGGATTGAAAGCGGTTGATTCAGTTAGTTTTGAAATAAAAAAGTCAGAGCTGCTTGGCCTTATTGGTCCGAACGGGGCTGGTAAAACCACGGTCTTCAATATGATCTCGGGATTTTACTGCGCTGACACCGGTGATATTGTTTTTGAATCCGAAAGAATTAATACTTTGACTGCCGCGCAGGTAAATCATCGTGGCATTGCGCGAACATTTCAAAATATTCGCTTATTTAGAAGTTTATCTGTTTTAGAAAACGTATTGATGGCACTTCAGCAGCGTAAACACAAGGGTTCCGTATCTGATTGGTTTAATTCTTTGTTCAGTACAAAAGCGCACCAACTGATCGAGAAAAATTTAGATTTGGAAGCCCGCGAACTACTTAAGATTTTTGATTTAGATCGTTATTCTTTTGAATTAGCTGGCTCGTTATCTTACGGATCGCAAAGAAAGCTCGAAATAGTTCGCGCCTTAGCAACTAAACCGAAACTTTTGATCTTAGATGAACCGGCCGCTGGTATGAATCATCAAGAAACTGAAGAATTGAATAAGCTTATTCGATTCATAAAAGATAAGTTCAACTTAACAATTTTGCTGATCGAACACGATATGAAGCTGGTCATGAATATTTGCGATCGAATTGTCGTACTTAACCGTGGAAAAAAAATTGCTGACGGTCTTCCAAAAGATATCAAGTGTTTACCGGAAGTGCTTGAAGCCTATTTAGGTAAAAAACCGGTATGATGACCGCTCAATCAACAATTACGATTAATAATCTAGGCGTCTCGTACGGGATGATCCGTGCGATCAAAGGAATTTCGTTTGAGTTTAAATCTGGAGAAATCACGGCCTTAATTGGATCAAACGGCGCCGGTAAAACGACGACTCTTAAAGCATTAAGCGGATTACTACCACATTCAGGCGATGTTTTATTTAACGGGGAAAATATTTCGGGGCTCGACGCTCCGGCTCGATTAAAATATAAAATGGCTTTATGCCCTGAAGGTCGGGGAATATTCCCGAATTTGACCGTGACTGAAAATTTGATGCTAGGCGCTTACCTTGAAAAATCAAAAGCTAAGATTAATGAGTTATTAGAGCAGCAATTTGTGATGTTTTCTCGATTAGGTGAACGTCGTCATCAAGTAGCCGGAACACTTTCGGGTGGTGAACAGCAGATGCTAGCGATTGCACGAGCCCTGATGTCAGAGCCTAAAATGCTGATGCTTGATGAACCCTCACTGGGTCTAGCGCCTGTCATTATAGAACAAATATTTCAAAAGTTTGAAGACTTAAAGAATTTAGGATTAGGCTTACTAATCGTTGAACAAAATGCGCACTTGGCGCTTGAAGTATCTGCGAAAGCTTATGTACTTGAAACTGGGCTCATAACTTTAAATGGCAAAGGGTCCGATCTTTTAACAGACCCTCGCGTTGTTGAAGCTTATTTATCTTAGATCATAAAACTAAAATTTCGGGCAAATTTTTGCTGATTCAGCGGCTGAAATTTTATATTTCTCAATTGGCATAAACGCTTGAACTTTTTTGATGACCGACTCGTAACCGTCTACGTTTCCGTCTGTATTTTTCTTCCAGTAATCGACAGCTTTTTCGTTTGAAATGTTACAGAACTGTTTTAACGCAATAACGGCAGCTAAGCCGGATGCATGCCAACCATTCCAACAGTGCCCGTAGATTGGTGCTTTAAGCTGACCTTTTATACGAGAATAGATTAATGCAATAATAGCTTCATGATTTGAAACTGTTAATGAAGAGATCTGTTTGTAGTTCATCGTGTTGTTTAAATCTTGGCGATCGCGGCAGTGGACTTGCTTAGGTGCTTTGTCATAATTTGTAGTATAGAAATAAAGTGCTGTCGAAAAGCCTTCACGACAAAGGTTATCTAAACCATTTGCAGGAAGTGGATTACTGTTATCACGTGTGCCTTCGCGGTTGTACTTGTTGTTAGCGCCGCCGCGGTAGTAAACCCCGTGCAATACCACTCGAAAATTTCTAGTACCGTAAAGTTCTTCAAAATTGTTTCCACGATTATCTGTCACTTTTGTAAATGGATCTAAAACCTTATATCGTGCTTTATAATCAAAAAGCTTTTGATTATCCAAAGCATCTCGATCTTCCGGTTGCGACGGATCAACTGGCATCATCGGCGTTTCTTCACCCGCCTGCTGCGTATTTAAATTATTCATTGGCTGTGCGCAGCTTGAAAGAAGCGCAACTGCAGCGATTAGAATTAAAAGATTTGTTTTCATGATTCCCCCGTGAACCCATCGTCTTTTCGTAGACTTTTTAGCGATAGGTACTTAACGGAATCTTGACTCATTTACATGAGGGAACTGGACTTTGGATTGGCTCTATTTATTAGGGTTGGGTTAAGGCCACTACTTCTTTAAAAAATTGCTTACTTCTATCTCTGACTTAATTCTTTTTTCATGGCCCAGTTCGGCTTCCCAAATCGCTCGCGATTCAGCTGGAACCTTTTTTAGATCCCAGATCGGCTGAACCCTAAACTTACTAGTGTGGTCTTTCTCGATTGTTCGGATAGTCCACAGGGGAATGTACTTAATGTCTTTCAATTCTAACAAATTTTCTTTTGGGTTTTCATTAAATTTTAAGTAAAGGATCATTGAGGTTTTATTAGGGGTCCAAGGTTGGTTACTGACGAAATTTCCCAGCGAATACGCAACAATCGTCTTTCGGTTATCTTTTGTAGTGTGAGTTTCAATGCGACGAAGAACGTGCGGATGAGACCCCACAATTGCCGTTACGCCTTCTTCAAGCATCCTATAAGCCCATCTTTTTAAGTGAGGCTCGGGAACAAATTCTGCTTCTTCACCCCAATGCGGGGTCACTATAATCGCCGCAATATCTTTTCTAGTTTTTAAAGTTCGAACAAGGGCTTTCATCTTTTCTTCATGCTTGAAACAATAAAGAACTTGATCTTCTTTGTCTGGATTTCCGTTCGTCATTTCTGTACAGGCAATCCACGCAATAATTTTTTGAGAGTTTTCAATTGGAGTCAACGCCCACCAAGATTCTAAGCCTTGTTCTACTCTGATTTCTTGATCAATCGTTCCTGTATAAGAAAGTTGATTTTTATTTAAATTCTCAATTGTTTTACGAATGCCTTTTGCCTGTCGATCAAGGGAATGGTTATTTGCAGTCGATACGATATCAAATCCGCTATTTTTAAGCGCCGGAATGATTGATTCTGGAAAATTGAACATCGGAAAGCCTGTTACGCCGCCATACTCGGGCGCAACCGGACCTTCAAGGTTAGCGTATGTAAAATCAGCTTTTTCTAGAAAATTTTGAATGTTAGACCAAATTGTTTGAAAACCTTCATTCGTTTTTTCTTCGCGAACCCGAATTCTTTCGTGAATGATCACATCGCCTACGAATGCTAAGGTGATTTCAGTATTCGTTCTAACAGTCGGCTCGGTATAGACAGGCAGATTAATAGGCATGGATTGCGTCTTGCGGCCAGTATCGACCTTTGGCGCCGATTGACACGAACCTAAAAATGCTAAGCTAGACAAAATAACAAACCAATTCATATGCAAATACTACTTATTTGGGTCTTTAATCATTTTTTCAACTTCAGCAATGTGAAGTTCTTCTTCGTAAATCATTTTACGCGCGAACTCTTCCAGCAGAACTGAATCACCATCGACCATTTTTAATAGTTTTTTGTAAAGATCAACTTGGATCTTTTCATGGCTTAGACTCTCTTTTAGAATTGCAGTTACACCATGATTATTTGATTCAAGTAACTTGCCGATTTTAAGTGAAGGATGGCCATCGAATGAAGTGATTAATTCGCCGATCTCATCAGCGTGCGTAAGTGATTCTTTTGCCTGTCCACGTAACCAAGAACAGATTGGTATACGATTGTGACCAAAAACCATGAACGCGTAATGCGTGTACCGTACTACCCCGGCTAATTCGTGTTCTAATAGTTCATTCAAGCAATCAATTACTTTTTTCGTATCCAAGGCCATCGAAATCTCCAATCTCTTAAAAGAGCTTAGATAATTAAGACATTGTTCAAATTTGTATTCAAGCTGATTTCCCATTTGATCCAGCCATTACGTATCAAAGAATCAGTCAAAATACGCTGAAATACCCATTGTGCTGGTCTCGCTTTCGCCTAGATAGTTAAGCCCAAGAAATAGCGAAAAATTCTTATGGTTCAACTGGACCTTCTTCAGGTAGCTTAAAGAATTAGTATTAAAATTATGATTGCGAATAATTTGAAGACCCCAGTGTTTTGTTACATCCCAAATAAGTCCCACTTCGTTTACAGCATAAAAATTCCTATTATGCATTTCGGCTTTTGGAAGCATATAAAATAAAAAACCTTTAATATCGTAGCCAATCCCAAGACCAAACTCAGATTGAATTTCCGGCGAAACTGTTAGATTTAATTTGAAACTAATTGGCCAGTCTGGATCTGCAAATGAGCTAATCGAATAGATATCAACGATGGCAATATCTATGTAATTCACTTTGGAGCTTAATTTTTTTGAAAAAGTAAATAGTTCGATCTGCTGGCCTCTATTGTAGCCATCAGGTCGATCCAATAGCAGGTGGCTATACCCTGATAATTTAATTTCAAAAATATCAGAACCGTCACGGGAGAGTGTTAATTTTTGTTCAAGATGCGAATTGAGGGGTTTCTTGCTATCTGATCTTGACGAAATAAATTTCTCTTCTTGAATTGGCTCGAAACTTCTTGAAGCGGTTAATAAAATAAGTTCTTTGTCGACAACTCTTTTTTCGGGTGCTAATTTCCGCATGAAATATTCATTTCTTAGTATTCTAGCTTGAAGAAGCTCCGTTGATGCCGCTTCGTATTTCTTTTCTTCATTTTCTTGAAGCAGCCGTTTCATTTCAACAGCTGGCACTATTTTTTTTGCCTCTAAATACTGGCTCTTTAAACTTTTAACCAGAATTGTATCCACTAAGCCTATGTGATCTGTAATCTTTTTAGCTGACGTCATAGGTGAAGAGTAAAATGGGTCTTTTTCATACTGAATTGACGGTCGAACAATTTCAAAAAATTTTACTAATTCATACGCACAGTTCCGACTTATGAAATAGTACTTGAATTTTTCTTGCAACAATTCAAAAAGTAGAAGTTTTGCAAAGTAAACTTCTTCAGTTGATAAATTTAAACGATACAACCATACATCCCGATTTTCAAAATTGGAATACTCTTCTACTTTCGCATAAAATGGCCCAATCGAATAGTTACCAAGAAAGCCGCCACCTAGGCCTCCAAAAATGTATTTGAAAGTTCCCACATCGTCTTCTACTTCGGCGGCGAAATTTACAAATAATTGCAAGTATCTTGGACGAGTTTTTGAGTCGAATAACAAAAATATGTGTCCAAATGTGGACGCGGGGTTCGATCCATAGGCTGCCGCGAATCCCAGTTGTATCGAATCGCTCTTAAATGAGTGAATCCAATTACTTAAGAAAGTACAGTCGGAAATGTCCTTGTTACCCTTCAAGTAATTCAGTGCAGGGTTTTTACAGACATCTTTTCGATCTGATTCATTTTTAAAAATTCGATTGGCTGACAAATGTGCTTCATAGCTTTGCAGTCGAAATTGGTTAATTTCTTTTAGATCGTTTTCAGCCCTCAGGACTAAGGGCCAAATCAAGTAGATAACTATAGCTAAAAAACTTCGCATTAAACATTATTATACAAAAAGGAATCCACAATGCTAAAGATAATTTTAAGTATCACGTTTTTTTGTACTCTCACTCAAGCTTTCGACAGCAACAAATGTAGTCAAATGCTGAATGATGGTTGGTTTAAGAAATATAAATTTGGCGGGCTTGGCCAACAGTACCATAAAGCCGTCACCCAAGAGTCTAAGCAAGCTGGATCATCTACGGCAGCTACAAATATCACGACTGAAGGCACGACCGCTCTATCTGATCCTGGTTATTATTCAAATGTTTCAACATCAGAGCTTCAATCTACTTCTTCATGGGGTGAGTGTAGCCTTTTCGCGCAGCGAACTTTACAAAAACAACAAGAATTGTATTTTGAACAAAACCAGTTAGCTTTAATAAGACAGTTGGCGCTGAATCAAGATAGTCATTTGAATGCTCTCGCAAATTTCAATTTATGTGAAGAAAAATATTATGAACTTTTTAAAAGTGAGATTCGTGCAAATATGAAAGTATTTGTTGACGTGAAATCAGGTGCTGATTTTGTGATTCAGGTGAAAAATATTTTGAAGGAAAATTCGAATCTTAAGATAGCGTGTTTCTCAAATTATCTAAGTTAAATAAAAAGCCCCAAACACGGTTAAGTGTTCGGGGCTTCTTCGACTTTAATGGGTTATCAATTAACTAACTAATTATCTTTTCAATTGAATTACTTCGCTTAGTAATTCATCTGAAGTTGTGATTGTTTTCGCATTGGCCTGGAACGCACGTTGATTGGTAATCATCGTCACGAATTCAGCCGCTAAATCAACCGTTGATCGCTCTAATGACTTCGCCATAACTGTTCCACGTCCTGATAAACGCGGAGCTCCAGTCGAAGGCTCACCTGAGTCACGAGATTGTTTGAATAAGTTTCCGCCCTGTTTGAATAGAGCTTCTGGATTTTCGAACTTCGATAGTACGATTTGTCCTAAATCAAGAACTTGTCCGTTCGTGTAAGCAGCTGTTAGAACTCCTTCGTCATTGAACGAAAGACCCGTTACGGTTCCAGCCGAGTATCCATCTTGATGCCAGTTAATGACATCTGATTCTTTACCGTACTGTTTTGTTCCTTCGCCTTTGCCACCTTTTGCGATGTCATCACCGAAGTTCATTTTGATTTCTTGACCTTGCTTTGCTCCACCTTTGAAGTTAAATGCTGAATTCGTAACTTCTTGTGAATTCAATTTTCCATCTTCAGTGAAAGAAACTTTTCCTTCAACGACCATTGATAGATCTTGGCCTTCAGTTGCACCTTCAACTTCTTTACCGTCAACCATACCACGGTAAGTCCATGTACGATCTTGTCCTTTAGTGAAGAACATATTAAGTAAATGCTTATTACCTTGAGAATCGAACATCTCAACGGCAGTTGCATAATCAGATGATTTATATGGATCTTTTGGATCAAACACTTTTGCATCGGCAACGGCGCGCGAATCTAAGTTAAGATCTAATTTGATTTCTTTAGTACCAGAAGCGTTAACTAAGGCTCTAGGAAATTTGATATCGCCCATACGAGTTTCAATTTTACCTTTTTCATCGGCTCCGTAACCTTGAACACGTTGATTGCTGTTCGTTACTAGAAAACCTTCTTTGTCGAATTTGAATGAACCGTCACGAGTGTAACTTGTTCCTTCAGTTCCTTTTACTTGAAAGTAACCATCGCCGTTCACGGCTAAATCTGTTCCGCGATCTGTGTGGTCGATATTACCTTGGGCTAAAATCGGATTAATGGCGCCCACGCGAACTCCACGTCCCATTTGATTTCCACCGTCGATACCTTTTAAATTTCTAGACATGATGTCTTGAAATTCGGCTCGTGATGCTTTAAAACCTGTCGTGTTTGAGTTTGCGATGTTGTCCGCTACTACGCTTAAACCTTCGCCTTGTGCTTGTAGACCGCTTACGCCTGTCCAAAGTGATGAGAGAATTCCCAAGATAACCTCCATGTCGTTTGAATAAACCGTCGTAGTTTATTCGTTTGTTGAAGGGCCCCCTCTGCGAGGACCAGCCCTAGTTAAATTATTGAGTAGTCGACCCAATAATTTTAAAATCTGTATACAGAGTTCAGAATACCGTATTCAGAATACAAAATTCAGAATACCCGAATTCAGAACTTACATTACAATTGTGCTGTCGATGTTCGTGAACACATTTTCTTTTAATGCGTTCTTGTCCATGACGGTTACAACCGTATTGTTTTTCACACTCACGATTAGGGCCGAATTATCCATTAATACTAATGTGTCTTTCGATCCCTTTGCCGCGGCCTTCTGAACCGCATCGCCCAACCGAGTCATCTCTTCTGGAGAATAACTTATTCCCCGTGACTGCATTCTTTCGATCGCGTGATTCGAAAACTTTAGTGCCGAAGGCGCTTGGCCATTCAACGTTCCCGCTTCGACTTTTGGTGCTGCTGGCTTAACTTGCGCCGCTGCACTTTCAGTTTTTAGCGAACCCTCTAAGGCTTCCTTAAAAGCTAAACCATCCGCCTGTGATTTTTTCAAATCTTGCGGTTTGGTTGGAATCAGATTCTCGATCCGATTTAATCCATTCTGTAACGAAGGATTAACCGTCTTCATCTTTTCCATTACTTCGTCTCCTTCTGTAGCTTGTCCATGAGTCCACGTGACATTGCTACTTCAGTCATCACATCGCTCATTCCTGCTACTGGAGCGGCGTTCGAAGTATTTGCTTCTTGCTTAATATTAGTTTGCGCTGCTTCATCACCCTTTTTCAAGTCAAGGCTAGTAACATCGGTCACTTTCTGGTCGTTCTGCTTGGCACTTGAGTCTGTAATCTGACGAACGTCACGCATCTTTATGCTCTGACTTCCGACTTGCAAGACTGGGCCTTCCGGAGAAAAACTAAGTCCCGAGATGGTTCCTTCGAACTCTGTCTTGATTGCAATTTTTTGTCCGGCTGAATTTTTCGCGTCAATCTTAAATTGATATTCACCAACATCAGTTTTAACACCTTTATCATTCATACCATTCCAAGCAACTTTATTTGGACCCGCTTTTAAATTCGTCATTTTGTATTCACGAACTGGCTCGCCTTTAGCATTTACAACTTTAATATTTGCTTCACTCACATCTTGCGGTAAAGAAAAATTAAAATCATGATTCTTATCGAACTGACTTCGGACTACTTTAGATGAATCTCCGGCAACTGTTTTACCAATTAAATTTAGCGCTTGAAAATTTTGCGGCTCGGCTCCTTTGCCTTCAATTTTTGTCAGCGTTGAATTCATGTTCGACATTTGCTCAAGCGACGAGAATGTCGCCAATTGTGCTGCCATCTCGTGATTTTTTAATGGATTCATTGGATCTTGATTTTTTAATTGCGTTAACATTAATTTGAAAAACGCATCTTTATCAAGATTAGCATCGCCCGTACCCTTGACGGTTTTTTTCGGGTCAACCCAATTTGGATCCATCGTTTTATTTAAGACGGCGCCGATATCATCGGCACCTAATTTTTGTTTTTGCTCATCAGTTAAAGTCGAAACTTTTTTTAGGTCTGCCGCTTCGCCTGGCGAATTGGACCATGTTTGAGTTCCTGGTTTAACTGTCATTCCTGTTGCCATTCAATCTCCCTTTTAACTACGCCACCCGGTTTACGCTCGCACCCTTTGTTCCACCGTATGTTCTTAACGTTGAACTTGGTGCTTCCGTCGCGTTCGATGCTGATGAATTTGCTCTACCAGCTGCTGACGATCCCGATTGATAAGCCGAGCGATTTGGTTGTTGTCCCAAGTTTTGTTGGAACTGATTCCAAAATTCGCGCTGCTTACCTTCAGATCCGCCTTGGTTCAAATTTGTATGAGCCTGGGCGTTGTTTTCAGTGTTGGTTGCATTCACAGTATCAATTCTAACATGTTCTACACTCAAGCGGTGTGCAGCTAGACCCGACTTCAGTTCAGATAAACTATCTTCGATCATTTTTTTGACCGCTTTATCCTGAGTTTGAATTTCGACGTTCAACTTACCATCTTGCAATAGAACTTTAAGCTGAATTTCGCCCATACCTTCCGGCGACATTGAAACTTTCATTTCACCGCCACCCTTGGTTACAAGGTACTTAGCCT
Source organism: Bdellovibrio sp. (assembly GCA_043760925.1). Taxonomy (GTDB): domain Bacteria; phylum Bdellovibrionota; class Bdellovibrionia; order Bdellovibrionales; family Bdellovibrionaceae; genus Pseudobdellovibrio. The sequence continues at coordinate 59,379 of JAYUOK010000015.1, read as the reverse complement.
GACTCATGATCTCTTTAACGTTTTGTTCATGATTCTCTTCTAGGTTCTTCGCCTGCGAAGCTTCAGCGCTTTTTTCAATTGACGAAGTCAGGTTGGTTTTAAAGTCTGTATGCGATTGCCCCGCATGCAAGCTTGAATCAGATTTGATCATCTCGGATTTAAGATCTTTTAAAGAGTCTTTTCCTGATTCATCTCTACTACCTGATTGACCTGAACTTTGGTCTTGGCCTGCGATATCAGACATTTGTTTTTTCAATTGATCTAGAACTGCCAATTCAAAAGCTTGCGCTTTATCAGGCGATAAGTTCTTTTCAACTTCAAATGCTTTCATCTTTTGGACAAGTTCGACGCCAGCCTGAGTTTTCGCCTCAGATTGGAAACCAACTTCTTCGCCTAACTCTTTTTCAAGTTGCATGGCCGAAAGCTGACCTGCTTCACTTTTTACTTGAGCGGCTTTCGCCGCTTCAGCTGGTGATTGCGCCGCTGGCATTTCTTGGGCGATCACATTTTCTGAAGGCATCTCTGCTTGCGGCATTGATTCTTCAGCAATTGCTAACCCCTCACCTTCAAGCATGGCCTCTAGCTGCATGGCCTTCATTTGCATTGCATCGATCGCAGCAGGTGCTTGCGCAGTCTGCATTGAAGATGCAGTTGCTTGTTCCACTAATGCTGTCGCCGACTCTTGGTTAGGAGTTCCGAACATATTTGAATTTTGATTTTCAATTCCGACTTCGATCTCAGCCAAATCTATCTTTGATTCGGGGATTTCAATTTCACTCTCTTGTGAGGCCATGATATTTGAAACCATCTTGTCGTCATCTACTTCAGCCACCTTCTTTTTAATTCCCCCAGGTGCTTTTTTTTCTTTTCTTTCGGTTTTGGAACCTGAATCTTCGTTTCGGGCTAATTTTTCTTTTTCGCCGTCTTTCGCTTCTTGCTTCAGTTTGTTTCTTTCGCTCTGTTTAGTTGCTTCTTTGTTAAAGAGCATCTTATCTTTCAGCGTTTTTTCAAACTCGGCTTTTGAATCGACCGAAGTATTTCGAAAATCTTTATCGACTTTCGACTCAGGCGCCACTCCCTTTTGTGGGGGGCTGACACTGATCATTTTATCTAGCACTTTCCTCCTTGGTGCGTTGTTAATCTTCCTAACTAACTACTTACTAGCTGGGACTCTGTATCCGACGTAGCGTTCAGCAAAAATTTGTGCCTTTTCGGCTTTTATTAAATTTAAAATATCAGCTGCATTCTTTTTCTTCATTCGACCTAAAATTTCGATAACAAGGTCTTCATCTAAAGTTTCAAACACTTTTGCAGCTTGTTGCGGCTTCATGTTTGAATACATTTGAACCAGCGTTTCAACTTTTCCATCATCGGCTTTGATTTTCTCTTCAAGTGCGGTCGAAATCTTTTGACGTGTTTCTTCAAGCTTTTGCAGTTTTTCTTCAATCTCGACTTTTTGCTTTGCGATTTCTGCCGCAACTTTATTTAACTCTTCTTCGCGTTCGTCCAACTGCTTTTTACGATCAGCTAATTTGAAAAGATAATCCGATTCGTCCACAGGCTTATCGATACTAATGGCCTTGTTGTCTAATGAGCCGGCGACCGCAGGAGTAGCCGCATCTATTGGAGCAGCCGCCGCTTTTGCAATTGGTTTATCTTCAGCGTGAGCAAGGCCCACTCCAATTTCAATTCTTTTTAATTGAGTTTCAATTTCATCGAAATTTTCAACGGCCAGCAAACCCATGCCCGCAATTAAAGCGAAAATAAAAAGCGACTTCGTTGGAAACGATGATCTTTTTGATCTTTTTTGTCTTTGAATAGGAGATTTCTTCGAGGCAGACGGATTCGCCTTCGAAGTTTGTTTCGCTTTTGTGAAAAACTGATCATATCCCGTCTTCATGACTTCCTTTAATTGGATTTTCAATCCTTGAAAATCTCAAAACACTTAATTCATCTAACTCAGCCTGATCTTTTTTAGCCTCTTCAGATAAGAATTCAACTTTCTTCTTTTCTTTAAGCTTCTCCATTATCTTAACCTCAATTAGCGCTTGTCGCAAAATTTCACGTCTGGACTCGACTAATTTTTCTATTTCTATTAGACGTAAGTTTTGTTGTTTAATCCGAAGGTCATGTCCAGTCAGGAACTGATTGATCTGGTCTACTGAATTAGTCCAGGCTTGGCTGCTTTGAATCTGCTGTGAACGGCTTTGTAAAGTACTCTGTTTTAATTCCTGCATTTGCTCAAGACGAGTTATTTCTGCGTTCTGATAAGCTTGTGCTTCAAGAAAATCTTTTTTTGCCAGGTCGACAAGAATTGTTCGATGCTTTAAAACTTTTTCTAATGAAAATTTGAACTTCATGATGACCCTATCTGACTAAAAAAATACAAAAAAGTTAAGTGCCTGCGGTGATTTGTTGAAGGCCGCGTAAACATTGACTCATATTCGAATGATCTTCAGTTTTTTGTTTTAAAAAATCATTGATCTGATCAATCGCTTTAATTGCTTTATCAATTTTAGGATTAGCCCCTGACTTGTAGGCACCGACGTTAATTAAATCTTCGGCGTCTCGATAAGTGGCAATTGTTTCACGAAGCTTTTGCGCCATTCTAACATGTTCTGGCGAACTAACCGCTTTCATGACACGACTTGAACTTTGTAATATATCAATCGCCGGAAAATGGCCTTTTTGGGCTAAACTTCGAGTCAAAACAATGTGTCCATCAACGATCGATCGTACGGCATCCCCGATTGGATCATTCATGTCGTCACCCTCGACGAGAGTTGTATAAAAACCTGTAATAGAACCACCGGCATCAAAATTTCCGGCGCGCTCTAAAAGTTTAGGCAAAGTTGAGAAAACAGAAGGAGTGTAACCCTTGGTACTTGGTGGTTCACCAATGCTTAGACCAATTTCACGCATGGCCATGGCAAAACGAGTCACTGAATCCATAACGAGTAAAACATTTTTACCCATATTTGAAAAATGCTCCGCAATCGCAGTGGCAACGAAGGCTCCGCGCATTCTTAGCAGCGGGCTTTGATCACTAGTCACACAAACTACGACCGTCTTTTTCATGCCTTCAACGCCCAGTTCATTTTCAATAAATTCACGCACTTCACGACCACGCTCACCAATCAGCGCAATCACATTTACGTCGGCATCAGTTTGCTGTGCCATCATTCCCATTAGAACTGACTTACCAACACCCGAACCCGCCATGATCGCAACCCGTTGCCCGCGGCCTACCGTTAGTGTTGCATTGATTGCACGAACGCCAACGTCTAAGTGTTCCCGAATTGGTTTACGGCTTAATGGATTTACAATTTCCCCGTACAAAGAAATTTCTTTAGTTTCTTCCATCGGTGGTCCGCTATCAAGTGGCTGACCTAAACCGTCTACAACGCGCCCAAGTAAGTCATCGCTTACTTTAATGGTCGCCATTGATTTTGCTAAAGTAATTTTAGAGCCCATTGAAATGCCGCGCATTCCGCCTAAAGTCATCATCAATACGTGTCGGTCTTTAAACCCTACGACTTCCGCTAATACTGGCTTATCTGAAGCCGAAGTTTGAATTTCACAAATACTGCCAATGCTAACACCCGGAATGAAGCCTTTAATAAGTAGACCCGTTACTTCTGTAACCTTGCCACTATCTTTTGTTAAGTGGACCGAATTTAATATTTGATGATACTTTTCGAAATTAACACTCATGGAGACTCGATAGGTGATTTCACTTTAGGTAAAGCTTCTTTAAGCTCGGTCCAAAGCTTCTGAACCCTCTCTTCAACTCGCGCATCGATGACTCCGTAATTAGTTTCTACAATACAACTTCCCGGAGTAACGTGTTCTGCATCGACAAACTTAATTTTCTTCATAAATTCGTTTTCGCGATTATTTTCTAATTTCATTTTTTCTAAAAACTCAAGCTGCTGAGGTGCAATCAAAACATTAACGTTTTCTTCCACCTGTGCGGTTTCGATTGCAATTTTAATAACACGCAAAACCGATTCAGGATGTTCTTCAATGTGATCAAATGCAATTTTACAGGCGATTTCATAAATTAAACGCATCACGTGCGCTTCGTTTTGATAGACAAGTTCTTCTTTAATATGATTAAAACTAACTAACAGGTCGGAAAGTTCTGCAGATTTCTGATTTAGCTCAGCTGTCTTTTCAGCGTGAGCCTTCATAAGGCCCTCTTCAAAACCAAGATCGTAAGCTTTTTTGTAAGCGGCTTCTTGCAGAACCGCTAATTTTTCTAAAACCTTTTGTTCGATCTTCTGCTCTTCAGATAATCGTTCAATCTCTTCGACCCCAGTGGTAGTTCGTAGAACTTCACTTAGTAAGAAGTCAGAGCCTTTTTCTTTTTGCTTAAGGTAATCAAGTGCCGCTTCAGGCGTACCAAAATTGAACTCTTTTGGAATATAATCTAAAACCGAAACTTCAGCAGTTGATTGCTCAGAATCGGTTTTTTTTAGAACACTAGACCATCGCATCTTCATTACCGCCACGAGCTATGATAATTTTTCCTTCAACTTCTAGACGACGTGCCACATTAACAATTTCTTGCTGCGCAGATTCAACATCGGATAGACGTGCCGGGCCCATATTCGAAAGATCTTCGCGTAACATTTCGGCCGCACGGGCAGAGATATTTTTAAAGATTTTATTTCGGATATCTTCATTTGCAGTTTTAAGCGCAAGTAAAAGACGATCATTTGGTACTTCTTTAAGAAGAATTTGTATTCCGCGATCATCAATTTTGGCAATGTCTTCAAATACGAACATTAATTTACGAATTTCTTCTGCCAGCAATGGATCTTTTTCTTCCAACCGAGACATAATTGATTGCTCAGTATTTTTATCCATAACGTTAAGCATCTCGGCCACTGGCTGTACTCCACCCAATGAAGCTTGTTCAACCGTATGAGAATTCGATAATTGATTTTTTAGAACCTTATCGATTTCGGCAATCAATTCAGGATCAACGTTATCTAAATTGGCCATACGAAGTACGACTTCGGCTTGTAAAGATTCTGGTAACCGACGTAATACTTCGCCTTTTTTCTCGGGCTCAAGATGGGCTAAGATAACCGCGACTGTTTGTGGATGCTCATTCACTAAGAACGTTGATAAAGACTTCGCATCAACCATCTCAAGTGATTCTAATGTGCGACCACTTCCAGAGTTAATATTTAACCCACCTAGAATTCCGCGCGCGCGCTCTTCACCCAATGCATCGATAATGGTCTCTTTGCTAGCCATTGATTCCGAAAATATGTAATCTTCAGACTCACTCACCATTTCATAATACTCTTCAAGTACACGCTTAGTAATATGAACTGGTACAACTTTAAACTTAGACATTAAATGGATCAGTTTACGAATGTCACCGTCGTCCATTTTCTTAAATAAAACTTTAATGGCTTCACGGCCTAAATAGTTCACTAAAATGGCCGCTTTATCCACGCCTCTTAAAGTATCGTAATCAATGTTTTCATATCGCGCAGATCGCATTAACTTTCCTTCCTAGAAACCCACATATGAAGTGCACTGGATGCTTTTTCTTCATCTTTTTGTAAAAGACTCATGATACGGTCTTTAAGTAATTCGCTCTCTGCTTTTTCTGGATCAACCGACTCTTGCATAATTGGTAAAACACCGGCCAATCCAGGTAATGAATTGTCGACCGAGTGTAATTCTTCTAGTTCTTCAATTGTTCGTGGCAACATTTCCTCCACTGAATCTGTAAATGAATCGGTAATCCACTGCATAAATGGGCGGATAACCATAAAGAAAAATAGTAATAATGCAAAGCCTAACAATCCCCACTTAAATAAAGATTGGACTAGCTTTTTCTTTTCTAAGGTCGTTAAGATTTTTTCACTCTCAGTGAAGTCTTCCGGTTGAAATTGAATTGATTCAATTCGAACATTATCACCACGGCCCGAGACAAAGCCAATTGCGTTTTTAACCAAGTTTTCATACTTTGCAATTTCTTCTACCGTTCGTGGTGCCCACTTTGATTCGGTCGTTCCATCTGGCTTAGAAGTTAATACATTCACTCCATCGATTAAAACGGCTACGCTAATTTTTTCAACTCCGCCTGCGGCTTCTTTGATATTTTTAACAGTTTTCGGAACTTCGTAGTTAACCGTTTTTAGTTCTTTTTTAACATCTTGTTTAAAACCAACCTGCCCTGAATTATCTTCAGCGCCCGGAATGTTTGATCTAGATCCAGGAACTCCGGTTGGATTTGTTCTGGCTCCGTCCAATGATTCTTCTTGCGTCGTTTGTGAACGAATGGCCGTTTTATCTGCATCAACCGTTTCTTCAACAGCCGTTACAACTTTTTGATTAATCGTCGCATCTACTTTAGCGACGATTTTACCGTGACCAACAACTTTAGATAAAATTGATTCAATTCTATTTTCAAGATCACGTTCAATCCGTTGTTTATGTTCCATCATCTCGTTCGATGCGCCCATGGCTCCATCTGACTGACGTGAAATCATTTTTCCGCGCTCGTCTAATACGGTGACGCGTTCGGCGTCCATACCTTCAACTGCATTGGCAACTAGAAATCGAATTCCACGAACTTGATCTGCAGACAATTCTTTTCCAGGATGCAATTCAACTACGATTGATGCCGAGGGTGGAGATGACTCTTCCATAATTGTTTTCTTAGCCGGTAAAGCTAAGATTACTTTTGATTGGCGAACGGCAGATAACGTATTAATCGCCCGCATTAATTCACCTTGTAGAGCACGTTGGTAATTAATTTTTTGAGCATATGAATTAATTCCGAATTCTTGCTTATCGAAAAGCTCTAATCCGATATTTCCCATTTTTGCCGAACCCACTTCGGCCATTAACTGCATCTGTGTGGCATGCAAAAATTCTTTTGGTACGGTAACAGTTTTACCGTCTTCTTTAAGTTGATACGGAACGTTCTTAGAATTTAACTTCTCAACAATCGCAGGCATTTGATCCGGCGGAATATTAGTTAATAAAACCGCATAGTCTTTTCCTGAAGTCATAAAGACAACAGAACCGACGGCTAGAATACCAATAAGAAAAGAAGCTAATAGCGCTAATCTTTTAGTAGGCCCTAACGATTTATAAAATTCTTGGAATTGACCAAGTAACCCACCGAAAATCTTATCCACATCACACCTGCATTTTCATAATTTCTTGGTAAGCATCGATAATTTTATTACGGACCTGAACCATTGCTCGTAATGCAATGTCAGCTTTTTCTGCCGCAAGCATAACGCCCGCGATATCGTCCGTCTTACCCGTTGCAAGTTCTTGCATTTTTTTATCTGAATCAAGATGAAGCTGGTTTACATTGCCCACGGCTTCTTTTAATGTGTCCGCAAAAGATGGACCGCCGTCTTTTAAGGACGAGGTTGGGTCCGCTTTGATTGTTTTATTATCAAGACTACCGGTTTCTAAAAACTTATTCGCATTTGAGATCGTAAAACCATCCATGGTCTATACTCCCTTATCTATTTAAATTATCTACCAATTTCGAGTGCACTTAAAGCCATATCTTTGGTTGCCTGAATAGCCTGTACGTTAGCCTCGTACGAGCGGGTCGCTTGTATCATATTAGTCATCTCTTCCATCAAGTTTACATTCGGATATGCGACATATCCCTCTTGATTCGCATCAGGATGGTGAGGCTCATATTTTAATAAAGGTGCTTTTTTATCGTAAACAACGTCGCTCACTTGCACTCGATTAAAGTCTGCTTTTGGGTCGTTAGCACCAATGATATCTCCGAAGCTTTGCGAATCCGGAATGGCTTCAAAGACAACGTCTTTTCGGCGGTAGGGCCCACCTTCCGGGGTTTTTGTTGTGTTCACATTTGCGATGTTCGACGCAATCGAATTCATGCGCGCCCGCTGTGCCGTCATTCCGCTTCCGCTAATTCTAAAACCAGATAAAAAATCTGACATTAGTTACTACTTTCTTTACGAACTATGTTCGTGTTATCGAGTCTCGCTGATTGCATACTTCAGCGCCGCCATCTTTTTATTAATCAGCTGTAACGCTGATTTATACAGAATCGAGTTTTCGGCTAAGGCTGACATCTCTTTTTCAAGATCAACCGTATTGCCATCGTTATTAAGTGCCACATCTGGGTTTTCATAAATGCCCGGAGACACTTCTTGTTTTCCACCGACGGCAAAGTGACCTTCGTGCGAAGTTGATAAAGCGCCGTGGCCATCAATATCAAGAGCTCTTGCTAAGGCTCCTTCGAACTCGACCTTTTTGGCGTGATAGTTCGGGGTTTCCGCATTAGCAATATTTGCCGAAGTCACATTATGACGTACTTGCCTTAGCGCCATTGAAGTTGCTAGGGCGTCTGTGGTTTTATCAAACAGACTGCTCATAAATAACCTTCCTCTCGATACTGATTAATTTTGTTTCTTAAAGTTCTAATTGAAATACCTAAAATGTCGGCCGCCTTTGTGCGGTTTTGATGAACGAAATACAACGTTTGTAGAATATATTTTCGTTCGATCTCGTCTAATTTCAATCCGACCGTAAAGTCCAGACTGGTTGAGTTTAAATTCAAGTTTAAATGGGAAGGCTCAATCATGCCCTTTAGGCCTTCATCAAAAGCCACCTGCGAAGCGCTTTCCAATACAGATTCGAATTCATGAAAGTTTCCGGCCCACTCATATTGACAGATCATTTCTAAAGACTTGTCGGTTAATCTAAACTGAGGCTGGTTGTTCATAAGCGCTAAAACTTGTAAGAAGAATTCCGCTAACTTCGGCAAGTCAGCTTTACGCTCGCGAAGTGAAGGCATATTGATCATGTAACAATTTACTTGGCTAAACAAATCACGCATTGATAGCCAGTTTTGGCTCTGGACCGTGTAGATTGCAGGCGCCCCTATTTTTGTAATTCCTGTCGCATTATCGAATACTTCAACGACGTTTGATTTAAAGATTTCTTTTTTAATATATTCAGCCATTAATGATTTTCCCGAGCCTGAATCACCGATGATTACAAATACGCGATCAGCTGTTTGCCCAGCCAGTCCATCTAAAATGGACTTCATCAATGGACTTTGAACTTCAATAGAACCAAATTCATACTTCATTGGTTTGATTCCTCCATCTGTGACATGGCCGGAATTCTTTTAAGATGTTTTTTGTAATCGTCATCCCAAGATGCTTGTTTCAACTTTTCTTCCGATAGTTTTTTCCAGATTTTTGAATCGTCGCCTTTGATCTGCGCCCAAGCTGTTTCAGCTTTCTTGATTTCACCATTTTTAAAATAAAGGTTTCCTAAAAAGTACTTTTCTTGCGACATCGGAAACTTACTTGAATACTTGTTGATCAGTTTTGATAAAACTGGAATGGCTTCTTCAGATTTATTCTGCCGCACTAATAGCTCTGGATACTCTTTACCTAAGGTGACGATATTTTTATGATCAGTTCCTTCATCACCCAAGGTGATATCTAAGCACTTTTGATAAGTTTTAATGGCATCCGAAATATCGTTTTTCTTGGTTTGCATATCTGCAAGTCTTAACAAGGCCGGAAGAAGCAACACGGGCTTACCTTCCCACAACCTAGAAAGTTCAGTTAAATATCGAATTGAAGTTTCAACATCCCCTTTTTGTTCATAAAGTTTTGAAGCAAGCATAACTCTTTGCAATTGGTCTTCATCAGATAAATCTAAAGGTCGTTTGATGTTTTCTAATGCCTGGTAGGAATCTTGAAAACTTTTGTTTTCAAAGTGCGCATTGGCAGTTTTCAGATAAAGATTATCGGTTGTTGGTAAGTACTCATTTACTAAAATGACCTTTTCTTTACTTGTGCCCTTAATGGCAATTAAATTTGCTAGAGTCTTATTAAACTTTTCAATTGATACATTATAAGCTCCGGCGTGGTCATAGGCCAAGCCAAGTAGGTAGTCCGTATCAATTCGGTTTTGTCCTTTTAACCAAGTGTCGGAATAATCGCGATATGTTTTTAATACTTCACGGTACTTTTCATTATCGACAAGATGCTTTAATTCATCATTGATATTTCGGACTATTCGCTGAGTCACTTGCTGAGAATCCTGGCGTAACGGATTTTGCTGGTAAAACTTCGAAAGAATATCGACGGCTCGCCGATATTCCTTTCGACGTGCAAATCCGTCGGAAACCATTGCAATTTTAAATTGATCAATATTTTGAAGTTCACTTTTTTGAGCAAGCTCGTCCATTTTTTTGATCGTTTGTTCGAGCTCTTCTTTCTTCATTGATTTCATTCGAGTACTTAACAAATGCAGCCGGGCCACAATCGTTTTCGGGCTATCGCCATATCGAAAGTGAGTTTCTAAGTAGGATCCAACGACCTGTGATTGTTGAGCACCAAGAATATCTAATAATTCACCAACGCGAGTCAGTGCATATGGAGCATAAGAATGCGCTGGGAAAGTCTTGGCAAAATCTAAAGCAGCTGCATGGGACTCTTTATATTGTTTGTTCCAAAAGTATGCTTCCATCTTATTAAAGTGAACGCTTGGAAACAATTGAGAAACAATTGAAAATTTCTCTTTTGCTTTTTCGTAAGCAACAATGGCTTCATCATATTTTTTGGTACTGTAATAGAAATCACCTTTACGCACGGCCACCTCTGCTAAGATCAGGGGATTTCTACTTTCTTTTTCAAGTTTAGAAAGTAATGCCAGAGCATCGCTTAAGCGGTTAATTTTAGAATAGCTGTGGGCAAGTCCGATTTGTGCATAAGGTTTTGAAATTTTATCGGCGTACTTTTTATTCTCGACGTGCGCATTAAAAGATCGAATTGCACCCATGAAATCAAGCTTTTCGATCGCATACATTCCCATGATGAGAGACGTTCTTTCTGCAAGGACTGAATCTGGATATCTAACTAATGCTTGCTTGTACGCGTTCTGTGCTTGTTCATAAAAAATTTCATTCTTATCTTCTTTCCACAGTTCCATAAGGGCATCGGCACCCATGTAAGAGACCATCTCTAGGTATTCAGAGTTAGGAAATTTACTTTTAAACCATTCAGCAGTTTGCGTGAATACTAAAAACCTTTTCTTATCGAATAGAGTTTTTAGTAATCGCACTTGCTTATTTTCGTCAGAGTCCGTCTTTTTAAATTCGTAAACAGGCCTGTTTTCTTTAATCTTATTCCAGAAAGAAAATTCTGATTCAAGCATTGGAAACTTCAAGTAGTAATTATTCTGACTGCGAATTACTGACGCTTCATTATAATCTGTATCACGCATGACAAAACGGCTGAATTTCGAATCGCCCCCGTCGTAAAGCCCCGACCGTGAAAACAAAGACTCTTCAATTTCACTCGAGTTCGCATCTAAGTTTAAGACGTCGACGTCTGCGGGCGCGCGCTTAACCAACCTATCTTTATCCGGCGAAGTATTTATAACGGCCGCCGTTTTTTTCGCCGTCTTGAACTTTAGCACTGGTTTTTCTAGCTTTTCAGTCGCCGTTGCTTCAGGCGAGGCTTCTGATAGATAGAAGTCGACAATTAGTTTTGAAGGCTGGTCCGTCAAGTAGTCAAAAGTTTCAACTTGGTCGCTTTTTAATGTGAATTCGACGATCCACCGACCATCAACCGAACGTGGAATAACTTGGATTGATTTAACAAACGGATTTTCAATGTTCTTAATTTGATTCAAAGTCTCTTCATCTAAAGTTTTCACTAAAAGCTGAACTTTTGATTGGTTTTTTTCTTTGATGCGCTTTACATCGTAGTCCCAATTCTTTTGTCCAGTTAGTTCAAAATTGAAGGTTTCACCTTGTAAAGAGACTAGACCTTTTATGTCAGCCGCCTTAGAAATTAGGGAAGTAAATGCAATCACAATTAAAATTATTTTTTTCATCAATAGAAACAAAAAGCATTTCAGGTGCCACGCTTTTGAAAGCTCAAGTCCAAATATTTTCGAGACTAGGAAATTTTATCCGATTTTTTTGGCTCGTCCTGCCAATTCGCTGACGGTAAACTATCCTTAAATCGAGTCCGAATTACTTCTAGACGGAAAGATTAATCCACAACATAATATAGTTACATCATGAAAAAACAACTTGCGGCTTCTTTCTTCCTTATATCGTTTCCCATTTTTTTGGCATCATGCGTATCTTCCTTGCTTAAAGAAGCGCCGCCAACATTTTCAAAAGAAATTAAAGTAACCGCGCCGCAAGACCCTTTTAATAAAATGGGATCTGAAATTTACCCAGCTTGGCGAAACAAGACGACCGGAAATGTTATTTCAATTATTTCGGAATGTAATTCCGAATCGTTACCTTCTTTGCAAGTTTTGCATCAATCAATCGAAGGATCGGTTGAAAGCTTTAAGCTGATCAAAGAGCAAAAGGTAACTTTTAAAAACAAACCTGCATTAGTACGAAATTCTGAAGGCGAGCTTGACGGCGAGCCCATTGAAATTCAATCGATGTCTTTCAAACGCAAGAATTGTGGCTATGTCTCATCTTTAACGGGCAAGAAAAATAATTTAGAAAAAGACCGAAAAGCTTTTCAACATTTTAACGAAAGCCTTTCGTTTAATGAATAATTCGATCGCCTATTCATTTAAAGAATGGGCTAGTGAGCAACTTTATTTCTTAGGCGGCCTAGTCTACTTAACCAGAGACTGCCTTCGCGAAGGTTTTAAAAGACCATACTACGGTCATTTATTGGCAGAACAGATATATCAAGTGGGCTACCGCTCATTTCCCTTAGTGTTAGTTACTTCGGGTGCAATCGGAATGGTGATGGCACTTCAGTTTGGTTACGGCTTAGAAAAATTTGGTGGTAAGCCTTACGTTCCCCGATTGGTTGCTTCAACGATCTTGCGCGAAATTGGGCCAATGTTCACAAGTTTGATGTTTGCCGCGCGAGTCGGTGCCGGTATCGCTAGTGAAATTGGTTCGATGATGGTTACCCAGCAGATTGATGCTATTCGAGCATTGGGCACCTCACCGATTAAAAAAATTGTTATTCCGCGAGTTCTTGCTTGCCTTATTGTACTTCCGCTATTGGCAGCCATGGCTAACGTCATCGGTAACATCGGTGGATTGGTCGTTGGGTCGGTTGAATTAAATATTGATCCTCACTTCTATTTTCGTCGCATCATCGAAACTTCAAACATCAAAGATTATATGTCTGGATTCGGAAAGACTTTTTTCTTTGCATTGTTCATTGCAATTCCTTCTTGTTACTTTGGTTTAAACGTTAAAAACGGAACTCAAGAAGTTGGCGTTGCCACTAGAAAAGCGGTTGTTACCTCATCGCTACTGATATTAATTGGAGATTTCTTTCTAGCAAAAGTATTTTGGATAATTGAAAAATGGCTGTAATCGAAGTTAATAATTTTAAGAAAGCTTTCGGCACGAACGTGATTCACGAAGATGTTTCATTTTACGTTAAAGAAGGTGAATGCCTAGGACTAGTAGGCGGCTCGGGAACAGGCAAGTCTGTTTTACTACGCAGTCTGATCGGCCTTGAAAGACCTGATGCGGGTTCAATTCAAATCAGCGGGCAAGAAGTTTCAAGATTCAAAGAATCCCAATGGGTCGAACTTCGAAAAAAAGTAGCCTATGCGTTTCAAGGCGGCGCTTTATTCGATTCAATGACAATTTTTCAAAATTTAGCCTATCCAATTTTAGAGCAATCCCAATTTTCTGCAGGTCAGATTAAAGAAAAAATCGCCAATCAACTTGCCGACTTCGGACTTTCCGATACCGAACATCTTTACCCAAGTGAAATTTCTGGTGGAATGCAAAAGCGAGTGGGCTTGGCACGAGCGATGATGCTTGAACCCGAAGTCATTCTTTATGATGAACCAACGGCCGGCCTTGACCCATATAATACGAAGCGAATTCAAGAGCTTATTTTGAAGTTAAAACGCAAAGGGGTTACATCCATTCTTGTAACCCACGATATGCCAACGGCCTTTGCCGTTTGTGATAAGTTTGCGTTTTTAAAAGATAAAGTAATTAAAGAACAAGGCACTATTGCCCAGTTAAAAGACCGACCTAATAGTCTTATTCACCAATTTGTTGAAGGAAATATATTATGAAGCAAATCAAGGTCGGCGCATTTCTAGTTATCGGAATCTGCGTGTTACTAGGTTCGATCTTTATTCTCGGTTCAAACAAATCAATGTTCGGAAAATCAATCGAAGTGCGAAGCTATTTCGATTCAGTGCAAGGTTTAAATACTGGCGCCATTGTTTCGTTATCCGGTTTAAAAGTGGGAAACATTGATCGTATCACATTTGATGAAACTAAAAATTTAGTTTTGGTTATCTGCAGCATCGACCCTGAGTTCCAAAGTAAAATCAAAAAAGACAGTCGAATTGAAATTAGAACTCAGGGCGCATTAGGAGACAAATATCTGTACATTACACCTGGCACGGTTGCATCAGATTCAATCCAATCGAATGATGAGCTGACTGCCGATTACGGCAATGACATTTTATCAATTTTATCAAAACGCGGCAATGAAAGCGAAAAAATATTTGATGCCATCAGTGACTTCCAAAAGCTGGTGCATTCAATCAGTTCACAGAATAAAATCCCTAGCCTAATTAGTAAATTAGACATCGCAAGTGGGCATTTAGCTGAAGTCGCATCAGGATTAAACAAGACCGTTAAATCAGGAAGCCTTGACCGCTCAGTCAATAAGTTAGAAAAAATTATCGACAAAGTAGACCGCGGAGATGGAACTTTAGGTGCTTTGATTAATGATCGATCAATTCATGATCGTATCAAAAATATGTTAGGTGCCGGCCAAAAAGATCAACAAGTTAAAAAGATTCTGAAATCTTCGGTTGAGTAGTAGATTTTCAAATCGTGAATGCGTTGGTAAATCTAGAAATCGACGGTCGAGTAGCTGGTCCTGATATCGACGGAGTAATACGAGGCTTTTTTGAATGAGCTCGCTAATATTATGCCTTAAAGTCTAAATGTAGGGTTGCTACGCCGATCGAAACGCGTCTCTTCCCCATCGCCCCATTCTTGAATAGATATGCAGAATGAAAAGAATAGAGCAACTTTCACTAAACGAGTTCACTAATAATACGCGAGCAATGAAGATTCCGAAAAGCTTTGTTTCACAGGCGAAATTCTTTGGTGGCGCACTATTGCAGGGGAAACGAAAAGCTAGCCGACCATTATCGAAGAGAGATACTATTCACTTTGTTATCAGAAGCGAATGGGCCAACGGTAGCGACAGCTTTTTAGTCTCAAAGAATTATAAACAGATCGATCAGATCATCGCTCGATTTGCCAAAAGGTTTGGTATCCGAATTTACGAAAAAGCAATTAATAACAATCACATCCATTTGTTACTTAAAATTACAAATCGAATCTACTATCGAGCTTTTATAAAAGCTGTCACGGGCAAAATCGCTAGCCATATAATGAAACAAAAAAGCTTCCGTGAATTTTCAAAAATGAAAAGCGAATCCAAAAACAATCGCACGTTAAGCAATAGTTTCTGGCAATTTCGACCTTTTTCAAGAATCGTAAACTGGGGACGCGACTTCAAAACATGTCAGAATTATATTAAACTTAATGTGCTAGAAGCATTTGGATTTGTGCCATACTTGCCGCGAACAGATTATTATGCAAGATACATGAAAATTCCACCTGAGTAGATTTCATAAAATATTCTCAAAACTTGAGCCAAAAAAACAGCTTCAATTACTCTTTAAAAAATTTCTTCAAATTCTTTTTGAAGTCTTCGTTTGAAATCTCCGGAGTCATCCGGCGATCCAGCGTAAATCGCACTTCTTTAACAAACCCTTTTTTGTATTTTTGATTAACTGAATTCATGATCGGTTCAACCATAAATGTCATTTGGTGCATCCAAACTGAATTTTTCACGCACAACCAAAGGGTACCGTTTCGATATGAAATAGGCTCGGTGTTGTCCCCGACAGTGGGTCCTACGATGTCTTTCCAGTTGAGCCAAAGTTTCCACCGCATATATTGATCTGAAACGGGTCCTGCTTTGTCTTCTAGAAGCTTATGTAAAACTTCTGCGCCCGTTTTGAATTTACTTCGGTAGTCTTGTTCAGCCATAAAATTTTTTAGCACAAAATCTTGCGTTTTTCGATAGGAAAGTCTACATCATGGCATGCCACTTAAAATGAGTAGTTTATCTCGTAAAATAAGCGTTGTCGGAGCCGGATTAGCTGGTAGCGAATGTGCTCTTCAGCTTGCCAATAAAGGCTTTGAAGTCGTTCTGTATGAAATGCGCGGCGTGAAAACGACCCCCGCGCATAAGACCTCAGATTTTGCAGAACTTGTTTGTTCAAATTCTTTCGGCAGCCTATCCGATGTTTCTGCTACGGGTCAGCTTAAATGGGAAGCGGAGCTATTAAATTCTTTTGTGTTAAAAGCTGCGAAGGATTGCGCCGTGCCCGCAGGCCAAGCACTCGGAATTGACCGAGAAAGATTCGCGCAGAAAGTAACTGCGTTAGTCGAAGCACATCCCAAAATTGAAATTAAACGCGAAGTGGTTACTTCCCTTGATCAAATCGGACGACCCGCTGTTATTGCGACGGGCCCACTGACAGATGATGAACTTGCACAAGATCTGCAAAAACATTTCGGAGATGAATTTCTTTATTTCTTCGACGCGATCGCGCCGATTATCGATGCTGAGTCAATCAATACCGAAATCGCGTGGAAGGCTGACCGCTACGATAAAGGTACGCCTGACTACTACAACTGCCCGTTGAACAAAGAAGAATACAATAACTTCATCGAAGAGATTAAGAACGCGCGAAAAATTGAACCAAAGCATTTTGAAACAACTAATTTCTTCGAAGGCTGTATGCCCATCGAAGTGATGGTCGATCGCGGCCCGCAAACGTTACGGTTTGGCCCCATGAAGCCAGTTGGCTTAACAAATCCAAAAACCGGGCGCTACCCATTCGCGGCCGTGCAGTTACGCCAAGATAATAAAGAAGCGACGGCTTATAATATCGTCGGCTTTCAGACTCGAATGGCATACGGCGAACAGACTCGAATCTTTAGAATGATTCCAGGGCTTGAGAATGCAGAGTTTTTAAAACTTGGTAGCATACACCGCAATATGTTTATCAATACTCCAAAACGTTTGAATAAAGATTTATCAAGTAAGACTGATCCATGGCTATTTTTTGCAGGTCAAATTACAGGTGTCGAGGGTTATTTCGAGTCGACCTGTATAGGTTTGTTAGTCGCAGAGTTTATTGAGCAAAAGTTAAACGATGAAGTTTTCACTGCACCGCCTCGCGAATCTGCTATGGGTTCACTGCTTGAAGCCATTACGGATCCGTTTAAGGAAAAAAACTTTCAGCCAACAAATATCAATTTTTCATTGATCCCGCCATGGCCTGAGCCGATCCCGGATAAAAAAGAAAAGAAACTTAAGCAGATTGCCAAAGCTCGCGAAACTTTATCTGAATGGGCTCGTAATTAAAAAAAAGACCGACTTCACAGTCGGTCTTAATCAATTATGTATGACAAATTTCAATAACGAATCGCTAAACACATCTTAATTTCGCGAATTAAAGCAGTTTAAAGTAGTCATCAAAGTCATTAGCTATCTGGTTTAATCGTTCTTCAATTTTTTTAGATGAACTAGAACCCTGCTCTGTACTATTTAATTCTTGGCGAAACTGAAGCAATGCATTTGAATCGTCTGTAATTCTTTTTCCGATATCTGCCAATTCTTGTAAAATAATTGCTTGTTGATTTTTCTTCTTCGCCAACACGGCTGAAGATTCACCGCCAACGATTCTGATTCGGCCTTTTTTGTCCCAGCGATTAAGTAGTCCGTCTACGATCGCGCGATCTTGCATTTGGATCATCTGATCAGACATCTGTTCGAATTTTAAAACCCCTTGCTCGGTCAGCATGCCGGCAGAAGCTTTTCTTGGGTCGCTAATAATTGAATCAATATGCTTTACGTAGGAATCATTCAATTCAGTTGCGCCCCGAATGAATACACCATTGTTTGTATCCATAAAATAAGATCTTACATCGGCATTAGCCGATCCCACGATCATATCTTGGTCAATTAACGAAAGCTTCGTGTGAAGCGAACGGCCCACTCCTGCATTCGTAGGGTTATACTCATAGTATTCAATAACCGGAGGCTCTTCGTATTTACGACCATTTTGTAATTTAAAATTATCAGCGTATGCTTTTGCAGATGCTGCCCTAGTCATAAGTGCCCGCAACTGATGGCGAGCAAAAATATTAATGACATTTAGATCGGTCGTGGGGATTGAATTTGTTAAAAACGTGATGCGAACTTTTGAGCAATCTCCGTAATCGCCGTTAAGCATTTTCGCCAATCGTACCATCATGCCCGATGGCATGAATAGGTAAGCATTGTGTAGAATAACCCGTACATTGCGATTTTCATTTCGACTCACCTGGCAGACGTTTTCTAAACCGCGGTACCAAACTGAGTGAATATTTTTGTTATAATCCGCTTCAAAACCTAAACGGGATCCAATAATTCTTTCGGCAGAATTCTTCTTACCGTAATTGATATTTTCAATGTAAGAAATCTTCGCCTTTTGTAAGTCTTGCGCCGTTAAATGATCGATACCATTTGACCATGCTTGGTCTCTAAAATTTTCACTTAATGACGAACGATAATTTGTTTTAAAATTGCTCTCAGATACTAGCATTGCTTTTTTTGCCGCTTCAATTCGAGCATTTAAACTTTGGTAGCCTGGCATTTGCGGAAGCGAAGCTTCAATGCAACCACCTAAATCAGTGACTGCTCCGGCTTTTGCCTTTTGCAAACACATGCCTACGGCCATTTCGCCTGGGCTTGGTGCATCGGCTTTAATACGCGCCGTATTTCTAATGAATTCATTTGGCATGATCTGCCCAACACGCTGAGAGTTGACAACCATTTCTTTAAAATTAATTAATTTATCGAAAGTAGCTTCGATCTGTAGTAGATCACCTTGCGATTTAGCTTGGCCCCAGAAGTCAGTATCCATAAAGATATACTTACCTTTATCTTCACGACCTGAAACTTTAATGCGCGACTTCATATGGTAAGAATCTTCAATATTACGACCACCCAATTGAAATTCAAAACCATCTACGATCAATAATTTATGGTGGGTATAATCAGTCAAGTGATCCCAAGCGGCCGAATGCTTGACACCTGCATCAGTTGTTTGATTCAGAAATGGAAAACGACCCGTCGTCTCGTTCATAATTGGATTAAGTGTTTCGCCGTGTGCTTTCATCGCCATAGCTAGTTTGATCTTGGCTGATAAATCTCCAGTTGAAGCTTGCTTCATCAATTTAAAAAACTGAAAGATCTGTCCGCGATCTTCTGCTGATGTTGCTTTAGCTGTCTTGTAATCTTCTGGGTTGATCTGCGCGCCGTAGCCCAACGCAACTTTAAGTGCTGTTGTGTTTTTGCCGTACATTCCAGTTAAAAGCATTTTCGAAAATGGCGTTGCTTCTTGGCCAGCTAGTTGGGCCATCAACGGTTTTTTATACTGGGCACACTCATTGGCAGTCGGCGAAGCATTCTTTGTCGGACACGGTAAAGTCATGTACTTCGCATCTTCAAGAATCGTCTTACCCGGAAAATTATAATAATAAACAGATAAATTTCCGTTACCTTCGTTTTCCATCATTCTTAAAAGATCGAATTTCGAGTAATTCGTAATAAAATCAACAAGTAGCTTTACCTGAACGCCGCTTTTTGCTTTTTTAATAAGTGCGTTTGAAATGACCGATGAGCTGTCATCGTCTGCGTAAATAAAATAGACCATTCTAATTTCACGCTGAGCTTTTTCGATCATTGCTAGTTTGGATTCAAAAGCCGCATCGTTATCTTGAATCAATCGCGCATCTTGCAAACTTAAATTTGCAACGCTTGCAATCTTAGCAACTTCTGAATCAGAAAAACTTTTCGGAGCGCCCCGCTGCGAAAAAATTGGTGAAATACTTTGTATTCCGAATAATCCGGCGACTTCACGAGAACCCGAAGTTGAAACACAAGATGAAAGAACGAACGATACTGCAATCACGTAACTAACAAAAACCTTCGAACTCATAATAATCCCTTCGCATTGTATAATAGCAATCCTACAGGGTTATCTTAGTTTACTTACTCACACATGAAAGGGAATTATTTTTAGATGGGGCTTTGGTCTAAGCCATCAAATTTTTTTAACGGGTTACTTTCGATTTGCGGAGTGAAGTGAAGTCGACAGCGGGCTTCATAACAGTCTTCAGACCCGACTTCGATCTGGTTTTGATGAGATCCACTTATCTTCTGAGAATAAGTTGCAAGCGCGCCGCAAGTCATACAGATGGCTCGATTTTTTGTAACGTCTTCAGCAATGGCCATTAAAGTTGGAATCGGTTCAAAAGGCTGTGCCTTCCAATCCATATCAAGGCCCGCAACGATGACGCGAATTCCCCGCGCAGCTAGATCGCGGCAAACCTGCACCAAACCCATCGTAAAAAATTGGCCTTCGTCAAAACCGACAACTTGTGTGTCGGCATTTAAAAAATTCCAAACCTGATCAATTGATTCAAGTGGTGTTGCTTGCATTTGTGTTTGATCGTGCGAACTAATATTTGTGATGTGATAACGTTGATCAATTGCAGGCTTAAAAACTTGAACTTTCAATTTTGCAAATTGCGCGCGACGAATTCTGCGAATAAGTTCTTCAGTTTTTCCGCTATACATTGAGCCTGCGATGACTTCGATCCAACCTGACATGGGAGTATTATTGTGACTGAAACAGAGTTTGTCCCTAAGAAAATTTTGCACGCCTCGCGCAATTTTTGTCTCTTAAAGTACGTAAAAATGATCTGATTAATTTATGCACCCTTTTCGGGTGACCGAGGTGTCTGACTAGTCTAGACAGGTGAATCTCGTATGCCAAAGAAGACAAAAATGATGCTAATTTTAGCAATTTTTACAAGTTTGTTTATTGTCGTTGTAAATGGCTGTCACGGCGTATTCTTCAATGAAACTCAAGCTTCAAACGGAATTGAAAAACAAAAGTTGCGTGTGGGCATTCACCAAGACCTAAAAGCGAAGAGTCCCGAAAAAGATCTTATCAACGCATTTGCAAACCAATACCAAATGTCGGTCGAATTTATTGAAGTGAACGGAATTGAAAAAGCGAACAAGCTTATTTTGGATCAAGAAGCGGATTTAGTTTTTATTCGAACTGATTTATCGACAGTAAGTATTCAAGGCACACCTAGTTTGTCGTATGACGAACTAAGAGTTTCAATTATCTGTTCGCAGCCGTCAATGAATGAAGCGAACATCCACGTTCCTTCAAACCTGACCTTCATTTCTGGATTGCAGAAATTTAAAACTCAATTTGCAAAAAACCGAGTCATTGAGACCAGAAAAGATTATCTAAGTTTAAAGAAGACAGCATTGGAAGTACCGGGCTTTTGCTTCGCTGCCGATTCGCGGGTCGCAGAAAAATCAATCCTTAGTTATCCAAAGATCAAAAAAGTTTGGCAGATGTCATATGCCGTGCCCGTCTCGTGGATTAGTTCTTCTGAAAGCCGACAAGTCCACAAGCTGTTTCAGGGATGGTTTAATAATTTAGTCAGAAAAAATGAAGTCCGTCACATTTGGGACCAGTACGAATCGAAAGCTTTTCAAATGTCGCCTTTAGCTTTTTCAAGATTTTTTGTACATACTGAATCCCGTTTGCCGAAGTGGAAAAGCATGTTTAAAAAGTATGGTCGTGAGCACGATGTACCTTGGACTTTACTTGCGGCAGTGGCCTACCAAGAATCGAAGTGGGATCAACAAGCCCGCAGCTACACGGGCGTGCGCGGCCTGATGCAAATTACCACAAAGACGGCGCAACACCTAGGCATAGAAGACCGCGAAGACCCGCGACAAAGCATCAAGGGTGCTGCGTTCTACTTAAGATATCTTTACGATAAGACTCCTAAATCAGCTTCAAGCTACGAACGCTGGACACAAGCACTTGCCGCCTACAACATGGGTTGGGCGCACCTTCGCGATGCCAGAAAGCTTGCCGTATCTTTAAAAAGGAATCCGTTTCGATGGTATGAATTCAAAAAAATTGTTCCACTGCTTGAACAAGAAGAATATTATTCTAAATTAAGTTTTGGCTTTGCCCGTGGACGCGAAACCGTCGAATTCGTCGATAGCGTCCTTGGATATTACGAGCTAATGAAAAATTCTTTTACTCAACCGTTACTGACTTCGCGAGATTTCTAGGCTGATCTACATCGTAGTTCAAGCTATCTGCCAAGTGGTAAGCCATCAACTGCAAAGGTACAACCGATAATAACGGATGCGCCATCCACGACGAGGCCGGAATTGATAAATAGTATTCGCTCATTGATTGTAAAGCGGCGTTTTCACCGGTGCCGATCGAAATAATTTTTCCACCTCGCGCTTTAGCTTCCTGAAGATTACTAATCGTTTTTTCAATCAGATCATCCGACGGTGCAACCACGACGATTGCCATGTTCGAATCAATCAAAGCAAGCGGACCATGTTTCATTTCGCCGGCGGCATATCCTTCGGCGTGCATGTAGGCAAGCTCTTTTAGCTTCAAAGCGCCTTCTAAAGCGATTGGGTAACTGACTCCGCGGCCTAAATAAAGAAAGCCTTTGAAATCTTGAAGTTTTTTGGCTCCCTCAGAAAAGTATTTATCATATGCTAAAACCCCTTCAATTTGACTTGGGATCGCAAGCAATTGAGTGACGTAGCTTTTCTCTTGCTCGACCGTCAGTTTACCCAAAGTCTTCGCAATTTGTAATGCTAGGACGTTTAACAATGCAAGAGTGCTCATAAAAGCTTTCGTACTTGCAACACCAACTTCAACGCCTGAGTTCATGTAAAGGTGCCCGTGCGCTTCGCGATCGATCGAAGAACGCTGAACATTTGTAATACTTAAAGTAAGCGCGCCTTTTTCTTTAGCCAATCGAATTGCGGCTAATGTGTCAGCCGTTTCACCACTTTGAGAAATCGTAATCAACAATGTATTCTTTGGGATAATCGGTTTGCGGTAGCGAAATTCACTGGCCACATCGATTTCAACTGGCATTCCACTTGATTGTTCGATCAGGTACTTGCCGACCATCGCCGCGTAATAACTTGTACCACACGCTACAAACATAATTCGATCGATGGATTTGAAAGTTTTTTCGTTCGAATTTTCAAAGCCTAAGTTCTGCAAAGTTACTTCATGAGTCTCGGTACTTAAATGCGGGGCAATCGCCGCTGCAACAGCCCGCGGCTGTTCATAAATTTCTTTGAGCATGAAATGCTTGAAGCCAAGTTTTTCAACTTGTTCTGTGTTCCAATCAACTTTGACAATGTTCTTTTTAAGTGGAGCACCCAAAGCAGAGTAATATTTGATTTCAGTCCCATTGCTAACGTGGACAATTTCGCGGTCTTCTAGATAAACGAAGTTCTTTGTGTAGTGAAGTGCCGCTTGCACATCACTTACGATAAAAGCTTCTTTTTCGCCGACGCCAACGATTAACGGTGGCCCGTCTTTAAAAGCGATAATCTCATTCGGCGACTTTTCCCACATAACTACGATCGAGAATGCGCCGATTAATTTACTTAAGGTTCTTTGCACCGCTAACAATAAGTTTTGCGTCACTTGAATTTCTTCGTTAATTAAGTGCGCCACTAATTCGGAATCAGTGTCAGATTTAATTTCAGCACCACGGGCAATGAGATCTTTTTTAATATCTAAATAATTTTCGATAATTCCGTTATGCACTAAACTGATTGAACCAACCTGATGTGGATGCGCATTTTTTTCAACCGGCGCACCATGAGTAGCCCACCGGGTATGGCCTATTCCTAAATGCCCGTTGAAATGTTCGTTAATCAATTTCTCTTCTAAATTAATTAATTTACCTGCTGCGCGGATGCGTTTGGTTTTTCCATCGTTCAAAATGGCAATACCGGCGCTGTCGTAACCGCGATATTCAAGTTTTTTTAAACCATCAACAATAATTTTTTTTGGGTCTTGGAAACCTAAGTAGCCAACGATTCCGCACATTTAAGACTCCGTCTCTTTTGTCTGCTTCATTAATCTTTTTGCGTAGCCATCTTTATTCACTTGCGGTGCACGTGATAAAGCTAATGCTCCACTGGGAACGTTTTTGGTCACTGTCGTACCGGACGCAATGATGGAATCACTTTCAACCGTAACAGGGGCTACAAGTTGCGTATCACTACCTACGAATACGCGATCACCAATCACTGTTTTATATTTCTTTTTGTCGGCGGCATAATTACAAGTAATTGTTCCGCAACCAATATTAACTTCTTCGCCAATTTCGGCGTCGCCTAAGTAAGTTAAATGACCCGCTTTTGATTTATTGCCAAAATTTACTTTTTTCATTTCAACAAAATTACCCACATGCGCGGATTCACCAATAATTGTATCAGGACGCAAGCGAGCATAAGGGCCAACAGAGGCATTATTTTTTATAATAACGCCGTCGATGTAACTTCCGGCTTTCACCTGGACTCCATCACCGATGACTGAATCAGAAATCATACAGTTGGGTTCGATGACCGAGAATACACCAACAGCCGTCTTACCTCGCATGAAAACATTTGGGTAAACAACCGAGCCTGCGCCAATTAAAACACCCTCTTCGATATGGCAAGTATCCGGGTCGATCATGATCACGCCGGCTTCCATCAATTTGATCGCGTGATTTTGAAAAACTTTTTTAGTGGCTTGCGCTAACTCAAGCTGTGTATTCACGCCGTGTGCTACATCGTGATTGTTTGATAAAATAGCCTGAACCTTCAGTCCATCCTGCAACGAAAGATCAATCAAATCGGTCAGGTAGAATTCTTTTTTAGAATTATTATTTTGAATTTTAGGTATGTACTTCTTTAAAGCTTCAGCCTTCGCTACATAGATGCCCGTATTAATTTCTTTAATTTTTAACGTGTCGGCAGAAGCATCTTTGGCTTCGACTATAGAAACCAATTGCTTGTTTGAATTTCGAACAATTCTGCCATAATTTCCGGGCTCGTTCATTTCGATCGTGACAACCGCGACATCTAATTTTTGTTCGCGAAAATCACTTAGAAAATTTTTGATTTCATGCGCGGAAATTAATGGGTGGTCACCATTCATGATAAGCACGGTATCGTCTAAAGATTCTAGGTCAGCCGATTTCACGGCATTGGCTGTACCTAATTGTTCTTTTTGAACGTAAGTATGAATCGCTAAAGGCTCAAGCACAGTTTTAACTAAGTTCTGACCATGCCCGACCACAATGCGAACGTCTGTGACGTCGGCCTTATGGCAGCTTTCGATAATACGAACAATCATTGGTTTTCCCGCAACTGGGTGTAATACCTTTGGTAACGCACTCTTCATGCGTGTGCCCTGACCGCCTGCTAAAATAATTGCTGTTGATTTCATGCAATTATCTTAAACAGTAGCAATGCTCTTCGTCAGTTACTTTTTTTTTAAATCTAGGCAAATAGTGTCTTTAGCGGCACAATAATTTCATGATTAAAGCCATCGCTTTTGACCTAGACGATACGCTGTTAGATACGACGGGGCTTTTGGTCCCCAAAGCGTCTGCCGAGGCGTTTGCGATATTAATTAAGGCTGGCCTTCAATTAACGCAAGTCGAGTGCGAAAAATATCGACTAGAAATGATTAAAGAGACCTCGCATAAAGAAGTTTTTGAAAAACTGTCACAGCAATTTGGATCAGCTGAAACGCGTTTAGCCGCAACCGAGGCCATCAAAGTTTTTTACGAGCCGACCTTGCCCGATCGGCTTCCACTACTGCCGGGTGCTCGTGAAAATATTGATTATCTTAAAAAGAAGTACAAACTATTTTTGGTAACCGCCGGTGCGGATCAAGCGCAAAAACGAAAAGCGGCGGCACTTGGCATTAGTTCTGATTTTGATCAAATATATGTAGTTAACAGTTTAGATAAGAAAAGAAAAAAAGCCGTTTTCGAAGATATCATTCAAAAAAATCAGCTTAAACCAGAAAATTTATTATGCATTGGAAATTCTTTGTCTTCTGAGATTCACGATGCTCTTCTTATCGGAGCGAAAGCTTGCTATTTTGAATTTGGTGAAGATCGGGGCCATGACGTGGGC
The DNA here is from genome assembly GCA_043760925.1 of Bdellovibrio sp. GTDB lineage: Bacteria > Bdellovibrionota > Bdellovibrionia > Bdellovibrionales > Bdellovibrionaceae > Pseudobdellovibrio. Next base: position 33,208 of record JAYUOK010000015.1, on the reverse strand, counting down.
GACCCACGGTACAAACCACACTATCACATACGACAACATTCAGAGTTGCTGAAGACATGCCCGTTATAAAATCTAAGCTCGCATTTTTGTGTAAGAGTATAGAGCCAGGATCTTTATTTAAAGAATATGATCCGCTGTGGTTAACCCAAAAAGACTTAGAACAAAATACCTACTTCATTGACGTATTAATTTGTGATGTGCCAGAAATTCAAGATGTAAACGCGGCCGAATTAATTCGAGACAAACGAATGTCTCACGAAATTGCAAAAATCATTTTGCTTGATTCAACCGACGAGAAAGTTTCAATTGAAAATTATAATTTGGTAAAGCCCGAAGGGTTTATTGAATTAAAATTGTTGTCGCCCGAATTTTTAATGGAAATTTGGGAAGAAGTCAGTCAATCGAACCAAGATCAAATGTACTTAAACCTATCGGCCGAGCTCAATTCGGAATACGAAATTATTAAGCAGGAACTCGAGAAAAAATTAGAAGAGAAAACAAATAATCTAATTGAAAGCCGAAAGCAAATTTTCGAAATCAATAACCGGGTTGAATTCTTAAGAAAAACACTTTACGTCACTTCAAAAGTCAAAAACTTGGAAGAGGCCGAAGCGCAACTAAACGAGCTTTTAACCAGTTACAACAAAGTCACCTGGCTTAAAATTGTAAAAAAACAAGATACTGAACAGTTTGAGCAAGATATTAAAAACCAGTTTGAATCTGCTTACAGTAGAAATGATATTCACCTGCAAAGCGAAGTTTACGTCATTTTCTTCTTCAAGGGTGATCGCCGGGCCTATAAAAAGCTAGATCTGGATTACTTCAAAAAATTAAGCGAAACTTTAGAAATAAATTTAAGCCGGTCGATTAACTTATTATCGCTGCAGCAAAGTGAACGCTTATTTGATCTAGCTTTTCATTCGTCACCACATTCAATTCTTGTCATCGACAAAACGTATCAAGTTTTACAAGCGAATTTGGCGGCAGAGAAAAATGCGCAAGGGGCTCAGCACAAAACTAAATGTTTCGATCTATTATTTAATCGCAAGATTCCCTGTGTCGGCTGTTCGCTAGGGCATAACTTTGAAATTCAGAATGAAATGAAAACATTTCGAGTGCAATCAAGCCAGTTCAGTTTAGATACCGAAGACGAGGCTGATTACTTTATTCATCTGTATGAAGATATTTCTGAGCAGCGTGCGGTTGAAAACAAGTTTCAACAGACAGCGCGATTAGCCGAACTTGGATTAGTATCTAGCTCTATCGCACACGAGCTGAATAACCCCTTGGGCGGAATTCTTTCGTACTTACAAATAATGAAGTTAGATCTAGCGAACTCTCACCCGTTTCAGGCTGATATTGAAATGATGAATCAAACGGCGCTTCGCATGAAAAAAATTATTGAAGAACTTCTTATTTTTTCAAGAAAAGAAGATTCATTTCAAATCGAACCTCAGCCAATCTTGAAGCTGGTGCAAAAGAATTTAGATTTGCTACAGATGCAGTTGAAGAAAGAAAACCTAAAAGTTATTTTTTCAGATGCTGAAAATACTCAGGCCCAAGAGATTATTCATACGGTATCAGCCCTGCACTTTCGGAATTCAATTCATTTAGTTTTTCAATTTTTATTGCAAAAATTGAAGTTTAAACGCTTATCCCATGTGCATTTTACAGGTCTCGTCGAGGTAAAAATTTTCCAAGACCAAATGAATTCATATTTAAGTTTTTCTACCAACTTAGGTCCTTATGATGTCATGGCCAATACGAATGACATGACCTTGATCACACTTGAAAAAAGCCTGTTAGATCAAGGCTTTCAGGTCATTATCACCGAACCAAAAACCTCGTGGATACAGCTATTAATCACACTTCCAATCGCTCAAGTCTAAGCCTGCTTAAGTCCTGAATTAGTAGGGGCACAGTAGATTTTTTGACACCTCCGTCAAAAATTGAATTAATCTGTTATTGGATTATTCGTTCGACTGATCCAAGCAGAACCCACCACGGAAGGAAGGTTCATGAACATGAAGCCTACGCGAGTATTAATATTAGATGACGAATCAACTTTAAGAACTGCATTATTTCGATTGCTTGATCGAAAAGGTTATCAAGTTGTGACGGCTCAACGTATTGATGAAGCGCGCTCGTTCATGTCTCCGGACAAACCTTTCGATATCGCAATCATTGATATGAATCTTCCTGATGGAAATGGTTTAGATTTCATTGCCGAATTAAAGTCTCAATCGCCATTAACTCAAGTTGTTGTGCTTACGGGATTCGCCACCATCGATTCGGCAATTCAGGCTACGCAAAAAGGCGCTTATCATTTTTTAACGAAGCCATTTAATGTTGAAGAGCTCATGGGCTTATTAGACAAAGCGCTTTCACACCGCCATCTTGAGCAAGAAAATAAGCAGCTTCGCACTGAACTGGGGACTCGCTATCAGTTCGATCAAATCATTGGCGAAAGTGATGGTATAAAAAACTGTCTTTCATTAGTGGAGCGCGTGGCAAATTCAGATTCGACCGTTCTAGTTATGGGTGAATCAGGCACAGGTAAAGAATTGATTGCCCGCGCGATTCATTATAACTCTCCTCGCGCGAAGGGTCCTTTTATTGCCATCAACTGCGGCGCAATCCCATCTGAGTTACTCGAAAGTGAATTGTTCGGTCATGTTAAAGGCGCTTTTACCGGCGCGATCTCGACCCGGATTGGGCGTTTTGAACTAGCTGACGAAGGAACATTATTTTTAGATGAAATTGGCGATCTTGATCCAAGCATGCAAGTTAAAATTCTTCGCGCTTTGCAAGAAAGAGTGTTCGAGCCCGTTGGCTCAACTAAATCTGTCCAAGTTAATGTTCGCGTGATTGCAGCTACAAACGTCGATATGGATCAAGCTGTAAAAGACGGAAGATTTCGCGAGGATCTTTATTACCGTTTGAATGTCATTCCTATTGTTATTCCGGCGTTGCGTGAACGTCGTACCGATATTCCGTTATTATTGAGTCACTTTACAACCCAGTTCAACCGTACGAAATCAAAGTCGCTAGCTGGCTTTTCGCAAGATGCGCTTGCTTGTTTGGTGAATTACCAATGGCCCGGTAATATCCGTGAATTAGAAAATTTAATTGAACGCCTTAGTATTCTAAAAGGCACTGGCTTAGTTGAAGTTATCGATTTACCACCGAAATATAAATCAACTGCGGCCAGCTATGCGGAAACAGGTTCAGTTGAAATTCCGGAAGCAGGTTTAGATTTTAATACCGCAGTTGATCAATTCGAAAATGCTTTAATTCTTAAAGCGCTTGAAAAAACGGGCTGGAATAAAAACCAAGCAGCCTTATTACTTCGCCTCAACCGAACCACTTTGGTCGAGAAAATGAAGAAAAAAGGTTTAAAATCAAACGAACCTGAATTGGATATGTAAATAGTTTAAGCTTTGCGAGTCTGAATCAAATCTTAACGGGCTTTTTATAAAGTTTCGACTATATTACCCTCAAATTAGTCAAACCTCTAAGGAGCTCAAATGAAATACGTAATTTTGATTCTTTCATTAGTTAGTACCCAATTCGCTTCAGCAGTAACAATCAAAAATTCGACTTATGAACAAGATCATCAAGATATGATCGTTCAAGCCATTTCCGAGCGCTGTAGTATCGCCGTTACAAATCTAGTTCAAACACATTACGAAGAGCGAAGTATTCATATCGACAACGGTATAACTGATTTTGAATATGCAACAGTCATTAAAACTGGATTCATCACATTAGTTGTTGAATCATTTTTTTCTGATGTTGATAATATCGGTAATGGTGCACGTTATTCTGTTCTTAAAATTTCATCGTCTGATGTTTACTGTCGATAATTCTATTTTAAACACTAAGCGGAGCCATTCGTGACTTCGCTTAGTGAATTCGTTAAAAATTTTTCGTCGTATAGAGATCATGCTCGGGTCGAAACTTTTTCGACTGTTCAACACAATCAACAAAGTTATCCACTTGTCTCGGTCCATTACGGAAATCCGAAAGCTCCTACGTTATTAATTACGGGCGGAGTTCACGGATTAGAGCGCGTCGGTGCAAAACTTGCCTTATCTTTACTTAATAGCTTTCATGAACGACTTTCATGGGACCGCGTTTTACAGCAAATGCTAGAATCGATTCAAGTTGTCTTCATTCCCTTGGTGAATCCAGTCGGATATTTCGAAACGACGCGTTCAAATGGCGCCGGCGTCGATATTATGAGAAACGCGCCCATCGAAGCGACCGATAAAGTACCGTCATTATTAGGTGGGCAGCTTTATAGTAAAAAACTTCCTTGGTACCGCGGAAATGCTGTCGAAGCCGAAACTAAATTTGTTATAGAGACCGTTAAAAATATCTTGTCGCAAACAAATACCCTGATTTCTTTAGATATTCACTCTGGTTTTGGCTTTAAAGATCAGTTGTGGTTTCCTTTTGCTAATAGTCATGCAGAGTTTACCCAGCTTTCCGAATTGCACCTACTATTTGAACTACTTAAGAAATCGCATCCGTATCACATTTATAAAATTGAGCCTCAATCTAAAAACTATCTAACCCACGGAGATATCTGGGATTACTGCTATCTTCATCACAAAAAAGTAGATCAAGTCTATTTACCACTAACGCTTGAAATGGGTTCATGGATTTGGGTGAAAAAAAATCCACTGCAAATATTTTCAAAGCTTGGGCTTTTCAACCCGATTAAAGAGCATCGACTGAATCGCACTTTACGAAGACATCGCCCTTTATTTGATTTTCTAACTCATAGCCTGGCATCGAATTCAATCTGGACAGAGATCGATCCACGAATACGAGAGAATCTGCGCCAATCAGCCCGGAAAATTTACTATGAAAGTTGAGCGCTGGATTTTCGTTCGGGGTTTAACCCGAAGCAAATTCCATTGGTTAGGCTTTGATGAGAAGTTTAAGGCCGAGCTTAATTTGACATCTGTCGAATGTGTCGAAATTCCAGGAAATGGTTTTCTTGCTAAAGAGAAAAGTTATGCTTCACTGCCAAAAACGATTGAATACTTGCGCTCAAAAGTCGATTTTTCAACAGGTCCCGTTGGATTACTTGGGATTTCAATGGGTGGGATGATCGCGGCAGAATGGGCAGCGAAGTACCCTGAAGAAATTCAGCAGCTTGTGCTGATTAATTCTAGCAGCAGCGCAAGCCCTTTTTACCACCGCCTGATACCTAAAAATTATTTTCGGTTGATCAAGAATCTTGTGTTTATGAATCCAGAAAGTCTTGAAAATTTTGTGATGCAGGCAACATCGAATGATCCTACCAAATGGAAACCGCAATTAAACAAGCTGATTAATTTTAAAAAAGAAAACGCTGTTTCTCTGGGTAACTTTTGGAAGCAACTGAATCTTTCTCGCGAAGCTCATTTAGAATCGAAACCAATTAAGCATGTTTTAATTTTAGCGTCAGAAAAAGACCGCTTAGTTAGCTACCAATGCAGCCGCACCCTCTCAGCTAAATGGAGCTGTGACTTGAATCTTCATCCGTCAGCTGGACACGACTTAACTTTAGATGATCCCGATTGGGTCATTCAGCAAGTTAAGCAATGGAACGATAGCCTCTGACGCTTAGTCTCCTGGAGCAGAAAATTTTGCAGGCTCATCGCAAGCATTTTTGTCAAACTAAGCATTAAACTTCTTCGCTAAACGCTGGTCCATCTCGGATCTTTTTAATACAGTCATGAAATCAACACAGTTAAAATCCATATCCAAAGCAGGATAACTGCAAACTTTTGCACCCGCTTTAATATAAGACTTCAGTAACGATGGGATTTTCTCTTCCGCTTCTTGCTTTTGAACTTCCGTTAAGCCACGTGAAAATACCATCATCCAGAATAAGTAGTCTTTCATTTGGTACTTTTCTCTTGGAAAAAATATTTCATCGTTCAATTGACCATTCACCTGAAAATAACTGTAAATTAAGGCCGCAGACCTCGCATCCGTTACTTTAACGCTTGAACATCCTACAAGCTTATCAGCATCTAGTGCCTTCATGTACTCAGCTATTCCACGCCACAATAGCGATATGACAGCCCCACGTCGATGCTCAGCTTGAATGCAAGCGCGGCCAAGTTCGATGAAAGGCTCGCTTTGTTCCTCAAGCCATCGCGATATTTCAAATTCAGAGTCAGTGTAGAATTTATTTGAGGTGCCAGAAAAATTCATACGGTAAGTTCCAACTACTTGCTGTGTTGGCTCATGAGTGATGACAAGATGATCGCAAACTAAATCGTATTCGTCATAATCAAGACCACTCTTGGTCGCTTTGCCGGCCATTTCAAGGCAAAACACTTCGTGGCGAAGTCGGAAGCATTCTATCACTTCACTTTTCGATTGGGCGATCTTAAGTTTGTAAGGGCCAAAACTTAATTCTAGATCAACTTTGTTTTTCCAATTTGAAAGGCGAGTTATATAAATCTGGCTTTTCTGAATAACTGAATCAATCATTGAAACCATAAAACCTCCTACAAATATTGAATCACTGTTTCTGATTTTAAAAAGTTAAGATTAGGTTAGGGTTTTTCAAAAGCCCTGGTCCTGACACAATCTTGATGTGACCGGACTGGACTAAGCAGTAAGACTTTAGCTACATCATATGAATCATATTTTAAAAACCTATTTTATTTTTCTTCACACTTTAATTTATTTGATTCGTTCGTTTTTACCCAAAGCGAATCTTATTCAACTTAAACAAGACTGGGCCTGCCAAATTCTTCGCGATTTTAATTTCGAATTAAATGTTAAGAATAAGTGTGCTGTAAACAGCCAACAAATTCTTGTGGGCAACCATATTAGTTTTTTGGATATCGTTGTGTTGATGGCTGTTCATCCTCAGGTCGTTTTTCTTTCGAAAAAAGAAGTTTCTCGTTGGCCAGTGATCGGCTCGGCCGCGCGACGTATTGGAACTATTTTTGTTGATCGCAGCTGCGTACAGTCTAGATCTCAAGTTAAAACGAATATCAAAAATATTTTCTTAAATAAATTTAGGATTATTCATTTAGCTGGCTTTCCTTCGGGGACAACAACTTTAACCGAGGACAAACCTTGGAAAAAAGGCTTATTCGAAATTGCCCAGCAGTGCGATGTTAAAATTCAACCGTTTCGCATCTCTTACTCTCCTCTACGTGAATGCGCTTACATTGATGACGATAACTTGCTTGAAAGCTTGAAGCTTTTGTTCCGGACGCAGAATAAAAAAATAAATTTTGAATGGGGAACGCCTTTTGAAGTCACTGATCTAGATCAGCAATTGAATGCTGTGCGCACGTGGGCTACTCCGCCAGAAAGTCCAAATGAAAAAAAGGTACTTGGTCGACCTACACATTCATTCCAACTTCAGTGATGGCAAGTTAACTATTTCTGAAATCGTTGACCTTTACGGCCGTAAAGGTTTTGGCATCATTGCGATAACCGATCACCTGGCTGATTCGAAAACTCTGACTGGATTTGTAACTAGAAAATTAAAGTTTTCCCTCACTGAGAACTCGATGGCTGAATACTTAGAGCTTATTGCGAACGAAAAAAAACGCGCTTGGGATCAATACGGGATGATTTTAGTACCCGGAGTTGAAGTCACACTAAACTCTTGGTCGCGACAAAATGGCGCGCATATTGTATTTCTAGGTGTCGATCGATACATCGACCCAAATCAATCAATCGAAGATATTTTGGAAGCAAATCAAAACTTTTTCTCGATCGCAGCCCACCCGCTTTGGGAAAAAGCATACGAATTTAAAACCACCTACTTGTGGAAAAACAGCGAACGATTGAAATCAAAATTTGATGCCTGGGAGTGCGGAACCGCAAATCATTTCTCAAAAGAAGTCTTCACATCCGGATTACCAATTGTAGCATCCAGCGACTTTCACGGCCCAACGAAATTCGAATCCTGGAAAACCTCAGCCCAGCTAGAGGAGCTTTCAACCGAAAACCTCTACCAAGCCATCAAAAATTTCGAAGTCGAACCGGTGTGGATCTAGCCACACCGCATTTCAAAAAGGAAACTGTTACTTAAGGAGCGGGAGCGGCTTGGCACGCCGCATTCCAAAAAGGGAACTGTTACCTTAAACCTTAAAGGAGTTCCCCCTTTCTTTTTCTTATTTGATGTTTACGCCTTTGAAGCCGCCGTATAGGTTTTCGCGTTTTGCGAATTGGGCTAGATCTTCGCCGCATCGGCCTTGCATGAGGCCTTCTAGGTAACCCATTGAGGCTTTAAGTGACTGAAGGTAGTCGATTGTGTCAGAGGATAAAATCATTCGGATTTTTGGTGCGGTCGTCGTCAATGCTTTCTGAAAATGCGAAGCCGAAAAACATGAAAATGATCCGTAGATTAAACCTTGATTTGGATTTTTCTTAATCGCCTCTAATGCACGCTTGATTCCCGGACGCTTTACTTTGTAGTAACCGTCGTAATCTGTGTGATCTTTACTATCTAATATCGGAGGATTGAAATCAGGTCCGCCGCCGTTACGTGAGTGTCCGTTATAAAAAATGATATCGGCTTTAGTTAAGCCTCCAAAAAGATTATCGTCGGATTGCGCTGTTAAAAACGATTGGCGATCACGTAATTCAGTTTTATTACGCTGATAGTTGTTCGATGCCGATGCGTAGGTCATCGTTAAGAACACTTCAATATTACGACCTAATAAGTTGATATTTTTTGTGTAAATTGCTTTTCCGTTTTCAGGATCGCCGTGTTCGCGGAAACCGCAAGTGACTCGGTTACCTTGACAGGGCTTCATTAAATTTTCGCGAATTGCAAAAAATATTTCGATATCTAAGCTGGCCGATTTTCCATAGTTCTTCCCGTCCCAAACGATATCATTGCCCGTCGAATCATCGAAGTATCCAAGCGCATAACGAATGTCTAACTCGTTTTTTGCAAACGCTTTGGCAAAAACCGGCGCACAAACTTGTGGATCGTAAGACTTGCCTTCGTTCTGGCGAGCAATTTCTAAATTTGAAGGAGTATTAACCAAAGTTAAATACTCCTCAATGTGTTTCGGATACCAGTACTCATAGCCATAAATTCCGGTGTAGCCAGCAATGGCGTTCATTGAAAATAATAGGATAAGCGATGCTAGAATATTGTTTTTCATTACCGGCCTTCTTTCATTAAGTCTTTTAATAATTTTGATTCTGTTTTTTTAATCCAATTTGCATACGGAGCGACTTTGGCAACTTGACTGCGTGTACGGCAGCTGATCATCTTTGCATCGTTCTGCTTAATCGTATTAATTGAACTTTCATCTACTGAAACCGCAGAATTAATTCCGATTACTTTAAGTGTAGAACCTGATTGAAAAAACTGGGGCCCACCCGAATCACCTTGGCATAAAGAGTTTTTCGAAGCTAAAGACGTATAGTAGCGGTCTTCGTGGCGCGAAAAATCAGTGTCAACTTTTGCGGTACCCTTACGTAGCTGACCCGTTGTTGTATCGATGGCCCCTTTACGGTCAAAGTAATCTATCGAGCGTCCATAACCATAAAAATAAGTTGTCTGCCCTACGTAGTTAGCTTCAACATCTGTATCAATAGGTGTTGTCGTAAAGCCTCGCGGCAAATCGCCTCTAAAAACTAATACGACTAAGTCATGATCGCTTTCCGGAGCAAATGATTGCTCATCGTTTGGTAAAAAATTAAATCCCGGAAATGAATTGGGATCAATAAATTGACCGTCTCGGTAAACCCATTGTCTATTTTCAGAATTATATTGTGGATGCTGAATAAAGCCTGAACCGTTACGTCGAGTTGCTGACGGCGGCAATCGATTCGTATTGGTTTCAAATACGATATTAAATCCAACGGGCTCTCCACCGATTAATTTTGGATTGAAGCAATGAGCAGCCGATAAAACTGTTTGTGGGCCAATTAAAACCCCGGTGCAGTAGGTAAGAACTTTTCGACCTTCACCTAACATCTCGACGGCGACAACACTTTTAGATGCATGAGTTTTACGTTCACGAATTGTTTCACCATCAATTACATTCGCTTCCAATAAATCATTTTCAGAAACCTGAGTTTGCTGGACAACGAATTGTTCCGGGCTGCAAGCACTTAACTGCATAAGCACTAAAACTGAAATCATCGAAATTGAACGCACGTAGGACCCCCAAATTATTTAAGTAGCCTGTTTTTACCGCATAATGACGCTTTACGCCATCACCAACGCGTTTTAATGAAATAATTTCCTGTTCGATCATCTAGTTTTCATAGGAAGAGTCTTGATTGTGTTGATTTACATCTATTTACATATTATCTACATATATAAGTCATATGTAAATACAACAGGAGTGGTACATGCATTTAGCAATCAGTTCAAACGGATTTGTTTCAAAAAAGCGTAATTATTTCGATAGATTAAACATTGGAATTTGGTTTCTGCAATTGGTGATTAGTTATGTTATTGCCCTGTCTTAATGGATATATGAGAGCCTGAGTTAGCTCGACACCTTTTCTGAAGAGTTGTTGCTTCGGTTTTGGTCTTCCAGACCCATTAGAATTCGCTTTTGGGTCGTTTTTGTTTTAAGTCTCCCGCGGTCTGTGAGATGCCCTTCCCGAATCGACTGTGATATTTTGTGCGCTTTCAAGGAACCAATGAAAGCCGTTTTAATCGATCATGATGATTCATTTACTCAGAATTTGAAGCATTGGCTGAAGCCTTTGTTTACTGAAATCGAAGTAGTCAATCATCAGGTATTTTTTCAAAACGACCCGTCCCGCTTTGTGAAGCCCGATGTAGACCTAATCGTGCTTTCACCGGGACCAAAAAATCCAGCCGATTATCCACAGACTCTTGGGTGGCTACGTTCAGCGCCTTCTACGACGGCCATCTACGGAGTTTGTTTAGGACTACAACTGATGGTGCAAAGCTTAAATGGCGAAGTGTGCGCCTACTCCCCCCCGCTGCATGGAAAAAAATCGAAATTAAAAATAATCAGTAAAGACGCTGCTGATTTGGACGTTCGTGCGATATTGAAATTAGACGGAAGTGAAGTTGCTAGATACCATTCTTTAGTCTGCGATTTAAATCACTTAACTAATGATTTTGAATTACTTGCGATTTCTGCCGATGATAAAAAACCAATGTGGCTCAAACACCGAAGTAAAAAGTGGATGGGAGTTCAATTTCACCCTGAATCGTTTTTAACCGAAGACTCGAAGATACATTTAGATATTTTAAATTCGTGGTTGAATTTGTGAAACCACTTATCTGTTTTTATGACAACAGTCAGTTTATTTTCAGCGAACAGTATCAATTAATAAATTGCCCGGTTGATCTTTCAGTCGATCTTTTTCTGCATCGAATTGAAAAAGAGCACGCCGAAGCAATGAAGATCGTACAAATTAATTTTGAATATAACGACGACATCGTGAGTTGGAACAAAAAATCTCTTTACACCTCGGCAAAGGCGCATGTTTTTATTGTTGATCATTACGAATTGCTTAGTTTTAGCGAAATCAAGAAACGCTTTGATTTAAAGTCTATTCAGCACAAGTTTAAAATTCTTATTGAAAAGTCAGAATTCATTAAGCATGTAGCGTACATTAAGAATGAAATTGCAAACGGCCGAATTTACCAAGTGAATCTAACTGCGCCACTTGTTTGCGAAACGCAAGATTCAGAATTAAATGTATTCTTTCATTACGAGAAAAACTTTAATTCAGAGTATAAAGCCTTTTTGCCGATGCATCATTTCACGTTGATGAGTTTCTCGCCTGAGTTGTTTATACAACAACGAAATCAATTATTGATAACAAGGCCCATCAAAGGAAGTTCGCGCTCTGATCAAGATTTTGATCAAGAACTTTATAGAAACACAAAAGAAGAGGCCGAGCTTTCAATGATCGTCGACTTATTAAGAAATGATCTTAACAGTCTTGACGTTCAATATTCAGCCGAGGTCACCAAACACCGCCAGCAAATGCAGTTAGGTTACATTCAACATACTTATTCCGAGATTCAAGTTAGAAACGTACAATCATTATCTACTGTGCTTCAGCATCTTTTGCCGGGAGGATCAATCTCGGGGTGTCCAAAAATTGAAAGCTTAAAAGTCATCGCCGAGGTTGAAAAATACCGACGCCAAGCTTACACCGGCACATTAGGTTGGTGGAAGGGTTCTGACTTTTGTTTAAGCCTAAGCATTCGCAGTTTTATCCAAACGACCGGCCAATTAATTTATCACGCAGGCTGCGGAATTGTTTATGATTCTGATCCCGAAAGCGAATGGACTGAATTTTTACTAAAGACCGGAAATTTAAATGTCAGCTCGTAGTTCAAACGTACTTGATTCATTCGCTTTTCGAAATGGCGGAATTTTCTTGAAACCTTTTCATGCGCAAAGAACTTTCGAGGCTTTGGCATTACTTCAATTGCAAACGAAATATGAAACGATCCTTGATATCTATGGCCGTCTTGAAGATCAGTTGAAGAATTCGGTATCAGAATCAGAATTAGTCCGCGTTGTATTTTCAAGCCCGAATGATTATTCGTATGAGATAATTCCGATTTCGTTATTACCAATCCCTGTTCGACTTCAAGTTCTTCAGTCGAACAAGAATCCTGACGGAATTGGCAAACACAACTATAAGTGGAGTGATCGAAGCAATTGGAATGAACTTCTGAAGTTAAAGTCGCCTAACGTCGACGACATCATAGCTGTGAATGGTAAACATGATGTAACTGAAACAACTAGATGTAACTTATTTTTTTACAGTGTCGGTGAGGATATTGTTTTTACCCCCCCACTGACTAGTGGATGCATCAACGGTGTCTATCGTCGCTTTGCAATTAGTCAAAAGTGGATTGATCTACCAGTTTACGGAATAAAATCTTTAGTAGAGAAAAATATTTCGATTACTGAACTACAAGCCTTGCCATGTATATATGAAATTTTCGTGGCTAATTCGGTTCGTGGTGTTTTAGAGGCAGAATTAATCGCTTTATAATGAATGGCTTAAAATATTTGAAGAAGCTTCGTCGACTGGTTCTTTATTCATAGACGGATAAAAAGGTACAAATTTTTCAGAAATAATCGCATGTAAATGGTTTGCCACCTTTGTACGGTCATCTTCAGGCTTTGGATAGACCAATGGTAAAAATTCGATTTCACAAGTGACCGAATCTAGTTGTAATGACTTCCAAATAGCCGGAAAGAAGGTTTGATCACCGTACCAGCACAAATTATCTCGCTGCGAGAAAAAAACCGGCCCCTGATTTACTTTTCTAAAATTAAACACGTAGGGGCGGATCGGCCGATTCGCTAAGCCAGCAGCCATCAACAGGGTTTTTTTAAATGGCAAAACTTTTTCGCCATTAGAAGAAACCGACTCAGCATAAAGTACGATGCGAAACCCCTGCTTCAATACTTCAGTGATTCCTTTGAGCTCTTCATGAATGTTCATTCGATTTCGACGGTCTACGTAGGCACAGCCGCCCAAATCAGTTATTAATCCTAAAACGGGCGTGTTCTTCATCTCTAATGAAGTAATGAAAACTCCACCGCGAAGGGCTTGCAGACAAACGATATCAATAAATCCCATGTGGTTTCCCACGACCAATGAATTTTCATCTTCAGGAATATTTTCTTTGCAAATAAGCTCGACGTTAAAAGCTTTTAACATAAACTTTGAATAAAAATTTGCGTTCTTAACTAATTTCTTTCTTTTCTCAACTGAACTTTTCTCGGTATAATAATGAAATGCAGCTGTCAGAAAATAACCTAAAATGATGAAAACAAAAAATATAAGGCGATACGCAGCTCGAACTAAAATAAACGGGGTTTGAAGAATTCTGGGTAGTGATCGAGATAAAACCATAGCTGTGTTAACTTCCTGTCAAAAATGCGTTTACCTTAGTCTATGATTAAAGAAGCAGCTTTGTATAGTCTATCAAATACACTTTCCCACAATTCGCCGGTTTGAGTAGGTAACTGTATATAGCAAAGGGCTTCAGGGCGCCGCTGGCTTACAGACCTAAGTTGGGCGTACATTTCACGCGCGGCTTGCGTAGGGTCAGTTGATAATCGTAAGAACTCGATTTTTTGAATAGGTTTTTTTGGTTTAACAATCTTCACGCCGTCGACTTCATCAGGAAGTTCAGACATTCGTTTATTTAAAATGTCAGCTAGTTCAGAAAGTTTCATGGCCGGGTTTCGACAAACCACAAATGGAACACTTGGCATATAATGGTGCTTCATATGGCCCGGTGATTCTTTTTTATCAAGCTGTTCAATCCACTCGAAATTTAATTCTGAAGTCAGCAGCTTTTCGCTAATCTGAGACTGCAAGGTTGCACCCTTGCGTAAAATTGCAAGTTGGTACTTTTCATCAACCTTTTTCACTGACAACACAGTTGATTCAATACCGACTTCACTGGCATCACCATCAATAACGTAAACCGCATTTTTGAATTCATCACGTACGTGCTGCGCTTTAGTTGGACTTGTACGCCCAAATAAATTTGCACTTGGTGCTGCCAAAGGTATGTTTAACATCTCGATTAATTTTTGCGCTATGGGATGCAATGGCCAGCGGAGTCCTACCGTTTCTAAACCAGAAGTAATTAAATCAGAAATCTTTTCTGATTTAGGTAAAACTAATGTCAAAGGCCCCGGCCAAAATGCTTCAGCCAAAAAATTTGCCATTGAATTCCAATCTTGCACGCAAGTCTTTGCTTGTTCGATTGAACTAACATGCACAATCAGCGGATCGAAGAATGGGCGCAGCTTGGTTGAAAATATCTTTTTAATAGCTACTTCAGAATCTATTCTTGCGGCTAATCCATAGACCGTTTCTGTCGGGATACCGATGACTTCATCTTGTTTAAGAAGTCGAACGGCTTTTTGAATTGAATTCATTTGGTTCACGTTTAGCATTCGATCAATTTAATAAACTGCGCTATGTCTGTCTAATTAAATCCATCGGATTTAACTTTTGCAGAGGCTTTAAACCGAAATAGATCGCCAAAAATGCAATTGGTATCAAAAGTGCCGCTAGAAATACCAAATATTGAATATCGTAAACAGTTGTAATGTTAAACAAGTAGGTTAGCAGCAAGCGAGCCGCTACTAAGCCCAGCACGACTCCGCAGACGATCGATATGCTCATCAATACAAAAAATTGGATAAATATAGCATTTCTTATTTGCGTCGGCGTCGAGCCTAAGATCTGAATTAGATTCATCTCTTGTAAACGTTCGCGAATTTGCGTGTTAAGAAGAATGACGAAAACGAATAAACCGACGGATACGGCAAGCCAAGCCATCATTTGCAAACCCAGCGACATTTGATCGATGTACTTTAACGAATTCTGAATTGTTTTCGAAACGTCGATGATTGAAATATTTTTAAATTTTTGCACGACTTGTTGCTGAAAACTTTTTACGGATGCCTTAGAGGCCTCGTCGGTTTGTGAAACTGAAGTTAGAAAAATTTGCGGAGCTTCTTCAAGAACGCCTTGAGGAAATAAAATAAAAAAGTTGGGCTGAAAGCTGGTCCACCGAACTTGGCGAATGGAGCTGACTTGCCCCTTCACTTCAATCCCCTGTACGTCGAATGTCATTTGATCACCGAGGCTGACACCGATTCGCCCCGCATATCTTTCTTCAAGTGAAATTTGCGGGATTGCTCCAGCCCCTTGGTGCACACCGCTGAAGGCTCCATCAGTTATCGTTTCAGAAGGCTGCAGCGAACTGCCATAAGTTAAATTAACGCCGCGATTTCTGAATCGGGCTTCAGCTTCGGCTTCGCGGGTTTGAAAACTATCATCTTGGACGACTCGCTCGTAGGCTTGGTCATTGATTTTCAATATTCGTGAACGAACCAGCGGACTAAATTTCAATTGAGTTCCTAAAAGGTCTGCAGATAGGTTCTGTAAAGGCTTAACTTGTTCCGGTTGAATATCGAATAAAAACAGCTGAGGCATTTGCGAGGTTTGTTCAGGCCTGATTTCATTTAGAATTGAAGCCTTTAAATGCGGAAGCAAACTAAGAACTAATGTTGCTAAACTCATCGTCGTAAACACCAAACTGGTCGAACCAGGCCGACGGGTCAAACCCCTTAACGAGTAACGAATCAGCCAGTTGAATTTTTTAGATGCTCTTTCTAAACCAGCCAAAATAAATCGATTTAAAAAGAAAAAGAGTATAATCAGAAATACAAGAGCGCCGACGAAGCCACTTCCAATTTTCAGCGAATGACTTTGCCAAACCGACAGGGCCCAAAATAAGGCTAACGATAGGGCTAACCAAAAGTAATAGTATCGGCTTCGCCGACCTGATTGACTAACGTTTTGAAAAAGTTCTAGCGCTTGCAATTCGAAAATTTGTAAAATCTGCGGGACCGTCATTAAAAGCGGGCCTACCACGCCAATCAGGGCAATGATGACTAATGATAGGAAGTCGACACTCAATTGAACGGGTAACTGAAATTGATTGATGAGAACACTTTGCATTGCTGGTAGCACGGTTCGCACAAATAAAATACAAAGCAAGCACGAAACAGTCGCAATCAATAAACTTTGAAATAAATAAATGATGAGGATTTTTTGATCAGTTAGTCCTAATGTTTTTAGAATCGCGATGCTTTTCTTTTTTGTTTGAAAAGTCCATTGCAATAGATAACTTCCGCACAGAAAGCAAAGACCTAACGCAACCAAGGCCACGAGGCCTAAATAATCGGTGAAATATTTTAGAACTCGATTTGAATCTTGCTCGTTGTCTGCGACTGATTCAATTCGAACGACGGGATCTTTGATGACTTGTTCTAGCTGTTTTTTAATTTCTACTAAATTTGGAGTAGGTTCAACCTTATAGGTCCAAGTTTCATTGAATGTACTACCGGGCTTCAAAAGCTGGGCGTCCGCTAAAAATTTCGAATGAATTAACACGCGGGGGGCAAAGCCGGTGCCTCTGAATAATCGCGAAGGGTCTTCTACGATAACTCCTGAATATTCAAATTTTGCTTCTCCGATTTCAACTTGATCACCTAATTTCAGTTCAAGTATTTCTTGTACTTCCGGATCGACCCAAACGCGCGCCTTATCTTCAGTTAACTTTACATCAGATAATTTGAATTGGCCGTACAATGGGTAATTTGAATCAAAAGCTCCGATGTTGACGAGGCGCGCGTCTGTTTTTCCCCGAAGCATCGAAAATAAACCGTAGAACTGTGATCGAGTTGTAAAGGGAATGCTTTTTTCCCATTCTGCTCTTTCAGCTTCCGTAAAAGCGCGACGGGCATTTACGGAAATATCGCCGCCTAAGATGACTTGCGCTTTTTCTGCAGTTTGCGCCGATAAACTCTGTTGGAAAATCTGCAATAGAAAAAAACCAATAAGTCCTAAGGTAAAATTAAAAATCAGAAAAAGCGTTATTTTTCTAAAACGAATCAGTTCTAAGATACTCAGGCGAATTAAATTTTTTAAATTCACGGGTGGCCTGATAGCTCTTTATTTTGCAAATGCAAATTTCCGTCTTTCAAAACAAAAATCTGGTCGCAGCGTTTCGCCAGTTCGATATCATGCGTAACAAGCACGGTCGTGGTCTTTGTTTTTCGAACTTGATCGAAAAACAAGTTCATTACTTTTTGTCCGGTCTCGCTATCAAGGTTTCCGGAAGGCTCATCCGCTAAAAGTAAACTGGGTTGGGTAATAAGACCGCGAGCCAAGGCAAGTCTTTGGCATTCACCACCGCTTAATTCCGTCGGCTTATGATCCGCGCGATGCGATAATCCGACTTGATCTAAGCGGGCTAAAATGTCGTCGTCTTTAAATTTTCGATTTAAAATTTCTAAGGGTAAACTTAAATTCTCGAAAGCAGTTAAGTGTGAAATTAAATGAAACTGTTGAAAAACAAAACCTATATTCTCAGCACGAAACTTTGTCATCTGGGCCCGATCGAAATTTTTAATCGTTTGACCGTTAATTGAAATTTCACCCTCATCGAAACGGTCTAAACCTGCGACTAAGCTTAAAAAGGTTGATTTGCCGCTGCCGGATGCTCCGACTACGGCCACGATTTGGCTAGTCGCCACTTCAAGATTGAGATGTTTTAAAATTGAAAGCTTTTCGCCCGCTTGCTGGTAACTTTTAGATAAATTCTTTATTGATAAGCTCATAATTCTTTCTTTAAAAAGTTATAAATTGTATCGGCTACGATTTGATGACCTTTTTCATTCGGATGAATCGCGTCTGCTTGATTTAGCGTTGGCACCCCCGCCACTTTATCAAGTAAGAATGGCGCTAATTTGATTTTATGTTTTTTTGCTAAACGCGGAAACATTTCTGAGAATTTCTTAGAATACTCTTGTCCGTAATTTGGCGGAACATGAAGCTGGCCCAAAATAACTTTTATTTTTTGATCGGACGCCCATTGCAAAGAATCATTTAGGTTTTTTTCGGTGTCTTCTACTTTTAATCCACGTAATCCGTCGTTACTTCCCATTAAAATAAAAATGATTTCAGGCTTATCTTTTGCGACCCACTTCAAACGACTTAATGTTGAAGCGCTGGTAGACCCGCTAGAGCCCGCGCTGACCACAGTCCAATCCAGTTTGTCGGCCTTTATTTTTTTCTGAATGATTTGTGGAAAGGCCGCTTCTTGCGCGACCCCATATCCTTCGGTCAGCGAATCACCTAAGAAAACAATTTTCTTTGCGAGTGCAGTTTCAGAAATCGCGAATAAGAATGCGGTAAAAAAAAAGATCCTAAGCATGGCCTAGGATCTTAATCTAATTTTTCAATATGTGAAAATGAAATGTGAATATGAAATTTGAAAAGTAAAATCTAGTAGCGATTTCCGCCGCCGCCGCCCGATGATCCACCGCCGTAGCCTCCGCCGCGTGATCCACCGCCGCCGCCGTAGCCTCCGCCGCCTTCGCCGCCACCATCACGTGAACCGCCACCGTATCCGCCACCACCACCGCCGCCAGTGCGACGTGGACGATCTTCTTGAGGCTTCGCTTCAGAGACACGAACTGGACGACCGCCGATTGTTTGGCCGTTCATTTTGTTAACTGCATCATCAGCCTGACCGTCGTCTTCGATTTCGACAAATCCGAAACCTTTACTTCGACCCGTCATGCGATCCATCACTACGCGTGCTGATAAAATGTTGCCGAAAGATGTGAATGCTTGTTGAAGTTCATCATCAGTTACAGAGAATGCTAAATTCCCTACGTATAATTTTTTTGCCATTTCGTTCCTCCGAAAGCGTTTGTGTTCTAAGCCCCGGAGTGAAAAATAACTTACACAGGATAAATTAAATCGACACGGGATCTTGTTTAATAAGGCTAAAATGAGCCCTCTCTTCAGACAAGTTTTTGTCATAAAGCTGGTCTAAAATCAAGATTTGGTATTGGCCTAAAGTGCTGTGCACTGGATCATCAATGATGGTGGGCTTCGCCGTGTAATCCGTGTGCGTGACCGTGAATGATTTCATCTGCTGTCGCTTCTCGAATAAGCATAATTTCAATATCGAAAACTAAATCGACTCCGGCTAATGGATGATTGCCATCCAATGTCACATGCGTGTCTGTCATTTTAGTAACTTTGACGACGCGTGTTTGCGATTCCATTTGTAGTTGTAAATGCGCACCCAGAGTCAATTTTAAATGCGCTAGCTCTTCTTTTGGAACTTCCATAATCATGTCGGCGCGAAAATCTCCGTACGCATCTTTTGCGCTCAGTTTAATTTCTTTTTTATCGCCTTCGTTCATCTTAGTTAGTTCTGCTTCAAGTGCCGGAATAATTTGTTGTTTGCCTTCTAAAAATGGCATCGGCTGATTTGGCTCTGACTTATCTAGTACTTCCCCGGTCGAGTTCTTCAAAGTGTAAGTGAATGCGATTACGCGTTTTGGATTTGTGGTCGTTTGAGTCATATATGGGTTCACCTTTCAATCGAAGTCATCTGGGCTTAAAAGCTCTACGAAGGTCTAGTGTTATCTTGGAAAAAGTACCAGAACAAGCCAAAAACGTAATAAAGAAACATTATGATCTGTATAAAACATTAGCTATTGAAACGGCTTAGTCTGGTACATTATACTATTAGTATGTTGGCAATCGCAGACGCGTACACAACAAGTTTCAAGGCTCTAGTCCTTAACGCAAGTTACGAACCTCTCCGTATTATTTCTTGGCAAAAAGCATTACTGATGTGGTTTCAAGATAAGGTTGAAGTACTCGAGTATCACACGGCATTTGCCCGTTCGGTAAACGACGCTTTTAAATTACCCAGCGTGCTCAGATTAAAAGCTTACATTCGACCTAGAAAATTAGATGGCGTTCGGTTCTGCCGAGAAAACGTTTACATTCGTGACCAGTACACCTGTCAGTACTGTGCCGAAAAATTACCTTATAAAGAATTAACCATTGATCACGTGGTACCCGCCTCTCATGGTGGACCAAAAACTTGGACGAACATGGTGACCGCTTGCCGCGAGTGCAATCAGCGAAAAGCAAATCGCACTCCAGATAAAGCGAAGATGCCCTTACTGCGACCGCCGCGCGCGCCTGCATGGTTACCAATTATTGAATACGAAACAATACCTGGCGGAGCCCCCGTATCATGGTTAGACTACTTACGATTTAAAACAAACTAATCGGTGGTTTAGTTTCGTCATGAACGCAATCAAAGTACAAAGAATTTCTGCGGCTGATACAATTGATTTGCGATCTCGTATTTTGCGACCTGGGCAACCGATCGAACTTTGCAAATATCCCGAAGATGAATTTTCATCGACATTTCATTTAGGTGCTCTTGAAAAGAATAAAATAATTTGCAACGGAACATTTATTCAACAGCCACATGAAAAATTTCCGAAAGCTCAACTTCCGTATAGGTTACGAGGAATGGCGACTGATTCTTCAAGGCAGCGCCAAGGTCTAGGGTCAATCATCATTGATCAAGCGCTGATTGAATTAAGTAAGCTTGGATGTGATTTACTTTGGTTTAATGCGCGCACGACTGCGGAAATTTTTTATGAAAAATTAGGTTTTTTAGCAATGCCAGAAGTGTTCGATATACCTCTGATCGGACCCCATAAAGTCATGTACAAGTGGTTGAAGTCCATATAGCATTTATAGATGATTATATCACTTACGCACAAGCTTCTGGTAAAAGAATTTATCGAGATCGTTTCCGAAACGAATGGTATCTCGTTAGCCGATACTTTAGATCTGATGCTGTCCTCTTCACTCCGCACAAAAAATCTTGAAGCTTATACTTGGACGTCAGAGTTTAAGAATTTATTAAATAAATTTATTACGAACGAAATCAATTTAGCAACGCTTCGAAAACATCCGTTTAATTTGGTGCTTGAAGAATTCTTTCGTCGGTTTCCATTAAAATACCAAGAAGAACATTGCCATTTATCAGGCGCTTTAACGGCCGATTTTATTTGGAATAAAATTAAACCATTGATCGAAGGCCCAAATGCCGCGATTTACGAGAAAAAAGTTAAAAATATCTACGGTGAGGCCGCTTGGCCCATTCGATCGGTCGAAGATGTTGATCGTTTAATTCGACTCAAAGAAACCGAAGGTTTTACTGAATATTTACGTATTTTATTCTTAGCCAGTTTAGTTTTTATTTCACGACAAGCGCATGCGGATGCGGCTTACCATATGGCGAATGAGCTCTATCACCAACACAATGTTGGATCTATCCGATTAAAATTTATGCTTAACCGCGCCACTTCTAAAGCGGATGATAAAATACCGGGGCTTGATCAAGTAACTTCCGAAGATGTTTTACTTGGCCTGTATGACGGTTTTAAAAAATTTCAAAATGAACATAAAGATTTCAAATTTATTCTGTCGCCTTCGTTTCGAAAAGAAACTACTTACTTCGATGAAGGAAAGTTCGCGGCACGTAAAGATCATTTCATGCACCAAGTAGATGAAATATTAAGTTTAATAGATCAGCACCCCGCTCTTGGTGAACATTTACTAGAAGTGGATACCGTCGGTGACGAGCGCGAAATGTACCGCAAAGAACATTTCTTTGAAATGCAGCATGGATTTCGTAAACTTCAATATCGTGGTTTCAAAATTAAATCGCATCACGGTGAAACCTGGCATACTTTGAAGAAGGGAATTCAAGCCGTTGATAATGCAATGAACATTTGGCATATCGACACACTTGAGCACGGAATCAGCCTTGGGATTAACCCCAATCTTTATTTTCATAAACTTTACCAGCGCGTAATCCGAAATAATATGGCGGGCATTGCCGTGCAACCGCACACAACTGACTACAATGAACTTATGGATTTAAGTTGGGCAAATCACCGTGCCGTCTTGCAAAAAGTTTTAACCGGCGAAACTTTAAATGAAACGGATCGTACGCAATTTTTAAAAGCGAAGTTTCATACCGCGCGCGAAGTTGAACAATACCAGCATGATGTTTTAAATCGCTTGATTCAAAAAGGCGTATCGCTGATAGCACTTCCCTCTTCGAACAACAAATTAACGGGTAAGTTTGATGATTACAAAGATCATCCATTTTCGTGGTGGGAGAAAAAAGGCGTGCAACTGGGCGTCGGGACTGACAACTACATCACCTTAAATACAAACTTCATTCAAGAGATGTTGATCTTACTTTTAACAGATCCAAATAATTTAAAAATTACAAAATTATTAATGGTTACTACGGGTGAAACTCGTCGTCCATTCATCAGCCAACTGCTTTGGAAAATGCGAAAAGTTGTGAACAGTCATGTCTGATCAAAAAATAATTGCTGACCAGCGCTCCATGTGGAAAAAGATTTTCAGTAAAAATATGTTGATCGTGTTTGCGTTAGGCTTTGCGAGTGGTCTGCCGCTGTTATTAACGGGCGCCACGCTAAAGCAGTGGCTTGCGCAAGAGCAAGTCGACATTAAAATGATCGGCTTTTTCAGCTGGGTGGGATTAGCATACTCTTTTAAATACCTTTGGGCTCCTTTGCTTGATCGATATTTTTCTGAAAAAGTAGGTCGGCGTAAAACATGGATGCTGTTTTCGCAGATTGGTTTAGTTCTTGGTATCGTCATGATGGCGATGCAAGCACCAACAATGAATTTAGCCAACTTAGCCGCCTGGGCCGTGTTCGTTGCATTCATGAGCGCCACGCAAGATATCGCAATCGATGCTTACCGCCGCGAAATTCTAACGAACGAAGAAATTGGTTTAGGTTCTTCGATGGGAATCTACGGTTACCGCGTCGCCATGCTGATTGCTGGTGGAGTCGGAGTTTCGTTCGTCGCCGACACAGCCGTACTGGGCGATAAAATTTCTTGGAACCAACTGTATTTCGTCATGGCGGGTATCATGGCGTTTTGTGCGCTGGTCACGGCTTTTATTCCGGAACCACAGCGGGAAGCTGCGCCGAAATCGATTGTTGAAGCCGTCATCGCCCCGTTTATTGAATTTTTCAAGAGGCCCGAAGCCATTTTAATTTTAGTTTTTGTTTTCGCTTTTAAATTAGGGGATCAGATCTCGGGAAGTTTATTAACTCCATTTTATAAAGATATGGGTTACCAAAATGCTGAAATTGGATTGATTACGAAAAGTTTCGGTTTGTTCTCTTCGTTAGCGGGATTATTCGTCGGTGGTATCGCCTTACTTAAATTTGGAATTCGTAAATGTCTTTGGGCTTTTGGAATTCTGCAGGCTTTGTCGACTGCTTCTTTCGCGTTGGTGGTTTATACCGGCCCACAGATTTGGTCATTGGCTACGACAGTTATATTCGAAGATTTTTCTTCGGGCATGGGCACGGCTGCGTTTACCGCATTCTTAGCTTCAATTACGAATCGTAAATTTACGGCAACCCAGTTTGCGTTGTTAACCAGCGTTGCGACCTTAGGTCGAACGGTCTTTGCGGGATTTGGCGGAGTACTTAAAGAGGCCGTGGGTTGGGCCGGTTTTTTCTATACGGGCGCATTAATGGCGATTCCAGGTTTAGTTTTATTGTGGTGGTTAAACCGAAAATATCCTGAGAATACTGATGCAGTTTCTTAAGCCCGATAAATACCAACCGCGCCTGACTAAGATTTTTTCAGAAATGAAAGAAGTTTTAAATTTTCACCTGCCCTATGCTGGAGTTGAACACATTGGTTCTTCGGCCATCGAGGGCGCGGTTTCAAAAGGTGATCTAGATATTTTGGTTCGGGTTTCAGAATCGGATTTCGTAGGCGCGGTTGGCACGCTGGAGATGCTCGGTTTCGCGATCAAGGAAGATACGCTTCGCTCGGAATCTCTATGTATGTTGCACACAACTCTATTCGGAACAGAAGTCGCCGTCCAATTGATCGAATCCGGATCAAAGTTCGAAGACTTCGTAAAGTTTCGTGATTACATGAATGCAAATCCCAAGGCCGTTAAAGAGTACAATGCATTGAAGCAGTCTTGTGCGGGGCTTGAGCCTTCTGACTACCGCGCACGCAAGGCCGAGTACATTGAGAAAGTATTGCGCGGGTAAGGTAGGGATTTTGAATGTACCGTGGCCCGCAAACCAATCGAGTTCGCGAAGATTCGTTGGGTTAATAGTTTGATTTCTTCGACTAACTAAAGCGGTTCATGCATCTGAATCGCCGCCCACTTCGAGTAATAATTCTTTCTTGGTTCGTACTTAATGAATCCGTATGCTTCCAAAACATTCTGTTTTATGTAGCGAGCGCATGATTTGAAATTACGCCCCCAGCTTACAACTCGAGAGAATGGTCTGAACTGCCAGAACCCTTTAGCTAGATTGATAATTTTGGACCCATCGCCCGCCTTAAGCGCGGTTCTCGGATCAACGGTTTTTGAAGCATTCATCTTTGGTGAGGTTTTTCTTAATTCTAAAAATTGTGTAAAACTATTATGTTTCATGACGTGGCTAGCGATCTTTCCAGATACTGCTTTGATAAATGCTCGGTATAGAACGCGGTTAGTAATTCTTAATAAAAGATGAATATGATTACTGTTAATCGCTTGTTGATAAATTCGAACTCCAAACTTCTTTGCAAAACGCGTGATGATTCGTTCGATCTCATAGCGATTCTTTGTTTGCAAAAAGTTATCCGGACCCTTCGCCCACTCACTGCGAAGTACGAAATGGATCGAATCTTTAGAAGAAAGCGGTCGTTGCAAACGCCGTTTTCCGTGCGATAAGGCGCCGCCGAAGAATTTTTTTTGTTGCTGGGCAGATGCTGGGAAGAGCGAGAACTGATTTGTATGTTTCATGCAAAATATCTATTCAAGAATGGGGCGATGGGCGTCGGGCTCTGGTCGGTTGCTTCTAAGCGTGGTGGTTCAGATTCCGGACGTATCAATTTTCCCAAGAAATAATGTTAATATCGATTTCATGAGAATTCTCGCAAGTTTAGAATTATGTGATTAGGGCAGTTAGCTTTTCATTACTGAAAACAGGTAAGGGTGCTGCCCAGATTAATCCAAGCCAGTCGCGCACGACCCATCGCCCGCGCACAACTATTACTTCACCGGTGGTGCAGCAATTGCGCCAGAGCATGAGTAGCCTGGGCGTAAAAAGCTTTCTTTTTCTGTTGATGCTGGCTTACGGAATTTGACTCCGGTCATGTCGTTTGTGAAACCTTGTAAGCACTCGTCCAAGTCTTTCAACGAAACTAATTTGATTTGTTCGTTTTCAATATTGTAACTTGTGAAGACATACGTTAAATCGCTTTCGCCCAACGTCTTTCGTGAATAGTCGCTTTCGGCGGCTACCTTCACGCCCGATACCGGCAATTTTTCCGGCACAATGCCGAACATTTGTATCACTTGGGCTTGTACGCTTTTTTCTGAGATTTGTTTAAACCAGTAATTTACGTATTTATGAAATGGTTGCTTTACCTCTTCCGAAAGTTGATTCATTACTTCAGCCATGACGAATTGTCCCTTTGTGGTCTTTTCAAATGACATTTCGTGGGTAAACTTAAAGATGACCCCACGCTCGGCCAAGTAAGAAATGAAACCGTTTGCGAATTGTAAACGCGGCACCGTTACACGTTCTGGTAATTTTTCGATTCTAGTTGCAAACTGCTCTACGCTAGGGAATTCATAGTCGGTTTTGATAAGCTCTCGCCCTAAATATTCTGCGACTGATGCTTTACATGGAATTTTTGTCTCGATTTGAACTTTTCCGCGGCTTTCGATCTTAACGAATTGCACCGACACGGTGACGGCACCGTCTAAGTCTTTTTGAATTTGAACTTGTGAAGAGTCTCCGCGTTTTACTTCAAGAATATGAAACTTGGTTAGTAATTCGGGGTGACGGCGAAACTCGCTTAAATATACTGAAAGTTTTTCGGCCCACATCGGCTCGTCGATCAATCGGCATTTTTGATCGATTTCGGATCTTTCTACTTCGCGCGTTGTTACATCAGGAATGTGAAATAAAATATTATTTTGTGCGGCCAAGCCTAAGACTTGTTGAATATCTGAATTTTTATAAACTTGATAGACTGAAGCAGGCAAGCGAACTTGGGTTGAAAAGCAACCGCTGACAAATACCACCACCAAAATTGATAATAGAACACGGAACGCCATCCTAGCCTCCAAGCAAAAGAAATCATTTCTTCAATCTATAGTGTACGGGATGCGAGATAAAAAATCTATTTTTGGTGGCACACATCTAGCTATACAGACCTTAGATTAGACATAAAAACCGTTTTAAACACCGGCGAGGGGAAAACCAATGAATTGGTTTATAGATTCAATTAATTCGCTTTCAGCGTGCCGTATTTTGCGGACCTGTTCGCGTAAAACTGCCAGTTTCACACCGGTTTTATTTTTCGTGCTCAGCTTTAATTCGCTGCAGTCAGCCGCGGTCGAAACCCAGACTTTACCGGTGGGAATATATAGTTCATCGTTTCGCTACGGTCAGATTAACGGCCTCGAACAACGTTACACCGAAACGGGTTCATTAATGAGATTAGCTGATTACAAGTCGATCGAATTCGACGCCAAAACTTTAGCTTTGTTAGATTCGCGCGCTGATGCCCTAATAGCCTCGTTGAATCGTTTCGGGGCTTTTAATTTCGGTGATGCGCTAAATATGGGAACATTGCAAATTCACACGAAACCCGAGGTCAGATATATGGCTCCGGTTTTAGCGCGTGGAATAACTAAAAATTGGTCGATCGGTTTGGGAATTCCGGTGATACGCTACGTGAACAATGTAAAGTTAGCAGAGTCTTTTTCTAATATAGAATATTACCGTCGGCAATTTTCAGGTTTATCATCTGAACTTGATGAGGCGCTCAATACAAACTTAGCAGAATCTACACAGCAAGCTATTCAATCTAAGGGCTATCGCAGGTTAGAAAATCGAAACGATCAGTTTGTTGGAGATATACAACTAGGCAGCGTCTATAAACTTTTCGAAGACCCGAAGCAAAGCATTGTTCATCAATTAATGGTTAGCTTACCGACGGGACCCGCTTACGATCCAGATGATTTGATGGCCCTTAATACATTTCATAAAACAAGTTTTGAAAACACGTTTGGATACGCTCGTGCACTGACTTCGGTTTGGAAGATCATTCCACACACAACATTTAAATTAACAATGCCTGATCAAATTGAAGTTCGGGTACCGAAAGACGAGAATGATTCTTTACCGGATGAAAGTACGAAAGAGACCGTGCAAAGGATTGAAGGCGCCTCGGCCGAAATTGGAATACAAAACCTAGTTGATCTCACGGACAAGTGGCAAGTCGGCTTAGATTATAAGTTTGGAACAAAAGGCGAAGATAAGTTTACCGCGGCCCGCGGCCAGCGTTACGATCTATTAGGTAAAAATACGATTTCTAACTGGCAAAAAGTTTCTGCATCTTTTGTGTATTCAACAGTTAAAACCTACTTGAGTAAAAAATCATTTATACCATTAAATTTAAGTTTAAATTTATTCGACACAATTGCCGGTCGCAATGTCGAACGTCAATCAGGTCAAGAAGCAACTTTAACCCTATTCTTTTAAAGGACATTTATGAAAAGACTTTTCTATATTCTAATTGTCCTGGTTACAAGTTGCGCCCCCAAGGTCGAAGAACTCGCGCCAAAAGACATTTCGCTACCTCAAGGGCCCAAGTCGTCTGACATGATGCTAAATGAAGATTCAGAAGATTCTTTTGCAAATGCAGAATTCGCTAACGCCAATGAAGTGAAGAAAACAGATTCTAAAAGCGTGCTTCATCAAATTGAAGCTCAGTTTGAGATTTCGAAACTGACCGGCAGCGAAGCGTGGGCCGAGAAAGCTTTTTTACAATTTAAGGATTTAGAAAAAGTTTTAACTACAAAGAAAACCAAAGCCGACCAGTTTGTCTATATGGATTTAGTTTACAACCAAATCAAAGACGATGTGGAAATCTCGGTGGACGATGTGGAAATCAAGATTACTGAAGATTCTGACCGAATTATTGAAATGATTCGTTCAAAAAAGAAGGGATTATCAAAGATAGTCCCCGAAACTAGTTTGCATGATCAGCTTAAAATTGCGGGCGAGTTTTTAAAAACGATCACCGCGCAAGTTAAAGAAATGGAATTGATGCCTGAGTTTAAGAAAGTTTTTTTAGTACAGCTTGAAAATGAAAGTCGGCATCTATTAGATGAGGCAAAAAAACTTGATGAAGCTTTAGTCGCTAGTAGTAATTTAAGTGATGGAATTGCGGCAATTACTAAATTTTTACAAGAAACTGGAATCGAAATCAGTGAAGAAGATAAACAAAGCGTTGCGCGTGGGCAAAAATTAGCCGAAGTACTAGCAACGCTTGATAGTCCGAAAACTGCGCTGCAAGCAATTGCGATCGTTTGGTCGATGTTGAGCCATGAAAAACGCATCGAATACTTTCAGGCAACAAATGCCGAGCTTTATAAATTTCTATCTGAAAAATCAGACGAAGATATTAAATGTTTGTCGGACAGAAATTGCGAAGGGTTGATCACCCGTTTGGTATTGAATATCGGCGTCTATCCGGCGATTGAAAAGCACGGTGTGGCCCAGGTAAAAGAGACCATCAACACATCCGGGAAGGCATTCCTGATCACTAAGATTGGAATAGTCGCCTCTGAATCTGTCCCCAAGATTGGTGAGACAATTACAAGTAAGATTCTATCCTCAGTAGGCCAAAAGAAAAAAGAATTGACCGGGTTTAAAAATAACTTACGTGAACACTTAACAAATGGATTCAATGCATTTTTGAAAGCTAAAAAAATCGACTCGATCAACGAATTCATCGTCGACAAAAATAATGCTAATTTAGATTTAGAAACTCAGGCTGTATTTCTACGAACCAAATTAAGACAACTTCCTTATCTGAAAGATTCATCTGATATTTTAAAAAGTCAGTTTGAATTAATAGAAGATGCTTTGCTACTTCCTTTATTTAGTAAACGTCCCGAGCAACTTGATAAAGCTATTCGTGCCGATCTTGATAAGATCTTGGTCAGTCCGACCGCGCGCCAGTATTTGAATTCTACATCATCTAATGAAAGTGAAATTAGACTTAATCAGCAGTCTGAAGTGTTAGCAACGATGTCATACTACATTAATGAACTAGTCGATTGGAAAAAATCGACTTTTGATAATCACCTTTCATCGGTGCAGGCTAAAGAAATTCTCACCAAATTTAAAACTGAAGCGTTGAACCGACCATTCTTTGCGAAAACTGATCTTCTTCCGTTAGTTTTATCGATTTCAAGCCAAACTTTAAAATTGATGGAAGGCGAGGATTCTCCGCTTGTTCTAATTAATCATTTGGGCGAATTAATTTCGGTACAAAAATTTAAAGAAAAAACGGCGGGCCCCGTGGCTATGGCGGCGGCAACTGATTTTAAAGATGGTACTCGTGTCCAAGTTGTGAAAGCCAATGATTTAGCAAGATTTCATATTGCCATTATGAAATTTTATCAAGCGATCGAGATGATTGACCAAACGAAATCAGAACTATTATTGAAAGCTCCCGAAGGAAGAGATTCATTATTAAATCAATTGATTATGGCGCGAAAAAATTTACGCCGTTTGATAGTTGCCATCGGAAATTATACGTCAAACCAAATGATGCAGCCGAATGGGTTATTAATTTCTGAACGTTCCATATACGAAGGCCCGGTTTTAGAAAGTGGATATCATCTTTTAGATCAAACGATGGCAATTGAAGCCTTAGTTCAAGCTTATGAAATCACGAAGATTGACGTGTACTTGTGGTCGGCAATGGATATCTATTATTCATTGAACAAGAATATGTTCTCTAAAAATTCTAAATTTTACCAGAACACTTTAGACGCTACCGCAGAAATAAAGGTGGACTATAATACCGCACTTTTAGCCTACAAGAATATATTAAATTTAAAACCGTACTTGAAGGCTGAAAGCCAAACTCAGTTTGAAAATATTTTTGCGGCTTGGATTCATTAACCCTGACAGTTTCAGTATTCTTTAAAACTGCCAGGCATTAGGGATGAGTTTTATCTAGCGATGCTTAGTAACCAGTAATCCAAGTTACCAAACAGTTCGCTCCATCACTCATCATTGTGTACACTGTTTTATTTAATGTTCCTGCGACACGCGCACCATTTGCCGGGACGAATCCGGTTGGTAAGGTTGTGGTACCCACATCCGAGAAACAATTGATCGTTACTGCTGTTGTACCCGCATTGTTTACAACTAACATATAAGCTGCACCCGGCTTCATATTGTTAATATTGACCGATGTTGCAGTGGCCGGAGCCCACCTCATGATGTTACCGGTATTCGCATCCCAAGTTAAAGTTGGAGACGCCGTCGAAGTTTGTACAGTTGACCAAGCCTGACCAGAAACTTGTACTCCGCCCGTGGTATCAACCGTTAAACGTGTCGTATTATTCGTTTTCACAGTTAAGGTATTCGCATCATTTGTACCAATACTTGCTGCCGCACCAAAACTATTTCCACCCGGAATAAATGCTGCGGCACTTACGTCACTTGAAACCAATGATCTAAATGATGGAGTGGCTGCAGCACCATTACTTGGACCTGCGAAAACTAAATTAGCTGTTTGAGTTCCGAAATTCGCTGACGTTACGCTAGCACATGCCCATCCCGACGCTGTCCAATTTAAAATCTGATTTAATGAACACGCAACTGAAACTAAGTTATCACCAGTTGAGCCGTCCGTTGCAACTAATCTGTTAATACCCGGATTTACAAATGCTTTAGCCGTTGTAATTGCGTTATTTCTAATCGTTGTAATGCCTGATGCGTTGATTGAAACATCACCGCTCATGGTCACAGCCGCCGCCACGTTCGATGCATTTCCTACAAAAATACTTCCGCTTGCTAAAGTACTAGTCGCTGGCGTGTAGCCTAATGAAGACGTAATATCAGCAGAAATAATTGCGCCCGCCGCAGTCACGCGACCTTTTGTATCGTAGGTCACTCTGTAACCAGTTCCACCGGCACCGATAGCAGCTAATGTTGGACCCGGATAAGTTCCGGCTAAATCACCGCTGGCCGTACCGGTCGGAGTTCTTGCGTCTGTAAATCGAGAATCATTACCTGCAGCAACCGTTGAAGCTACGGTACCAACATTTAGAACAGCCGCACCACCAAGACCTAGATTAGTTCTTGCCGTTGAATTGTTCTGTAAAGTTACGATACCTGTATTTGATATCGCAATATCACCCGATACCGTACGTGATTCAGCGAAGTTTGTTCCGTTACCGATAAAAATATTACCACTTGTTAATGCCGATGTCAGCTTCGCTTGGAAGCTTGCATAATCAGTATTTGAAACTAAACCGGCCGTTGCACCCGAAGTACTTGCTAACGGAATATTTAAGGTATGAGTCGAAGTATCAGAACTAAATGCAAGCGTCGTTCCGGCCGTCGTAATCGCGCCGAAAGTTTGCGAAGCCGCGGTTAAACCATTTAAAGTTGCTAGACCAGTGCCAGTCGCTGAACCAACGGTGACCCAACTTGTTCCGTTATCACGGAAAATTTCACCGGTGTTGGTCGAAATATAAATTCGTCCATCTGTCGCTGCCGCTGGACGAGTTGCAAAAGTGCCTGATTGCATTGATACGACTACGTTACCAGCTCCGCTACCTACATTAGTAATTGCGTCTGTAATTGCATAGCCTGCTACGGTCGTCGGTGTCGCAGTAATTTTACTCCAAGCAAGGCTGTTAATTTTGGCACTGGTAATTGCGTTGTTGTTAACGGTAAGAATTCCGGTCGCCGACATTGTTGCGTCACCGGATACAACTTGCGCTTGCGCAATGTTGGAACCGTTACCGATATAAATACTTCCGTTTAATAGTGTACTCGTCGCAGGTGTATAGCCTAATGATGCTGTAATGTCAGCCGATACTAATGCTCCTGCCGCAGTGACACGACCTTTTGTATCGTAAGTCACTCTGTATCCAGTTCCACCGGCACCAATTGCTGCTAATGTTGGACTAGGATATGTTCCAGCTAAATCTCCACTTGCGGTACCCGTTGGCGTTCTTGAGTCAGTTAATCGAGAGTCATCACCGGCTGCAACTGTTCCTGCTGCTGTACCAACATTTAATACTGCGGCTCCGCCTAATCCTAAATTCGTTCGGGTCGAAGAAGAATTTGTTAAAAGTAGCATTCCTGTGTTCGATAAAGATCCATCGCCCGACATTGTTCGACCTTGAGCAATGTTCGAAGCATTACCTACAAATATATTTGTTGAGCTTAACACGTTCGATGATGGCGTAAAACCTAAAGCAGTCGTTACATCAGATGAATTAATATTAGTTGAAGCAGTTACGCGACCTTTTGCATCGAAAGTAATTTTCGATCCAGTACCTGCTGTCACGATATTAGCTAAAACCGGATTCGGCAATGTACCAGATAAATCGCCACTTAATGTTGTTGCTGTTTGGAAAGCTCCTGTGATTCGAGAGTCATTACCAGCGGCCACTGTTCCTGCTGCTGTTCCAACATTTAATACGGCTGCTCCGCCTAATCCCAAATTCGTTCGAGTAGATGCAGAATTTGTTAAAAGTAACATTCCTGTGTTCGATAAAGATCCATCGCCCGAAAGCAATCTGCCTTCTGCCACATTCGATCCATTACCTACAAAGATAAATGTTGAAGCTAATGTACCCGTTGCTGGTGTGTACCCTAAACCAGTCGTCACATCACTTGATAATAAAGCAGCTCCCGCTGTA
>JAYUOK010000014.1:0-2413 GCA_043760925.1 Bdellovibrio sp. | reverse complement strand
TAGTGAATATCAATTTAATCCTTGTGCTGTTGTTGCTGTTTCTGATTTTCAGAAACGTGGTCAAAGTTTTCATCGAGCGTCGCGGAAAGATCTTTGGATCCTCATTAAAATCGAAGCTTATTGTTTCGTTTGTGTCTTTCTCTGTGATACCCACTTTGTTGGTATTTATAATTTCTGTATTTTATCTTAACAGCAGTTTTGAAAAATGGTTTTCGCAAAGAATGCTTTCGGTTCTGCGGAACGCGTCCGAAGTCATCGATACTTTTATTGCGAACGAAAAAAAACGTGGTTATGAATACGCGCGGTTGTCGATAAAGCAAATCAGCACGGCAAACCCGGAACGGCGAATACAGAAACTGAACGAAATCAGAATTCTTTATAAGTTAGACGCAGTTGAATACTACGATAGTTTGGTGACAGATCGACTGGTGTCCCAAGACCCAGAACTGAATTCCGACACGGTACCGACCTTGAATTTTGAATTTTTACAGCGTGGTATTGTCGGCCGCGATGAAGCCAGCGTTATCCAAATTTTTGGTGACTACAACTTGTTGCGATTGATGGTGCCCGTCGATAAGAAATCAGAATCGGGCGTACTGGTCGTAACTAAGTTTTTAAATTTAACTCCGGGTTCTAAGTTCGATGACATCGTTGGCGCTTATCAAGAGTTTCACGACAATTCGCTAGTTGAGTATCCGCTGAAATCAATTTATTTTATCATGTTGATCGTAATGACCCTGGTCATTATTTTTGCTGCTGTGTGGTTTGGTTTTTATCTAGCAAAGCAATTATCAATTCCGCTGGTGCAACTAGGCCGGGCCACCAAGAGGGTCGCTGCCGGTGACTATTCACCGTTAGAAATTTCATCGGGCAGTGAAGAAATAAACAGTTTGATCGGTAATTTCAACCTGATGACTAATAATTTATCGACCTCAGAACTAGAGCTGCAACAGACTTTGAAAAATTTAAATCAGTACACACGTTACGTGGAAATCGTTTTAAAAAATGTCAGCGCCGGAGTTATCTCGGTAGATATGAACGGACATATCACAACCATGAATCGACGTGCGGGTGAACTGTTGCAAATTGATCCAGCTTTTTTTATCGGAAAACATGTCCGCACCAGCATGAGCGCTGAAAATTATAAAATGTTTTCAAATATTGTTCGTTTTATGCAAGTCAACGCCCAGGTAAGTTTGTTAAAAGAGCAGCGCATTCAGGTGCAAAACGAAGTCATACCGATTTCAATAAATATTTCGATTTTGGTCGATGAAGACAAAGCAGAAATTGGGCGCATTATGGTTTTCGATGACATGACACCCATTGTGAACGCACAACGGGCCGCTGCATGGACGGAAGTAGCCCGGCGCATTGCCCACGAAATAAAAAATCCACTGACGCCGATAAGACTCGCAGCAGAGCGTATTCAGAAAAAATTTGGGAATCAAATTCAGGACCCAGCATTTTCAGATTCTATCAAAATGATTGTAAACCAAGTCGATGACATGCGCTTATTGGTGAACGAATTTAGTCAGTTTGCACGGCTGCCTGAGTTAAAGCCGGTTCCGGCACAGATTAACGATGTTATTAAAAAGACCTCCCAGATTTATATTGATAATCACCCACAGCTAAAGTTTGAGATTGATTTAGATCAAACCTTGCCTGAATTTAAATTTGATCCAGGTCAAATAAAGCGAGTGCTTGTGAACTTGATCGAAAATGCGGTTGATGCCGTTCAAAAAATTGAAGCAGCTTCAGTCAAAATTCAGACCGAATACAACGCAAGACTAAGGGTGCTTAAAATATCTATTGCCGACAATGGTGTGGGTATCCCACACCGAGACCGAGTGCGTATCTTTGAGCCCTATTACTCGACGAAAGAAAAAGGCACTGGACTAGGACTACCCATTGTGAAAAGTATTATCGAAGATCATAGCGGTGTGATTCGTGCGCTAGAGAATTCTCCGCAAGGTACAAAGATGATCATCGAGTTGCCAATTATACCAACAGAAAATTTTTAATTTATTGACCAAGGAGTTTTAAACATGGAACTGCATGCACAGAAAAACAAAATCAAAATTTTAATCATTGATGACGAAGCACCCATCCGCGAAGTCTTATCGGAAAGTTTGCGCGACGATGGTTATGAAGTTTTGGTCGCTCCAGATGGGCCCTCTGGCTTACAGTGTTTAAAAGATTTTAAACCTGACGTTTGTTTTTTAGATATCTGGATGCCAAAGATGGATGGTATCGAAGTTCTGACCTTGGCCGTTCCACTTTTTACCGAGACATCATTCGTGATGATTTCTGGCCATGGCACCATCGAGACCGCCGTAAAAGCGACCAAAATAGGCGCTTGGGATTTTATCGAAAAACCACTTTCGTTAGACAAAGTGACACTTGCTATCGATCA
>JAYUOK010000013.1:0-13705 GCA_043760925.1 Bdellovibrio sp. | reverse complement strand
AAGGGAGTATCTGGTACTTGGAAAGATTTAACAGATAACGTAAATGGATTAGCTGGAAACTTAACGGATCAAGTTCGTAACATCGCTAAAGTAACAACAGCGGTTGCGAAGGGCGATTTATCACAAAAGATCACGGTTGATGCAAAAGGCGAAATCTTCGAATTAAAGAATACAATTAACATCATGGTTGATCAGTTATCATCGTTCGCAGCCGAAGTAACTCGTGTGGCGAAAGAGGTTGGTACTGAAGGCCGCCTAGGTGGACAAGCAGATGTAAAAGGTGTCAGCGGAACTTGGAAAGATCTTACTGATAACGTGAACGGTCTTGCGGGTAATTTAACTGCGCAGGTTCGTAATATCGCAAAGGTGACGACGGCGGTTGCAAAAGGCGATTTATCACAAAAGATCACGGTTGATGCAAAAGGCGAGATCTTAGAATTAAAAAATACAATTAACGTCATGGTTGATCAGTTAAATTCATTCGCAGCAGAGGTAACTCGTGTGGCGAAAGAGGTTGGTACTGAAGGCCGCCTAGGTGGACAAGCGGATGTAAAAGGTGTCAGCGGAACATGGAAAGATCTTACAGATAACGTAAATGGATTAGCGAATAACTTAACCGCACAGGTTCGTAACATCGCTAAAGTAACAACAGCGGTTGCACAAGGTGACTTATCACAGAAGATCACAGTTGATGCAAAAGGTGAAATCTTAGAATTAAAGAACACAATCAACGTCATGGTTGATCAGTTAAATTCATTCGCAGCAGAGGTAACTCGAGTTGCTCGCGAGGTTGGTACAGAAGGTCGCCTTGGTGGACAAGCAGATGTAAAAGGTGTCAGCGGAACATGGAAAGATTTAACAGATAACGTAAATTTCATGGCATCGAATTTAACGAAGCAAGTTCGCGGAATCGTAAAGGTCGTAACGGCCGTTGCTAATGGTGACCTTAATCAAAAATTCGTCTTAGAAGCAAAGGGTGAGGTTGCAGCCCTTGCTGAAACCATCAACTCAATGACTGACACGTTAAGAACTTTCGCAGATCAAGTAACTACGGTTGCTCGCGAGGTTGGTATCGAAGGTAAGCTTGGAGCGCAAGCGCGTGTTCCGGGTGTATCGGGTACATGGAAAGATTTAACAGATAACGTAAATTTCATGGCATCGAATTTAACGAAGCAAGTTCGCGGAATCGTAAAGGTCGTAACGGCCGTTGCAAATGGTGACCTCAATCAAAAATTCGTATTAGAAGCAAAGGGTGAGGTTGCTGCCTTAGCAGAAACGATCAACTCGATGACAGATACTCTTCGAACTTTCGCCGATCAAGTTACGACGGTGGCAAAAGAAGTGGGTATCGAGGGAAAACTGGGTGGACAAGCTAAAGTTCCAGGTGCAGCAGGTACTTGGAAAGATTTAACAGATAACGTGAATCAGCTTGCAGGAAATTTAACTTCTCAGGTTCGAGCGATTGCAGAAGTTTCGACTGCGGTAACGAAGGGTGACTTAACTCGTTCGATCACGGTTGAAGCGCAAGGCGAAGTTGCGGCGTTAAAAGATAATTTAAATCAAATGATCGGTAACTTAAAAGATACGACCGAGAAAAATACCGAGCAAGATTGGTTAAAAACAAACCTAGCGAAGTTCTCGGGAATGATGCAGGGTCAGCGTTCAATTACTTCAGTGGCGCAATTAATTATGTCAGAGTTAACTCCGCTAGTTGGTGCCCATCAAGGTACTTTCTTTATGATGGAGACTGATATTGCTCAAACGACCGAGCCATCTTTGAATCTAATTGCAAGCTACGCTTTTACAGAGCGTCGTAATGTTTCGAATAAATACAAAGTAAAAGAAGGCCTAGTTGGTCAGTGCGCATTCGAGAAAAAACGAATTTTACTAACTCAACCAACTGATTACGTCGTAATTAGTTCTAGCTTAATTGAAGAAAAACCACGTAACGTCATCGTTCTTCCGGTTCTATTCGAAGAAGAAGTAAAAGCCGTGATCGAGTTAGCTTCGACGAAGCCATTTACCCAAAACTATATTAGCTTCCTTGATCAGTTGATGGATTCAGTCGGGGTTATCCTGAATATGATCTCATCAAGTATGAGAACAGAAGAGCTTCTACAAGAATTAAAACGTTCAAATGCAGAGCTAGAGGCGCAAGCAACAGAGCTAGAAGAAAAAGCAAAACTTCTAGAAGTCAAAAACCAAGAGGTCGAACTTGCTTCAGTCAGCCTAGAAGAAAAAGCCGAGCAGCTGTCGTTAATTTCGAAGTACAAGTCAGAATTCTTAGCGAATATGTCGCATGAATTACGTACTCCGTTAAATAGCTTATTAATCTTATCTAAGACGTTAGCAGAAAACCGCGATAAGAATTTAAGTGACGAGCAAGTGAAGTTCGCAAGTACGGTTCACTCTGCCGGACAGGATTTATTAGCGTTGATTAATGAAATTCTTGATCTATCTAAAGTGGAAGCTGGAAAAATGCCAGTCACACCGAAGGCGATCGAGCTTTCAGTTGTACGCGGCTACCTAGAGCAAACATTTAAACCAGTTGCAGAGCATAAAGGTTTAGAGTTCATCGTTGAAGCTTCAGAAGATATTCCACGTACCATGTTCACAGACGAGAATCGTTTACAGCAGATCCTTAAAAATCTATTGTCGAATGCATTCAAGTTTACTGAAAAAGGTACGGTTAAATTACAAGTTTCATTGGCAAACAAAGAACGTAGATTTCCGGTTGATACGCTTAACAAAGCTAAAACCGCACTTGTGTTCTCGGTGACCGATACGGGTATTGGAATTCCGCAAGATAAGCAAAAACTTATCTTCGAAGCCTTCCAACAAGCCGACGGTACGACAAGTCGTAAATACGGTGGAACGGGACTGGGCCTTACAATCAGCCGCGAGATCGCACGCTTGCTAGGTGGAATTATCGAAGTTGAAAGTCAGCCTGGCCAAGGAAGTAAGTTCACATTGTACTTACCGCAAAAATACACAGGTGCAGAGAATCTAATTAACGTGATTCCGGCCGAAGTGATTGCGCCGGTATCTCCGTTACCATTAGGCGCCGATTTCTCGGGTCGTAAGATTTTAATCGTCGATGATGACGCCCGAAACGTATTTGCGTTAACGAGCATTCTAAAGATGAAGGGAATCCAAATCGTTTATGCAGAAAACGGTCGCCAAGGTATTGCAGTTCTTAAAGAGAACGCAGATACGGATCTAGTGTTGATGGATACCATGATGCCAGAAATGGATGGTCTTGAAGCAACTCGTGAAATTCGTACATTGCCAGAATTCGAAAACTTACCGATTATCTCGTTGACTGCAAAAGCTATGAAAGGTGACCGAGAAAAGTGCTTGGAGGCCGGAGCTTCTGACTATATTACGAAGCCGGTTGATGAGAACTACTTATTAGCAGTCATCTATAAATGGCTTAAGCCAGAGTACCAGCACAATAATTTATGATAAAAAAGGCACCGCAAACCGTAGACGTATTAATAGTAGATGACCGCGAGGACGGATTAATCGCGCTGGAGGCTGTTTTACAGCACCTGCCAGCAATTAATCTTGTGCAAGCTAGTTCAGGAACAGAGGCCATTGAGCTTCTGGCAATGTACGATTTTGCAGTTATCTTACTTGATGTACAAATGCCCGTTTTAGACGGTTTTCAGACAGCGCAAATTATTCGGACGAAGTTTGAAAAGTACGAGAACACGCCCATCATTTTC
Organism: Bdellovibrio sp.; assembly: GCA_043760925.1. Lineage (GTDB taxonomy): Bacteria > Bdellovibrionota > Bdellovibrionia > Bdellovibrionales > Bdellovibrionaceae > Pseudobdellovibrio. The sequence continues at coordinate 9,977 of JAYUOK010000013.1, read as the reverse complement.
GTGACCGCGATTAATAAAGATGATCAGTACATTTATAAGGGCTACGAAGCGGGTGCCGTTGATTATGTTTTCAAACCGTTTGATCCGAATATCTTACGTTCTAAAGTAAGTGTTTTTTTAGAGCTACACCGCAAGTCGTTGCAAATTGCCGCACAGGCCGATCTTCTTCGCGAAAGTGAACGTCGCGAACGCTATCTAAAATTAGCTGAACTCGAACTTGAAAGTTTAAAACGATATCGCAATTTAGCCGACGCTATTCCACATATTGTATGGAAAGCAAAAGCAGATGGCACATTGGACTATTTTAATAAAGGCTGGACAGATTATACAGGTTTATCAGCTGAGCAAAGTTTAGGTTCGGGTTGGCAAGATGCAATTCATCCTGAAGATTTAAATGTATTTTTAAAAAATTGGATTCAAGCGATGACGGTCAATCAGCCTTTCGAGGCTGAGGCACGCATTGCTGACCACACGGGTGAAATGAAGTGGCATTGGATTCACGCAGTGCCCGAGCTCAGACTGCATCAAGCAACTGCATGGCTTGGAACTTGTACGAATATTCACGAACGTAAAGTTGGCCAAGTTAATTTGATCCAAGCTCAAAAAGAAGCGATCGATGCAAACTTGGCAAAGACGCACTTTTTAGCGAACATGAGTCACGAAATTAGAACTCCGATGAGTGCGATTCTGGGATTTACAGAATTGATGTTGAATCCGGAACAAAATGAAGACCAACGTTACCACTGTATTTCTACGATCCACCGAAATGGTAAACAGTTGTTAGCGATCATCGACGAAATTCTTGATATTTCAAAAGTTGAGACTGGGCATTTAGAAGTCGAACATATTGAAGTTAATTTGATTACCATGTTATCAGAGATTAAATCTTTACTAAGTATTCAAACTGAACGAAAAGGTTTGGCACTTAATTTTAAATTTTTAACGAAGGTCCCTGAGCTGATTTGTTCAGATCCAACTCGAGTTCGCCAAATTTTGATGAACGTTATCGGTAACGCGATTAAATTTACTGAAAAAGGTGAAGTTCGCGTTGAAATCGCTTGGGATGATCACGTTGAATCCGATCACGGCAAATTAAAAGTCTACGTGGCGGACACCGGCGTTGGTATAAAAGCTCAACATATTGATCGGCTTTTTCAGCCATTTGGCCAAGTTGACAGTTCAACGACGCGGAAATTTGGTGGCACGGGCCTTGGGTTAGCTTTATCTAAAAAATTGGCGCAGGCCTTGGGTGGAGACGTTTCATTGTTTTCGACCGAAGCATCGCTTGGCAGTAAGTTCCTCATTGAAATTTCTTCTGAGAATAAAAAGGGTACGCGATGGATCGAATCGTTTTCATTGTTCAATGAAAACGATAAGGCACAAAAAATTTCTTTAAAAGAAAAAGAATTGCTTAAAGGAATTCATATCCTTCTAGTTGATGATGCCCCTGATAATCAAACCGTTATTGGCTTATTTTTAGGCCTTGCCGGTGCAACCGTCGAATATGCAGATAACGGCTTAGAGGGCGTTCAAAAAGCAATGGCCGGTAATTTTAATGTCGTTCTAATGGATATCCAGATGCCACACTTAGATGGATATGAGGCTACTAAACAGTTGCGTAGCCAAGGTTACGACACGCCAATCATTGCATTAACCGCTCACGCTTTAAAAGAAGAACGTGATCGATGTATTAGCGCCGGCTGCACAGACCACTTTACAAAACCTGTCGATCGACTGAAATTAATAAACTTGGTGAGTCATGTAGTTCATCAACAGAAAAATCACCCACAGCCAAGTCATTAAGGCTTAGTACGGCGTAAAAGACATGTATTGCGGCGAAGTGATGTTCGCCCAAAAGAAAAATTCATTCTTAAAAGTAACTAATGATATTCGCGATGCCCCAGGTTCAGCGATGTACAAATTTCCCACTGAATCCACAGCTAAACCGGTTGCTCCACTTAACCCATCAGCAACAGCTGTTCGCCCGCTTGGTGAAGATTGGTGAAACCGATAAACTTTTGCATTACTTGCCGTGCCTTCGGCCACATACACGCGTCCATTTGAGTCTGTTGTGATCATCACGGGTTCGGTTACACTAGCGCTTGCAGAATCGGGTGCTGCACCAAATAAAATCTTAGCCGCATCATACAGTCCAACCAGCATGATATCATTTACACCGAATGCGATGGCCGTCGGGCGTGAAGTATAAGTATTAATGACTTTTAAATCTCTTACGCGAATGACGTTCTTTGCGCCCTCTTGGTTGACGTAAACGTCCCCAAAAGAATCCACTGCCACCACGCTTGGTGTTTGCAGACCTGTCGCTAAAACCGTTATGGCTTTTGAATTTAAATTAATCTTAGTGACTTGCGATGCGCCGTATTCGGCGACATAAAGATTTTGAAACTTATCGATTGCTAATCCGCGCGGATCGCTTAACCCGGTCACGAATATTTCTTTACTTGCGGCGCTATCGAATTTCCAAATTGTTCCCGAACTGTCGCCAGCCGAAACGTATAACGGAAAATCGTACATCGGTGTTTGACCGTTGCGCAAGGCATCCGCCGGGTGTTTTCCGCAGCCGAATAGAGTGAGTGAAATAGAAAATAGCAGTAAGTTTTTTTTCATTAGAAGCTGTATCCAAACCCGAACAGTGGGTAACCGTCACGCTGAGTAATCGGCTCGCTGATATCGACACCATCTTGCTTGTTTAAGGTTTGTGTTTTGAACTTGTAGCTTGCATGAAAAAATGCGCCCTTTGAAGAAATAGGAAAACGCGCGCCGAACCCATACAGTAATCCCGTACCTGTTTCGGCCGCAATGGCCCGATCAGTGTAAGCACGTTTCGCCGAAATCAAATAAGCTAACTCAATATAAAAATTAGATATATAAGCTTCGGCCTTAATTCCGTATGCAGAATCTTTTTCATTTGTTCCATGCGCGTCATATAGAAAAATTGGACCTAAGCCAACGCGATTCCAGGCCCATACAAATTCACTTTGCGTCAGTACTGAAGAACCTGAGGGGCCGGTGCCGCCTTGAGTGGTCGTGCTACTTAAAATCATGGCTCCAACCGAAAGAATTTTTTTCTTTCCGCCGCTACTGCCTTTTTGTGCATAAGTATTAAAGGAAAGTATGAAAACAAACAAGAATAATAGTTTCAAGTTTTACCTCAATGTACGAAACGACCGCGGTGCCGACGTTAAAGAATTTCCGCAGCCATCTGTGCTCTTCACATTATACTGGTAGTATTTGTAAGGCTGTAGTCCAGTTAAATCGACTGAGTGAAAAGTGACCCTTGCAGAATTGACCGGAGTTAATGTGTCCGGAGCAGAAATCCCGTAACCAACTTGAGTTGTACTGTTTTCATTTGTTAACCACTGCACGCGCGCCGTCGTAGCTGTGATACTTGTAACTTGAATTGAGGATGCAACTGGTGAAGCCGTGTCAGTTACACAGCTAGTAGGTGCGCCGCTGCTTCCGTCAAGAGGTGAGCTAGGGTTATTTGGAACATCGCAAATTTCAGCGGTATAGTTTCCTTGTAGAACCAGGTCGGGTCCATTAACAGCGACACCATAAGTCCTTGTTGACGTGTTTCCCGATCCAAAAACTGATGCAATAGAGCCTGCAAACGCGAAATTTAATTTACCTTGAAGTAATAGCTCTTTAACTTTGTCGGCGCCAAGTAGAGTGATTAAATTTAATGTAACTGTCGTATCTATGCCGGTGGCCGGGATCGAATTAACCCAAGTATTCCAGTAAGACCGGGCTGTAGTATCTGCAGACCATGATTCGATGGCGCTTGTTGCGCCGGATCGGTTGAAGCCATCTTGATCAATACCAATGCCATTAATAACCATTGCCACTGCGCTAGTGTTTGCGCGCTTTATTCGTAAAGTGATATGTGCCGTCGTAATATTTAGATTTGTATAAGATGATAGAACGGGCAAGCGAGGATCATAGAAAAATTCAACTGATCGCATTGTGGTGTAAGCGGTGCTCCAAGAATTTACGGGAGTTAAAACCGTACCAGTAAATGCAGGCTGCGTAATCGAGTTGCCGTCGTTGTGAATATAACTGTTGGTTAATTTGTATACGGGGCTTGTTGTGCAAGTTAATGGAGTTTTAGATATCGTAAAACCTTGCATAACCAATAATGGTCTAGACGTCGTGACATCGTCGGAATAGGCACGCGCATCGTCGCCGGTCACGACTCTTAGTAAACCGTCATCCAAAATATTTTTCGGAGTCAGAGGAGTTGAGGTTAATAAATCAGTAATATTTAAATCAAAAGTGTTGGGTAAACCAATTTTATAGTGAGTTAATGACCAATCCATAAAATATGTATTTGGGGTTGCAGATGGAGTAGCCCCACCAGTACAAGTAGGGCAAGAATAATTTCGATATAAGATGTTTGGGCTTGTCCCTGAAACCATAGTAGCCGGAGGGCGTCCTGTAAACACACCGTCTATAAATATAGCTTCTGTATCTGAGCTATCACGCGCAGTAACTAATAAAAGGCGAGCATCTCCCAAAGAGTAATTATTCGGAGGATATGTGTAAAGAAACTTGAAGGGCCACTGCGAATCTATTGCGGCAACTCCCAAGCTTCTTCTTGGTGCGATAAATGGTAAACCAGCATCGGTCCACTCTGAGATTTCATTAGTAGCTTCAACAATTTTTGTAACAGTATAAATTTGGCCCTGATCAGAACCATCAGTTCTGGTTCCGCCGCCATCACCGATGACTGGATCTCCTAAGTAATCGCCGGTTGAAAGCTCTTCAGCTTTTCCGTCGCAACCAGAAATAGAGGCCACGCATAAAAGTAGGCCTAATATTTTTACAAAGCTTTTTTTGCAAGTACGTCCCATATGTGTCTATTATCGGCTAAATTATGGAACAAATAAAATTTATGATCAAAAAAAATCTGCCATCTGTAATTTAGACAGCAATGAACACAGACTGTTTTATGGTGAAACAACAAAAAATTCGTTTCGTTTTAAAACAACTATGCAGAATTTGTTTAGCAACCTAGATCAAAGTTGGAGTTCGCTTTAGCATCCTGTCTAAGTTTCACTTGACCCTTACATATGCATTTTCGGTTAAGCAGTTTAATTGCTTTTTAAATCAATCAAAGATACCAATGGGCCTTAGATGAAAGAAGGTAAAGAATGAGAAAATTAATTTTTTTACAAATCATAAGAAAGCTTACTGGCAACCCCCAGTGGAAGCGCTCGATTAGAAACTTTGTAGGGGTCGGTATTATCGGATTTTTTTTAATATTCGGTTTAGTCATTTGGGCAGGGGTTGGCGCGTTTAACTACGTGTCAGAAGCTGCTAGATCCGCGATGACTCAAGAGCAGCCATCATCACTTCCGCAAAACAATCCCGACGGCACTTCACCTGGATATCTACAAAGTACTCCACAAGCCGATGCAAACTCATCTACAAAATTAAATTCTCAAAGCTGTCTAAGCCACGCCAAAACTTTATTAAGCGCGGAGGTTTGGCTTGATAAACCAATTCGAGAAACGTTTCGAGGTTTGAAAATAGCTTGTTTTCAACCAAAACCAATCACACCGGTCGATGAAAGCTGGAGCGCCATTCAATCGAAGCAAGTTTTTGTTAGTAAGTAATTAATAAATAACTAGCGGGAAAAAGTTGTATTCATAACGATATTGATGACCCTTCGCATTTCCGAACCATAGCCAATCTTTTTGAATAGGATGACGGTTTAACTTTGGAAAATCCACAGTGTTCCACGAGACATCAAGTATACGGCCGTCTGTTAACTGAATCCAAGTGTGGCCGCCGCCTTTGCGGTCATTCTTTAGTACACTTCCGAAAACGACCCGGTGTGGAATCTCAAAAGATTCAAGCAAGAAGCTGGTTAATAACACCATTTCGATACAATAGCCTTTTTTAGAACTTAGAATTTCTTCATAGGGTATCGAGAAATGTTTGTGATCGGTTTCGACCCATTGACCCATTGGCGTATCAAACAATTTTTTTCTTTCTACTTCATATTTTGAATCAAAAAGATCGACTTCATCTGGGTCGGCATACCAGTCGTAGTCGCGAATGTGCGATGGGTCTCGGTCCCACGCAATGTAGCTTTGAATATTTTTCGCCAAATAATTTAGAACCTCTTCTTTTGAAAGACTCGTAGCCTTTTGATGAGAGTGCAATGAAATGATGTGATTTTTAATTTCTTGAATGCGTCCGTGAAGTGGAGATCCGGCAGATTTATCAATTTTGTAAAAGGGGCGCTGAATGGATCCGCTTCCGACGACAAATTCATCCGGCAGATATCTAAAGGATTGTTTTGGCCAATTAACCAAAGTGCCTGAAAAATCGATTGGAAACTTAATAAGCACCGAAATCTCAGTTGATCTAACTTTGTAATGGTAAACGTGCGCTAGCCCAGTAAAGGCAGATAAATTCTCAGCCTGAGCAAATCCGCCACCAACAATAAAAATAAGCGCGAGGAAAAAGTCCCCAATGATATTCATAGAAAAGCATTGGTGCAAAAGCGATTCCCAAGCTAAGCAGTAAGCTACGAAAGATGGTTCGATTCTATACCGAAGAAGCTACAGCACAACTGATGGGCAATTTAGTTACAAAGATATAATCGGATAGAAATCGTATTCGTATCGATACTGATAACCTTTTTCATTTCCAAACCAAAGCCAATTTTTCTGAAAAAGGTGGTGATTCAAAATTGGTTTGTCTAAAGTATTCCATGACACGTCCATAATTCGACCATCATTAAGTTGAATCCAGGTATGCCCACTACCCATAAAATCATTCTCGAGTACGCTGCCAAAAATAACTCGGTGGGGAATACCAAAAGACTCAAGTAAAAAACTAGTTAGCAACACCATTTCAATACAATAGCCTTTTTTAGATTCTATTACTTTTTCGAAAAGTACTAAATGATGGCGTTGATCAGACTCGATCCATTGCCCAAGTGGAACCGAAAAAAGGCTTCGTCGCTTTTCAATTAAAGAAGAGTCAAGGCGATCGTCCGAAGAGTTTTCAAATCTGCCAAAATCATTCGCTCGGCTATCAACCGCGTCCCAGTTGATAAATTTCTGAATATTTTTTGTAAGATAGTTAATAATCACTTCTTTAGAAATTTCATTGGCATTTCGGGAACGAAGATCAGCGGCTATTCGCAGTTTAATATCAGAAATGTGTTTGTGCAGTACTGTGCCCGGCGTTTTATTTACAATGTAGAATGGACGCAACAGAGCACCGCTGCCGATTAAAAAATGGTTTGGCAAAACGCGCTCTTTTTGAGAAGGCCAATTCACCAGGTAGCCTGAAAAATCCAATGGGAAATTAATGACGACCGACAAGTCTATCGTCCCAACCTTATATTTGTAGGCTTGGGCAAGGCCCACCAAGGCTGTCTGGTCAGCGGCTAGAGCGTGTTTGCCACTAAGAATAAGGTTTAATATAAGTATGAACAGCCCAAAAAATTTCATCATTGGGTTAAGGTGCAAAAGCGATTCCGTAGCTCAACTAGAGTATATTTACAATGATTGCATTTTCGATCGAAAAAACCAGCAAAATTGAGCTCTCACAGACAATTACTGGAAAAACTTTATGCACGCCGATCCGATACGCGAAGACCTGCAGCAGTTACAATTACTTTCGGCTCTTCTCAGTTGACGGTGGAACGCAAAGGGTTTCACTGCAGTTCGATAACAGCAACCTCAATCCAATGCCGCATTGATTCGAGTGTTACCAACGAATTATTTTTTAAGTCGGCCAAGAATTTAGGTAGAAATAAGGTTTTACCAATTTATTGTATTAAGTGAAATGCACGAAGCAGAACAATGAAGGCCCTCTCCATGCGAAATCCTAGTTAAATGGGCGGGTTTCCATTGGGACGACTGGGCTACTAAGAATTAATACGAGATTGGTATTTTCATGGGGTAAGTAGAAATAGTAATGAAGATTCAGAAATAAGCTCAGCGTAATGGAGAAAAATTAGCACCAATACTATTCAAAGCGACTGGTGATTAAACCCGCTCTTTTTCAAGTCAAACGAGCCGATAGTAGAAATTTGTTTTTTTTATAAGAGCTTTAATTAAAGCTCTTATAATTATTTTAGCATATAATAGCTTCTTTTAAGACTATTATAGAGTATTGCTTAATTATAGATACTGTGTATAATAGTTGTAAATAAGGCTCTTAACTAAGAATTAGTCGTTAATAGCCTTAAAGGAGTCTATTATGAAAAATATAAACAACCCCTCTGAGATAGAGCGCCACCTCGGTGAAAATATAAAAAGACTGCGATTACAAAAAGGTCTTCATCAATCAATTCTTAGTGAACAAGCTGGAATTAGCGTAAGTGCGCTAAAAAATTTGGAAAACGGAGACGGCGCATCAGTTAAGACATTGGTTCGAGTCATTCGAGCGCTTGGCCGAGAAGATTGGATTGAGACCATAGCTCCAGTCGTTAGCATTAATCCTTTGCATATGGTTGCAAACAAGCCAACACGAACGCGCGCTCCAAGAAGGACTCATGGCAAAAAAGAAAAAAACTAATCCCTATAAAAAAGTCGACCGTATCGAAATTTTTCTTTGGGGGAATTTTGTAGGCGCACTCGCACTCGATCCAAATTTGAATTACTACGTCTTTGCATATGATCAAACTTTTGGTCGAACCGGCATAGAAATCTCTCCACTCCACATGCCGCTTCGGGAAAATGAAGAACCTTATGTGTTCACTGATTTACCAGAAGCCACATTTAAACGTTTACCCCCCATGCTTGCGGACTCGTTACCAGATGATTTTGGTAACGCCTTGATTGATCGCTACATGGTTGACAAAGGTATTTCTGCGAATCAAGTCACGCCATTAGACCGACTTGCGTATATGGGAAAACGCGCAATGGGAGCCTTGGAATTTAAACCCACGCGTGGACCCAAAACACATAAATCTACTGCATTAGAAATGAACGGTCTCGTTACTGAGGCTAGAAAAATGGTAACTGGAACAATCGAAGATGATGATCATGCTAGTGCCGCATTAAGAAGTATTATCGAAGTTGGAACATCTGCCGGAGGCGCGCGCGCTAAGGCAGTTATTGCATGGAATCCCAAAACAAAAGAAATCAGATCAGGGCAGGTTGATTCGCCCGCGGGTTTTGAACATTGGCTTTTAAAATTTGATGGAATGGGGCTCGACCGAGAACTTGGTACAACTCAAGACTATGGCCGAATTGAATACGCTTATTATTTAATGGCCCTTAAAGCCGGTATCAATATGACAAAGTGTGAACTACTGAAAGAAAATGGCCGAGCTCACTTTATGACTAAGCGTTTTGACCGTGAAGCTTCGGACGTTAAACACCACATGCAAAGTCTTTGCGCCATGAATCACTTAGATTATAAGAAAAAATCTACCAATAGCTACGAACAACTTCTTATGACCATCAGAGAACTTAAAATAGGCCATGAAGCCGAAGTAGAGGCTTTTAGGCGTATGATCTTTAATATAATGGGGAGAAACTGTGACGACCACACAAAGAATTTCTCGTTCCTTTTAAAGGAAGGAAGCTCTTGGGAGCTAGCGCCGGCATACGACCTAACATTTGCTCACAATCCAAACGGCGAATGGACAAGTCAGCACTTGATGTCAGCAAACGGAAAATATAAAGGGTTTAAAACAAATGACCTAATGGAGGTCGCAGACCGCTTTGGAGTTGGTGAAGCTAAAAACATTATTGTTGAAGTTCGTTCTGCAATTAAAGCTTGGCCACAGTTTGCACAACAAGCTGAAGTAGATAGTAAAGAAATTAAAAGGATTCAGCAGCTACATTTACCACTGAATAAAGATTAAATCTGGCTTCATCAAATTTTGGTTCTCCATCAATGACAGGGGCAGTCAGGGAATCTGTTAGAATGTTTTTACTACAAGACGTTTTAACAAAAGGAACCCCAAATGCCCCCATCAGGTC
>JAYUOK010000012.1:0-2423 GCA_043760925.1 Bdellovibrio sp. | reverse complement strand
ATTGTCGCGGTCTGAGTTCGAATTGAGTACGGCGTATAAAAAGTCCAACCGGTATCAATTTTTGAAGTGAACAAAGTTGAGATGGCTAACAACGCGCCGATCATAAAAACATACCAGCTGGCTAAATTCAAACGCGGGAAGGCGACATCTTTTGCGCCAATATGAATTGGCAGAAAAAAGTTTCCAAGCACGGCTGGAATTCCAGGGATGATCACCATAAAAACCATCATGGCTCCGTGGTAAGTCATCGCTTGATTGTACTGATCTTTGTTTGCAAAAATTTGCAATCCTGGCTGGAAAAGTTCAAGGCGAATCAACAGCGCCGCGACTCCACCAAGGAAGAAAAAGGTCAAAACTGAGATCATATACATCAGTCCGATGCGCTTATGATCCAAGCTGGTCAACCAAGAGCCAATGCCCTTAAATTCGTTGAGATAATTTAAATCCGAGTTATGATTTGCTGACATTTTTATCTCCCTACTTCAAGCTCTTGACGTATTCAATCAAGGCCGTCAGTTCGACTTCAGAAAGTTGTCCTTGAAAAGAAGGCATGACCGCCGGATAGCCAGCAACAATTTTTGCTTTTGGCATCAGGATCGATTCACGCACGTAATTTTCATCTACAATCAACTTTGAACCATCTTCAAAATTTTCTTCGGCGCCAAATTTATGCCACAACGAAGGACCGACTTTTCGACTGGCATCAGCCACCGAGTGACAACCGATACAGGCCTTGGCCGAAAAAAGTTTTTCGCCCCGTTTTACAAGTGGCAATGATCCCACATTGGATTCTTCTTCTAACCAAGCGTCGTAGTCAGCTTGACTGACGACTTTCAAAGTAGCCATCATTCCAGAATGTTCTGTTCCACAATATTCAGTACAAAAAATATGAAATTCACCCAACTTATCGGCCCGAAACCAAAGTGCCGAATAGCGACCTGGAACGACGTCTTGCTTAATACGGAAAGCGGGAACGAAAAAACTGTGAATGACATCTTCCGAAGTCATGATCAATTTAACGTCTGTATTGATCGGTGCAACAACCAGGTTTCCAACTTTAGCACCACTTTTGTAAACTGCTTCCCACGCCCACTGTTTAGCATTGATATGAATTTCTAATCCGTTCGTCGGCATTTTTCGCATGTCATGATACAGCCACCAACCCCAGCCAAAAATCGCTAGAAAAATCACCAGTGGAATAAAAGACCACAAAAATTCGAGAGCTGTGTTGTGGGAAATGTAAGGTGTAACGTCTTGATCTGTTTTACGTTTGTACTTCACAACAAAATAAATCATTCCACCAATAAGGATCAAACAGCCAATCAAGCTGGACACCAGCAAGAAGCCGTAAAGATTATCCCACTTAACAGCGACTTCAGTGCCGGCTGCAGGAGAAAAGTTTGAACTAGCGTAAGCGGAACTCATCCAAGAAACCATTTAAGTACTCCTCACCGATGACGGATGACGACGGCTTTTGTACCATAAAGGCAAAAGCCCAAGGGCTAGCAATAAAATAGTTAATCCCCCACCCACTTTCATAATGTTGAAAGCGGCCAAAGTGTATTTGCTCTGGGTAGGATTATAGTGAAAACAATAGAGCACTAATTGATCAACGAAAGTTCCAACCTGACCTTTGCCGCCTTCGATGACAGCTAGCTTAATATCTTTGGGTTCAAATATTATTCCGGGAAGATAACGAGTGATCACGCCTTTAGGCGAAACCACAACGGCCGCAGAAGCGTGGGCCCAATCATTGGCTTTTTCATTCCAATGGTATTTAAAACCTAAAGAGTCTGTCAGAGTTTTGATGGTGGCGGCGTCTCCCGTCAGAAAATGCCAAGAGGACTCAATACCAGGTCGTCCATAAAGTTTCATGTAAGTTTCTTTTTTCTTCGCGGCTAGGTCTGGGGTCTCTTTGGGATCAAAACTGATCGACAAAACTTTAAACTTATCTCCAATAGTCCAATCCATCCCCTTTAAGCCATCCGTCAAACCATTCAAATGGAAATTGCAAAGGCCAGGGCAAGAAAAATAAACCGGACTCATAATAACAGGCACACCACTTTGGAAAAAAGATCCCAATGTTACAAGCTGACCCTGTTCATCTTTAAATTTTAAATTCAGATCAAGATCATGCCCCAGCTTTTCGTCAATACCAACGCCGGCTAATTCGCTGGGCTTAGTTTCGGCTGTCAAAGGCGCTACTTGATTCACATTATAATCATCTTTAATAGCAAAAGCTGAGGAAGCCCCGAAGAGGAAAGAAACGATCAGAAGCGCACGGCTGAACGCTTTTGACAAGGCAGGCTTTTTTAGAAGCTCTATCTTCACCATCGATAACCTTAATCTTTGTAACTTTTTGCAAATTCAGCAATTTGAACGGGCGTTTGTTTGGATTTATTTTCAGTGATTGAATTGATGTA
>JAYUOK010000011.1:0-2446 GCA_043760925.1 Bdellovibrio sp. | reverse complement strand
GGGATGATTGTAGAGCTGGTGGGTGTCGCTGATAATTCAGATGATGCCGAAGCTAGGCGCGAGCGAGTGCAAACTCTGATCGCGAAAATCATCTTACTTGGTCAAACACGAGGGCGACCTCGAAAGGAGGCAACTGATGAAGAACAAATCGCAGCCTGACTTAAAATTTGAATCTGGCACGGCACTGCTTATCGGGTGCTACTCAAGAGTTTCGACCGATGAGCAGGCAAATGTTATCGAAGGATCACTCGATAACCAACGCCACCGAATGCAGCCCTTTATCGACATTAAAAATATGCAAGAGCCTAACTGGGGCCACTTGGTGGAGTATTTCGTAGACGATGGATACTCGGCAAAAGACACCAACCGCCCTGCTTACGCACGGATGATGAAGGCCCTAAAGAGCGGCAAGATAAATGCTGTGATGGTGACGGAGTTGTCGCGCTTATCGCGTAACATTCCTGATTTCTGTGACTTTCACAAAATGCTTGAAAGTCAGGGAGCAAAGTTTTTTTCGATCAAAGAACAATTTGATTCGAGCACTCCAGCTGGAAAAATGATGCTCTATAATATGATAAATTTGGCGCAGTTCGAACGAGAGCAAACGTCTGAACGTGTTGCGATCAACTGCCACTCCCGCGCCCAGCGCGGGCTCCTTAACGGTGGTCCCGCTATCCTTGGATACGATAAAGATCCGGCAAAGAAAGCAACCTTCCTTGTCAGCGATCAAGAGGCAAAAGATGTTCGCAGAATTTTTGAACTCTTCATCGAACAAAGAAGTTTAAGCCGTACAATTGATGCGGTCGTGGCAGAAGGTATAAAGCCGAAGGTACGTGAAAACGAAAAAAACCGTCTGGTGAAAGCTGGAAGATGGACCGTCGAATCTTTGAGCTTTGTCCTTAAAAACAAAGCCTACATTGCCGTTCGCGATGTAAATAAAGTCAGTAAGCACAAAGATCAGAGCAAACTCAAAGCGTGGCAAAAATATGGAAGCTATCCAGCATCTTGGCCCGCGATTGTTGATGGAGTGACGTTCAATACTGCAAACGTCATCCTTGCTGAAAATTTTGAGCGCGAAAGGATGCGTCTTGATACGTCAGCGACCAGAGTTTTTGCTGCCTCTGGGCTTTGTGTCTGCGAAGAATGCGGACGGAAACTCGTCGGTCAATCAGCGCACGGAAAAATACAGGTTCACAGATATTACGTCCACTCATCTAAAAAGGGTGACGTCATCAATTGCTCGGTAAAACGAGTGAAGGCTGATAAAATTGAATTGAAATTGGCTGAATATTTATCTGATATTTTACTTGAGGCTGGCCACTTCGATCAAATCGAACAACGTATCCATCAGCTTGTGGCACATTCCCCTGAGCAACTCAAAGCGGACAAGAATCGAATTTTGCTGGAACTTCAAAAACTAACTCTTGCCGTGAAAAATACTTTTAAGATCCAGACTGCCCTTGATGCAGAGTCCGAAGCCATTCGCGAAACCGCCAAAGAACTCGAAGAACTGAGCCGGAAGAAACGCCACTTAGAGGCTGAACTTGAAAGTTTAAAAGCCAAAGAATTTGAAAAAGGTGATGTTGATGATGCCATCAATGACCTTAAAGATCGCCTTGGGTCATTCCGTAAAGGCTGGGTAAAGGCGTCAGCCGTGATGAAGAAGTCTTTGTTGAAGGATCTGGTTTATTTCGTTCTCGTCGGCCCTAAAGGGCTTAAAATTCAATTCCGCTTGAAGCACGATCTGAATAAAGACGTCACTCCTGAGGAGTTAACGGCGGCAAAGATTTTTGAAAATAATGTCATTGATTTATCAGAAAAAAAGCAAAAAAAATCCGAAGGAGCGTCAGCTACTTCGGAATCTAAAAATTCTAACAACTTGGCCATCGCTGGTTCGCAAGTCGTTGGAATTGGTAGGGAGACATTTCCGACCATTAGCTTAAATGATTACAGCGAGTTAGCTTTGTGTAAACAACAAAAGACTACTTACTCGCTCAACTTCTTAAAAACTGGAGTCGCAAGTAGCGCGAGTATCGTAACACTTATCGCTTTTGCTGTATCAAATGTCAGCTGCACCAAGTCCTTGTTCATATCCGAACAGAAATTCTTTACCAAATGACTAGCACCAGTGAAACAAACTTGCCCCTCAATCTCATCGCCCAAAATCGTCGAACAGGCAGAATACAGGTCATCTCTTAGAGAGAATTTGTGCTCAAAATATTCTTCCCGTTCTCGAAGAGTCTTATTTCTAAATGAAGTGGCAAGAAAACCTTTCTTCACAACAGACAAAGCAGCACTCATATAAACAGCCCTATTTTTATCAGTCATTCCAGAAGCTGCAATCCTGTCTGCACATGCAATAAGCATAAGGGTATATTCCAGAAATAAATCCACCTTTTCGTCTTCACTCAAATTTATCTTCCAAAGCTCTTGTAGTTGCGTGGCT
>JAYUOK010000010.1:0-2471 GCA_043760925.1 Bdellovibrio sp. | reverse complement strand
CAACGTCTTACAAACAACTGTCGACGGAACCGAATTCGAACTTAAAATTAAAAACGAAAAATTCAAAGTCAAAAGCCCTTTGATTGGTGATTTTAATGTAGCTAACGTTGTCGCGGCCATTGCGGCCGTTACATGCGTTGGGATTCCGCTGCCACAATCTTTAAAAAATATCGAAAAATTCAAAGGCATTCCTGGTCGACTTCAGCGCGTTTCCGAAATGTCGAAAAAAATATTCATTGATTATGCCCACACTCCGGATGCGCTTGAAAAAACATTAAAAACTTTGGCACTGATCAAGCAAAAAAATAAATTGATCACAGTTTTTGGCTGTGGCGGAGACCGCGACACGAGCAAACGTCCGATCATGGGCCAAATCGCAGAAAAATACAGCGATCATATTATCGTAACTTCCGACAATCCACGCACCGAAAATCCCGATAAAATTATTTCTGACATTAAAGCCGGAATAAAAAATCAAGTCGACTCCGAACCCGATCGTGAAAAGGCCATTACCCAAGCGATTCGAATAGCCACTCGTGACGACATCGTCGTTATAGCGGGTAAAGGGCATGAAGATTACCAAATCATTGGCGAACAAAAAAACTATTTTAGTGATTATAAAACAGCTTTGAAATTTAACTAGGACGACAGATGAAATGGACTATCGATCAAATTGCCAAATGGACAAACGCAAAAATAGCGAGCTCTCATCAAACCGAATTTTCCGATTTCTTTACCGACACTAGAAAATCCGGTGCGAATAAAATATTTGTCGCACTCAAAGGTGATCAGTACGACGCCCATGACTTTTTGGACAAAGCGGTCGAACAAGGTGCCGGACTGCTCTTAGTGCACCGTCTCGACCCAAAATTTGAAAATCTAAAAGACAAAGTCAGTATACTCATTGTGGATGACACTCTCATAGCCCTGCAGGCCTGGGCCTGCGAATACCGCAAAACTTTAAATGCAAAAATTTTTGGAATTACCGGATCAAATGGCAAAACAACAACTAAAGAATTTTTGGCCAAAATTTTATCGACCGTTAAAAAAACCTACTATACCGAAGGCAGCTTCAATAACCACTGGGGTCTCCCATTTAGTATTTTGAACGTGAACAGTGATCATGAGTGTGTGATTTTAGAAATGGGAATGAATCATGCCGGTGAATTGACGAATCTGGTTCACATTGCCGACCCTGATTATGTCGTTTGTACGATGGTTGGCACGGCCCACATCGAACATTTTGGAACACTCAAAAAAATCGCAGAAGCCAAAGAAGAAATTTATCAGCACACGCGTGAATCAACAGTACGCGTATTTAACCAGGACCAAGAATTAACTTTCGATATGATGTATCCGGTTGCAAAAAAATTTCCAGCATCAAGGATGTTATCATTTTCCGCTAAGAACGATTTAGCCGATGTTCACTTTAAAGTGAATGAAACCAATGGGAGCGGATTAAAAATTTCTGGCACCATCGCAGGCTTTAAAAATGAATCCACTGTTCCCGTTTTCGGTGAACATAACAGTGTTAATTTAATGGCGGCCTGTGCACTGGCTTACGCCTTCGGAATGAAGCCCGATCTTATTTGGGCCGCGTTACCCCTATGCAAATCGACCTGGGGCCGCAATGAATTTATCGAAACCAAAGAACATGTCCAAATTATTTTTGACGGGTACAACGCCAACCTCGACAGCATGAAAGCCCTATTTTCCAATGTTAAACCACTCAAAATCGGCGGTAAAAAAGTAGCGGCACTCGGGCAAATGAAAGAAGTCGGCGCCGCGGCTCCGCAGTTTCACGCCGAAATTGCTCGAGCAGCGGTCGATGCAGGATTTCATTTCATTTATTTTTACGGTGAAAATTTCAAAGATTTCGAAGCGGGACTTCAGCAAATCGACTTCAAAGATTATGTCGTCGGCGCCGAATTGTCCGAAGAAATGAAAGCCCATATAAAATCGCACATTCATGCGGGCGATTTACTCGCGGTTAAAGGTTCGCGAGGCGCGGGAACCGAAAACTACGTGCAGCTTTTTTCTCCGATCAACTGGAAATCCAAATACTAACAAAGGAAGCATAAATGATCATTGCTTGGAAAGGGTGGGGATTGCTCGCTCTTATAATTGTAGCGGCTTGTTATTTTGGAATTTCTAGGCTTTCACCGGAGCTGCTCTTGCGCACAGGCGGCGGCGTTGTCGGCGTCAGTCTTTGTTTGGCCGCCATTTTAATGATTCCACTGGCTGTGTACGATTTTATGATTTATCGTCGGGACAAAGTCGTGCAGAATTCCGCTTTTTTTATTCCGCTGTATATTTTTCCGATAGTTGTACTCGTGCTGGGTATTGTGTTTTACAAAACTTAATAAACTTTACTTAGATCGCACGAATATTTTCCGGGAGCATAGGCGAGCAATCGATCTTGCAGGATCTGTTGAAATTGTTTTTCCGAATTGGCGCGTTGAACGTACGGG
>JAYUOK010000009.1:0-2475 GCA_043760925.1 Bdellovibrio sp. | reverse complement strand
GATTTGAAGGAAAAATTGATGCACAGAACTTCAGCGGCACCGTGAGATTTCAGAATACGACATCGGTAATCGGCGGAACTCCTGCGAGCGGAATTCTGGGACAGTTCCAGATTCAGCGTTGTGCAATCTTCAAGTAAAAACCAAGTAAATAGAATTTAATTAGTTGATTAAAAACTTTAAAGCTTATTCAATCAAGAGGAATGCAAAGGCAACATTCCTCTTTTTTTTATTTTGATGACTCGTCTTTATCGGTTGTTGCCGGTGGTGCTTCCGCGTTAGACCGGAAGAGTCTCGATATTCACGGCCTTGATGAGGCCGAATCTTTTTTACGAAGCTACGGCTACCAGATTTCCAATCCGGACGACCTTGAAAGACTTTGGTATTTTCACCGGCGCGCGCTGGTGCTGATGAACGAGAAGCTGCAGATCGGGCTTGAAAAACTACCGACCGAGCTTAAAAGCAAAGAAGAGTTGAAAGACATCCGGAACCTCCTGATTTATGCCTCACAGACTGAAAATAAGAACCTTCAAACATGGTCGTGCGCGCTGCTGCGATGTATGCACGTTTTTGTTCATGCCGAAACTGATTTGTTCGGATCGTTTGCCGAAGAAATTCAGAAACAGATTCTGACGCCGTTTGAAAACTCCGTTAAACAGGAAGAAACCCTGCAACTGCGATCTTTTCAAAAGGAAGGGCATGCCAGTATTGATCTTCATGATTTTCAGACCAAGCCCTTTAAGACATCCAGTAGCACCGTTATTAAACTGCTGGCAAAACCCGATGCGCTGGCCGTAAAAGTGTTTGATAAAGTCGGGGTTCGTTTTGTTACAAAAAATATTTTCGATTCCTTTCAGGTCATTCGCTTTCTGGTTGAAGAAAACCTGATCAGCTTTCCGCAGATTATGCCCGATCAGTCCTCGAACAACATGTATCCGGTTGAGGAATTTATTTCGATTTGCGACCGGCTCAAGAAAAAGTATCCGAGCGGCCACAAGCTGTCGTCTGATAAAGTTGATCGCCTGTTGATGAGAAAAATCAAGAATAAGAGTACCTTCCTCGGGCTCTTCCGGAAAGAAAATCCGTACTCCTCGGCAGATTTTAAGTATATTAAGTTCATTTCGCGACAACTGATCAAAATCCAGCCGAGCGGCGGCGGCAAAGCCTTCAGTTTTTTCTATCCTTTTGAAGTTCAGATCATGAACGAACAGGCGTTTAGTAAAATTCATTCCGGCGAATCTGAACACTCGGCTTACAAGAACCGGCAGATCAAAGCTGCGGTCAAAAGGCTTTTTCCCGAATGAGGGCAGTACTTGCTTTTTGCAGATCTTCAATCGTAACCATTTTGTTTCCATTCACGGTGTTGGTGCTTGGCCCTGCTGCCATGCTGGGGCATTATCTGTTTCATAACCGCAAACTTGATGACTATTGGGTTTGCCTTTGGGGGCGAATCTGCTGCCGTATGTCCGGAGTGACGGTTATCGTGCACGGCCGGGAAAATATTCCGGATGAAGGCTGTTTGTTTTTATTCAGCCACTCGAGTTTTTTTGATGTTTTCGCAATTGCGGGTTACCTGCCGGGTGTCAGGTTCGGCGCGAAAGCGGAACTGTTTAAAATCCCGATTTTCTCGCACACGATGAGGGCCATGAATACTTTGCCGATTGCCAGAAACAACCGCGACGAAGTTTACAAAATTTACGATGAAGCCAAAGTGCGGTTTGCTAACAAGGAACAGTTTGCACTTTCGCCCGAAGGCGGAAGGTTTTATGGAAAAGAGCTTTCGCCGTTCAAGGCAGGGCCGTTTCTTTTTGCAATGTCGGCGGGTGCACTTGTTGTGCCGGTGGTGATCGTCGGCGCTTTTGAGGCCTTGCCAAAAGGTGAATTTCTATTTAATCGAAGACGGCTGACACATACGATTACGATGACAATCCTCGAACCCGTGGCAACATCCGGCTTTACGCCAGAAACCCGCAAAGACCTGCAAAAAATCGTTTTTGAGAGAATGAACAAAATCTGGGTTGAAGAAAAAGGCTATTCACTTTAATTTTTGACCGACTGCCAATCCTGTGTAAAAAGCGAGCTTTCCATTTTTATTTTACGGATTCCGGTTTCAATTTCGATTTTCAGTTTCATCGGTGCTTTAGTTTCAATTTTTTTGACTTGCATTTTTTTCGGGAAAAATCCGTATTGCAGCTCGATTGCCGAAGCCAGTTTGTCGATCTGAATGTAGTTATCAAACGTGACTCCGCCATCGGTGCTCCGTAAGTTACCGACAAAAAGCATGAGGTCGTTGAAATAGTGAACCGGACCGTTGAATTTTTCAAACTGCGGGAGCTTTTTCCAGTAGTAGCCGTCTTCGGTAATGAAAACCCCATCCGAGGAAAGCAGGCCTTTCAATGGATTTTGCGGATGAAAAGACACCGATGATATTTCTTTCTTCAGCAGATCGTCGATTGTATAATAAATCTGGCCTGAGTC
>JAYUOK010000008.1:0-137620 GCA_043760925.1 Bdellovibrio sp. | reverse complement strand
AGAAGTAATCCGGATTAGCGGAATAGCAACTCGACGCGGACACCGTCATCTAGGTTAGTGACCTTTAATTCGCCATTTTGCACTTTCATTAATGTGTGGCAAATCGTAAGCCCCAGGCCCATTCCAATTGAATGGTTCATTATGTTTTCGTCTAATTGGAAAGGCTTCATAATTTTTTCAATTGTTTGCGCCGAAATCAGCGGACCCTTATTTTCGATCGATATAATCTGCCGAAATTGACTATTCTTGTGAACCTGAACAAAAACTTCGCTGTTAGCGAGCCCGAATTTTGCGGCATTATGCAGAGCGCGAAAGAATGCCATTTTGGTCAATTGAGGATCGAGCTCGATTGATTCTAATTCGCTTTTCATTCTTAGTGTTTGATTTTTTGAATTTAAAAGTTGAGAAATGTCGGCAGAGATATCTTTTAGCAAGCTATCTGGGTTAATCAGATCTTTTCGGGTCGGAATTAAGCCAACTTCACCTTTAACAATCAACAAAACATCATCAATAATACTTTTCAATTTTTCAGCCGAGCGCATAATTCGATCGGTAAAAAGTTTCTGTTCATCAGAGAGTAGAGTTTCTTTCATCAGACTGGTAAAACTTAAAATTGTAGTTAAAGGTGTTTTCAATTCATGGTTAATAAGGATCATGAACTGATTCTTTGCCTTATCTAAAGTTCGTAATTCATCTAAAGCATTTTCAAGCGCGCGATTTTTTTCTTTCAATTCATTTTTTAAAAAAAACTTTTCATATCCTTGATCGACCGTATTTAACAAATCAATCGGGTCCCAAGGTTTCGTTAAATAGCGGTAAATCTGACCTTTGTTTACGGCGCCGATGACGGATTCAATATCGGTATAGCCAGTCAGTAAAATTCGAATAGTGTCTGGATGTGAGACAATCGACTTCTCTAGAAACTCGACCCCCGTGATTAATGGCATTCGCTGGTCCGAGATAATGACGGCTAGGTCTGGCTGATTGTCGAGGATGTTAAAGGCCTGTTCAGGCGTTGAAGCCTTCAATACAGTATATGTTTTCCGAAATATTCGCTCGAGCGCGTCTAGGTTGTCGGTCTCGTCATCTAAGCAAAGTAAGTAAGGTTTTTCCATCTTTTATACTGTAGCGAGAGTTTTTGTCCTAGGTCTAGATTTAACTGCGATAACTGACCTTAGGCTATTTTTGCTTACAGAAAACACGACTGAATGTCGATAAGTGATACGATAAACAAATATCAGGAGACAGCTATGTCGCTAAAAAATCTAATGAATTTCGTTTTTGCAATGTCTGCATTTCTTCCCGTATTTTTATTAAGTACAGAAGTGAAAGCACAATCTGGTTTACAGGGTGCTGGTTACTACGGTGGAAATCAACCGTGTCCTTACCCGGTCAGAACAGGTTCGGGCGCAGTCGACATGAGCGACCAAGAGCGATCAGAGCGCGCGAAATTAAAAAAATTAAAATCTGAATTGATTGCAAAAGAAAACGCAGTTGAAAAGCATCAAGAAAAATTAGACAACTTACGCGAAAAATTGGGAAAGCATCTTAACTCTGAAGTTTTAGAATTTTTAATTTCGGTTCATATCGAAAGCGCTAACGAATGTAATCAGTATAACACGCATCCAAAAAATCGCGGTTGTGGTGGATCTTCAGAACCTCCAGCAGCTCCGGCCCCAGCGCCGGCAAACGCCGCGACGGGTGGCCCAGCTGATGTAGCAACGGGAAATAGCGGAAGCGCAACAAGCGATTCAAATCTTGCGGCCAGCACAGGTCGAAGTTGTAAAAATATTATCGAAGTTCCACGTTCGTTAAGAAGCTCTTGGATCACGCAAGACCAAGACGGCATCGGTGGTTATTGTCAAGGTGAAGGCGCTTCAAATGCCGGATCAGTAAGCCCTTCAATTTGTGATGATAAAACTTTACGACCTGCATCTGGATCTACAAATAAGTACAAAGCAGGTGCTTCAACTTTAGAATGTAAGCGTTCAATTGCGGATTACCGTAAAACTCGAATCGACTTAGGAAATGCCGCTGATCGCGTTGCATTTTTAGAAGCGCAAATCGAAGACCGCGAAGAAAAGCTTGATGGAATTATTGAACGACATAAGTCTAGAAAAATGGTTGAAGCCGATTGCGAAAATTGTGATGGCAACCGTGGCTATAGATACGAAGCTCCAAAACGTGATTGGTGGTCAGTCGGCGCTAACGTTGCGGGCGCATTAATTTTCGGAAATATCGGTCGTAAATATGACCAATCAAGAATGGAATACCAAGCGCAAATGGGTCATGTACCTGATCAAGGTTACCCAACAGGTGTATCAATGGCGTTTCCATATATTCAAGGCGCAATTTACGGAGCCGTTCCGGGCGGATCTGGTCAAGGCGGTTTCGGTTGCGGAGCGGGCGTGAACGGAACGGGCGGAGTTTACGGAGCAAACGGAAATCCATACGCAGTTGGTAACAACGCTTACGGACCGAATGCAGGAATGGGTGGAGCTTTCGGATATCCACGCGACATGTACGGAAATATTCTTGGTGGTGGAGCTTACAATCCAGGTTTTAATCCAAATGGATATATGAATGGACCGGGCGCAATCAACGGAAGCGCAGGCTTAGCATTATGTTTTAGTTGGCCATGTCCACAACAAGGTGGCGGCATGGGCGGCGGCGGACAATTCGGCGGCGGCTTCGGTGGTCCTGGTATGGGCGGACAATTCGGCGGCGGCATGGGCGGCGGTTTCGGTGGCCCAGGTGGACCTGGTTTTGGCGGACAATTTGGTGGCGGCTTAGGCGGCGGACCTTATGGAAATCCATACGGTGGTCCTGGTATGGGCGGACAATTTGGTGGCGGCGGCATGGGTGGCGGATTTGGCGGACCCGGTATGGGCGGACCATTTGGCGGTGGCTTAGGAAATCCTCAATACCAAATGCAATTGATGCAGCAACAACAAGCGATGCTTCAGCAGCAACAGCAACAGGCAGCACAAATGGCTCAATATTATCAAATGCAAGCGCAAGCTCAACAACAAGCTTTGCAAAGACAGCAACAAGTTGAACAGCAAGCAATGCAAGTGAAGCAAGAAATTGCGTCTCTACAAATGCGACTTCAAATGCTTTACTCAAATACTTATGGTGGTACAGCTGGTGGCGGTGGCGCAGGTGGCGCACTTTACGGTGGCGGCGGTTTGATGGGTGGAATTTCTTTTAATGCCGGTTTTGGCGCGGGAGTTGGCGCGGGTGGAGTTTACGGACAACCGCAACCAACCGGAAGCCCATTCTCGGGTGGCGGATCAAATGCAACGGTACCTGGTGGCCGTGGTCGATAGGTTTTCAATTGGCCTTGGTCAATAAATCTTCGATTTAATAAAATTAAGAAAAATCATAAAGAGATTAGTTAACGCTAGTCTCTTTTTTTTATTCGATTAAGAATATTGAATGATTCAAATAATTAAAAATTGTTACGACAGTCATGTTCACTTTTTAGCTATAGGGCAAGTGGTAGCGGGCTTACAATTGCATTCGTTAGAATCTGAAACAGCTCTACTGCAAACTGAAATAAAGCCTGAACATTACCGAGAAAACTGGATTCAAGGTTTTGGCTGGGATCAAAACAAATGGGAAAATAAAAAATTTCCGCATAAAAATACTTTAGATAAAATATTTCCAAACACACCGGTTTTTCTTTCAAGAATCGATGGTCATGCCTCGTGGGTCAATTCAAAAGCAATCGAGTTACTTTCTCTTAAAGGTTATGATTTTTCGATTGATCCAGTGGGTGGGCTTATTTCCAGAGATGAAAATAATCAGCCGACGGGGGTGCTGTTCGATCAAGCGCATATTTCGGCAATGCTACTTTTACCCGAGTTTACGCTTCAGCAAAATAAAAGTTTTATCGAAATCTCGCAGAGACAACTTAATATGGGTGGATTCACACACGCCCGCGATCTATCGATGAATCTTAATACCTGGCAAATTTTAGAATCGATGGCTGAAAAAAAGCAATTAACGATCTGTCTAGATGGTTTTGTAACTGTGGAAAACCTTGGGGATTTACCCCGAGTTCTTAAAGAAATTACGGTGATGAAAGAATCCAATGCAAAGTATTTACGAATTCATGGAGTTAAAATTTTTGTTGATGGATCACTTGGTTCAAAAACCGCGTACTTATCCGAAAATTATCTGAATACTCAACAAAACGGCATGATGAGCTGGTCTAGCGAAGAAATAACGTCGGCCATTCGTACAATCTGGAAATTGCAATACGAAGTCGCCGTGCATACGATTGGAGATCAGGCCATTCATGAAGTTGTTGCCGCGGCAAGAGCCGTGTCAGCTAGTGGAACTTCAGGGCGGTTGCACCTGGAGCATGCGCAAATCGTACGACCAGAGACAATTCAGTTAATGAAGCCATTGCATATCACTTGTCATATGCAACCTTGTCATTGGCTAAGCGACCAGAGCTGGCTACCGAACGTGTTGCCTGAAAGGTTATTGGCAAATTTATTCCCGTGGGAAGCTTTCAGAAAAAATAAGATTCCATTCGACTTTGGATCAGACGCGCCGATTGAGCCCACATCACTTCTTCGCAGTTTACAGGCACTGCGAAAAAGCTCTGAAAAATCAGTTCCAAAACTGAACGATGAATGGCAAAAATACCACACGCATCCAGACGGTAAATGGACAAATAGCTGGACCGAGTTCACCGATGAGGCTATTCAACAAGTCTATTTCGAAGGCGAACCCGTCATTTAAAATTGAAACTGAACTTCGTACTGATTCAGTAAAAGTGCAGCACCTAGTAAAATAGCTCCTGTAATGTACCACTTTTTATTTTCGCTTACCGACTTTGCAACGCTTGTCGACGCATGCGAAAATTCTCGCGTGAGTGAACACATTTCTAAAGCCAAAGGTTGCCACTTAGTTAATACAACGCTTTTGCTAATTTGTGCTTTTTCGCAACGACCTTTTAGTAAGGGCTCTTTGTTAGCAGCCCATTTAAAATTATGTGTAAGGCCCATCGAAGGAACTGAAGCAAAGTGCAGTTGAACGACTGGAAATTTGAGTAACAAGCCTTTCAAGTTTTTAAAATCACTTTCACTCACCGGAGTTTTGAAAATGATGAAAAAGCTTTCTGTGGAAGCATGCGGGGCCGTTTTTGAAAGATAATTTTTAATCAGCTTCAAATCGGCTTGAATCATACTGAGTTGGTTTTTGTTTTCGACCAATTCTTCAACTTGCGAAATTAATCGTAAGCACATCTCAAGCTGCTCAAGCGAAAGCATTTCATCTTGTAAAATGGAACTCAATCTTTTAGTAAAAGTTCGAATGTAGTCTTTGGAAGTGAGGTCAATTGAATTGACTAACTCGTCAAACTGCAAAGTCTCTGTTTGATTAAAGTAGTCGATGAAGTGGCGATCTGTACAAATATAAGAAGTTTTCTCGCAGGTTTCGCGGTAATCCTGAAAGCTGACTTTCTCTTCGGGGACGATAAGTGTTTCGGCATTCAGATCTAATGACAAAATGCTAAAACTAAAAAGTAAAAAAATAATTAAATTCATCTTATCCACCTTTATAATATTCGATTGAAATTTGCTTAACCGCGGTCTCTGCTTTTTGCTCAGACTGTGTTTGCCGATTTTGCACGACCGCCCAAAACGGTCCCATCGCTTTCATAATCACATTTGATAAGTGCTCTGGGACTAGTACTGCGTACTGTTGCGGATTCATTGGTGCCCGAAGTAATTTTACTTTAGCCGCAATTTTTTTCGATCCTTGAGATGTTGGCGAGCCCGCGTATAGATCGATAACTCCAAATTGGTCAACGAGGGCAGCAATCGTATCTGCGTTAGCCAGTTCGATCGGTACAAGCACGTAACCTTTCGGAATTAATGTATCCGCATATATTTTATCAGCTGTGGGTGTATTCTTTTCGGGGCCACTGTTGAATAATACGAAAGCGCCGATAAAAAATAGAAATGCGATAATTAGTGGTCTATTTTTTTGTGTTAAAGTCAGTAACATTTTTTTTGTCATATACGTTATTCCTTTTAAATTTTGAAAGTCGATAATCTTTGGCTGCAGTTTTTTGTTGATCAATCATGATTTGAAAGCCAATCAATAATGAAACCACTAACAGCAGTAGAAAAACGGATTCGATTAAAACTTGTCCCCTTTGATTTCGATATGCCATGTGTCTCCTTTTTTGTGAGGGCTTGAGCCACAGGAAAAATCGAAGCTATTCGATGTGCTAAGAAGTTTCTGCGCCTGATCGTTTGTTCGAAACCGGTGTTGCCAAGTTAAGACCAAGGCTTGGGACGTTTTGTAGTTCGAGGTCAGTCCGTAGTTAGGAGCAACATCTTCGATATCCGGCTCAACCGAAACATTAATGTGGTTTTTTACCTGCAGCAGATTAGTTGCGGTTAGAAAAAAGCTCCAGATACTTCCACTCTCGTGAAAATGTTTATATAAATCTGCTACAAGGTTTAACGTCTCGGCTTTTGCTTTTAGTTTTGCAAAATTTATAATTGATTTCTGAAGTCGATCAAGTTGTTGTTGCTGGTATTTAATTGAATTGATCCGTGCGGTTGCACTGGCAAATGCCGCTGGATTCGGTGGGACGATACTTGCGGCAAGTTCGATATTCGCCATGATTAATTGAAGCCGCAAACTGGTCGACAGGGGATTTAAAGCGAAAAGTTTTTTCTCGGCTAGAATGACATTTTTTTGAATTTCTATGCTTTGCTTTACGCAAGTTGAGCGTACGCGACTCTTAATTTGAATCAGATACCCTGTGAAGGCGAAACAAAGCACGATCAAAAACACTAATGGAACAATGGATAGCATTAATACTGAAACAGATCCACTTTGGTTTTTAAGGAATGGTGAGCTCAAGATGAAGCTCGCTTTCTTTTTCGAATATTTTTCCAAGATTTGATTCGGCCTTAACGGTTAAGAACGAGGTTTCGGCCGTCTTTGATCGATGAGTCCGAATATTTTGTAGGCTAAGCGCTTTTAATTTAGCCTGAAGATCAGAGTGACAGTCTGACTTATTCTGTAACTCACAGAGGTGGTTCGTTTCGATGACCTCATCAACGGCAATGTTTAAGTAAAGAATAAGGCCTAAGCGCACAATCAAGATGACTGAGATCATTAAAATCGAACTTAAAATCACGACTTCAACAAACGCTTGGCCCTTTTGATTCACTAGCGGGCTCCGTCCATAAAGTTTGATAAATCTTTGCGGTTTAGTTGTGAGTCTGCTGCGTTTTCTAAGATCAGCGGTTGAGATTTTTTTGCTCCGAGTGCGCGAT
Organism: Bdellovibrio sp.; assembly: GCA_043760925.1. Taxonomy (GTDB): domain Bacteria; phylum Bdellovibrionota; class Bdellovibrionia; order Bdellovibrionales; family Bdellovibrionaceae; genus Pseudobdellovibrio. The sequence goes on along the minus strand of JAYUOK010000008.1, from coordinate 130,307 downwards.
TGATATTTTCATACTGTTTACCAACATTTTGACCCACGACTTTGACAACGCCAATGGTGCCAGCCGCAATTAGCGCCACTAATATAAGGTATTCGATCATACCTTGACCCTTGTTGCATTTGCTGGATTTTTTGAAATAATTTTTTGACATAAAAAAAGCCTCCTGGTGGGAGGCTTTGCAAGATTCGTTAAATTGAAAGTGGGAATAAGCCGGCTTTAGCGTCCGGCGTTCGAATTATCGCTTTTTACCAACAACTTTTTTCTTGGCAGCCGGAGCAGCTGCAGGCTTTTTGGTTATAGGAGTTTTCGCAGCGGTTGCTTTTGCTGGAGCCGCTTTAACCGCAGGCACAGCTTTTTTCATAACGGGAGGAGCTTCTTTTTTAATGGCTTCAGCTTTCTTATTATTAGCTTCAACTTTTTTAGCTGCGGCTTCTAACTTTTTAGCTGGCATAGCATCCTGTTTTTCTTTTAACTTTTTAGCCTTACGAACTCCGACGATTCTTTCCATGATTTCATAGGCTTCTTTTTGTAAATCGTTCTCGAAAATAAAGCGGTAAAAACCTTCAATTTCAGGGCTTTGACGAAACTTTTTTACTGAGGTCGGAATGCTTTCAGATTGAACAAAGTCGATTGAACTACCGTCTTTTGAAAGCTTCACTTTATCTGCCACAAGGACCTCCGTTTAAGATAAGAATAAAATGCAATCTAATATACCCGGGCTAGGGGGTCAAGCCTTCGTGCTAAGCCTATATAAGTCGTTGATTTTAGTTTGGTTTCGGACCATTTTATGAGTGGGTGGTGCATATGCTTGAATTGAAGGGTAAGCCCGTCGCGGAATCTATTTACCAGCAAATTATATCTGACTCAAAAGACTGGTCTTCCAAAAACTGGAGCCGACCGCATTTAGTGGTTGTCTTAGTAGGGACTGATCCGGCCAGCCAAGTTTATGTTCAGCACAAACAAAAGGCCTGCGAGAAATTAAATTTTCAATCGACGTTAGTTCAATTACCCGAAGCAATTTCAGAATTAGACTTAACTACGAAGTTAAAAGCTTTAAACGAAGAGCAATCAGTCGATGGGATTTTACTACAATTGCCGCTTCCTGCTCACCTTAATTCAAAGAAAATGTCTGACCTGATTCACCCCGATAAAGATTGCGACGGCATATCAAGCTCGTCCTTAGGTGCTTTGGTGACGGGGCAACAACTAGTTGCTTCTTGCACGCCCTCGGGAATCATAGAAATTTTAGATTTTTACAAACACGATGTAGCAAAGAAAAATGTTCTAGTCATTGGACGCAGCTTGATCGTTGGATTACCGCTATTTCACTTATTGAACCAAAAAAATGCGACCGTTACTTTGGCTCATTCTCATACTGCCAATTTATCGGCGATGTTGAAAGATTTTGATTTCGTTTTCGTGGCGATCGGAAAACCAAATTACTTTAAGGCGACTGATTTCAAAAAAGGCGCTGCCGTAATTGACGTTGGTATTCATCGTCTTCCTGATGGACTTGTTGGGGATGTTCATCCGGCTGGAGCAGTTGGGCATTTGGCCGCATTAACCCCAGTGCCGGGTGGAGTGGGGCCAACAACCATCGCCATGCTCATGCGAAATACTTTTAAACTAGCTGAAAAAAAGAGAAAGTTAAAAAAATGAACGAGCTCTTAAAAAATCACTGGTACTTAGCGCTTCCATCAGCCAAGTTGAAAAAGAATAAAATGTTTTCCATGGAAATTATGGGCGAACCCGTTTTGTTCTTCCGTAAATCAACAGGCGAAATTAGCGCTATTCGTGATATTTGCCCACACCGGGGAATTCCACTTAAGTTTGGCCGCGTGGTCGATGATCAAGTTGAATGCCCATACCATGGTTGGAAGTTTGATGGTGGGGGAGTCTGCAGAAAAATTCCTTCGTTAACCAGCGAACAGAAATTAGACTGCACAAAAATAAAAATTAAATCTTATTCTTTAATTGAACAATACGGCGGTATTTGGATTTTCATGGGTGACGCCGATTTTGATCAAGCTCTTGTGCCGCAGCCGCCCGTGTTTGTGGACTTCGCGAAAGGTTATCAACCGCAGCTTTGTGAAATTGTGGAATTTCCGTGTCACATTGATCATGCCGTTATTGGCTTAATGGACCCTGCCCATGGGCCCTTCGTACATCAAAGCTGGTTTTGGAGAACTTCGAAGTCAATTCACGAAAAGCGAAAAAATTTTGGACCCGTTGATTACGGATTTCGAATGAAGCGCCATGAACCTTCTAAAAATTCGAAAGCTTATAAAATTTTAGGCGGAGAACCGACGACCGAAATCGTATTTACTTTACCGGGAACTCGGGTTGAGCATGTTCAAGTGGGGCGAAGAAGTTTTATCTCGTTGACGGCACTGATGCCGTTAGCTGAAAACCGAACTCAAGTATTACAAATGGCTTTTTGGAATATTCCTTGGCTGACCATTGGCAAGCCACTCGTCAAAATATTCGGAAAAACATTTTTAGGCCAAGACCTAGATGCCGTTACTAAGCAGCAAGTAGGGCTTAAATATGATCCAACTCTGATGCTGATCAATGATTCAGATACGCAGGCCAAATGGTATTTCGCTCTTAAAAAAGAGTGGATGGAAAGTTCTGAACAGAAGCGTCCTTTTCAAAATCCCGTGAAAGAATCTGTGCTTTCATGGAGAAGTTAGTTTTATGAAAATTTGGAAACTTAAGAAAGGGCACGACGCACGACTGCGATCGCGGCACCCGTGGGTTTTTTCTAACGAATTAATGGACAGTCCGAAAAGTGTTAAACCCGGCGAGCCCGTTGAAGTGCATGATGTTCAAGGCCACTTTATGGCCCGCGGTTACGGTAATCCACATTCGCTGATATCATTTCGAGCCATCAGTTTTTCGCCGAGAGATGAAAATCCGACAGCAGTAGAATTTTTAACCGAACGCCTGGTGCAAGCATGGCAATACCGCAAAAAATGCGGTTTTTTAAAAAGTTTCCGCCTATGTTACTCGGAAGCTGATCAGATGCCCGGGCTAGTTTTAGACCGTTATCTTATTTTAAAAAACAACGTGCAGTACCAAGTGTTTTCGTTTCAGCTTTTGACTTCAGGTATGGATTTGGCCTTTCAATCGGATTCAAACTGGGAAAAAATTTTTAAAAATTTAGTCCAGCAAAGTTTGAAGCAAGGTCTAAGCCCTATCGATTGGGAACATACAATTATTTTACAAAGAAACGACGTCAATATCCGTAAACTTGAAGGCATTCCGGTTGAAGAGCCTAAGATACTGAAGACGATTGAAAACGAAGACCTCACTGATGTGCAAATACTTGTGCAGAATGTTTTAAATACAGAAGAGGCGATCTCTTTTTCCGTTAATTTAATTGAAGGTCAGAAGACCGGATTTTTTCTAGATCAAACATTCAACATGAAACTTTTGCTAGAACATTTACAAAATCAAAAAGATATACTGCGATCGAAAAAAGTACGCATTTTAGATTTGTGCTGTTACATGGGCCAATGGTCCGCGCAGATTGTAGCAAATTTAACTGCATGGGGAGTCGACTGCGAAGTTCATTTAGTTGATGTGTCAGAAATGGCCTTAGCGAAGGCAAAGCTGAATGTTGAAAAGTATAAAGTGAATGTAGTAACCCATAAAAAAGACGTTCTGAACTTAGCCGAACTGAATGAGTCAAATTTTGATATCGTTATATCCGACCCTCCGGCGTTCGTTAAAAATAAAAAAGATATTCACCAGGGGTTAAACGCCTACTTTAAAATTAATGCGCAAGCTTTTAAGATGTGCGCGCCCGGCGCGGTCGTGGTTTCATGTACTTGTTCTGGCTTAGTTCAAATGGAAGATTTTAAAGATGCATTACGTAAATCAGTTTTACGGTCGGGACGAAATGCTCGATGCGTGGTATTTGGCGGTCAGGGCTGGGATCATCCAACCCTGATGAGTTTTCCGGAAGGATTTTACCTTAAGATGGTAATGCACCAAGTGGATTAGCGCCTAAAGCCTGGGCCTGATGCGCTAACATCTGTTTTTGATAATTCGTCATCTTGTTAATATAATCTTTTAAAGAATAATTTTCTTGTTTATAAAGATCGACTTGCGTTTTGACTTGAGTCAATTCGCCGTTCACATTCGATAAATCATTCTGTGCACGATCTAAAGATAGCTTTAATTCAACAATTTTATTTTCGGCAACTGACATCAGGTGCTTAATGGTATCGCCCTGTTCGACGGTCGTTTTATCAAGTTCGCCCATACCAACTTCAAGTTCGTTAATTTTTAAATTCAGTTCTTCCACTTGGGCTTCTTTAGTTTTCAAGTCAGACAAAAGATCTTCGTTTGTCTGCAGTAAGTCGCTTTTTTCTCTGGTCATACGCTGTTTCATCATGTCGTAGTTATCTTGATGAATTTTACGATCTTCGTTTTGCGCCTGTAAGGCACGTGTCTTAATTTCTTGGATTTCAAGTTGTAACTTAAGTGATAAATCCAACGACTTTGCTAAATCGGTCGATAACTTTGAATTGTGATTACGTTCTTGATTCAAGAGCTCGGTTAGTTCTTGAACACGTACGTTTAAATCTGAGTTTGAAGTCGTCATTTGCTGCAACGTATGAATTTTTAACTGCATATCTTCATGGGTTGCCAAAAGATCATACTGAAAATTTTTAATTTGATTATGCATTTTTTCGAGTTGAGCGACGCGATCTTTTGAAGATTTTGTCTCTTCCACTTGAGAGAGCTCATTTAGCTTATTGCAGATTTCATTAAATATTTTTTCGTGTTCAGGCATTTGAGTCATTTCCATTGGAGTTCCCGTCGGTTTTGTTTACTTAAGTCTAGTCCGTTTAGATTTAAATGACTAGAGCTTCAATTCGAGCAATTCAAAACTCGCTCTTGGTCTAGATTGACCCGGCTAACTTAGAAGTCATAATAAGAAAAGAGGTTTGTATGTATCAAAAAATTATTCGTTTGGGCGTGGTGTTTCTATTAACGATTCAAACATCTGTCGTTAGTGCGCAAGGAAATTATTTTGAAGTTAAAGAACCAGATCGTGCCGCCGAATATATCTATCGTTCTTCACCAAAAGAAAGTTTGATCGGCGTGCAGTTGATCGGCGCCGTAAGAAAACCAGGTTTGTATTATATACCAACGAATACAGATATTTTAAAACTGATTACGTTAGCTGGGGGTACGGAAGAAGCTGATTTAAGTAATATCTTAGTTAGAAAAACGGACCCATCGCAAAATGGCGTTTTCGAATTGGATGTCAAAAAGCTGATGAAGTCTTCTGCGGATGCAAAACCATTCCGTTTAACCCAGGATGATTTTGTGTATATTCCAAAGAAAGAGCCCTGGATTTCAAATGAAGTATCTAGAACCATCACTTTAGTATCTTTAGTAACGAGTATAGTTCTAACTGCGGTTCTAATTGATAAAAACGCAAAATAAACACAACGATCCTGTATGATCATTTTCTTAATTGCCCTTATATTTGTATCGAAGATTTCGCTGTCGTTTCTGCCAGGTATGCCTAACGAGTTTTCGCCAATATTATTTCAAAGTGGCTTGCATCCATTCGTCAATGTGGCCCTTAACTTTGTTATTGGGGGATTGCTTTGTTTATATTGGTTTCGAAACTCACATTCGACCTACCGGCAAAGTCGCTTTTTTAGATTGTTTATTGTTGTCTGTAGTCTTTATCTGGTTTCAGTAACGTGGCTTCAATCATTGTTTGTTAATCAGGATAGTTCGATGGTGTTGCAGCTGGGTTCAGCGTTTGTCGCGGTATTTACGATTTTTTTATTTGGCCGGGTCATTCCGACATCGCTGCGACCTGAAGTTTTTGTAACATTGATAAAAAGAATAACGGTGGCCTGCTGTTGGATCAGTTTAATTTTACTGATTGTTTCTCCGGGCACAAGTTTTAAAGGCAGCCGGTTTATCGGGGTCTTCAAACATATTCCCCATATGGTAAGTTGCGCGACTTTAGCTTGTATGACGACCTTCTATTTTATATTTTCTAAATCACCGCAACTTAAACAGCAGGTTTTTCAATGGGTGCATTTTGCAGTTGCTTTATTTTTACTTATTTTAACGGGCACGCGATCTGCGCTGGCGGCGATCATGCTTGGGTTATTCTTATGTATGGTATTTTTCGGAGCTAAAACAGGGGCGTCCCGACTTTTGAAATTTTCGATCGCCATCAGCGGTATGCTCATTGTGATTTTCTTTGGAGCTAGCATTACAAACTATACGATTGCTATCGTGCGAGGCGAAGAATCGATCGGACAGCGCGCGGCCCAAGACGGCATTCAGACAAGATGGGAAGAAGTCGAACGAGGTTTCGCAATCTTTCAAAAAGATCAGTGGTTGGGACAAGGCCTGCTATCTAAGTTTTCTAGCGGGCAAGATGCGGATGTTTCGGGGTATAATGCGAATAAAGATCCACATAATATTTTCATTTCGGCAGGGGTCGTTGGTGGCTGGGGTCTAATAATTATTTCTGCGTTAGGATTTGCTGCATTAGGTATTGCTTGCTTCAAGTCTCTGCTTTCAAAAAACAGTGCAATGAAGATTATTGCTATTTATCTTATTACCCACATACCCATATTATTTATTTATCACTTACATCTTTCGATTGGCGGTATTGCTGATCGCATTTATTGGATCGTCTTCGGCTACGTCGCTTTAAAAGAGAGCGACCTCTTAAACGACGACTATACGTAGGTCTTGCCAAAGGAAAAATTTATTTTTCCTTTGAATTAGCTTAAATTGTTGATAGCTGTCTCATAAGAAAACGCTAAACAAAATTGCGCTAGAAATTTTTTGAAAGGCTCAACCTTTTAGAAAATAATGCCGATATGTAGGTATGACAAAAAGATTGACGTTAATCTTAACATTTTGCTTAACCCTAAGTTCTTGCATGAACAGTAAAGATGGTTTTGCGCCATCAGTGCCTGCACCAACGCCTGCATCACCAACGGTTCCGATCGCGGGAAGTCATACTATAATTCAAAAAAATGGACACACAGTCGCAACCGCTAGCGGTTGGGTTATTGATGAAGATCATTCAACAGTTATACAAAAGAAGGCCCTAAGTAGCGGCTGGGAAATAGAGGCACAATATGAATAAATTGATTAGTCTTTCGATTAGTTTAACTATATTAATAGTCGGACTATCTGCTTCGGCTGAAATGGGAATACCAGTTCAGCTTAGATTAAAATCTCCGTCGGCCACATTTCCGACTGAAACCGGAGTTACAATTCGGCTTCAAGTACTGGCACCAAACTCTTGTATACTTCGCGAAGAAATTTTCACCGGGCAAACTATCAGTGAAGGTGTCGTTTCTTTAACTTTAGGTGCAGGCGCCCGCGGTGCTAATGATCCAAATATTTCAATGATTCAACTTTATAATAATTCAACTATTAAGTTAGGCTTAACTTGCGTTGATGCGAGCGGAGGCATCACGGGAACTAACCAAGCTTATGCTCCAGCTGCAAATGACTGGAGATCTTTACGTTTTCAATCAATGGTGTCGGGCCAGGCCATTTTAGCCGATTTTCCGATGAAGTCGATGCCCTATGCAATTCAGTCTGAATCGGCAAATCAAGCCACTCAATTCACGGGTTCGGTTTCTGGTGATGTAAGTGGAACTCAGCTAGCCCTTAGCGTTAATCGAATTAAAAGCGTTCCATTAAGTGCAATTGCCCCTTTAGTAGGTCAGGCACTGATTTTTAATGGAAGTGAGTGGGCAGCTGCGAACTTGCCAGCAGGTGGTGGCGGTGGAGGTTCGGGCACGGTGACTTTAGTCAGTTCCGCAAATTCATATATTTCTATAGCAAATGGCAGTACAACTCCAGCTATTACCTTAAATGTTGGTACAGGAACCGGAACAGTCGCGGCGGGTGATGATAGTCGAATTGCCGGCGCCTTTCAGTCTTCAACTTCTTTAAGTGGAGATTTATCTGGTACGATTTTAAGCCCTGTTTTGCGAAATACAACGGTTACGGCGGCAAGTTACGGATCAGCAACTCAAGTTGGAACATTTACAGTTAATTCGCAAGGACGCATTACAAACGCCGCTTCAACATCGATTGCATTGCCAGCAAGTCAGTTAACCCAAAGTGGGGCCGCAGTTGGGCAAGTATTAAAGTGGAATGGGTCAGCATGGGCGGGCTCGCCGGACTCAGATACAAATTCGGGTGGAACAGTAACAAATGTATCATCGGCAAATAGTTACTTAAGTGTTGGATCAGGCACTACAAGCCCGACACTGACTCTAAATGTTGGTACAGGAGCCGGAACTGTAGCTGCCGGCGATGATGCGCGAATCGTAGGTGCATTGCAATCTTCAACTTTTAACACATATGTTGCTGCAGCAGGTTGTACAGCTACTCAAACAATGTATTGGAATAGTGTATCAAGCGTTTTTGCCTGCCAAACGATTGGCACGGTTGCCAATGCAACGACAGCTGTAAACTTTACGGGAGCTGTATCTGGAGACGTTAGCGGTACTCAAAGTGCCATGAGCGTTGAAAAAATTCGTGGAGTTGCGGTTAGCACAACTGCGCCTGTGTCTGGCCAAGCGATGGTTTACAACGGAACCGAATGGATTCCGACGACTGGTTTTTCTAAATATATAAAGAAGACGGCTGATCAAACATTTACGACGGCGGCATCTTCGAATGTAACCGGTCTTTCGTTTGCGGTCGTAGCTGGCGTAACTTATAAATACAAATTTAGTGTACTCTATACGTCTGCGGCGGTGAATACCGGATTAAGAATTGGATTAACTTACCCGGCTGCAACGGTTGCATCGGCTAACGCAAAAATTCCCGTATCGAATACGGATGGAGCTGCATTTATTTTCGCAGGCTTGCTTAGTACGAGCGGTGATTTCGTTTTAGCTACAGGCTCGGCTGCGGCAAGCCCTACCGTGTTGGTAGCCGATATCGAAGGCGTTATTGTACCTTCTGCGACCGGAACAGTGCAACTACAGGCAGGGACAGAAATAGCTGCTTCTAATATCGTTATCAAAGCCGGATCATTTGTTGAAGTGACGGAAATTCCGTAATCTGAACTACTAATTACTTTTGTCTCCGAAATTTCGGTAGGCAAAAAATATTAGCGATGAGGCCGAGATACTAAAGAAAAACCAAACCCAGTGTACACTGACTTGATCGGGATACTGGGCAGATTCAAGGCCAAAAAAATACACGGCTGTTTTTAAAATAATCATCGACTGAAAAAATACCCAGACATACTTAAACAGTTTCCAGAAAATTAATTGTTCTTCTGTTTTCTTTGCCTTTGGCTTTTTAGAAATTGTGCGGTGGCTCCATCCCGCATTCTGAGAAAAATTTCTAATCACTTGGGCCCACGCTTCTTCTTTCGGAAGCGCCATTAAATTCTGGCTTAATAAGTGGCCGGCTTTTTGAGTAATATCTAGGCGGGCCTCGTATTCAAAATATCCAACTAAATGGCTAGTTAAATCTTTCCAGTAACTTTTAGAAATCTGAAGCACCAATTCATGATCTTTTAGATCGTGAGGGCATGATTGAGTAAAATAATCAGAAAATTCTTTTTCAGTTTTCACTGCTCTTGTGTATCATAATTTTTAAAATATGCAAAGTTCAATCAATCCGATAAAAGATCGGTCCACAAAAGACATTAAAGAATTGATTATAACAATTTTGTTAGGAATGTTAATTGGCCTATTTGTATTTGCATTATTTAAAACCTTACAGTGGATTGAAATTCAACATTTGGTATTTAATGAAGAACAGATTCCGTATCATTTGATTGGATTGCCCTTTGTTTTAGTTTTCATAACTCAACTAAAAAAGCGAACTCTTTATTTTCCAACAAAGGTTTCTGAAGTAACCAATTCTAAGCTTGAGCTGGTTAAACATTGGAGTCCCGCCATGACGGGTTTTCACTATATAGGGAATTGCCTTAGTCATTTTGTCGGCGCAAGCGTTGGCCGCGAAGGTACGGGTTTACTGATGGCATCGGGACTGGTTAGATTGATGAACTTACCTTGGGCTTTTTGGGGTCCTATTGCGATGACGGTCGGCTTTACGGCAGTCGTGGGTCAACCGCTCGTAGCCGCCGCTTTCATTTATGAATTATTCTCTACAAACTGGCGACAAAAACTTTATGCCTTCATAGCTTCGTACGTGGCGGTTTTGTTATTAAGAACGCTGCACGTTCCACATTTTTTGCAGATGAATCACGTTCAAATCGAGTCTTCATTTTTTCAGAAACTATTATTTGTCATCATGCTTGGCGCAGTTGCCGGCTATTCAATGCGACTTTACAAACGGGGCTTTCATTACTTGGCCAATTATTTCAAACAAAGTACAATCACAGTTAAATTTATTGTTGCCAGTTTGTTGGCATTATTTCTAGCCTTGCCTGGTCTTAGAAAATTTCAAAGCTTAGGACTTCTGCAGATTGAAGATTTTCAAAATTTATCGGCTCAGTTTAGTGATGTTTTTATAAAACTGGCCGTTACGGCGCTATCGGTTAGCTTAGGTTTTTGGGGCGGAGAATTCATACCGCTGGTTTATGCATCTCTTCATATGGGGCAGGTGACTGCACAAATTCTAAATTTTGATATCGTTTTAGGAACTGCAATCTCGGCATTTTTATTCTTCGCTGGGGCCACGCGATTGAAGTGGACCAGTTTGATTCTGACCCTCAGCCTAGTGGGCTGGGGTTGGTACTTTTGGGTTTATGTCATGATAAGCTGCTGCATTCACTTTTCAGGTCCCGGCAGCGTATATAAATCAGACGAACTAATTGAGTAAAGCTTCTAACTTCAAAATTTTTCTTAAAGTCTCGATATATTGCTTTGGCTCGTCCGAGGGAATAATATGTCCTGAATCTTTAATTACAAACACGTTATCAGAAACTTGTCTTTCATTCTGATACTGAAGAATTGCATCACTTTGAAATTCAGCCCGGGTAGGCTCTTCCATTTCAGCTAGAATAAAATATCGCTTCAGACCAACTTTAAGATTTTGCTCACGGTAATCAAAACCGTCGGCAGCTAAAGAAAGCTGCGTGTAACCTTGAATAAAATGACTTCGACGAGCGCTTAAAGCCGGGTCCATCTCTTCTAATTGCTGATCAACTTTGGCTGCCCAATACCGACCGTATGTTTGTTTTAAGAACGCATTCGACCAGGCCCCGCCAACAACGGGAAATGCGTTAAACCAGTTTTTCCAAAATGTAACGGTTTGCGAACCAGATAGGTCACTTTCGTCATAACGAATCATCGGGGCCGCTTCGATGATAAAACCGGATTTAGTAAGCTTTGCAAGTTCGCTTGAGATCAGTGAGCTGTAAGAAAGGCTCACAAAAACTGGGTTTTTAATTTTTAGCTTTTTAACCAACACTAAAACTTCGTTTGCTAAATCCACTGCAGATACATCACCTAATTGAAAGTAAGGTGTTTCTGACGCTGGTATAAGCTGGACTGATTCAGGGTGTAAGCTTGAGTGTAGAGTTACAAAATTAAAAGTTCTTTGTCTTTTTAGGATCTGTATGAATTCATCCCGTGAATCTAGTGCACGATTGATTCCTGGCAATAAGATTAATGTGGGCGCTTCTAAGTTAGAAACTTCATGTTTTTCAAAAGCAATGTAATGACCGGAAGCGACTTTAAGGGCCTGAAGCGAATCACTTGCAATTGCAATGTTTGATAAAAATAGAACAACGATCGGTAAGCTGATTAGTTTTAATTTCATAGGCCGAATGATAACTTACTACGACGTGATTAGTAAATATCTGCAGGCTTAAAATAACTTAACGGGCAGTAATTACACGCTGTTTTTATCCCAAAGGTAATTTAAGCGTAAAGCAAGTATTTGAAAAGCTTCGGTCTAAGTAAAGATCGCCTTGATTCGACTTCGCAATTCCAAGCGCAATGCTAAGCCCAAGCCCCGTTCCGGTCCCGATTGGCTTTGTCGTGAAAAACGGTTGCATGATTTGCTGTTCAATCTCGGGCGGTATACCAACCCCGTTATCACAAACAGATATCTTGGCTATATCTCGGTCGGCGACCAATGCGATGGTTACCTGCGGATTAGAAACATTCAAACAGGCATAGTGAGCATTGTTCAAAAGGTTCGTTAATGCTTGGATCAACTGCGCGTATTGTCCGTGGCAAATTGTAGGGTCTGAGGTTATATTTTGAATAAGTTCAATTCCATTGAGGCGAAATTTTTCAGCGTGCAATTCGACGGCATCACGGACAACATTTTTTAAATCTATATTTCTGATAATTTCTTTGCTGCTTCCTTGCGAAAAATCGTGCAAACCTTGCACAACCCTAGCAATTCGATACACAGCTTTATTAATTTTTTCTAACGCCGCATTGGCCGTACTAACTGCACTTTTTGGTTCAGGCATGGCAAGTGCTAGTTCGATTTGCGCAGAGCTATTTGAAATGATTGCCAGCGGAGTATTAATTTCATGCGATAGACCCGCCGACATTTCACCCAGTGCAACCATCTTTGAATTTTGCACAAGGCTGTTAGTTAATTTAACCACTTGATTGCGATATTGAAAATTCGCACGAATGGTAAGTCCAATCACAAAAAAAGTTACAAAATTTGCGGCGTGAAAATGGATAAGTTCTAAATACGTCAATGGGCTAAAAAAACCTGCGACGACCGGTAAGAAAAAACCGACAGCTGCTGTATATAAATAATCACGCCAGCTCATTACAATTGTCGCCATGATTGCAATAACGACGAAGTAAGACCAGCGATGAAAAACTGACCAATCATTTATGGTCAACAAGTAAAGATACATGACAATGTAGCCTATGCTAATTAGGTTAAGGATAAAACGTCTATGAGCTAAAGTTGCTTTTCGATTGAACGAAGCGATCAAACCAAATAGCGCTAGCATAGCGACGATGATTCGCCCCGTGAACCAATCGCGATGATTCGGATCAATTAGGGTCATGAAGAAATAGAATGCAAAGCTGCTAATAAGGGCGCAAATGCTAAAGATCCGTAATTTTTGAAATGCTTCATCATCTTGAATTTTTTCTAGAACACTAGGCATCCGACTATATTAACTCAAATTTAATCTGAATCAATTATTCAGCCAAAAATGCTCCTAATCGGTCGGTTTGGGGCAATTCCCCCCATCAGAACTCATTTTTAACAAAATTATTTAACAAGAAATTGATAAAGAACTATATTCGCGCGTTGGTTAAGCTTAACAGGTAACGTCAGTTATCGAAACGAATGTAATTTTTTGATGAAGTGGTATGTAAATGGCTATTATGAACTTTGACTGGAAAAAAATAAGCCTACTTATTGTCGATGACGATGCCGATCTACGAGAGACGCTTCACGATATTTTTAATCAACTTGGAGTTAAAGAGATTTACACGGCTATTGACGGTGAAGAAGCGTTGCAATCAGTTGAATCAAAAAAAGTTAATTTAATTATTTCAGATTTGCAGATGCCAGTGATGAATGGGGCCGATCTTTTGAAAAAATTAAATGAACGTAAATATCGAATACCATTTCTATTTATAACGGGGCAATCGCAATTTACTGAAGCAAAAGCGGCCGAGCTAGGTGCAGTGGGTTTAATTTATAAACCTTATACTCTGAACAGTCTGGTAGAAAAAACGAAAAATATTCTTCTTCGATCACAATCAGTCACCGCCTAGTTTTATTATTAATTTAAATTTTTAGAACTTTCCTATGAGGCTTTAGTCTAGTCATAAAAACTTCATTTCTCAGATTGAAAAAATGCTTCTTTGCCTTGTCATAACTTCATTCGGATGCGTATTTAAATACTGACCTACTGGTTCATTCCGAAGTTGCTAGCACTCAACGGAAAATCCAAAAGGGTTTAGCATAAACACTTTTTCAAAGGATGAAAAATGATTGCACGAAATTTTAAAACAGCAAAAGGAACGGAATTGCCTTTGTTGAATTTACGAGGAAAACAATATTTAGAAGTTAGGTTTCGCTTAGTATGGTTTCGCGAAGACCACCCAAATTGGTCAGTAAGTATAAAGGCAGAATGCTGAGCGAGATTCCAAAAAAAGAAATCGAAGGGTATATTAACTGGTTAGAAGGCAGTGCCGCTAAAGACGGTACAATTCTTTCGCAACAAGTTAGATATTTGAAAGATGCTTTTGATCGAATGTATTCTGCACCAGTGGCCGAAGAGGCCAGCGCAAATCATTATGGTCAGCGATGGGATCTTACGAGGGAAATCAATTATCGCGTTCGACACTCACGGGCAGTGTCGAACGTGTGAACTATTTTAACGAAGAGACCGGTCAGTGTGTTTAAACGGCCGTTACGCAGGGAAAAGAGTATGTATTTCTAATTGCGGAACATAAAGCTCTTGAGTAAGCGATCAATACCATTGAAGACCGCTCGGAAAATGTAACCGAGTTTTTGCAAACCACTTAGCTGCAATAGCAGCGGGAAGCCTCGGCCCAGTCATTACAATTTGTACCGCTTAAGTATCCAGGCAGACAAACCGGAGTTAAATTTTCACGACAACTGACTCGACAGCCATTTATTTCAACGAGTTCGTCGGTTGTTGGGGTATTATTCATATTTCTACATCGCACGTTTCGGGGACCTACCTCGCAAGAGTTTTCACTTCCGTATCCGACTTGGCTCACGAACGCTTCCGAAGCAGTGCCGATTAATAACAAAGTAAACATTAAACTTAATAACTTCATAAGCTCCCCATAAAATTATCTTACGTAAAAACAATAAGATTACTGAGTACATTCTACAGATTCCTGTTGATCTAGACATTGGTTGGCTTTTTTCATCGAGTTCACTAGCTTAGAACCAATAGGTTCGATCCTTTTGAAAGCTTCCGCTTAATTCTTTCTATTTTGTACAATAATATAAACTGTCTAATCTTTTCACGCTTTACGAAAGTCTAGTGCCATCGGTGCTCAGATTTAATTTAAACGCATATAATTGTTTCTACAGTTCACTAATGAGATTTCAATGAATGATTTTAAAAGTGATCAAAAATTTGATCGTTTTTACAAACATTCTTAAAAATAGACTTCAATCATTACAATTACTTAACTAGTTCATAAGATGGCTGCAGTGTTGCTTTACCTATTGAACGGAGGCTTCACGATGACGCTATTAACGCCAAAAATTTTAGTTTGTTTCCTTTTATTAGGAATATACTCAGGCTGTGTTAAGTCAGTTCCGCAGTCGCATTCAGGCGATGAAGCTAGCCGCTTTTCTTCCGGAGCAACGGCGTTTGCCATTGCTCCTATTGATGATCCGTCATTAATAGGTGACCCAGTTGATCCAATCGAGCCGGTAACTACGGCTCCTGATCAAACAACAATTCCAGTTGATACTGTAACTGATCCCGTTGTTTCAAACCCAATTCCTGTGGATACTTCTACAGACCCTGTGGTGGTGAATCCAGCTCCCGTTGATACAACGACAGGTTCTGTTGTGACGAGTCCAATCCCGGTGGATACAACGACTGAACCAGTTGTAGTCGCTCCGGTACCAACGCCAATCCCGGTGGATACAACGACTGAACCAGTTGTAGTTGCTCCGGCACCAACGCCAATTCCAGTGGATACAGATATAGTTGTGTATTTGCCATTTCCAATGGGTCCAATTGTAGTTGCTCCTGTACCGGTTGATCCAGTTGTAGAAAATCCGCCAGTGGTAGTTGCTCCGCCAGTAGTAGTTGCTCCACCAGTAGTAGTTGCTCCACCAGTAGTAGTTGCTCCAAGTTTTAACGGTTGTGCTGAGTTTCTTGAAAGATCAGGTAATTTTAGTACTCCCCAATATCAAAATCTAAATTTGTCGAATGTTTCTGGTCATCATACTATTAGTTCGGTGCAAAATTTAACGATATCGAATGTAAGTGGTCATTTGAGCGTACTGTCTGCCATTACGGTCGACAAAATTTTAAATGTTAGTGGACAAATATTTGTTAATGCACAAACTATTAATGAAGTTAATGGGGGTAGCGGTCGCCTGTGTTTAGCGGCTAGCCATATTGAAAAATTCCATTCGACTTCAGGAAATACTTTTGTGAAGGCAACAACTATTCAATCTTTAACTGTTCACTCAGGTATTCTTCATATATATGGAGCTCGAGTAAATTCATTGATTGGCAAAAGTGGTAAGATTTGTCTTCATGACGGAGCACAAATTGTTAGCGGTCATTCAAACACTCGTAATATTTCTTATAACTGTAAATAGTTTTTGACCTTCGCTTTACATTGATTCGATAGAACCGTACCATAAAGTACGGTTTTTTTATTTTAGCGAGGTTTCATGAGACTATTAATTATTTTATCCTTACTTTATGTTCAACTTAGTTTCGCAGATAAAAGCACTGATGCGTTTTTATGTATTGGCTCGGGAATTACTTATACGACCACCGCGCCAAAAGGTTGGAAGCTTGATAACGAAAGCGGTAAGGCCAATAACCTTTGCTTGGTTGGCTATCCCATAAACAGCAGCTGGGAAAATGGCGAGAACGTCATTTATCTAAATGCGACGCCCAAAGGTGAAGAAGTTGGGTCTCGGGACGTAGCAGATATGATCGAGTTTGATATTGCTCAGCATAAGAAAGTTTCGCCTTCTTTAAAAGTTAAAAACGGGGATTCAGTTAGTCGAGGAAATCAAAAAGTTAAAACTAAATATTTTTTCAACGAAAAGAAGAAAGGTAATTTCGAAGCAGTTGGTTATATTGACGAAGCGACTGCAGTTATTTTTGTCGTGATGTCATCGCAAAGTAAAAAAGGATTTGAAAAATCGTTGCCTGCTTTCAAAGAATTTATTCGTAACTACAAATTGATTCACTCAGAGCCTATCAAAAAAGTCGAGAGCACCCCTGTAAAATAGCAAAAAAAAAGGCCTGAAGTTTCCTTCAAACCTTTTTAAAAACTTTATAATTTTGGATCTATCTTAAATTATATCGTCTTAAGAATTCTTCAGAGGAAATGATTCCGCGCATTGCTTCGCCACCGCGACCGTTACGTACCATTTGAATCCAACCTCGTGCTTCATTTTGGCGGGCCTCGCGACCAAGCAACACTCGGTACACATTAAAAACAGCTTGTCTTGGTGTATAGTGCTCAAGTACGTCGTAATTAAATTCATCGCTTGATCCTATTTCGTAAGCCATTCTTTGGATCCCTCGGATACCTTCGCGTTGTATGACTTGTGACCTAGTATACAGTCCTTGCTGATCAGCTTGCCGAAATAAAATTGCGATATAAAGATCATTGGTAATACGATCTGCTTTGCGTTGAATTATTTGTCTGTGACCGTCGTCGCGATCAGGCCGGCCCGGTCTATCGGGGCGACCCGGACGCTCGGGCGCATAAATATCGTGTTGATCTTCGTTTGCGAATGGAATTGATAAAGCAACTGTCGGAATCAAAGCAATACCAATTGCCGCAGATAATGCTGCGATCGAAAGAGTCGTTCTTCTCATTTTCATCTTACATCCTTTGCTAGGTGGTTCGTTTTGGTTTTTGACTACGTACGTCTAAATAATAAAGCAATGCACAGGCCATTTTATCAGGGTGATTGTGACACCAAAACTTGAACGCACAGTGCTAAAATTGGTGCGACCTAGACTTTACTTTTTCGAGAAGAAGCACACATTTAGTTCTATGCTTATCATTCGCGGTAAAGGAAATGAAGATAGCTTCCACAGCTGTTCGCATGGTGCGGGTCGCACGATGTCTCGTACCCAGGCTAAAGCAACGATTACGCTTATTCAGCACAAGAAGGCGACCGAAGGGGTGAACTGCCGTAAAGACGAAAAAGTCTTAGACGAGTCACCTGCAGCCTATAAAAATATCGAGTCCGTCATGCAAGCGCAGAGCGATTTAGTGGAAATTGTGCATACTTTAAAACAAGTTGTATGCGTGAAGGGATAAAATCCTAAAATGATACGTTGAATAGTTTAAACACAATTTGGATAAAGCATCGACGTTTCATTTTTTTACTTTTGGCACTCAAATATATTCAGTTTAATTTCACCAATCAGAAGTCTCATATTAATTCTGTAACCTTTTTTGCAATCTAGATGGGTAGCAACGGGGGAATGATGAAATTGAAATTGACCTTAATATTATTAGCGCTGGGATTGACCGGTATGACTTTTCAAAACTGCGCTCGTTCAAGTACATTTGCGGCCACGGCGAAAGCTAGTTCGAATGCGCCGGCCACCGCTGCTGAGGTCGTTAATACAACAATGAACCAGGAAACAACTGCAGCGTCTGCAAGTGAACACTGCTCTCAGGTAGTGAAAGGGCATTTCTATGCAGGCCATAGTTATTCAGTTCCGCAAACAATCATTTGTAATGGTAAAACGGCGACACTTGAATTCATTTGGTTCGACATCGCAAACCATGAAGGTACAAGATACTACGATTCAAGTTGTACGCAAGTTCATGATATCTATGTTGGTCATTCAGCATCAATGTAATATTCGGCCACCGGAACAATTCCGCAAGATATCCACATGGATATCAACAACACTCATTGTCAGCGTGATGGGCAGTACTACACGAAGTTAAATCAAAGTGGTTGGACCGGTTACTTGGTTCGTTACAAACACTAAAACAATCGTCTGCACTGAACTTGTTTTATATTAACCTGCATCCGGGCGTTCTTTACGCTCGAAAGTAAATCCACATAAAAGTTATGACCTTTCAAAGCAAAGCCTTTAAGTTCAAGCTGCGTTTTAATTTCATTTCGCAACATGGCCGTTAGAAACGGATAGGTCAGCCGATGGTGCCCCTGGCGCATAAGCTCTTCACTGAGGCCATACAAAAAACCACCTTCAAAATAAGTTTCAAGGCTTTGTCTGATGGCTTTTTCGTGATGTTCCTGGTGATAATCAGTCACTTCATTTACAACGATGGGTAATGATTTTGGCATTGCTAGCAAATGATTGCGCCGGAAATTTAAATCAATATTGAAACCGCCAAAATCACGGTAGACAAAATTTCCGGTTGGCAGTCCATGTGGGCTGATTTCAAACAAAACATTTTGGGCGTGAGCCTCAATCGCGATTCCGTGATTGACCACAAGGTCAACCCACTGATTTGCAAATGGACGTAGAACTTTTGTGAGAACAAATTCTTCCGCACTTAGTCTTGTCTGTTGAAGCATCACCTCAATCGGCGACTTGGTCGTTGCGTTTGGGCGAGTGTAAATAGCAAACAAAGGCATAACTCTTGTTTCACCACTTGATACTTTTGCTGGAACAGATCGTAGAATCATTCCACCGCGCTCCATACCATGCGGCATGACGCCGAAATACTCTGGTAGGTACGAAAAACTTTTAGGAAGCTCATCAACTGCTGCTTCAAGTATTTGGGTTACACCAACACTGCGGGCGATTTCGCCTTTAGGTAATGTGCGAACAACTCCGCCAATTTCTTTATCTAAAGACAGCTTGCCGAAAAAAACGATTTCAGGGTGCGCAGCTGGCCACATCATTAACGTACGTGACGATGCAGTTGCCGTTGCTTCGAATTCAGGGCCTCGATCGGTGTTTTTTACTAAGGATTTGTAAAAGTCTTCTGATTCAGGGTGAACTAAAAAAAGAACCTCATTACGGCCATTTGCATACCGGGTTAGGTAAGCACTATTTAAAGAGTCTTTTTGTTCTTCTGATCGGAAAATATAATTCTTATCGGCCGGTAGCCAGTATGATTTTACTTCAAAAATTTCGCCGCCCTCGGGAGAATATTTTTTAGCCTGATAGTTTTTAAGGGCAAGTATTTTACCGGGATCGATTGTACGATTCACGTATTTTTGTTCGTACATCAGAAGCTCGGTTGCACCCGGCGGTATCGCCCAAGACGCAAGAGATACCAAGGCCCCAAGCAGGACTAACAATAAGCGCTTACCATATGTAAAAGAAATCGACATTCTGTTCACGTGAGGTCTCCATCATTTCGTTTATGCTCCACTCCGTTGGATGCAACAGATTGAATTACAAAATGCGTACCCCTAATTTCTACTGAAAAACGATTACTTACCGCAGTTAAGTTGCCGGACCCATTCAGAATAGGGGGTTTCTGGCACGGTCGGAAGTTGAGGCTGTCCCGTTTGCGTGGTTCTAATTCTTTGAATTCGATCTTCGCCGAGTGGATGGGTGCTTGAAAATTTAGAAATAAATTTTTCGATCGCTTTTTCTTCCTCTTTTAAAACGGTAAACAATTCTTCAGCTCCCCAAGAATGGCCATACATTTTCTTCATTAATTGAATCCCGTAATCATCGGCCGCCACTTCTTGGCTGCGGCTGTAATTTAAACTGATTAAATTCCAAAAATAACTAAAGCCGCTGACTTGGCCGAATCCCAGAATAGTGGCGCCGGTACCCAAAATAATTTGCCGACTGAAGCCGCGCATGTGATCCCGGTTAATGAAGTGACCGATTTCGTGGCCGACCAGTGCGGTTAGACCATTTTCAGTTTTGATTTTGGCTAAAAGTGCGCTGGTTATCACAATCGTACCACCAGGGATGGCAAAGGCATTCATGTCTTCGCTGCACTTCACTTTCACGTGAATCGGAAAATCTATAAAAGTGCTAACCTTATCGATGTAAAGTTGAAACTCAGCCGGTATTTTTTCATAGGTACCGTATTGATCGCTTAACTTACCAAGCAAGCGGGTTTCAGTTTGGATACTGACTTTTGAAAGCACCCAATCACTGACTAACGACACTAAAAATGCAAAAACTAAAACGATTCCTAGAAAGCCGGCAAATAAGATAAAGAGATCTTTGGCCGGGCTGTCTTTAGCCGGTGAATTGATTCCATCCAAATCTGGCTTCGGGATATATTCGCTCATGCGCGAACGGCAGTGCCATAAGCTGAAACTTCAACACCCATTTGATCAATGAATGAAGTTTCAATATGAAGGTCAATAACTTGCTGGGCACCTTGCTTGACGGCACTTTCACGAAGTCGGCAGACAGCTTCGCGTCGTGCCCGATCAAGTAATGCCTCGTGGGGGCCCATTCTGCCGCCAAAAAAGTTTTTTAATGATCCCACAAAATCTTTAAAATAATCTGACGCTACGACGACACTGCCAGTAACTAGAAAAACTTCGCCTGATGTTAACTTCGGGCCACGATCGGTGCGAATGGGTAAAGTCCTAAGCAAAATGTCTTCGCGTTGTTTGAGTTCAGCAAAATGTTTTTTCTCGCGCGCGCCGCCCACGAAGAAACCTATGATGATGCCGATGGCACCAATGATCAGTTGTTCCATACTTAATTAATCTTTACGGCTGTGCCGTAGGCGAACACTTCAGCGGCGCCGGCGGCGACGTCACTTGTTCCAAAGCGTACGCCAATGATTGCGTTTGCGCCTTTGCTTTGCGCCATCGCAATTAATCTTTCGGTTGCTTCCTGCCGAGTTTCTTCCATTAATTCGGTGTATGCTTTCAATTCGCCACCAACGATATTTTTAAAGCCAGCTAAAAAGTCTTTGCCAAAATGTTTTGATCGCACGGTGCTACCGTTCACCAGTCCATAGTGTTCAGAAATTTCACGACCAGGAACATAATCAAGTGTAGTTAAAAGCATGGGGTCTCCTTTAGATTGAAACTTATGGTACCGTAAGGATGACTTTTGACAATCACATACAGACTATTTTGTAGGCTGCGACGAAGTATCAATATTGAAAGCTTTACAAAAAAGTCGATTAATCGTACCCAAATTGGGTAAAGAATTTTATACAAACCCCCTATCAAAGGGGAACTCATGAACTTTAAAAACGCCTTACTTCATTTCGCAATCGTGCTTTCAACTGTATCTTTTGCGCACGCTTATAACTGGAAAGGCATTTTTATTGCCGGTGACGACTCAATCGAAAATTTCGACAACGGTCGCGAAGATCTAACAGCTCAATTTTCAAAATTAGGAAATTTAGAGACTCTACAGTTAACTTCAACTGATAAGTATGTTTCTGCTGATAAAGGCGTATTGTTAGCCAACGCTACAAATTTAAGTTCTGCTTTCGAACAGTTAGCGACTAAATCTGGTGACGCTTGCCTTATTCATATGACATCGCACGGTTCTCGCGGCGAAGGATTTTATTTAGCTAAAGCGGGGATGCTTACTCCTAAAGCTTTAGAGCAATTGCTTGATAAGGCCTGTGGTCAGTTACCAACAGTTGTTTTGATTTCAGCTTGTTTCTCGGGTCAGTTCATTACTGAAACCATCAAAAACCCCAACCGTGTTATTTTTACGGCGGCGCGAGCAGATCGTCCATCATTTGGTTGTTCAGCTGATACTGAATACACATACTGGGATGAGTGCGTATTGCGTGAATTACCGGCTTCAAAAAAGTGGACTGATTTATACCAAAACGTAAACGCATGTATCACAAAAAAAGAATCTGCTTTAGGAGCAAGACCTTCTGAGCCACAAGCTTACTTCGGTGAAAACACTAAAAACTGGGAAATTCTTAAATAAATTATTCGTTGATTTCAAAAAACTTGCACCGCCTCGACAGCGCTAGGTGCACGTGCCGCCGTCCTGACTTGTGCTGGTAACTTCAGAGCCATCAGCACAAGTTGTAACTTGCGGAGTATAATAAGATTGTGAGCAGCTGCCATTATAACAGCTGCAGCCTGTTGATCCAACTTCGTGACGATATGAACTTCCGCTTGCACAAGAATAGCTATATGAAGGAAAAGCGCTGATATGACAAGTTGGGACAGCAGCTTGCACGGGTGCCGTGTAAACAGGTGTCTGCGGCGCTTGGGTTGACGCTGGAGCTTGAGAAGTAATCGGAGCCTGGGTCAATGCCGGCGTTTGAGATGCCGTAGGGGCTGAAACTTGCCCCGTTTCTGAAATCGTTTCTCGAGTAATAATCGTATCGCCGTCGGCAGAAGAATTTTGTAACGAAGCGATGTCCCTAGCATCAATTTTCTTAAACGAAGTGGGCGCGCAGTTTTGAAATACAAGAATCAAAATTAGGCTAGTAGTTAGAATGAAGATGCTTGTTAACAAATGCTTTTTCATAAATCCCCCGATTATTATCTGAATTAAAAAGCAAGGGCGAGGCCATGTCGCATTCAGGGAATTTAATGCTCACATTGATGTGAGTACTGTCTGGGGTGAAGATTTGAAGGGTGCGCTGTCCGAGCTTTAAGCTGGCGGCAATTGAGTAGTCGATTTATAAAGCTTTGTTTTGTCTTAAATTGAGAAAATGCACTGGAGCTCACGTTGAATAGGATCAAAATTTTTAATTCGTTCGTGTAGACGATTAAAGACTAAATAGGCCCTTACAGCTTTTTAAACTAGACGATTTAAATTTAAAATTTAAAAAAGAAAAAATCTTTTTAGAAACATAGCCATCCATAAATTCAGGATGAAACTGAGTTGTGAAAATGCTTCCGTCTTTGCTGGCTAAGGACTCCACAGTTCCATCATTCGCTGAAGCGGCCAATTCAACATCTGGATTATGGTTCGTGTATCGAACCGCCTGATGATGATAACTATTCACATTCATAGACGCGACGTCGGCATTAAAAATTTTCTTATAGATATTTGATTCGGTTTTAGGAAAAATAATCTTATGACCTTCCATACGGCCATCTCCGTGCGAATCTATATGCTGAATAAGTTTAAAACCTAAAGCGACCGAAATAAGCTGGTGGCCTCGACAAATTCCGTATAAAAAACCAGATTTATTTTGAATCCAACGCTTTAAAAATACGATTTCAAACTGGTCCCGAGTTAAATTAACATCGCGGCTTTCTTTTTTCACATCATGATACAAGTCAGGTGACACGTCAGCACCGCCTAAGGCGATGACACCAGTAAAAACTGAACTGATTTTATCGTAAAATTGAAGGCGATCTTCAGGCGTTAAATTTATTCCGGCGGCTAAAGGTAAAATAATTAGGGATGTCGAGCTAGAAAGTTTTTCTGAAAGTTTTTTGATTCGTCCCTGACCAATTCCATCTGCTGGGATACCAAGATCATTTCCCCGATTCGCTAGAATTAAGACTTGCGATTCTTTTCGCGCGGTTAATTCTCGGATTTGCCCAATTTTGAACTGATCTAACTGCTCAGAGACGATTGTATTTGAAAGATCAACATTTGCTCGAATTGATTTTTTGTATAACTCAAGTTCATCGACAAAACGGTGACCTTCACGCACGGGGATAAGGTACTCTAAATGACTCTTGGAAGGTCGTAATACGTAGAGCTTAACTTCGGCGACAGCGTCGAAGGTAAATAAGCTTAGTAATATTATGAGGCCATGTAGACGAACCATACTTTGAGGATTTGCAATAAGCGAACATCGGCATAAGCATTATAGCCGCTTGTGGTGCTGGTAAACTGCCTGCGCCCTGTTATTGGGGCAACTACCTGTAAAACATTTTGACAGGGATTTGGTTTGCGGAGTTTTTTTCGGATATCAGTGTTCAGTACTGAATTCAGAATACAGTTAACGGTATTCTGAATTCTGGATTATTAAATGGTGCCCAGTGAGGGAGTCGAACCCCCATGCCTCGCGGCGCTAGGTTCTAAGCCTAGTGTGTCTGCCGATTCCACCAACTGGGCACAGACGAAAACAGATCATTAGTATTAATCAAATAAAACTAAAAAAGCAAAAACTACTTTTCAGCAATCAGCTTTTTGTACTCTGGAGAGCGCATTAAGTTAGCAAGTTCTTTTTCAGAGTCCATCTCGATACGAACTAACCAACCTTGATTGTTTGGATCGTCGTTTAAAGATGAAGGA
Source organism: Bdellovibrio sp. (assembly GCA_043760925.1). GTDB lineage: Bacteria > Bdellovibrionota > Bdellovibrionia > Bdellovibrionales > Bdellovibrionaceae > Pseudobdellovibrio. Next base: position 105,508 of record JAYUOK010000008.1, on the reverse strand, counting down.
TCATCCATTAACGAAGTATTCACTTCGATAACGGTACCTGAAACAGGAGCGTAAAGATCAGATACCGCTTTGACAGACTCAACCACTCCGAACGTTTGGTTCTGAGTTACTTTTTGTCCTTCTTCCGGAAGATCGACGTAAACCACTTCACCTAATTGATCTTGCGCAAATTCAGTGATTCCAACTGTTACGATGTTCTCGTCGACTTGAGCCCATTCGTGATCTTTAGAGTAGTAGTATTCTTCTGGAACGATAAAAGCCATGTGGTCTCCCGCGGTTATAAAACTGAATATGAAATTTAAATTAATTACCCTTTATTTACAAAGGGAGTTTTCACGACACAAGCTTTAACTAGCTTTCCGCGAATATCGACGAAAAATTGCGAGCCCTCTGGTGAAAACGAGATCTCAACATAGGCGATTCCGATCGGTTCATCAAGCGTTGGCGAGTGAGTGCCACTGGTTACAACGCCTATTTTTTCGCCATTTTCTTTTTTGATTTCATAACCCTGACGGGGAATGCCTCGCTCAAGCATTTTGAAGCCGATCAGCTTTCTTTTCAGGCCTTGGGTTTTCTGAGCAACGATTATGTCTTTTCCCAAAAACTCTTTCGCGTTGGGTTTCATCGCCCAGCCAAGTAAAGCTTCGTAAGGATTCGTCGTGTCATCGATTTCGTGCCCATAAAGCGAGAACTTCATTTCGGTCCGTAAAGAATCGCGGGCACCAAGGCCAATCGCCTTCGCTTTTACAGTTTGGTTGTTTAGTAAGGCTTGCCATAAAGCTGTGGTTCCAGCGGCTTCAACAAAAACTTCGCAGCCTTTTTCACCGGTGTAACCCGTAGTTGCAATCATGATCGTAAAGTTTTGAAATTTTCCGACGCGAATTTGATTTCGTCCCATCTCAGAAACCTTGATGTCTTTAAAAACTAAATCACAAAGTTGTACGGCTTCAGGGCCTTGAATCGCGATCTGTCCCCAGATGCTTGATTCATCCGTCACGTCGGCGCCTTTATTGTTTTCGGTCATCCATTTAAAATCTTTATCTTTATTCGAAGCGTTTACGCAAACTAAGTAGTCGGAATTTTTCTCGAGACAATAAACGAAAATGTCGTCGACCAAGCCACCTTGGGTATTTGGAAGCAATGAATAGTGAGCCTCACCTTTTTCTAAAGTTGAAACATCATTCGTCGTTAACCATTGTAAAGACTCGACGGCCTTCGGGCCTTTGAACCGAATCTCGCCCATGTGAGAAACATCGAAAAGTCCAACGTGAGTTCGCGTGTAAGCGTGTTCTTCTTTTAAACCTTCATATTGCACGGGCATCATCCAGCCAGCGAAATCAACTATGCGAGCGTTCAGTTTAACATGTTCATCGTAAAGCGGAGTTTTTAGTGATGTGTTTGACATAGGCGGATTTTTATCACTTACGTTCATTTACGTCATCAAATATTGATATCCCTTAACGAGACCCAAAACTACGAATGAAACTAGAGGTAACGTGACAAGTAATATGGCAATTACTAATAAAAGGCGCTTCCATAAGGGAACTGATTTTGGATCATCATCAAAGCGAGTTCCGAAAAAAAGCCTTCCAGCTTTGGTAAATAAATACTCATGAATAAATTCTAGTATTTCTTGCAAGTGTTCACTCCTATTTCAACTGACAATTGGTCTTAACTCTTAACTCATTCGACTTAAATTCAAACGTTTCCGGAATTTCGGCGATCTCACCGCGCGGAAACGTTTGTGGCTGAATTTCTTTGTGCATCCAAGTTAAAAATTCTCGTTCTTCATTTCGGCAAATCAATTGCCGTGTCTTACCTTTTTCTTCTCTAGAGTCACCAGTCAGCCGACCGTAATTAGTGGGATAGGTCGGTGCTGGTTTTTTTCTGGCTAGTAAATAACTGGTGGTTACAGTTTTATTCTTCATCGGTAGAAGATGATCCACTTTCCAAAACCATTCTGGAGCGTCAACATGAAAGCGGTCGTGACACCAATCTGTTTTCGAGTTTTTTAAAAGAGGGCATTGCAACTGGTGAAGGCAGGGTGCCCACATGTAATACCCTTTACTTATTAAATCTTGGCGAAGCTCTAATAATTTCCTTCCGTCTTGGCTTGTGGCGGGTTCTAAAATCATAATGGCTTCGAATTGATCCCACCCATTCGGTAAGCGATCGATTTCAGTCATTGAATATGAAAATACAGCGCAAGTTCTATTCTTTTGATCAAGATAAGGTTTAAAATCCAATGTCGTTGAAAAAGCCGGACTAATTAAATCTTTATGAAGATCTGAAAAATGTTTATGCGGTCCACTTGAAATATCGATCAAAAACTGTTTTTTAATTTGAGATCTCAAATGCGGATTTTGCGAAAGTGCAAAGCTCGCGGTGCCGGGGCCCGATCCCCAATCCACGAAGTGGGTAAGGTCTTGAAAAAAATTTACGTTTTGCCCTCGTTCGATCACTTTGGCGCAGCGAAGCTGATTCAGCGGTAAAAAATAATTGCGATAAGCGATTTGGCAAAAGCCTTGATTCCATGGCGTTTCAGCGTCCGGATTCTTTATATAGAAATCAGATAGCTGCAGAACCGACTCTGCAATAAGTTGGATAGAATGACTGGGCTGTGCGGGAAACATGATTGAATTTTTACATTGATTCCTAAAAATACGCAATTAATCCCGAATTTATTACTTTACTGCCTATACTAGTGTGGATATAGGTTTCATTGAACTTCCAAGAAAGCAGTCAAACATGAAACTACTTATTTTATTCATCTTTACTTTAGTTCCTTTTATCAAAGCGGATGCGTGCTCTTGCGCGGGTTTTACAAACGCATTACATGCGGCCCAGGGTGAAGATGTGAACGTAGCCAAGGTCATCACGTTAAAAAATCAAAACCGCGCCGGAGTTGCAACCGTAAAAATTCAACAAATGTTCAAAGGGCAAATCACCGACATGACTTTTGAAGTTCAAGGTCAGGATGGTGCAAATTGTAACGGGCCTGTTCTAAGCGGCGAAGATAGCTGGATCATGCTTTATACAAAAACGAAGACCGGATACGAAACGTTAAGCTGTGCAGAATCAGCATTGTCTATCGATCCAAAAACTAGAAAAGTTTCGATTCACCTAGGTGACGTATTTCAGTTAAGCGAAGTTGAATTTCAAAATTTAGTTGATTTCAAAGTGCAACCAACAGTGAAGGGCTTAAGCTGCCAAATGATGGCTGAAAGATATCCAGTGGACTTCGACGAAGAAGTTTCAAAGAAGCACGAAATCGATTTTTCAAAAGATGTAACATCGACTGCAAAAGAGCGATTTACATTAACCGCAAGTGAAGATCTAAGCTCACTGGGCCGCGATTTATCAACATTCCAGATTTACGCTTTTGCTTCGAAAATTAACTCAACTACGTATTTAGTTGATTCAAATCTAACAGATCCATTTTTTGGCGTAACTGCTTCTAGCATGGGAATGGCTGATCTTAAAAAAAGTTATGGGTTTACAATGCCGGTTATTACAAAAAACACCGATGTAAACGGGAAACCAGCAAAAGAAGGCAAACCCTTTCTTTCTCATACAGTTCATTCGCGTTGCCAGTTTGTCGTTGGCGCGCCTTTAGTTCCTGTAAAATAAAACCTAGCCCTAAAAAAATGCAAAAGCGAGCATAGCCTGCGCTGCGGCCGGCTAGGCATCTCGCTTTTGAATCAACATAAGCCCGCCCTTTTGAAAGGTAGGCCGTATGTCGGATATTTTCACCAACCAACATGGTAGGTATCGGAAGTATGTTCGCAAAGCTCAAGTGATTTTAAGAATTATTTATTTAATACTTAAAATTATCTGGATTTTCCTCGATCAGGGCTAGAGTTGTTTTCAACGTGTACACCGTTTTTATAACTCAAACCTAGGTCGGGCTTTGTTGATCGGGATGGCGTTGGGCCTTTATAACTTCACTTGCTCCATACAATAAAAATACTTACATGCGGGCCCTAAGCAGTTATGAATTCCCGGGCAATCAACTTGCGGTAAATGTATTTGCACTTGCGGCCCGCGTGCGGCCCAGCGTTTTGGGTGATGCACTTGTACCGGTGAATAGATGGCGTGAACGGGTACCCCGAGGCTTGCAGCGATGTGTGCGACTCCGGTTGATGGAACGACAACAAATTCGGCTTGCGATAAAACTTGAACAAGCTCATTCATATTTAGTTTCGACTGCACCCACGTGACATTCGGATTTGTGCCGAGAGCTTCGCGAATTTCAGTCAAGTAGGGTTCATCACCTGGAGTGCCTGATATGACAACCCGTTTATATTTTAGAATTTGCTCAGTAATATATTCGATGTATTGTTTTTGTGTCCAGTTCAGTGCCGAGCCTGTCATGCCGGGGTGAACGACGATATATTTTTTCGGTGTTAAATTATGTTTTCCTAACGCCGAAAGATCTTTTGGGGTCGCGATATCAAAATGTATAAAGTCCCGCGTGGGTTTGAGCGAAAAAGTATTTTGTACCAGCTCTAGGTTGTAATCAAATTCATGCTTGAGGGCTTGAGATCTTTTTTGTCGGAGGGCTTTGTTTAAAAAAAGAAAACTATGCCACTGACTTTTCACTCCCGAACGTAAGGGCACTCGTGCTCTAAAAAGTTCGTAATGAACCCACCAAGGGGCTTGAAAACTAATGGCGACATCTGGTTTGATTTGTTTCAACAGCTCGCGCAGTTTGAGCGCCGATTTTTTTGGATCCGCTTTATCTAGTTCGAAATAAGTTCTTTTTTTAATGGCTAAGTCGGCGATGGCGCCCATGCCTTTTTGCAGCGCCCAGATCACATCGTAAGTATTCGAATCGATGACCTGGTCTGCAGGCAAAGTGCAAATCAAGTCGCCAATTTTATCTAATCTAATAAGAAGAACTTTTTTCTTACCCACTATTTATTCACCACGCACTTCAGATGATTACTTATAATCATCCATCGGTGGGCACGAACAAACAATATTTTTGTCACCGTAAGCATTGTCAACTCGACCTACTGGCGGCCAATATTTATTCGCTTTAATCCATTTAACTGGATACGCCGCTTTTTCGCGTGTGTAACTTTGCGTCCACTCCGTCGCCATTAAAACGTCGGCGGTGTGGGGCGCGTTGTGCAGAATATCGGGGCAAGCATCGGCTTCTTTACGAATTTCAATCATGGCTTCACAGAAACGATCTAGTTCGGCTTTGCTTTCAGACTCAGTCGGTTCGATCATCAATGTGCCAGCTACCGGCCAAGACATTGTTGGCGCATGAAAACCGTAGTCCATTAAACGTTTTGCAATATCGACGACGTCAATGTTATGCGATTTTTTTAAAGGGCGAATATCAATAATGCATTCATGCGCGACTAGGCCTTCTTTACCTTTGTAAACAATCGGGTAGTGCGGCGCTAATTTTTTTGCCATGTAATTTGCATTCAAGATGCTGGTCACCGTTGAATCACGAAGTCCGACATCACCCATCATCGTAATATATGACCAGCTGATTGGCAGAATGCTGGCGCTACCCCACGGAGCTGAGGTTGTACTACTGACTCCGGTCGCGGGCCCGGCCTCTTTAATTATAGAATGCTTCGGTAAGTACGGAGCTAAATGGGCGCCCACACCAATCGGGCCAACACCCGGACCACCACCACCATGCGGAATTGAAAATGTTTTGTGGAGATTCATGTGGGAAACGTCGGGACCAAATTTTCCCGGTCGCGCAACACCAACTAACGCATTTAAATTTGCGCCGTCCATGTACACTTGGCCACCCTGTTTATGAATAACTTCGCAAATCTCGGTAATAGCTTCTTCGAACACACCGTGAGTTGAAGGGTAAGTCACCATTAAGGCCGCTAAATGATCTTTATGTTGTTCAGCCTTTGCTTTTAAGTCTGCAACATCAACGTTGCCATTATCATCGCACGCCGTAACCACAACCTTAAAACCCGCCATGACCGCGGATGCCGGATTTGTTCCATGGGCAGAAGAAGGAATTAAGCAAATATTGCGGTGAGTTTCTTTTTTCGCTTTAAAATATTCACGAATCGCGAGTAATCCGGCGTACTCACCCTGCGCGCCCGAGTTCGGCTGAAGGGAAACGGCCGCAAAGCCGGTGATCGCGCATAATTTATTTTCTAAATCTTTAATTAAAACAGCATAACCTTTCGTTTGCTCGGATGGTGCAAACGGGTGCATCTTATTCACTTCAGGCCACGAAACCGGAATCAACTCAGTCGCCGCATTTAGTTTCATTGTGCATGAACCAAGTGGGATCATTGAATGAGTTAAAGTGATATCCTTATTTTGCAAAGAAAAAATATAGCGCATCAATTCAGTTTCAGAATGATAAGAATTAAAAACTGGATGAGTTAATATTTCTGACTTTCGATTAAGTGCTTCTGGTATAGCATTAGCTAAAGACTTTTCTAAATCGATTGCCTTAAACGGAGCTGCCTGACCTTTGTTGAAAACCGACAGTAACTGATCAATTGTCTCTAGCTGAACCGTTTCGTTGATTGAAAAACCAACTCCATCGTCATAAATTCTTAAGTTGATTTCATTCTTTTCGGCTAAAGATTTTAACTGAGCGATATCAGTTGTTTTAACTTTGATTGTATCAAAAAAATGATTTGATTCTGGTTTGAATCCCAATTTTTGTAAACCGGCCGCGGCAAGCTGAGTGAGCCGGTGGATACGAAGCGCAATTTTTTTAAGTCCTTTCGGGCCATGGTAAACCGCATACATTGCGGCCATATTTGCTAGCAGAACTTGCGCCGTACAAATATTTGATGTCGCTTTATCGCGGCGAATATGTTGTTCGCGGGTTTGCAATGCTAAACGCAAAGCTTTCTGACCGCGGCTGTCGATCGATACCCCAACTAATCGTCCCGGTAGTGAACGTTTGTAAGCGTCTTTCGTTGCTAAGTAAGCCGCATGCGGGCCACCAAAGCCAAGTGGTACGCCAAATCGTTGCGAATTTCCCACCACGATGTCTGCACCCCATTCGCCCGGCGGAGTTAATAGTGTCATCGCTAATAAGTCGACCGATGCGATGACGAGCGCACCATGCTCGTGAAGTTTTTTGGTAATAGCCGAATAATCTTCGATCGTGCCCGATGAAGCAGGGTACTGAAATAATGCCGCAAAAATTTCTTTTGAAAAATCAAACTTGGCAGGGTCTTGAATAATCATTTCTAAACCTAAAGGCTCGGCTCGAGTTTTTAAAACCTCAATCACGTGCGGATGCATGTCTGGATGTACAACGAAGGCGTTAACATCCTGCTTCTTACTGACCGAATAGGCCATCGCCATCGCTTCGGCGGCAGCGGTTCCTTCATCAAGAAGTGATGCGTTTGAAATTTCCATTCCCGTCAGGTCGGCAATCATCGTTTGAAAATTTAAAAGACTTTGTAAGCGACCTTGCGAGATTTCAGGTTGGTAAGGCGTGTAAGCCGTATACCAAACTGGATTTTCGAACACGTTTCGCAGAATCACTGATGGAGTAATTGTATCGTGATAACCCATGCCGATCAGCGATTGAAAAACTTTATTTTGGCTCATCGTTTTTTTAAGCTGAGCTAAAATTTCGTATTCAGAAATACCGTCCCCGATATTCATTTTTTCTTTGTTGAAAATAGATTTAGGAACAACCTTCGACATCAGCTCGTCCGTATGAGTAAAGCCAAGCTCTTTAAGCATTGATTGCTTATCAGATTCTGCGGGACCAACATGACGGCGTTGAAAGTCATTCTGAGATGAAAGCTGGGAAAGCGTTGGGTTTGTTTCCATAAGGGCCCCTTCAATTTTTAGGTTGGCCTAAGCTAACATAAAAGAAGGTCTGTGGCAGTGATCGGTCTTAAATGACAAACGGCCCCAAAGCGTGAGCTTGGAGCCGTTTATGAGATATTTTTAAGCAAACTAGTTTGCGCTTAGATTATTTTCGAACAGTACGCTTTGGAGTCGCCTTACGAACTGCCTTCTTAGTCGCTTTTTTAGCGCTGCTTGCAGCTGTTGAAGCTTTTCTTGTTTTACCAGCAAACATTTTTTCGAACTTTGCTTTTTGGTCGTAAGCTTTCTTTTTGTAAACGTTTAAGTTCTTTTCAACTTCAGTTGCAGACTTTTTAAACTTCACAGCCATTTTTTTAACTTCTTTTTCCAATTCAGCTTCGCGCTTAGAAACTTTTTTCATGATGTCTTTGTAACGCTTAACTGCGTCGTCGCTGTTAACTTGCTTCACAACTTTTTGCACATCTGTAGAAAGAGTTTGAAGGTCTTTAATCACTTTCTTTACGTTTTGAGATTCAGAAAGTTTTTTAACGAAAGTTTGAAATTTGGTAAGAGCCATTTGTTCTCCTTTAAAGAATTTAGTTTCTTATAGAATAGAAAATATTAAATCACAATGTAAATCACAACGTAAAATTAAAGCTGTTGATTATTGCCCCGGGCACTTTCATTCCTCCAGAGTAACGTTTTTGGTAAGTCGCGGTCTCGGTAAAGATTTCTTGATTCCGAGTAAAAGCCCCAAAATTGTCACCAAAAATATTGAAAAGAGTATCATCGAAGCGCAAATCTTGAATCGGGCCCACAATTTCGCCTTTTTCGACCCAGAAACATGCAAATCGAGTCATTCCTGTGATACGCGCGGCCTGAACGTCGCTCCAGTTGATGTAGTGCAAATTTGAAAGGTAAAGACCTTCATCCAAAGTCTTAAGTATATCGCTTTGCTCTAGAGTGCCGGCTCTAATTTCTAAAGAGCGCATCGATTCGTTCGGTCCAGCTTGATTTGACTGCAAATTGTACTCTTTAGCGGTGGCGGTGCTAATTAAAAAGTTTTTTAATTCTCCATTTTCGATTAAAGGTAAAGTGTCAGGCACTTTTTCTCCGATCGAGTTAAAATGCGAATCAAGCCCAAGTGTATTATTCTCAATTAAAGTAAAATCTTTCGAGAACATTTTCTCTTTCAGATGAAGTTTTTTCAACGGTGAGAACCCTTGTTCATAGGCATTCCGACTTAAAGCGCGCCAATTAAAAATTCCCATCAACTCGGCGATCGCCATGGGTTCAAGGTAAGCCCGGTAAGCTTTCGGACCTACTTTGATTTGCGGTCGGGTCAGTAATGAAAGTGTATTTTTGGTTTGGCTGGCCTTCGCAAGGAAAGCTTTTTCATTCCAATTTTCATCGGCGTAGAAACCTTTTGCCGCGCGAGGACCGTTATAAAGTGAATAATCAAAGAAAAACGAATCTGTCTCGAAGTAATGAAACTGACCCTTCGAGTTAATTGAAGCTTGTCGCAGCGGCCCCGAACTCCAAAATCCGGCCAAATCAGAATCTTTAAAAGTGGATGAAATTAAATTCATAATTTCAGAAGTTGGTGGGCGCGAGCTTTTTTTATAAACTTCGGATACTCCGTTATTCTGCATTGGAAAATATTGCGGGTTCGGATCGATCTGCGCTAACTGTGTGCGAAGCATTTTTAATTTATCGAGAGCTAAGTTTAAATCGGCGCGAAGATCTAAGGTCAGGCTAAAGTTTGCCCGGTAGATTCTTGCGTTTGATTGAAAGTTCATCGTCATTTCATGTTGGTTGACCGATGTGTTTTGTCTAATTTTTGAATGATTAAAGCGAACAAAATCGCTTTCTTCCGAATGCAGAAGCAATGACAGTTCTTCTTCGCCCTTGAGCTCATTAAACAGTTGCTGCGAAAATTGTTCTAAATATTTTTTCATATTAGCCTCCACCGAAAACTTCGATATTTTTAAAAAGCGCGAACGGTGAAGAATGTCCTACGCGAATAATTTGGCTTGGCTCGCCCTTGCCGCAATAAGGTGACCCGTAAGTCTCGACCGTGGATGGTTTTGTCAAACCACTCAGTGAACTCCAGAAGGGTACGGTAACGCCGCGGTAATTCGGATTCTTTAATACTTTTGTTAGCTTTCCGTTTTCAATTTTTTGCCCGTACTCGCAACCAAATTGAAATTTGCGGCGGTAGTCGTCAATCGACCACGATTTATTCGAGTACATGATCACCCCGCGCTCGACCCCGGCAATCATTTGCTCTAACGTTAGATCGCCACCTTCAAGGTTGATATTGGCCATGCGGTCAATCGGTGCACGATTCCAAGAACTTGAACGCGCATTCGCCACTCCGGAAAGTTTTGAACGCATTTGGCTTTCTAAGCTGCCAAGGCCCGCTTGCAAAATACCATCTTTGATTAAATATTTTTTCTGCGCTGGATTACCAATGTCGTCAAATTTGTAGCTAGCTAATTCATGCGAAACAGTCGGGTCAAATACCACATTCATTTTTGGGCTGCCATACTGAAGCGTACCGAAATCTTTGGGTTCAACAAAGCTCCAGCCGGCGAAATTTCTTTCGTCTCCTAAAATTCGATCAAGTTCAAGCGGGTGACCGATGGATTCGTGAATTTGCAGCAACATTTGATCCGGAGCTAAGATCAGATCACAAGTTTCAGAAGGGCAGTTTTCGGCGATTAATAATTCTAGAACTTCTTTCGAAATTTGATCGCACTCTTGCATTGCGCGATCTAGGTTGAAATATTCAGCGCCGATTTGTAAACAGTTACCACGACCACCGTGTAAAGAACGTGTTTGAGTTTCGTTACCATCGCGGGCGGTGGCCTGCATTGAATTAATCACGATATCAAATTCTTGATGAAATTCTGCACCATTTGAAGATAGATAATTTTGATTGCATTCGATCAACATGACATCGGATGTGGTGGTAATGATTTTATCATTCGTCTTCAAAGCCAATGATGTTTTTTTCAAAAAATCATAAACTTCGGCTAATGAAAGTTGATCTAGTTTGCGCGTACGAGACGTAGCATAATACCCGGTCGAAGGTGGTCGGATCGATTCGTCAAATTTATAGACTGCATTTTTTGCAGCGGATGAAGTCATCGCGATGGCTTTTGTGAAAGCATTTTTAATTCCATCCGATGTCAGCTCGCTCGTCGCAGCGTATCCCATGTGACCGTTTTTCATGACCTCAATCAATATTCCCGAATCAGTAAACTCAGTAAAATCATCGGGCTTACCATTTCGGACTGAGTAATCTCGTGTTTTCTCAGTAATAGATTTAAATGCGACAAAGTCAGCCTCTAACTTATAATTTTTAAAATACTTATTGAAATCTTCTGCGAATGGATTTTGCTTATTTACAGTTTGCATAGACTCAATTTATAAGCGATCTTTTTCAGATGAGCAAAACAAGAGATCAGTATCTTGAAAATCACTGGACGCAATACCCGGAAATGCCGCGCGGAGCCTTAAGATGGGGTCGTGTAGAGCAAATGCGTCTAGGGGTTCAAATTTTAACTGAGTGGCGTTTTAAAGATCATGATTCCATTAAAGCGGGCGATGTACTTATTGATGGAGACCTGATCGCAATCGTCGGTGGCAATCAATTGGCGCTACTGGCTCCAAATTTAACAGATCGGCCAGCACGAAGCGACAAATGGCCAGAACAAAAAAAATACTTCGAATACTTAACTCTACTTAGAAAGTTTTTTAATGAGAAAAGATTTCAAGAAGTTAAAACCCCAACCCTAGTCGTCTGTCCGGGTACCGAGCCCAGTTTAGAAGTTTTTGAAACCATTTACGAGAACGGTTCTACACGGCAAAAATTCTTTCTACCAACCTCGCCTGAATTAAATTTAAAGAAATTATTAAGCGAAGGTGCTGAACGAATTTACGAAATTGCCCCGGTTTTTCGGAATGCAGAAAAAACTGAACGGCACGAGCCTGAATTTACGATGCTTGAATGGTACCGAGCATTTGCAAATCTTTCGGCAATTAAAATGGATATGATTGAACTTGTTGAGCAAATGTCTGATCAACTGAAAGTAGATCGTCCACTTGAAGTACTGACTTTTACAATGCCTGAATTATTTAAAAAACACTGCGGATTCGAGCTTAAGCCAGAAACAACTGAAGCCGAACTGAAGCAACTGGCAAACCAGCTTAGTATTGATGTGAAGTCGGCAACCAGCATTGATGATTATTTTTATCTGATCTATTTAGATAAAATTGAAAATCAGTGGCCTGAAGACCGATTAGTATTTATTGAAAAGTATCCACCTTACCAAGCCGCATTGGCCCGAATCGGCTCTGACAACTGGGCCGAGCGATTCGAAGTTTATTGGAAAGGGCTTGAGTTGGGTAATGCGTTTCACGAGTTGAATGATCCGAAGCTACAAAAGGCACGGGCCCTTGAGGATCTCGAAAAAAAGAAGGCCCTCGGAAAAAAAGAAATTCAACTGGACCCGCAATTTTTTAACGCGCTTGATTACGGGTTGCCGCCATCGGCGGGCATAGCAGTTGGTGTTGAACGTTTATTTATGGCGCTGATGGGCTTAAAAAACATAAATTTTAGTAAAAAATCTTTTTAATTGCTTGTATTCATTTTCGGAACTATTTCAAACCTCTATTTCATTGTTTATTAGCTATGGCCTATTAAAATAGCATGGTAGCAACTGCAATAGGAGGGTTGATCATGGTTTTAAAATATCGCTTTTTATCAATTCTTTTTTTAATTCTATTTTTAACTTCTTGTAATAATACGAACTCAACGCCAGCCCGTATTGCGCCCGTTAAGCCGAAAGGTTGCTTACTTGAAGCCGATTTAAATTCCGCAGGTATTGTGGGCGGAGAGCGTATCCAGAAAAATGATGTAGATGAAAAGCGGGTCGTATTACTTTATTCCGATGGAATGGTTTGTACGGCTAGTCCGATTGCAGATAATATTTTGCTTACAGCAGCCCATTGTGTGATGGGAAATCCGCGCGATTCTTTTGTCGCATTTCATCCAAGCCTAAGTTGTGAAAGTGGTTTCAACACCGAAAATAATGAAATTACGGCCAGCATAAAAGAATTTATCAGTCACGAACAGTATGACGACCGGGCCGTACCTTCGGCCATGGTGGGGGATCTGGCCCTAGTGGTGCTTTCAAGAAAAATTCCGGCTGGCTACCCCATTTATAAGATCGCTCGTCCCACCGACGTCGATTTTTCAAGACCGATCTATTTTTTCGGTTATGGGTCTGTCGGTTATAAAAAAGGCGGGGCTGGAATACTTCGTAAAACAAGTCTGGCGGGTGGCCTTTACAGTGTTGATGAAGTAGACAGTAAAGTGATGATTGATCAGCGTGCCGGCCGCGGAATTTGCTCGGGAGATTCAGGCGGGCCAGGATTAGTGAATATTCGAAACGAATACCAAATTTTAGGCGTTAACTCTTACGTTTCTGAGGGCGATGCGCGCGATAAGTGTAAGGGAAAAGCGGCATTAGTGCTTGTCGATGCCTATCGTGAATGGATTGAAAAAAAAATGGCGTCTAGAGGACGCCATTTAATAGAATAAGACAAAACCAAGATTCGACTAAGTAAATACTTAAAATTATTTACCTTTATTAATTTCTTCTTTAAGTTCTTTTCCCACTTTAAAAAATGGTAATTTTTTTTCATCGACGGCAATCACTTCACCTGTCCGTGGATTTCGGCCTTTATAAGAGTCATATTTTCGATTAACAAACGAACCAAAACCACGAATCTCAATTCGATCGTCTTTCATTAATGCTTCAACCATTGTATCAAATATCGTATTAACAACGGCCTCGGCTTTGACTCGAGTGATGCTTGATTTTTCGGAGACAATATTGATCAGATCTGCTTTGGTCATTCGAGCCCCTAAGTTATTGAAATCACTTTTATTATACTGATATTTTTTTCTTTGAAAAGAAGCTCTTGGGACTAGCGCGGTGTTTAAAGCGTTTAGAATTAATTAATATTTGGCTATACGCATTAATTAAGGAATCAATCATCTTTTGGCGGTTAAAGACCTCGACCACTTTTTTGCGGGCTCTTTCGCCAATCTCATCCTTATTAATATCGTGTCCGGTGATCAGCTTGTCTAAAAGCGCTGATAAGGTTTCAATATCGGCAGGTCGCACTAAAAAACCGTCGACGCCATCTTCGATGACTTCTGAGATCGGGCTTAATTCAGAACCAATCACTACCTTTTTCTGAGCCATTGCTTCAATCAGACTTGGCTCGAGCCCTGTAGAACGCGCGCTTAAATCTACGTAAATTGGTGATGAAAGAATACAGTCTAACATTTCTTCGGCCGTAACAGCTCCGGGCATAAGCACTCGGCTTCCCAATGCCAACTTCAACATTTCATACTCCGCCGTTTTCCACTGGGGGCCTTCACCAAGAAGTAACAAATAAGTGTTCGGCATTTTTAGCACGACTTTTTCGAAAGCTTTTAACAATGGCTTCACTTCTTGTGAACTTGTGAAGTCCGAAAGTGCCAGGATGATGTGAGAATTATCAGGAATATTTAATTTAAGCTTAAAATTCTCAGATTCTGACTTTGGAGTTAAATCACCTAAATTAATTCCGTACGGAACCGTATAGGTATGAAAATCGGGATACAAATAATAACGTTCAAGAATAGTACGTTGTTGCGGAGTGGTGACGAACACTCCATCTGCTGACTGCAGCAATGATCGGTCTTGCATAAAATAGGTTTGTAAAAAACGATAAATTAATTTAATCGAGGTTTGGGCACGGTTACGAAAACTATTCTGATTTTGTGATAAAATCGTAAAAAGCTGTGCCATCTGAGTTGCTTCAACGTCGTAGGCCATTGAAATATTTAAATTATTTTTATGACGACCAATTTTATAACCACTTTCATCAAGGCTATGCACGATGTGAAATGGTTTTTCATTATTTAGCTGAACAAACTTGCGGTGAGCCGCATCTGAAAAACGAACCGTTTTATATTGGGGCTGGCCTTCATTTAAATAAAAGGCGCGTATTCCATCACGAAAAACTTCGGGCCGCTTCAGGGCCGTCGACGTAGAAATTATTGTAACTTCGTGACCGCGTTCGGTTAGTCCACGCGCTAGGGGCCACAGTAATCCCGTATCAGTCGAACGGCTGAGCACCGGGATCTTTTGGCCAATGAGGCAAATTCGTAATCGTTCAGGAAGCTGGGTCGAACTCATTTATTTATATTAGCTGACGGAGTCGATAGCAGGGAAGTCTTTTGATGCAATATTTTTGTGTACAGTCTTGAAAGTTCATTTATTAAAGGCTCGACTAATTGAGCTGATTTAAAATGCGTTTTGATTCTTAGATCTTTTTGGTTCTTCATGAGTTCGTTCGTGCCTTCGACCCAAGCATGATTTGAAACCACGTGGCAATTTTGGCCCGAAGTCCAGGCCTGCGAAAAGCTGGTAGCCTGGCCATCATTTAAAATAACTAAATTATTTTTATTCACGGCAATCTCAAGCCAGTGAATAAAATCCGTATGCGAAATTTTTGGATTGGCTAGAACTACACTGAGTGAGCTTTCTTCCAACAGCTGCTTAATTTTTTGTTCGGATAAAATTAAATGATAATTAGAACTAATTTCTTGGTCTTGAATAAGCTGTGACCATGCCTTCCGTAATTTCGCAGACGAACTTTTTTCTAAAATTTTTCGAGCATCAAAGTAAATATTATGAGCCGTTTTAAATTGCACCGCTTCATCAATCGAGCTGATAAGTGGAACTAGAAACTCATTAGTTGGAGAATTTAATTGAGCTACTTTAGTAAGTAATAAGTTTGGCACCAAGGGCAGAATCATTTTTGGACAATTCCACTGTCGGAAGAATTTAAGATGATCTGTTTGACTTACCGTAAGTGCATCTGGATACAGAAATTCAAAAAGCTTCTTCGATTCTCCATGATTGATATTGAACACTGAAAGTATTGTTACCTTTCCCAAGGATTTTACAAGAGACATGAATAATGTTTCTTTTACCGTTAGCGGTAATTCATCAACTAGGAAATGAACTGTGTTATATGGATTCAGTACAAGTCTTGGTAAATTAAGGCTTTGGGTCTGCTCAATCGAATAGCCGATTTCTTGCAAACCTTTTATAAGTAGATCAACTGATTCGCTAGACTTACGCGAATACAGAAGAACGCGGTTCACACATCACTCCGCAGTTGGAATGATTTAAAGATTCGATCTAAGTTTTTACGATTGGCATCGGGAATATTTTTTTTAGTTAGTTCTTTTGCGGTTACCCATTCCAAATTCATATGATGTTTTGCTTTGGGTTCCCCTTTCCAGAATAAAACTTCGTAAAATAAAATGACAATTCCCACATCTCCGTATGAATGGGTGCAGGCGATTTTTAATTCACCAATTTCGGCTTCGATATCAAGTTCTTCATTGAGCTCTCGCGCCAACGCCTGTTCCGGTGATTCGCCCAGTTCGATCTTTCCACCCGGAAATTCCCAAAGCCCGGCTAGCGTATGGTTCTCGGGCCGTTGCCCGACTAAAACACGATTATCTTTTTTTAGAATTCCAGCCGAAACCGGAATCCAATTTTTTTTCACTCTTGGTTTATGTAAATTAATTGAGCGCGCAGGAATAACCAAAGACGGTGCATGATCAGCCTTAGTATTTGAATCAGAATTTGATGCGTTCTTGTTTTGACTCATTGGCAGACTGGGCGACCTTTCTGAAAAAATTGAGACCCGAAAAAATCAAAGTTGTATAAACTTCGACCAGATCGGCTCCAAGGCTTATTCTTTCAAAAACATCTTCGGCTGTCATTACTCCACCTACCGAAATAACAAGTTTTTTCGATTTTTCGCTACCTAAATGGGCGATCGCTATTTGTAGAGCCTTTTTTGACTGCTGCTGAACAGGTTTACCAGAAATTCCACCATCGGTTGGAAAGGTTTTTTGTGTATTTCGAGCCAAAGTCGTATTCGTAAGAACAAAACCATCAATCTGGAATTTAATTGCCGAATCGATGACTCTTTTCAAATCATCAGCTTCTAAATCGGGACTTAGCTTTAACAGAATTGGTTTACGGCTAGAAAACTCAGCTTGTGACTGGCTCAGGGGCTTTAAAAAAGCTTCAAGTGATTCTGGGCGGGTTAGATCTCGAAGACCGGTTGTGTTAGGGCTACTGATATTAACGACAAAAGCATCGGCGATCGAATGAAACTGATGCACTAATTCGATATAATCCGTATGCGCTAATTCATTTGGCGTCGTACGATTTTTCCCAATGTTAATCAGAACAGGCAACGTTGATGAAGCTTTAAAATTTTTTAAATTATAAAAAACGTCACTAGCGCCGGCCGACGGAAACCCCATCTTATTCCACAAAGCTAAATCAGAAACGCTGCGATCAAAAATTTTCCCAGTGTTGGCCGACTGCGGTTGTGGAGTCACGGTTCCAATTTCAACGAAGCCGCAGCCAAGGCGAATCCAAGCAGGTAGGTGATCAGCATTTTTATCAACACCGCCAGCCAGTCCTAAACGATTTTTAAAAACTAGATTTTTCCATACGAACGAATTCCAGCTGGGGACTTTCTCGGAATGGAATAAAGAATAAAAATCGATCGCGACTGGGCTTAGCTGATGCGCTAATTGGGGTGGTAGCCACAACCAAGGTTTCATTTTTTACCTTAGCGCGGATAAAGTCCGCGCAGTAACATTGCTTTTTCTAATCGAGCAATCGATGCCGCCATTGCAGCCGTTCGCATGTCGATATTTTTTTCGAGCTTAAATTTATAAACATTATCAAACGCCTTAATAATAATTCCCTTTAGTTTTGCATCGACATCAGCCTCTTCCCAGAAGAATGACATAATATCTTGAACCCACTCAAAGTAAGAAACGATCACGCCGCCACCATTGGCAATTGTATCCGGAGCAATGAACTTTCCATTAGCTACTAGAATTTTTGTGGCTAAATTAGTAACGGGGCCATTGGCGCCCTCAACTATAATTTTTGCTTTAATTCTTTCGGCATTGTGCGTATCGATTTGACCTTCAAGAGCACACGGCAGAAGAGCATCGCAATCAACTTCTAGTAATTCTTCATTGGTAATAACTTGAGAACCCGGAAAGCCTTTTACGCCTTTATTTTGTTTAACATACTCCATCACTTCCGGAACATTTAAACCGTCACCGTTAAAGATTCCGCCGGTCACATCACTAACGGCAACGACACGTGCGCCGCGATCGAATGCAAATTTGGCAGCGAAAGATCCCACATTACCAAAACCTTGAATGGCAATTCGTGAACCTGCCATGTTCATTTGGTTCATTTCCATTGCGCGCTCACAAATATATATAACGCCCAAACCGGTCGCATGATTTCTTCCTAGCGAACCGCCGATTTCAACTGGTTTCCCTGTTACAACTCCGGGTTGCGCATAGCCACCTTGTTCGTGTGAGTAAGTATCCATAAACCACGCCATTGTTTGCGGATCTGTTCCAACGTCCGGAGCTGGAATATCTTTTGTTGGTCCGACGAACGCTGCAATTTCAGATGTGTAACGTCTTGTTAAATTTTGTTTTTCAGTTCTAGATAAACGAGTCGGGTCGACGCAAACTCCGCCTTTTGCTCCGCCAAGGGGCAAGCCTAAAACCGAGTTTTTAAATGTCATCAAAGCGGCCAGACCAACCACTTCCGGAAGATCCACGTTTTGGTGATAACGTATTCCACCCTT
This sequence comes from Bdellovibrio sp., assembly GCA_043760925.1. Taxonomy (GTDB): domain Bacteria; phylum Bdellovibrionota; class Bdellovibrionia; order Bdellovibrionales; family Bdellovibrionaceae; genus Pseudobdellovibrio. The sequence goes on along the minus strand of JAYUOK010000008.1, from coordinate 86,947 downwards.
GTAAGGACCTAAAGTGGAATTGTACTGTACGCGGTAGCCGGTAAATACTTTTACCGAATAGTCATCCATACGAACCGGGATACTGACCGTTAAACTTCGTCTTGGTTTACGTAGGCGGGCCGCAACGTTGGGATCGCAATTAATAATTTTAGCCGCTTCATCAAAAGTTTTAAGAGCATTTTGAAATAAGGGGCCGTTAAGATGCGCTTCAGAATCAGGATTAAGATTATTTTGCTGAGACATTTGAGAAAAACTCCTTAAAAAGATAATCAATTGCGTGTACAACGGCAGTATGAACTTAGCTGTGAACTTTCGCTCATTGAACCGTCGAATAAAAATTCTAAGCACGCTGATAATAATAGTCACCGTATTCTCGGCAAGTTTGACTCGTGCCGACAGGGATTCGTCGGGTCCTGTATCTAGTGTTGATGTCGAATGGCAAAAGTTAAAGTCGGCCCAAATTGAAATTCAAGCATTCGCCTCGGGCCAAGGGGAAGTACTTTCAAGTTATCCGACGTTTTTGCAAGACCTCATGAGAGGAATCTGGGGTTGGAAGCCAGAAAAACAGCTGAAAAAATCACCAACCACGACGGCAGAAAAAATCATCGAGCGAATCCCTGAATCATACCTGCAAGAGGTCATGCAAAATTTAGCGATCGACTTCGATCTTTCAGACCCAACGCACTTTAGAAAGGTCTGGTTTCACCTAAAGCCTGGTCTAAAAGTTCGCGGACTTTTCGGTATACATGACTTTCAAAAAAAGAGACCGCTGGTTATTATAAGAATGGGCATTCACGGAAATGTCGATGAAGTCTTATCTGAAAGATTTTTAGCCGGCGTAGTGTACGAAGATCTTGATGCTAACTTTCTTATCTTAGAAAGTTTAACAAGTTACGCGTTTGTTTCTGAAAACAATGAAATATCTATTGGCGGAATTGATGAAGGTTTGCAAACATTTTTGATTTTAAATGAATTAGCAAATCCGCAAAGCCCTTTCGCAAAACTGATCAGCCAAGTTCATCTGCTTGGGCTTAGTATGGGCGGGCAGGGTACATTTGTAACCGCATTATTAGACCAACAAAATGGGCGAAAAATTAAATCAATCCTGAATTTTTGTCCGCTGATTAACTTAGAAAAAACATTTTTGGCGCACTCGTCTTCGGGGCTTCGACCTGCGCTGATCGATTTGTGGAATGCCCGTCGAATGAATACACTATTTGATCGCTATCCCAAAGAGATAGAAAGCAGTCAGTGGTGGAAAACTTTATTAGATTTGAAACCGCGTTTTACGCCTGTGATGCTAGATATTTTAAATCAGAACAGGCGACAACCTCTTATTTCAGTCGAAGAAATAGAATCTCAAGTCAGCGGCATGAAGTGGCCAAAAGGCTTTGCTGAGCATTTAAATAATTCGAAAACTTTTTACGATTTAAATAATTTTTGGCCGCTTTACCAAGGCGTTAAAACTCCAATTAGTTTGATTGCAACCCCGCACGATCCGTTGGTCATCAATGAATTCAACTCTGAATTAATCATGTCAAAAAAACAGCCCGGTGATTTTACAAGTGTGAAGTACGAAATTTATGATCGCGGCATCCACTGTGGTTTCGGGCCAGTTTACCAATGGGATTACATCGTCGACATTGTTAAAAAAGGTTTAGGCATTTAATCCGAAATTCAGAATCATTAGCTTAATTGCTCTTTCCAGTATTCTGATTGACCCGCAAGTTCAGTAACATAATTTTTTACGTCGGCCTTCAGGTGCTCAGGAAATTTAGCGAAAGGTTTCACGTGTTCGGTTGGAACATAACGAAATGTGAAATTAATTCTTCTAGTTTCAAAATTTGATGTGTGCAAATCTTTAAAAACAATTCCTTTGTCTTCCACCCGCTGCACACGGTGAAACAATTGCTTTTTAAATTTATCGCCACCGAAAATTTGTAAACTTGAATCTTCAAGCCACTGCTGTAAAATAACGTGGCTTTTTTGTAGTTTGCCTTCGCTTTTTACGAACTGAAACATCGCTTTTTCACCAAATGAAATAGAGGCGACGGGACCGGGCTCAAAATCTTTATGTTCGCCAACTCGGGCGCAATCAAGTCGGCCTTTTTCATTCACTTGATCGCCGTAGAAATTAACCAAGCAGGTATTTAAATGCCATTTATCAGGTACGTCTTTTGGCGAAAACTTTTGTCGGACCATATATTCAATCTCGTGAACAATTCTTTGTAGCACCGGTGGATAATCTTCGGCGGCCACGCAACGGTTTTGAATTCCTTGCGGGGGGTGGTAGTAATTCAAACAAGCAAATTGCCAATTACCCAACCAATAAACAGGGCGAAGCAATTGGCGATTAGGTTCACCAACGGGTGGTGGGTTTGATGCTGAAAATCGATTTTCCCAAATCGGATAAAGCGTAGATAGGTAGTCCAAAATCTCAGTTTTTTGACCCTTTGTAATGTAATTGGGCTGATAAATCAGATTTTGATATTGGGTCGAAAATCGCATAGACTCTATCCTTGCTACAGGAGACAACCAAATGTCAAATTTCATTCAGCCCTTGAACGTCGATGCGGCTGTACGCAGCTCTTTGATTGAAAAAATTTCGTTATTTAAGAATAAGAAAATTTTAGTGGTGGGTGATGTCGGTGTTGATGAATACATTTGGGGAGCCGTGAAGCGCATCAGTCCTGAAGCACCGGTGCCCGTTTTAGACGTTGAAAAAGAAGATAAGCGCTTAGGGCTTGCTGCGAATGTCGCACAGAATGTAGTTAGCCTTGGCGGCCAAGTAAAATTAATTTCAGTTGTCGGTTCAGACGACGGCGCACAGATTCTTCAAACTTTACTCAAACAATCAAATGTTTCATCCGATGGCTTAGTCAACGATGCAAGCCGCCCAACAACGCGCAAAATTCGAATTATGTCTGGCCAACATCACTTGGTTCGCATTGATCATGAAATTCGTAAAAGTTTGTCAGTTTCAGTCGAAGACAGCGTGATGAAGGTCATTGAAAAAAATATCGTCGAAAGTGACGTTATTGTTTTAGAAGATTACGCGAAGGGAATTCTTTCGCAAACGCTTGTCGAGCGTATTGTTGAATTGTGTAAAAAGTCGAAAAAGTTTTTAATGGTTGATCCGCACCAAACCAAGTTTGCAGAATTTTACAGAGGCGTTGACCTTATCAAGCCAAACTACAATGAAGCACTTGCCCTTACGAAAATTCATGAAGACAGCATTGAAAATCACAGCGAACGAGTTATGAAAGTCGGTCGCGAGCTGCAAAAAATGACGGGCGCCAAGCAAGTCGTACTTACGCAAGGTCAGCAAGGTATGACAATTTTTTCTCAAAGCGAAGTGACTCAAGTTCCTACTTTTGCGCGAAAAGTTTTCGATGTGACGGGTGCCGGCGATACAGTTATTGCGGCTTTAGCACTTGGTGTGGCCGCGCAACTTCCAATTTCAGAGGCTTGTATGATTGCAAACTTTGCGGCAGGGGTCGTCGTAGGTAAAGTCGGGTGCGTGCCCTGTGAAGTCAGCGAGCTTATAAATTCTATAAAAACGATGGGCCAGTCCGAGCCCGCTTAAGTAATTCTTTACATTTGCGTGCTTATTTTATAACTTCTGGGGCTTAAACGCTGTAATAAGCACAACCACAGGAGCCTTCGATGCACCTTTCAGAAAACACCCCGAACGGGGACGCTTTAGCCGTTTCTACCCAAGCCACACCCACTCAAGTAATAGCAACTCAGGCAACGGCAAGAAACTTTTATTCATTTACGCTTGAACAGTTAGAAGCCTATTTAAAGCAATACGGTAAAGAAAAGTTTCGTGCGCAGCAAATATTTAAGTGGGTTTACGAACAACGCGTAACAGACTTCGATCAAATGCTTAACTTGTCGAAAGATCTTCGCGCAGAATTAAAAAATTTAATTACCTTTGATCTTCCTCCGGTTTTAAAACATTTGATTAGCGTTGATGGAACTCAAAAGTTTTTGTTCGACGTTGGCGAAGGTAACTCAATCGAGGCGGTAGTTATTCCGTCAGATGATCGACTTACACTATGCGTATCTTCTGAAATTGGTTGTAATATGGCCTGTAAGTTTTGTTTTACCGGAAAACAAAAATTAAAACGCAGATTATCTACCGAAGAGATCGTCGGCCAGTTTATGATTGTGCAGGATTCACTTAAAAAAACGAATCAAAAGCTATCAAACATTGTTTTTATGGGAATGGGCGAACCCTTAGATAACTGCGACGCTGTCTTCGGTTCGATTGAAGTTATACATTCACCTTGGGGTGTTAATTTATCTCGTAAAAAAATCACCGTTTCAACTTCAGGACTTATTCCCGAAATGTACCGTGTCGCTGAAGCAAAAGTAAGATTAGCGGTAAGTCTTAATGCCTATAATGATGAAGTGCGAACGCAAGTCATGCCAATCAACAAGAAATATCCACTTAAAGATTTACTGGAAGAATGCAGGCGCTACTACCGCGCGACCGGCGAAAAAATTACGATGGAATACGTTTTGTTAAAAGGGATTACTGATCAAGTTTCGCATGCACGCGAACTGTATAAGCTTCTTAAAGATATTCCATGCAAAGTGAATATTATTCCTTTCAACGAGCATCCGGGTGCAGATTACGAAAGACCTAGTGATGAAACAGTGCAGGCATTCCATTCTGAAGCGATGCGGTTAGGTCTTCAAACTTTGTTGCGGCGTACGATGGGTCGCGATATCTTTGCAGCTTGCGGTCAATTAGCAACTAAAGTCGATCATCCCGAGCGTATGGATATATCAAATTCAAAAATTGGAGGAACCAATGTCCGAAGTTTTAGTAGTGGGCAGCCTAGCGTATGATTCTGTAAAAACTCCTTCAGGAAAAGCCGAGAAGTCTCTTGGTGGATCGGCGAATTATTTTGCTGTTGCGGCTAGCTTGTTTGCTCCGGTCCGCGTGGTGGGCGTGGTCGGTGAAGACTATTCGGCTGAAGATAAAGAGATTTTAGTTAAACGTAAGGTTGATTTAAAGGGGATGCAAACGGTTCCGGGTAAGACATTTCATTGGGAAGGGACTTACGAAAATAATCTGAATGAAGCCGTTACTTTAAAGACCGAGCTTAACGTATTTGCACACTTCAACCCAAGCTTGCCGGCAGACTATCGTGGAAGTTCATTTGTGTTTTTAGCAAATATCGATCCCGAATTACAGCTTCAGGTTTTGTCGCAAGTTGAAAAACCATTATTTGTCGGAATGGATTCAATGAATTTTTGGATTAACTCAAAACAAGAAGAACTAAAAAAAGTTTTACGAAAAGTTGATATCGTTTTTATGAATGAGACCGAAGCAAAAATGCTAACTCAAACTTCAAATACGATTCGCGCAATTAAAGCCGTAGCCGCTTTAGGTCCAAAATTCGTGGTACTTAAAAAAGGTGAATACGGATCAACTTTGTATTCTTCAACGCATGGCTTTTTTCAAACTCCAGCGTTACCAATTGAATCCGTTGTAGACCCGACAGGTGCGGGCGACAGCTTCGCCGGAGGATTTTTTGGAACTCTAGCAGCCGCTGGTGCAAAAAAGCCAACATGGGATGATCTGAAAGAAGCAACTTTAGCCGGTACCGTGATGTCGAGTCAGACGATTCAAGATTTCAGTTTAAACGCATTAGCAAAAGTAGACCGGACTCTGTACGATTTACAGTTGCTACAGTTAAAACAAATGATGAAGTAATTAGTAATGGTAACGAAGAGACGTATAAGTTTCTGAGAAACTTTGAATGTTTTTCTTATTTAACAATACGAAATCATATTTACGGGCCTTAAAACCAAGGCCTAATGATAGATTCTGCTTCAGGTAATAGTTTAAACGCGTATTGTATTGAATGCTGGTTGTGTTACCAGCGCCCATGCCAAACATCATTGTTAGTTCAGCATTCCAAAAACTAAATAACGGTAAAGATGCGCCCAGGCCAAATTTAAATAAGCTATATGAACTTAAAAAATCAGATGAGGCGCTTGAATTTTGATACATTTCATAGCCGGCAATTCCGGCAATTTGCGCGCGGTTACCATCGGCAAATTTTGAAGCCACAAAAACGCGGTACATGTAATCAATCTCTGCCATAAGTACTGAGTTCGCGCGTTCGGATGAAACGATTGATTTGCCAATTTCAGCTTTTACCCCGTGATCGTATTTCCAGTGAACGATATCAAAGCCAAGATTGAAGGATTGAGAAAAAGTACGATTGTTTTCAATTTGCCTGTTTGAAGCTTGGAAGCCTTGGCTGAAGTGGGTATCGACATAAGAGTCAGTAAACTTCATATTCTTAAATACTTGTTCGGTACCAAGTTTAATTGCAGATTGACCCTGTTGGATAGCCGCTGGTTTTCGTGCAGTCGGTTCAAGCTTAAGAACGGGTTCTGGCTTCTGCACAATTTCAACCGGTTTTTCGACCACCGGGCTTTTGGGTTCATTCAACTTAAAAGAACGTGTCGTCGTTTTTTTAATTCTTTTCAATCGTGCTAATTTCAGTTCATCTATCGACGGTGCAACTTTAAAATTTTCAGATGTTGAATAGTCGGTTAACTGTTGGCCTGACAGCACTTTACGGTATCTTAGATAGTAGGTACCTTCTGATTCAAACGGATACTGAAATTTCGGGCCCGCCCAAATATACTTTGTTGTTTCTTCCGTAAATACCTGATTAGCCGAGATTTCAACGATGTAGCCTAGGGCAAGAGTCGTGTCTTTAATTTCGAATTGCGCGTATGTCGGCCCACTCTTCTTTAATGAAACTTTATCTGCATACTTCAAGTTCGAACTGTTAAAAGCGGCGAATTGTCCATTTGGACGTAGGGTAAAAGTTTTATTTAAGGAAAATTCTAAGCCTGTGCCGACCATTCTTTTATAAAAATCATAAAGTTTATAATTATACACCTGGGCGGCGGTTGGCTCGCGGACGGGCGGTGTAATTGGTGCAGCCGCTTGTTTGGCTGCTAATTGCTGAGAAAGCATTTGCGTACGCTGATCCTGTTCTTGCTTCAATAATGCTTTGTAAGCTTCAGGCTTAAAAACAATTTCTTTAGAATCGGTAATTTTATTTTTTTCTAGGCGAATCGTATTATTTACCGAAGTAACTTGGGAAGCACCTTTAAGAAGTACGATTTTCTGTTTGTTTTTAGTTGGGTCTTTGTAAATTTGAATTTCGGCATTTGTTCCATCTATAGTTACGATTTCATTATCAATTTTAATTTTCATAGAGCCATTCACAGAAAGTTTAATATTTCCTGTGATAAATTCAGGCGTATCCCTCTCTTGGTCAAATACGATTAAAGTATTTTGATCAAGTGATAGCGATTGACCATTATTAAATTTAACCATGGCGGTCGAAACCTGACCCGTAGATATTGAGTCTCCGCGATTAATTTTTTCATTTAAATTTGCTGATTTCCAATTGAGTGAGGCATTTTTCTTTTTTCGGACTTCGTTTTTTAAGGAAGTAACTGTCGCTAATCGGACGCCGTCGCCATCTTTGCTAAAAAAGCCTAATATAAGATCTTTATTATAAAAACTAAAAACTAAAATCGCTAAAGCCAAGGCAACGGCGATTATTCTCTTATTATTAGAAAAAATTGATTGATTCACTCTAAATAGCTTAATTAACATTTGAAATTATTAATACGCGACCTAAGTGGAAGCGGAATTAATAATAGTCTTAGGTCTGGTATAGATCTTATTTGGTTTTGTCGATAAGATAACTGATATGAAAACTAAGATATCCCTGAAGTACAAAATATTTGCCGTAATCTTTTTTATCCAGCTAACGGTGATCTCAATTTTCATTTATGCTTTCGTAAAATCTTTCAAAGAAGCCAAGCTTACTTCAGCCTACGAAGCCAATGGCAATGCGCTCTCGCAAATCAAGTCTGGAATGGACTCGAAAATTATACTTTTAATTGAAAAGATCAGGTCAACGACAGACCTTCTTGAGAAAAACCAAATGAACGCCTCTGGCGTTATCGAGTCTTTAAATAAAGAAAATGATAAATCAATTGCCTCGATTTATCATTTTGAAGAGAAAAGTGAACTTCCCGGTACTTTGCAAAAGATTCAGCAGCTGGATAAGGCTGGTTTTCCGGATATGACTCAGTACTTAAGTCAGCTTTACAAGACTTCAAGCACGCAATTTCCTTACTTTTGGAATTTTGATTGGAAAGGCCGAGCCTTTACCGGTCTAGGTTTTTCTTTAAATTACAATATCGCAGTTAACGATCAGCAGATTACGAAAAAGCATGTATTTTTCTTCTTCTTTAACAAATCCGATTTGTTCAAAGATAAAATAGCCAATCGTATTTCTGATATTCTTGTCTTCACAAAAAATGGACAAATTTTATATTCAGAAAGTTCGATTGCTAGCGAAGCGCTTGCTAAGTTTGGCAAAAGCAGTATGTTCACCTCGGCTGTGCAAAATAAAAATATTCTTCAAGTATCAGAACAGACAATGGGAAAAAGTAAGTATCTAGTTTCAATTCAGTCGCAATCATTAGGCGATCTAGTTATTGCCACGATGATTTCAACTGAAGCGGCCTTTCAAGGCGTTTCGCAAGTTTACTTAGATGCACTTTATCTTACAATTTTTTCTGTTCTTTTCAGTTATCTTTTAGCTACCGTGCTTTCATCAACTATTACTTCACCTTTAAGTTTACTGACGACTCAAATGCAGAATATCTCGAAGGGTAATCTGGATATTGTAGTCGAGATTAAAACAAGTGATGAAATCGGCGTGCTGGCAACTAACTTTAAGCAAATGACTTTGGATTTAAAGGCATCCAAAGAGGATCTTCAAAACTTAAATCGCGACCTTGAGCAAAAGGTGGCGGATCGAACTAAAGAGCTAGAAGAACTAACCATCAAAGATCCTTTAACGGGTGCCTTCAACCGTCGTTATTATGATCAGAGAGTGGCCGAGGAAATACTTCGTTCAAACCGTACACGAAACCCGATTGGTTTGTTGTATTTAGATATCGATCACTTCAAGAAATATAATGATCAAAATGGTCATCCTGAAGGGGACCAACTTTTAAAAGACTTTGTAAAAACGCTTAATGCCGTCAAGCGAACCAGTGATTACTTATGCCGTTTGGGTGGAGAAGAATTTTGTATTATCACGGTCGATACTCCGCAAGAAGGCGTTGAAATATTTGCAGAAAAAGTGCGAAGCCTCATTTTTGAAACCGACTTCAAATTCGGTGAAAAACAGCCAATGGGTCGCCTGTCTTGTAGTATTGGTGTCAGCCTGTATCCTAATTTTAGTAGCGATGCAGCTACCCTTATGAAGTCGGCAGACGAGGCTCTTTACCGGGCTAAGCAAAGCGGGCGTAATAAGTGGACTTTAGCTGAAAAGCCAATTTCAGCCGCTGTGGACGCCATCATAGGCGACATACAAAATACTAAAAAAGTATCTTAGATCCAGACCAAAGAACCGCTTAAGTTTAAACGTCTCAAAACCGATACATCTACTATGGCAGATTCGAAAAAACAGACTCCGGCAGATGACATTATGGCTACTCTGATGAAAGAGATTAGCGACTCGGATGACAATTTGTCAGATGACGTACTATCGTTGGATGACGAAACTGAAGCTACGGGCAACGACGAAATGGTTGGATTATTTGGTGATCAAACTAAAATAAATAGCTCGCCAATACAATTTGAAAAAGATTTTGATCTTACAAATAACGATTATGAAAAAACGCGTGTAGAACCCATGAGCGTCGCGACTCCGTCTAATTCAGCCGCCGCTACGCAAGTTGCATATTCTAAAAGCCTATTTGATGATTTATCAGTTGAAGAAATTGATGAACACCCATTTGAAGAATCTTCAGTTCGACCATTGGCAAAATTTTCTCAGATTTCAGATGCAACGGTTGCCATCGACCAAAAGCAATCGCCGGCTGAAAAAAATCATGATACGGCGTTAACTGATTCAGAAAAAACAATTGCTGTAACTGGGTTTCAAGTGGTTAGACCTGATTTAGATCTTGATGATAAAGTGAAAGTTTCTGTTGGCCAAAACAGAACAGCTGCATATTCATCTGGTTATGCTGCATGGGGAAATAGTTCTGATTCAAATCTTGCGCAAGCAGAGAATTTAAGAATCGCTCAAGATAAAATTTTAGAGATTGAAAGACAAAATGAGCAATTAAGAAGACAGAACGAAGAATTAATTTCTGCGTCAGAAATTATTAAAGAAAGATCTGATCTTTTGACTGCCCAAGTCACTGAATTCAGAAATGACCGTGAAGGTTTAGAAGAATCTTTCAAGAACGAAATGACTTTGTTAAAGAATCATTTGGTTCGCAAAGATGCAGAGCTGCAAAGAGCACAATTTAAGGTTGATGAGCTTGAATCTAGGCTGAAGTTTGATATGAAGAAGATTCGTGTTCGTGAGCGTGAGCTTGAAAACCGACTTGAACTTATTCGAGCCGAAAAGAATGCCATCGTTAAGAACAAAGATGAACAAATTTTAGACTTGCGCCGTAAAATGGACATTGTGCAGATGGAAGTCGATAGTTACCGCCAAAAGTGTGTAGAATTAAATAAACTAGTTGAGATCAATCAAGAGTCATTTAAACGAACAACGCGTGCCTTACGCTTAGCGATGGCAAACTTAGAGCTTCAAGATGAAAACAAAGTCCCTTTAAAAAAAGTGGATTAAATAATGACGCCTTCAGCTTCAACAGAACCTAGCACGCAAATTCAAAAAAAAATCAAATTGGTTTTGAGTGATTTGCATTTGGGCAAAGGTCGTCAACTTGAAAATGGTAGTATCAATTCGTTAGAGGAATTCTATTACGCAGAAAAGCTTGTCGAGTTTATACAATATTATTCAACCGGCGCTTACCGCGACTATGATGTCGAAATCATTATTAACGGCGATTTTCTTAATTTTCTACAGGTTGATTATCGTGGGCATTTTTTAACTGTGATTACCGAGCCGATTGCTCTTGAAATTTTGAAATCCGTTATTAAAGGTCATCCACAGGTTTTCAAAGCAATGGGAGAGTTCTTATCTGCTGCAAATCGACGCATCACTTACGTGATTGGCAATCATGATCAGGGTATGATGTTTCAGGGACTTCGTGATTACTTAGACCAGGTCATCGGGCATCGCTTACAGTATAAAAATATCATTTACTTTTTTGACGGCGTTCATGTTGAACATGGACATATGCACGAGGCTGCTAATCGGATGGATCCTAAAAAATTCTTTTTAAAGCAAGGATTGCCAGAGCCGATACTGAACTTGCCGTTCGGATCGCACTTTTTTGTTGAGCTCGTTCTAAAAATTAAAGAAAAATATCCACACGTCGACAAGGTAAGGCCGTTCGGTCGAATGATTCGATGGTCTTTTGTAAATGAAACCTCGCTGACGTTAAAGGCCTTCGTAGAACTTTTTAAATATGCTTACCGGGTAGTTTTTACGTCCGAGTTGCAATTCAGATGGACAGTTAAAAAATTATTTAAAATATTTTTTGAAAGTGCGATATTTCCTGATTTAAGTACTTCAGCCAAGCGAATCCTAGCAGACTCCAGAGTGCATACAGTCATTTTTGGTCATACTCATGTGTATGAGTATCGGCAATGGGGATTACAAAAAGAATACTTTAATACGGGCACTTGGACCGAGCTAACTTCCCTTGATATTGTATCTTTAGGTAAGATCACTAAACTTACTTACGTCTTGCTTGAATATGTTGACCAAGAATCTAGACCAAGAGGGCGTTTAAAAGAATGGCGTGGCTTTCACCGAATTGAGGAAGATGTCGCGATCGGTTAATCGCTAGCGCTGGCCCAAGGTCGAGTTGTACGTCCTTTTAAATTCGTGAATAATAAGCATAGTTATAAAGGATAAAATGTCTGACAACGTAGCTGATAAAACAAGTATAGTTTCAAGCGATACCTTTAAAGGTAAAATACGCGCGGCTGATGAAGCTCCGCCGGCAGTTATTGTATTGGTCGGACCGGCGGGTTATATCGGAAAACAATGGCTCCTAACAAAAACTGATCTAACGATCGGGCGATCTGTTGAAAGTGATCTGTACATCTCTGACAATTCATTAAGTCGTGCGCACGCAAAGTTTGTCGTAGTTGGCAGCGATGTTTCTATTTTAGATTTAGGTTCGACAAATAAAACATTTGTAAACGGAATTCCCTTACCTGCATTGACGGCAAAACGTCTTACGAACAATGATCAAATCAAAACAGGTAACATCATTTTTAAATATCTTGAAAGAGGAAGTTTAGAAGCGATTTCAAATCAGCAAGTTTTTGAAAAAGCTCAGAAGGATGCGCTCACGGGTGCTTTCAGCAAAGGTGCATTGCTTGAAAAGGGACCCGAGGCTATCAAGCGGGCCGAAGTTCTAAGTGAGCCCATGGCCGTTATTACTTTCGATATTGATCACTTTAAAAAAATAAACGATTCGTATGGCCACCCGGGCGGCGATTGCGTGCTTAAAGAGTTGGGTCAGTTGATGCAACTTAAGTTGGTTCGATCAAATGACTATTTTGCCCGTTATGGTGGGGAAGAGTTCGTTCTTATACTTCAGGCGACACCGCTTAAGACCGCGAATGACGTTGCTGAGCGAATTCGTCAAACTGTTGAAAATCATCCATTTATTTACCAAGATAAAAGTATTAAAGTAACCATCTCGATTGGCGTCGCTGAAAAGATGGAGAATGAAAGTTGGGACAAGGTATACAATCGTGCAGATAAAGCGCTTTACCAAAGTAAGCAGGCGGGCCGTAACAAAGTTACAGTCGCGGCATGATTAACGTTGTGGAATATCTTGCTGAAGTCACATTTGACCAAGCCGAAAGACTTCTGAAAAGTGCGATTTCAAACGCCTATACTGTTCAAGTCAAATTAAGTGGCGAAGATAAAATTTTAAGTATAGTTCTACAAAAAAGTGACAACAAAAATAGAATATTATTGTCTGGAAAACTTTTTAAAATTCATTTAGCGACTTTTAAAGTTGAAATTGGACCAGATGTTTATTTTTTCAAAACTGAAATACTTCAAGAAGACAAAATTAGCTTCATTCAGAAACCGTTCAAAGTATTCCGACTCATTCGTCGAAAAGAACCGCGCTACAAAATACCAAAAGCCTGGAGTCACTTAGCGCTTATATTGGCGACGCAACAAATGAAATTAAACTCGCGCGCTGACATCGTCGAATTTTCTGCATCAGGAATTCGATTGCATGCGTTATCTGATTTACTACGTGTCGATCAGGACGAAATTATTCGAATACAGTTTCGAATTCATAAACGCGCCGAGATCACCGTCAGTGGACTAATTCGCCACATTAGGAGAAATAGGGCGGGCGGATTTACATTAGGAATTGAATTTGTAAAAGTATCCGGGCTCACCCAGATGAAGATCCAGAATGTCTGCGATGATTTAATATTCCATTACACTCATACGACGAAAATCACACATAAATAAATCTTATTCATAAGATTAGCAAATTCACAAAAGTTAAACAATTTCAATAATTTAGGACTATTTGACACCGCGCTGGTGGCCCTGCGTTTGCTACAGTTATTAGCAAGTGATGAAATGCAACTGGCTGGAGGCCCAGGACGTGCATCATGAAAAAAGGTAACAAAGTTAACCGAACAGATACAGGGGCGTGTCTATGAAAAGAGAAATCAATATTGATCTAGTAACGGATCAGCAGTTGATCGAAGAAGTTCGAGCGGGTCATCGAGCATCTTTCTCAGAACTCGTGAAGAGACATCAAAGAGGATTACTACGGTTGAGTATGAGATTTATGAAAGACTTAGATATTTCGCAAGATGTAGTTCAAGAGGCTTTTATTAAAGCTTACGAAAAATTACATTTATTTGAGGGCCGGGCAAGTTTCAAAAGCTGGCTTTACCAAATAGCTGTGAATACAGCTCGAAATAAATTGCGGGAAAATCGTTATGATTTTTCTAATATTGATGACGTGCACTTAAGTGTGTCAGCCACGGCGGAAAAAGGAATGGTCCACGCGGCAGTCAGCGAAATGATCCAAACGGAAGTGGATCGTCTTCCTTTTAAACAAAAGACAGCCCTGGTCTTACGTGTTTATGAAGATATGAGTTTTGCTGAAATTGCGGAAGTGATGCAGTGTCCGTATGATACGGCCAAAGCTAATTACCGGCATGCCCTTATAAAACTTAAAGAAACTTTTGAACATCAATCAGAACTTAGAAAATGGACAGAAGATGTAGGTGGATTTTTTATGGAACTGAATACCAAATACGTGGAGGCCGAATAATGAAGACAGCAAGTCGTATGAAAGAAACCTTTCTAGCGAAGAAATTAAAAAAGGAAGATCCGATTGAGCTCCCCATGGATGAAAAATTCTATGAAGATATGCATAATCAGATTATGAAAGCAGTCGAACGGACCGAGGTAAAGCCCCTGAGCCGCTGGGCGAAGACGTGGGTGTTTTTAGAAGCTAGCACTATACGTTCGCGCGGAATTGGAAAAAAAATAGTTAAAACAAGTATCGTGGGTTTTATTATGGCTACGGCGCTTAGTTTATTTTCAATCAGCGGAACAACGTATAGTGACGTCAAGCAGACGTATAAAACTTATAAAAAATCGAATGCCAGTAATAAGACAAAAGGTCCGAAGGATGGGGCTAAGTTAACAGTTACACAACGTAACGGAAATAGTACGGAAAAGTATTATAATTAATTAAAAGTATGTTATCTCGGAAACGGATGTCCGAGCTAATTTTCAGACCATTTTTTCAATTCAGCTTCAGGATCATCGACTGAATTCAATTCAGCACACTTCTTCAAAAAATCTTTTATGTTTGAGCCGTTTTTTTTGTAGACCTTATCAAATATGTCTAAATCTTTCATGTAGGTTTGGTAAGTGCCAAGTCGGGCATTATTGAAATTGATTTTTGTAAAATTTTGATAGGATTTTGTTTTCAATTTTTTAGCAATTTGGTCAGTAAAATCTTTTTTAATCTTGTCGAACTGCGCTTGCCGCGACTTTTCTTTTTCTTCTGCATTTTGGGATGTCGTATGGTCGTAGGATACATACCATTTTTTTAGCTGATCCAGCTCTTGCGTAATGAATGCAGAGAAAAGCGCATCATCTAAATTTTCATTTTTAATTTGCTGAAGGGTAGGTGAATCAGCACCTTCCTTTTCAAGGTAAAAAATTTCGGTGCCTTTATTTGCTACGAAAACGGCTAGGCGTTCATTAAAATCAATATTATCTTTTATGAATAATGTGGTGTGAACAAGTTCGTGGATAACTGTGTTAACTAAATCATGCTCGCTGTAATTAAGCATCGAAGACAAAAGTGGATCAGTTAGTTTTCCTAACGTGGAAAATGCTGAAACACCGCGAACAAAAACATCATAGTCTTTTTGCTTCATCATCTCTGCTTCTTCATCAGCGAGTTTTTCATCATAGAAGCCTTTATACGGAGCTTTACCAATAATAGGAAAATTCCAGAGGTAAGGTTCGAATTTCCATTTATGCGACGCCATGACGGTATAAGTGACGTAAGGTCTTTTAAGATCGACGAACTCGGTATAATTTTTAGATTTCTTAAGGCCAAGAGTATTAAACGAAAATTGACGAACTTCTTCGGTCAGATTCATTTTTTTTTTTTGCTCAGGCTTCAGTGTTTCGGACTGCAGCGCTCGTTCCATCGGAATGCTTGAGTTAAGTAGGGCCAAATGATTATAACTAACGTGCCACAGGTAGCCAATCTGACACCCATAAGATAAAATTGATAACATTAAAAGACTGACGAAGCGAACAAGCGGCTTCATTTATAAATACCAAGATAGACCGGCTTTTAGTGCACTATCTTCTGACTTCGTTCCATCGCTCAGCGAGGTCCGCCAAGCATCATAACCAAGTTTAATCGAAAATCTTTCGGTTAATACAAATTTCAAACCGGCACCATAACTAGGAGCCCATCCGGAAGATTGCGGAATCTCGATGACGGAAGAATTTAAATAGCGCACGCGTTGATTCTTTTTAATGAACGCAACTCCACCTTTTACATAAGGTTGTAAAATGCTTTTACGATCCATGAATGCGTAGACCAAAGAAGTATCAAATACGGTCGTGCTTTGCTGGACCGTTCGGGTCGAACTTGTATCGGATTCTTGGCTTTCGTAGAATGCATCCGTGTAGCTTAGTTCAAGCGCAAGTTTTTCGATGAAGTAAAGTGAAACCGACGCACCTTTAGATTCTGACTGAGAATAGTTGCTGGCATTGTAGGTTTTTTTTTGATAGCTGTAGCTTAAGCCTAATTCAGTCAGTAATGCGTAGGCTGTTGGTTGAAAACTTAAAAAACATATAGTAGCTAAAATAATTTTTTTCACAGTTTTATTCTACTCTGTCGTTACGGCAAAGCAGCTATATGAACATTAAATCTATACCTAAGACGAACAAAGCCATCTGACTCGACCTTGGCCCGTGGTGGGTTCGGAAAAATGCGGGCACTTTTGAAGGCGAAAACGGTCGCTTCATCAAAAGGCTTATAACCGCTTGTTCTTTGAATGTATGCCGAGTGGTATTCTCCAGCCGCTGTTAGCCAGACTTCAATGTCGGTGGACCAGACCCGGCCACTTAATTTTTGTTTTTTGTAATCATAAGAAAGCCGTTCCCAGTAATAATTCAATCGCTCTGACCATCGAACATAGAACATTTCTTCAACTCTTGAATAAAAAGAATAATAAGTATTCGCATCGGTATTCAAATTTGTGGCGTCAGAAAATTTGATATCGCTGGGCAGTTGGGTGCTGATCGCCGCACTTTGCGCTTTGGCCCGAGCCGGAGTTGATAGATTCATTCGCGTAAATTCGGGAAGTTCGCCTTGGTCATCCGGTGGCGATTGCTGTTTTTGTGCGCGTGAAGCTTGCGAAGCATTTTGGGTCAACCCCAATGCGCGCGCCTTGGTTTCTTGGCGAACTCGCTGCGTTTTTTCAGAGTCAAAACGGGCCATCGAGTTGTCGTTAATGATTTGGTTGGGTGCGGGATTAAGTTGCTTTATAATTGGCTTCACTAAATTTTTTTCAGGTTTTGATTCTGTCGGCTGATCAACAAGTAAAACTTCGAACTGAGGATTGCGAGCACGATTTTCGTGAAATCGTGCAAGTGTGAATATCCCAGACCTTAAAGAAAGGTGAATGATGATGCTTAAAACTATAAAGTAAGTAATGCGTTTCACGGCTTTTTTATAGTCCGAAGGCCGGGTGCTCTCAAGCGGAAAAGCGGTTCCTACTTCAGGGTGCTCTTTAATAAATCAGATTTGTTACATATTGAGACAGGTATCAAGTTTGTACGCTTTTCGACCGATATGTAGTTAGTAAGTTAATCTATCCAGGGGGTCTGATGGGTAAAGTAATTGATCTAACGTCGCGTCTTAAAGCATATTCTCCAACCCAAGAAATTTATCACTCTGGTCCGACGGCTACGAAAACAGAAGTCGTTGATTACGATGAACACAAACAGAAAATTTTATTCTCTGAACGACGTCAGATTAAAAGAACAATCTTAACTGAATTTGTAAGTGCCATGGTTGTTTTGCCTGAAAAGGGGCTTCTTAAAGTTGCAATTTATGACATTTCAGAAGAAGGAATTTCGTTCGATATGGAACTAGAAAATGGTCAGTTTAAGTCTGACGAAGAAGTTTCAATGCGGGTTTATCTGAATCAAAAAACTTATTTTCCAATCACCGTTCAAGTCAAACACATCACCGAAGAGCTAGGCGAAGGAGTTATCCGCCATGGTTCGGTATTCATGCGTGGTGCTTCAACAGATGCTGCGCTACAGTATTTCGTGCGGTTTATTGAATCAGTCAGTTCGGGCTTAAAAAAAGACGAAGGTGACTTGATGGCGCCGCGAAGCTCGTAGTCTTACATTCCCACAAATTTGATCATTTATTTTAATCAAAAGTAGGTGACTTTAGTCGAGCCCTATTGTCGAATTTAGATTGGTTCTATTTTGACAATACGGAGGTCATTTTGACAGTGAAAACTAAGCGTCGCAAAGTGGTGATTGATACCAATGTTATTTTATTTGATGCGTTTGCTTTATTAAAATTTGGTGATGCGGATATTCATATTCCGTTTGCTGTCATTGAAGAGGTTGATAAATTTAAGCGTGACCAAGGGGAGAATGGTCGAAACGCGCGGCAGTTCAGCCGCTTCGTTGACGTTCTTCGTGGAAAAGGCAGCCTTGCTCAAGGCGTGCAAATCGATAATCACGAAACTTACGTTTACATTACAACTGATATGGGAATTTCAGGCATCGGTACCGAGCTTGATACAACAAAAGCCGACAATCGTATTTTAAGTACCGCCCTGGCTTTACAAAAACAGCATCCGCGATCGAAAGTTGAATTGATTTCAAAAGATATCAATCTGCGAATTAAGGCTGACGTTTACGGAATTTTTGCAACTGACTATGATAATTCAGACGTCAATCAAGAAGATCTTTATGAGGGATACAAAGAGTTCGAAGTAACGCCCGCCCAGATTGAAAAGTTTTATCAAGAAAAAAAATTAGTCCTTGAGCAAAAACTTTACGGTAATCAATACGTCATCTTAAAAGACTCTACGAACGCAAATCATTCGGCAATTGGACGCTACTCATTAAAGGATAAGGCAATTGTTCCATTAATTAATCCACCCGACAGTATTTGGGGAATAACGGCTCGAAATGTAGAACAAAGTTTTGCGCTTGATGCTTTATTAAACGATGAAATTATGATGGTCTCGTTGGTAGGTAAAGCTGGTACGGGGAAGACACTTCTGGCGATCGCCGCAGGATTATTTAAAACACTTGATGAAGGTCGATTTCAAAGATTATTAGTGTCTCGTCCGATTTTTCCGATGGGTCGTGATATAGGTTATTTACCTGGTGATATTGAACAAAAACTAAATCCATGGATGCAGCCAATTTTTGATAACGTCGAATTTTTGATGGGCGCAGATAAAAAAGCAGCGGGGCGCGCACAAGAATTGATTAACCAAGGTATGTTAAATATCGAACCACTTACTTACATCCGCGGTCGAAGTATTCCGAAGCAGTATTTAATTGTAGATGAAGCGCAAAATTTAACTCCGCACGAAATTAAAACGATCGTCACTCGAGCCGGTAGTGGAACAAAGGTCGTTTTAACGGGTGACATTTACCAGATTGATAATCCATATGTCGATTCAGCCAATTCAGGGCTAACTCACGCGGTCGAGCGATTTAAAGGTCAAGAAATTGCGGCGCACGTTACTTTAACTAAAGGTGAGCGTTCGGCTCTTGCAGAATTAGCTGCGAACATTTTATAGAGGGATTACAGAGTGAAAATGGTAGAATCAGAAACAAAAGACGTAGGCTTTACGGCCTCGTCAACCGTAAGAATAACCGATAAAATGGTTCGTCAATTCGCAGAGATGTCAGGCGATTATAATCCAATTCATTTAGACGATGAATACGCAGCGACCACCCGATTTAAAAAAAGAATCGCGCACGGGATGATTTTAGGTGCGCTGATTTCAAGATTTTTAAATGAAAAAATCGGTTCTGGCGGTATTTATTTAGCGCAAACATTAAAATTTAAAAGTCCGGTATTTATTGATGAAGAAATCGTTTTCGAATTGACCGTGACCAAACTACATAAAAGCCGCGGCATGGGCACGATTGAAACGACGGCGAAGCGAACAACCGGTGAGGTTGTATGCAAGGGTGAAGCAACTATCATGATGAGTTGGGGAATCAAAGAAGCGTGAAGAATTTCTCTCAAGAGCTATTTGAAAAGTATCAAAAAGCTCTTGAGGCGGCCGGAGTTGGTTTATGGGAATGGCAGCCTAGTACCGGCAAAATTAAATGGGATTTAGCTTTTCAGCAGCTGTATGAGATGCCGGAAGATCTTTTTGAAGGTCATCTTCAAGAATTTTACAGCTTCATACACCCTGACGACCGCGTTGAATTAGCTGCCTATGTCGAAAATAGTGTTGAAGATGAAAATGAAATCAATACTGTTTTCAGGGCACTATTAAGAAACGGAAAAATTAAGAATATTCGAACTCATGGTTATTTTACGCGTGATAACACGAATAAAGTCGGATCAGTTGTCGGACTCAATTGGGACGTCACTCACGAATCGAACCTTCAGAAAGATTTGAATCAAACAAAATCTTTTTTAGAAAACTTAATGAATGCCATTCCAGACCCCGTTTTCGTTAAAGACAGTTCGCATAAATGGATTTTTGGAAATACTGAGTTCGAAAAGATAATCGGTAAGACTAAAGAGCATTACATCGGAAAGTCGGATTACGATTTTTTTCCGAAAGAGATTGCCGATAAATATTGGAACCAAGACAACGACGTACTCATGTCAAATGTTCCAAGTGAATTTGAAGAAAGTTACGTTACCATTGATGGAAACCCCCGCGAGATCTTAACTAAAAAAAGTTCATACTATATCGCAAAAAATGAAAAGATCCTGATCGGTGTGATACGTGATATTACTGATAAAAATATAATTGATTCTCGGTTTCGAACTATCATTTCGCTTATTGATTCTTCGGCCGACTTATTCAGCTTTACTGATTATACGGGCATTCCAATGTATGTGAACAAGGCCGGTCAGGATATTTTCGGCATCGAGCCCGGAAAACATTATTTCACCCATTATTTTTCTGATCCCGATAGAAACCGCATTGATGAAGAAGTAAGAAAAAGTCTTGCCGAAAACGAGCGCTGGGAGGGTGAAACGATTGCCCTGAACCCTAAAACGAAAGAAAAGATCCCAGTTCTATTAAAAATATTTTCAGTTCGTTCAGGCCCTGGAGACCGCGTTTTTTACGGTTGTTCCGGAACTAATCTAACTGAAGTTAAAAAGATCCAAAAGTCGATGATCGAGCAATCCAAGATGGCGTCCCTCGGGGAAATGGCCGCCGCAATTGCCCACGAGGTGAATAATCCACTGATGATTGTGCAAGCGAAGTCTCAGATGCTACAGGCCAAGGTCAGCGAATCTCATCCCGAAAAAGAAAAAATTCTTCGAGATTTGAAATTAATTGAAAAAAACAGTATTCGTATTGATAAAATCATCAAGTCGTTAAAAACGGCCTCAAGAAGGTCTGATCAAGACCCATATGAAAATGTACCACTATTGAGTATCATCGAGGAATCAGTCGAGCTTTCGTCACAACGATTTCGACACGCCGAAATATCTCTTAAGGTCTCTGAAAATCATGTTTGCGATTTATCCCATGTGGTTCACGCACGCAGCACTGAAGTTGTTCAAGTTTTAGTAAACCTATTAAATAATTCATTTGATGCAGTCAAAAATCTAGATGATCGATGGGTTGAAATTTACCTTGATTGCCATAGTTCTTACTACGAAGTGGCAGTGATCGACTCTGGAGTGAGGATTCGTGATGAGGTGACTGAAAAAATGTTTGAACCATTCTACACGACGAAACCAAGCGGTCAGGGGACTGGTCTTGGGCTTAGTCTATCGAAACAAATTGTGCAAGCTCACGGCGGCGACTTTTATTATGATTCAAAAGCTAAGCATACAAAATTCGTTTTCACACTTATTAAGCCGGACAGTTTATAGAAATTCTTCACAATTTTTTCGTAATGCTTTTTTAAACTGAATTTCGTCCGGAGAAAAGTTTAAAAGCGCTTCAAGACTTAACATGGTTGAAGACTGAAACCCGCATGGGTTCATTCCGACGAATGCTTTTGGATCTTCATAAAAGTTTATTGCCGCGCCATGAAAACAAATCCATTTTTTCACGGCAATTCCTAAGGAAGCAATTTTACGATTATTAACCCAGACACCTGTTTCATCCGTTTCTACCTGTTGACCAGGAATTTTCTGCGCGGTTTTTCCGATCGCCTCGACGCCAAATTCTTTTAAAGTTAGAACGATGGCTTCTTCAAAACTGCGCAAGTAGCCGCGCACTTCTTGAGGGCCGCGATTCGCGCGCGGATTTTTTAAATTAAGGATTGGATAGACAACAATCTGCGAAGGGCCGTGATAAGTCGCGCGCCCACCTCGGGATATTTCAATGATGGGACCATTCCAGGCAAAAACGTCAGTCGGTTGGGTTTGTCTTCCTAACGTAACCACTGCAGGATGCGAACAAAAAATTAAGAAGCCCGAATGATTTTCTTCGGCTGCGACCTTATCAACGTATTCAAGTTGTTTTTGCAGAGCCTGTTCGTAATCGATCAGGCCCCAATCTTCAAAAATCATAGATTATTTCAATTATGCGTGAGCCGCTTTATTAGCTCCGCCTAAAGGTTTTTGAATAATATGAATTGCATGTCCAAGCGTCGCTTCCGCTGCCTCCATCATCGTTTCTCCAAGCGTTGGATGCGGATGAATAGTTAAGGCTACATCTTCAATTCGCGCGCCCATTTCAATTGCTAAGGCCGCTTCGGAAATTAAATTCGAAGCCTCAGGTCCAACAATGTGTACGCCTAATAAAACATGAGTTTTTTTATCAGCGATCATTTTAACAAAGCCTTCGGTTTCACTCATGCTAACGGCGCGCCCGTTAGCTGCAAATGGAAATTTAGAAATTAAAAGATCATTGAAACCTTTGGCTTTGCATTCAGCCTCAGTCATTCCGGCTGCTGCGATTTCTGGATCAGTGAACACCACCGCAGGAACTGTCTTCGCATCGTAAACTCGATTAATCCCAGAAATAATTTCTGGAACCATCACGCCTTCGTGTGAAGCTTTATGTGCTAACATCGGTTGACCGCAAACATCACCAATCGCAAAGATATGCGAGACATTTGTTCGGCGTTGCGCATCGACTTTGATGAAACCACGTTCATCGACAGCAATGCCTGCCGCTTTTAAATTGGCTTGATCACCGTTTGGTCGGCGACCAACGGTAACTAGTATCTTATCTGTCTTAACGACTTCATCTTTACCATTCACTTCGTAAGTGACTTCATAACCACCCGAAGTTTTCTTTTGTCCTTTAGCTTTTGCCCCGTAGATGATTTTGATTCCGGCTTTTTCAGCTTTTCGGGTAACTACCTGTGCGCATTCAGGATCAACAACGCCCGCAAGTAAACTTTGCTGGGCTTCGATAATTGTTACTTCAGTGCCAAGCTTTCGTAGGTACGAAGAAATTTCAAGACCAATATATCCGCCACCGATAACGACGACGCTTTTTGGGATTTCATCAAATGCTAATGCGCCTGTTGAAGAACAAATATCTTTTTCATCAAACGGAAACCCACCAATTTCAATTGGGCGAGATCCGGTAGCGACGATAAAATGTTTGGCTTGTACTGATTCAGTTCCGCCGCTCGATTTGACCGTGATCTCTTTTGAATTTTTAAATTCAGCACTACCTTTTATAACTGTAACGGTGTTGCCTTTTAAAAGCTGATTTACTCCGCCAGACATTTTTTCGCAAACGGATTGCTTCCATTTCACTAAGGTCTTCATATCAACGTCGATACCGCCCTTAATATTTAAACCCATCGTTTTAAAATCATGCTGAGCTTTATGTAATAGGTGAGTTGCCGTAATCATTGCTTTAGATGGAATGCATCCGACGTTTAAACAAACTCCACCCAAAGCTTCGCGCTCGACGATTGCTGTTTTAAAACCTAGTTGCGCCGAACGAATCGCAGCGACGTATCCACCAGGACCTGAACCAATAACGACGACATCAAAATTTTGCATATAAAATCCTATCTATTTTCTACCAACGACAAAGGCTCTGTTCGCATTTAAATTTTTGGTCACAATCACTATCAAAAGTACATTTTTTGTCAGAATTCGAACATTTCTTGTCCGTTGAAGCCGTAACGTAATCGCAAGATGCTTTTTTAGTGCAGTCAGAATCGAAGTTGCAGCTATCTCTAGTCAAAATTTTCTCAAATGCTGAATTCTTCTTAACGATCGATTCAGAATATCGTTCTTGCATATCGAGTTGCTTTTTTTCCATCTTGCCTTGCGAGTATCCAACTAGAAAGTCATTCTCTAAGCTAGCAGGGCAAATATTTTGATAGCGGTTCCCTTCGCGAGCCCAATATAATCCAAATGATTTTGTACAAAATTTCTGAATACCCTCGGCGTATCCGTTTGTGTAATCATCCATAACATTTTTTCCGGATAATTGTGTACACTCAGCAATTAAATTTTTGTCGGCTCGCTCGCCATTTGATGCCGCCTGGTAGCCTTCGCTCTTCCAGTTCGTTTCTCGACAAGACTGCTTTGTAACCGTTTCGCAACTTATTATGGTTAACAGTATGCCTAAAGAAAAAACGAACTTGATAAAGTTCACTAGCTCATCCCCATCATCAAAACACCAGGGTTTTGAATTTTCTGAAAAAATGATTTCAAGAAATTCGCAGCAACTGCGCCATCAATTAAACGGTGATCACAAGTGACCGTGTAGTTCATCGATTTAATGAATGCGAGCTGACCATCTTTAAGAATTGGTTTGTCAGAAATTTTGTACATTCCTAAAATAGCAACTTCCGGGTGATTGATGATTGGTGTTGCGTAAGTGCCGCCAACGGATCCGATATTTGTAATCGTGATTGAAGCGCCTTTCATCTCGTCAGATTTTAACTTGCCATCACGCGCACGCTTTGAAAGATCAATGATCTCTTTAGAAATATCTAAAATTGATTTTTGATCAGCGTTCTTAATCACAGGAACAACAAGTCCGTTCGGAGTATCTGCAGCGAATCCAATATTGAAGTATTTTTTGTAAACAATTTGCGAAGCGGCATCATCAATAGACGCATTAAACTGTGGAAACTCGCGAATCGTAGCAATAAGCGCTTTAACGACGAATGGAAGATACGTAATCTTCGTTCCATTTTTTTCTGCAAATTCTTTTAAAGATTCACGTAACGTTACCAACTGCGAAACATCGGCTTCATCCATGATGGTGAAATGTGGAATGATTGATTTCGACATTTGCAAATTCTGCGCGATCTTTTTTCGGATACCGATTAAATCTACGCGCTCTTCCATCGCTGCATTCGTTGAATTGAACGCTGGTTTTGGAAAATTCATTGTTGGAGAACCAGCTGAAGTTGCACCTGCACCGCTTGAGACTACCGAAGAAGTTCCGCCCTTAGCGCCGATCACATCATCGCGCGTTACACGGCCTGCTAAGCCTGATCCAGTCATTTGATTAAGGTCGACGCCCATTTCACGCGCTAGTCGGCGGGTTGCTGGCGTTGCTAAAACTTTTGAATCTGCCACCGGCGGAAATATTCCGCCCGATGTGGCTTGCATGGCCATTGGCGCGGATGGAGCTGTTTTTGTATAAGCTTGTGATGGCGCATTGTTAACAACAGTGCTGTGCGCAGATGCTGCGACTGCAGACGAAGTTGCAACTGGTCCGTTTGAAGGTGCAGCGCCAGATGATGAAAGCGTTAATAAAACATTTTCAACTTTGACGACGTCACCGGCTTTAAATTTTAATTCTTTTACTACACCTGCGTAAGGTGATGGAACTTCAACAGTTGCTTTGTCAGTCATGATCTCTGCAACAGTTTGATCCGCTTTGACGGTATCGCCAATTTTTACGGTCCATTTAACTAATTCGCCTTCAGTCACGCCCTCGCCAAGTTCTGGTAATTTAACGTCAACGTTTTTACCAGCGCCGTTCATCGCTGCCGGTGCCGCCGCTTGTGGCGCGGCTGCTTGTGGCGCTGATTCTGTTTTTGCGGGACTTGCGCTAGTGCCCGCTGCGGTACTAGCTGCGGCGCCAACTCCCGTTGCGGCATCCAAAGTAAGAAGAATGCTTTCAACTTTAATGACTTGCCCAGGTTTAAATTTTAATTCTTTCACCGTACCAGCAACAGGCGACGGTACTTCCACCGTCGCTTTGTCAGTCATGATCTCGGCAACTGTTTGATCGGCCTTAACCGCGTCTCCGGGTTTAACTAACCATTTAACTAATTCGCCCTCGGTAACGCCTTCACCAAGTTCAGGTAATTTTACATCAATTGCCATTTACGATTTCCAATTCTGCAGTTTGTACTATTGACTGCTGCCGTTTCTTTTCAATGATACCCTTCATGAAGAATTCTCCTGCACGATATGAGCTTCTGACAAGTGGTCCTGACGCTACATACAAAAAGCCCATGCTTTCAGCTTCTTTTTGCCAAAATTCGAATTTTTCCGGAGTGATATACTCGATTACTTTTAAATGTTTTTCAGTGGGCTGCAAATACTGACCAAAAGTGACCACGTCGCAATCAACTGCGCGCAAATCTTTTAAGGTTTGCATAATCTCTTCATCTGTTTCGCCTAGACCAAGCATGATCGAAGATTTCGTGTAGACTCCAGGTTCGAATTCTTTAACTGATTCAAGAACGCGCATCGATTGACGATACTTTGCGCGCGGATCACGAACACTTGGTGTTAATCTTTCAACTGTTTCGATGTTGTGAGCGAAGACGTCGGGGCGTGAAGCGGCTAAGTGAGCCACTAATTTTTCGTCGCCTCTGAAATCGGGAGTTAAAATTTCGACGATCAAATTTGGATCTAATTTTTTTATTGTTTTTACTGTTCGAGCAAAGTGATCAGAGCCTTGGTCGGGCATATCATCGCGATCAACTGAAGTAATGACCACATAATGTAAACCCATTTGCGAAATTGAGTACGCTACTTTTTCTGGTTCAAAAGGGTCAACTGGTGGCAGGCCTAATTTGGCGTTTCCAGTTTTCACGTTACAAAAACGACAGCCGCGTGTGCACACTTCGCCCATCAACATAAAAGTAGCTGTTCCGCCAGACCAACATTCGCCCATGTTCGGGCACTTTGCTTCTTGGCAAACGGTGGCTAGTTTTAATTCGCCAAGCATTCCTTTAATTCGGGTGTAATTGTCTCCGGAAGGGGCGCGAACTTTCAGCCAATCTGGTTTTGGGATACGAACTTTTTTTACTGGTTCCATATGTGCCGCCTTTTTAAGCGCTCGCTGAGAAGTGTGATTTCATGAATGTTTTAACTCGAGGGCTTTTCAGAGGCAAGTTGTAATGAAGAATGCGAGGTGTGTTTATGGGTTTAAAAATGCAAAAGGCAAGAATGACTCGCGCCATCTCGCCCTTACATCGACATTACCGGGAACCTTTAAGAAAGGAATCCATATGTCGGATATTTCCCACAACTATAGGAGGTATCGGAAAATTAATAAGATAACTAAAATGATTTTGGTTATTTTATTGATGATCCTGCAAGCGGTTCAGCGGATTTTTGACTTAGTCTAGGGTTGATCAACGTGTACAAAGTGACTTAACTTTAGCCGAAGGTCTTGGTAACTGGAGGGTGTTAAGAAAGAGATGGCGTTTGAGTCTTCCCTTAAAACGTGAGACAAAAAATAATGCCATTAAAAACCCTGATGCACGAGCCTTTGAGATTAAACTTAACCGAACCTTTGTTGAAAGCTCTTCAAACTTTAGGAGTTTCGACCAATCAAGAAGAAATTTACAACGCCCTTGTCGAGCCACCGAATACCGACATGGGTCACTTAGCATTTGGCTGTTTTATTGCCGCGAAAACTTTAAAAAAATCGCCTGCAGCCGTGGCGACCGATTTGAAAAACTTGTTAGAACATGTTCCGGGAACTTCATCGATAGAAGCGGCTGGTCCTTATTTGAATATTAAATTTAACGCTGAGAAATTATCTGAACATACCGTTACGAGTATCTTGTCAGATTCGTTTTTTAAACGCCGGCTAACTGAAGCCGCGCCAAAAACCATGATCGAGTATTCGCAACCAAATACGCATAAAGAAATTCACGTTGGGCATATGCGAAACCTTTGCTTAGGGGACGCGTTAATTCGTTTACTTCGCCGGACTTACGGTGAAGATAAAATTATTAGCTCAACATTTCCCGGAGACGTCGGCACTCACGTGGCTAAATGTCTTTGGTACATTAAAAATCACGTGGGTCTTGAAGTGCTCGCGCAAAAACGCGGTGATCCCATGCGTGGTGAGTGGCTTGGTCAAATGTACTCGGCGGCCAACATCAAATTGGAAGACGAAGAAAAAACTCCAGCTTATGAAAAAAATAAAGCGCAATTAACTGAAATTCTTAAGCAGCTTGAAGCGGGTCGCGGTGAATTCTACGACTTATGGAAAGAAACGCGTGAGTGGTCCATTGAGCTGATGAAAAAAGTTTATAAGTGGGCCGACGTTGGGTTCGATAAATGGTACTGGGAGTCTGACGTTGATGCAGATTCAGTTAAGACCATTAAAAAGTACTTTGCCGAAGGTAAATTGCAAGAATCACAAGGTACGGTTGGTATTGATTTTACCGCCGAGAATCTTGGTTTTTGCATGTTACTTAAATCGGATGGTACAGGTTTGTATGCAACAAAAGATATTGAACTAGCTCGGCGTAAATTTGAAGATTACAAAATTGAAAAATCGATTTACGTCGTTGATATGCGGCAAGCATTGCACTTTAAGCAAGTGTTTAAAACTTTAGAAGTATTGGGCTTTGAACAATCAAAAGATTGCTACCACCTTCAGTACAACTTCGTCGAGCTACCAGACGGGGCGATGAGCTCTCGAAAAGGGAATATTATATCGCTGATGTTGTTGGTTGATAAAATGAAAGCTCATGTAAAATCAGAATATTTATCACGTTATGCAAATGAGTGGTCGGCAGAAGAAGTTGAATCCACGGCCGATACTGTTGCTAAAGGTGCCATCAAATACGGTATGGTTCGCCAAGACACGAATAAGAAAATTGTATTTGATATGAACGAGTGGCTGAAGCTTGACGGAGAGTCTGGACCGTTTATTCAATACTCATACGCGCGAATAAATTCACTTTCTAAAAAATTTGCAATTGATTTGACTGGGTTTAACGGGTCATTACTTTCGCATCCGTCTGAACTAAAGCTAATGCAACATCTTATGAATTTTAATACGATCGTGCTTGGCAGTGCTGAAAATTATAAACCCGCAAGCCTTTGCACTTACCTTTACGAAACTGCAAAAAAGTTTAATGTATTTTACCACGATTGTCCGATTGGCACCGCCCCCGACGCTGAATTACGCAAGGCGCGCTTGGCTTTAAGCGCCGCTACCGGATTGATTTTAAAAAATGGCTTAGCCCTATTGGGCATTCCTGTGCCGGAGAAGATGTAATGAAAAATGTATCGATGAAAATTAAAGTCATGTTCGTTCTGACATTTTTGATTCTTGTACTCAGCGCGATCAACCCAAAAGATTTTTTAACTTGGGTTCTAGAAGCCGGGCCCGGAATTATTGGCTTTGGACTAATCGCTTTCTACTGGAATCGATTTCGTCTTTCTGACTTCTTACTTGTTTTGATTTGTCTGCACTGCTGGATATTGTTCGTCGGCGCCCACTACACCTATGCCGAAGTGCCCGCCGGTTTTTGGGTGCGCGATCTTTTTGGAATTGAACGCAATCATTATGACCGCCTAGGTCACTTCGCCCAAGGATTTGTTCCTGCATTTTTAGCTCGAGAGATTTTAGTTCGTAAGCATGTCGTTAAAAGCAGCGGGTGGTTAAAATTATTTATTATTTCAATTTGTTTAGCGTTCAGTGCTTTTTACGAATTGATCGAATTTGCGGCCGCCATGATTCTTGATAGCTCAAGCGATGCTTTTTTAGGAACTCAAGGTGATTCTTGGGATACGCAAAAAGATATTCTATTAGCAATGATCGGTGCGTTCACGGCCTTGTTGTTTGCAAAACAGCATGACCGGGCGATTGCTAAAGTCGAAAATCGACCTACGAACAAGTAAAGCCCGAAGAGATTAACTTTTCTTTTAGATTCGTCATGACTTCTTCGCAGCGCAATTGCCCGATAACTTGCGAAGCAATTGTGGCAGTCTGTCCACCTTTTGTATAATGCAATTCGCAGCCTTTTTTTGTTTTCATGATTTCTAAAGTTCGCTCTTCGCCTGCGCCTTTGCAGATTGCTTTTAGTGCCAATGTTTTTGCTTCAGCATTATCTTTTTTTACTTTTGCTTTTTTAGCTTTAATTTCTTTAGCTTCGACAGGGTCGGCCTTCGCGTCTATTTTAGCGGTTTCAACCTGTTGTGACTCTGCGGCAGCGGCGGCGGTGTTATCAACTGGCTTCGTTGTTGCGCATGCGGTTAATATTAAATAAATGCTAAACAGGGTTGAAATCGATTTCATAAAAAAGCTCCTCTTAAATGCCGTCTGACAGATTGATGTTTTTCTAATTAGATTGTAAATATGATTTCAATACAACTGGAATACTAGGACGTCATTATGAAATTTCAAAGGCAGCTTATTGAAGGTCAACTTGTTCAGCGCTACAAGCGCTTCTTTGCTGATGTCGAATACACAGATCAAAATACAAATAAAAATATTCAACTTACGATTCACGTACCAAACACAGGAAGTTTAAAGTCAGTCATTGAAAAACCGACACAAAGTCAGAGGTGTTGGTTTTCTTTAAGTGATGACCCAAATCGCAAACTTAAAGGCACGCTGGAAGCCATTCAAACCGTGAATGGTGCTTGGGTAGGTGTAAACACCTCTCACCCGAATAAAATCACACATGAGGTTATTCAAGATGCTATTCGTAGCCAAAAATCTTTTTTCGAACATTGGTCGGCTTATCAGTTCTACAAATCAGAACATAAGATTTCAAAAGAAACCCGATTAGACGGAGTTTTCTGCAAAGCCGAATCCGATTTAACTGTCGAAAAAAGTAAGAAACATTTTATCGAGATAAAAAACACAACGTTGATGAACATCGTAAATGGGAAAAAGCACGCACAGTTTCCTGATGCCGTCACCGAGCGGGGACAAAAGCATTTAAAAGAGTTAACAACTTTAGTGAAGGCGGGTCATCAGGCCGAGCTTATCTTTGCGGTGCAAAGAAATGACGTGGACGAATTTTCAATCGCGGAAGAAATCGATCCAACTTATAAAAAACTTTTTGATATCGCGATGAAAGCTGGTGTTATTGTTACTCCAGTTTTAGTGCATCTATGCCAAAATGAAGTGAAGCTGACGAATAAAGTTTTAAAGGTTAAGTAGCTGCTTTGTACATAAAAAAAGGGAGCCGAAGCTCCCTTTTAAATCTACATTTAACTTAAAAATTACTTCTTAACTGATAAATGCTGATCGATAATATCTTTGAATGCAGGAAGTGGGTAAGCACCACGTAAAGAAACACCATTGATGATAAAACCTGGCGTTCCGCTCATGTTAAATTTCTTGGCTTCTTCCATATCGGCAGCGATTCGTTTAGCAATACCTTCATCTTTAATATCAACTTCAACTTTTTTCATGTCTGCGCCAACTTTTTTTGCCGCTTCTTTGAAATAGCCTTCGCCTTTATCTTTTAACATGCCTTGGTTTTCAAATACTAGGTCATGAAACTTTTCAGCTTTAGCGTGATCTTGCTTAGCAATGGCTTCGAAGTACTTTGCAGCTGGTAATGCCAACGGGTGGAAATCAAGCGGTAAGTGTTTAAAAACAATTCTAACTTTATCGCCGTACTCTTTTCTAACTTCTTGCATTGTTTGGAAGCCACGAACGCAATATGGACATTGAAAATCAGAGTATTCAACGATTGTAATTGGAGCATCTTTGTTTCCGAAAATTACACGGTCGCCACCAACATCAGGTGTAAGTGGAGTTTTAAATTCAGCTTCACGAGATTTCTTTTCGTCATCTTGTGCTTTAGCAGCTTGACCTTGTTGAGCATCTTGCGCGGCTTTATTTACAACTTCAATAAACTTAACTGGGTCTTTTTCGATCGCTGCAAAAACAATTGAAGGATCTTTTTCGATCGCCTCTTTAAGTTGTTTAGCAGAAGGAGCACAAGACGCTAACGTCAATACTGCCATTGCAGAAACCAGTGTTCCTAAAATACTTGTTGTTTTCAAAATATATCCTCCGTGTGATCACTGAATCCGTTGCAATGATCGGTTATTGGCATCGCCTTTTGTTAAGCTTGAACAGTTTTACACATCGAATTCAAAACGAGAACCTTTTTTTCGGGGGCGAACAATGACACAGTGACCCCGTCCGAGGTCGAGTTCGTTTATTCAGATCTCAACGTGTGGGGTTTCATCAGTTAGTATTTAGATATGAAAAAATATCTACTTACTCTTGCAGCAGTTTCATTTCTTTTCACAAGTTGCCAGTCGACTCCCGAAGTTGCTCAGTCAAACGAGCTAATTTATACGGCGGGCCGCCTTAAGATTATGGATTTAGACCAAATGACTGACATCATGCACGCTAAAGTGCGTGAATTTAAGCGAAGCGATAATTCGCAAGCATTAAAAGATGCGTTACTGATCGCATTTTCTCGCCCTGACGAAGATTCAGGTTTAGAAAAAATTATTAGCATTGTGCAGACCCCTTTAGATGATAACGATCTTTGGGAAGGCGCAATGGACGAAATGGTCGACCGCAGTATTGCCGGAGTTAAAAATGATGGTTTAACCGCGGCCGATCAAGTTACTTACGGAAATGTTCTAGAAAACGTAATCGCGCAAATGAAGCCGGATTTTGTTAAACAATACAAAAGTCCAGGTTTTGAGAGTCGAACGATTGAAAAAATCGCAGCGGCCGACCTTGAGTTTTCAAAAGCGGCTGCCGCAGAACGAAAGTTAAACTTGATGAAGGGTAACCTTTCGCCTTCGTTGGTCGCGCAAAAGCTAATTGAACGTCGCGAAGAAGCAGTTAAAAAATCTAAGAAGTAATTTAAGTAGAATTTAAAAATACCTAGCCTAAAAAATGCAAAAGAGGTTCTAACCTTCGCTAGAACCTCTTTAAGAGCTTTTCAGATCTCAACCTAACAGAGGAGATCCGAAATGCGTAAAACCAATTATCTACGTATTCGGCGAGTTTTGAAGATTACTAAAGCCATAGTTGTTATTATTCTATTGGTTTTGGTGATTATTTTAAAATTTAAAGCTTTGTAAAGGCAAGTGACTTTCAACGTGTACAGTTAAGTGACTCAGCCCAAAGGACGGACTGAAAATCCTGAGCTTTGAAAAGCAAGAATAAATGTTTTAGCGAAGGCCTTCTTTTTTCAAGTTTCAATTACCTAGCCCAAAATCTAGAAATCAAATCAGCGTCTCAAATTGTCTCAATCTGACTCAAGTATTTTTCCAATTACTCCGAGAAGTTCTGTAAGCAGTTTTAGTCAGTTGCCAGGATGGCGACTCGATAACCACAGGAGGTTTTCATGTTTATACAAGGTGATTTACAAGCGGTCTTTGATGCACTTTACAGTATCGGAGCGATTGACCCTGTATTAAGTATGGATTGGGAAAAGATTCACAATGAAATGAACAAGCATCCGCATCTTGTTCGCACAGCATGTAATTCAATTAATGCGTGTCGCGGAAATCAAACTTTATTAGTTCAGACATTAAATACATTTGAACCAAAATTATTAAACTTTGTTGCGTTGGAGGTTGCTCGTGAATTCAGTGAATTTCAAGACCGTAAAGAACTTCACTAGAGGTTTTTTGTTCGCGTTTTTTTACTTTGCACAGGTTAAGGTTCATGCGACCGGCCAAGGTGCGACCGGCGTAGATACCGCATCCGTGGCTTCACCTAAATCGTTAATTGGTAAGCCATCACATATGGCGGCAAAGCAGACGGCAGATCAAGAGATTTTAGAAGCAATTAAAAAAGCTGTAAAACCGACTGAGCCCACTCGCGAAATCGTTATTTTAAATACTGAGGGCGGATTCATTCCGGATAAAGTGATGGTTAAAAAAGGTGAAGCTTACAAAGTTCATATTGTAAATTTAAATATGAAAGAAAAGAACGTTAGTTTTCTAATGGATTCTTTTACTCAATCACATAACACCGTTTATGGAATTAGAAAATCTTTTAACATTGAACCACAAGTTGAGGGTATTTTTTCTTATCAATGTCCCGAGACTGGGATTCAAGGTCAAATGGTCGTCATCCCCGAAGTAAACTCTAGAAAAGTTGCTTCAGAACAGTAGTTTCAAATGTCAGATGGTCAATCAAACTTTAAAGAAGTCATTGCACGTGCCCTTGCGCCTGTGAATGAGTATTTGAATGACCCCACCGTATCTGAAGTTTTAATTAACGGGCCAGACCAAATTTTCGTCGAGCGAAAAGGTAAATTAGAACTAACAACCGCAAAATTTCCAGATGAAGACACATTGCAAGCCGCGATCAACAGTATCGCCCAGTCCGTTGGACGTAGAATTAATAAAGATGAACCCAGATTAGACGCGCGTTTACCGGTAATTGAAGGATCGTCGGCAAGTGGTTCGCGTATTGCCGCGGTTTTACCGCCCATTTCTCGTCAGGGAACGGTCATCAGTATTCGTAAATTCACCGCAAGTAAAATCTCACCGGCTGAATATATCAAGTATGGAACAATTTCTCCAGATGCATGGATGTTTTTAGATTTATGTATGTTTTTAGGCAAAAATATTATTGTCAGTGGCGGTACAGGTTCAGGTAAAACAACTTTACTTGGACTCTTATCGGCGCGGATTCCGAAAGCACAGCGCGTTTTAGTCATTGAAGACTCTTCTGAGTTACAAATTGAACATGATCACATCGTTCGTTTTGAAACCCGTCAGGCCGATCAATTAGGTAAAGGCGAAGTCAGTATTAAAGATATTTTAAAAAGTGCACTTAGATTAAGACCTGATCGTATTATCGTCGGTGAAGTTCGTTCAAGCGAAGCCTTAGAGTTAATTAATGCGATGAACACAGGTCACAAAGGCAGCATGGGGACCGTTCACGCGAATTCGCCGGAAGATGCGATCGTACGGTTAGAAGCATTGGCGGCCGGTGGCGATGCAAAAATTAGCGAAAAAGCTTTAACCTCGCAAGTGGCTTCAGCGATTGAACTCATCGTGCAAATTTCTAGATACTCAGATGGAACCCGTAAGATTGGTGCCATTTCTGAAATTCGCGGCATAGGACCTGACGGTAAATACATCGTCGTTCCCATTTTCGAAATTCAAAAGTTAGTTCGCCGTAACGACGGAAAGCTTGAAGGTTCCATCGAACCGACTGGCAATTTACCTTCGTTCTACCAAGAAATCTTAGACAATAAGATTAATTTTCCAGCATCAAAGTTTCAAAAACCAAACAAAGTCGCTTAAAACAACTAAATGTAGCTTCACTGATACTCACATGTGGATCTAGCAGAGTGTCTGAACAGTTAAAGAGTTGATTCGCATGGGGCGCTCTAATAGACTGGGCCCCGTGCATTTTAGCTGTAAAATTACCCATGCCATTCTGACCCATCTTGAATCAGAAAAAGTCGATTTATCGATGTTTTTTTCTGAAACCGATATTCCGTGGGAATTACTGCGCGACTCTTCTTACTGGATGCGGGCTCCAGATATGGAAGCTTTTCTTGAGCGACTTAATTTAAATTCTTCGACGATTACAATAGCCGGTCACCGCACGCCTAAAAATCGCGTCTGGGGAGTTTTAGATAGCGTGCTACGCATGATGCCGCAGCCCCAAGAAATTTTTCATCAACCCGAAAAATTTTTAGGATATTTTATTTCTCCTGAACCGCCGATTGAAAACCTAACTCGATTATCTTCTGGGTTGTCGTTTGATATTCCACTTCCGGCCGAGCAGTACCCCTTAGTGACGACTTACTTGAAGGCCGCTTTTGAATCTTTGCCTCTTTACGTTGGTCAATCGGCAGCAACTTGCGAGTGGACTGATATACGACTGAAAATTGATTGGCCATCCGCGCAGCAAAGTATCATGAGCGAAGAAAGCAATCGGCAAATTTCGCCGCAGCTTATGCAAGACGTGATTCGTCAATTGCAAGACAGCAGTAAAGATCTTGAAGAAAAAAATCGCGAACTTCAGCGCCGTAACGAAGAATTGTTGCGATTAGCTCAAACCGGGGTCAATTCTCAAGACGTCGGAATGCGTGAAGTGATACGGCAAGATTTTTCAGAATTTGAATTTATGAAAAGACCCGTTCATCAGGTAGCGCAGAATTTATCACGACTGCATGATTACATGGTAAGGGCCCACCAATTGGTAACCATGTTAACGGCGGGGCAAAAACAAACGCCCGGAATCAAAGAAGCATTTCGTCGTGTCGACTGGGAAATTGTGAAAAATCAGTATCCGCAAATTATTTTAGAAAGTTTAGATACGCTTAAGAAACTAAATAATCCAGAAAAGAAAAAGGAAGGCTTAGATGTCTGAAATCATCAGTGTACTAGGGCGTGAGATTCTTGATAGTCGCGGTAACCCAACAATCGAAGTCGAAGTTAAAACCTCGGCGGGTAACATGGGTCGCGCCGCAGTGCCGTCGGGCGCAAGCACGGGTGCTCACGAAGCTTACGAATTACGTGATGGTGATAAAAAAAGATATTTAGGTAAAGGCGTTTTCAAGGCCGTCGATATCGTCCGTGAAAAGATTGCCCCCGAAGTCGTGGGCCTTAATGTTTACGAACAAGTTTATATCGATAAAGTTTTACGAGATATTGATGGTACAGAGAACAAATCTAATCTTGGTGCGAACGCAATTCTTGGAGTTTCGCTTGCGTGTGCACATGCTGCCGCTAAAGATGCCGGACTTCCGCTATACCGCTACGTGGGCGGCTCGCAGGCTTGCCGATTGCCAGTGCCATTGATGAACGTGCTAAACGGCGGTGCTCACGCAAATAACGGCCTAGACATTCAAGAATTTATGATTGTTCCAACTGTTAATAATTCTTTTGCAGAATCACTTCGTGCGGGATCTGAAATTTTTCATACGCTAAAGAAAATCCTAATTAAAAAAGGTTTATCAACTGGAGTCGGTGACGAAGGCGGATTTGCTCCGGTTTTGAATTCGAACGAAGAAGCTTTAGAACTTTTGATGGAAGCCATTTTAACAGCTGGTTATGAAGCGGGACAAAATGTATTCTTAGCGTTAGATGTTGCTGCAACTGAAATGTTCAAAGGCGACGACAAATACACTTGGGAAAAAGACATCATTTCTGGTCACGATTTACAAACGATCTACCAAGGCTGGGCAGAAAAATATCCGCTTGTTAGTATTGAAGATGGTTTTGCCGAAGACGATTGGGACTCTTGGATTGCCGCAACCGCAGCGATGGGCTCGCACGTACAACTTGTGGGTGATGATTTATTTGTAACGAACCCAAAACGTTTACGACAAGGCTTAGATAAAAAAGCGGCGAACGCGTTGCTCGTTAAAGTTAACCAAATCGGAACATTAACCGAAACTTTCGAAGCCGTAAATTTGGCCCAGCGGCACAACATGAAAACAATCATGTCGCATCGAAGTGGCGAAACTGAAGATGTAACAATTGCGGACTTAGCTGTAGCACTTGGTTGCCATCAAATTAAAACGGGCAGTCTGTGCCGTGGTGAACGGACCGCGAAATATAACCAGCTTCTGCGCATAGAAGAAGACTTGGGCGGAATGGGCGTCTACTGGGATAAAGCGGGCTTTCGCTAGCAAATCATGCAAGCGTTTTATAATGAAACGTTTTTTTAATAAATTAACTTTAAGTTGATGTAAGCGTAAGCCGATTCTCAATGGTGATCTTAAGATATTTAATCCTTATTTTTGCTGTTTTTGCTTCGGCGCGGGTTGTCCTTGCGGCAGATTTGCTTGATCCCATTTACCGCGAAATGAATCAATTATTTAAAGATGAAGATTGCCCAAAAGAATCGGCAGCTTGCGCTCATGGATCGCTTGATAAAAGCAATAAAAACGAGCTCCATAAGATTCCTACTAACGTATTTTTTAACCAGTTGGCTGCTTTTGAAATTGATCGACTTACTTGCGGAAAGCAACAATGGGATTCTTATTCTAGCTCCACCGAAACTGGAAAACAAAATCAGCAATTAAAGCTCAATCAAATGAACGAAATATTGGGTGAGCTGCAATCAATAAAGAATAAAATTGAATCCTTAAGCCGAGAACTTTCGACGGCTACTCAAGGGGGGCCATCCGCGCTTACCTTAAGAAATGCGCGCAAATATAATAGGGGCTCGCAACAAAAATCAATTCTAGACGAACAACAAAAAGCTTACATCGGAAATGAAGAAGCCAAGGCGCAAGAGTTAGATACTTTTTTAAATTTTTATCAGCAAAAAATCAGCGAAATCCCTCATTCTGATACGCCCGAAGTAAGAGACTTTATCGAAAGCCGACTTTCGCTATTCGAGGAGCCGGTTAAGACGGTATCAACGGCAGAATATGAAAAGTTAGTGCAGACGGTAAGCAAATCGTTTTCTAATAGTATCAATAAATTAAAAAATTCGGCTTCATTGTCGATCGAAGAAAAATCAAGATTTAGTTCGGATGCCACTTTGATCGGACAAGTTTTAGCAAAAAATGAATTTACCACGGCACAAGTGAAATCATTTCAGTGTTTGGCAGCCAACGAAATGAAAGTTAAATCTAGGGTAGAAAATTCGGTTACGACTGGAGTGACCGTATTATCTTTTGCACTTCCTGTAGGTGCCCTTGGCGCGGCACAATTAGCAAGAACTAGTATGGTGATAAAAAGTCCACAGATGGTCGCTTCCCTTAATACTGCGGCGCGGGTGGGTGGGTGGTCGGCGGCTAGCCTTGGCAGCGCGATGGCCGCGCATAGCGCAATTCAGGCGTGTACAAAAATTTCTTACGCCCAGCTAAATCGTAATTGTGCTGAGACTCCCGAAACCATATTACAAGAACACTCATTCAACAGCTGCGCCTGGAATGCAACCATGGCGGCCCTACCGGGAGCCATAAAGGCGGGCGGAGGCTTTCTTGCCACTCGCTTAGCCGATAAAAATAGTGCTCTTGCAAAATTCATTGAAGAGAATGCCGGTCGTAAAAATCTACGGTCGCAAGACCTTAAGTTCGCCGGAAATTTAGACGACGGCGATCGCATCCGTGCGGCCGAAGGAATATTAGGACGCGCTCTTTCGCCGAACCAAAAATCCGCAATGATTAAAGCCCACGAAATCGGAAAGCCTCCGTATTCGCCCGCCGAGATCGAAGAAAAAAGAAAAATCATGCAAGCTAGTGGGTTTTCATTAGCCGAGCGCGAAACCTTGTTATGGAAAAACATAACCGGAGTGTACGATAGTAGATCCGTTCCCGAAATTTTAATTAAATTACCTGAGAGCGCAAATAAATCGCGATTACTTGGCGAATATGAAGCCGCAGCGGTAAAGGGAAATCCAGAAATCGCGGCTAAGCATTTTAAAGATTCTACTTCTCGATATAAAAAAGAAATAGACTGGGAATCACCCACTTCAAGAGATTATTCTGTATTAGAATACTCAGCCGCTAATTGGGGGGCTAAAACAAAAGTATCGGAAGAAGTCATCGAAGCCGAAAAAACTTTTATTGATGCCTTTCAAAAGCGAATGAAGAAGGATGCCGTACAATACCGAGCGCGTGACAACGCTGAGCAAGTAATTGAAAATTTAAAAACTTTACGCGATGACCCCGGTATAGGCCATGCTGCCGAAGTTTCTAAATGGCGACGACGAGTTATCATCGAGCACTACAAGAAAAAAGGCTGGAATCTGAACGGTTACTAAGTCTAGCTGAGGTTGCCGAATTACCACCAACATGCTGAAATAGTCGGATGAACGATTTTCATCAGTTTGGCATACGCCTACGAAAATTTTTGAATAAGCCGCACAAAGTTTTAATCGTCTGTGTCGCGGTATTTGTTATTTCATTATTCATCAACGGCGCACTTTGGAGAGTTTGGGGATTACGGCGTGATCTTTCAACAATTCAAGAGCAAATCAATGGTGCGCAGAAGCAATCGACTCTGCTTGATGTGCAAATTCGCCAAGCCAAAGATCCAGTGTTTATCGAGCGGCAAGCTCGCGATAAGTTAGATATGGTCGGGGAAAAAGATCTGATCTTTGTCTTTCCTGAATAGACAATAATTCAAAGCGTCAGGACTCGACAGAATCTAGAGCAAAAGCTCTACTTGTAATCTATGTCATCAGAAAAATTGTCTCCCTATGCTCATCTTTATTTAGGTTTAACCCGCCAAGAATTAGCTCGCAGAATACGCCTGGGAATTATTGATCCACAAATTTTAAAAGCGCAATGTGAGCAAAATGCTCAAGAATTAAAACTCGAAGCGCTCTGCGAAAAATGGATTGAGATGGAATCGCTCGGGCAAGTCGACAAATATACTGTTAGCGAGTAACCTCGCGCCAATATGGCGAACACTTCCAAGAAAATTTATATCGTTGATGTCAGTTCGATGTTCTTTCGGGCTTACTATGCAATTAGGCCGCTCACTTCGACGAAGGGCGTTCCCGTCAATGCGGTCTATGGTTTTATCTCGATGATTGCAAAGTTGATGAAAGATAAAAATCCAGATCACATTGTTTTTTGTTACGACCGTAAAGAACCTTCTTTTCGAAAAGATTTGTATGTTGAGTATAAAGCAAATCGCACCGTCATGCCAGACGACATGCAAGTGCAGATGCCCTATCTAAAACAGGTTGCGAATCTTTTTGGAATCTGTGATTTGGAAGTGCCAAGTTATGAAGCCGACGATTTGATTGGAACGATTGCTTGTCTTGCCAGAAAAGAAGATTACGAATCATTCATCGTTAGTGGAGATAAAGATTTTTGCCAATTGGTGGGCCCGAAAGTTTTTCTTTACGATACGATGAAAGATGTGATTTTCGATGAAGTATTGGTGAAAGAAAAGCACGGCGTAACGCCCGATCAGTTCATCGATTTTTTAGCTATCGTTGGTGACAGTTCAGATAACATTCCTGGAATAGCTGGAATTGGTCCAAAAGGTGCGCAAAAACTTATAGAAGATTTCGGCGATCTGAATGGGATTTATAAAAGTCTAGAAAAAGTGACCAGTAAATCGATTAAAGAAAAACTAACCGTTTCTAAAGAAAATGCTTTTTTATCAAAAAAATTAGCGACGATTGTTTGCGATGTGCAAATTAATAAAACGATGGACGACTTTAAGCTTGGACCTATCAAGCGAGACGAACTAAGAGCTTTTTTACAAGATCTTAATTTTAAAACTTTTGAGAAGACTTTGTTAGATTCAGGTGAAGTAACTCATCAAATGACAAACGCAGGCTCATCCAAAGCATCGGCGCCGGCTGCAGCGCCCGTGGCTGCGCCCGTTCTAAGCGCCATGAATATTGAAATTAAAGAATGGAATAAAGACGAAATTCAAAAACGTATCAATGCTAATGAAGAACTTTTCGCGTTTGTCGAAATGTCAAAATTAGCCTTAGGTTTCGGTAAAGACCTTTATCTGACCGACTTATCCAATTGTAAGGTCGATTTCACCAATGTGAAATGGTCCGGATTTGATTTAAAGAAAGTTTGGACCGAGCTAGGACTTGATCACCGAAAACCCATTCAAGCTGGTTGGGACCTGATGCTTGGAGCTTACGTTTTAAGAGCGGCCGATAGCTCCGAAATTAAAAAATTAGCATCATTCTTTTTAAAAAAAGAAATGTTAGAAAACGAGCTTACTTCGGAAACTGATCGCTTTAAAGATATTTACGAAACCTTATTGCAGTTAAATGAGATTGTACAAAAAGAACTCGAAGAAAAAGAACTGCGAATCATTTACGAAAAGTTGGAAAAGCCAATCATTCCCATTTTATACAAAATGGAAAAAATCGGAATTGCTCTTGATTTAAAGTTTCTAAAAACTTTCTCGGATGAGCTAGCCAAAGAACTGTCATCGCAAGAAATGAAGATTCACGAAATGGCGGGTGAAAAATTCAATATTGGTTCTCCGAAACAATTGGGCGTCATTTTATTCGAAAAATTGGGACTTCCTTCGGTTAAAAAAACCAAAACGGGTTATTCAACTGACAATGATGTTCTTGAAAAACTTGATCATCCCATTGGTAAAGAAATGATTCACTACCGTGAAGTTGCGAAATTAAAATCAACCTACGTCGATGCATTACCACAGTTGGCAGATGGTGAAAATCGCGTTCACACCAGTTTTAATCAGGCCTTAACGGCGACGGGCCGCTTTTCAAGTACAAATCCAAACTTGCAAAACATTCCGATACGAACCGAAAAAGGCCAAAAGGTTCGTCTGGCCTTTGTGGCAGCACCAGGCAAAAAACTTTTATCGGTCGATTACTCGCAAATCGAATTGCGAGTGCTCGCGCACATGTCGAACGACCCTGGGCTTATTCGTGCATTCACAAACGACTTAGATATTCACGCTGCCACAGCTTCAGAAGTATTTTCAACACCGCTTGATAAGGTCACTAAAGATCAACGCCGCATCGCCAAGGCCGTCAACTTCGGAATCGCCTACGGTCAAGGTACCTACGGATTGGCTGAAACTCTTGGTATCGGCAGAAAAGAATCGGCCGAAATTATCGAGCGCTACTTTACACAGTTTAAAGGAATCAAAGAATACATTGAATCAACAATTCAAAAAGCTCACGAGCGAAAATACGTTGAAACTTTATTTGGGCGCAGGCGGTATATCCCTGAACTTGATAGCACAAATGGAATGCTGAAAAAATTTGGTGAACGAGCTGCGATTAATGCTCCCATTCAAGGCACAGCCAGTGATTTAGTGAAGATGGCAATGATCGAAGTAGCGGACGGGCTTAAAATGGATTTACTGCTGCAAGTACACGACGAACTTATATTTGAAGGCACTGAATCCGTGATTAAAGAGCAAGTTGACTGGATTGTAAAAACGATGGAATCGGTTGCGCAATTAAAAGTTCCATTAAAAGTTAATTTCGCAGTTGGAAATAACTGGGACGAAGCCCACTAATTATTCAGTTTCCCAGCCAACGACGCGTCCGCCTTCAAAATATACCAGGCGACGTTCTTGGCGATAACCTTGCGGAGTAGAAACTTGTTTTAAATATTTCCAGCGTTCGTTTTTATAGATAGGGTTCCCGCTGGCTTCAATATTATCGGGATCTCCCCAGGCTTTTTTAACGTAATCTCCCGGCATCCCAATCGCAATATCTTGAGATTCCATGACATCAAAGTATCCCTTTAATTCTTTCGCGCGCGCCCAAATCTTATTTTGATTGGTCCAAGCCTGCCGCCCTTCAATCGAAGGTATCGTTAAGTAATCAAGTTTTTCATCGTCTGATTTTAACCAAGGTAAGACTTTCGAATATTGCACTCGCTCTTTTTGCGAATCCAAAGATCGTTCATGGTAGCGCAATTTTTTTCGTTTCTCGACCTGCAATTTTTGCTCTTCGGTTAATTCTTTTCGTGGATCTAATCCAATTTCGTATGCATACTTTTCAAGTTCGTCACGAGTTAAGTTAACAGCTGAAACTTTCGGTTTAGAATCAGACAATTTGGGATCAACTGTAGAGATCGGATCAGCGCTTATATTCGGAACTGGAGCTTTGACTGATTCGTCATGTGCAACAGTTTTTATTGGCATCTGATTACAGCCAAAAAGATAGAAACTGAATACGCATAAAATAACCAAATAAGATTTGTTCATAAC
Organism: Bdellovibrio sp.; assembly: GCA_043760925.1. Lineage (GTDB taxonomy): Bacteria > Bdellovibrionota > Bdellovibrionia > Bdellovibrionales > Bdellovibrionaceae > Pseudobdellovibrio. The sequence goes on along the minus strand of JAYUOK010000008.1, from coordinate 43,420 downwards.
TACAATTTTAGTGCAAAAGCAGGTATTCTGTGATTAAAATTTTTTGATGAGTGAAAATAAGGACCAAAATCGAGACGAATCAACACCTGGCGGGTCTAGCGACGACGCCGAGGGCTCGTCCGACTTAGACGAAGCGGTTGAAACCAACCCCGAGCAGGATTTAACGGATATCGATAGTATTCTGACCGAAGAAGATCCTGACTTTTTAAGTCATTTGACCGAGATACATATTCCTCCAGGGACGGCCCTGACTGATCTGGATGCCCCTCCGGCAGCAGTGGAAAATAGAACAACGGCCACCGAACAAATTAAGAAATTATTTAACATAAAAGAAAAACCGAAAGTTGTCGGGTCATTTTGGTTATTAGTTTTCGTAGTTGCTGGTGCCTTATTTTTTATTTGGAATTCAAAAAATAACCCATTTAGCGAAAGTTTATTCCTCAATTCGTACTCAGGCTGGAACAGTTTAGTTAAAGATTACAATCCAAATACTGAGTCTGAACTCTTTTATGAAAATCCAAGATTTTCTAAGAATTTAATGACGCTTTCAAAAATGTTCATCAATGTGAAGTCTTCAGAAAGTTCAGGTCCAACCCCAATGCTTGCGCTTGAAGTTAATGTTGAAGGAATTTCTTCTGACGCGATTATCGAAATTAAAGACCGCGAAGCTGAATTTAAAGATTTGCTTATTCGTTTTGTCGAAGAACGTACTTATGATGAATTGATTACAACTGAAGGTAAAATAAATTTGTGTGATCAGTTTCGAATTATTATTAATTCGCACTTAACCTTGGGCCAAGTGCGAAAAGTTTTGCTAAAATCTTTTATTATCAAACCATAATTTTTAAGGTTTGAATTCTTCTAAATTAATTTCGTAACTACGTATTCGGTCATGTAAAGTTGACTTTGGCATTCCTAAATCGATGGCCGTTCTTTTCTGGTTTCCATTGTTGGCGGCTAATCTTTTCAAGATCATCTGTTTCTCGATTTCTTTGATCACCGACATCTGGTTCGACTCTCCGATTGAAGCGTAAGCGACCCCGGTTTGGGCATGCGCCAGGCGTTCCTTTCGATTTAGCAAAAAATCAATATGCTTTTCTTCGATGTATTGTTTGGGGTAAAGTGCAGATGCCCGCGCAACAACGTTTTTCAATTCACGAATATTTCCTGGCCAGTCGTGCTTTTTAAGTAATTGAATCGCATTGTAAGAAAATCGAACTTTCATTTGTCGCGCAAAAGTATAAAGTAGTTCATCAAAATCTTCTAGACGGTCTTTCAGTGCTGGTGCCTCGATAGTAATTACATTTAACCGAAAAAATAAGTCAGACCGAAAGCTGCCTTCGCGAATTTTTTGGTAAAGGTTTTGATGAGTGGCAGCTACGATTCGAACATTCGTCTTCACTGCATGATCGCTACCGACTGGGCGTATTTCATTATTCTCAAGCGCGCGAAGCAATTTAGCTTGAAGTCCGTAAGGTAGGTCTCCAATCTCATCCAAAAATAGTGTACCACCACGGGCTGATTCAAATGCTCCTTTACGATCGGCGACCGCTCCGGTGAAACTTCCCTTGATGTGACCGAACAATTCACTTTCAACCAAGGTTTCAGTCAGGGCAGAACAATTCACGCTGATAAACGGAGCCTTTGAAAAAGGCGAAGTCTCGTGCAAAGTTTGTGCGACGATGTCCTTACCGGCGCCCGAAGGTCCAAGTAAAAGCACCGGAAACTTGGTCGCGGCGACAGAAGACAAACTTTTTAATTGTTGATCCCACAATTCACACTTACTAACCAACGGGAACTCTTTTTGAATCTTTGAATTGTCATGAATCACAAAATCCACTGTGCCGACCGATACTAGGTCGCCATCTTTTAATATCGCCTCAAGCACTTGGGCGCCATTTACAAAAGTTCCGCCAGTTGATCGAAGGTCTTTAATTAAAAGTTGTTTCTCGTTCGCTTCTAAACGGGCGTGACGGGCCTCAACCTCGGGGCTGTTCATTTGAATGCGGCAAGTTGAATCACTCCCGATATTACAGTATTCAGTTAGGTCCCAAATTTGTTTTGTGTTGTCTAATAGCTCGATTTGAAATTGTGCCATACGCCCTCCCAGGTCATGTTCTGGGCTTTATTTCAAATTGAACGCCGAACTTCGATCACTGGCGGACGATTTAATTAGATTTGGCGCAGATTTTTCCTAAATAAAAGATTTAATCTAAGAATTGAGAATTTGTCTTAAACAGATTAAATTAGCCGAAACAACCTTGGAATGAGTGACTTGCTATGGCTAAAATGACGTTTATAAAAAGTGCCGTGAAGATGAAAGATTTTCCGGAATCAAAAATGAAAGAAGTCGCCTTCGCAGGACGTTCAAACGCCGGAAAGTCTTCTTTAATTAACGTTTGGGCTAACGAAAAAATCGCTAAGGTCAGTCAGTCACCAGGAAAAACTCGTTTATTGAATTTCTTTGCAATGGGTACAAGTTACATAATCGTCGACATGCCAGGCTATGGTTATGCATCTCGTGGGAATGATGAAGTCGCAACTTGGCGTAAAATGGTTCAAAATTATTTAAGTCAGCGACCGCAATTGGCGGGATTAGTTTTGTTGATGGATATGGCCCGTGATTGGTCGGAAGACGAAGAGCTTTTATCTCAATTCGTGATGAATCATGATATTCCGGTTGCGGTCGGGTTAACTAAGTCTGATAAATTTTCAAAAAATGATATGGCGAAAGCGATCGCGCGAATTAAAAATCAGTCACGAATTGAAGACGTATTTCCCATTTCAGCACAAACGCGTGCGGGTTGTGAAGAATTTGAAGAATTTATTTTTCGCAATTGGATTAAGAAATGAAAGTGATTGCAATTATTCCGGCTAGATATGGTTCAACGCGTTTTCCGGGTAAACCACTTGCTATGTTAAAAGGTAAACCACTTTTACAATGGGTGGTTGAAGGGACGAAGACCAGTTCGCTTCTTGAAGAAATATACGTAGCAACCGATGATATTCGAATTCAAGAATTGTGTAAAAAAATAAATATCGATTGTTTAATGACACCAACTTCTTGCGCAACGGGTACCGATCGCTTATTTGAAGCGACAAAGGGCTTAGAATTTGATGTCGCAGTCAATATTCAAGGGGACGAACCGCTGATCAATTCTGAATATATCGACCCTTTGGTCAACGCATTTAAAAAAAATCCCGCGTTGGACATGGCCACGCTAGCCCATCCCCTGGCGGCTCATGATGTCGAAAATCAAAATGCTGTCAAAGTAGTCATGAACCATCAAGATGAAGCAATTTACTTCAGTCGATTTGGCATACCGTTTTCCCGTGAAAAGTTTGAGCTGAACGGTCCTGCAATGAAGCACATTGGACTTTATGCATATTCAAAAGAGTTCTTGCGTCAGTTTTGTACAAGCCCGCAATCAGCCATCGAAAAAGCCGAAAGTTTAGAGCAATTAAGAGCACTTTATCTAGGGGCTAAAATTAAAGTTCTGAGAGTAGGCAAACCGACATATGGTGTTGATACACCTGAAGATTTGCAAAAGCTTGAAGCTTCACTTAAGTAGCTGGTACAGTGCCTTATATGGCAACTTCTAAAGTTAAAAAGTCTTCGGCCGCTGATAAAAATCGTCACAAGCAAAAATTTATTTTCGTTACCGGCGGTGTTGTTTCATCAATCGGAAAAGGATTGACGGCCGCAAGCCTTGGTTCATTGCTTGAGGCGCGCGGATTTAAAGTGACCATTATGAAATTTGATCCGTACTTAAATGTCGATCCCGGAACAATGTCTCCGCTTCAGCACGGAGAAGTTTACGTAACAAACGACGGGGCCGAGACCGATCTGGATTTGGGACACTACGAGCGATTTACAAATGCAACTTTGCAACGTTCGAATTCAGTCAGCGCCGGGCAAATTTACGACACCGTTATCTCGCGTGAAAGACGCGGCGATTATTTAGGCGGTACAGTTCAGGTTATTCCGCACATCACTGATGAAATTAAGTCTCGTGTTTTTGAAGCCGCGCAGGGCAGTGAAGTTGCAATTGTCGAAATTGGCGGTACGGTCGGAGATATCGAAGCCCAACCATTTTTCGAAGCGATACGGCAGCTGCGGCTTGATCTTGGACCGATGAATACGGCGCTTGTTCACGTCACCTACGTTCCTTACATCGCGGTTGCGGGCGAATTAAAAAGTAAACCAACTCAGCATTCGGTAAAAGAACTTCGCGAGATCGGTTTACAGCCAGACTTTCTAGTTTGTCGTAGTGAAAAAACGATCGACGAAAATTTAAAGGCTAAGATCGGATTATTCTGTTCAATTAAGAAAGAACATGTCATTTCTGCAAAAGATTCAAAAAGTATTTACGATGTACCATTGGCTTTACATCAAGAAAAGTTAGATGCTCTGGTCGTCGAATGTTTAAATTTGAAAAAAACAAAATACAGCATTGCTGGCTGGCAGAAAATTGCGAAAATACAAAACTCGCCTAAAGGTGTTGTTAAAATTGCAATCGTCGGTAAATACGTCGATCTTAAAGAATCTTATAAATCTTTGAACGAATCTTTGGTACACGGTGGATTTGCAAACCAAGTAAAGCTAGATATCGTTTATGTCGATTCTGAAAAAATAACTGACAAAAATGTTAAAAGTCATCTGCAAGGTGTTCAAGGTATTTTAGTACCGGGCGGATTCGGAGCACGCGGAGCTGAAGGAAAAATTTTGGCTATCAAATTTGCCCGCGAAAAAAACATTCCCTTTTTCGGAATTTGTTTTGGAATGCAATTGGCCGCTATTGAATTTGCCAGAAACGTTTGCGGAATACGGGATGCTACGTCACGTGAATTTGTTGGGGATAAACGTGGTGGCAACATTGTCATCGATTCAATGATCGAACAACGTGGAAATGTAGATAAGGGCGGTACAATGCGTTTGGGGGCTTACAATTGTAAATTAGCCGCTAAAAGTTTAGCCGCAAAGGTTTACAAGAAAAGCCTCATCTCAGAAAGACATCGGCACCGCTTTGAATTCAATAATAAATACAAAGATCTTTTTGAAAAAAATGGTTTACGCGCGACCGGTATCAATGAAGAGCGTAATCTAGTAGAAATCTTAGAAAATACGAAACACCCTTGGTTTATCGGAGTTCAATTTCATCCCGAGTTTAAGTCGAAGCCGTTAAGTCCGCATCCGCTTTTTGCAGAGTTTGTAAAGGCATCGTCTAGCCAGAAAGTTCGTGAGTTATGACCACTACAAATTCCGTATTGAAAATTGCCGAACAAACTTTAAGAATCGAAGCCGAATGTATTTTGCAATTGATCCCTCGATTAGGTGCAAAGTTTGAAGCTGCCGTTGAACTCATTTTAAAATGCCAAGGAAAGGTCATTTTTACCGGGATTGGAAAATCCGGACAAATTGCCAGAAAGCTAGCAAGTACATTTGCCAGTACGGGTACTCCCGCATTGTATCTGCATCCGGCCGAAAGTAGTCATGGTGACCTTGGCGTCATAGCAAAAACAGATTTAGTGATCGCGTTGTCCTACGGGGGCGAAGCAAACGAGATCAATGCAATCATCAATTTTATTTCACGTAATGGTATTTCTTTGATTGCCTTTACCGGAAAATCAAATAGTACATTAGCACAAGCTGCGACCATTGCGCTTGACGTGTCGGTTGAAAAAGAAGCTTGTCCCCTTAATCTTGCCCCGACATCTTCAAGCACAGCAACACTTGCGCTAGGTGATGCATTAGCTATGGCAGTTTTAGATAAACGTGGTTTTAAGACAGAAAATTTTGCCGAGCTACATCCGGCAGGTTCTTTAGGCGCAAAGCTCATGCGAGTGAAAGACATCATGCAATTAGGAAGCGCATTGCCCTTTGTGAAAAAAGAATCATCAATGAAAGATCTATTAACTGCGATGACCCACCAAAGTGTACGAGGTGCTGCAGGGGTATTGGACGATGATGGACGGTTAATCGGAGTCATCACAGATGGGGATATCCGTCGATTCTTAGAAAAAAATCAGGATCCTTTTAATAAAAAGGCCATTGATCTTATGTCCCATTCACCACGTACAATTGATTCGAATGAATTGGCCGAAAAAGCTTTATTTTTAATGGAGCAGTTTCGAATTCAAATGCTCATCGTTCTTGATCAGACATCAAAAAATCCGATGAAGCCTGTTGGAATGCTAATTTACCAAGACCTTCTCAGCGCAAAAGTACGTTAATAAACTGAAAAAAAGCTGATTTTAGCAGACTAAAGTCGGGCTTATCCAAAGTATTATCGGTCTATACAGACCTTTGTCGATCTAACTTAAGCACACTTCTTGCCGTGTCGATTTATATTTTCCACAATGAAATCGTGGGTATAGATATAAATAAATTGCGCCCAATTAAAATGTTAGTTTTAGACGTTGACGGGGTTCTGACCGATTGTCGGTTATGGATGGACTCAAATGGTGAATGGAAAAGAATATATTCCGTTCGCGACGGTGTCGGAATTAAGGCTTTAATTGAGGCTGGATATAAATTAGCAATTATCACTGGTGCAAAAGCCAGTGATGTACGTGCGCGCGCGCAAATGCTCGGCTTTCATTATTTTTATGAAGGCGCTATAGACAAAGGCCCTTCGTTCGAGAAACTTCAACAAGAATCAGGATTAAAACCTAGCGAAATGGCTTATGTCGGCGACGACATCTTCGACATTCCATTACTTGAAAAAGTTGGCTTTGCCGCAACTGTGCCCGAAGCAGTCGATGAAGTCATCGAAGTTGCCGGTTACGTGACGAAGCGTCCGGGTGGCAATGGTGCGGTCCGCGAAGTATGTAATTTCATTTTAAAGTACGGACATTATGCAAAAAACTGAGGTGTTTGTGATGAGTAGAGTATTTAAATTTTTGTTGGCCGCAGCTTTATTAACCAGCGGAGTTCAAACTTTGGCTGATGAAAATATCGATGTACCGCAAGATGAATTGGTTCAAGAAACCGTTTATCCGATTTTTGATAACCCCGTGAGTGTTAAAAACCGAAATATTCAAGATAGCGGTTCTGTTGACATTGGATTTTTTGGCGGTCTTGCGCTGACTGAACCAATCTACAATACAACAAAAGTTGGCGTAAATGTAAATTACCATTTGAATCACATTCACTCTATCGGGGTGTTGTGGGCAAAAAACAGCAGTGGTCTTTCGAAAGATGGGCAGGGGTTAAAAGATCAACATGGTTTAGATTTTACCCGTGCGCCGGCGCCTGATTTTTCATTAATGGCTGATTACAATTATAAAGCTTTCTACGGTAAATTAAGTTTAACAAGTAATGGGGTTATTAACACAACGATTTACGGTTCTTTTTCTGGTGGTATTATCAAGTACGTCCATAAATCTTACCCTGCATTAGCTTTAGGAATCGGTGAAAGATTTTATTTTACTGATAAATTATCTTTGAAACTAGATTTAAGATTTTATGCACACCAAGCGCCAATCCCATTCAAAACAGCCGCACTTAGAAACGGAACAAATGGAACACCGGTTGATCCTATCCCAAGTTTTGATTCTTTCGATGAACGTATGACTTACACGACCAATCTAGAATTTGGTCTGAACTTCTTATTTTAGGAGAACCGCAATGAAACGAATTTTTATATCTTTATTAGCGGCCATTGCAATTAGCTCCGAGGGGTGGGCGCAGTCAAAGAATTTAGACGATCAAGACGTGATTGATATCGAAGGTTTATATAACACGCCAGCTAAAGCTCCACCTAAGACTGTTCAACAAACCGAAACGGTAACAACGACGACGACAACTACTGAAAGTACCGATGCTGCGACTTTGCCACCGCCCTTACCTGAAGCTGATTTAGATCCAGAAATGGAAACTCCAGCAAGCACAGCTAAAGCAAAACAGCAGCCAAAAGCAGACCGGGTCGAGCGATTAACTGATTTGAATAAATTAGCGCCTTTCAGTGAAATTTCAGTTATTCAAAAAAAGTACTTACCTAAGACAGAACGACTACAGCTCTATGTTGCACCGGGAATGACGACGAATTCACCATGGTTTCTGAATTTAGGAGCTAAGGTCAATCTTGGTTATCACTTTACTGAATCAATCGGTATTGAATTATCGGGAGTATTTCTTTCTAACTCTGAGCGCGAAGTAGCAAAGGAAATACGCACTAATAACGGGTTACAGCCTGAAAAATTTGTGAACACTAAAAGCTACATTGGTGTCGATTTTTTCTGGGCACCTATTTACGGAAAAATTTCTTTTATCAACGAACGAATTGTTCCGTTTGATATGTACTTCTCTGCGGGTGGAGGTTCTTCGACGACAAACTCAGTTGAAGGCGCAGTCCCAACATTTCACGCGGGCACTGGCCAAATTTTCGCTATTTCAAAATCAATGGCATTTCGCTGGGATTACAGTTGGACTCATTTTTCCGCGACCGCAATCGGCAGTGCAGGGAAAAGCGATTACGACGACTTGATTTTAACGGCTGGTCTTAGTTTCTTCTTTCCGGAGGCAGAATACCGATGAAAAAAAATATACTTAAAATACTCTTAATTCATTTATTCGCATTGATTTCATTTCTAGGATTTTCGTCACATGCTGATGCTGCTGAATCGAAAAAGGTTGTGACTAAGAAAACGGTTTCGACCCGAAAAACGGTGCCGACGCCAAAGATGTCTAATTCGAATAATTCGGTTACAAGTCGAAGTCAGCTTTCAAATGCGTTGGGTTTATTAAAAGCGGGTCAATATCCGCAAGCGGCGAATGCCTTCTTAACTTTATCGAAGCGTTCGGATTTAACATCTGAAAGATCTCAGATTAAGTACTATTTGGGTTTATGCTTGATGGAAATGAATTTGAATCAAACGGCGGCATTTCAGTTTGTCGACGTAATTAAATCGGGCGACCAAAAGTGGACTCGGCAAGCAATTGAAAAATTACTTGTGGTGACGGATCGTTTAGGAGACGAAACTTTATTAAACTACGCCATTCAAAGAATTGACGTAAACCAAGTGCCTACTCAGCATCGTGATATGCTCTACTTTCGCTTGGGAGAAATTAAACATAAAGCCGGGTTATTTCAGGAAGCGATTCAGCTTTACAGCAAAGTTGGTGCGCAGAGCCGATTTTACTACAGTGCTTTGTATAGCCGCGGTTTAGCCCAGGCAGAAGCAAATCAACCCGATTTAGCAATTCAAAGTTTTAAACGTCTTTTGGATACCAGATCAAATGCTCGAGTGACTGACGTAAATAAAGTTGCGGCGCAGTTATCGATTGCCCGCGCCTATTACCAAAAGCAAAATTGGGAAAAGTCGATCGAAGCTTATTCGAATATTCCACGGGACAGCGTCATGTGGCACGATGCCTTATTTGAAAAAACTTGGGCCATGTTGCGCGCAGCCCGATTTCGTTCAACTTTAAGTAACTTTCAGACTCTTCATTCAACATTTTACGAAGACGCGTTCATGCCCGAGACCCTTTTATTAAGATCAATTGTCTACCTGTACATCTGTAAATATGACGAGATGGAAAAAGTGGTCGGGTTATTTGAAAGCCAATACGGCCCTATGTCGAATAAAATTAATCAATATTTAGAGCAAAATAATTCTGCGGAAGCGTATTTTCTAGAGGTTAATAAAGCCTACATCGTTAAAAAAGATGCAGAGTCCAAAAAATCTTTCAATATTCCCTACAATGCGATTAAGAATATTGCAGAAGAAGGCGATGTTCGACGTACTTACGCGTACTTGAAGAAGCTTAATGATGAACGAAAATTAATTGATGAAAATCCAAATTTAAAATCTAGCCCTGTCGGCGCTTACGCAAATCGTATTATTGCCAATCGCCTAAAAAGTGCCCGTGCCGTTATTGGCGATATGGTGAAATCGCACTTAATGAATATGCGTGTTGAACTGAAAGATTTAAATGAACAAGCAAGTTTCATTCGTTACGAAATGATTAACGGTCGAAAAGAATCTTTAAAGAAAAAAATGACTGGTAAAGATCGTCCGGAAGAAAATGATGATGAAAATCAGGATCGCGCGTTCTACGTTAAAAATGGCTATGAATATTACCCATTCCAAGGTGAATACTGGCTAGATGAAGTCGGTAACTATCATTACTTGGGAAAACAAAGTTGCGAGTAAAATATGAATAAAATAATGTGTTCGAAAATTGCCTTTATAATCGTAGCCGCAAACCTAGCATTTGCCTCTGATGTGCAGGCGCAAACTCGTAAGACGACCACGACAAAAACTAGAACTACAAAAAAGCAAACCGTCGGTGAGCTTTTACGTAAAATTAAAGAAGACAGTCGTGGAGCTAAGATTAAAGAACTCAGTAAAGCTAGCACCAGCTTACCTGAATCGAAAATTGCCTTTCAAGAACGACAAGCCGTGAATCTAAGCCGGGTAAAACCGCCTCGTTCTTCTGAGCTCTTAAAAGTTGAAAACAGCGATCAAGCAAACTATGAAAAAACATTAGATCTTCAAGTTCAAGAGTTATACAAGTTAACTCAGAAGTTTAAGGCAAGCCCGAACCGTGGCGAACTTTGGCTGCGCCTAGCAGAACTTTACGTCGAAAAATCGGCTTTGGTCGATAATCGTAAACAAGATGCGTACGATCTAAGGTTACGAGAATTCCAGGCTGGCAAATCGAAAATAAAACCAAAATTGGACCTGGTTGAAGCACGCGATTATAATCGAAAAGCGATCCAGCTTTATGAATGGTTTTTAAATGACTATCCTAAAGATGCTAAAGTAAGTCAGGCGTTGTTCTTTTTGGGGTACAACTACTTTGAAATTGGCGATAACAAAAAGGGTGCATTATTTTATGATCAACTGACTAAGAAGTTTCCAAACAGTCCTTACGTAGGAGAAGCGCATTTTGCTTTAGGTGAATACTACTTCGAAAATGAAAAGTGGGCCGATGCTTATAAAGAATATATTCGAATCATCAAAGATCGTAAGCATCGATTAAATACGTTTGCATTGTACAAAGGCGGTTGGTGTTTATACCGACTGGGACGTACTGAAGAAGCTATTAAATATTTAGACTATATTGTTAAAGGTGCCCGTGGTGAAGACAATGGTCAAATTGTTGCCGGGCGAAAGCTAAATACTTCGAAACTTGAAAATGAAGCATTACGCGATTTAGTTATCTTTTTCGCGGAAACAGGCGATACGAAGCGCGCCGTTGCGTATTTCAAGAATATAAATACAAAAGAATCAAAAGCAAATATCGAAAAACTTGCTTACTATTTACAAGATAAAGGTAATCGAGATGCTTCGAAAGATGTTTTCAGAATGTTAATTTCTGAAGATCCGACAGCGAAAAAGGCATTTGAATACCAATATCAAATTGTTCAAAACTATTTCTATGCTAAAAATTCTCCACAGTTTAAAGATGAGCTTTACCGATGGATTACAGATTTCGACCAGAAGTCAGCTTGGCATTCAGCAAATCAGGCTGATGAAGCATTGATTCAAAACTCTTACAAACTACGTGAGCAAACTTTACGAAATTACATCTTACAGCAGCATCAAACAGCGCAAAATTCACGAGCAACATTTTCTCGGCAATCGGCGGGCGATGGCTATAAACTTTACTTTCAAGAGTTCCCAAATTCTCCGCAAGTGGCTGATATGCACTTTTTCTACGGAGAACTTTTGTACGATATCGGAAAATTTGCTGAAGCATCAAACGAATATGCGTGGGTAGCTGAAAATGCAGCCACTAGTAAATTCGGTCCGAAGGCAGCACAGAACTTACTACTATCGATTGAAAAAGCCCTTCCGCGTGATGAAGAATTACAGAAGCGGGTCGGAGATTCGATCGAGCCAATTCAGATGGATCCACGGGTTGAAAAGTTTATCAAGTCAGCGGCATGGTATACTCAAACATTTCCCAATTCAGATAAAGATGCCGAAATTAAATTCAGAATGGGTCGTTTGTATTATCAAACAAATAATTTTGGACCGGCCGAAAAGCTATTTAAAGAAATCGTTCAAAAGCATCCTAAGACAAAATACTCTGAATACTCTGCCAATCTTTTGTTGGATATATACAATCTTAAAAAAGATTATGCCGGCCTAGAAAAAATGGGAACCGAGCTACTGGCAAATGATTCAATCGCCAGTTCCAAGGCGGGTAGCGATATTCGTGGAGTCTTAGAAAAAGCCAACTTTAAAAAGGCGCAAGATTTAGAAACTGACAAAAAGTATTTTGAAGCTGCTCAGCAGTATCAAACATTTTCTGTTCAAAATGCAAAATCGGGCCTGGCTACTATTGCCTTGTTCAACGCGGCCATTAACTTTGAACGCGCTGGAAGAAATTCTGAAGCCATTCAAAATCATAAAAAGGTTGTAGCTTCAAATGATAAGTCGGCCACTAACTTGAAACCAAAATCTCAAAAATTATTGGCTAAGTTATACCAAGATTCTGGATTCTTTGAAGAATCTGCAGTTTTATACAAGCAGTTAGCAAAAGATAATCCACAAGATCCATTGATTCCGAATTACTTATATAATTCAGCGGTTATGTATGAAGCAATGGGCAGAACCAGCGATGCAGTTCGTTCGTACAACGAATTCGTTAAGGTAAATAAGAATAAAACTGAAAATGCGAACACGATGTTTTCGTTAGCTCAGTTGCAACGTAAAGCAAACTCAATTGGCCCGGCAATTAATCACTATAAAGAATTTGTTGAAATGCCTCAGGCAAGTCTAGAAAAGAAAATTGAATCGCACCATTGGATTGCCGAGCTTTCGCGAAGACTAGGCCGCCGTAAAGATGTTGAAGATTCTGAGCAAAGCGTTCTAGCGCTTCATCGAAGACTTTCGGGTGATCGTAAGCTGACGGCGAACTCATATGTTGCACCGATTAAGTTTCGACAGGCCGAGGTTACTTTTAATGAGCTAAAGCGAATTAATATTCCGGCTGATCCATCACGCCAGAAGAAAGCAGTGGATAATAAATTAGAAGTAATGAATAAGTTGAATCAAGAATTAGCGGAAGTTATCAAGTTAAATTCGCCAGATGAAATCGTCAGTTCGCTTAATTTATTAGGTGATGCCAATGATCATTTAGTGGCCGCAATTCAAGCGACTCCATTGCCAGGTAATTTGAACGAAGAGCAAAGAAAGCAGTACCGAGCCGGAATTGATGGCATCACCAATCCGTTCACTCAAAAAGCTTATGACAGTTACAAATTAGCGGTTGATCGTGCCTGGGATTTAGAGATCTATAACCCAGCTTATAAGAATGCTTTACAGAAAATGAATAAGCGGGACCCGAAAATTTATTATGATCAGGGTGAGATGGCTTCAGACAGTCGTTTCGTCAATTGGATGGGTGAATAATGAAAAATTTAATTGTACTAGTAGCTTTAGCAGGTTTCATGGGTTGCGCGACCACATCGAATATGATGAAGCCTGATGGTGTGGAAAACTATGAGGATACTGGGGCCGGAACTGAAACAAAGCCGGTCGACGTTCAAGAAGATGTGATCATTCAAAAAGATGCACCAGTTGCAGTATCATCTTATTCAACATTAGCGAGCGCAATTAAAAGTCAAAATGATGATGCGATTCAAAAGGCCGCTGGAGAAGTGTTAACGCAAAATCCAAAAGACACGCGGGCATTAAACGCATTAGCTCTGGTACATTACAAACGTGGCCGCTTCGATGCCGCACAGTATTTATTGAACAAGGCGATTACAGCAAATCCAAAATCGTCTGAACTTTACGGTAATTTAGGTTCAGTGTTACTAGCTAAAAATGATCGACGTGAAGCAGTTAAAATGTATCGTAAGGCCCTGGATATTAATCCAAGCGATGCACTCGTTGGCGCAAATCTTGGCGCCATTTATGTACAAGAAAAAGATTATAATAAAGCGGCCCTTGCACTTGAAATTGCAATGAAGCGTGGATTGAAAGATCCGAAAGTTCTAAACAACTATGCGATTGTACTTGCGGCGCGCGGACAAACCAAAGAAGCCGCCGATATATACGAAAGATTGTTGAAAGAAAATCCGGGACAAAAAGAAGTGATGCTAAATTATTCTATTATTTTGATAGAGATGAAAAAATACAAAGAGGGGCTAGACCTATTGAGCAGACTAAAGTTTGTAGGTCCGTCGTCGGAGTCTCGTCAAGTTATAAAGGAATTGGAAAATAAGGCAAAAGCTGCTTTACAATAGAGGGATGGGGTTATGATGAATCTTCTTAGAATATGCTGCTTAACGACTCTGCTATGTTTTTTCTGGACTCAAGTTTCTTGGGCGCAGAACAATCCATCTATACCGTTAGATAAAAATAACGTTGTCAAATCAAAGTCGGATCGAAAGCAGACATTAAATTTCGAAGATGAGTTAGTTGAAGGTTCTGCGCAGAAGCCAGAATTATTTTACTTATTCCAGAAAAAGAATTTTAATTATAAAAGATTAATCAAGCTCAGAGAGAATTTTCTACCCGAGATGAGACGAACAACTGAAGACATACAACGATTACGGGGTGGACGTTGAAATCACCATTAATATTTAGAGTTTTTAAAAACGAACAGATTCAAGTCGTAAAGCAATTTGTCGACAAGGATCAGGTTCTTTTCGGTCACAACGCTGAAGTCGATGTTGATTTAGATTCAAGTGAAGTGTCGTCGATACATTGCTTGATTGAAAAACGTGGCACGCAGTTTTACTTATGTGATTTAGGTTCTGCCCAAGGTACATTTAAAAATGGCCAAGGGATTTTAGATGAGCCCATTCAATCAGGTGACGAGTTTAAGGTCGGTCCTTTTAAAATTGTATTTTTTGTTGGTGCGCCGAAGCCGGTCCACTCACCAAAAACGGGATCTGAAATCATAATCGAACCCACGCCACCTGTGACATCACAAAGTATGACCGCAGCCGCAGCTGTTAGTGCAGCTTCAACCGCGGTGGCTCCAGCCCAAGCGTCGACGCAACCCCCGGCAGCACAAGTTTCTTCTACAGTGGTCAGGCCCGTTGTTGAAACTGCGAAGCCGCATATTCAATCACCATTGGTTGTTTCAAATTCAAATCCAGTTCGAAGCACATCTTTAACTCGTGTGACTGGCAAGAATAAAAAAACTTATTCACCACCGAGCGAATTAAAAGATTTACGTGATCATATCAAGCCAGGTAAAGGCCAACTGGTTGAAGTTATCGTTTCTTGGCGCGAACGAATTATTAATACTTATCACTTTGTACCAACAGGCATTAAAAAGTTAGGTAACAAGCACGAAATTCAAGTTCCAGAAGGATCATCTCCAAAGGACTGGGCATTTCTAGATTTTACGGGCGGGGTAACGGTTCGTACATCTTCAGAAATGAAAGTTGAAATTCAAAAAGAAGGCGAACTTAAACAAATTTCGGATCCAAATTACCGGCTTCAACAAAATGAAGCGCTATTTGTTACGTTAATTAATGGAATGCAACTAGTTGTGCGATTTGCACCGGTTGCACCAGCAGTTCCGTTTGATTCTCCGCTTATTCTAACTTCATCTGAATTGACTGGAATCTTAGCTGCATTAATTATTGCTGCATTAGCAAGTTTGATTGTGTCGGTCACGGTTCCAAAAGAAGTCGAAAAAGAAGAAGAAGTGCAGCG
This sequence comes from Bdellovibrio sp., assembly GCA_043760925.1. Classification (GTDB taxonomy): domain Bacteria; phylum Bdellovibrionota; class Bdellovibrionia; order Bdellovibrionales; family Bdellovibrionaceae; genus Pseudobdellovibrio. The sequence goes on along the minus strand of JAYUOK010000008.1, from coordinate 27,784 downwards.
AATTGCGCAGGTTATTTTTAACAAACCGCCAATTCAGATAAAAACACCGACTCCTCCACCTCCGCCGGCTGAACCGCCTAAAGAAGTGGTAGAAGAAAAACCGAAGCCACCTCCTGTACAACCTAAAAAAGTTGTCGAGTCTGAAAAGCAAAAAGAAGCGAAGTCTAAAGGTGATCCTTCAAAAGCTGATGCAAAAGCGCAAAATGCGCAAGCGGCCGGACGAGCGAATGAAGTAAAACCTAAAGATCCGAAGTTAAAAGCAAAAATGTTTACTTCGACGAAGCAAGGTGCGCAGGTTAAAACCAGCGATAAATCGGCGGCGAACGCGCAAAGTAAAGAACCAGATCCAACTAATTCGGGTCTTTTGGCTGCATTCGGTTCGGGTGGTGCGCGTAGTAAGTTAGATAAAGCTTACAGCGGATCGGGCGCCTTACTTGGTGCCGGTGAAAAAGCGACGGGTGCATCGGGATTTAATGAAGATCGCGCCGGTGATGATTTAGGTTCGAAATTTAAAGATACCGGAGCCGGAGGAAAAGGAACTGCCACGCAAGGAATTGCGGGGATTGGAACCAAAGGCCGCGGAACAGGTATGAGTGAATACGGAAGCGGAACGGGATTTGGTTCAAAAGACCAAGTTGCTATTCAAGCCGGTGGAGCCGAAGAAGAATTTAGCGGATCGATTGATAAGGAAGCTGTTCGTCGCGTGGTTCGTTCTGCGTTGGCCGCTTTCAAATCATGTTACGATCGCGAATATAAAAAAGATACCAAGCTTGAGGGTAAGGTTGTGATTAGCTGGGAAATTCACGAACGAGGCGTTGCTAAAAATGCCCAAGTCGTGCGAAGCAAGTCGACCATCGGAAACTCAGCAGTTGAAGAGTGCGTTCGTTCGCGAATGCTTTCTTTAAGATTTCCAGAGCCACCAGCCGGTAGTTTTGCAGAAGTCACTTATCCATTTTTGTTTCAAGGTCAAAAATAATTTTATAGGAGGATTATCGTGGACCCAGTAGTAGCCGCAGCAGTTCCAGTAGCAGATAACATGAACCCAATCTTAAGAGCCTTTGTAGAGGGCGGATCGGTCATGTACGTAATTTTAATTTTTGCCGTACTAACTTTAGTGTTAGTGGTAGAAAGATTTATGACCCTTAAATCTTTAAGAGTCGATAAGAAAGAGTTTACGGATCAAGTTTTCCGAATGATCGTTGCCGGTGATATTCGCCAAGCAATTTCATTTTGTGACTCGAAACCAACTCCACTTGCAAATACGGTTAAGGCCGGACTTGTACAGGCGATGAATAAGCGCCCGGACGAAGAGGTGCAAGTTGCAATGGATGCCGCCGTGTTAAGAGAAATGCCACGCCTTGAAGGTTGGACAGCATTCTTAGCCGTCTTCGGAAATATTGCCGTGTTAGCCGGTCTTTTAGGAACAATCATTGGTATGATCGGATCATTTAAAGCCGTGGCCGATGCCGATCCAGCGAAAAAAGCAGAATTACTTTCTGCCGGTATTTCGCACGCATTAAATTGTACTGGTTTCGGACTAATCGTCGCCATCGTTGCAATTGTTTTCTACGGATTGTTTCAGCATATGATTCAAAAAGCAGAAAACGAAATGATCGAGACAAGTATGTCATTACTAAATTTAGTGACTGCTAATCGCGATAAGATGAAAGATTAATTTTTAAGTAGCAGTTAAGTATCAGTTTAGTATCAGTGTTTGCAGTTTTTAAAGTTATTAAAAGGTTTTTTTAGTGGAGAGTGTATTATGGCTCAAATAAGTACAGGTGGCAGAGGCCGAGATCCTAATGTCGAATTAAATTTAGTTCCGGTCATTGATTTAATGTCCGTGCTGATTACGTTCCTCCTTATATCAGCGGTTTGGACGCAAGTATCAATGATTCAGTTAGGTGCTTCTTTTGCTTCACCCAGAGATCCTGAGCAAAAAGATTATAAACCACCTCCACTCGAAGACCTTGTTTTAAGATTGGATATTCGAGCAAATGGATATGTCATTTACATCGGCAAAGAAGTAAGAACTTTGCCGATGGTAGAGGGAACATATGACAAAGCATCACTTTTAGCAGACTTATCAAAAGTAAAACAAATGTATCCGGATAAAGCGGGCATCAAGATGGCTATTTCAGATGAAATCCAATACGAGCACGTGGTTGCCGCCATGGATCTTGGTTTGAAAGCTGGTTTTTCTCCTGAATTATTAACTGGAGGACCAAACTAATGGCAATATTTAGACCAGGCCAAAGGCATCGGTATCACAATATTTTAAAACGACGTAGTAGTAAGCGTGGCGTAACAGCTATGCTTTCATTAACCGCCATGGTTGATATGTTTACCGTTCTAGTTATTTTCTTATTACAGAATTATAATACGACGGGTGAAATTCTTTATATTCCAAAAGAAGTCACTTTGCCAAAAGCCAACCGAGTGAATGACTTAAAACCGTCCTTAGTGGTAACGATCTCTTCAAAAGAAGTTTTGATCGATCGAACTGTTGTGGCGACGTTTGCCGAAGTAGTCGCAGCGAAAGACTGGGTTATACCGAATCTTCGCGATCAGGCGCGTGTTCTACTTGAGAAAGCAAAAGCTGATCAAGAGGCCAAGTTTCAAAGTCGATTAAAAAATATTGTCGATAAAACTCTCGGAAACGAAGAACTTGACCCGAATGCTTGGCGTAAAGTCACAATTCAAGCAGATAAAGCGATTGACTACCTGACCCTTAAAAAAATAATGTATTCAGTCTATGAAGCAGGTGGTGGACCAATCAATTTTGCCGTCTCAAAAGAATTCGAAAAAGATGCAACTACGGATACCCAAACTCAATAAGTATTCGGTTCTTATCTTTTTTGTTATCGCTTTCATATGTTTGGAGATACTGATTATATCTCCAACTGTTTTAGAAAAACCAACCGAAGAACATCTCGAATACGAAAAACTTCAAGCCCTTGCACAATCTAAAAAAACAGCTTCCGTCGAACAAAAAGGCGTAGGCATTCATATTGTCGAAAATAGCGACGAGCAAAAAGGTTGGGAATTATTCGCGGATGAAGCATCGGGAACGTCCGACGCCCAATGGGTTCTGAAAAAAGTTAAAGTTCAGTTTTTCGCAAAAGATGATTCAAGCTTTCGCGTCGCTGGTGATGTCGGAGAAATTGACGGTGCATCACGTGACATGATTATTCGAGGGAATGTGACAACAACCAGCTCAAATGGCTACTCTTTTAAAACTGACTCCTTACGATATAGCGCAAAAGAAAAACAAATGACGAGCACTGATGTTGTCGAGATGAATGGGCCGCCTGATAAAAACGGTTCTGGCTTAAATCTAACGGGTCGAGGTTTACTCGTCGACGTCACCCAAAACAAAATGAATATATTAAATGAAGTTGAAGCCAGCAAAACCATTGATAAAAAAAATTTCGATCTAAAATCGAACGCGGCAGAATTTTCAAATCGAAATCATGAGGCATTATTCAGCGGAAAAGTTCGAATGAAATTAGGACCTAGCTTTGTTGAAGCCCCTAAAGCCTACTTCAAATACTCTCAAGCAACTAAATCCCTCGAAAGTATATTACTAAATAAAGGCGTAAAATTAGTTGAAACCGATAAGCGTGCGTTTAGCGATGAGCTTGAGATTGATCTTGTTGAAGATAAAATGACATTGCGCGGTCAACCTAAAGTCCAACAAGGCAGCGATGAGATTCGTGGCGGAGAAATCGTCTTTCTAGAAGGCGGTAGAAAAGTTAAGATTAATCAGGTGAACATAAAAGGGACGCCTCCAAAATGAACCAAAACAAAAGTACTTTAAAAATTTCTAAGATATCGAAACAGTTTAAAGGTCGAAAAGTTGTCCAAGAAGCTTCTTTCGAGATTGAGTCTGGTCAAGTTGTAGGATTGCTTGGTCCGAACGGTGCCGGCAAAACAACTTCCTTTTATATGGTCGTTGGTCTCGTTAAACCTGACGAAGGAAACATTTTTTTAAATGAATTAAATATTACCGATTTTCCGATGTACAAGCGCGCTCGCAGTGGCCTCAGCTACCTTGCCCAAGAGCCTAGTATTTTTAGACGCCTCACGGTTGAAGAAAATATTTTAGTAGCCCTTGAGGCGCACGGCTTCGCATCACAAGAGCGCCGGGAGCGGCTTGAATCTTTACTTCAAGATTTTCGCATCATCCATTTACGAGAATCTTATGGCTACGCGCTTTCAGGTGGAGAACGAAGACGTGTTGAAATTGCACGAGCATTAGCGGGATCACCGCATTTTTTACTTCTGGATGAACCTTTTGCTGGTATTGATCCAATCGCAGTCGCCGATATTCAAAATATTATCCGAGACCTTAAGGCCAAAGGTATAGGAGTTTTAATTACGGATCATAACGTTCGTGAGACTTTGGGCATTTGCGACTATGCTTATATCTTGAAGGATGGCCAGATTCAGGTCCGGGGTACATCCGATGAAATTGCGAACTCAGAACTCGCACGTAAGTTTTATTTAGGGGAAAATTTCCGCTTATAATTCTTGCCCAGCCAATATATTTTGAGCTTTTAGTAGAATTAGTGTTAGTTATGTAGATTAGTTATGTAGATTAGTTATTTAAGTTTTATGGGGTAGTAAAGAATGGCACTTAGACAGACGATGAATTTAAGTCAAAATTTGGTCATCACGCCGCAGTTGCAGCAGGCGATCAAACTTTTGCAGATGTCACGTCTTGAGCTCGAGACTCAAGTTCGAAGTGAATTAGAAGAAAACCCCATTTTGGAAGAAGCCGAGGTTCTTAAGGAAGAAGATTTCCAAAGAACTAAAGAAGCTGAAGTTCAAACATCAGATTCTGCCGAAGTAGCGGTTGATGCATCTTCTTCTGAAAGCGTTCAAGATCCCCAAAAACAAGATGAGTTCGAATGGGAATCTTATTTAGAAACTCAGCATAAAGCTCCGCGTGAAGCCTCTTCTGGACAAGAAGAGATCATGAATTACGAGAACATCATTTCATCGACGCAAACTCTTCATGAACATATTTATTGGCAAGTCAAAATGACGGGTTTCTCTGAGCAAGAGGCCAAAGCGGCTGATGCAATCATCGCGCACATCGATGATGATGGTTATTTAAAAGTTCCACTGACTCAAATTGCTGAAGAAGAAAAACTTGATATTGATGATCTTGAAGATGCGCTGAGCCTTATTCACGAATTTGACCCACCGGGAGTGGGTGCGCGTGATCTTAAAGAATGCCTTTTGATTCAAGCGAAACTTTTAGAAGAAGACACGAATGATCTGGTGATGCTCATTAATGTTCATTTAAAAGATCTTGAGAAAAAAAATTACGAAGCCATTGCAAAAGGTCTTAACCGATCAATGGAAGAAGTGATTGAAATTTGTAAAATTATCTACGCAATGGAACCAAAGCCAGGGCGTGGCTATGCAGGTAACGATACTCACTATGTTACGCCCGACGTTTATGTATATAAAGTTGGCGACGATTATGTCGTTTCTTTAAATGAAGATGGTTTACCTAAACTAAAAATCTCGAATTTTTATAAAAACATGTTAAAGGGCGGCGCAAACCCAACGGGTGATCAAAAAGCATCTGAATACATCCAGGAAAAACTAAAATCAGCTGTTTGGTTGATTAAGTCTATTCACCAAAGACAACGCACCATTTTTAAAGTGACTGATAGTATTGTTAAGCATCAAAAAGAATTTTTTGAAAAAGGCGCAGGCCATTTAAAACCAATGGTTTTACGTGATATTGCCAATGATATCGGGATGCACGAATCAACAGTCAGTCGCGTGACAACCGCTAAATATGTTCATACCCCGCAAGGCATTTACGAGCTGAAGTATTTCTTTAATTCGGGCATTAGTTCTTCAGACGGCGGAGAAGACTTAGCTTCTGAATCAGTGAAACTCAAATTAAAAGAAATTGTTTCTAAAGAAGATCCTAAAAAACCTTTATCAGATCAAAAACTTGTAGAGCTTTTACGCAAAGAAGGTATCGAGATCGCACGTCGTACCGTGGCAAAATACCGTGACGTCTTAAAAATTCTACCATCTAGTCAGCGTAAGAAGTATTTCTAAGAACAATGAACTATAAGTCCTTGATACATGATGTTCCTGATTTTCCAATTGCGGGAGTTCTTTTCCGTGATGTAAGCCCTCTATTACAAAACGCAGAAGCTTTTAGTAGTGTGGCGCACGATTTTGCAAAAAAAATAGATTTAGATAATGTTGATTTGTTTGTTGGTATTGAATCGCGCGGATTTATTTTCGCAGCCATGCTAGCAGCGAAATTTGAAAAAGGTTTTCTACCTTTGCGTAAAGCAGGTAAGCTTCCTCCGCCCGTACTACAAGAGTCTTATGACCTTGAATACGGAAAGGCCACGCTCGAGATTGCACCGCATGACGAAAAGAAAAAAAAGGTCATTATTTGCGACGATGTCTTAGCGACCGGCGGAACACTAAAAGCCGCAATTTCACTCTGCAAAAAAGCCGGCTACCAAGTTGAAGATGTACTGGTTTTAATCGATCTGACTTTTTTAAATCAGCTCACTTTTAAAGATCAAAAAATTAAATCGCTCATTCAGTATTAAGTTTACACAGTTTATGCAGCCTATAATCATCATAAGCTTTAACCGCAAAAATTGTATCAAAACTGGAAATGACTCTGTCATTTTGAGAAACTAAATTTTAGTTTAGCCCTTATCTTTAGTCTGGGCCATTCCGATAATTTAAGTACACCTCAGCTCAATCACGAGCTGTAAAAACCTGGCAGCAGCGCTAGTCGAAGGAGTACTCTCATGAAATCCAACTACACATTTAAACACTTAGATTATTCAGAATCACTTGTTAAATACACAAGTGAAAAACTTAATGAAATCGGACATTTTTTATTAAAAGATGGTAAAAGCAGCGTCTATTATTCAAAAATTCATCATGAATTTGTGGTCGAAATCTCGATGCATACAAAAGAAAAATTTTTTAAAGCTACCGCAACGGCGACTGATATTTACGTGGCCGTTGATTTAATGGCTGATCGTCTTGAAAAACAATTTTTGAAAGTAAAAGAAATTTATATGAATCACAAAAAGTTTGATCTATCCCGCGAAGGAAAACTCAAAGACATTAACAGTCAGCTTGAATTTCAGCCTAAATGGAAAAAAGTGGGCTAGATCGCCCACGAATACTCTTGGTATTTTGAAGTTCTTAACCGGTCGTCTCGTTAAGAACTTCGGCGTTAAAGACCCTGCTTTACCCTCAGACCGACGAAATCATTCACTTTCACTTCAAATTCAGTAAGAAGCTCTGCCTCGGCAGTTCGCCTATGCTGATGAAGCGTGCAAGGCAAAGAACTAAGGCGTTGTCCATTGACCCTTCCGCCTCTTGTGCGGTACTTTTTTCTGTCCGAAATATAAACACTCAAAAGAGGTAAGACGAATTGAAAAATTTCATTTTTACAAGTGAATCCGTATCCGAAGGCCACCCAGATAAAATGGCAGATCAAATTAGTGATGCAATTTTAGATAAAATTCTAGAACAAGATCCTAAAGGTCGCGTGGCTTGCGAAACAATGTTAACGACCGGTTTGGTTGTCGTCGGCGGAGAAATTTCAACTGCGGCTAAATTTAATTTCACAGATGTCGTTCGTGATACCGTTAAAAAAATCGGATACGATCATTCAGATAAGGGCTTCGATTATAAAACTTGTGCCGTGATGATCGCGGTCGGTCAGCAGTCACCAGACATCTCGATGGGCGTAAAAGAAACGGGTTCTGATAATCAAGGTGCTGGCGACCAAGGCCTTATGTTTGGTTATGCAACAAATGAAACCGCCGAATTCATGCCGCTAACTCTTTCATTGTCGCACAAGTTAGTCCGAGATCTTGCAGCCATCCGTAAATCCAATAAAGTAAACTGGTTAAGACCCGATGCGAAGTCGCAAGTTTCAGTTCAATACGAAAACGGCAAAGCAAAGCGAATCGACACCATCGTTATTTCAACTCAACATGCGGAAGAAATTTCACTTAAAGAAGTTCAAGATTTCGTCATGGAAGAACTCATTAAAAAATCAATTCCAAAAGAATGGATTGATAGCAAAACTAAATTTCACATCAATCCCACAGGCCGTTTCGTCATGGGTGGTCCAATGGGAGACGCCGGATTAACAGGTCGCAAAATTATCGTTGATACTTACGGCGGTCATGGAGCTCATGGCGGCGGAGCATTCTCTGGTAAAGATCCATCAAAGGTAGATCGCTCAGCGGCATACGCGGCTCGGCACGTGGCTAAAAATATCGTAGCCGCAGGTTTAGCCGAGAAATGTCTTGTGCAGGTTGCCTATGCGATCGGAGTCGCCGAGCCCGTTAGTATTTCGGTTAATGAATACGGCACAAGCAAATACAGTTCAGAGCAGCTCGAAAAAGCCGTTCGATCAGTCTGGGATTTGCGTCCGGCAAAAATATTAAAAGAATTTGATTTATTGAAGCCGATTTATTCAACGACGGCGGCCTACGGCCACTTTGGTCGCGAAGAAAGAATGAATGAAGGTTTCTTCAGCTGGGAAAAAGTTAATAAAATTGAACAGCTTAAAGAAGCGATAAAATAGTTAGAGGTTAGTTTGGATCCAAAGTTTATTCGTAATTTTTCAATCATCGCGCATATCGATCACGGCAAATCAACATTAGCTGATGGCCTGCTTGCTCACACGGGCGCGCTTGAAGATCGCGAAAAAAAGGCTCAGTTTCTTGATAATATGGAGCTTGAGCGCGAACGTGGAATTACAATCAAAGCGCAGACCGTTTGCCTCAATTATAAATCTAAGGTTGATGGAATAACGTATCAGATCAATTTGATTGATACTCCGGGGCACGTTGATTTTTCCTATGAAGTATCGCGTTCTTTGGCCGCTTGTGAAGGCGCAATCTTAGTTGTCGATGCCGCGCAAGGGGTCGAGGCGCAGACTTTGGCCAATGTCTACCTTGCCTTAGAGAACCATTTAGAAATTATTCCTGTTTTAAATAAAATTGATCTTCCAAACGCTGATCCCGAAGGTGTGACCAGACAAATTGAAGATACAGTTGGTCTCGATTGCACCGACATCATCCACGCGTCAGCGAAAGAAAAGATCGGAATTGGCGACATTCTAGAGGCCGTTATCGCACGCGTACCGCCGCCCAAAGCAAATCGTGATATGACGCCTCGTGGATTAATATTCGATTCTTGGTTCGATGCTTACCAAGGTGTCGTCGTCCTCGTGCGAATGATGGACGGGATTATTAAAAAGGGTGACCGAATTAAATTTATGGCGACCGATCGTGATTACGAAGTTTTAAGAATGGGGAAGTACACGCCATTTCCGCTGCCGGTTGACGCTCTTGACTCAGGTGAAGTGGGTTTTATTATCTGCGGAATTAAAGATATCCGTGATGTTAAAGTGGGTGACACAGTTACCTCGTCGAAAAAACCTGCGCTTGAGCCATTGCCGGGTTTTCAAAAAGTAAAACCAATGGTCTTCGCCGGAATTTTTCCGGTTGTGGCTAGTGAATATGAAAATTTAAAAGATGCTTTAGATAAACTTTGTCTCAATGACTCATCATTAACCTTTGAAAAAGAGAAATCTTTAGCGCTGGGTTTTGGTTACCGTTGTGGATTCTTGGGATTACTTCACATGGAGATTGTCCAAGAGCGTCTTGAGCGTGAATTTAATTTGAATTTAATTACGACCGCTCCAACGGTTGTTTACCGAATTACAAAATTCGATGACACCGTACTCATGTTAGAAAATCCGTCAGGAATGCCGAACGAAACACAAATCAAGTTAATGGAAGAGCCTTACGTCAAAGTAACTCTGCACACACCAACCGAATATATCGGTGGCCTCCTAAAGCTTTGCGAAGATAAGCGTGGAATCCAGCTAAAGATGGATTACATCAACGAGAAAAAAGTAATTATTGAATACAAGCTCCCGATGAATGAAATGGTGATGGATTTTTATGATCGCCTTAAATCGATCACCAAGGGTTATGCTTCACTTGAGTATGAATTTATGGATTTTGAGGAAGCAGATTTAGTAAAGATGGATATTCTCATCAACGATGAGCCGGTAGACGCGCTCTCTTTAATTCTCCATCGATCGAAAGCACAATCAAGGGGGCGTTCGCTCGTTGAGAAGATGAAAGAATTGATTCCTCGACAGCAGTATCAAGTGAATATTCAAGCGGCTATCGGCGCTAAGATTATTGCTCGTGAGACTCAGGGAGCTATCAGAAAAGACGTGACGGCGAAATGTTATGGTGGTGACATATCCCGAAAGAGAAAACTTCTTGAAAAGCAAAAAGAAGGTAAAAAGCGAATGAAGCAAATCGGTTCGGTCGACGTTCCGCAAGAAGCTTTCTTGGCTATTCTTAAAGTGGAGGAATAATCCCATGTTCGGATCAAAGACCAAAGAACCTAAAAAACCAAAATACAACGGCTGGGACATTCGTAATAAGCTTTTCTGGACAGAAGGCTGGGGTTCAATGGCCTTGGCAATTCTAGCCGCATTAACCATTCGTTGGTTATTGCTAGAAGCTTATGTGATCCCATCAGGTTCGATGTTTCCTTCATTACTCAAGAACGACCATATTTTTGTGAATAAAATTACTTACGGAATACGATTTCCATTCAGTGAAAATTGGATGGTTAAATTTCGTGAGCCTGAGCGTGGTGAAGTCATCGTCTTCAAATATCCAAAAGATATGGGCACATTCTTTATCAAACGGATTGTCGGCATTCCCGGGGATAAAATTAAGTTCGAAAACGGAATTTTATACGTCAACGACAAAGTCCAAGAAAAAACTGTTCCCAAATCTTCAACTGACTTCGATTACCTGCGTGAAGAAGATTTTCAAAGCGAAGGGGGAATGCAAGATACTAAATCGAACTACATTCACTTCACTGAATTATTAGACGGCGGCGTGGGCGACAATCAAAAGACGGTGGCCCATAGCATTTTAATGAAAAAAGGCGAACTGTTCGGGTTTCAAGGCGATGGCGAATGGATCGTTCCAGACGATTCACTTTTTGTCATGGGTGATAACCGTTATAATTCGGCCGATTCGCGCTTTTGGGGATGGGTACCTAAGAAAAACATTCTTGGCAAGGCTGGCTTTGTTTGGCTGAGTTGCGAAGAAATGGTTCCGGTTGTTTCAGTACTGTGTAATCCGATAACGATTCGTGGAACTCGATTCTTTCATTTCATTCACGACTAAGAAAAAGCGGGCCGAGAGTGAACTTTCCTCGTAAAAAAATTGGTTTGCAGGGAACTTGGCCCCAAGCTTTAACTTTATTCCTTGTACCTATATTATTAATTTTTTCAGTTAGATGGTTTTTATTTGAGCCCTTCGTGATTCCATCTGAAAGCATGGTGCCGAACCTGCTGATCCATGATCACATCGTTGTAAAAAAATATTCATACGGATTAAAACCTCCGATTGGTGATGGCTGGATTTATAAATTCCGGGAACCGAAAAGAGGAGACATCATTGTTTTCCGGTACCCTGATAATCGCGATGTATTTTTTATTAAAAGATTAATTGGTTTACCCGGAGACAGAATAAAAGTCCAGAATGGCCAAATTACCGTGAATGACAAACCTTGGGGTCTTACGCCAATCAACGATGTAAAATTTGAAAATCCTGAAGAATTTAACTACTTTTCAGAATCAGTCGAACCTTCCCAAGCCGGGGATAAGCCACACATCATTCGCTTGTATTCCAGCGAAGAGCACATTGATCAGGACGAAAAAGAATTTATCGTCCCTGAGAAATCTTTTTTTGCCATGGGTGACAATCGGGACGAATCGCACGATTCACGTTTTTGGGGATCCATTCCAGAAGAGTATTTAGTTGGCCGGGCGTCATTAATCTGGATGAGCTGCGAAGAGACGCTCGAGTCTGCTCCGTTTATTTGTGATCCTTTACGCTTGCGTGTTGATCGTTTTTTTAAGACGATAGAATAACCGCTTAATGGCCCCAGGATGTGACCGACCGTATGAAAAAAAACTCTCATTATACATTAATCTTCTGCGCTTTATTACTGGCTCTTTTTGTTAGAACTTTTTTAATTTCTGTCTATAAAATCCCCACGGATTCAATGCATCCAACTTTTTTGTCAGGTGATTTTATTTTTGCATCGCAAGTTTCTTACGGTGTCAAATTTCCATGGAATCAAGATGTTTGGTTCAAGGCAAATCCGCAAAAAAACGATTTGGTTATATTTAAATTTAAGGGAAAGCCAATGATATCTTATCTAAAGCGAGTCACCGCCGTCGAAGGTGAAACCATTACTGTTGATGGGAATCCACAAGTAGTACCGGTGGGCGAAGTATTTGTCGCCAGTGACAATCACAATTCAAGCGACGAAAATAAAGAAGGTTTTGCTCTTGTAAAAGATATTGAAAGCGAAGCGAAATTAATTTGGTTTTCATATTCCAAAGAATCAGGCGTCCGTTGGAATCGGGTCTTCATGCTGCCGCAACCATTGCGCTAAAATCTAAGCAGGCCGCGTTTTAGCGGCCAAAGATGCGCAAAGCTGACCTGTCATTAGCGGGCGCAGTCCATTTGTAAGGTGAGTGCCTAACGCAAGCTCTCACACTCTATAAATAGAATTCGAATTTTGACAAAGTAGATCTGGCCCTTTAGTCTAATTTCTAATGCCTTCGAGCAAAAGCTCTCTGATAAACCTAAATAATCTCTCAAAAAATTCGATCGGCTCTCTTTTTTCTAAAACCTTAGAATTGAAGAAAAGTTTTAATCAGCATCAGCATTTTAGCGGAACCTATCACTCAGGTTACAAGGGGACTGCAGCTTTACTATTTTTTGAGCCCAGTACTCGAACTCGTTTTAGTTTTGAAGCAGCTTGCAGTCGGGCTGGGTTTCACCCACTCATATTGGATGGCAGCGCAGGAACCAGCCTCGAAAAAGGTGAAACAGTTCAAGACACAATTCTCAATATTGAGGCCCTCCGGCCTCTTTTTTTTGTTATCCGCTGCGACGACGAATTAGATCTGCTGCAAATGGAAAAACAATTGTCTGTTCCCGTTATAAATGCAGGCTGGGGTCGGCAAGGCCATCCAACACAGGCCTTATTAGATGGGCTAACTATATTCGAAAAGTGTGGCGATTTATCCGGCCAGAATATATTATTCGTTGGAGATATAAAACATTCCCGGGTAGTCACTTCACATCTTGAGCTAGCAGCAATCATGGGATCAAACGTAGCATTTTGTTCGCCAGAGCAGTTTTTGCCAGGGCAAATGCCGGCGGGAGTGAAAATTTTTAAAAGGTTAGATGAAGCGTTTCAGTGGGCTCAGGTGATTATTGCCCTGAGAGTTCAAAAAGAACGTCACGATATTGATTCTCGTTTCTCGCTTGAAGATTACAGAAAAGATTTCGGGATCAATTCAGTTCGATTGAAACGATTGGATCCAAATGCAATGATCATGCATCCCGGACCCATTAATTATGGCGTCGAGATCGAAGCCGAAATTTTAACTGACTCAAGATGCGTTATCTTAAAACAAGTCGAAAATGGAGCGTTCTTGCGGGAAGCTTTAATTCGAAATTTATCTGATGGGGCCGTATGAAAAAAGGTTTTCTGGTTTTAGAAAGTGGCGATGTGTTTGAGGGCGTCACGCTCGAGCAGCAAACAAACTTTCCCGAAAAGGCCGGTGAGGTTGTATTTAATACTTCTCACTCAGGCTATGAAGAAATGGCCACGGACCCTTCTTACTTTTCGCAGATCATGGTGATGACGGCACCGATGCAGGGTAACTATGGAGTAGATTCAAAAGTATGGGAATCTGCAAAGATGTGGATTCAGGGCTTTGTCTGCGTGCAAATGCAAAACACGAAACGCGAAAACTCTTGGGCTTCGCAACTTATCGAAAATAAAGTCCCGATTTTAACTGAAGTCGATACACGAAGATTAGTGATTAAACTTCGTTCGCAAGGCACTCCGTGGGGCGCGATCGTTTCTGCAGTAACTGCTGAAGAAGCAACTCAAAAAGCATTCAAATTAATTCTTGAGCAAAAGAAACTTGATTCCGACTGGGTTCACCTTTGTTCACGAACTAAAATTGAAGACCGAAAAGGACTTATGCCAAATGGTCCTCGTGTGGCCGTACTTGATTTTGGCTCAAAAGAAAATATTTTACGTGAACTCGTTTTCAGAACCTCGGCCATTAGAATCTTCCCATCGCGCACGGATGTAAAAGTGATTGAAGACTGGAAGCCGGATTCAATTATGTTAACAAATGGTCCCGGAGACCCCGCAGCGGTTCAGGTTGCGCCCGACACCATTCGAAAACTGCTTGGTCGCATTCCCATCTTCGGAATCTGTATGGGACATCAGGTTCTATCGTTGGCACTCGGTGCTAAGACCTACAAAATGAAATTTGGGCATCGCGGGGCTAATCATCCCATCCGAGACGAGCTGCTAAAACAAATATACATGTCTAGTCAAAATCATGGCTATGCCGTGCAAGCTGATTCGCTACCAAAAGATGTACTTGTTACGCATAGAAATTTAAACGACCAAACAGTAGCCGGATTCTATTCCGAGAAATTAAACTGTCTAGGCATTCAATATCATCCCGAAAGCAAACCGGGTCCTCATGAAGCGACTCAGCTTTTTGATTTTTTTATTAACAAAATGCACGGCCCGACCAGTAAAGGTATTAAAACTTATGAATTATGAAGATTTTCAAGAAAGTATCCAAAAGTTAATCGGATACTACACGACCGCAGAATTTAAAGAAGAATTAGTCCAAGCAAAAAAGGAATTTTTTGACAACACGGGCTCGCTCGACGAAAACAAACCGCATTTCAACCTGCGAATGCAGCAATTTTACGAGTGGTATTTTTTAACACGTCGATTGCAAAGCTACATGAAAACGCCGCTCGTCGTTTGCGAATTACAGCGTGGGCTTCGCCTGACAGATGAAGATTACGAGGCGCTCGAGATTCTGAAAACTCAACACCATTCATTTTTCGAATTTATTAAATCAAAAAAAGAATTCATCGTGGTTAAAGATTTAGTGACGAATAAAAAAATTGAAGTTCATCAGTCCGAGCTTGTATTCGGCTTTGATCAAAAAGAATATTTTCAAGCCCGCGTAGTAAAAATGCGTGATGAATACTTCTTTTTAAAAAGCTTTTGTTTTCATCCTGAGTCTGCCCAGAAATTTATTTTATCCCAGATCAAAGAACATCAAAAAGATACTGATTTGAATATCGAAGATCTATTATTACGACTGAATAAAATGCGATATAAGTTTGAACAATATAAGCACGTTAAGCCCGAGCTAATTTATACCAACGACAACAAGTTAGGATTGTAAATGCCAAAACTTCTTAATCTGAAAAGAATTTTAATCATCGGAAGCGGCCCCATTCAAATCGGACAAGCTGCAGAATTTGATTATTCAGGCACTCAAGCGTGTAAAGCGTTGATGAATGAAGGTTACGAAGTTATTTTAGTTAATTCAAATCCCGCCACGATCATGACTGATCCAGAAATTGCCACACGCACTTACATTGAACCACTGAAATTTGATTACTTGAAAAAAATTATCGAACTGGAAAAACCCGATGCAGTCATCCCAACCTTAGGCGGGCAGACGGCTCTTAACTTGGCGCTTGAATTGGATCGCAAAGGTGTTTTGAAGGACAATAACGTAAAAATGCTTGGTGCCACGCCTACAGTTATTGAAGCGGCCGAGGACCGAGAAAAATTTCGCAGCATTCTAGACGAATTAAGCGCAAAGTATCCAAAAAGCGAAATGGTTAAAAATTTCGAACAGGGAATTAAAGCCGCAGATATTCTGGGTTATCCATTAATTTTACGACCTAATTATACGCTTGGCGGTGGAGGCGGCGGAATCGCCTACACGCCCGAAGAATATCAAACGATGCTTGCCCAAGCTTTGCACGAAAGTCCAACTTCTGAAGTATTGGTTGAAGAAAGTATTTTAGGTTGGAAAGAATTTGAATTAGAAGTCATGCGCGACTCGGCCGGAACCTTCGTGGTCGTTTGCTCAATCGAAAATTTCGATCCATGCGGAGTCCACACCGGTGACAGTATCACAGTTGCTCCACAACAGACCTTAACTGATCATCAATACCAAGAAATGCGTGATGAAGCCTGTAAAATCATAAACCGCGTCGGAGTTCAAACGGGCGGGGCAAATATTCAATTTGCCGTACACCCGCAAACGGGCGAACGGGTTGTCATCGAAATGAATCCGCGCGTTTCACGTTCATCGGCATTAGCCAGCAAGGCAACGGGTTTTCCCATTGCTAAAATCGCTGCCTTATTAGCCGTTGGTTATAATTTAGACGAGCTAAAAAATGATATTACCAAAGTAACCCCAACTTGCTATGAACCGGCATTAGATTACGTAGTCACCAAGGTTCCTCGCTTTGCTTTCGAAAAGTTTCAGGGTTCAAAAGATCTTCTAACGACGCAAATGAAAAGCGTCGGCGAAGTCATGTCGATTGGCCGCACTTTTCAAGAGTCTTTAATGAAAGCAATGGCCGCGATGGAAATGAATGCCGAAGGTGTTCCGGACATTCATTTCAGCTTAGAAAAAATTTCGTATCCGAACAGTCAAAGAATTTGGCATATCTTCCAAGCCTTCCGGCACGGTCTTTCGATTGATCAAATTCACGATTTAACTAAAATTCACCATTGGTTTTTAGAGCAAATTCACGCCATCGTTGAATTCGAAACTAGAATTAAAAAAGCTGATTTAAGCCAAGCTACCATGCTTCAGGCTAAAAAACGTGGTTTTACTGATGCCAGAATTGCTAAATTAAAGAATAAAACGACGCCTGCTATTACAAAACTCAGAAACGAATGGAAAGTGAAGCCATCATTTTTGCAAGTAGACACCTGTGCGGCCGAATTTTTGTCTTCGACTCCTTACTTTTATTCAACATACTGGAGCGCTTCAGATTTAGAAAAATCCCCGGAAAAAATTGTAGCCGTCATCGGCAGTGGCCCAAACCGTATCGGTCAGGGAATTGAATTTGATTACAGCTGTGTCAGGGGCGTAAAGGCACTTCAAAAATTAGGCTATAAAGTCGCAATGATTAATTCAAACCCAGAAACAGTATCGACTGATTATGACACGTCTGACTTTCTATTCTTCGAACCACTAACCGAAGAATGCATCACAGAAATTTTTGAGCAGATCAAGCCGATCGGTTTTATCGCGCAATTGGGCGGCCAAACTCCAATCAACCTTGCAAGCGGATTAGTTAAGAATGGATTTAAACTTTTAGGCTCTTCGTTAGATTCTCTTGATCAAGCAGAAGATCGCAAAAAATTCTCGGCTATTTGCCGTGAATTAAACTTAAAGATTCCGCAATCAGCTACCGTTGGGACAATCGAAGAAGCGCTCGAGCAAGAGACTTTCGTTGGATATCCAATGATTTGTCGTCCCAGTTACATCATCGGCGGACGCAGAATGGAAGTTGTCGAAAATCGCGAAGAGCTTCAAGCGTATTTTCAAAGACATCTTGATTTCATCGGCCCTCAAAATCCGTGTCTTATGGATCAATTTTTATCAGGCGCCCTCGAAGTCGACGTTGACCTTGTTCGCGGACCAAACTGGATCATTATTGGCGGAATCGTCGAACACATCGAAGCGGCCGGCGTCCATTCGGGTGATAGCATGGGGGTTGTTCCACCGCAGCGGCTTAAATTCGATACTCTACAACTGATTGAAAAAATGAGCCAAGAGCTCGCACAAAAAATGAATGTATTAGGTCATCTTAATTTGCAACTTGCGATTAAGAACGATGAAATTTTTGTACTTGAAGCAAATCCGCGCAGTTCACGATCAGTTCCATTTTTAGCAAAAGCAACATCGATTCCATTGATCGATCTTGGAATTGCGGCGCAAATGGGAATTCAATTAAGTGCCGCTGAAGTTGCCTCTTACAAATGGAGCAATTTAAAACAAATTTGCGTCAAAGGGGTTGTATTTCCGTTCAAGAAATTTGCTGAAAGCGATTCAATCTTAGGTCCAGAAATGAAATCAACTGGCGAAACCATGGGGCGGGCAACAACATATTCTGAAGCCCTCGTGAAAGCTTTTGTTTCCAGTTCATTAAATTTACCGGCAAAAGGCGAAGTGTTTCTTTCTTTAAGAGATAAAGATAAAACACCATTGTTACCTCTTTTTAAAAATTTACAGACTATGGGTTATAAATTTTCGGCTACTCGCGGAACCGCCGATTTTCTCAGTTCAAACGGGGTTGACTGTCTGGCTTTAAATAAGGTTCACGAAGGGCGTCCAAATTGTGTTGATCGAATCCGATCGGGGCAGGTTGATTTCGTCATTAACACGACTTCAGGCCGACAGTCTTTAGAAGCTAGCTTTAATATACGTCGAGCTTGCACCGACTATAGTATACCTTGCCTGACCGAAAGTGATGCGGCCGAAGCGTTCGTTTTAGCATTGGAAAAATCTAAGACTGGACGGATTGAGGTCTCTCACATAACATAAAACGAATGACGGCCGATTCGAAAATTTTAGAGATTAAAAATTTAAAAAAGACTTTTAAAACCGATTTTTATAAAAAATCTCAGTCGGTGTTAAAAGATGTTTCTTTTTCGGTTCATGCAGGCCAATTCGTTGGTTTTATAGGTCCTAACGGGGCCGGAAAAACCACAACGATCAAATGCATTTTAGAATTTATTTTTCCAGACTCTGGGGAAATCATATTTTTCGGGGAAAAATTTAAATTAGAGCACCGACGAAAAATCGGATTCCTTCCTGAACGACCATTCTTTCAAGAGTTTCTAACGGGATTAGAGTTTTTAAAACTGCACTGGAATTTATCTCAGCCTTCCCAGCAAGGTTTCAAAGAGCAAGCCCATCTGGTGCTCGAACAAGTAAAGCTTATGCACGCTAAAGATAAAAAGTTAAAAGATTATTCAAAAGGAATGCTACAAAGAATCGGAATTGCGCAGGCACTTTTGAATAAGCCCGAATTTCTTATTCTTGATGAGCCCATGTCGGGACTTGATCCGGATGGTAGAATTTTAATTAAGCAAATTTTAAAAGTATTAAAGCAGAATAATTTAACCGTCTTAATGAGCAGCCATTTGCTAGAAGATTTAGATGAACTGTGCGATCAACTCGTCATCGTTCATGCAGGGAAAACTGAGTACACAGGGCCTTTACAAACCTTCAAAAAAGATTTTAAAAATTTAGAAGAAGCTTATCGTAAGTTCAAAGCGGACTGGTCTGAAGAGAATAACGCATGAACCATCTAAGATCGGTCCATATTCTAGCGGTGTTAGGCGCAAGAGAGTGGATTCGGCTTAAGTTTTTTCACTTAATCGTATTTATTTCTATTCTTTTTATAGGTTTCAGCCATTTGCTAAGTTCATTAACTTTTGCGGTGCAAGAACGTCTACTTTTTGATTTCGGATTAGCCGGGTTAGAATTGGGCCTGATTTTAATTTCAAGCTTAATCGGTGCCCACGCAATCCAACGCGAGATCGACCGAAAGACACTTTTCGTTATTTTAGTTCGTCCCATTCCACGATGGCACGTCGTATTCGGAGCCTGGGGGGCGCTGATCATATTAAATTTTCTATTCACATTTGGTTTTAGTTTAACACTTCTTCTTAGTTCCGGAAATTTCAAATTGTTGCCAGGATTTGCCCTTGCCGCCGTCAGTTGTATGCTGAAATCACTCGTCATCTCTAGTTTTTCTTTGGCTCTAGGAATTATTGTCAGGCCTATTTTAGCACTGGGAACTGCTCTCTGTTACTGGATATTCTGTTATTCAATTCCGGATATTAAGTTTTTTGTTCAAAAATTAGATGATAAATTTTTAACGCAGGTTATTAATGTGATCGATGAAATTATTCCGAAGTTCTATCTATTTAATTGGAAATCGTATCATAGCGTTGTGAAACCACCGTCGTTCGAAGAATTTTTGTGGGCAACCAGCCACTGTTTTGCGTGGACCTTATTATGGTTATTCATTGCTTCATTCTTTTTCAGAAGGAAAGAAATTGTCTGATTTAAGATATTTTGAAATTTTTTTCGCTTTTTTATTCGGGGCTTGTTTTGGAAGTTTCGCCAATGCGGTCATTTACCGTTTGCCATTAAATATTTCGCTAGTGGGTCGTAGTCGCTGTACGAAATGCGATCATGTAATTCCTTGGTATCATAACATTCCAATGATTTCGTATTTTGTTTTAAAGGGACTGTGTGCGAACTGCACCCAAAAGTTTTCAATTCGATACCCAATTGTTGAGTTTTTAATGGCTTCTGTTTTTGCGGCGACCGTTTATTTTTACGGCATGACATGGCTTACGGTCGAATATCTTATACTTGTTTGGGGTCTTATCACCGCAAGTATGATCGATCTAGATCACATGATTCTGCCCGATGAATTAACTTTAGGTGGATTAGCTTTGGGCCTTGTTGGCGCTCTTTTAAATCCAGAACGAGAATTCCTCGATGCAATTTTTGGTGTCTTATTTGGCGGTGGAATTCTTTGGGTTGTAGCCTATGTGTACTATATTTTTACCGGACGTGAAGGTCTAGGTGGTGGTGACATAAAATTACTAGCCTGGTTGGGTAGCTTACTGGGTTGGAAGTCGATTCCATTTATTATTCTGGCTTCATCTGTCTTCGGCAGCATCGTGGGTTTAATGCTTTCAAGAAAAAATGAAGAAGGCCTGAAAACAATGATACCTTTTGGGCCATTTTTAGCCTTCGGTGCCCTCCTATATCTGTTTGGACTTAAGTCTGTAGGTGTATGGTATGTCGATTTATTTTTCCCGGCCTTGACTCAATAATGACAGTGCATTCTGGACTAGCCTAGTCCCTCATTCTTTGACAGACCTAAGACTGAGATCAATAATCTAATATGGGGAGTTGATCTAAGCATGTTTTTATCATCAAAGAAGATTATTGGACTCGATATAGGTTCAAGCTCGATTAAACTTGCCGAACTTTCTGTAAACAATGGCGGTGCCGTTTTAGAGAACTTCGCCGTGATTCCATCTCCTCCTCAATCAGTTAATAATGGCGAGATCACCGATTCACTGTTAATTGCAGAATCGATAAAAACGGCCTTTAAGGCGAATGCGTTTCGCAATAAAAAAGCATGCGTTGGACTTTCCGGAACCGCAGTTATTATTAAAAAAATAAGCATTCCTCGAGTAGAAGCAAAAAATATCGCAGAGCAAGTGCGGTACGAAGCAGCTCAGTATCTGCCATTTGATATTAGCCAAGTTACCTTAGATCATCACATACTTCCTTTTTCGCAAAGCGCCGATAATATGGATTTATTGATCGTCGCTGCTCAAAATGAATTTATTCTGAATTATTTGCAGTCGGTTGGTCTGGCCGGTCTAAAATGTTCAATTTTAGACGTTAGCAGTTTAGCCTTAGCCAATGTTTTCGAATTGAATTATGGCAAGACAGCAGACCCGGTTGCCTTATTCAATTTCGGTTCAAATATTACAAATTTTCTTGTGTTGTTTCAGGGGGAAGTTATTTTCTCTCGAGATATTCCGGTCGGCGGGTTTCATTTCACAAATGAAATCGCAAAAAATATGGGAGTTACCTTCGAAGAGGCTGAATCCCTTAAAATTTCGCAAAGCCAAAGCAAAGATGTTCCAGAAGAAACCAGAACATTTATGAACATCGCCCTCGAGTATGTCACTGAAGAAATTAGAAATAGTATTGATTTCTACACCGCAACGGCAAATGGGCTTATTTTAAATAAAGCTTATTTTACGGGTGGGGCCAGTCTAACTGCCGGACTGATCGATCACCTGCAAGATACTTTAAAATTACCATTCGAAGTTTTAAATCCTTATCAAAGAATTAAGACAAGCAATAAAAAGCTGAATGCGCATTATTTGCAACAGATTGCACCTTTCGTAGCCGTGGCCTGTGGTTTGGGAATAAGGCAGGCTGAAAAATGATTAAAATTAATTTACTTAAATCTTTTAATGCAGAGGGCGCCAGCGAAGGGTTCTTTTCATCAGATGATGAGCAAAAAAAAGTACTGGGCGAGTTTTTAAAACGTCTTGCAATCGTTTTAATTGGACCACTCGCGCTTTATGGTTATGAAAGCCAAATAATCCCAGAAAAAAATGCTAAGCTCAGTCAGGTTCAGCAAACTCTAGCCGAGACTCGCCAATTCAATGAAAGTAAAAGTGGATTAGCTGATGAGATTCGAAAATACGAACAAGAGCAGGCAAAGATAAACGCACAAATGAGTTTCATCGATCAGATCGCAAAAGATAAAGTAAATGAATTCAGACTTTTTCAACACTTACAAAAAGTCACGCCTGAAACCATTTGGATTAACAAGCTCCAATTTAGAGGCGCGGAAATTTCAATTGCGGCAGAAACTGATGTTCCGGGCGATATTTCAAAATTCATGGAAAGACTCAGTCTTGCCGATTTTTTAATAAATGTAAGTCCGGTCAATCAAGATGTAAGAAGTGATGCATTCGGCTTGGGTATTTTAACAACGACTTTTACAGTTAAAGCACAATTTAACGGTACGGGTATTACCCAATGAAGTTCATAAAAGTATTTGCAACACTTTCGATCGGACGGTTAACGGTATTTGCTTTCGTATTTACCATTGGCTACTACATGATGTCCTTCGACGACGGAACTGCAATTGACGAACAAATTATAACCGTCACTGCCGAGATTGAAGCTGAAAAAGCCAAACGAACTGAAATTGAAAAAACAATGAAAAAAGAAGAAGAAATGCGCGGCAATCTTCTTCAGTTGGCTAGAAACTTAGATGTTCTAAAATCGAAGATACCATATGATTTTAAAGACACAGAAATGTCTACGATCGTTAATCAAGCCTCGCTTGCGACTGATATAAAGATTGCGGTGTTATCAAGAATGGCGCCGACGATGGCCCCAAAAAAGCCAGGTTCAGGTGCTGAGCTACTTGATGAAATCGTTTTTGAAATTACCGCTTCGGGTACGTTCGCGCAGCTCATTCGCTTTGTTGAAGTTTTATCAAAAGATGAAAAGGTTATTAAAACTCGTAACTTTGCCATCGAAAAAAATTCTGCAAATGTGGATGATAATCTTGTTAAGTTTAAAGGTGAAATCGTTGGCTTTAAACAAGTCAATGTTGCGACTGTACCTGCCGCGCCAGGGGCCCGTAAATGAAATCAAGCATGATTTTCGCTTTGATTTCCTTACTTTTTTCAGCGGCTTTTGCGCAAGCTCCCGGAAATAACTCGGCAGACGGGCTTTCGCAGCGGGACCCTTTTCGTTTGCCGCAATATCTAATATTAAAGATTAAAGAAAAAGTGCTGGTGACTAAAGTTGAAGTCGGGGGGATTGATGATTCAGTAGATCCCATACGGCGGTGGCCGCTTTCATCCTATACGCTCGTGGGTATCATTTGGGATGTGAAAAGACCCAAAGCGATGTTCTTAGACAAGCAAAATAGTATCCACATGTTACAGATTAAAGAACGAATTGGTAATGGCGGCGGAGTTGTCAGCGTTATCAATAATGGTGAAGTCGTAGTAATTGAAAATAAAACTCCGTTACGTTTGAAGTTAACGAAGTGATCCGAAGCTAGTCAGGAGGATTAGTGTTTAAAAAAAGAGTTTGTTCCGTATTATGCGCGATGATTTTGGTCGCGTCATGCTCGTCACAAAAGAAAATCCAATCCGATGATGAATTTTCAACCGATCCGGTGAGTGGCTCTGCTGAATCAGCTGATTCAGGTGGAACGACCGACGAAGAATTAAGTCTCGATGAAAATGCCGAAGCCAGCGTTGCTGCCAATCCAGAAAATGCAGAAACAACGGATGAGTTTTCTGATTTTGATCAACAAGGCACTGGACAAAGTGAAACTTCCAAGCCAAGCGAAAACGCCAGCAATAATTCAGGCGAAGTTAGTGAGGGAGATTTAGCACTAGAAAATGAGCTCAATAATCTTGATAGCCCTACCCAGCCAGAGCCATCACCAGCGCCACCCGCAGAAGTGGCAGTCACCCCTGAGCCTGTAGCACCAGTCGTTGAACCTCCAGTGCCAGAAATGCTGCAGCCAGAACTGATTGCCGAACAACCAATTCCGGATGCGCCGCCAGTCCAGCCCGAAGTGTCGCAACCTGAGCCTCAAAAAATTAGTCAGATCAATTCGATCGATTATAAATCAAACGATAGCGGCGGAACAGTTCTCATCCAAGCAAATCAGCCCTTGCAATTTACCACGCGCGTGAACTCAGCTACGAATCAATTAATCGTCGAAGTCCAAAATTCAGTTGTACCTAAAAAATTAAAAAGATCTCTCAACACGAAAGACATGGCTTCTTCGATTGGTTCGATTGATATTTATCAAAAGCAAAACTCAAAAATATCTCGCTTTGTTATTCAGCTTCGACCCGGAGCCCCTGAGCCTCTTGTTCAACCAGAAGGAAATTCCTTATTAATCGTCGGCGGTGCAAATCCGTCATATACTGCGCCTCAAACTGCGCAAAATGAACAAAGTGCACCTGAAAATGTAAACGTATCAGAGGCGGGCGAGATCGCACCAGATATGTCTTCCGAAGGAATTATGAGTACGCAGTCCCTTGAAGATTTTTTAATGAGTAATAATCGTTTCTATGGAAAGAAAATTTCCATAGAAACAAATAACCTTGATGTCAAAGACGCCATCAAATTTATCGCCGAAGAAAGTGGCGTAAATATGATTTTAGACGAGGGCCTTGAAGGAAAGGTATCCCTTAAGTTAAGACAAGTTCCCTGGGATCAGGCACTCGTTTTATTGTTAAAGTCGAAAAAATTAGGATACAAACGCCAAGGCAATGTATTAAGAATTGCAAAGATTGATGATATTCGACGTGAAGAATTCGAAGGAATATCTCTGAAAGAAGCGAAGGAAAACACGGAAGCTCTTGTTGTTAAGCGTTTTTTCATTGGCTATGCAGACATCCGTGACCTCGAAACCAAAATCAAAGAGTTTTTATTTAACACGACGGCAGGTGTCGCAGGTGCTGCGCGCGGACCAGCGCAAGCAACTGATGCGGCCACTCCGCTCGCGACACAAAGTGCAAGCCGAGCCCGAGTTATTTCAGACGCCCGAACCAGTTCGATTATTGTGACTGACACCCAATCAAACATGATTAAGATCGAAAAACTGATTGCAGCACTCGATACCCAACCGCAACAAGTCCTGATTGAAGGTAAAGTGGTTGAGGCGCGTGAGCAGTTTTCAAGACAGGTTGGCGTGATTTGGTCTAACAATCCATCGACAGCACCAACAATCAATCGTGGAGTTCTAAGCATTACGCCAGATCTTGGAAGTTCACAGGCCATTTTTAGCGGTGGGCTTACCTGGGGACAACTCGATTTGTTAGGAGACTTATCGGCGAAATTACAACTTGGAGAGCGTGAAGACAAAGCTCGCGTCCTTTCGTCACCAAGAATTACAGTCTTATCGAATCAAACGGCTACAATTTCTCAGACAAGCGGCATTTTAATCCCGAAAATTTCAACCGCTACCCCTTCAACTGGTGGTGGAAATACTGTGACAACAACAAATGAAGTTGTACCAGTCGGGGTTATGCTTAAGGTAACCCCTCAAGTTTCAAACGAAGGAACAGTTTCACTTGATATGGATATTGAGCGTTCGTTCTTATCGATCAGCGGACAGCAAACACCGGATCGTCGAAATGCAAAAACAAAAGTGATCGTAAAAAGTGGCCAAACGGCCGTTATCGGCGGAATTTTCGAATCTGAAACTTTAGATGGAGTGTCGGGTGTGCCAGGGTTAAAAGATATTCCAATTTTAGGTTCACTTTTCCGAGGTAAAGACCACCGTAAGACTAAGAATGAATTAATTATTTTCATTACCCCGCGTATTCTTCAACCAATCGCAGGCGACAAGAAAACATCAACTTTTGAATAGTTGCCGTCACTAAATGAAGAATTAAAAAAAGGTGCTGATCTAAGCTCCTTTTTTTATGATTATTTCGTCACTATTGTTGTATTGCGGTTTAGCCCCAGCCTCACCAGTACTTCTAAGGATCATTCAATCAGTTATTTTCACAACTTTTCATTAATGAACTCAGGTTAAATTGTCTTCGCACTCAAGAAGACGCAGTTATCTGGTCGCATGTTGCTGTAAGAATATAAAGTATTAGAAGGTAACTCTAACTTATCACCACCCCGCAAAACAAATTGGGTACCCGACAAATTAAAGATCAATTCTCCTTCAATCAGCTGAATCGTTTCTTTCATATTCGTGCGTAAGTTTGACATTTTAAACCCAGACGCCACTTCAACTTCGGTATAATCAAGGCCTTCAGCTTGGATCAATTGCAGAATAATTTCTTTTTTAGGTCCAATTTGGGCAGTCCATCTAGTTATTTTCATCTATTTTCCTCAAATCTTATTTTGATACAAAGATATTTTAAAGGTGAAACCCCGAATCGTCGATAGAAAAATACGTGGAGGCCACCTTGAAGAAAATGAGCTCGCAGCAGAATTCTCAACATATCAACGATGTTATCAACTATCTTGAGAATCAGGCGCAATTTAATTTCACCTTTACTGAAGAAACTCTTGAGCTAACGCAAAAAGAAGATTCAAAAAAGATGTTAATCGATTTTAGTAAAGTAGAAAAAGTTCTCGACCGCCAAGACGTCGATGGCTCGCGTTTCTTACAAGTAAATTTTAATGAAGGCTCAAAAGTTCTTATTACAAAAGCGCTTGTTGGTTTTAAACCTTACGATCTTATCGGCTTCGATTTAACTCGTATTCCTCGAGTGGTAACCACTCTAGATTTAGTTAGTGTACATAAAGCAATTGAAGACCTATTCGATTCTGATGAAAACGCTGAATCGGTGACAGAACTTGAAGTTTTAAAGAAGGTTTATCAAAGCATTCTGTTCGGTGCCGAAAATATAGGGTTCAAAATGAATGCAGAAAAGAAGTGGTTGACTTCAATTTTGATCAATCACACAGCAGCAGTCGCCTAATTTCCAATTAATCTGATATCGATTTAAGCACGTCTCACCAAAAAAAGAATTTCATTGACCAAAATTTGAAAAAAAGAGAGAAAAACCTCCACAACTGCTTTGGGGGCATAGCTCAGCTGGGAGAGCATCTGATTTGCATTCAGAAGGTCGCAGGTTCGATCCCTGTTGCCTCCACCAAAACTTAGGTCCAACTTTTTTTAAAATATTTAAAAAAAGATGTTGACCGGGGGATTGGGTTCATTTAGAACAGTTGTCTTCGCTGTGGTTCTTTGAAAACTAAATAGTTATAAAGATTTTGGGAAATCGTCGCATTCTCCTCGGAGAATGTAGACACAAAAATGTTTTTGGTTCGTTTTTTAAAACGGACAATTAAATAAGCAATTATTAAATTATACAGTTTTATAACTGGAGAGTTTGATTCTGGCTCAGAACAAACGCTGGCGGCGTGCCTAATACATGCAAGTCGAACGAGGAAAGCTTTCGGGTGAGTACTAGTGGCGCACGGGTGAGGAATACATGGGTAATCTGCCTTCAAGTTTGGGATAACAAGTCGAAAGATTTGCTAATACCGGATAAGACCACAGGAACTGAGGTTCTAGGGGTTAAAGGTTTTTCGCTTGAAGATGAGCCCATGTGGGATTAGCTAGTTGGTGAGGTAATGGCTCACCAAGGCTACGATCCCTAACTGGTCTTAGAGGATGATCAGTCACACTGGAACTGA
>JAYUOK010000007.1:0-2495 GCA_043760925.1 Bdellovibrio sp. | reverse complement strand
CGCGGGCTTTGGCTTTGTTTTCATTTTCTAAAGCTTTTAAGGCTTGATCTTGTTCGTCAGATATTATTTTAGCCTCGTTATCTAGCTCAGACTTTTGTGCTTGCAATGCTGCTGCGTTGGAACGATCTATATTTTTAAATTCATTTTCAAACGCATCATCACCTAAATTTCCATCTTGGGCCGCGACAACTCCATCGAAATCTAAAGAAGGTGCAGCAATGTCTTCGATAGTTTCTGGAACGCCTGCGCGCGATGGAGCAGCTTTTGCCGCCACTTTTTCGCCACCACCAGTGAAAGTTTTCATTTTTGCGATCGCAACATTGGTGCTTACTTTTGATTTTGCAACGGGCGCTTTGACAACTTCAGCGACTTCAGATTCGATCGGAGCGGATGGCGCCGGGGCTTTTACAGCAGGCGCACCTTTTGTTTCTTTAGCTAGTTCACCTTTTGGAGTTTCAAGTTGCCTTACCACGGGCGGAACAGTTTCAGGTTCGATGAGCTCGATTGTAATTTCGTCTTTTTTCAAGTTTTCTAATGCGGGTATGGCAAGATATAAGGATCCTATTGCCATGGCGGCGTGAACTGCTGTTGAAAAACTAAAATATTTTGTCATATCTGCCCCTGATAAAATTAAGTCTAACACCTAATTGTATACAATTACGGGGCCCAGCTAGCGGCACCTTGTGGCTTACCTGGCAGAATTTGCGCTGAAAAAATTACTTATTCGTTCAATAGTCCGTCAGGTACAACGCCCTTACGAATGGCATCGGCAAGTGCTTGGTGTTCTTCGCAGCCAATAATTGTCATGGCTTCTTCGAACGGGCGCGGATCGGGCGCATACATTTTTAATTTTTTTACATCCATAATTCGCTGATGACTGTGCTCTAGATCCGCTTTATTCAGCTGCCCTTGCGCAACAGCGGTAAGCATAGCTTCCATAGCCAGTGGCGGCGTTTCAGGTTCATTGCAATACAAAAGCAAATCAGCTCCGGCTTGTAAAGCGCGAACAGGAATTTGTCCGACATCAAAATGGTTGGCCATCGCTTTCATTCCTAAGTCGTCGGTAATAATTAAGCCGCGGTACTTCATTTCGTCACGAATAATTTTTTTTAGAAAATGATCTGATAAAGTTACCGGCCACTTGGCATCTATATTTTTAAATAAAATATGCGACGTCATCACCATATCGACACGGCTGCGTAATGTTTTTTTGAATGGAACAAGTTCGAACGAATTTAAACGCTCCATCGTTGCAGTTTCTACCGGAAGTTCATCGTGGGAATCAATTACTGTATTTCCATGCCCAGGAAAATGTTTCGCGCACGAAAGAATTCCAGATTTTATATAGCCCCGCACCAGTGCCGAGCACATTTTTTCAACTTGGTGGGGATCAGAACTGACAGCGCGGTCACCGATCACCGTATTTGCCGGGTTACTAAAAACATCCACACACGGTGCGAAATCTAAATTGATTCCGACACTCATCAATTCGGTTCCCATGCGCTGAGCAAAATGAAATGCAACTGTTGGCGCATCTAAATCACCAATTAGTTTTAAAGCTGGCCACTGCGTAAACGGGGGCTTTAAGCGGTGTACGCGTCCGCCCTCCATATCAATTCCGATGAACAAAGCTGCTTTATCCTTCATCTTATGACGTAGCGACTGTATTTCAGCGCACAAATCACGAATTTGCTTGGGCTCGATGCAATTGCGTCCAAACAAAACCACGCCTGAAATATTATTTTCAATAATGAAAGATTTTTCGGCCGCAGTTAGGGTTGCTCCGGAAATTCCAATTAACATGTGCTGACCGATAAGTTCCCGAAGGCTCATAGGATTATTTTCCTTTAGCGTGGTAAACGTTTATTTTTCCCGTTGGAATATCACCGAACAGCTTTTCAAAAACGACAGAATTTACTTTAATTCCTTCAAGCGCTTCTTCGGATGACTTCACTAATTCTGTTTCAATGCCTGTGGCAGCGGTAACTGCCGAAATAGCTTCGCCACGCTCGGTAATTAGGTTTTCATATTCCATACCGGCAAACTTATTTGATACTTTTAAAAGTTGCAATGACCCTTGGGTGATCATTTTTTTATCTACTTTTGCCGATCCCGTTTTAATTTCAGCAAGTTCTTCAGCGATGGCTGAAAAATCATATTTCGAATCTGTTTTTAAGCCATCTTTACTTTTAAGCATCAAATAATATAAAGCCGTTGATAAAAATGTGCCTTTCGGAATTTTCTTTTCAATTTTAGACGCTTTCCCGTTTTCGGTTGCGATAGCTGTCATCTTATCTTTGGCAAATTTAGCATCGATGGTTTTAGTTTTTTTGCCCTCGGCTGCTAAGTAATTGTAACTGATGGGTGCTAAATCACCGTTGGAAACAGTTTGTAAGGATTCGGTCATATCAAATCCGTTTTTCGCAAGCCGTGTGAACGAAGAGGTTTTAAATTGACCAGTCTTTGCATCGACTTCGGTGCGTAAAACGTAAAAG
>JAYUOK010000006.1:0-2535 GCA_043760925.1 Bdellovibrio sp. | reverse complement strand
GTTATTACCAAATTCAGATACTGGGATTGATGGTGTTCTTTTATATACAAATTTAATAAATCACTCTTTCTAACCAGTGTTTTATTTCCCTCAATAATCTCACTAAATTTGTATTCTGCTCTGCGTGCATTGAAGGTTGGTCTAGAAATACCTAGAAACTCCGCCGCCTCAGATAAACTTAATAAGTCGCCCATTTTATTAACCTAACCCATTGAAATTAATAGTATTTTATTTCTAAATTACGCTTCTTTATTCTTGTTTACATTACTTTACACTCCTTTGCATTGCTTTGCAATACAAGCTATTTAGCTAGCAATTTTAGTACCTTAGGCTGCGTCCAGTGCGGCCCATAGACGTCAATAGCGGACTCATTTCTGATACTGCCCCCAACTCCTCATTAGGTTTTACAGCACCGAATACAGCCAGTGTAAACGTCAGCAGCGTTGCAACTTCTCAACCAACTGGCACACTTTGGGTTCGAGCGGTCAGCAAAGCAAATTGATCTACATGCCATGCGTAATTTTAAGGTCGCTATTTTACTCAGAATCTTTTTTTATCGGGGTCAACTACATCAATTCGTTGAGTCAGCTTAGTGGAAATGTGCTTAGGGAGATTTTCGAGAATTTCTTTGGCTACTAAATCGATAAGCCGTTTCTTTGGATGAGACTTACGACAAAGCAAACTAACTTTACGGTGGTACTTTGACGCTTTAATTGATCGAAGTTGATTTTTCTTTGCGAACGCGGACAATAGTTCCGGAACTAATGTAAATCCATTCTCTTCATCGACAACACTCAGCAGAGTTTGAAATCCTCCGTGTACTGTTGTCTTGCTAGTGTGGTCTTTTTTTCTTTCACAAATCGATAGAATTTGATCACGAACGCAATGAGTTTCATCCATGAGAATAAGATTTTGATCCTGCAGGTCCGGAAAGGCGACAGAATCCGATTTGAGCAAATCGCTTCCTTTGCCGGCATAAACCAGGAAAGATTCGTAAAACAACGGCTTCTCGATCAAATGTCCAGGTGCCGATGCCGGAGTGGATAAGATAACAGCATCCAACTCTCCATTTTCAAGCATTTGCAAAATCTGCTCGGTTCCTTGTTCCATTATCTCAAATTTAACAAGCGGGTATTTTTTTCGAAATGCGCTCAAAAATAATGGAATTAGCGCCGGAGCCAAAGTCGGAATCAATCCTAATTTTAAAACTCCCCTAACTTGATTGTTCCATGTATCTGCTATTTCAATTAAATTTTGGCATTCTGTATGAACAACATTACATTGTATTAACAGAGCCTCTCCGATTTCGGTGACCTGAACCGGGTTTTTGCTTCGGTCAAAAAGCATGGCACCCAATTCAACCTCGAGCTTTTGAATCGCTTCACTAAGGGCCGGCTGAGAAACAAAACAGGATTTAGCCGCAGCACTAAAGCTACCAAATTTTTTTAAGGCCAAGGCATATTCGATCTGTCTAATGCTTATATTAACTGACATATGATATAAGTATAACCTATAAGCCAATCGGAATCAAGTATTTGAAAAAATTCGAATATATGACGATACTAGAAGGGTATTAAGGAGAGGCCCATGCGAAGTTACAGTGAATATAGAAACTTACCAGCTGATGTAATATCCACAGTCACAAATGCTGCGCGTAGCGGGGATCTCAAATATTTTGTGGCCGTTGCGTTAAACGAAAGGCCGAAAATTTTAAGCTTACGCGATTCGAAAGGTTACTCAGCACTCATGCTTGCCTGCTATCACGGACAAACCGATCTTGTCCGAGCGCTTTTAGACTGGGGAGCAGATCCCAATGATAAAGATTTTGGCGGTAATTCTGTTTTAATGGGCGCAACTTTCAAGAGCCATATTGATGTCGTTAAATTGCTGTTGTTCTACGGCGCCGATCCCGGTCTAGCCAACAACAAAGGGCAGACTGCTTCTCTTTTTGCCCAAATGTTCGGACGCACAGAAGTGCTTGCCCTGCTTGAGCCTGAATCAAAATCTAATCTGAAAGAAAAACTTAAATCATGGGTCTCATTCTTTAAATTGAATCTTAATAACGAAAGGAACAGTAATGTCTAAGAAAATACTAACCACAGCGAGCGGGCACCCGGTCAGCGAAAATCAACATTCGGCGACAGCCGGCCCCCGCGGGCCCATGCTCATGCAGGATATGCATTTAATCGAAAAACTCGCACACTTTAATCGGGAACGCGTTCCGGAACGTGTGGTGCATGCAAAAGGTTCCGGCGCCTATGGAACATTTACGGTCACTCATGATATTTCTGAATATTCCAGGGCGGCTGTATTTTCTAAGGTCGGAAAGAAAACGGATCTCTTTATTCGCTTTTCTACCGTGGCAGGAGAAAAAGGTTCTGCCGACACCGAGAGGGATCCCCGAGGCTTCGCCGTAAAGTTTTACACAGATGAAGGTATCTGGGATATTGTCGGCAACAATACGCCGATATTTTTTGAACGCGATCCTCTGAAATTTCCGGACTTTATTCATTCTCAAAAGCGAGATCCCCAAAC
>JAYUOK010000005.1:0-2547 GCA_043760925.1 Bdellovibrio sp. | reverse complement strand
TTTCGCTGTATAATAAGGATTACTCTGGGTACTTTAATTTTTCATTTTTGGCCGGTTACAGCGCAGTGTCGATGCCCGCAAACTTCGTTAACAAGGATGAGCCTAAAGAGGGGCTTTTTGAATTTGTTCAGAATTTGAACTATCTGACGTTAGAAACAACCGCAAAATATAAAGAATTCGACCTTAAACCATTTCAGCGGACTGAATCGTCGCTAGTTCACGATTTTGAATACACGCAATCACGGCTTCGGGCAGGTGACTTTTTTACGGGCGTTCAGGCATTTCAAACTTCCTTACCATCCGCAGGATTACAGGTTCAAAAGCAATTTAATATTTACCCTGAACGCGGCTCTCTAAATAAACGTTCAACCATTATTGATGTAAGAAAGAGTTCGTTAATGGAGGTCTATGTTAATGGAATTTTAATTACCCGATTCAGAGTAATTCCCGGGCCCTATAATTTGAAAGAATTGCCTGTGCTGTACGGTCGCAATAGTGTCACGGTTATTCTTATCGATGATTTCGGCGGCAGAGAAAAGTTGCAGGTTGATCTTTTTTTTGATGATCAGATACTTGCCGCTGGAGTTCATAACTATTCCTACCAAGTCGGGGTTCCGTCTTATTATGCCCTTAATGAAAAGCTTTACGACCCCCGAGTTTTCGGTTCATTTTTTCACCAGTACGGCGTCAATGATCAGCTTACCCTCGGTGCAAATTTTCAGAGCTACGACACCTCGAAACTTGCCGGTTTGGCATTGGGGTATCTCACTGATATCGGCACCAATGTTTTTGATTTCGGCTTCTACAGCGACGACACAGTAAGGGCCGCGAACGCACAAAAATGGCGCTATAGCTCTCCGGATATCGCGAACAATTATATTTCGGGTCTTCGCATTTTACTCGGTGCCGAGCTCCGTTCCGGACAATTCAAAACGATAACCCAGGCCGCACCCGTGCTTCCGGCTTACTCTCACCGCTATGATTTTATTCTGCAAAAGCTCATTGCCTCCAGCACTTCCGCCAGTATCGGTATTTCGAAAGTTGTAGGACAGAATGGCTCGCCCGATGATTTGGCCAGGCGAATCGGTTTTCAAAGTCAGTTTACAAAAAATTGGATCTTCGACTTAAATTATAACTGGACCGAACAACAACGCTACCTTGACCAAATTCTCGCAACACTTACCTGGACCGAAACTCAGGGTAGATCACTTGCGAGTGTTTCTCACAACTCGCCTAACAACAGTACCTCCATCCGCTTGGCAAAAAACAACACCCGAAATTACAACGATTTCAGACTTTCCGGTTACGCCTCAAAGCAAGCCCCTCGCGACGCTGCAGCCTCTCAACAAATGGACGTTGCCGCAGACTATTTTGGCCGGGCATTCGAAACACGACTGAGAGTCTTCGGAAACAGCTCAGGGGCCGAAGTCAATACGACTGCGCAGTTGGGTTTTGGCTCGGCATTCGTTTGGACTGTCGACGGTGTTGCTATTTCCCGTCGTGTTTCGGATTCCTTCGCGATCATCTCACCAACCGGTCTTTCTGACGAAAGCAAACTATCTATTCCGAACGGAACGGAAAAAGACTTCATCTACCTAAAAAATGACCGCGACTTTGTGTTTTCTAATCTTACATCTTATCATCAAAACCGCTTGCAGTTTAATTCAACAG
The DNA here is from genome assembly GCA_043760925.1 of Bdellovibrio sp. Lineage (GTDB taxonomy): Bacteria > Bdellovibrionota > Bdellovibrionia > Bdellovibrionales > Bdellovibrionaceae > Pseudobdellovibrio. Next base: position 876 of record JAYUOK010000005.1, on the reverse strand, counting down.
AACTGCAGGTCGGCCACCACCTAGAACGTGAATCTTACGTTCTGATCCCGAAGTACCGGTCGGGTGTTTTCATTCCGCTAACTGTGCAAAAAGCTGCCATTCTGAAAGGCCAACTAAGTTCGGAAATCCCCGAATGGCACACTTATGCTTATGGTAAAATCTGGTCCGCTGACGGGCAGCTTCATTCGAGCAGTTTTTTTACCGACGACATCGGTAAATTTGTCATTGAAGGCATAACATCCGGAAAATACGAGATTGAGCTTTCCGATCCCCGACTGAAGCGAATCCCGATTGAAGTACAGGAAATAGATAATCCCGAAATTGATTTAGGAATCATCCCACTCGATAAAAAGGAAGGTACATAATGACTATCAGATTTTTCGTAACCTTAGGTGCAACACTCTTTGCAAGAACTGTTTTGGCGGAATGCCCGACGATGTCCCTCGCGAACCTTAACTCCCATGTCAGCCTGAACACAAACAATTTTGTTTCGCTGGAAGTTAAAGTTAATAAAGGTAGCGGTGCTTGCGGAAATTTTTTTATCGTAATTGATAATGGGGGCGCAAGTTCGTACTCAGGCCGGGTCATTCAGTCCAGTGTGAATACCTACCCGATTCAATTCTATAAAGATGTTGCCCGAAATCAGATTTTAAAAAACGAATTCGAAGGAACGGCTTCGGACGCGCTCACCGGCTCGTTCGCAGGACCCACCTCTACCTACCGCACCGCCTACTATGCGTTTATCGACGCAAACGCCAATCAGTATATCGGAGCTGGCAACTACAACAAAAGTTTTATGCTCAAGCTTTACGAAGGCGACTTCAACAACAGAATTCTACGAGATACCCAAGTTGTACAATTCTCTTTTACCCAATA
>JAYUOK010000004.1:0-2547 GCA_043760925.1 Bdellovibrio sp. | reverse complement strand
CTAGGAACGAAGTCCAGCCTTCTAGACGAGGAGTTTCTCGCATGACTGCGGCATCCATAGCCACTTGAATTTCTTCGTCTGGGCGCTTGTTCATAGCTTGAACCAAACCAGCTTTCATTGCATTCGCCAACGGAGTTGGTTTTGAATCACAAAATGAAATGGCCTGGCGTAAATCTCCACCGACGATCATTCTAAAGATTTGATCAGAGAATTCTTTCTTATCAACTCTTAATGATTTCAGAGTTAAGAATCTTTCGACGATCAGCACTACTGATAAAACAGCAATTACTAAGATCACGTACATGATCGTTCCGCCTTCTGTAAAGGCTCTGACGATCGGGTTCATATTTTCTACATTCACGACTGGTTCCACAGGAATCCTCCTCTTAAATTATTTTTGGCCTTGAAATAAAAACGGGTAAGTCACTTCAGCAATTGTTCCTGCTGGAGGCTCTGGAAAGCGAAGTGCTAACAAGCGTCCCCGTACACACTCTTCAACACTGGAATTTCCCATGGTTGATTTATCTTTATTTACGCGAGCATTTTTAGCGATACCCTTTTCATGAATATCCCAAGTGACAACGACTTTTCCCTCTAACTTAGAATCCTTTTTAAATTCACGGTTGTAACAATCTTTAAATGATTGCAACGCAGAACGAACTACTCGGCGAACAGCCTCGCGGTCGATCGAACCTGAAAATTCTTCTTCAGCGCCACCTGCTTGAATCGCAACTTGGTCTTTACTTCCGAAACCAGTTCCGCTGCCATAAGCACTTTGCCCAGAGCCACGTCCTTGAGTTCCAATTCCTGAAATTCCCTGGGTTGCTGTGCCTTTACCACCGGCACCAGTGTCTTTAAACTTCGAACCCAAATCATCGCCAGCGCGGTTTTCATTAAAGCCGGACGAACCAGTCGCCTTTTCTCCGGCGCCCAATAATTCCCCGGTTCCACTGTAAGCTTTATCTAATTTACTTCTTGATCCCCCAGAACCGAAAGCGGCCAGCAAACCTGAATTTGATAAATCAGGTTCAGCACTTTTTGCATTAGCCGCAGACTTATCACCCGTCTTGATCGCGCCACCTTGTTTTGTGGACGTAAACATCTTTGCTTTTAATTTCGCATCTTTGGGCTTTACTTCATTGGCTCGGCCTGCAGCTGATGCTTGCACCGCTTTTTGCTCTGCAAGTTTAGGATTGCCTTTTATTTTTTGTTCTGTTTGCTTATCAGTCGCTTTAACCACTTGCTTTGGCAGCTCTGGTGGCTTCGGCGGTGGAGTTTCTTTAGGTGGATCTTGCGGTACCCTGGCCACAACAGGAACTGGAGGCTTCGTGAAAATAACCTGTGCAACACGTTCGACTTCTTCTTCTTTTTCAACTTCTTTTGGAATTGTTACCGACACTATCAAACTAGTTAAAGCCGCAATAATTAAAGCTGCTAAAATACCAGTGAACTCAGATGAAGACAAAATAAGAGGAGATTCGAAAATAACAAGCGGTGGTCGCGGAGCAAACCTTACCACAAGTTGCATTTCATTAATCAATGTAACGAAAACAGATTCATTCTGCTGCAAGCGGTAAGCTTGATCAGAAACAGTTTTTACGTTTCCTTCACGTGATACTTCAACCTTCATCTCAGGTGTTGTTCTGATCTGCACACCTGAAGTTAAATCTAATAAAATCCAATCTTTTGGAGTCGACCCCTCGGGCAAGTGAATGTCTAAATTTTGTCCTACTTTTTTTAGACCTGTGGGCTCAAAATGATAAGTATTTATTATTCTTTCTTTCCAAGAAACGATCACTTCTACCAGCTGACCCTTTCCCGGTTTAATAAACTGACGTAAATCTTTTATTTCGCTGCTTGGGGAAAATGTCTTTTTCCCTTTTTTACTAGAAAACTTATTTACAGTTGTTGCTAGCGCGCTATTCAGTTTGTTATGGACAGCTTCAGAATTGATTTTAGGTTTTTCCACGATCGGCGTTTTTGCAACTGGCACGTCCGTGGCGGCACTAAAAGCAACACCAGTCACTGGCGGAACTGACGCTCTGGCAACAGGTTGAGTTGTTGGCGGAGCAACTGGTTCAATAACTATCTCGGAACCAGCTTTGGGCATATGAACCGGTTTTGGTGCTCCGACAAAAAAGACAACACGAAAAGGACCAACATTAAATTCTTCACCTGAAAGAATTTCTTCGTCCATCACGTTTTTGCCATTTTTATAAGTTCCGCCGGTTGATCCCAGGTCACAGATAAAAAATTGCTGACCACGCTTTTCAATCAAGCAATGTATTGAAGAAACTTCGGCTGAATCTAAATCAATATCGACTTCAGCTTCATGACCGATAATGATTTGGTCTTTATCCACGAATTGTTTAACAACGTGAATCTGGTCATTTTTAAAAACACGAAATATTAATGGTGATTTCAACGTCCACCTCTTAGTCGTTGGATGTCTTCAGTGGTGCGTCTCATCTCGGGTAAAAAATTCTCTCGTAATTTGATAAGTCTTTTGTAATTGAAATTCTTTTTTTGGAATAAATAAAATAATTC
>JAYUOK010000003.1:0-2549 GCA_043760925.1 Bdellovibrio sp. | reverse complement strand
TGCCATTCTTTAACAAAAAAAATTCAGGAACTGAAATATTAGAAACTATGAAATAATTCACACTATCTGATACTTTATAAAAAAATCGAAATGAGAATTACGTAAATAGGAAAAATAATGTCGCTCAAGCTATTCTTTCTGACTTTTTTGACAATGATCGCATTTGCAGCTAATTCGGTGCTTTGCCGATTGGCTTTAGTCGATCCGGCCAATGATCCGATAAGTTTTGCGCTGATTAGATTACATTCCGGAGCGGTTGTGCTGGCTCTTCTTTTTATTAGAAAAAAAAACTATGAATCTTTAAAACCCAAGAAAAATAATCTTTTAGCGCCATTAATGTTGTTTGGTTATGCGATATTTTTTTCACTGTCCTATGTTCAGATCGGTGCTGGGATGGGGGCGCTGTTGCTTTTTTCGAGCGTTCAGTTGACGATGATGGTTGCTGTTTTGGCGCGCGGCCAGAAATTAAATGGCAAAGAAAAGACAGGGTTTATATTTGCCGCAATTGGGTTTGTCTACCTGCTTTGGCCAGGACTGCACATGCCGCCGCCAAGCGCGACAGTATTGATGGGTCTTTCGGGCATATCTTGGGGCATTTATACGCTCGTGGGGCAGGGGGCAGACAATCCCGCCGTTGCGACTGCCAGAAATTTCATATTTACCTGCCCTTTGGTGTTATTGCTGATTTTGGCTAACCCAATAACGTTAACTCCTTTCGGAGCAAAGCTGGCCGTTTTGTCCGGAGCACTTACTTCGGCCCTGGGTTATATTTTGTGGTATGTGGTGCTTAAAAGGCTGCAGACGAGCACGGCCGCAATTGTTCAATTAAGTGTTCCGGCACTTGCTGCGCTAGGCGGGGTGATTTTGCTGGGCGAGAATCTGAATCTGCGGCTAGCAATTGCAAGTGCTCTTATTTTTGCTGGTATATTTATTAAGGTTAAATCTGCAGTGCAGATTGTAAGATGAATAATTTATAGTTTAACATCACCTTCTAAAAGGGAGAAACTATGAAAAAATTTTTGGCTATTTATTACGGATCACCGGCTTCAATGGATGAATGGGCTAGCTTAACCCCGGCAGCAAAAGCCGACCGGCAAAAAGAGGGAATTAAGGCCTGGGCCGGTTGGGGAGAAAAAAATTCGAAAATGATTAAAGACAGCGGAAATCCTCTTGGTAAAACAAAGCGCGTAGATGGCAAAGGAATATCTGATACAAAAAATCAGTTAACGGCCTATACAATTGTTGAAGCTGAAACCCATGAAGAGGCAGCTAAACTTTTTACAAAGCACCCGCACTTTGAAATCTTTCCGGGTGACTCAATCGAAATTATGGAGTGTTTGCCTTTACCTAATTAGTCAGGATTTGAAGTGGTTATGAAAAAAGAAGATTCTCCCTCTCGGCTCATCGATGGAAGAATCAAAGAGCTGAACGAAGTTGCGTTCAAAGCGTTGATTCGTGCTGCTGCGAGCCTGAACGGGTCATCGTCAAAAAAAAAGAAACGAGCTAAAACGTGAATATTTTATTCTGGGTTCTACAGATTGTTCTCGCCCTGCATACAGCGACCGGTGCCGTGTGGAAGTTTTCTAATTCCGAGCAAGCTGTGCCTTCCCTGACTATGATTCCACACGGAGTTTGGCTGGCGATGGGTGTCTTCGAAGTGCTTATCAGCGTGGGTCTGATTCTTCCGGCGATAAATAAACGCTTGAGTATCCTGGCGCCGATTGCGGCAGCTTGTATAGTTGCGGAAATGCTGCTCTTTTGCGGCTTGAGTCTTTATTCCGGCAACGCGAATCAAGTCCAATTAATTTATTGGCTCGTCGTGGCTGCTCTCTGCGCGTTTCTCATCTACGGAAGGCTTGTGCGAAAGCCTTAATGAAAATAGCGAAGATCGAAGATCCTACAGAAAAAAGTCGTATCTGCGAAAAAATTCTTCGCGCATTACCTCAATGGTTTGGAATTGAATCAGCAATTCTGGATTACATCAACGATATTCAAAAAATGGAAACCTGGGCAGCTGTTGAGTCTGACGTGGTTGGTTTTGTGAGTCTCAATAAGCACAATCAGCAGACAGCTGAAATTCATGTTATGGGATTGCTGCCCGAATTTCATGGAAAGAAAATCGGAACTGAATTGATTCGCAGTGTAGAAGAGAGTCTCCTTAAGCAAGAGTTCAAATATCTAACAGTTAAGACATTAAGTGAGTCTCGTGCTGACGAGAATTATGATAAAACCCGAAAATTTTATTTGCGGATTGGTTTTACACCAATAGAAGAATTTAAAACTCTTTGGGGTGCGAATAATCCATGTTTGATGATGATAAAAAGTCTCGCGGAGCAAAGATACGCAGTTATTTTTACTTCGAAAAGGAATGAGCGGGATCATGCGGGTTACGAAAAGGCCGCGCAAAAAATGATTGAGCTGGTCAGTCTTCAAAAGGGTTTTATTGGCGTTGAAAGTTCTCGGGATTTGCAGGGGTTTGGCATAACTGTCTCTTATTGGCGATCGCTCGAAGATATTAAGGCCTGGAAAAATAATGTCGAACACCTAGA
>JAYUOK010000002.1:0-186233 GCA_043760925.1 Bdellovibrio sp. | reverse complement strand
ACCTGATGGGGGCATTTGGGGTTCCTTTTGTTAAAACGTCTTGTAGTAAAAACATTCTAACAGATTCCCTGACTGCCCCTGTCATTGATGGAGAACCACATTTTCTTGGACCTAAGTCTTCGTAGGCCCGAATCAGTTTGTCTAATATTTTATAAAAATTCGGAATTAATGTCGGTTCCCCACCTAAAAAATTAATAGAAGTTAACGAGTGTCTAGCGACATCATAAAACCATTCCCAAAATACAGCCTCTAACTTATCTGGGGCGCTGGGAAATTGTGAGTTGTAGTATTCTTTACTCATTTCACCGCTGTCGATGAGTTCTTTTGCCAATGTATTGCTGTAGTGAACCGAGCAGTATGTGCATTTGAAATTGCAAATGTTACCCAAGACAATTTCTAACATTTCAGGTGAATTACTTTTCAATACCGAGCTGTCATGCGAAAGGTCTTTAGCGAAATCACTTACGATTTGATTTGCCTGCTTGTCATTTTTTTTAGATCCAGATTCTTTAGCGTAGTATTGATTGACCCAGTTTGTTGAGCCAGTCCGTGGGGCAGGCGCTCCGACTTTTTCAAGATGAAGGCAAGAGGCACAGTCATTATGAGATAAGCCTAAAATTTTTTCTTTTCTTCGTTCTAGTTCGTAGGGCAAATTCATGATCGCATCTTTGCCGTACTGTTCGAGATCTTTGGCAGTGATGGTTTGTTTTGGAGTTCGACAGCAATTTTGAATGTGACCATTCATTAAATTTACAATTGGGTAGTCCCACTTAAAGCGGCACATTACCTTTTCAGCACCTAACAATTCTGATTGTGGAACTTTTTTCGTTAAGAAGAGCATCGGTATCCAATCTTGAATTACATACTTTACGGCATTAGATATTATATCCTAGATCTAGCGGCCCGAGTCATTTGCGCATTAACTTCATTGCTATGTGAAAAGGTTTTTCTTTGTGTTTAGTATGTTCCTTATTAACATGTATGTCAGGGGATATGATGGATCCAGAAGTTATCCAATATAATCAATTAATTCATGCTAATCCTGAGCATCAGAAGACGATGGTCGTAAATTGGTGTTTGGGAAATACCTGTAATTTTAGTTGCAGCTATTGTCCTGAAGATTTGCACAACGCGAAACAACCCTGGCCCGAATTTTCAGTGGCCAAGAATTTTATTGATAAGATTAAACATTTTCATCCGAACAAGAATATTTATATAGAATTGACGGGTGGGGAAGTAACCCTTTGGAAAGATTTAATTACCTTTGCCGAGTACTGCCGCGAGATTGGCGTGAAAGTTGGAATTATTTCAAACGGGTCTAGAACGCTAGAATATTGGAATAAACTTATTCCGAAAATAGATCATGTTTGTTTAAGCTTCCACGCAGAAAAAGGCAATGCAGACCATTATTTTGAAGTGGTCAAGCTAGCCAGCCAATCGATACGAACTCACACGAACTTCATGATGCATCAGGAACATTTTAATCGGGTTTTAGAATTGGCATTTCGAATAAAAGATATTCCCAACATAAGCATGGCTGTTCAGCCGCTGGTCATTGATTTTAAAGACACTCTTTATAATTATACCCCAACGCAGTTAAAGGTAATCGATCAGCAACACGAAATGCTGGTTAAACACATCAAGTACGATAAAGAATTTGAATATTATCGTGGAGCAATGGACATGCTAGACGCGCAAGGATATCGCAAAAAGATATCACCACAAAGATTGATTTCATTAGGAAAAAACAATTGGAAGGGTTGGATGTGCTATGCCGGTGTCGAACAGCTGGTTGTAAACATGGACGGAGACATTTTTAGAGGTTGGTGTTTGGTCGGCGGCAAAATCGGACGTATATCAGACGAAGAACTAAATCTTTCTACAAATCCGATTTTATGTAATAAATCTTTTTGCCATTGCAATTTCGATATTATGTCGACAAAGGTTAAACATGCTTAACGCATTAAAAGAATTATTCAAAAAAAAATCAATTGTTTTCATAAAAAGCGAAGTACCCGATTTTACTCCTGGCCGCCCCATCCGGGCCTACGGCGCAAATGGGACTTGTTTTGATTACAGCACTGACGATTTAGTTGGTGAAGCAAAAAATTCTTTTCTTAATTGGAAGTGTGGGCTGGGTGTCGATAGTTTATTTATCGATATGGATGGGAAAATTTTTGGAGCCTCTTGCAAGGTTGGCGGCCTTTACGGAAACATCTATGAAGATTTCAATGCACCTACGGAATGGAGCACATGTAATCGTAAGCTATGTTCTTGCGGAGCTGACCTGTTCATACCTAAATATAAGAATGGCAAAGACAAAAGCTTACTTCAGAAGACTTTTGCAGAACCGGTAGCGCCTCATCTAAAACTGAAAAAAACAGATCAAATTCTTGCTATGGAAAGAACGCATGAATCTGACTTGAAACAAGTCTACTGGGAAATCGGGCGACGTTGCAATTATGACTGCAGCTACTGTTGGCCCTGGATACATAATAAAACTGATCCCCATAAATCTTTATTAGAGCTTCTTACGGCCACCGAAAAAATTCTTGATAAGTTCGGCAAAGGCCAAAAAGTTAATTTTATCATTAGTGGTGGTGAGCCCACTTTAAATCCTGCGTTTCTTGATTGGGTTCGGTACATTTCTTCACTGGGGCATGCTTTAAGTATGCATTCTAATGGAACTCGATTGCCAGACTACTACCGAGAGCTCATTAAATACGGAAACTTAAATTTAAGTGCCCATTTTGAATCTTTAAATATGGAAAAATTTGTAAGAAATGTAGCGGCAATAACAGATGAAAAATTTAAAAGAAAAAACCAGAATGTAGGGCATTTAGAAATAAAGGCGATGATGGCGCCGGGAACCAGGGATGTCGCCGTCGAAAGTATTTTGCACTTTCAGGAATATTGTACTTTTGCATTTGTTCCGATTCGAGATGGTAAAATGGGTGATCAAATTATGGAAGGCTATACCAAGGAAGACTATCTATTGTTCGGATTTTAATCCTGTATTTAAGGAGCTCCACCCAAGATATTAATACTGAATGAAGTCAAAGTTCCCGTGATTCCAGCTTTCGCGTCGACTACTTTTAAAGTCCATGTTCCGGCTGAAGTTTCTTGATAGAAAGCGTTTGTTAAAAAAGTTTCTCCGGCAAAATTAGAAATTCCAGTCAAAGAGTTTCGGGCGTTCACGAGAACGCTTTTTGTTCCGCTAGGGGATGTCAGTTCTAGCGCTAATTCAGAAATGTCAGCATGAGTAACATTAACTTTGATTTGAACGGCTTCTATTTTTAAAGCTGTTGCGACAACGATCGCATTAGTTACTCCGGTGGCGCTATTGTCAGGGACCGCAAGTACCAACGCCGAATTTGTATGAACCCAATTCGTCTCGGTAAATGTACCAAGCACCACGGGCGTATTTATAAAAGTTTTAGCCATCGCCACCGCGGCATCCACATTTACTCGGCCGAAACCATACCAATTATGAAATTTAAAAGTAGCAGTATTTGTAATCCATTTTTGATCCCAAGCATAGCCAGTTGGTAAAGACAATGTTTGGGGGTGCGCAGTTGTACCCACAAGATAATTATCGGCGATAGCGGTTTTAGCTAGAATATACTTTACGTCTCTCCAAGAAAGGTTCGGGTTTGCTTCAAGCATTAGAGCTATGACGCCCGTTAAAATAGGCGCCGCGGCCGAAGTTCCATTGAAGCTTGTTGTATAATTACAATTTGAATTCTCAGCAGAAGTTCCGTTTTCGAAAGTTAGAGTTCGGCTTGAAACAGATACCCCGTTCGTGCAGCCCATGCGGTCTGTCGTAACCATGGCCGGAGAATCATCGCCGTATTCGCCACCAAAAGAAGTAATCCACAATGATGAACCCGTTGATGAATAACTAGCTGAAACTCCCTCCGCGTTCATTGAAGCAACGTTGATGATGTAAGGAATAACATTATCGTTATCGAAGTTTGTATTACCAATGCAGTATGCTGAAGCAGAGCCATTGCATAGTACGGCAAAATCATTGCCGGAAGCCTTAACAAAAATGGCACCTTTGCCGCCTCTTTTAGTAGTCACCATTGATTTAAGTTGGTTGTTATAAGTTACGTTCACAACATCGATGATGTTCTGTGTACCGCCCCAGCTCATATTTGAAATATCAAAATCACCGCTAGCCTGGTCTATGAATTTCGCTAAAGTCTGAGTAACAGATCCTGACAAGAAATTTGCAATAGTTAATTTTGCTTTTTGTGCTACTCCGCGAGTACCGATCTTATTATTTCCAACCGCAGCAATTAAACCCGCAACAGATGTGCCATGATCATCGTCAACGGCCTGTGGCGTTGCCGTCGTAGCCGTGAATGGAGTTGTTAACATATAATTTTTCGAGGTCGCTAAATACGGAAAGTTTGCGTTGATATCTTCATGAGTATCTTCCAGCCCATCGTCAGATATTTGGATCAAAACACCGTTTCCGTATATTTGCTGATTCCACGTTGCGGTCAAATTTAAATCAATTCCAGATACGCCCGGGGTTGTTGCGAATACAGACTGTCCTGTATTCAAAATGTGCCATGCATACTTAAAAAGAGGGTCGGCGGTCGTATGGCTAAACTGTTCAGAAGTGAATTTTTTTGCACTGCAACCAATAATCGCTGTAGCAAGAAAAAAAGAAACGGTGATTGAATAAAAATTAATTTTTTTCATAATTTTTACTCAGTATTTCTAGTTCGACATTGTGTACTTTTGGAAGCTGTTTTAATTTTAAATACAAATTTTCTAAGTCAAAAGTTTGATCAGAACTTTCAATAAAATATGTTTGAATAGGTTCGAAAGCTTGCGAGATATGCGCACGCAAATTCGAAAGTTCTTTTTCAAGTTCTACGCGATCTTCAGTTTCTAGTTTTATCGTCCCCGTGATGATACCGGGTCTTTTCAGTCTTTCGTTATAAATGACAATTGGTTCTTTAATATCGAAACGATTGATGTCAGGTTGAAATTCTTCGCTTGGCACAATACTTAGATTACTAATTTGATTAGATTCAGATTTCTCATTAGACTTCACAACCTTGACGGCCGGCCAGATCTTCCACTGGGTGCCCCCAAGAATTGAACTTGATGTAAGGCGTTTTGGAGTTTCAATCACTTGAGACGGTTTACGTTTATGAATTTGTGCTTTGGTGAAAGACTTTTCAGTATCACGAGTTAAAGGCATTTCTTTAGAGGCGCTTGATAGAGTTTCTGCCGCTGGTTTGACCGCAGCCGGTGCAATTATTTGCTCAGGGATTGGCTGGGAACTGGCTATGAGTGGCACTGGCTGCTTTAATTCAGAAACGCTAAATATTTTCCAGCAGACAGCTAAAATTGCTGCAATCGTAAAAAGTAAAAATGCGGGCCGCTTTAAATATTTAGTCATATACGTGTTGAAAATGTATCGGTCTTTCACACTGAAAAAATGACCCTTTGACCGACGAAAATAGCCTTCGTTCAAAAGCGATTCTCAATAATAGACGCCTCAAGCGGTACGAAGGTCGAGTTACCAGATAGCTATTTAAGTCTAATTCGTAAAATACTTTCTAAGTCGATCTTTTGAAAAGTCGATGAAAGCCCTTACTTTAGGGGATACTTCTTTATGTTGATTCCAAACGAATTGCACGGGGACGGGGCGGGAAGAAAAGTCTGGAAGAACGCGAACTAATTGGCCTGATTTAAGTTCATTATAGCATAGAAAATCTGGAAGTAGTCCAATGCCACCGCCCTGCAGAAGTAATGATTTAGCGACTAAGCTGTCATTGGTATAGAATGTAGGTCTGACGGAAGTTTTTTGATTGGCGCCGCCACGACGGCTTAAGCTAATGTTTTTCTCAAAAGTTCTCGAAAACGAAATAAATGAATAATCTTTTAAAGAATCCAAAGATTTTACCTTAGCATGTTGGCTTAAATATCCATCCGTCGAAACTAAAACTAAGCTGAGGTCGCTAATCTTTGCGGCTTTAAGATTTGAATCAGATAGCAACCCAAAGCGAATAGCCACGTCTACGCCTTGCTTTACTAAGTCCACCATTTGATTTTCGCCGCGCAACTCTACTTTTAATTCGGGATGCAATTTTGCAAAATCAGATAAAATTGGAGGGCAAATAGTTTGCGCTAGATCCATTGCTGCGGTTAAACAGAATCTTCCCCGCAGGTGAAGTTCATTCAGTTTTAAATTCTGCACATTCAAATTGATATCAGAATAGGACTCTTTGCATTTTTCATAAAAAAGCAGTCCAGATTCTGTCGGATGCAGGCTGCGGGTGTTTCGATAAATTAGCTGGGATCCCAAATTTTTTTCAAGTGATGAAAGAGCACGGCTTAAATTTGATTTGGCCTGATTTAATCGCCTGGCCGCTTCGGAAATACTTCCGGATTCAATGATTTCGATAAATAAAGCAATTTGGTTGTAATCAATTTGTTTGCTCATTAGACCAGTGTAAAACAGTGTTCCATATATGCAACAGTGTTTTATATTATTGATGACTTTTCGAACAACGAAATTTGAACGATAGTAATCTAAACAACCACAATAACAAAGGAAGTCAGCATGTCATTCGGTTTAAATAAGACAGTTTTAGCTTTAGCAACTTTAGTATCAGTTTCAGCATTTGCGCAGAAGAAGCTTGAACCCGGTAAGTATAACATTGATCCAATGCATTCTAAAGTTGGATTCGAAGTTCCACATTTGGTTATTTCTAGCGTGGACGGAGTTTTTAAAACATTCAGCGGAGTGCTCACAGTTGACAAAAATTTTAACCAGTCGAAGCTAGAGGCTGAAGCGGATACATCGTCAGTTGATACCGGTGTTGAAAAGCGCGATGAACATCTGAAGAGTGCGGATTTTTTTGATGCAACCAAGTTTCCGAAAATGTCTTTTAAAAGCACTTCAATTACAGGAACCCCCGAGTCTTTCAAAGCAACGGGCGATTTAACAATCAAAGGTAAGACAAAAAAAGTAGTATTTGATGGCAAGTATACAGGTTCGGCTGTTGATGGATATGGAAACTTGAAAGCGGCCTTTACTGCCACCACAAAGATTAATAGAAAAGATTTCGGACTAACTTGGAGCCAAGCGGTTGAAGCAGGCCCCGTTGTCGGTGACGAGATAACGATTGAACTTAAAGTACAAGGTGCGCAAGAAAAAGTTGCGAAGAAGTAGTCAACCGAAAGAACTGAAAAATTTTTCAGGAAGGAGTTCGTATGATGCCCGTTTTATTTTTCGGTCATGGTTCACCCATGAATGCGATACAAAACAATGCGTTCACACGAACTCTTACTCAAATCGGGCTCGATCTACCGAGGCCAAAAGCTATTCTGTGTGTTTCTGCACACTGGACGACCCAAGGTACTTTTATCACCAGTAGTGAAAAGCCAAGAATGATATACGATATGTATGGATTCCCGGAAGAGCTTTATAAAATAAAGTATGAGGCCGCCGGAGACCTTAAGCTTGCCAAAAACATACAATCCAGTTTTAGCGAACCAAAAATTTCTTTAGATTATGAAAAATGGGGCCTTGATCACGGATCGTGGGGTATTTTAAAATTTCTGTATCCCAAAGCAGATATTCCGGTTTTACAGCTTAGCATCGATATGACTAAAAGCCCGCAACACCATTTTGAAATTGGTCAGCAACTTCAGGCGTTAAGAAACTCAGGCGTGCTGATTTTGGGAAGCGGGAACGTTACACATAATTTGCGCAACATAAGTCATGAGGAAAACGAAACACCTTTTGATTGGGCGGTTGAGTTCGATGAGTGGTTTAAAGAAAAATTACTCGACAGAGATTTTTATTCGATCAATAAAAATTATAATAAAAGCAAAGCGGGGCAAATGAGCGTACCTACTTTGGATCATTATTTACCGATTCAGTATATATTGGGCGCTTCGCATAAGAGTGACGAGCTTAAGTTTGAATACGAAGGCATGCAAAATGGATCAATCTCGATGCGAGCGTTTCGCTTCGGATAGAAACTTGGACAAGCAAAAATGACTTAAAATTAAGGCAAGCTGTTCGAAGAGACCATTTAGTTTTAAGAATGCTTCGATTAACTTCATAGACGCACGCTATTCTTGATTTTTTTTCAGATAATTTTCGGTAAGCTGAATAGATACTTTAATAACTAAGGAGCTTAAATGAAAATGAACATTGATATTGGAATCTCAGAAGTTGATCGAAAAGACGTCGCGCACAGTTTGTCAAAGCTACTTGCCGATTCATACACGCTTTATTTGAAAACGCATAATTTTCATTGGAATGTTGAAGGCCCGATGTTTCAAACTTTGCATATGATGTTCATGACGCAATATACTGAAATGTGGACGGCGCTTGATTTGATAGCTGAAAGAATTCGAGCGCTTGGTCACTACGCACCGGGTTCATATTCGGAATTTGTAGAGTTATCATCAATCAAGGAACATCGCGGAGTACCTAAGGCGACGAAAATGATTGAAGAGCTTGTTTTGGGACATGAATCAGTCATTAGAACGATCCGGACGGCTTTTCCCCATGCTGAGAATGTAAAAGACCAAACGACGATGGATGTACTTACCCAACGACTTGATGTTCATGAGAAAACAGCTTGGATGTTAAGAAGTTTACTAAAAGAAGGATAATATGATTACGATTCGCAAATCTGAAGATCGCGGTCACGCTGAACATGGTTGGTTACAAAGTTACCATACTTTTTCGTTTGCCGATTACCAAGATCCAAAACATATGGGTCTTTCTGCTTTGCGGGTCATCAATGAAGACTATGTCGCTGGCGGCGCAGGGTTTCCGACCCATGCCCATCGTGACATGGAGATTATCACTTACATCGTCGACGGTGTTCTAGAGCATAAAGATAGTATGGGAAATACGGCGACGATCAGCCCTGGTGAAGTTCAGCGCATGAGCGCCGGCACGGGCGTTCGCCATTCAGAATACAATCATCTTAAAGATAAAAAAACTCATCTTCTGCAAATTTGGATTTTGCCAGATCAAGCAAATTATCCAACAGGATATGAACAAAAAAATTTCGCCAGCGAACTTGAAAAAGGTGAAATGGTCTTAGTTGCTTCAAATAATGGGCGCGAAGGCTCGGTATCGATGAACCAAGACGCAGAAGTCTACGCTACAAAATCTAATAAAGCGGGCGAAAAAATATTGAATACCGATGAAACTCGGTTTTATTGGGTGCAGGTCGTAAGTGGGATTGTAAAAGTAAACGATGTAACCTTAGGTCCCGGCGATGCAGCAAACGTAAGTATTGAGTCTCGATTGCATTTCAAGTGGCAGCCTAATTCTGAATTTTTGTTTTTTGATTTACCATAAAAAAAGGGAGCAGATAAGTTTTGCTCCCTTTAGAAAAATTAATTTCTCGACCTATTATTGGATCTGTTTAAAAATCCAATCAATCATAACATTTACTTTGCTGTAAACGCCGTACTTGTTCGGACGAGCGCAGCCAATTCCCCAGCTAACAACCCCAACGATTTTAAAATCTCCGCTTGTCATCTTCATGAATAAAGGTCCGCCGCTATCCCCTTGGCAAGAATCTTTACCACCTTCAGGTAAACCAGCACAAAGCATACGATCTGTGATGTCGCCTGCATAAACGTCGTCAGAATTGCACTCAGCTTTTGTAACTAGTGGAATTTCAACTTTGTTTAAGATTTTTGGCAAACTGTATGAACCTTCTGAAGTTGTTCCCCAGCCTGAAGTCCAAACCATCACTTTTTCTGGGCCCGCAAGATCGATCTCTTCATTATTTATCTCAGCCGTTCTAAAAGTAGAATCGCCGCTTAATTTTACAAGTGCATAATCATAATCTAAAGTGCTCGCGCTGTATTGAGGATGCGGTATAATTTTAACTGCCGTGAAAGTTTCGGTACCAGTGCGATCAGTTTGGTCATGCATACCAACAACAACTTTAATTGCTGAAGAGCCCTGAACACAATGTGCAGCTGTTAATACCCAGTTTGGCTTAATCAAAGATCCACCACAAAAATGTGACCCCGACGAGCTCTGTAGTGAAACTTGAAAAGGCAATTCACCTTTTTCAGCTTCGACTCCACCTACGATTTTTTGACCAAGTTTTACATCTGCGAACGCAAATGTACTTAAAGACGCAGTCATCATGACCACGATTATTTTGATTAACACAGTTTTCCCCTCTGTTGACGTTTTAACTATTACAGTCTAAAAAGTAGGCGATCTGCAGCAAGTTAAATTTGTTTATGCAAAATCACGACATTTATCGAGGAAAAACCCGTTCTTTTTAGGTTATTTTTGAAGACAGAAGTCGGGTCGCGGGTACTTTTGTTTAGTCTATCTGACTGATTGCCGCCGACTTTAATTGTTGTCACTAGTGTCTCAGATTTATACACCCCTCATCACAATAGCGAATAGATTTGATTTAATCCGGCTTAACTCTTGTATATCAAAAAGTCATCAAGGAGATGGCTAGTGAAGTTGTACGTTTATTCAATTCGCACGTTTGTAATACTAGCCGCATCTTTGATGTTTTTTGCGTCCATTCCCATCGTATCAGCTAACCAAACGCTTTCGTTAAATGCCCCACAGGTAACTTTGGCAGGCAGCACGACGAAAAGTTACCGCGAATGGAAAATCTCGATGGTGACTGAGGCTGAGGCCCGCTTAAAAGCAACCAAAGACTCTTTAGTTAAAATCAAAATTCCAGTTATCGATGCATCTGCACAAGCCGAGCTAAAAATGATGCAGAATCGTTTTTACAAAGAGAGTCTTCAATTATCGATGGCCCATGATCTAACAATTTCAGATTACTTCGTTGGATACCTGACAAAGCAAAAAGAACTAAATAAAGCGATCAAAGAGGTTTCGGGCCGCCTAACTGCTGAAGAAGTGGCCGAACTAATGAGCGCCTACGCAAATAATTTTTTCTCTTCTAGACCAGCGTCAAGCAAAGCGAACCCCCAGGCTGATCGCCAGGCACTTTCGACTCCGTAATGCCTATCGGCAACGAACGACCCCGCAAATAAGAATTCAGGCCGACCTTGACATATCCTATGGGCGCTTCATATTACCTAAGCGTTCCAAATTATATAACAAACCGGGGTTTTCATTCAGAAAATCACGCATTATTGGGGGTCTTTGATATGGCTAAAGAATTAGGTGTTCGTCCTTTACATGATCGGATTTTGGTTCGTCGGATGGCAGAAGAAGAAAAAACGGCGGGTGGATTATTTATCCCTGATACAGCAAAAGAAAAACCACAGCGTGGCGAAATCGTTGCAACTGGCAAGGGTCGTGTAACTGAAGACGGTAAAATTTTACCTTTAGAAGTTAAATCTGGCGACAAAGTTTTATTCTCTAAGTACGCAGGTACTGAAATCAAATTTTCTGGCGAAGATTTTTTGATGATGAGAGAAGAAGACGTTCTAGGAATTATACAATAAGTCGAGCTGAAAGCTCGCAAGTAAGCAGAGCTGAAAGCTCGCAACGTAACATATTAAATTAAATTAACAGGAGATAGCATGAGCAAAATTTTAATGTTTTCAGAAGACGCACGTACACACATTCTTAAGGGTGTGAACACTTTAGCTAACGCAGTTAAAGTAACCCTAGGACCTAAAGGTCGTAACGTAGTAATCGACAAATCTTTCGGTTCTCCGTTAATCACAAAAGATGGTGTGACGGTTGCTAAAGAAATCGAATTAGAAAACAAATTCGAAAATATGGGCGCGCAGATGGTTAAAGAAGTTGCTTCTAAAACTAATGACGAAGCCGGTGACGGAACAACAACTGCAACTGTACTTGCGCAAGCAATCTACCGTGAAGGTGCTAAGCTTGTAACTGCGGGTCACAACCCAATGTCAATCAAGCGCGGTATCGACAAAGCCGTGAATATCATTGTTGAAGAACTTAAAAACATGTCGAAGCCAGTTAAGGGTTCAAAAGAAGTTGCTCAAGTTGGATCAATTTCTGCGAACAACGATATGGAAATCGGCGAAATGTTATCAAACGCGATGGATAAAGTGGGCCGTGAAGGCGTTATCACGATTGAAGATTCTAAAACAGCTAAGACTGAAGTGACAGTTGTTGAGGGTATGCAATTTGACCGTGGTTATTTATCTCCGTACTTCGTAACAAATCCAGAAAAGATGGAAGCGGTTTTAGAAAACGCTTACGTTTTAGTTTACGATAAAAAAATCTCATCAATGAAAGACATGATTGGCGTACTTGAAGCAGTTGCTAAGCAAGGTCGTCCGCTTTTAATCATCGCGGAAGATGTTGATGGCGAAGCATTAGCAACTTTAGTTGTTAATAAATTACGTGGCACTTTACACGTTTGTGCGGTTAAAGCTCCGGGTTTCGGCGATCGTCGTAAAGCAATGCTTGAAGACGTTGCGGCATTAACAGGTGCTTCATTAATTTCTGAAGATCTAGGTATGAAGTTAGAGCAGGCAACTGCAGCTAACCTTGGTACTGCAAAGCGTATCGTAGTCGATAAAGACAACACGATCGTCATCGATGGCGCTGGTAAAAAAGCTGACATCACAGCACGTATTTCTCAAATCAAAGGTCAAATCGAAGAAACAACTTCTGATTACGACAAAGAAAAATTGAAAGAGCGCTTAGCTAAATTAGCTGGCGGTGTTGCAGTTATTCACGTTGGTGGACACTCTGAAGTTGAGATGAAAGAAAAGAAAGCTCGTGTTGAAGATGCATTGAATGCAACTCGCGCGGCAGTTGAAGAAGGAATCGTAGCTGGTGGCGGAACTGCATTACTACGCGCTTCAATGAAAATTGATAAAACTAAATTCAACGAAGAAGAAGCATTCGGCGCTAAAATCATCAAGCGCGCTTGTGAAGAGCCAATTCGTCAAATCGCGGCTAACGCCGGCTTAGATGGCGCGATCGTTGTTGATAAGATCATGCAAGATAAGTCTCCAAGCTTTGGTTACAACGCTTACAGCGATGAATACACTGATCTTTTAAAAGACGGTGTGATCGATCCAGTAAAAGTTGTTCGTTGCGCATTAACAAACGCTGCTTCGGTAGCATCATTAATGTTAACGACTGAGACCATGATTGCTGAAGCTCCTAAAAAAGAATCAGCTGGTGGCGGTATGGGCGGCGGCCACGGTATGGGTGGCATGGGCGGCATGGACGGGATGATGTAGTCCGAGACGCGTAGTCGCGGACGGCTAGTCCGCTGCGCGGAGTAAGCATCGCTGTCTACGCTAAACTAGTTAATAGTAAAAAAACCCTGGGGATAACCCGGGGTTTTTTTTTGCTTAAAACAGATATTCAATTCCAACTAGCTGGGAAGTGGTCTTGATCGTTGTTGAACTTGCTGGATTTGGACGAGTGCCAGTTCCACTGAAGCTTGCGTTGATGTTTTCAAAAGTTAGGTCAAACCGGTAGCGTAAATTCGGGCTATAAGCATAAGTTGCGAATAAACCAATTGAGTTGGCGTTCGAATTCGAAGATCCCGAATGAGTGGGAGCTTCCGCAAAGCTTGAGCTTAGTAGAAATAGTAAATCGATTCCAACTTCAAAAGGATATTCAGGCTGTAGCGGCAATAAGCCCGTAACTTTCAAACTAAGTCCATCAGTCTGCGTGCTAGTTAAAGCGGTAGGCGTTGTGTCACTGACCTGAGTTTTATACGAAGTAAGGCCCAATGCCGCAGAAACTTGAGGTCCCCACTGAGAATCTTCAATGTAGTAATTGTATCCGACCGCGCCTGAGTAACGGCTATACGTGTAGCCCAAATTTTTTGGAGTTGCGCCAGTTAAGTTGTGGTCTGAATTAAAATAAGACTGCTTGATATTGAAATCCACGAAAACATTTTTGAAAAATAATAACTGAGCGCCCAATAAAATTGTAGGGGCCATTCCATTATTCGCATCGACTGAGCCACCTGATTGCAAACTAGTTGATTCTTTATATTGGGTCATGCCGCCCTGAAGGGTAACTTTGCCGATTTTACCATTCTTTGAATTAAAATTGCTTTCACTCGGTTGATCGCTTTGTTCTTGGGGAGATTCAACAGGATTCATTGGGCTGGTGATCTGATCGCCAATAACTCCGCCGTCACGATTCAGCAAAGGAACAGGGTATGAAACAAAATCGGTTGGTAATACTTTTGCTCCGACGTCGACAACGCCTGTTTCTTTTTCGAAAATGATTTGAGCGAAACTTAAATAGGGCTCTACTTTTGTGACCTTTACCTTGCCGATGATTTCTCTTTCGATTCCGACTAAAGTTTTCAATTTAGGATGACGATTCAGCTTTAAAACTTGCGCTAAGGTTAATTCTTGGCCAACTTTTACTCCATTTTGGAGTCCTAAATTCAACGTTACTTCAAGTGCGCGGCGGCTTAACACAAAACCGCGGTACGGAAGTTTATTCTTTAAATTATGATATAACCGTACAAATTCTTCGCGTAGACGACCCAGTTCAAAAGTTTCAGTATCTTGAAAAGATTCTTCTAGTAAAATAAGGCCGCGATCTTGGCTGTACAATTTAAGTCGCGCATTCAACCCACGTGGGCCCTTAGTAATCAACGCTGTCATTAATGCTTGCGAACTGGTTTTTGCTAAAACGTCTAGTACGTCATTTGATTTACTATCAAAAGTCTCGACGAAAATCTTTTTTTCTAAATTCGGATACTCTGAATAACCCCAAACTTTATCGTTTTGAAGTAGATCGATTAGTAATTTTTGAATGGGTGCCGAGTAAATACCATTCACATTGTCGTAAACGGGGGCTAAAGTTATTGTTTTAATAATAATATTCTGGTCGACGGCGCTGGTGTATTTGACCGGAAAAGGATTTTTATTTTTGGCATTTGTCACTTGGGCCATACTGATTGATGCTGGCAAAACGAACATAAAAATTACGAATAAAACAAGGTGTCGGACAATGGTATTCTTCATTGTTTAATTGTGGCTTTTTTTAACACGGGCGGCAACAGACCGGACCCCCGTGACTAGACTTAGATCGTCTGATCTTAGACTAGCTTGTAAAATAAAGATTTAGCTAGATAAGAAAATAGATAAAATAGGTTATGCCAATAAAATGCTTAGTCGTCGAAGATGCCCAGTTTATCCGAGAAGTTTACCGTTACAATTTACGTGGTCTTGATTTACAGATCGTTGACGAAGCAGCCGATGGAATTGATGCCATCGAAAAAATTAAAAGGCTTCAGCCAGATTTGATTATACTAGATTTAGTGCTTCCGTTAAAAAGTGGAATTGAAGTTCTTAAAGAAGTTTCTACGATTTCTCCGAACTCGAAATGTTTAGTGATTTCGTCAATCGACGATGTAGAAATCCAAAAAAATGCCAAGGCTTTGGGGGCTGTTTTTTATTTAGCCAAGCCATTTTCAAAAGCTCAATTAATTGAGGCCGTCGAAATCGTATCTAGAAATTATAGTGAGGTTCAGCATGGATGAGTTTAAGTTTGTCATGAAGTGTTTTTTATTTGCTTGTGGTGTATTAGCTTTAACTCAGCTGAAAACGAACGGCGTAACGATTGAGTCACGTATTCAAAGTACTTTATTAAGTACTCCGGTTGCTGATTTTGTTAATAAGACAGCGTTGGGTGGGATCAGTTTATATCAAGCGGGCTCAGTCAAAGTAGGTTCAACGATCAATAATTGGCTGAGCGCTCGTGTGATTATAGAGCCCGAAACTCAGATCATTCGTGATCCGGCTGCTAAAAAGACGGTTGATAATTCTGATCTTCGTAAAAACGACAAAGTCAGCCCTGCGGCTGACTTTGGATATGATTCAGAAATTGAATAGAATAAGAAATTAGTTCGTTCTATAAACGCCGTCGCCATGCCCTGGCACTAAACCTTGCGTTCGAGTTGTTGCATTATCTTCCTTTAAAGTCGCAAAGTTCGTACTCGTATCGCCGCGTAAATCAGATTTATAATAGATTCTACCGCAAGCCAGACGATCACCATCTTTCAATGCGTGAGATACTGAAGTAATCGATAGCCCTAATAGAATCGTGATTGCAATTTTCTTCATGTTGAACTCCTTTAATCGTTTGTTCTACATTAGGTATTGCGAATCAAATGCCAAGAACCACGCTTGAGGAAGTAAAAATACCCTAAAGGTTTCAATGGTTTAGAATGGTGTTTGATTATGATACTGACTAATTATTTGACACTATGGAAAAGAAATTGAAGGCGTCTCAAATTAAGACGCTATGAAACTGATTAATTACCTTTTTTAACTTTGCCTTCAGTCTTAACGGCAGAACCATCGCTTGCCTTTACGGCTCCGCTACGCGAGTTCAATACACCGACCGAATTCGATAACATTGCGCCTGAAGCTTTCTCTTGGCCTGCGCAAACCCCACTGCTGCACTCGACGCCAACTGCAATTGTACTTGCGCCCTGATCTAAGTGAATATTTTCACAGTCACGGTCGCCTGGTGTGCATGTGCCATCATCAGCGAAAGAACTTAAAGAGAAGATTGTAATTAAAGTAAATATTAAATTTTTCATGTCAGCTCCTATAAGTACAGTTCTTGTGTTGCCGGTGCAATCACATCGAGTAAATTATTAAATGTGCTTGCGACTTGCGACGCAACCGTTTGCCCTTCGGGACTATCGACTTTCGAGATATCACCATTTGGTTTATAACTAACTTTAATTGTACCTAACCCTGGTCTTGAAACCACATTGGGTTTTCCAAATCGGTCTTCGTAGTCGATTTTTACAACCTTCTTGGCCTGATCTAAAATTGAAGAGATTCGACCTTTTTCGTCATAGCTCATTGTTACCTTTTGACCATCAGTATTCTCGGCGTAAGTTAGGTTACCTTTTGAATCGTATTTAAATGTGGTTTGCCGTGATGAAACAGTTTTACCTTTTTCATTATAGAAACTTGTTTTTACGCTGGCTACTTTCTTATTAACCGGGTCATGCGTAAATTCCATTTTAGCTTGCTGAGATGCTTTGTACTTAATTAATCCGTCGGCGTAGTAATCAAAGCTGATCTTATCATTATTCTTTTTGATTGAGATCGGCTTACCGAATGTATCGTGGTAGGTAATATCATTTGTACTGCCGTTTACGCTGGTTAAAACGCGCGAAAGAATAACTTGGCCACTTGGCAATTGCTTATGCCAAAATTCGTAGCGATTATTTGCGACCGTTTCTTTACCACAGACCTTTGTTACTGATGACCAGTAGTGAAACTTAGGATCATTTGGTGAAAATTCATATTTGTAATTTTCCACACATTTTTCACGATCGGTATATCCCATGACCCAGTCTTTAAGATTATCGTAGCGGATAATCGCAAAAGTTTTGTCTGGCCAAGTGGCTTTAGTCATATTATGAAATTCATTGTATTCATAGGTGTAGAAATCGACATCTCTTTTTGCCCACATATTTTTGCTCCAGATTAAATCTTCCTGCGAGCTATACTTGTATTCACTATTTAAACCATTCGGTCCGGTAATTTGTTTAATTTTTTTATTTGGATAGTATTTGAATGTTAGCTTTCGGGCATTGTTGTCTTCAAGTTCTTTCAATAAATCTTTGTCATACTCAAATTTTAAAAAATTTCCATTTTTATCGTACATGTGGGTCATTCGGCCCTGCAGATCAAAACGCTGGTAACTTCCGTCTGGAAGATTTCGCGTGTAGAAAGTTTTAGTTAAAACGACGTTTTCAACCTCTTTACCGTTCGCCATGAATTTAGTGCCTTCTTTAACAGGCACAACAACTGAGTATTGCTGCGATAGCTGCATGCGCTCGTCTGCATCTTCGACTAACTGCACTGCTAGCTTTTTAAAATAATCTGGCGATGAAGATTTAACTTTTGGATCGGCCTTCATTTTAGCAATAATTTGGGTAATCGTGTTGTCGACATCTTTTTTAGTCAACTCACGGGCCGAGTAAATAATTTCTTGGCCGTCACCGCACTCAGAAATTTTAATATTTCCTTCAGAAGTTGCGTCTAACTTTGTTTCGAAGTTAGAGCACCAGCCGAATCCGAATATTCCGTTGTATAAGGTTCGGCTTTTGTAGGCGCGAATGATACGCATATCATACCCACTGCCGGGAACTTCCATATCAATCCAAGTATTTGAGTAACTTGCGTTATTCATATCTACAAGGGCATGGGCTGATTGAAACAATAGGGTAGCGAACGCAAAAGACAATAACGTGTACTTCATACTGAATTTCTCCATTTACACTTTTATTGTAACAATTTTTCTGATCATGACTCCACCGATAATTTGCAAACCTAGCATAGCGACGAGGAGGACTAGACCTAGGGTGGTAGAGAACATTGGGGCAATGTAACTAGGATCGATTAGATAAAACACGACTCCTAAAATAAAAGGAATACAACTAACGATAATTCCCTGCATAACCCCTTGGGCGGTCATTGCAGCGATCTTTTTTTCAAGTTTTTGGCGTTCACGGATGGTACTGACAATTGTTTGAAAGGTTTCAGCTAAATTGCCGCCAGTTTCTTTCAGAATATTAATTGCAGTCACAAACATTTGAACATCTGGTTTCGGAATTCTTTCACCCAGGTCCGATAAAGCTTCTTCGAAACTTTGACCAAACTGAGTCTGCGTAATGACTTGGCCAAATTCAGCACTGACGGGGTTTCCCATAATTTCAACTACTCGTTGCATTGATTGCTGCGGATTCGATCCTGATTTTACACCATTAGCCATGATGGTTAAAGCATCAACCATCTGGTCTACAAACTTTGAACAACGCTTTTCATACATCAGTTTAAAAACAATAGGGGGTAGCTGAAATCCGGCAATGGCCGCCGAAGTTCCTAAAAAAATTCCGACGGCAAAATTAGGCCAAGCAATGATAAAGAATAAAAAACCTAAACCGAAACTGCTCATCAGTAGAAGTTGAGTCACCTTTTTTTCGGTGTGCTCCATGCCCATCAATTTCATGTGCAGCATAATCTCTGATTTTCGACCTAAACTTTTATTATAAACTTTGACTAGAATTTTATCGGCCCAGAAGTAAACAGAAAAGAAAATAGCGATTCCAAATAATGGAAAAGCAATCCAGCTTTGTCCGAAAATTTTTGTTAAGAATGAAATATCCATTTAAATCTCCGTTATCCTGCTTTTTTAACAGTTCCATTCGTTGGTTGATTTGGCGGAGTCGGCGCAGCCTTTGGAACTTCATTCGAGAAAATTTCCATCGGGATATGGCCGCCCTTATCTTTAATCTCTTGAGCAAATGAGGGAACCGTTCCGGTAGACTGAAACTGACCTAGTACTCGTCGGTTTTTATCGTATCCGGTTTCTTTATATTTAAATATTTCTGCTAATGTAACAACATCACCTTGCATGCCGGCTACTTCGGTAATGCTTATAATTTTCCGGCTTCCGTCTGACAAACGCACAATCTGTACGATTAAATCAATTGCACCCGCAATTTGTTCACGAATCGCGCGCACAGGTAAATCTAGGCCAGACATCATGACTAACGTTTCTAAACGCGCAATACACTCACGCGGTGAATTCGCATGCGTCGTGGTCATCGATCCGTCATGACCGGTGTTCATCGCTTGCAACATATCAAGGGCTGCGCCGTCACGAGTTTCTCCGACCACAATTCGATCGGGTCGCATACGAAGTGCATTTTTAATTAAGTCTCGAATGGTCACGGCGTTTGAGCCTTCCATCGATGGGGGTCGAGTCTCTAATCGAACAACGTGTTCTTGCATCATTTGTAATTCGGCCGCATCCTCGACCGTAATGACGCGTTCATGGGCGGGAATAAATTGTGAAATCATATTGAGTAACGAAGTTTTACCCGAACCGGTACCACCGCTGATAACAATATTGTAGCCGTATTCGACGGCAATCTTTAAGAAGTCGAGCATATTTTTATTCGCACTTCCGAAATCAATATATTTTTCGGCGCTGATTCCGCCTTTTTTAAACTTTCGAATTGTTAAGGCAGGTCCGTCGATTGCCAATGGTTCAATAACTGCATTTACACGACTTCCATCTTTTAATCGGGCATCCACGAATGGAGTTGAGCTATTAATTTGTCGGCCTAATGGCGTGACGATACGCTCGATAATTCGACGAAGATGATCGTTTGAGGTAAATTTAATTCCGCTCAGTTGAACTTTGCCGGCTTTTTCAATAAATATTTTAGACGAACCATTCACCATGATTTCGGAAATAGTCGGGTCAGCTAACATATCTTCAAGCGGGCCCAGGCCAAGTGCTTCTTCTAATACTTCTTTAACTAGCTTCTGACGTTCTTCACGGGCAGCATCCGGAGCCTCTTTATCAACGATCAAACCAATATCACGTTGAGTTTTCGAGCGAAGTTCTTTTTCTTTACTTTCGCTGTCGCCAGCTTCGGCTAGAATTTTTTTAAGATCGATCGTTCGAATTAATTCAGAGTGAATTCTTAATTTTAAAATAGTTCGCGTATCATAACCATTAGGATTATTTGAAGTCGAAACAGTCGGAGCTGAGCTTGCCGCCGTTGCAATTGGCTTCGGTTTTTGCACGGTCTTTAATTTTTGTAAAATTCCACCTGTTAATTTGCGGACTAAATCAAAGTAGGCTGCAGATAATGGCGATTTAGCATTCGTCACAACAAAGGGTTTTGAATCGCGCAGTGAGGCCGCCGTAGTTGCTTCATCAGCTGGAATAAGTGCCATAGGAATAATCCCTAAATGCTGACCGATGACTTGTGGCTGTAAACCAGAATTAGAAAATTTATTTAAGACTAACTGAAACATTTCTTTTGGATAGGTTTGCGTTAACAGCTCGTTGATCATTCTTTGTGTTTGCTGCACAACCAAGATTTCTGGCGTTGCTATGATTGTAATTGCGGTCGCATCTTGAAGAATGGCGGCCTGCATAGGCCCTAAATCATTACCAAGATCCACGATTATATATTTGTAACTTCGCGAAAAAAATTCGATCAGTTTCGAAAGATGCTCTGGCGCGACACTAAGAATTTCTTCCGGCCCGCGTACTGCGCCTAGGTATGAAAAGCCAGACGGGTGTTGCGCAACGATTTGCTGTAACGGCGTCGCATTCAAAGATTGAGTTGAATTTGCTAATTCACGTAAGGTTTTAATTGGTTTAATACCAGTGATAATATTCTGATCGCCGACGCTTTTAGAGTCACAGTCGATCAATAAAACGGGGGTCCGTAATTCTAATGTAAAAGCTGCTGTAAGATTTGCCGCGAATACGGATTTACCGACTCCGCCCTTACCGCCGACGACAGCAATTAAATTACATTGAGGGTTTATTGACAATGGGCCTCCACAC
This sequence comes from Bdellovibrio sp., assembly GCA_043760925.1. GTDB lineage: Bacteria > Bdellovibrionota > Bdellovibrionia > Bdellovibrionales > Bdellovibrionaceae > Pseudobdellovibrio. The sequence goes on along the minus strand of JAYUOK010000002.1, from coordinate 164,905 downwards.
AGTCTTTTCGGTCGAATCGTCTAATGACTATACTCGACCAAGGTGTGAGTTATTCACGAAGCCGAAACTTCTTTTTAACCTGATCGACACCCGCGCTGGCTGAAGACTTAATAATGGGGGTTACGAATACGACAAACTGCGAATTTTTACGAGCGTAGTTCTTACCTTGTTTTAAGGTAATAATGGCGTCTTTGGTATCGGGCGATCCACCAAAGCTGTTACTGCTTTGCTTTTTAATAATTCCGCCGAATGCCGCGCTTTGACGATCACGCACGCTGATTTGAGTTGCGACGCTTGTGCTTGTTGATCCATTTTCATTGGTATCCTGAACCGTCACATTTAAATTTTCTAACTGAACCAAGCCTGAACGTTCTGATTTAATTCGTGGAGTTAATTTTAAGCCAACCCTGGCTTCTTGTTGAATAGCTTCTTTACCGCCATTCGCTGCATCTCGATAACCTACGGCCAACTTAACGTTACGACTAATTTCACCTGCACTACCATCCTGAATAAGTATTGATGCCGTATCTAAAATTTTTGCGAATCCGTGATACTTCGCCCACTTTAATTTCGGTAATAAGTTATTCAAAATCTGAGCGGCTTCACCAAGGGTCGAAGTCGGGCCCCTGGTTGAACCCTCTAAACCACCTAACGAAGGTGTAAAATTAAAATCAAAACCTTTTGAGTAGCCATCATTAAATTCTACGAAGTGGGTAACAACCTGAATCATCTTTGGCGGCGGATCGACTTTGTCTTCGTCTTTTTTAACCGTAATTAAATTAATGACCAAACTGCTAATCGCAGCATTCTTACGACCGAAAATTTTAAGGTGATCCATTTCTGGTGCCACATCAACAACAACATCTGGCATATACAATTCCACTATGGAACTGATGCGATTTTTTTCTTCAATGCTATTAACTTGGCCTTCTAGCTTTAAATAATCTCCCACCGCCGTAATAGCAACTTCAGGGTTATTTACATCACGAGCAATGTACTCCGCTATTTTTTTACGCGCGATCGGACTTAGCGTTGCCATCGAACGAACTCGGCCAGGTTCGAAATTTTTCATCACGACCGCGATGCGAATCAAGTCGCGCGGTAAGATAACGTAGCCATCGATGACGATATTATTATTTACTAATTTAAATTCAATACCTTCAATGTCGCCAAGCAAAGACCGCACTTCACGCAAAGTCTTTTCCAAAGTGTCGTCGCGAATGTCAAAACGTAATTCAACTAATATTTGTCCGGTCTTTTTGTTATTGATCGTCGCAATACCATTGCCCGGTTTTTTAGGAGTTACTCTAAAAAAATCAGTTCCCTTAATTCTTTTGATATCGAAAAAATCTGTCCGACTTTTAATAGTCGTTTCAATGTCTGGTATTAAAAGCTCTTCGTCATGCTCTATACCCATAACCAAATTGATATGTCGGCGAATTCTGCGTGCGTTTGGTTTTTCAGTCGAAATATCTTCGGTTGATTCAACCGTTGCTGTAGGTGTTGCAACTGCAGGTGAGGTTTGCTGGGCATAAAGCTCAGCTGAAAATAAAAATACGAATAGAAAGTGGATCAATTTTGAATTCATTCCACTTACAATTATATAACTTAACGACCCGGATTACCATTGATGTTTTGCATCGGTGGAACTGAAAAGCCACTAGACGGGACCGAAGTCCTGTATTGGATTGAGTCAGAATTTGACGAAGGCAAGCGCGGAGCCATTTTGCGATCATTCGGATTTCTTAATAGAAAGTATAAGCTACTCGAATTCGTCGATACTAAATAAATAAGATCTTGCGCTTGTTGAACATCAGCTTCAATTGTAATTGTAGAGTATTTTGTGTCGCCCGTTAAGGTTGTCTGTACAAGTGCTTTACCGGTTGGATCACGCTCAATCGTACGAGGCAAATTATTATGAACGTTCACGCCGGTTGCTAATATAACTACGTCTTGCATCAGAACACTCACTTCACGTTTTTGCGCGGCACCTTTACCAGAATCAACAACGGCCATAATATCGACGCGATCACCTGGGCGAATCAATCGCGCATTCGCACGGTCATCATTAACGGGGATTGTAACGGCCCTTTTATTTGGCGAAACTTGAATAGCCATACCGGTTTCAGGACCTGGCTCTAAAACTTTATTTTTTGTAAGCGTTTGCTTTTGCTTAATAGGAATGGCGGCAACCCCGCCAACCACTTCAGGAATACTTGAATAATAGTCTGGTTCAACATCAGCCCTATTTTTTTCAACAACTTCTAATACGTCATCGTAAATAGTATCCATTTCGCGAATGTCAGCTTTAGCAACGACCACCCGAACTTTATCTCCGGCGACTTTATCAATCTCAGCTTTTTTTTCTTGTGAATAAGAGTAAAGCATAAAGGTTGCAAAAACCCCTGCGCCGATCGAGATCCATAAATTTCTTGATTCATTTGGTCCCATTTAGAACTCCTAGTCTCCACAATCGGCAGTTATACAGATTCCATAAACGGTCTTGATCCAAATTCTAGGCGTTTGTATAGGTGTATCGTCTGGTGAATATTCCGAAATCGCAGTCCAGATGTTGTTTGAACTGCCTTTGCCGCCAAAGTTTCGATTACTTTCGGTCCCACCTTGAGTGTTAGCATTCGCTAACGCGCGTTTTGGATCTTCTTTATTGTAGTTCAGAGTAATTCCACGCATTGTTGCGGGCCATTTGCCTTTGTCTTCTTTAGCTTGTACGACACTGCCTTCTTGAGTTGTGCCATGCACACGATTCTTGGACTTATCGTAATTGATGGTTCCACCGGCGGGACGAAAATACATCAAATTCGATCGAAAGCGAAAAGTTTCAAGAGTGTAATTGTATGAAGCCACTGAATTTAAAATTCCCGAGTGGACGGCGCCGAAAAAACCTAATGAAAAATTAAAAACCAAAACCAGCATAAAAAGCACAGGAATAGCTTCGATAATTGCCATTCCTTCTTCTGATTTTTTAAATTTTCTTTTAACATTTTTCATTAGCACCCATTGTCTTCTTGGGGAACGTAAGAACTTGATTCTTGCGCTTGGGTAGGTGTTGCGACCATATTGTTGCCAGTAGTCATTGCGCTAAAAGTTGGTATTTTTTTAATTCCATTTACGAAACGTTCTTCATATTTGTAAAAGTTTTTACATTCTTCAGTGCTTGGGCTGCGAAGAATAAACGCGCGCACAGGAAACTTAAATGCGGCTGGATCTTTTGCTACTTTTCCTAAAAACGGAATATTAATGCTTGAAAATAATTTTAAAGAAATAACGGCGCTAGCGCCGATCCAAGGCTGACGAGCTTCATTTGCGTTATCTACATTGACTAAGTCACCACCGGGAACTTTTCCAATAAAATCCTGATCTACTTTTGCTAAATCGCCAATGAGTAATCCATCGAGGGTAAACCACGCGGATCCACTTTGGCCCTGGCCCGTCAATAATGGAAATTGCTGGCTCAGATTATTAAATTTTGCCGTCGCCTGTGTTTTTGCCGTTGCTTCATCTACATTAGCCGCCGCAAAGTTTCGAGCGGTCGACCAAATAATGTACTGTGCAATTTCAATTGTTGCGAGCGAGAATGTTAAAGCAAAAATGACGATACCAATACCAATCACAAGCACAAATGAAAATAAAAAATCAGCTACTATAAAACCCGAATTGGAATTCAAAATTTTAACTGATGGTTTATTTTCATTTAAGTTCATTGAGAAGGATCCGTACTAAGCGAACGGTGAATAGAATTTGGATGGCATTTGCCTAGCGTTTCTTTTTTCTTACTGCCATTTGCACTGCAGGCAATACTCCAAGTACCATAGCCAGTCATATTCGCTAAGCGTTCCATTGGTTGTGAAATAAAATTTTGAAGTAAATTTCTGCTACGAGCTTCTTTTGTCAAAAACATAAAGGCGCCAACCAGAACAGTCATTAACAACACCGCTTCAATTGCGAATTGCCCTCGTCTATTCTTTATCAATCCATGGAACGCGTTTGTTCTCATCAGTGGCTCCGCTAGGGTAAGGTTTAAAACCCGACCCAGTTGCAATTTGCGTCTCGACCCTTGCGGCCAGACGAACTCCTCCTTGTTCAAAGCCCTTTTTAGGGGCTTTAACTAAGGCCGACATAAATAAAACGCCGCCCATGATCATGAGGAGTACATATTCAATCGTCATGATTTATTCTTCGATTGTAACTTTATCCATTGCAACACCTAGATCTCCAACTTTTTCACCCATTTTTTTCATAATCGGGCCCTTAAAAGCTAAAACTAAACCAACAACAACAACTAGTAATAAAATATATTCGGTAGCGCCTTGGCCACTTTGATTTTTTAAAAGGTTAGTGCGTAAACGGTTACGTAAATTTGATAAGAACTTCATGAGTATCCCCCTTATGGATAATTTCTTATCGTCTGGTTTTGGGAATAACTTAAGTGATTCAAAATGATGAAAAATTATCCTATTTTGAGACACAGTCTCGACCTTAGGCGCGTTTTTTTGCGAATATTTGTAGACCATACCGAACTCAATTACCCTGAAGGGGTAGCAATTAATTATGTTTCACAGCTTAGCTGTGAGCCCGCGAAGGAGGCTTCGATGATTCCCAAACAATTTGTACTTTTATATGTCGTTTGTGTGATTACCCTATTCGTCGTCAACGCGATGATGGGCTAAACCTTAGTTTTTAAGAACGTAGATATCCGAATAGTTTCGACCTTTTTCTTCAGAATCCATTCCGTAACCGACAACATAGCGATCTTCGATGGTTTTACCAATGTAATCAGCCCGAATCGGTAATTCGCGACGTGCCGGTTTATCTAATAAAGTAACGATTTTTAACGAAGCTGGGTGTGAAGCTAATAAACGGCTTTGTAAAAAGCTAAGTGTTCTAGCTGTGTCGATCACTTCTTCAACGATAATAACGTGTTTATTGGTAATATTAATTGAAATATCTTTTGTCATGCGGATGGCTCCGCCTTTTTCAGTTGATTGTACGTAAACAAAGTCAACCTGCTGCATAAGTCCGATTTTTCTCATCAGATCAGCGGTAAAATGCATCGAGCCACGTAATGGACAGATAAAAATGATCTCTCTTCCCTCGTAATCATTTTCAATTTGCGTCGCAAGCTTGGTAATGATTTTTTCGATATCTTCTTTAGAAAGGTAAGATGTCATTTCGTCTTTAATTTGTGGCATATATCAGGTTCCTTTTAAAATGAAAGTGTCGTTACGCCAGCTGCTTGTGCCATTTTTAAATAGCGAAGCGCCTCTTGGTTTTTAGCGTCGTAGCGTAGGATATTCTCCCATTGGTCGACAGCTTCGGCAATATGATGAGAGTTGTAAAGTATTAAACCAAGCTTCAGTCGAGGCATGACCAGCTTCGGATCGGCCTGCAAGATTGATTTAAGCTCTTTAATTGCTTTATCTTTTTGGCCGGCTTGCACGTAGCATTCGGCAATTCGAACTGAAAAGTCAGATTTTTTATCTGAAAGCTGCTGTGCCTTCGTATATTGTTCAATCGATTCGTTAAATCGTTTGTGTTGCAAATATAAATCAGCCAATTCGGAATGCTTTGTAGCAAACTTCTCGTTGATATTCGGCTCGGCAGAAACTTTTTTAGAATCAAGCAAGGCTTTCGCTTCTTCAAAAACTTTTTTGGCTTCATCGTAGCGGCCAATATCATTTAAAATTATTGATAAGCCTACTGCAGCGTCTGTATATCCCGGATCAATTTCAAGTGCGCGACGAAAAGTTTTAATCGCTTTATTGAATTTTCCCTGATCATAATAAATCGTAGCTAACATCTGAAATACTTCTGTATTTCTAGAGTTAATCAACGTCGGTTGATTTAACAGAGGCTCGGCCGTTTTGTAGTCACCTTCGATAAATGCAACGCGTGCTTCATCAATTAACTGTTGAGAAAACGACTTCATTACAAGCCCTCGCTTTTAACAGTTTTAGCTTCATCAGATGAGGCAAATTTAGAAGTAAGTATTGAGGCGTATTGCTTTTGTTTCTGCGTATTATTAGCTTTTGCGGCGGCACGAGCGGCGCCTAGCAAAGAACGGGGGTCGTAGCTAAAACCCGGATACTTTTGGTAAGCCGATTCATAGCGAGTCAGCGCAGAATCAAAATTCTTCTGCTTGAAGTAAAAATCAGCAACGTAAAGTTCTTTTTCGACCAGCATCACGTAAGCTTTTTCGCGGTGCTCACGAGCCGCTTGAGCGTGTTCTGATCTTGGGAAAGTTTTAATGATTTCGTTAAAGCTGTAAATGGCATCTTGAGCGACCGTTAAATCGCGATCGATCGTTTCGGGTAACTGCATGTAGTAACTAAGGCCAATGCGGTAAATAACGTAGTCAATTTTCGGATGCTTAGGATGAAGTTCGCGAAAATTTTGGTAAGAAATTTGCGATTCCGCGTAAGATTCGCGTTTAAAATGAACATCCGCGATGGCTAATTCTGCCAATGATCCGTATGAACTGTAAGGAAATTTATTTTTTACATCTGCGTATTTTTGCAGAGCGATTTCGTAGCGATCCGCATCTTCATATTCTTTTGCAAGTTGAAAGGCAGCTTCCGGAGTATCTGCCTTTTTTTCTTCCGTGGCACAGCCGACGAAAAATTGAAAAAGAGCCAAAATAAAGAATAATTTCAAGATCTTACTTAACATAATTTGCACCTAAAGTGATAAGACCTGAATGGCTGTTTGATGTCAAAAATTTTCGCATAGAACTATAAAAATATGCTGAAATACGGTGCGACGCTTTCGCTCAAACTAATTCTGCTGGGGCTGGCCCATGACTTCAATATTTTTTCGTGGAATCCACCCTGAGAAAGCTCCGGGATGACGGACTTGAATATAGGCATCTTGAGACTGCAAAATTTCAACTTCTAGTCCCGGCTGGGCTTCAAAAATGACGGGCTTATTTTCACCCGGGGCGGTTTGCACGGCAGTGTTTGCGGCAATGATAAAACCGCGCAATGTCGATTGGTCCTTCCAAAGGATGATCGTAAACGCAAATAATATTGCGGTTGCTAAACCCAAAAACGAAGCTAACCACGGAAATGTTTTGCGATACTCGGGCACTTCAGCATTTTTTTTATTTGTGACCAGTTTCTTAAACATCAGCCAAAGCGTAAAGAAAAATAGAAGCAATGCTAAAATAGAAAGAACATCTACAGAAGTCAGGCGAAGAGCTACTTTTAAATTTTCATAGCTCGAAATTTGGCGAGCAACCATAGGAGGCTCAAACTTTTTCGTAAACTCTGACAAAGATTCTTTAGCAATCTGATTACCCGAATCAAGTGACACAGCTTTCTTTGACCAGACAAACGCTTTTAAAAAATCGGCTTTTTCATAAGCGATGGTCGACATGTTATGATATACGGCAGAAAGCTGCGTTGAAGACGTCGTACTTAGACCTTTGTCGAGGGCTTGTTGATAAGTCTCGAGGGCGGCATCCCAATTTTTCTGCTGTTGCGAAGCAAGCCCCTGTTCAAAGAGCTGCTGAAAAGTCACATTTTCTTGCGGCATAGAGCCAAAGTCTACAAAGAAGATGTCTGGATTGTCACGCACTACTGGACCGAGTAAAATAAACGCATTCTCTCAATGAAAGGTGATTTATGTTATCCGTGTTTAAAAATGCAATAAGCCAAGTACAAAAATCTGACGAAACTTTAGTAGGTCGAAAAATTGATAACGACCCCGTCATTGAAGGACTTATCAATGATTTAGTTGATGAAGTCATGGTGATAAATAGTGAATTACGAACGATTCGACCTGCGCAGTCACACCTTGTTGAATCTTCGCAAAAAGTAATTGAAAAAACGGGCGCGCTACGTGGCCGACCACTTTATCATAATTATGTTGGAACAGGTGCGGGGCGCGGTGCCTACGTAGAACTTGAAGACGGCAGTATCAAGCTTGATTTAATTAACGGAATCGGAATTCACTTGATGGGACATAGTAATCCACGAGTGATGAAAGCGGCTGTACGCGGCGCACTTTCTGACGTAGTTATGCAAGGTAACATTCAACCCAATAATGACTATTGGAAATTAACAGAAAAACTTTTGCAAATTGCAGGACGAAAAAGCCGTCTGAAGCATGCTTGGTTTTCAACTTGCGGAACGATGGCAAATGAAAACGCACTTAAGATGGCCCGTCAAAAAAATTCTCCGGCAAAATTTATTTTCGGAATGAAGAATGCGTTTGCCGGAAGATCAACAATGATGGCTGAATTAACGGATAATACAGCTTACAAGCAAGGCCTGCCGTCATATAACGAAATTATTCGAATTCCAACTTACGAAAAAAAAGATCCATCTAGTGCAGAAAAAGCATTTAGCAAAATGAAAGAAGAATATGCAAAGCACGAAAAAGATGTTGCGGCTTTTTCTTTTGAACCAATGTTAGGTGAGGGTGGGTTTCACCCAACTCCACGCGAATTCTACATCCCGATGTTAGAATTTTGTAAAAAACATAACATTGCTATCTGGCTTGATGAAGTTCAAACGTTCGCGCGCACCGGAGAATTTTTTGCATTCGAAACGATGGATCTTGGTCAATACGTTGATATCGTGACCATTGCAAAAACCGTTCAGATGGGTGCAACACTTTACACTGAGGAATATAATCCGAAGCCAGGTCTCATTGCCGGAACTTTTTCTGGCGGTACATCTTCAATGACAGCCGGTCTTGAAATTTTGAATATGCTTGAAGAAGGGTATCTAGGGCCGAATGGACGAATTTTAAAAATTCATCAAAAATTTATCCAAGGCTTGAACCGTTTGAACGAGACAACTTGTAAAGGTCAAGTTTCAGACGCTGGCGGAATGGGCCTCATGATTGCATTTACTCCTTTCGAAGGTAAAAAAGAGCAAGTCGAAGCTGTTATTAAAAAGTTTTTTAATAACGGATTGATTGCGTTTAGTTGTGGAAAAGATCCGGTTCGAATTCGTTTTCTGGTTCCTGCAATCATTGAAGATCAAGACATCGAATTAGCACTTCAAATTGTTGAGAAAACAATTCGACAAGGAATTTAATTTGGATAGCCAGACCGGTCGAGCCAGTTTGATTGAAACCTGTCGGCAGCTGATCGCACTTGATAGCTCGCCGGGTAGTTCGACCGTTGAAGTCGTTCATTTTTTGGCCGAACTTGCGAAGGCTGCAGGGCTTGATGTTGAAGTCATGCACGAAGTGCAAAACGGAATTAGTCATGCAAACATCTTGGTGCGTATCGAACCCTTTAAGCCGGGCGACAATGAGTTTTTATTACAAACGCATTTAGATACGATTGATCCCGGCAACTTTGCACTGTGGAAAAAAAATGGCTATAACCCATTTGACGCAAGCATTGATGATGGAAAAATATACGGCCTCGGTGCCGCCGAAGTAAAATTAGATTTTATCTGCAAATTGAATGCAATGAAGTCTTTTAAAACAAATTCATTTACGAAATTGAAACCTGTCTTAGTCGGAACATTCGGCGAAGAAACCGGTATGCAGGGCGCGCTAAGACTGATCCGCAAAAATAAGTTAAATGCAAAGTATGCACTTATCGGCGAGACCAGTAATCTTCGCATTATTCAAGCCGCTAAAGGTTTTGCCGTAGTCGAAATTCGCTTGCCGATTTCTGAAGATGAAAAAAATTATAAGCAAGCGCGCGGTGTGCTGGAATCAACTTCGACCCAAACCAAACTTTTCGCCGGGAAGTCAGCGCATTCATCGACTCCACACTTGGGAGATAATGCGATTAAAAAGATGTTCGAGTATTTACAAAAAATGCCTGAGAACATGGTTCTAATCGAAGCCGACGGGGGAACCCGTTTTAATATGGTTCCTAATCAAGCCATGATCGAGTTAGATTTTTCTTCGAATATCAAGAATTTAAGTCTGAACAAATTGAATAGAATTTATCAAGTCTTACAAAAAACTGAAACAGACATGCAGCAGTATCAAGATCAAGATTTTGAGCCGTCTTTTTCAACCTTAAGTATTGGAATTATCCGTACCTTTGAAGATAGTATATTAATGGGTGGATCGTGCCGCATCTTGCCGAATGTAACGCAAGAGCAATATGAAAAGTGGATGGCAAAAATTAAAGCGGTTTGCGATGAAGTTGGCGCACAGTTTCGCATAACTGATTACAAGCGCCCGTTTAGAACCTCTGAGAACTCGGTGCTAGTAAAAACCGCGCAAAGTGTTTTACAGAGGATGAATCTTGACTCGAAGTGCATATCACTTGCGTCAACGAATGAAGCCAGCCTTTTCACACGTCTTAATATCGAGTGTATTTGTATTGGCGCAGGGGTTCGCGAGGGAAATGTGCATACGGCCGAAGAGCATGTTAAAATTGAAGATCTAGAAAAAGCGACGTATTTTTATCAACAGATGGTCGAAAGGTTTTGTTTATGAGTTTTATTATTCGTTCTGTACATCAAGATGACTTGGCTCAGTTAACTGATTTAGCCAAGCAGTTCAATTTACTGAATCTTCCGGGTGACCGTAAGGTAATCGCCGAAAAAATAAAACGCAGCGAGCTGTCTTTTGCAGGGGATCTTGAAAAAGAAGAAGCAGAATATATTTTCGTTGTAGAAGATACCGAAGAAAACGCCATCGTTGGAAGCTCGTTAATTTTAGCCAAACACGGCAGCGAAAACAAACCGCATTCTTACTTTAAAATTCTTAAGCGTGATCATTTTTCGCAAGATCTAGGAATCGGTTTTATTCACCAAGTTCTTCGATTTCAAATGGATACCGACGGCCCTAGTGAAATTGGGGGTTTACTTGTGGATAAAGCCTACAGACGACGACCCGAACGTTTAGGAAAACAAATTTCACTAAGTCGGTTTCTTTATATTGGTCTTAATCCAGACCGTTTTGAAAAACGTGTACTTTGCGAGTTAACTCCGCCGTTAACCGACGAAGGACGAAGTGAATTTTGGGAAGCCTTGGGCCGACGCTTTACGGGTCTACCCTATCAAGAAGCTGATTTGCTTTCACAAACAAATAAAGAATTTATCGAATCATTATTTCCAGAAGAAGATATTTACATGAGTTTGCTGGATGCGAAAGCCCGTCTGGTTATCGGACGCGTCGGCGAAGCTACAAAACCTGCGCAGCATTTATTAGAAAGCGTTGGCTTTACTTATCTTGATGAAGTGGATCCATTTGATGGCGGGCCCCATTACGGAGCTGATACAAAAGATATTTTACCAATTAAACTTGGGCAAAAATTACGATTGGGCGAACTAAAAGATAGTACCTTTAAATCTCAAGGCTTAGTCGCAGTTGGCTCGGATTATTTTCGCTGTGTCATGACCGGTTACGAAATTCGTGATGGTGTATTGGCGATTCCCACGAAGTCGCGAGACTTATTGAAAGCTGAAATCGATCAAGAGGTGTTTGTTGCACCTTTCGAATACGGAAGAAGGAACACATGAGTTTAAAAACAGTCGCATTTGCCGGTGATTTTATTAATGGACGCTTTATTGTTCCGGAAAAAACGGATGGGCAGTTCAAAGATGTAAGCCCAGCCGATTTAAGCGATTTAGTTTTAAACGTTACATACAAGCTTGATCACGTTGACCGTGCCTGCCTAGCTGCGAAACAAGCTTACATGGGTTGGGCTCAGTTATCGATCGACGAAAGAAAAAAATATATACTCAAACTACGTGAAATCTTTGTTGCGCATGAAGCTGAGATGGCTGAATTGATTTCTCGTGATACAGGCAAGGCACTGTGGGACGCCACCACAGAGGCAAAAGCATTAGCTGCTAAAATTGATGTTACACTCAATGAATCAGTTAAGCTGATCCAAGAAGAGCGAATTAAAAATGCGCTTCCGCAAGTTGATGGCGTTATTCGCTATCGTTCACGCGGAGTCATGGCCGTTGTCGGTCCATTTAATTTTCCGGCACACTTACCGAACGGTCACATCATTCCCGCGCTGATCGCCGGCAACACGATTGTTTACAAGCCTTCCGAGCAAACTCCTGCGGTGGCACAGCTTTATGCACAGATGGTTGAAAAAGCCGAATTCCCACCGGGAGTATTTAACTTAGTTCATGGTGAGGCAGAAACCGGACGAAAACTGGTCGCCCACGAATTAGTGGATGGCATTTTATTTACTGGTTCGTATGAAGTTGGTCTTAAAATTAAACAAGAAACGTTGAATCATTACTGGAAAATTCTTGCGCTTGAAATGGGTGGCAAAAACGCAACCGTGGTTTGGGAAGATGCCGATATTGATAAAGCAATTTATGAAACCCTGGTTGGCGCTTACATGTCGACGGGTCAGCGTTGCTCGGGAACTTCGCGAGTTATCTTGCATGACAAAATTGCCGATCAATTTACGGATCGTTTTTACAAAGCTGCGAAAAAACTAACGATCGGGCATTGGTCAAAAAACCCGTTCATGGGACCTTTGATTAATGGTCCTGCAGTTGAAAAGTATATTCGCTTTCAAGAAATGGCGAATCGTGAAAATTGCGAAAGCGTCATGCGTGGAAAAGCGCTCGAGCTTGAACACAAAGGTCATTACGTAACTCCAAGTATCCATTTAGTAAAAAGTTTTGATCCAAGTTCGGTTTATCAGAAAACCGAAATCTTTGGCCCAAACGTTGCCATTTACCGATCAAGCGATTTTGAAAAAACAATCGAGATGGTTAATTCGACTGGGTACGGCCTGGTGATGGCTCTTTTTAGTAAAAATAAGGAACTTTACGAAACAGCACTTTTAAAAGCGCGGGTTGGACTACTTAATTGGAACCGCACGACAAACGGCGCAAGCTCAAGATTGCCCTTCGGCGGAATGGGAAAGTCGGGTAACGATCGTCCGTCTGCCCATTTTGCAATTCAGTATTGTACTGTGCCCGTGGCCAGTCTTGAAGACCCAACTACACTTGATAAGTCTAAACTTCTGCCGGGAGTCAACCTTGACGAATAAATTTAAAGTTATCTTATTGAGTGCGGCAAGTTTACTTGCAGCCGTTATCGTTGTTGTTAGCTTCTTCGGTTATCAAACTTTGAAGACTGCGGTTGGTTCAGATTCCACTGAAGTTTTGTTCGATGTGGCGCCGGGAATGAAGATGGCTCAAGTAGCTAATAATTTGGAAGCCCAAGGTCTTATTCGCAACGGTAAGATATTCTTATTTTATTCACGTCTTCAAAAAATGAATTCACGAATCAAAGTTGGCGAATACGCGCTACACAAAGCGATGAGTCCCGATGAAATCATGTCAGTTATTATCTCAGGAAAAAGCGTTGCGCGAAATTTTACGGTTGCTGAAGGTTTGAATATTTTCGACATCGCCGAAATTATTGAAAAAAGCGGATTCGGAACCAAAGCAGATTTTCTAACAATTGTTCGGGATAAAGAATTCATTAATTCTATGTTAGGTGAAGAGCTTGAAAGTTTAGAAGGTTACCTGTTCCCTGAAACTTATAAAATCACGAAATTTGATACAACGAAAATGATCGTGACCCAAATGGTGCGCAGATTTTTATCAGTTTGGAAAGAAGTTGAGCCAGAGGCTAAAAAAACAAAATGGACGCGTAACCAAATCGTAACCTTCGCAAGTATCGTTGAAAAAGAAACCGGCGCCGGATTTGAGCGCCCTTTAGTTTCTTCAGTTTTTCACAATCGTTTAGTTAAAAAAATGAAATTACAAACTGATCCTACGGTTTTGTATGGTAAAGCACTCAAATTGGGAGAAATGCCAAAAAATATCACGAAATCTGATTTGATGACTGCGACACGGCATAACTCTTATACAAATTACGGATTGCCACCAACGCCGATTTCAAATCCCGGCAAAGAAGCTTTGATGGCAACTTTACAGCCGGCAAAATCGAAGTATTTGTTTTTCGTAAGTCAAAATAACGGAACACATATATTTTCTGAAACTTATCAGGCACACAATAAAGCGGTGCAGTCTTATCAAGTGAATTCAAAAGCCCGCGAAGGTAAATCTTGGCGAGATCTTAAAAAAACAACGACAAATTAGTTGCGAACGGCTAGTTGCGAACGGCTAGTTTTGATCTTCGGAATGGGGTTGAAACATTTTAAGCTCAGGATTGAATTTAAAAGTATTCAGTCTTAAGTTTCCGTTACGATCTACTGACGGCACCAAAATATCCATGTGTTGATCATTATCAACATCAGACAAAGCTAAATTAGTCGAATTTTTATCAATGGTAACGTAAGCATCTGAATCCTGTTCTAAATTAAACTTTTGCTTAAATTCTTGTGCGCCTGTCTGAGGATTCGTTAAGTAGATTTCAATTTGCAATCCACTCGAGTCTTTCACCTTCAAAATTAAAAACTGCAAGTTTTCTTCGCCATAGTTAGAAGACACTTTGGCTAATACGGCTCGGCTTGTTTGACTAAACAGTGGCTCAACCCATTTTTGTACACGACTCAATGAAGAAAGTGCGGCAATAACCAGCGCTCCGAATAAGAAAAGTAAAACAGTTTTAGAGTTTTTTGAATTCGGTAAGTTTTCGTTTGTCGTCATCTAGGTTTATCTTGTTATAATCATCCACATGGGTCAAATGAACCGTGATGATTTTTATGAATTAATAAAAGCGCGTAAGTCGATTCGGCAGTTTAAAAAGCAAGAGGTGCCCGAAGACGTGTTGAATCGCATATTAGAAGCGGGCTTACATGCTCCGTCTGGTAAAAATCGTCAAAATTGGCGCTTTTTTGTTATCCAAGGGAAAAAACGCGATGAATACCTGAAGTACTCACAAAAATCTTGGCTCGGAATTAAAGATGTACTTCAACAAAGACTAAAGCCTTCACTTTACGAATTTACCGCAAGATTTTTTTACTCGCTTGGCAATGCCCCAGTTTTAATTTTCGCATATTCACATAACTCAAAAGATGAAAGATATCATACCAGCATTGGTAGCGTGTACATGGCCGTCGAAAATATGAACCTAGCCTGTGTTGCCGAAGGGCTTGGATGCTGCACGATGGGAGCGCCGCTTGAGATCAAAAAAGAGGTCGATGAATTTCTTGGCGTGGCAGATCTCGAAGAATATAATAATGGCGAGCTTGAGCTACTTTGCGGAATCGTATTGGGATACCCTGATCATAACCCGCCAAAAGCTTCACGGCAGACTGAGAATCGCATTACTTTTTTAAAATGACTTTTTTATAATAGCTGAGTTTAAAGATTACAGCTGCATTTGACCTTTTGCCAATGTTTAGGCATAAGTTCTAAATGCGCATTCACCCTCTAGACGCCATTAAAAAAAATCCATTCGTGTTGGCGCCAATGGCCGGAATTACCGACCATGCGTTTCGAAGTTTTATGCGAAAGCTAGATGCAGGCGTTGTTGTAACTGAATTGGTCTCGGCAACAGGTTTAGAATATAAATCTGAGCGAACAAGATCGCTGATGAGTTTTGACGAAGATCAAAGACCGATTGGTATTCAGTTTTTCGGTGAAGAACCCGCAATTATCGCCAGAGCCGCCCAAATAGCAGAAGCTGACGGCGCTGATTTTGTTGATCTAAATTTCGGTTGCCCGGTTCCAAAAGTTGTAAAAAAAGGCGCGGGATCTGCCATGTTAAAAGATCTGCCTGCAATGCAAAAAGTTCTTTCAGCCTGCGTGAAGGCAGTAAAAATACCAGTGACGATTAAAATTCGTACCGGATGGGATCAAAATTCAAGAAATGCGGTTGATGTTTGTAATCTTGCGCACGATGAAGGGATTACATGGGTCGCCATTCATGGTCGGACTCGTGCGGCGGGTTATGCAGGTCTAGCTGATTGGGATTTTATTACCGAAGTTAAATCAAAAACGAAAATTCCAGTTTTAGGCAACGGAGATATATTAACTCCACAAAATGCTGTTTCTAGATTGAAAGAATCAGGTTGCGATGGAGTATTGATTGGTCGAGGCGCGCTTAAAAACCCGCTTATATTCGCGGACGCGCTAAGTTTATGGAAGAATGAGCCTTTAAGAACAGATTTGAAGCGAAATTATGCTGGAATTTTTATTGACCTAAATCATGCGATTCGAGCCCGTAGTGAAGAGCATATTACCAATATTCAGCTTAAAAAGTTTGCTTCATGGTTTTCAACCGGTTATCCCGGAGCGTCGGCCTTTCGAAAGACCATTTTTCAAATCAAGAATAATGACGAAGTACTATCAGTTGCGATAGACTTCTTCAGTTCAATCGGAACAATCGAACAAGAAGATACCAGTCATGAGGATTTCCTTATGGGTGGACATGGCTAGTTTACAGAAGACTGCTAGAAGGAAAGAAAATGCTACAAGATCCAAAGAAAATTAGAAATATCGCAATCATAGCTCACGTCGATCATGGGAAGACAACTCTAGTTGATCACTTAATTCGACAAGCTGGAACATTTCGTGAAAACCAAGCGGTTGAAGAACGATTGATGGATTCGATGGATCTTGAAAAAGAGCGCGGAATTACAATCGCGGCAAAGAACGCATCTTTCACTTACAAAGATATTAAAATTAATATCGTAGATACTCCGGGGCATAGTGACTTCGGCGGAGAAGTTGAACGCGTACTTAACATGGTTGATGGCGCGATCTTACTTTGCGATGCTTCAGAAGGCCCACTTCCACAAACTCGTTTCGTTTTGAAAAAAGCGCTCGAGCAAAATATTAAAGTCATCGTAGTTATTAATAAAATCGATCGTTCGGATGCTCGTATTCAGGACGTCCACAACGAACTTTTCGATCTTTTCATCGATCTTGAGGCAAATGAAGAGCAATGTAGCTTCCATACAATTTATGCAATCGCGCGTGAAGGTATGGCAACACTTGACCCTGCGGTTAACACTGGAAACTTAAATGTACTTTACGACGCAATCGTTGAATTAGTTCCGCCTCCAACGATCGTTGAAAATGCACCATTGCAGTTAATGGTTTCTAATGTTGGTTACAATGATTACGTAGGTCGTTTAGCGATGGGTCGTATGCGTGGCGGTACCGTAAAAGTCGGCGACGACATTCTTTGTATTCAAGAGCACGCTCAGAAAAAAGTTAAAGTTTCGGCTTTGTTTCAATATTTCGTGAATTCACAAGTTCCCGTTCAAGAAATTGGCGCGGGCGATATGGCGATTATTGCGGGTATCGAAGACTTTACAATCGGTGATACAATCACTTCAGCGACGAATCCACAAATTCTTCCACGTATTAAAGTGGATGAGCCTACGGTTGGAATGATTTTTTCTGTGAATAACGGACCGTACGCGGGCCAAGAAGGTAAGCAAGTTACTTCTAGAAAAATTTTAGAGCGTCTTGAAAAAGAATTACTTTATAACGTTTCAATCCGCGTAGAGAAAACCGAAGCAACAGATGCTTTCAAAGTTGTTGGCCGTGGTGAATTACAGCTAGGTGTATTAATTGAACAAATGCGCCGCGAAGGTTTCGAGTTACTAGTCTCTAAGCCTCAGGTAATTTTCAAAATGGACGGTACTCGTAAATTAGAGCCATTCGAGCACGCAGTGATCGATATTGAAGATCCATACGTTGGAGCTGTGACTGAGAAGCTTGGTATGCGTAAAGGTGTTATGACCAATATGGTTCAAAAAGGAACTGGTCGTACTCGTTTAGAGTTCAGAATTCCTTCACGTGGTTTGATTGGTTACCGTTCTGAGTTCTTAACAGATACTCGCGGTACCGGTTTATTAAATACGAACTTTGATGGTTATGATGATTACCGTGGTGATATTAACTCTCGTATCAACGGTGCGATGATTTCAGATCGCCAAGGTGAAGCAAATGCCTATTCAATTTGGAATAAGCAAGAGCGCGGCAGAATGTTCGTGAATGATGGCGATATCGTTTACGAAGGCATGATCGTTGGCGAAAATGCTAAAGACAACGATATGATTGTTAACATTCAAGAAGCAAAAAGAATGTCAAACGTTCGAGCTTCTGGTTCAGACGAAGCGATTCGTGTGACGCCAGTTAAGCCTATGACATTGGAATTTGCGATGGAATGGATTAAAGAAACGGAATTAATCGAAGTTACGCCAAAGACAATCCGTCTTCGCGTAAAAGAATTAGATCCGCATAAACGTCCAAAAAGTAGCAAATAAAATAAATGACTAACGCCGTAGTTGCCCAGAACCTTGCAAAAGATTTCGATGGCGTTCCGGCGGTTAAGAATATTAGTTTTGAAATTAAGCCCGGCGAATGTTTTGGAATTTTAGGTCCGAACGGAGCCGGCAAATCAACGACCATGAAGATGATTTATGGTCACGTGATCCCCAGCAAAGGGGATCTTTTCGTTTTAGGTCTAAATGCTAAAACCGACATTAAAAGAATTAAATCTAAAATTGGCGTTGTGCCTCAAGAAGACGGCCTTGATGTCGATTTTAATTCATTAGAAAATCTGCAAATCTTTGCTAGCTATTACAATGTTCCAAGAGATATTGCAAAAGCTCGTGCCGAGCATCTGCTTTCTGAAATGAAATTATCCGAACATAAGTTAAGACACGTAGAAACCTTGAGTGGCGGCATGAAACGCCGCCTCGCGATTGCGCGTGGATTGATTCATCAGCCTGAACTACTGGTTTTAGATGAGCCTACGACGGGTTTGGATCCGCAGGCGCGTTTGTGGATCTGGAGTTATTTCGAGAGGCTGAAGGCACAAAAAAAAACCATGGTGTTGACCACACATTATATGGAAGAAGCCGAAAGACTTTGCGATCGCGTCGCCATCGTAGATCAAGGATCTTTGTTGGATTGCGCTTCACCGAAAGATTTGGTTGAAAAGCATATTGGTGCTGAAGTCGTTGAGATCAGTTCAGGATCAGAAACAAATTACTGGAAATCAAAACTAGCTGCCTTAAATATTGGTTATCAAGAGCACGAGAAAAAGCTGTTTGCATTTTTCCCTGACGCTCAATCAAGGCAGCAGTTTGTTTCGCAACTTCAGAATGTTCATTATGTAACTCGATTAGCCAATTTGAATGACGTTTTTTTAAAAATTGCCGGCTATACCATGCGGAGTGATGCATGATTCAGGTATGGCTCAGAAATTTTTTATTTTTTAGAAAAACATTTTTGGTTACATTGTTTTGGACAACGTTAGAACCACTTATGTATTTAGCTGCCATTGGCTTCGGGTTAGGGCGATTCGTTGAGCAAATTGAAGGTCTTAGTTTTATTGAGTTTTATTATCCGGGGCTGTTAGCTTCAACGGCCATGATGGTTGCTTATTTTGAATCAACTTATCCAAGTTATACTAAACTAACTTATCAAAAGACTTACTTAACCATGCTTCTGACGCCCCTGAATCCAAATCAAATTTTGCTCGGTGAAATTCTTTGGGCGGCAACGAAGGGTTTCATTGGTATATGTGGAGTTATACTTATTTCAATGCTGTTTGGCCTTTTCAAAATGCAGGTTATTTTTGTATTACCAATTCTATTTTTACTTTGTTTAATTTTTGCAGCTTTCGGAATGATAATTACTTCTTTAGCAAAAAATTACGACTCGTTTATATTTTCAACTTCGGGCTTAATAATTCCGATGTCTTTAATTAGTGGAACTTATTTTTCCATTCAAGACATGCCCGTGCTGGTTCGGGCAATGGCGCAAGTTTTCCCATTAACCCATGCGGTTTCTTTAACTAGAACCGTATTGTATAAAAATTTAGGCCTATCAAATCTAGTGAGCCTAGGCGTCTTAGTCGGATATTTAGTTGTATTCACGTTTATTGCAAAGAAGCTTTTTAATAAAAAACTGATTCAGTAGTTTACTCTTCAGCCGCAATTTCTTCTTCCTCAAGCATTGCTTCTAAATCTGCTTCAGATAAAACTTCTTCATCCTGCTCGCTAGGCGGGGGTAATGCCAATCTGGATTTTAGGAAAAAATCTAGATTGTCTTGAGCTGCTAAATATTCGTTTTCATCGATTTTTTTGTACTGATAAAGATCGGCAATAATTTTACTTAATCGTTTACGGGCGAATCGAGTTAAATCTTTTTTATAATATGACTGTGAATACTTGTCTGGATTTGGCAATACCATTGCCAGAAAAGCTGCTTCGGTCACATTTAATTGTCCCGGGCCCTTTTTAAAATAAAATTGTGAGGCCTGTTTAACGCCAAATATATTTTTACCAAATTGAACAACATTCAGGTAACGCTCAAGAATTTCTTTTTTACTTAAGTTTCGTTCGATTTGCATTGTTACCATAGCTTCAGCGCCTTTGCGAAAAAAGCTTTTATCTTTTGAAAGATATAAATTCTTAGCCAATTGCTGCGTGATCGTCGACCCGCCGCAAACGATTCTTCTTTTTTCTTTAATCTTTTCAATACATTTGCTAATACCGTCTTGATCAAAACCGTTGTGAGTATAAAAGCCACCATCTTCGGAAGTAATAATCGCATCCTGAACATTTTTAGAAATGTTGGCTAATGAAACATAAGTTTTTGACTGAGGGCACAGATCGACACCGTACATCGACGTTTTCATACAACCTTTAATATCGCTTCCCGAAGGAAGCCACCAAAAAAAAGCAAGAAGGCAGGTCATAAAAACAACTACGGTGAAGATTAAAAACTTTTTCACGATAAATACCCATTTTCCTTCATCCAACGAACACTATTTTCAATCGCCAGATCAGATGGCTTCGGATTAAACCCTAAATCTTTTTGAGCTTTCGCCGAACTAAACCAATGATGCATCGACGCCGTGTAGGCGTTTTCGCGACTGAGCCCACCTTTTAAACCGAACCGGTTAAGTGTGTCTCCGGTGAATCCAAGAGTGTGCAATGCCCAATCCGGCATTAAAGTTTGGGGTGCTTTGACGCCGGCAAAAAAAGCAATTCTTTCAAATAAATTTTTAATGGTCATATTCTCGGATGATAGAATATAGCGTTCGCCATTTTTACCAAGTTTAGCCGCTAGTAAAATTCCGTCAACTACGTCTTCAACGGCGACTACGTTGACACCACCGTTTGTGTAGAATGGAAATTTTCCACGCGCGACTTTAACTTGGGTTTTTCGACTTCCCTTTTTAGCATCGCCGGCACCGTAGATTGTGCTTGGGTTTACACATACCGCACGAATTCTATTTTCTTTCACCGCACCTATAACAATTTGTTCGGCTTTTCGTTTGGTCTCGAAATAACCTAAGTCTAATTTTTGAATAAGGTAAGGCGAGTTTTCATCCAGAACAGATTGTTTAAATGAAGCGCCGACTGCAACGACCGATGACAAATGTAAAAGCTGTGGGGTTTGCAAATTTACGCAAGCATCGACAACATTTTGCGTTCCTTGAACATTGACGGTTTCCATTAATGCACGTTCAGATTTTTTGTAAGCGATTGCGCCAGCTAGATGAAATACGATCTCTTGATCCTTAAATGCTTCTAACAAAGATGTAGAATCACCAATATCGCCGAAAATATATTCAGGTTTTAACTCGGCTAACTCTGATAAATCACTGCTTTTGCGAACGACCGCCCTAACTTGATGCCCGTCATCCAGCAATCTGCGCACAAGCCAAGAGCCCAAAAAACCATTTGCGCCCGTAACCGCGACCTTCATGGATTCTTCTCAACTTTTGTAAAATAGTTTTGAATCATCTTCCGACTTAAAAAAGAAAAGAAAAGTCCCCAAAAAATTCCTGCCAATCCACCAACAAACACGTCGGAAGGGTAGTGAACTCCGTTATATATGCGGCTATAGCCAACTGTTGTTGCAAATGCAAATAGCGGAATTCTAATAGCTGGGATGAAATGGCTAGTGTACGTAGCAAACGTAAACATATTTGATGTGTGATTCGAATAAAAACTTTTCGCTCCGGCCGGAGATTTTTGAATAGCTGTTATTTCGGGATTCTCAAAAGGCCTTAAACGTAAATAATAGTTCTTAACTTGGGCGCCAACGAAGTCATTGCAAGAAAGTGCGATGAGCAAATTGAGAAATAAAGCTAAACCCAACTTTTTGTACTTGCGATAGTAAAGGTAAGCAATGAAAGGTACGACAATACAAATAAATATGGTTATTTTATGCAAGTCGGTGATCCACGGAAAAAATAGATCACCAAAACTAAACGAACCTGAATGATTAATTTTTTCGAACACCCAATAATCAATTTTTAATAGCCATTCCATCATAGTCCTTTAGTCTAGCCTGTTGTAACTGAAGGTGAAAGCTTTGTTTATGTGTGGCAAGCTTACTTTATGGATAGAGCTACAATATTTGGACTTTTGATTGGTATCGGCGGAATTCTTTTAGGCAATTTTATTGAAGGTGGGCACATTGCTTCATTACTTCAAGGGACTGCTTTTTTAATCGTGATGGCCGGAACGATAGGCGCCGTGTTGGTCTCGAACCGATCGCGAGACGTTAAATTAGGCTACGAATTATTTAAACAAACTTTTAAAGAACAGAAACTAAACTACGAGAAGCCTATTTCTGAAATCATTGAATGTGCCAAAATTGCTAAAAAAGAATCTCCTTTAGCCTTAGAACCCCGATTAAACCAGTTGCAGTCTCCGATGCTTAAAGAAATTCTTAAAAACGTAATCGACGGGGTGGATACAAAATTAACCCGGCAAATTTTCGAAAATATCATTGAAAAAGAAGAGCAAAAACTTTTACAAGCCGGAAGAATTTGGAACGACGCAGGAGGCTTTTCCCCAACGATCGGGATCATTGGCGCGGTGTTGGGTCTTATTCATGTCATGGGCAATCTATCAGATACAAGTAAGCTTGGTTCTGGAATCGCGGTGGCGTTTGTCGCTACAATTTATGGTGTCGGCTTCGCAAACTTATTTTTTCTTCCGATCGGAAACAAAATTAAAAAAAATATTCTGGAAATATCTAAGCATAAAATGATGATTTTAGATGGCGCATTGTTAATTGGAGCCGGCCTAAATTCCCAGTTAATCGAACAGAAACTTATTTCGTATACGAGTCAGAATGAGCGACGAAACAAATCATAGGCGAAAAAACGACCATGAAGAGCCTGAAAACCACGAACGCTGGTTAGTCTCTTATGCTGATTTCATCACATTGCTATTTGCTTTTTTTGTTGTGATGTACGCAACTTCGAACAACAACCAAGAAAAGCAAAAATCATTCGAAAACTCAGTAAGGGTTAATCTAAAACTACAGGGTAGTGGTAACGGCTCAGGATCAGGTGCTGAAAAGGGCGATCTTGGTGGAGAAAACTCGGCCGACGTTATTATACCTATGGAAGGTTTTCCACCGCGTGGTGGGCCCGGCGAAACTCAAGAATACGTTAGTCGTTTTATAGATAAAAAGCTGGATGCATCCGATAAAGAAAAAATTCAAGAGCTTCGACATGACGCCATCGGGGTGCGAATTGCCTTAGCCTCATCGCAATTTTTTAATCCTGGAGGCACGAAAATTAAAGTGAATGCCTTACAAGCCCTCGATAAATTGGCAAACTTGCTTAAAGAGACAGATCGAAAAATAGTCATTGAAGGTCACACGGACAATACGGCGGTTTCAAAAGAAGCTTCTTATGAATCTAATTGGGAGCTTGCCTCGTTACGCGCAACCAGTATCGTAAAATATTTGATTAAGTATCATCAGATGGATCCTAAAAGATTATCCGCAATATCTTACGCGGACACCAGACCCTTAAAAAGCAACGATTCTGAAGAGGGTCGCTCTCAGAATCGTCGTATTGAAATCTATTTAATTTTAGACGAAAAACTACAGAATTAAACGCAAAGTTCTTTTAACTTCTTAGCATCAAATTTGTTTTTAGAAGCATCAGTAACCGCTTTTTCAATCGACTTACCGTTATCTAAAGCTTTGATGAATTCAGCTTTAAAAGTAAGTACGCTTGAATTTGGGTAGTTCTCGATACGAGCAACATTTTCAAGAGTTTCTAAATCTGTTTTTAAAGATAATGAATTCACATCAAGTGAGCGAGCTCCTGCATCAAGCACCTTAAGATCTAACTCAGCTTGTTCTTTTTGTTCTTTAGTTGCTGTCATTGACTTAACAATGTCAGCTTTTGCACGAACGTCAGCTAAGATCTCTGGTTTGATTGTTGTTAACAGCTGGATATTTACTGCTGAAACCGCAACGCCTTGTAGGGCAGACTCAGTTGCTTTATTTAAAAATGATTTTTGGGTAGCACTTAAAGCTTTACCGGCTTTAATGCTTTTAGTGATCTCACTAAAAGTAGCATCTTTGTTTAATTGCTCTAAATGTCCACGGCTTGAAGCTTTAACTTCTTTTGGTGTAGCTGCGAACGCTGACTGTGTAAGAACCAAGATTGCTGCAATTAACATATTTTTCATAAATTTCCTCACTCTTTCCTTTTAGTTATTCAACTTTAATGCCTATTTTTATCTTCTTAAAACTCTTAAATTCACTTTAAAACCTGTTTGCAGCTTATACGCGCCGTAATGCGCGACGCCTGTCAAACCTCTAGACGCTACTGACCTTGTGGTCGCCCCGCTGATCGAACTTTTGTTGAGCTTTTTTGACTTTTATCATCACTGCCCATGTCAGCATTAAATTCTTTTGTATCGATATCTAACGTTTGAGAAAGCAACAGTTTCATTCGTAGAAAACGTCTCAACTCAGCTTCTAACATCGTTAATCCCTGTATAGCAGCGACTGCAACTTTGTGCTTAGTAGAGTTTTTACTGAAGTCAATTTTTACGATTTCAGTTTTATCGTCGGATACTTTTTCTGCTGGTTCTGCTGCGAACACATTTTTTGATTCGGCGCTTTGATCAGCACCCGTTTTAGTTTTAATTGAAGTAATCATCGATTTAATTTTACTTGAAACTTCGCCGTACTGTTCAAAAGTGATTTCAGGTTCTTGAAGAAGCTTGATGTATTCATTAAACAAAAGATTAAGTTCATTTAATTCGGCAACACGTGCGCCATAGACGCCAGAAGATCGCTCAAGCTTAGACTTCTTTAGTGCCGCTAATAAATAGTTTGGTTCATTTGAGGCTTTATTTGAAGTCGCCACGCTTTGCACTAGGTCCAAGTAGACTTCTAACTCCCACATGAAACTATTAAGAAGACTGCTAGGTAAGTACTGTCCCCAATTAAAAGTAGCGTCTAAGACTTTATTCAAGGCTGACTTGTTAGTTCCTAACAGAACTTCACGATTTTTTTCAGCTAATTGCTTGAAACGCAAATCGAAATCCTGAAATCGTGGGCGAATGCTCTCTTTTACTTGAGATGACCACCAAATATCAAACTGACCTTTATTCTTATTGTCGCGGTAGTCACCCAGAACTGAATTGTAATTCAGATGCTCAGTAATATAATCGGTAATGCTTCCAAAAGTTTTTTTAGTTGCAGTGTTTGTTAATTCTAATGAATATAACCGATCAGATGAGACATGCGTTGCTAACGAGTTACAAAGCTGTAAAGGTTTACTGTTGTTCTTCACGATGCGTGGTGGAATAAATTCATCAGAAAAAACCCAGTTATTTGTAAGTGCACCCTGCGAATTCCCGCATAACATTTGATAAGTTAAATAATCACCATCTTTATTGAAGGTGTAAGTTTTTCCGCGCCAGCTAAAATTAGCCTCGCGAGCCATTTCAAGATTTCCTGAGCTATCTGCGAAAGCTTGTGAAATTCCAGCACCCTTATGTAAAATTGGCAACGGATTACCAATGGTATTACGAAGTGCTTCCATTAAATCAGTGAATTGAGTATCTGTTAAGAATCCAGCTTTTTGCTGGCGCTCAATTCCATAAACGCCAACAATGCTGTTCAACGTTACTAATGCGCGACCAACTTCAATTACGTTCTGTGAAGATAACAAACGTAAAGTTTCACTCCATTGCGCCTGTGCCTTCTTCGACAAGTTTACAACGACCGATGAAATTTGCTTATGCACGCCAATTTTTTTAATTTTGTCTTGGATATGCGCTAATTGATATTTTTCCATTTTATGCGGAGCCAGCAAGTACTGATCATTAATAGAAACCTGAGAGTTTGTGCCCTCGATAAACTTCACGCCGTATAATGGAAGTTCGCGATAAGGAAATCGGCTAAAGTTGTTGATGGCTTCGCTATCAGACTGTTTTGTATGAATTCGGTGACCAACGTTTAATGTGTCAAATAAGTTATTTAAATATGTTTTGTAAAAACTGTAAGTTAAACCAACCTGATTTAATATTTTTTTACTCATCTCCATCCAGCCAGCTAAATCTGTTTCATTAACTGCGTTGATATGTTCTCTCCATTGCTGAGTTTGCGTCGAAAAATTTTCGATTTCTTTAGGTAGATCTGAAAACTTCATGCAATCAGGCACTTGGACCGGGCATTCTAAAGAATCCAACTTGGCTTTATTCTCGTCCCAAGAATATTTGTCGCCTAAGTTCCATAAACGGTTAATTTTCATAGCATCAAAATGAAATGCAGTCGGGCGAAACAAGTTATTGAACGCGCGATAAGTCGGGGTTGAAATCATGTGATCGATCGCCATAAAGCCTGTAAATTGGGTCAATTTACCAACCCAACGAAATACAACGACAGGTGCGCGGCCTGGTACCAATGTGAAAAGAGCATCAACGCCCGTAATATTAAATATGAATCGCTTTGCGGCATCTTTACTTGCATATTTTTTAGCGATGTCAGTTGCGGTCAAACGGGACGTCACCCCGTGTATGCCTGCGGTTGCAATTTCGGAAGCCTTTTGCGACAGAACGAGTGATAGAATCTGAGGACCGTATTGGCCAAATTTATTGCGAGCCGTCCAAGAACTGTAAGCAGAACCTAAGTCTCTTTGGCATTTCTCTTCTAAGAATTTATCAAAGCGGTAATCTTTAGTTAACATTTTTTCTAGACATGGCTTGAATGGCGAAAAAATATCTGCGATCAGACTTGAAGCAAGTGATCCCCAAACCATTCCGCCGTAAGAAAATCTTCGCATCATCTGAGCACGGGTATGTGGATCTAAGTTGTGAGGAAGCCCATTAGATTTCGCATTCATGTAAAAACCATTCGCTTGCATGAAAGCGTAGAATGATGCACTGGCGATTGGGTCTTTTAGCGATAGAATATGTCTTTCTAAAGCTAAAGGATCACCATGGAACTTATCTAGTCCGCTGGCCCATATCACCATTCCGGTGGCTAAGAAAAACGTAACCGTTTCTGGGGAAAAACGCTTATTGGCGCTCTTAAACCATCCATCACGCTGTTGTTGGATGTGCTCTTTGGTAGCCTCTTGATTGATCGCATGCCGAAACAGTTCAAGTGCATTTGGATCGCCCTTTGGGTCAGTTACAGCCATTGCGCCCTGTAATTCTCCGATTTTGATCGGGACTAATATTCCACGTTTGTTCGCGTAGATATCTAGGCGGTCAACTTCAACATTTGATTTTAAATTTTGGTTAGGGCTTCCGATGATAGTCGACTCAGGAATGAGGATCCCGCCTTTATTTTTGTATCCGACCGCATTCGGAATTTCGATCGCCTTCAAATTTGATTCTTCAAGTTGAGCCCAGCTAAACTGCGATAGAATTAAAATGGCTAAAGCGATATATTGTCTCATATTTGGATAACCTCTAATTAGATATTAAAGCAAATTTAAGTCTTAACCAAAGTTGCTCAAATGCACCTGGCTGTCTCATTTCGATATCGTGACCGAAGTTGTCACTGAGGGTGTATAGCCAGCTAACGGGTTCGAATTAATTACAATCCCGCTTGATTCACCGAGTGTTTATATACAAATGGCTATATGATGCGTTTTCACATATTTCTCAATTTAATTCGAGGTTAAGAATGAATCAATCAAGAGCCACATTTTCAAAAAAAGCGCAGCCATTTTTTTCGTTATTATTAGCGGTTATTACTTTAGTTTTTTCAAATGATGCATCGGCTTTATTGGTCGCACAAAAACCGGCAGGCGCAGAACCGATGACTTGGAATCGCGAAAGAAAGACCCACATTATTTTCGCCAGTAAGGGGCTTATGTTTTCTGCCGTGGGTTACCAGCAAGCACAAGTTTTTGCAAAACTTTATCCTCAGGATCAGATTCTTTTTATCTCTAATCTTCCTTCAAGTGAAAATTATAAAACCACCAAGCAAAAGCAACTAAAGAAGCAAGGTTTTCAAATCGTAGACGAAAATTCGATGTTGATTACTTCTGAAGTTTTTATTTCAACCATCTTAAGACACACCAATCATATTCAAACTTTATCAATCATTGGTCATAATGGGGTGGATAAAGGACCTTGGCTAGAAGATGGAGATAATCGTTTAGATTTTAAAAATGATAAACTCATGGGGCAATTAAAGTCCGCATTCAGTCCCGATGGATGGGTTCGACTACAAGGATGCAATTCTGGCTGGAATGTCGCGCGTTACTTAGGACAATCTTGGAACGTGCCTGTGATCGCAAGCTTCACTTCGACGTCTTTCTATTATCTAAATCAGAATGGTCAGTACGAGATTTTTAAATCGATCGAAAAAGAAGACACGACAACACCTGCCATAACCCCTGCTGCAGTTGACCAGTGGTCGTTTGCTGATGCCACACGGGGCGCTGACCCAGTACCTTGCCTAAACAACCTCTGCCTGACTTTAATTCCCGAAGCGGGGCCATATCATTTTCAAAATCATCGATCGCCGGAAGCTGCATGGTTGTCAATGATGAAGCCTGTCTGCGCAGCTTCAATTTCAGATGAACGTTGTCAAATAGCTTTAGCAGAATCATTAATCGCAGGCGTTGGTTCGGTTTCAAAGCCTCAGGCAATCAAAGATGTAGATACTTATAAATTAATCGTTTTCCAATCAATTTGCGGCTCGCACTCGACGGGGCGTTCGCAAAAAATCTGTATCGAGAACATTGAAAAAACTTACGCTCAAAGAGTGAATTACCTTCCTTATAAAAATGGCACACTGCTGAAATGTGAGGGTCTTCGAGCCTGTCGATTTGAACAGGTTTCCATTGATTTGCGTAAAAACAAAGGTGGCGAACAGCATACAATTCTAGAATACATTGATCATGCGCTGGCGGGATATCGTCTTTTGATACAACGTTAATGGAATTTTATTTTTTTGAGGTTGAAATTAAAACTTCTTTAACAAAACCTGGAATATCATCCCAGTGTATAGAATGCCCCGCTTTTTCGAAATGGACTATCTTAGCGGTAGGAACTGTTTTACGAATATGATTTATCCCGGCCTCAAATAATGCCGCCTGCGCCGGATTGCCGGCCGCAAAAAATGTAATTGGCGATTTAATTTCTATCATGGCTTTGGTTAAGTCTTCCTGTAGGCCCTGAGCTTGGTACAAGACTATGGCGTGCGGTTTTTTTGTCAGAAAGAAGGGGCTAAAAGATTCGACTGATTTCCCATAGAATTCGGCGCGATCTTCGCTTTGCCAGCGCATAAATGGTTTGTAAATTTCAAAGAATTCACTGAAAGAAGAATACTGCTTCCGATACAAGGGCTTGATGGCCTTTGCTAACTCTATTTGATCTTTAAGGCGGGCAGGGCTGCCCAGCATATGCATATCTTCCACGATGACACTCAAAGTACGTTCAGGATACTGCGCACCAAACCTGACCACAGTGCGCCCACCCATGGAATGCCCAAGCAGATGGGCCTGGGGGATATTTAATTTGTTCATTAGAAGCAGTAAATCTCGCGCCATGGTTGCCGATGAATAATTATCTTTATCGATTGTGTTTTCACCATGCCCACGCTGATCGATAGCGATAATTTGAAAATGCTTTGAAAGTTCGGGGGTGACGCCGGCCCAAGATTTTTTACTTCCACCAAGGCCATGAACTAAAATAAGCCATGGTCTATGGACTTGTGTTTTATCTTCAAAAATGTCGTAAGTAATTTGATCTACGTCTACAGGTTCTGTTTCGATTGCTAGTTCGCCTTGGTGAAGCCTTTCTTGAATCGATAGTGATTGGCCATAGCTCGCTTGAAAAAGGCAAAGCGAAAGAGTGAAAAAAATTGTTAAAGGGCGAATTGGTTTAAGCACAGCCGATAAAGTGCAATTCATTTACCAGCTTATAAGCTCTATAGTTTAAATGTGATTCGTAAAAAGGTAATCTGACAATTTTCGTCAGACACCTTGTTGAATTCAATTAGTGTTGGATTTTTACGTGTTTAACGATGATCGGCTCGACGGGCTTATCACCTGGGTAAGTTTTTACTTTAGAAATTTGATCGATCACTTCGTAGCCTTCAACAATTTCACCAAAGATTGTATGACCTTTATCAAGCCAAGGCGTTGGTACAACCGTAATAAAAAATTGACTGCCATTCGTGTTTGGTCCGGCATTAGCCATTGATAACATTCCTGGTTTTTCGTGCTTATTTTGCCCCGCAACGATTTCATCGGCGAAGCGGTATCCTGGATCGCCAGTACCAGTTCCAAGCGGGCAACCACCTTGAACCATAAAATCTTTAATTACGCGGTGAAAATTAAGACCATCGTAAAAAGGGCGCTTTGTTTTTTCGCCCGTTTTTGGATCTGTAAATTCTTTCGTACCTTCTGCAAGGCCAACGAAATTTTCAACTGTTTTAGGAACGCGATCATTGAATAATTTTACTTTAAAATTACCTTGAGTGGTTTCAAACATGGCAAACATTTATTTAGTTCCTTTACGAATAGAGTTGATAGTTACAACATCAACCGGAACGTCATCCATACCGCTTTTGTTGCCAGTCTTTACGGCGCGAATCTTATCAACAACATCTAGGCCAGACGTCACTTCACCGAATACCGTGTAACCAGGGTCAGTTGAAGACTTGTAATCTAGCATGCTGTTGTTCACGGTATTAATATAAAATTGTGAAGTCGCTGAATTTGGATCGTTCGTCCGTGCCATCGCAATCGTACCGCGTTTGTTGAATAGTTCGTTGTTAGATTCGATATCAATCGGAGCTAACGTTTCTTTCTGTTTCATGTCGGCCGTAAAGCCGCCACCTTGAATCATAAAATCTTTAATCACGCGGTGAAAAATTGTATTGTCGTAATGTTTCTTTTCGACGTACTTCATAAAGTTTTCAGTACTGCGTGGGGCTTTTTCGCTATTTAATTTAACGACGATTTTTCCCATCGAAGTGTTAATGACAACACTTGGGTTGACTTCAGATTTTTTTTGAGTCGCTTTTGCTTTTGTTGAATCTTCTGATTTAGCATCAGCCGCGTGAGAGCTGAATGACCAAGTCATCAAAACAAAAGCTAAAGCATAGATGCATAATATAACGACACGATTATTTTTAAGGGAGTATGTTTTCATAGATGATATGTCTAATCAAACTCCCTTAAAGGGTCAACATTTGGCAAATCGAACTCTGCCTTACTCTAAGTTTTTAGACCATTTCGGCTTATAGTAATTATGAGAGTCATTAGTGACGCGACGCTCTTCAGTTCCGTCAACGGTCGAGATATATATTTGATTCTTTCCTGTGCGATTGCTTGTGTAAACAATGTAACGGCTATCCGGTGAAAAGCTAGGATCTTCATTGTGTGCTGCACGTCCATTTGATTTTTTAGCTGATGTTACCCGCGAAATATTCGAACCATCTGCATTCATGACAAAGACATCAAAGTTATTATCATCTTGTCCAGCAAAGGCAATTTTTTTACCATCTGGAGACCATGACGGTGACGAATTGTAAACACCCTGAAAAGTTAACCGCTTCACGTTTCCACCATCAGATCCCATTACATAGATCATTGGGCGACCACCACGCTCGGAAGAAAATGCGATTTGGCTTCCGATTGGATTTAAAGATGGCTCAACGTTGATTGCTCCGGCTGGTCCTTTGGTGAGGCGATTTAAAATATCTCCAGTTAAACTAATTTTGTAAATGTCAGCAGCGCCGCTACCCATCGACATTCCAAGATAAATTGATTTACCATCATGCGAAAAAATTGCGCCTGAATTAACGCCCGGCCGGTACGATGTTAGTACGCGTTTTCCAGTCGGAATATCTAAAGTATACAAAGATACATTCGACATCGAGCCGCCATCTTTTTTTATAAACTTAGAAAATACTGAATAGACGATTTTTTTTCCATCTGGCGACCAACTTGCGGAAAGGGCCACCGAATTATGTCGACTGACTTGTTCTATATCAGAGCCATCCCAGTTCATCGTAACGACTTCTTTAGCTTGTCCGGCCCCACGATCCGAAGTGGCAACAATTTTTGACATGAATGGCCCGCGTACCCCGGTAAGCGCTTCGATGACATCATTTGCAAGCGTATGTCCAATTTGTTTTGATTGGTTCACATTTGCTTTATATCTTTTGCCAACGATCAATTTAGACTGTGTGACTTGATACACAAACATTTCAACCGTCAAATCAGAACCGGTAATACTATAACCTGTGCGGATTAAAAACTCGGCTTCTACTTTTTTAAGAGGTTCAAAACTAAAACCCGCGGAATCGCCTGGCTTTGGTTTAATTCCTGTTTTAGAAGGATCTTCTAGAAATACAGAGTTCGACATCATCGTAAAATAGGTCGAAAGTTCTAGATTTCTTTTTGCCGTAGCATGAATATCTGCGGCCGCTGAGGTTGCCGAGCCGGCGTTGTTTGATCCAAGGTTATTAAAAAACGGAAATGCTAAATTACTTTTTCTTGATTTTGCATCGCCTAATTTAATATAGGCTTGATCGGCCCATGACGTTTGAACAAATAAATAGATCAATAAAAATAATAACTGCTTCATAAAAACCTCTCTTTATTCTGGAAATCCAATAACGACACCATCTACTTTAAATTTTTCAGAAAATTTTTCGGGTACCACGGGAAACGGAGCCGAACGATCAACTGCTTCTAAGCATTGTTCATCGTATGCCGGTTCTCCACTGCCTTTTAAAATAGAACGCGAAATGATTTTTCCGCTTACGTTAAATCGAACGTGAACTTGGGCCTTCAGCGGTTTATTCATCAACCACTGTGGCAAAGACCAATTCTGCTTAACGTGCTGATCAAGCGAATTCAGATAGGCGTTGGCATCAATCTTATCAAGACCAGTCAGGGCTGAGCCGGGGGCAACAACGCGCCCCTTGATTGCTTTTGCAACTGCCGCAGCCTTGGCTTCGCTTTGAATATCTTGTTTAATTTTTTCTAAGGCGTCTAATTGCTTCAACTTATCTAGAGCCGCTTTTTGTTTAAGTTTCGATTTTTTTAAGTCGACAGCCGATTTATCGACTTTTGCTTCTTGTGCGACCGGTTTTTCTTTTACCGACTCTTTAACGGTTTCTTTTTCGATTTCTTTTTTAACTTCAGGCTTCACAACATCTTTATCGGGAAGCTTTTCTTTTAAGATCTCTTCAACTTTGGGG
The DNA here is from genome assembly GCA_043760925.1 of Bdellovibrio sp. Taxonomy (GTDB): domain Bacteria; phylum Bdellovibrionota; class Bdellovibrionia; order Bdellovibrionales; family Bdellovibrionaceae; genus Pseudobdellovibrio. The sequence goes on along the minus strand of JAYUOK010000002.1, from coordinate 131,591 downwards.
GGAAGCTTATTCGCATCATACTTATCTGGTAAACCCACCATATCGACTCGGATTGCTTGCGACAGATCTAAGATCGGGTCTGGAAAAAAGGCAACTTTTAAAAAGAAGAAAGACAATAAAAAAATATGGAAGGCAATAGATATACCAAACCCGCGGTTAAAGTCGTCATCATGAGTTTTTCTATTTAGCTCACGAGGTGACAACTTTACTCCTTTGGCATTGTAATAAGGCTAATGTTGCTGATGCCTGCGGCCTTAATTTCTGCCATGACTTCGGCGACAACTCCATAATCGACCTTACGGTCAGCTTGAATATAAATTTGCTTGTTTTGTCGAGTTTCAAAAATAGCTTTAATCTTTTCTCGGGCATCGGCTAGATTCAGATTTATATCGGCCGCTTTTAGTTTTCCTGAAGAATCGATGGATAGTACGAACGGATCTTCAGTCACGGCAATTCCGGTCGCTGCCGTTTTTGGCAAGTTAACATCAAGGCCTTGCTGCATCATTGGTGCGGCCACCATAAAAATAATAAGTAAAACCAACATGACATCGACAAACGGAGTCACATTGATATCGCTCATGACCATTCGGGATGATTTCGAAGATGTATTCATTCCCATAAAATTAACCTCTAAAAAAGTTTCGCTTAACAATATTCAAGAAATCTGCACCAAAGTTATTTAATGCCATTTCTTCTTTTCGGATAACCGCTATACAATTGTTGTAAATGATGACGGCGGGAATAGCGGCGGCTAATCCAATGGCCGTGGCAATAAGGGCTTCTGAAATACCGGGCGCGACAGCCGCTAAGTTTGCCGAACCCGTTCTTCCGATCATTTGGAACGAGTTCATAATACCCCAGACTGTTCCAAATAAACCAATGAATGGCCCGGTCGAACCGGTCGAAGCTAAAATAGTCAGACGGGATTCCATTTCAGACAATTCAGTTTCGGTTGCCTTACGCATTGAGCGTTCCAAATTGTCGATTCCAGAAAGGTGCGGAGAGTCCGTTTCTTTATTTGCGGACTTATTCAAAAGCGGGGATTCTGCAATTTTCTTCATCTCTAGATATGCCGCTTTAAAAACTCTCGCGTGCGAACTGTTTTGATAAGCGGACACTTTCTCAAATAGATCATCCAACGAGCTCATTTTAAAAAATTGTTGATCAAATATTTCGTTCGCAATTCGAAGTTTTTTAAACTGATTGTATTTAGACCAAGCAATTGCCCAGCACAAGATCGATAAGCTAACTAATATGAGTATCACAACCTGAACGATAAAGCTGGCCTGCAGAATTGAATCTAAACCCCCCACTTGAACACCGACGTTTGTCGTGGTCGAGGGAGGCGCAGCTAATGAAATTTGTGATAAGATTGAAACCAGCATGATTAAAGAAATATTTAATTTTTTCATATTAAAAATCGTAAATCGAAATAGGCAACCTAGCAAGGTTAAAACTTTTTGTTTTTTAATTCTTATTGCATCAACTTTTTTGATACAGTGTGTGCATACTAAAAACATCAATGATCGAAAAATTTCTTCCGAGGCAGAGCCCTACGTTGATAATAGCAAAATTCATTACGCTTTTGAACAATGTAAAACAAATCGAAACTATCTAGAAAGTCGAATTTCGCAAATGCCCCTAGACTATTTGCAACCGCATAACCAAGAGTGGAGCTCTTCCATTCCCCTAAAGTGTATTCAGTTTGCTCAAAAAAACTTTGGCGGACACTTTGCCCAGTGCGAGGATGAAGATTCAAAACCGAAATTAACCAAATTTCGACCCTGCATGAACGAAAACTACACTCATCTTGTTTATAATGCCTTTCACGATGTGATGGACTGTTTTAACTTAGACCCAAAAGATTTCTTTTTACAGTTCATGATCGAAAGCGGATTTCACATCAACGCATTTAATAAAACCGGGATGGACTCAGGCATTGCTCAGTTTACCGCAAACGGAATAAAAAAAGTGATCTCTAAAAATCGAATTTCAAGAACACGCGAAGTGTTGCTAAATAGTTCAAGGCCATCATGCGGGCGAATTTCAAGTACGATCGGTTCTTTTGATATCACATCGTTCGTTGTCGAAAGACGTTGCTCAATGATTATGGTTCCGCAGAACCCTTATCGATCAATGTTTTTTAATTACATTCACACGATGCTTGATCAAATTGAACTGAAAATGGAAGTCGAACGAGACTTATCAACATTAGAAGAAATTAAAGACGCGCTGACAGATCGAGTGAAGCGACAGCTTATTTACTTAGCGTATAACCGTGGAATGACGGGCATCAAAAGACTTCTTGCTGGTTATATCGAATATAAAAAAACGATGAATCAGCCGATTACCGAACAAGACTTAGATTTAAATCAAAATCTAGATCGGGCCAAAAAAATCCTAAAGCTTGAACCAGAGAAAAGAGAGCTTCTGCAAGGTTCAATCAAACGAGGAAAAATCGCGAAGCTTAGCTTTGCCGAATATGCCGTCGTTCATAAAGCGACCTACGTTGCCGACATGGTGGCCACTCAAGACTATGTGCGGCAGCATTTGGGCGATCAATGTAGCCGCTTTTAATTTAAGTTGATATAGAACTGCTATGAAAAGAGTTTTAATCGTCACCGTTTTTACGCTTATCTTATGCTTTATTAGTTTTTGGATTGTAAAGCTTTGGGGTCAGTCGCAAGTCTATCCAATTTACAAGCATCCTTTATTTACGGAGCAAACAACTCCAATCGAATTCGTAAAACCTTCATTCGAAAAAATGAAGATCGTTTTAGACGGCAGCGAGAATATTTATTTGGACGTTGTTAACACTCAAGATCAAAAGTTAGTCATTCCCATGCGTACTTGGTTAAAGCAAGAAAAAGACATTCGACATTTAACCTATGACGAAGTTAAAAATGACGTTCTTTTGCTGAGCGAATATAAAGATAAGCTTCAAAACCGAAAAATAATTTTCAACATGACCGAAAACGCGCACGCGGGGCACGAAATATTTTTTCATAACATCACCGAGATGGGTTTAGAAAAAGGCGAGACCTTCATCGTTACCAGCCCATACGAGGCCGTGATCAAAGCACTTAAAGAATTGCAGCCGGCTTTAATTTACGCTTCTACGAAGCCTGAAATATTGAAGATTCTAGCGATGGAGTCGATGTTCTTAGTCGAAGCAACGGTTATTCGGGCTGACGTCATCATTCATCCGCTCATGATTCGAAATCAGACTTTCTTCACGGACAGCCTTTTGAAAGAATTTGCGCGCAGAAATAAAAAAATCATCGTGGGGCCAATTACCGCGGACGAAAAAGAAAAAGCCGTAAGTTTGAATCCTTACGGCTATGTCATTCTGAATTAGTTTTCTAAAAGCTTACAGAATTTTTAATAATCGATCATAAAATTCAGGTGCTTTAATTGTACCATTCAACACAGATTCAAGCACTTCAATTGGCATATCCCACGCTTGTTTCTCGAGTTCAGAAGTCCCCTCAGGCATTGCAACCTTTTTTGACTTTGCCTGAAATATTTCGAATAACTTTGATTCTGGTATTCCCTTTAGTGAGGTACTAATTTTGTGACCGGCAATTGCTTGACGCGCAATTAAGTTGTTAGGACCGGCAACAAATTTAATGTCATCAATATCAACCGATAAAGCGTCGGCCGCTAAATCTTGCGAGAAAGTCGCGTTCAATCGGTTCACTTTGTAAGCCGCAATGATGGCGCGGTCTTGCTCGTGATTTCCTGCTGAATCAGGCATATCTTCTAAGATTCTGGTCTTCAAAACTTCTTGCAACTGCGTGGTTCCATCAGCTTTTGTACCAAATCTTTTGGCAACCATTTGTAGAACATGCTCTGGTGCACCTTGAGATTCAAGTACGTCAAGCAGCATAGGTCGGGCGATAACCTGTGAACTGAATAGATCGTAATTTATTTCTAAATTGACGACTGAACCATCCGCTAAAGTAAATGGAACCGTATCAACCACATTATTCAACATCGCTGCATTAAAAATGCTAGAAATTCCGTCTCTGAGTTCAACAATATTAAGAAAATTATCAAGGTCTTTATCCATTGTATAAATTCCGACTCGGCGATTCAATAGCATCTGCGTAGCCGCAATTTTATCTGCCCAGATTCCTCGAATATCAATTTGATCTGCAAAATTGTTGCGACTCGTAGAAGATTTTTTTGAATTTAAAAATTTTCCTGCCTGAGCTACGACAACATATTTTTCTAAACCAATTCGTTTTAAATCAACTTCCCAACAAGACATTGATTCTGGGCTTGTTGATGCTAAATTAATAACTCCGGCTACTGTATCGCGTTTGCCGTCTACATCTTCAGCAAGGGCACACATCGTATCTGGAACTAGAATGACTTTAGCTAAGAATGCGCCTGAAGTTAAAGAAGCTTGCTTAAGATCTTTTAACCAAGGGATGCTTTCCCAAAGTGGAGAATCTTGACCAACCATTTTATTAAAACGCTCAGTTGATTCCATCATGATTCTTAAGTCTAAGAAAGTGTCTTTAACTCGCGTCGCATAGGCTAAGTCGTCCATTAAGCTCATGCTGTGACGGCCATTACGAAAGTTTCTTTTTTTGTAAGCGCTTTCGTAATCACTAATAATGTTTTCAGTTATTTCAGTCAGTGTCGTACCTAAGTCGAACCGCTTACAACCTGCATTGATGCCCGTATGTTCATCCGTACAAAATCCGTACGGTTTAAGTCTGCTTTTTTGCTTGCTAGACTCTAGCTTTGGTAACAAATCATCTAAAGTAGAATCAACCATTGCTGGTTTTGTACTTAAAACTTTTTCATCGCCGGTCGTTGCATCAATTTCAACTTCTTGAACATCAACTTTACGTAGGTAACCGAAGCGAATAGCCGCGATATCATACTTACCTAATACAGAAAGCGTCTTTAAGTCATTTCCATAATCCATAACCGAACTAAATGGGATTGCGTGATCCATATTATTTTCGATTAGCTCTTCTTTAGAATAGAAATTATCTTTATCTTCCGAAGCCTGAAAATTATGACGTAAACCTAAATTATGACCAAGCTCATGGATTAATGTTGGAACCCAAATTTCTGGTAAAATAAGTTCAATAATCGAATTTTTTTCGCTTTCGCTTAATTGATCCCAAGGTTTTGCGTCGTCAGGAATTTGCGCTAATAATTTTGCGCTAATTCCACCAGAAAAGCTGTCTGCACTTGGTTCAAAAGCACAGTTCTTCGCCCGCAGTTGGTATTTTAACTGCGAAGGTAGATCCATACCAATTACTTTTGAATTTATGTTTTTCGTGTACTTCTGCAACTGTTCTTTAGCGATTAGTAAATTTGCTTTGTCGCTCTTCGATGCAACAGCGTTTTTTGTAGACGGTTTTTTAGCCGTTTTACGACTTGAAACTTTTGCAACTAGATCCGAAGCACCTGCGGTAAGACCGCCTTGCTTCATGCTTTTGGTACGTGCTGCTAAGTTTGGACTTAATTTTAATGCTTTTGCATTCGTTTTAACTTTTGCCTGACTAGCCGCTTTTTCTTCAAGTACTTCGTCGTAAGTGCTTTTGATGAACTTTTTAATTGTTCCTAAAAACATGATCGTCCTAGCCGAAACGATTTCGCCAGTTACTGGATCTTCAGTTTGTGGTCCATAACCAATAATGCTTGCGGCAACCGGGTCTTCGACTAATACGATCATACTATTTCGAATATCACCTGAAACTTTACCAGCTGGTTCTTTTAAATTGATTCTGAATTTAACTCCAGAAATTTGAAGACCCTTGTTAAGGTTATCAACCGTTTTGAAAGTAAGGTCTTTGATCATTTTATTTTCAGGCTTATTAAATTCATCACTTAAGTAATATACGATTTCAGAACGCTCAGGATTCCATCGGTTCATAATCTGAACTTGGCTTTTTTCTGTTTTGTTATTGTCTACATCTAAGATTGTCTTCTTTGATGTAAAAAAGCCGAAAGTGCCTTCGTCAGCAGATCCTTCTGGGTAAGAGATTGTTTTATAATTCTTCGATAAGATGCTATCAACCTTAACTAAAGAATAATGAAAAACAGCAGAAACAACGGCATCTGATAAAACGTCTAATTCTTTTAAGCAGTCAATTTTTGTTTTGAAAGTTCGCTTAACTTGAAAGTTAATTGCGTCCGCAGTGATAACTGAACTGACTAGTTCTGTTGAAACTGTCTCGTAACAATTTTCACCTACCGTTTGGCTGATCATGATAGGTAGCAAATCAAGTTCACCTGACTTCGCCTCTTTCAATTTTACACGAATATCAGGTCTTTGGCTCCAGGGCACTTTATCAGTCTCTTCTTCTGTGTTTGTGCACTCGCCGTATTTATCTTTGGCACACTGAAACTGTACATGTTCAATTGGCACTTCAAGAATGAGTTTATTATTCGTTTTGTTAGATGCGTATCGAGCATCTCTTTCAACTTCGATGATTTGAAGCGAAGTTTCACCAATTTCAATTTTAACTCGCTTATTATCACCAGATGAGAATGGTAAAGCATCTTCAGATGAACGACTTGCATTCTGCATTGATGCTGAATACAAATAATCTGCTTTCGTATCGATCATCGACTTACTGATGTTGTGCTCTTTTTTTCCTGCAGCCATTTCATCGTAAGGAATTGGTTTCGTACACGACGCTAGTGCCAAAGCAGCCAACGCCAACATGAGGACGCTATTTACTTTTATTGATTTTCCCATTTGAAGCCCCTTGCTTTTAATTAAACCTTTAACTTTGAATTTATTAGTATGCATAACTGACCCCTGCTCGTACTGACGCGGTATTTGGGTTGAAGGCGCTAATGTTTGAATCAACGCCATTTGACTTCAGCGCGTCTCCATCATTCGATGCACCCACATTCAGTGTAAGACCTGGGGCGACATCCAAATTTATGTCACCATGAAGTTCAAATGATGTTCTTTCGAACCCACCGTACGTACGACCGAGGCGGTAAACTCCAACAGTACTTAAGCTTAATAAATCCGTAAGTTGTAAAATTCCTTCTAAGCTATGACCTAGTCGGTATTCAATATTTGCAGTACCTTCCGCATTGAATGTGTATTCGTGAATATTTCGTGATAATGAAAGTGCGTATTTAAGCTTAACCAGAGCAGATTCGAAACTAAGTCCGTTTACAACTGAAAAGCCGCCTTTGTAGCGATCGCGCTTTTGTGAATCTTCGCTTGTCGGAATTGCGCCACCTAATGAGTGAACAGTTTTTACTTCTTCGCTTAACTGAATTCCTTTAATTCCTAAAGTTAAGCTGGTGTTGGATAACTTTGAATTTTTAGGTCCCGAATTTTCTTGAATGAATATTGATTTTGCACCGAAGCTAAATATTTCGTTGATCTGGTATACGGGTATAAATGTAATGCTTAGATCGCTTTCGCGCGCAACTTTTTCATCGACGGCGGTTTTCTGTGAGTATTCTAAGCCGACTCCAATTGATAGACTTTTCGGTGTGGTGGCCTCATCTGTTTTGATTTCAGTAACGCTGCTACCAGTTTGTTGTTCAGAAACACTCATGCTAAGTTCAGCAACTTTTTTCGATTCTTGCTTTTTAGCTTCTTGGGCAAATCCGATCGAAGTACTTAATAAAGTACCTAAGATGGCTGCGGCTAAAATTTTGTTTCGAATCAATTTCATGTTTCTATTCCCCTTACCTGACGGAACAGTAAGGTATCTGTTGCCTGTTATCTACACACAGAAGTTCATCCGATCCATAAGGAATCCTTATGAGGCTCAAATGCCGTAAAATGGCGTAGGAGGGAAAAAACTGCAGGTAAATATTATTTGAAGGTTAAACATTCATACATTCGAGTAAAGATTACTTGGTTCACCAGTTTCCGAAGATTCTGTTTTTGTAAAAATTCGAAGATTCGCAGCTTATCCAAAGTTTACCTTATGGCTGAGACCCGTGCGCTGCTCTACATTTTCATTTGCTTTTCATTACGAATTAAATTAGTTTGCAAAGTCTAAATACGACTTTTAAATACGTATATAAAATAGCAATTTGTTGCCATAAGTAACGTGTTGAAAATATTAGGTAAACCATGAACAAGATGAACAAAAAAATGGAATATGCTTTGATGGCGCTAAGGATTATCAGCCAGCGCCCCAGTGGAGTCTTAACTTCAGCAAAAGAAGTTTCAGATCAAATGCATATCCCTTTTGAAGTTACGGCGCGTGTTCTACAGGCACTTTCTTCACGCGGTTTATTGAAAGCAGAGTATGGAGTCAGTGGCGGATACTTTTTAGCGCGGCCATTAAGCGAAGTTTCAGTTCATGATTTAACTGAGATGCTCGAAGGCCATACGGATTTGACTAAGTGTCTGGGTAGCGATGAAGTCTGTGAAATTTCTGGAACATGTAACATCGTTTCGCCCGTTTCAACATTAAATAAAAAAGTAAAAGAATTCTATAAATCAGTTTCGTTACACGAGGTTCTGCATGTCTGAATCGTATGAGTATAAATATGGTTTCACGACCGACATCGAATCTGAAGAATTTCCGCGTGGATTAAGTGAAGACGTTATTCGCCTGATCTCAGAAAAGAAAAATGAACCTGAATGGATGCTTGAGTATCGATTAAAATCGTATCGGCATTGGCTTACGATGACTGAGCCAACTTGGGCGCATGTCACTTATCCGAAAATTGATTTTCAAGCATTAACTTATTATTCGGCTCCAAAAGCAAAAAAAGAAAAAGCTTCAATGGATGAAATTGATCCCGAGCTTATTAAAACATTCGAACGCTTAGGTATTCCACTTTCAGAACAAAAAAGAATCTCGGGAGTTGCCGTTGACGTTGTCTTTGACTCGGTCAGTATTGCAACGACTCATCATGAAGAGCTTGATAAAGTTGGAGTTATTTTTTGTTCGATCTCTGAAGCATTAACCAAATATCCTGAGTTAGTGAAAAAATATTTAGGTAGCGTAATCCCACCAACTGATAACTACTACGCAGCCTTGAATGGCGCGGTATTCTCGGATGGATCGTTTGTTTATATTCCGAAAGGCGTTCGTTGCCCGATGGATTTATCAACGTATTTTCGAATCAACGCGAAAGAAACCGGGCAATTCGAACGCACTTTGATTATTGCCGAAGAATCAAGTTTCGTAAATTACTTAGAAGGATGTACAGCGCCCCAACGTGATGAAAATCAGCTTCATGCGGCCGTAGTAGAATTGATTGCGCTTGATCATGCTGAAATAAAATATTCAACGGTTCAAAACTGGTATACGGGCGATAAAGACGGTAAGGGTGGAATTTATAATTTTGTAACCAAGCGGGGGGTCTGCCGCGGTAAACATTCGAAAATTTCATGGACCCAAGTCGAATCAGGTTCAGCAATTACCTGGAAATATCCCTCTGTTGTTCTTTTAGGTGATCATTCTGAAGGGGCATTTTATTCGGTCGCGCTTACACATGACTACATGCAAGCCGATACCGGAACTAAAATGATCCACATCGGTAAGAACACAAAAAGCACAATTATTTCAAAGGGCATTTCGGCTGGCCATTCTTCAAATGCGTACCGTGGCCAAGTAAAAATCATGCCCTCTGCCGAAAATGCACGAAATTATTCGCAATGTGATTCGATGTTAGTAGGTGACAAAGCCAGTGCTCATACATTTCCTTATATCGAAGTTAAAAATAAATCTGCGACGCTAGAGCACGAAGCGACTACATCAAGAATCTCGGAAGATCAAATTTTCTATATGAAGTCGCGTGGGCTGAATAATGAAAAAGCAATCTCAATGCTTGTGAATGGTTTTTGTAAAGAAGTTTTTAAAGAGCTACCACTCGAGTTTTCGGTGGAAGCGGTCAAATTAATTGAAATGAAATTAGAAAATTCGGTGGGATAAATGTTAGAGATTAAAAACTTGCACGCTAAAATTGAAGATAAAGAAATTCTGAAAGGTCTTTCTTTAAAAGTAAACGCTGGGGAAGTTCACGCGATTATGGGGCCAAATGGTTCTGGCAAAAGCACCTTGTCTAAGGTTTTGGCCGGCCATCCGTCATACGAAGTAACCTCAGGCGAAATTAAGTACGAAATTAACTTTAAAATGCAAAACTTGTTAGAATTTGAACCTGATGTTCGAGCTAAAGAAGGTATTTTTTTAGCATTTCAATATCCGATTGAAGTTCCTGGCGTTTCTAATTTTAACTTTCTGCACACTTCTTTTAATTCTATTCTGCAACATCAAGGTTCTGAGCCCATGGTTGAAGGAGAATTTCGTGAATTTCTATATCAAAAAATGAAAGTTGTTCAGATGAAGCCTGAATATTTAGACCGGGCGGTTAACGTTGGGTTTTCAGGTGGGGAAAAGAAGCGAAATGAAATTCTTCAGATGGCAGTTCTTTCGCCGCGCTTAGCTTTACTTGATGAAACCGATTCAGGACTTGATATCGATGCCCTGCGAATTGTTGCTGAGGGGGTTAACAAACTTCGATCAAAGCAAAATGCGATCGTACTGGTTACGCATTATCAGCGGCTACTTGAATATATCAAGCCAGACTTCGTGCATGTTCTTGCGAATGGAAAAATTATTCAAACGGGTGATGCCTCATTAGCTCTTGAATTAGAGAAAAAAGGATACGACTGGCTTATATGAACTGGGAAAACACGTACCTTCAATTTAAATCGAAGTCTAACTTAGACAGTATTGCTGCAAATCAGATGCGGGAAAAATCTTTTGAACAATTTAAGTTGGCTGGCCTGCCGACACGTAAAGAAGAAGCCTGGAAGTATACTTCATTGACCGAGTTTAAAGATATTCCTTGGCAATCAGCCTTGAATGAAGAAGCTGCTTTAACGCATGACCAAATGCAGGAAGTTTCTAAAAACTTACCCGCTGAATTTTATAATTTAGTATTCGTAAATGGCTTTTTAAATCAAACGTTATCGGATGATCTATCTGACGATATTCTAATATCTGAACTTGAAACTGCGGATATTACGGCAAATGAAAAGCATGTCGAAGCTCATTTGTTGAATCTGGCGAATTCATTTTTGGATAAAAAGTTATGCATTAAAATAAAAAGTCATAAAAGTTTTGAAAAGCCTCTGCAAATCGTCATTGTTCAATCCTCAAAAGCATCAGTTTATTTAAGCGAAAAAATAAGTGTCGAAGTTGGAGAAAATGCAGAACTTTCGCTGGTAGTAAATACATTTAGCTTTGCAAATTCAACGGCCGACGCATTAAATGTCAATTTAAGCCTTACAATTGAGAAATCAGCCCGGGTCAAATTTGTACAGGTGCAGAATGAAGATCTAAATTCATTTCATTTCTCGCAAGTTGAAATCAATTTGGGATCGCAAGTGCAATTTCAATCGTTAGCTATGTCGCTGGGCTCGAAGTTAACCAGAAACTACCTTCACTTAAATTTTCTGGGTAAAAACTCTTCCGCCGGAGTTTTTGGTTTAACTATTTTAGATGCTAAACAGCATGTCGATAATTATACCTTTATTCAACATTCTATTGGCGAAAATGAATCGGTTCAGCATTATAAATCAATTTTATCTGGAGCTTCGCAGTCGGTTTTTCGCGGCCGGGTTCGAATTGAGCCAGATGCCCAAAAAGCCAATTCAGAACAGCTAAATAATAACTTACTATTAACCAGAGAAGCTTCTGCGAACAGTATTCCACAATTAGAAATCTATGCGGATGATGTTAAGGCGGGCCACGGCTCAACGATGGGGCAACTAAATAAAGATGAGATTTTTTATTTCTTAAGTCGTGGAATTAACCAATTTCAAGCCGTTAAAATGTTATCGTTCGGGTATGCGCAAGAATTAATTTTCAAATTCGAGAATCCAGAGCTTCAGCAATTTTTAATGAAACTGTTAGCCTCGAAATTAGAACGGATGATTCAAAATGTATAGCGTTCAAGAGTTACGCGATCAATTCCCAGCCCTTAAGCAAAAAATTCATGGGCAAGATCTAGTCTATTTAGACAGTGCCGCAACGACATTGAAACCATTTTCAGTTATTGAACGAATCACAAAATACTATACCTTAGAAACCGCAAATGTTCATCGTGGTGCGCATTACTTAAGTGACGTCGCTACCGGAGAATTTGAAAAGTCACGTGAAGCAATACGTACTTTTATCGGGGCTGAATCTATAGAAGAGATTATTTTTACAAAGGGAACGACTGAAAGTATTAACTTGGTCGCGCAAAGTTACGGGGATCACTTTTTACGTGAAGGTGATGAGATTGTCATTACCGAGCTTGAGCACCATGCCAATATTGTTCCATGGCACGTTCTGGTGGAAAGAAAGAAATGTATTTTGAAATATATTTCGGTTTTGCCGAACGGAGAAATAGATCTTGAGTCAGCGAAACAACAAATTACGGCTAAAACAAAGTTAGTCGCATTTTCTGCGTGCTCAAATATTTTAGGTACCGTTGCGCCGATCAACGAAATCGTTGCGCTTGCCAAAGCGGTCGGAGCTGTTACTTTATTAGATGCCGCCCAGTATGTTTCACAAAAAAATATCGATGTTAAAGCACTTGGTGTGGATTTCTTAGTTTTTTCATCGCATAAGCTTTTCGGTCCGTATGGCTTTGGAGTTTTGTACGGACGTAAAAAATTACTTGAAAGCATGCCACCGTATCAAACAGGCGGAAGCATGATTTCGACCGTAGATTTTCAATGTACGACCTATAACCATCTGCCATTTAAGTTTGAAGCGGGTACTCCGCACATTGAAGGCGCGATTGGAACCATGGCGGCCATTGATTTCTTTAAGAATATTAATTTAGACAGAGTTATTACGCACGAACAAACACTTATGAATTATTTGAATGATGAATTTAAATCGATGGGCGGTATTCGCTTGATTGGTGAAGCACCAGCGAAAGCAGCAATTGTTAGTTTTATCGTTGAAGGCACTCATCATTCAGACATAGGCCAAATTCTTGACCAGCAAGGTGTTGCGGTTCGGGTCGGTCACCATTGCACACAACCACTCTTAAAAAAGCTAGGTTTAACCGGCACGATTCGCGCTTCAATTTCCATTTATAATAACCAAGCGGATATCGAAAAACTCGTAGAGGCCGTTAAAAAAGCGAAAAGGATGCTTTTATGACTTCAGAAGTTCTTATCCGGGTGCAAGCAACCCCGAACCCAGCGGCATGGAAATTCGTACTTGATCGACCCGTTTTGAACGACGGCAAGGCAACGTATTCAACTATTCAAGAGGCTGAACATAACGTATTAGCTCATTCGTTGTTTCAGATAAATGGCGTTCGCCAAGTTCACTTTTTTCAAAACGTTATTACGGTCACTCACCAGTTTGATTGCGATGGTGAAGATATTCAAAAACAAGTTTGTGCAGTTATATACACTCGTATGGCTGTGCATAATCCAAATCAAACCGTAGTCGATGAAAAAAAGATTGCTCGAAAAAATTTATCACCTGAGTTGCAACAAATTGAAGAAATATTAGATCGCACCATTCGCCCCGGGCTTCAAGGAGATGGTGGAGATATCGAAGTCATTAAGTTTGATGAAAATAAAGTCTACGTGGCCTATCAAGGTGCTTGTGGTACATGCCCAAGCTCAACCACAGGAACATTGATGGCAATTGAAGGTATTCTTCGTGACGAATTTAATCCGACCGTTGAAGTGATACCTCTTTAAAAAACAACATTCTTAGGATCGATCGGGGGTTTGTAACCCGACTTTCCCATTTTATTTTTGGCCTGCGCTTCTTTAGCTTTTAATTTTTCATTCTCTTGAACAATGTATTCAAAAGAATCTTCAGGTCTTGATGAAACGATCACGTTTTGATTAATTTGACTTTGATTTAAGTCACCTTTGACTGCGAATACGACGTGATTTTTAAATTCGCGCGAATAACCTTTTAATTTAATTTCAAGTTCTTGAGTTTGGTTGGCTTCAAGTTCTGTAAGGGTTCCAGTTAAACTTCCATCGACAAGCGTTGCGCCTTCGGGAAGGTGCCACGTGTAATTCAGTGCGGGCGGAAGTTTTTGAAATGCTTCGAAAGTAACTTTCACGACTGAAATTTCATCTTTACTATTCGAAACAATTTCATTTTTAATTTTAATATCAAAAAATGACTTTGCATATTGTTCGCTGCCTAGCTTCGACATCGTTGCCGATGCAAGAAATCGATTTGGTCCAAATTGCGCCGCACTTTGATTCGGCATGAAAAATTGAATCGAGTAATAGCCAAACACGGCCCCGACAGCCATAACGGCGATTGGTTTTAAAAAGTTGATGGACATAAGTAACCCCCAGATTGATCAGTTAAAGTATAAGAATAATCAGATGCCGATGCGGGTAAAGTAGTTGGGAAGGCACGCACATTAAGCACATAAAATTGTGCCGTGCTTAAAGAGCCAATTGAAGATATTTGTTTGCTTAACCCAGACGAACGGTCGGCAAGTAAAACATCGGCTGACGTTGATTTAGCAACCGCAGTACAATCTCCGGCGGCACTACGAGCCGTACAATCATTGTTAAAATGATAAGCCTGGCCATAAAGAATTAAATCAAGATCGTGGTTAGAGCCACTATTATAAGTCGCTGCAAGACGAATTTGGCTGACATTTGGTAATGAAGTTATATCAATCGTGAAAAAATGATTTGAATAACGCTGATCATCTTGTGAATCAGTTGTAAGCCCTAAGCTAGGCATAGGCTGAATTTTAATTGCACATGAAGTTATACTTGGAATTAGTTTTGCTCCGTAAGGTGGCCAAATTTTGCTGCCTGATACAGTGTAAACCGAACTCACATCACGTTGTTGTGCCTCGTCTGAATTCAAGATGCTATCGATTGCTACTGGTGTTGAACCACTAAACGCTTGATTTAAGCGATTGTAAAAACGCACAGAGCTACGGAAAGGGTAAATACTTTTACCCATGCCTACTCCGGAAGAGTCATTTTCAAATGCCCTCCAAAAGAATGGAAAATAGTTTGTATTTGTACAGCTTGCACAGTTTGTACAATTTGCTGTGCATGTATTAGTGGATTTAAATAAACTGCGGGCGACTGAAACTTCACGAA
Source organism: Bdellovibrio sp. (assembly GCA_043760925.1). Lineage (GTDB taxonomy): Bacteria > Bdellovibrionota > Bdellovibrionia > Bdellovibrionales > Bdellovibrionaceae > Pseudobdellovibrio. Next base: position 116,515 of record JAYUOK010000002.1, on the reverse strand, counting down.
AATGCCCTTCACCTGGAAAGGTACTTGAATTCACTTTGTCATAATACCGAATATTACCAGAAACCATGAATGACTCTGGATTTGCTCCCGATTTATTTAAATTGATTCGAATGTATTCTGATCCGCTAGAACCTGCGCCATCCGAATAGCCCTTCGTATCCAAATAATAAAGCCAACCGTCTGTCGTCGTTAAGGCTGATGGTAAATTTGGATTGATCGCCGCCGTATTGTTACGAATGATATGCGCTCCGAAAAAATTTCCCCAACCCTCTGACCAAGCTAGGCGTGGGTCGATTCGGTAAAGACCAAAATGAGTTCCTCCCGGGGAATCCATGGTGCCGCAGACATCTTCGATTCGATGGGCCAGTTCGTGAATAATAACAGCGTCATCAAAGTGATCCGTATCTTGAGTCGAAACATTTCCTAAACGGCCGCCGTTAATAAATAGTTGGTTATAGCCTCTTAAATAAAACGACAATGTCCCTAAAGTTGACGGGTCAGAAGAAGGATATAAATATTGTGCAGGGTTATAACCCGCTTTCCAAAAAACATCCAGTTTTGGGCTAAGACAAGCTAAATTAGTCGTACCCGTATTCTGCGCAAGATAGTTGTAGGTTGTAATAATATTATTATAAATATTAAATGCGCCACCACTAATTGTTGATGATTGCGATTCGCGTGCGTAAGCGATTAGACTTGGCGTTACGGTGCCAACACCCGTAGAATTGATAACTGACTCGACCGCGTGAATATCATTTGAATAAATATCACCTTTGACGGCGGCATAAATTTTAAAAGACGGTTTACCGCCGGGTAGGCCGGTCATGGTGTGATTAGTTCTAGCCAAGACTTGAATTGTATAACTTCCCGGTGTGTTCGGAATTGTTAAATTCGAGACTCCGTCTAGCGCTTTTGTACTTCCACTTGCATTTGTCTTTCCGCACTGTACGACCGTTCCAGCCGCGTCAATAATTCGAATTTCTGCATACGCAATCGGAATTGCGGTCGTATTAGGCGCACCTAAAATCATAGAAGTTACGTTTACTCCAGAGGTAGATACAATTAAATTTCTTTTATAAAAGTTTGCAGTTCCGTTCACTATGACAGGTGAAGCATAACTGGTGTTTGTCATGCATTCGCTGATTTCTGGCGTAGTTGACGGCGAAGAACTACTGCTATCGCCGCCTTTAGAACATGCGGCCATGGCTAAACTTAAAATTAATACTGATGTGCGAAGTTTATTCACGTGGTTTTTCCATTCTTGATGCTTTTATTCGCTCAACATTTTGAACTGTATGTTCGAAAGTATTTTCCAATTGCGAAGCTAGTAGGCTTTCGCCGTAGATAGCTCGGCCGTTTTTTCGGCCCATTATTTCAAAACCAATATGTCTGTTTTGGGATTCAGTTAAGCCAGTCACATGCAGCTTAACTTTTTTAGGGGCGCCCGCTTTTAATTCTGAAATCGTATCTGTTAGTGATCCGCCGGTGAGGATTACATTTTCGCCAAGTTTCCATTTAAATTCTAGTCGTTCATTGAAATCAAATGGTAAAGAAATTTCAGCGGTTACTTCTTGTGATCCATTGGTCGAGTTTTTGTAACTTAATTCAACCTGAACAATTCGGTCAACGACTCCTCGATTCGAATAAATCGATTGGTTCACTCCGGCAAAAGCCGGAACCTGTTTTGAAGAATAATTCGTGCTTGGTTGCATGAAAATGTATGCGCCAATTAAGGCGATACATAAGCAAGAAAATGCGATTATTTTATTTATGGACATAGATTGAACCCATTTTGATCCGTGATCGTAAAAGAATAGTCAGTGACCGCAGAGATTGATTTATTGGCCGTATACGCACGCACGTTAATTAGGTATTTTTTATTCGGATCTAGCTCATCAAGTTTACGAATAGTTTTCGTTGCCAATCCGGTTCGTCGATCGCTTCGAAGTACGTCAGGTGCAATCGGCCGGGCTGGCTGCCATGTCGATAAACAATTTCCATTTTCATCTTGTGATGAACAGGTATAGTCAAAAGTATGGAAGTATCCTTCTTGATAAAGCAGAATATCAAATTCGGTCGTCGTGCCGGCGCCATTTACTTTGGTGAAAGTAAAATTTATTTCTCTGACGTTACTAAAAAATGAAAGGTCCAATGTAAAAAATTGATTTGAATAACGCTGGTCCGAATTTGTTCCCGTCAGTACGGGGTCATCTGATCTTGGCTCGATATAGTTATAACCGCCGACACAAGCCCCAGCCGTCTGGGTGAATAAAGTTGTTCCGTAGGGTGCCCAACGATTAATTGCGGTGGCTCCGGATCCAGTTTTAAAAGCACCATCTGTGAATAAATGTAGCGCTTCAGATGTTTGCAGTTCATTAAAATTCTTAAACGTGTTCCAGGCTCCGCCACCAGCGACGGTAATTGCTTTTAATATTTCAATGACCCGATGAGAATCTTTAAATTTATAAATAGCCTGCCCTGCGCCAGTCAGCTTATCCATGCTTCGCCAAATATTATCAAATGTAATTGGCGTTGTCGTAATACAGCTGCCACCACAATTATTCGACAATTTAAATAATCCGCGGGTGACGGCTCCTTCACGAAAATGACCTTCTCCGGGATAGCGGGCGGGATCTACTTTATCGAACGGAAAGCCCAAGAAACTACCGTGCTGCCAGACGTCCGGATTGTTGCCGGGCTTCTTCAAATCAAACATGAAGCCTGATCCATTACCGATATTTTGCGATGAATCTGAAAAACCTTTTGAAGCAAATAAGTAGGTCCATGCGGTTGGTAATCCAGCCGTTGTAAATTTGGCAGTGAGTTCGGGATTAAGTACATTAGGTACAGCGGCCATCGCCGCTTTCATCACTTGTGCTGCGAAGTAGTTTGCCCAACCTTCGGACCAAGCTAATCGGGGATCGATACGGACAACGATTGAATGATTGCCGCCAGGGCTAGCAAGCTCGCCACACTGTGACTCGATAAAGTGCGCAAGTTCATGAAGAATAACAAAGTCATCAAAATGGTTTGTGGTCTCGATACTAATGTTTCCTAATTTACCGCCGGTGATGTAAAGGCCTTTATCTTCTTTGTTAAAGAAAGAACCATTTGATAAATTCGACGGATTTTTCGAAGGCTCTAGATACTGTCGGGGATTGAATCCCACTTTCCAAAACACATTTAGCTTTTCATTAAGGCAAGTGGTGTTTACGTTGCCGGTATTTGATTGTACATATTGATAAGCGGTTTGAATCGTATTCAAAATATTAAATGCTCCGCCTTCAACACCCATTGCATCTGTTTGCCGAGCATAGGCTTTGAGATTCAAATTGGAAATGTCGTCAACTCCGTTCGAGTATGCAGAACCCAATATGTAATGCACGCGCTGAGTGTAGATATCTTCTTTTACATTGATAAACATTTGAAAAGTTGGCTTCGTTGGTGCTGAGCCAGGCGCCAAAAGGCTAATGTGACTGCGGGCTAAAACACGAACCGAATATTGCCCAGCCGTAGCGGGAATTTCTAAATCAGAATATCCATTTAAAGCTTTTAAATTTCCAAGCGAATCAGTTGAGCCACACTGTACTAGTTTATTTTTGGAATCATACACAGCTACTTCCGCGTACCGGATTGGAAGTGGTGCAACCAATGGGTCACCAAGCGTCATATTTTTTAATTCAGCACCCTGCATAACCAAATTGATCCCGCGCTTATAGAATGTCGCCGTTCCGTTAATTTTCGTTGTCGGAGAATAACTAAATTCTGATACACATTCGGGTACTTCAATATTCGAAGAAAGATAACGTTCATAGCCTGAATTTTTTAAAGGCGAACAGCCAGCCATTAAAAAAAGTGTGAGGCAAAATACGAGACGAACATGAGTTGATATCACTCTGTATTTATCGGCTTATTTAAACAGTTTCTCGAGATATTATAGAAGGATTAAGGTCTAGAAATGGGACGAAAAAACAATTGAATTTTCATGAAAAAAACAAAAAAAAGGCTCGATGACAACTCTGAAAGATAAACCTCTGAATGCAAGGTGGGTGACCATGATAACAACTTTAGGCTTCTCACTACGAGGTGAGCTTGCACACCATTGTCAGGGACAGTCCCCAAAAATATGCTTGTAAGGTTTATTTTCGATGAGTCTTACGTCAAGCGAACCCTCAAAGACAGAGTAACGAATATTACTTAAAAAGTCTACGGAACAGGACTCAAGAAATGAACATTTTATTCCGTTTAATAGGCATGTTTCATGCTAATGCCTTGAATGGCCTTACAATTCAAACCATCGATTTTTATTTTCCATTTATTGTGTTCTTTTATGGTCTAGCGATTAATTTTGTTCTTGAAATTCCATACCTCGTCGCGCTGGCCCGTAAAGAAATGCCGTCTCACTATGCGACACTAGAAAAGCATCGTAAAATCGCTATTTTTTCTTTATATCTTGGCGGAGTTTGGTCCCTTCAAAACATCTGGTTTTCTTGATTGACATAAAAGGGCGGCCTGCTAAGGTCCTCGAATGTCGCAAGACACTCTCACCCCCATTACTAAAAAAGACCTCGAAGCACCGACAGCTGTGCGTGAATCTGTCGTTTACAATGTTGAACAATTAAATGCGCATATCCGTCAAACTTTAGAAGGCAATCTGGGCGTGGTTTGGCTGCAGGCTGAAATTTCTAATTTTAAACCGCATTCTTCAGGCCATTTCTATTTTTCTTTAAAAGATTCGAAAGCTCAGATATCAGCGATCATGTTTCGCGGGTTTAATTCTAAATTAAAATTTAAACCACACGATGGTCTTGAGGTTATCGTGCGCGGGCGAATTACCGTTTACGAGCCACGCGGAACATATCAAGTAGCTTGCGAATCTATGGAACCCGTTGGTGCCGGCGCCTTACAAAAACAATTTGAACAGTTGAAAGAAAAATTAAAACTGGAAGGATTGTTTGAAGCAGCAAGAAAGAAACCTATTCCAGCCTACCCACGGCACGTTGCAATCGTCACCTCCCCGACGGGTGCAGCGATTCAAGACGTATTAAATATTATGAGCCGTCGAGCGAAGAATGTGCAAATCACTTTGGTTCCGGCCTTGGTACAAGGTGTGAGCGCGGCAAACTCGCTAGTTGATTCTTTAAGTTTAGCGTTACGTTTGCCAGTCGACGTTATTATCATCGGGCGCGGTGGTGGCTCGATGGAAGACCTTTGGAGTTTTAACGATGAAAAGCTTGCGCGCCTTATCGCATCTGCGAATATACCAATTATTTCAGCGGTTGGGCATGAAGTTGATTTTACCATTTGCGATTTCGTTGCAGATTTGCGGGCGCCCACTCCGTCTGCGGCGGCGGAACTGGTCGCGAAAAGTTCAGTTGAAATTACCCAAAAACTAGATCATGCAGATCGAATGCTGATGTCCGCGTTGCAAAAAATTGTGAAGTTAAAAGCGCAAACCCTTTTGCATACAGCAAAGCGATTGATTGACCCGAAAAAGAAACTTCAAGATTACTCATTAAGAAATGACGAGTTGCTAACAAGGCTTGAACAATCATTGAAGTCTTTATTAACAAGCAAAAAGAAAGATGTTCAGCTTGCGCAAGAAAAGTTGGTCCTGCCGACGGATGTGATCAAAACCTGCAAGGCAAAACTTGATAAACTGCAAACTCACCTAATTACAATGATGCAAACTAAGTTTCACGGCTATGAATTTCAGATTAAGAATAGCATGAGTCTTCTAGATTCATTAAGTCCGCTGAAAGTCGTTGATCGCGGTTATTCGATTATCTATAAGAATTCAGAAGTCATTCGCTCAATTAAAAATGTGAGTAAACTAGATAAAATAGAGATTCAGATTAAAGATGGAATCATCGCGGCTGATGTCACTGGCGTAAAAGATTTAAATTTAAAGGAGAAGTCGAATGGACTTTGAAAAAAAGCTTTCTAGATTAGAAGAGATCGTATCTAAAATGGAAAAAGGGGATATCGCCCTTGAAGAGTCATTAAAGTTATTTGAAGAAGGCGTCAAGTTGTCACGCGAGTGTCACGGGCAATTAGCTCAAGCGGAAGCCCAGGTTAAAAAGCTTGTTGGTTTCGATTCGAACGGCCAACCTTTGACCGAGGCATTTAAAGGCGAAAATAGCGAATCATGATCTTAGAAAATGACCAGGCATCAATTCGGGATTTGTCAGCAGCTTTTGTTACTCAGTTCGAAAAATGGGCTGAAGCCTATTTATCCGAAAAGTCGAAAAGTGAAAATTTTGTGGGTCCGCTTTGGGAAAGTAAAAGCTACAGTTTTCTTTTGGGTGGAAAACGCTTTCGGCCTTTTTTAACTTCGTTGGTTTACCAAATTTGGAATCAAGATTCTGAAAAAATTAAGAATTTTTGTTTAGCCATCGAAATGGTTCATACCTATTCTTTGATCCATGATGACTTGCCTTGCATGGATAATGACGATTTACGACGGGGAAAGCCTACTAATCATAAAGTATACGGAGAAGCCATCGCGTTGCTTGCGGGTGATTCTTTATTAACTGAAGCGTTTAATCTGATCAGTACAGATGCCAAATTAAGCGCAGAGGTTAAAATAAAGTTAATACGACTATTATCAGATAAAGCAGGTGCTTTTGGGATGGTCGGCGGTCAAGTACTTGATATAAATGCAACCAGCGACATGCAGCTGATGCAGCTTGAAAAAATTCATCTTCTGAAAACGGGCTATCTTATTCAAGCAGCTGCGGTCGGAGCGGCGATCATAGCTGAAGCTAGCGAAGCTGAAGAAAAAGCAACAAGCTTATTTGCAGTCAATTTAGGTTTAGCCTTTCAGATAAAGGACGATCTATTGGACGGACTTGATCCAAAGCAAGATCATAAAAGCTACTTATCAATGCTGGGAGAAGCGAATGCAATTTTGCAAATGGATACCAAATCTAAAGAAGCAAAATCGCAAGCAATGAAACTTGATTCAAAAAATACAAAAAAGTTGATCGATCTTGTTGATTATAACATTCAAAGGATACGTTAGTTGAGACTTGATCAATTTCTGGTAAAATCCGAAATGGCATTATCTCGCACCCAAGCTCAAGATTTAATTGCCAGCGGCTATGTTCAACTAACCGGCCCCGAAAAAACCATTACTCTGAATAAACCAAGTTTTGAAATTTCAGAAAGTATCGAGAAGTTCATTACTGTTACGGCTGATAACCCCTTGCAAAAATACGTATCGCGAGCCGGCCTTAAGCTAGAGGGCGCCATCGAACGGCTGAAACTTGATATGAAAAATAAGATCGTACTAGATATAGGACAATCTACAGGTGGTTTTACAGACTGCCTTTTAAAAATGGGTGTGGAAAAAGTTGTGGGTATTGATGTGGGGCATGATCAACTGCACGCACACATTAAGAATAACCCACGAGTTATTTCCTTTGAGGGCTTGAATGCGAAGGACCTAGCGCTTTCGCCTGAGTTCGTTAAGCAGGTGCCTACCGGCGGATTTGAATTCGCCGTCATGGACGTTTCATTTATTTCAATCACCAAAGTCGTCGACTTTATAAAACCCTATTTAGCTAAAGACGGCGAAATTTTATTTTTGGTAAAGCCGCAATTTGAAGCGGGCCCTGACGCATTAGATAAAAATGGAATAGTAAAAGATGAAAAAGTTTACGTCGTGATAGAGAATCAACTTATAGAACATTTAACCCGCGTGTTTGGTCTTGTATTGGATTATTTTACTTCACTACTGCCCGGCAAAGACGGAAATCAGGAGTTTTTTATATATGGCAAAAATAAACTTTAAATTACTTTTAGTGAGCGCTATTTTTATTACGTCTTGTACTCATAAGCGGGTGCAAAAAAATTCAGATGCGTCGGATATTCCAACAAAATTTCCTGAACAAGGTGAAATTGTAAAAGATGACAAATCTTCGCCCACAGTTGGGCAGCCAATGCCTGCGCCAATTGTGAATAAGGCCTTACCAAGATTTGGGTTTATTTTTTCGGGCGGCGGTGCAAAAACTTGGGCCCATATCGGGGTTCTAAAAGAAATGCAGAAAATGAAATGGCCTGTGCATGCCGTGGCCGGTTTTGAATGGGGCTCGGTCGTTGCAGCATCTTACGCCCAAAACCTATCGGCAAATGAAGTTGAATGGGAAATGTCGAAACTAAAAGATTTTGAGAAGTCAGAGTCCTTTATAAAGAGTGCCTTTGAGAAAAAGTCGACAAACGAAATGAAAATACCGTTCGTTTGCCCATCCCTCAATTTAAGTAAGCAAAGTTACTTTATGTTAAATCGCGGCATGCTTGACCAGCTTATCCCATTCTGTGTGGCTCAACCGCCAGTTACAGAATCATATGGCCAAAGCGTTGCCGTGATGAGTGACGTGGCAAGTTTAGCTCAGTTTTTACGATCGACCGGCGCCAACCGAATTATTCTAGTTAATGTACTTTCGGCAAAGGGTAGCCCTCGCTCTTACGTTAAAGATTTCAATTCCGCTGAAAACATCTTATGGGTGCAATCAGCCGCCCTTATGGCTAAGAAGCCCCTCGGAGTTGATGATACAATCGAAATCAATTTAGATGATTTCGGTATAAAAGATCTTGATAAGCGACGTGAAATAATAGCCAAGGGAGCAGAACTTAGCTATAATCAAATAAAGAAGCTTGCGGCAAAATACGGACTTTAATTTAAGATTAAAGTTCCCAACAAACGGACATGACTGATGAGAAAACCAACTGAGAATCCTGAAATTTTTAAAAAACGCCGCAAAAAAGTGATGGCCGGATTAAACGGAGCCGCGCTTTTAGTTACGGCCCATCCGGAACAAATTCGTAATGATGACGTTCATCATCACTACCGCCAAGATTCTAATTTGTATTATCTAACTGGATTTGAAGAACCCGAAAGTTGTCTTTTAATTCGTCCAGGCCAAGTTCCAGAGACCGTCATGTTTGTTCGAGAAAAAAATGTCGAGCGTGAAACTTGGGATGGGTTTCGTTTTGGTCCAGAAGGAACGAAAAAAGAGTTTTATATCGATGAAGTTTTTCGTATCAAAGATTTTGATACGAAAGCCGTTGAACTGCTAAAAGGTTTTGAAGAGCTTTATTATACTTTATTTAAAAATCCAGAAGCTGACCATTATGTGCAAAAAGTATTAACTTCTTTAAAAAAAGCCTCGGGCCGTACCGGATACGGCTTATTAACAATTAAAGATGCTGACACAATGCTTGGAGAATATCGTCTTAAAAAAGATCAAGACGATTTGGCCAATCAACGTATTGCTTGTCAGATTTCGGCCGAAGGGCATATCGCCGCAATGAAATACACCAAGCCTGGTGTGAACGAGCGACAGGTTCAAGCCGTGATCGCGCACGAGTTCTATATGAAAGGTTCAAACCGTCCCGGCTATGGCCATATTATCGCCTCAGGCTCAAATGCAACGACGCTTCATTATAATTTTAATGATCAGATTTGTAAAAACGGCGATTTGCTTTTGATCGACGCGGGCGCTGAGTACAATTATTATTCAGGCGATATCACGCGAACTTTTCCGATCAGTGGAAAATTTTCGCCGGCCCAAAGAAAAGTTTATGATGGTGTTTTAAAAATTCAAAAAGAAATCATCGCCATGATTAAGCCCGGAGTATTTTTTAAAGACTTGCACGAAATGGGCGCCAGTCGTTTAACTGATCTAATGCTAGAACTTGGATTACTAAGTGGGCGCAAAGAAGACGTGATGAAAGCGAACGAACATCGTCGGTACTACCCACATGGTATTGGCCATTGGTTAGGTATGGATGTGCACGATGCGGGACTTTATTTTATTAAGAATGAACCTCGCCCAATTGAAGAGGGAATGTGTTTTACCGTCGAGCCAGGCCTTTATATACCGCTGGATGATAAATCAGTTCCGGAAGAATTTCGCGGGATTGGTGTTCGTATTGAAGATAATATCGTGGTCACCGCTAAAGGCTGCGATATTTTAACTTCGGCCGTACCTAAAGAAGTTGATGAAATCGAAAAACTAGTCGGTTCTGGATTATAAACTTTAAGTAAAGAAAGCCTTATTCTAAATTAAGGCTTTCTTCTTTAATTGTATTATTCGTCTTTATATCAATAAATCGGATTTGCGCTATAAGCGGAGCTTCCGAATCAGATTCATCTGTAAAAAATTGAATAGTCGCATAAAAATCTGAATTGGGATCTTGCGGAATCTTTAATTTTTTTAGCTCACTAACATCAGCTTCGTATTTTTTTGTATAATTAAATATTTCGATCCGCTGAGGTTTTTTGTGGCCCACCAAGTATTTTTTTAATACCACTGACTTCTGATGGGTAAATGATTTCTGTCTGTCTTTTTCAACAACTGTTTTTTTAACCGTTAAAAATACGCCAACCGTTAAACAAGCTACAATTAGAATTTTACTGACTTGATGAAAAATTCTTTTCATATAAAGCGGTGGTTCCACCAGCCAAGCTCGTGTGCTTTTGCAAATAGCTCATTCTCAGATTTAAATAAGCGATCATCACGCGAAGCTGCGCTGACAGCCAATTGAATATGGGTTGCCGATTGCAATAATTCAAAGTCACCAATTGAGTTTCCGCTGCATAAAAAAGGCCGACGGTTATTTGTTGCCTTCAGAAGCGCGTCGGTTTTTCCTGCGCGATAAGTGATAGGTAACGCGGGCTCTTGACCAATGATTCCATTTTTAATAACCGTTTCAACCCCAATAACCTGATCGCCCGTTAGACCCATCGCCCGGGCCCCGGGTTCGACGGCCCATTTAATTGAAGCCGTTACGATATAAATTTTAACTCCGTGAGATTGTAGAACTTCAATTAATTTTTTTTGCTCTGAAAATAAAGGCGACGGTACGATCGAGGCAAAGGCCGCATCCGCCCACTTGCGAACTTGCTCTACAGATTGGCCCGCATTGATCTGCGCGAGCCAAACGTAAGCGGGGCGTGGGTCGTCGTTCACTTTTTTAAGTTCGAAGTAATGATTCCAGGGATCAGCAGGCAGTTGAACTTGCTTATGATCAATCTGATATTGAAAGAAATTTTCACCAAGGTCGACATCCCAAAGGGTCCCATCTGCATCAAAGGCGGCGATTAAATCTGAATTCTTGGATTTTAATTCAATGATTGTTTGCTCTAGTTTTTGCCAAAAATCAGGTGGGAATGACTTATAGTTCATAGCCTAAGATCTTAGTCGAGATTTAAATCAGTGTCATTACTGATTTGATCGTAGGCGTCCTTAGCCGTACCATAGGCGTAGCTTATTACGGCTTGGCATCACTGGCGAAGTCGGGTGAAATAAGCTTATGAGTTCCATAACTTATAGAATCGCACAACTTGATGACGTCGAAAAAGTATATGATTTCGAAGTGACTCAAAACTTTCAAGATGATCATGACAGCTTCGAAAACAAAATGCTTGTTTGGGATTCGTCATATCGAAAAGAATCACTTGAGCATCATTTTAAATTAGGCTGGAGTTTTGTCGCAATCGATGCCAATGAAGAGATTGCAGGATTTTTCTTAGGGCAGCCCCTTTTATTTGTCGACAAGCAAACGCAAACTTTATGGGTTGAATACGTCAGTGCAAAGTCAGACGATATTTTGACTGAGCTTATTGATATCGCTTACAAACTTTCGCGGGAAAAACATTTTCAAAAGGTATTGCTGTCGTCTTCGGTGACCGAGCGTACTTTAAGCAAGCCGTTTCCGTTTCAAGTTTGGGATCGTCAAACTGTTTCATTAAAAACGACCAAATAGGTAAATTAAAAAATGAAAGAATTTTCTAGTAAAACCCGACAGCAGAATATTTCTAAATTAAAGTCGAATCACTTTGATGTTGTTATCATCGGCGGTGGTATCACCGGTGCCGGTGTTGCCAGAGACGCCGCCCTGCGCGGGATACGTATCGCCCTTATTGAATCGAACGATTTTGCTTACGGAACTTCTTCTAGATCAAGTAAGCTTGTGCATGGTGGAATTCGATATTTAGAAAACTTTGAATTTCATTTGGTATTTGAAGCGCTTAGTGAGCGAACGAAACTTTTCGAAATGACGCCGCACTTGGCGCATCCTCTTCGTTTTATGATTCCGCTTTTTAAAAATAGCCGCGTGGGTATGTTCAAAATGGGTTTAGGAATGATGCTTTACGATTTGTTAGCGCTGTTTCAAACTCCGGAACTTCATGAAAAGCTGTCTAAGACAGAAACTCTTGATCGCATGCCGATTGTACGCGGATCAGATTTAGTAGGATCATTCATTTATTCTGATGGCTATATGGATGATGATCGATTGGTACACGAAACGCTTAGATCAGCGAATGAATATGATGCATGCATCGTAAATTATGCTCAGGCAAAAAAGTCGACGATCAGCGATGGTCAAGTTACTCAGATTGAGGTTGAAGATTTGCTCACTAAAACTAGTTTTCAAATTTCTTGTGATCACGTTGTTTCGACCGTCGGCCCTTGGACTGATTTAGTCGGTCCAAAACTAGTCGATGATTGGGAATCAATTTTAAGACCAACAAAAGGTATTCACCTGACCTTGCACAAAGATCGATTGCCATTAACCAGCGCGGTTGTCATGGCGGCGCAAAAAAGTACACGAATTGTTTTTGCAATTCCCCGCCATGAAATGATTATCATCGGTACGACCGATACTGATTTTAACGGGAAACCAGACGATGCGAAGGTAACAATCGAAGACGTGACTTACTTACTGGGAATTGCCAACGAGTACTTTCCAGGAGCAAAACTAACCGAAGCAGATATTATTTCAACCTATGTAGGCATAAGACCGTTGGTAAAAGATGATTCAAGCAGCACGACTAAAACCAGCCGCGAGCATACAATCTTATCAGATCCGCGTGGTTTTACTTTTGTCGCGGGCGGAAAATACACAACCTATCGGCTTATGTCAGAACAAATTGTCGATCGATTTTTAAAGTCATGGCCTTTAGAAAAGCGGATGACGTTGCAAAATTGCCAGACGAACTCAGCACTGAATCCGTATACGACCGTAGATAATTATCACTTGGCAAAATCTCAAGCTGAAACCGAAAAAGAAAAGCTGCTAGTTGATCGCTATGGAATGGAAGGCTTTGAAATCCTTGAAAAATTCGGTGATGACCTAAGTTATTGGCAACTTGAAGCTTTTCAAGCTATTCACACAACAATGTGCCTAAATCTGGTCGACTTTTATTCAAGGCGCGTCCCTTTAGTACTAGCTTACCGTGATCATGGATTAAGCCAGCTGGACGAAATTTCAAGTGTATTTCAGCAAGAGCTTAATTGGGCACCCGCTGAGCTTGCGGATCAAGTCACAAAACTGAAAGCCTACATTGATAGCGAATTATCTTGGCGTAAAAGTTTAAGCTGAGAAATTTTAAAATCGTTATCTGAGTTAATCCATTTTAATATCTGCACTGGGTTTTGAATGATTCCAAGTTGATCATCAAGATTTACGTAACCAACTGCTTTACCTAAAATAATTTGAATTGAAGAGTAGGGATAAAGCTCAGCCTTAAGACTGATGCCGGCCTCAACCGGATTACGATAGATGTACTTGTACGTATTTAGACATTGTGAATAGCTTAAGATGGGCTCACAGAAGCAATCGCTTTGTTTTTTGGGTGAAATTTCATTTTGAAAATTTTCACAAAAAAAGTTTTCATTATGATTATCCGAACTGATAAGTAAATGAATGTGAGTATCCATCATGACCAATGCATTTACTTCGATCATAAATTGACTAGCAACATTTTGGATTTTTTTTTGAATGAATATCCAATCTAACTCTTTAAAAATGGGATGCGTTTTAAAGTCCAAATTGAGATGATAGAATTTTTTCTTATTGAATGAAATTTTTCTCATGGACTGTTCCATTTCAAGAACCGGTCCCGAACAGAACCTATAGATAAGGACTCAGAATCAAACCGTCGTGCGAAGACCGGTTTTTAAGCTTAACCAAGACTAAGGTCGTAGTAGCGGCTAAAGGTTCCAATTTGAGCTATTTGCTTTCTTGTTAAACACGGTCACAATTAAGATTAGAAGGCGCAGCCGCCAAGGTGGGATCATGAGATTGTTTACTTCAATTATTTTATTACTGATTTTAAGCTGTCCTGCTTTTGCGGGGCCTGTTGTTCCGAATCGAAAAGTATCTGCATCTGCGCCGAAGACAAATACGATTTATGCCCCGTTAGCTAGACAGCACGAGTTCATTTTCGGATTAACAAGTCCGTTTGGAAATATAGATGCGACACCGCTTGGATCGAAAGCCGACTTTACGGGGGTTGGTGCGCGAGTTGGTTACGCCTATGGCCTAGCAGATGCGGTCTCTATGTATGCACGCCAGCAGTATTCAAATATTGAGGTCAGCTATTCAAGTCCAAACGGATCTTCAAAAACTTCAGGTATCGGCGATACAACATTTGGCGCCAAAGGTATTATTAACGTTAAAAAATCTTTTCTTTATTATGACGGATCCTACTCAATGGCGCTTGCTGAAAAGTATAATTACAATACTTTAACACGCGAATCCACCGCGGCCAGCGTGCGACCGGATATGCGTTTTGAAGGTGGGGCGGGTGTGCCTGTTGGCCCATTCTTAATTGGCGGTACGGTCACTTATCACATGTATCAAGAAGGTGATGCACAGTCGACAACCGGTCCAATTAAAACGACGACAAAAGAAAAAGCGGGTACAGGGCTTGATTGGAAAATTTTCGGCCAATTAGATATGAATTGGAAGCTTGGTCTTTCATATGAAGAAATGAAAACGGATGAATACAATTTAGTGAATAACGGTATTAGTTCAATAAAGCCTACAAGCACGAATACTTTTATAACCGCTTACGGAATACTGCCTATACGGCCAGGCCTAGAATTTATTTTTTCGGCGTCTAAACTTGATAATAAAGAAGCGACCACGACTAAATATAACTTATATTATATAGCTGCAGATATCAGATTGATGTTTTAGAGAGAGGCCGTAGCCTCTCTTATCGAAGATCTAAACCATCGCTTTTGTTAAATCACGAACCTTCTTAGAAGAATAATTCTCGCTAACGAAATTCCAGTTAACATGATTCCAAAAAGTCTCAAGATACTTTTGACGAGCATTTCGATAATCAACGTAGTAAGCATGTTCCCAGACATCAGCAACCATCAACGGAGTCGGACCATTATTAGTAAATGGAACACCAGCGTTTGATGTCGATACTAAAGACAATTTTCCAGAGGCATCAGCACAAAGCCAGATCCAGCCTGATCCGAAAGTTTTAACTCCGCCATCAACGAATTTCGCTTTCAATTCATCCATGCTGCCGAAATCGCGCTTAATCGCATCGGCTAATGGGCCCGTTGCTTGCGCGCCTTGCCCGACGGGAGACATGTTAAACCAAAAGAAAGTATGATTCCAAGCTTGAGCCGAGTTATTAAATACACCGCCGGTTGAAGACAAAACGATTTCTTCTAACGACTTTCCTTTAAGAGAAGGGTCTGTTTCGATAAATTTATTTAAGTTATCGATATAAGCCTTATGGTGCTTATCGTAGTGAAAAGACATTTGCTCTTCACCTAAGAAAGGTGCCAAGCCGTTTTTTGGGTAAGGTAATTGAGGTAATTTAAACATAAGAAACTCCTTTTTCTGTTTTGAGATTCCTCTTAACAATTGTTATCTATTTAACATTTTTTGCACGAAGGTAGGCAACACAAAAGCAGCTGAATGCAGGTCTTCATTGTAATAACGCAAATCTTTCGAATTGACGAAGGTTGCAGCAGCATCTTTTTTAAAGTCTTTGACTGGATGATACTGGCCTTTGATCGCCATTTGTAAGCTCCACATTCCTGAAGGGTAAGTGGTTGCGTGAAATAACATCGTATGAACTTGGCTTGGAGAAAATACGCGCTTTAAGCATGAGTTCAGTTCAACAAAAGTTTCTGAATGAAACATCGGGGACTCGCCTTGAGTGACTAATACACCATTCGTTCTTAACGCTTTTTTACAATTATCATAAAACTCAGTGGTGAAAAGCCCCTCGGCAGGTCCAGCTGGGTCCGACCCGTCGACAATGATCACATCATACGAATCAGGCTTAGCTTCAGCCACAAATTTGATTCCGTCGCCAATAATTAAGTTAACTTTTGGATTTGAAAAATCGCGTGCGATCGAAGGTAAGTGAAGTTTACAGGCACGAACAACGGCCTCATCGATTTCAACCATCGTCACTTTTTGCAATCCGGCATACTTACAGACTTCACGAATTGTTCCGCCGTCGCCGCCGCCAATAACTAAAACATTTTTAGCCGGACCGCTGACTGATTCGAATGCTTGCATTGCAGGGTGCGTGATCATTTCATGGTAGTGATATTCATCACGCTCGGTGCACATCACCATATCGTCAATGGCCAACATTTTTCCGTAAGAAATTGAATCTAAAATTCGAACGCGTTGAAATTCATTTCGTTCATCAAATAAAACTTCGCCCGTATAACGAAGTGATAAGGCTTGATTGTCATCTTTGTCGGTAAACCAGACGTTACGATTAATTTTGTGGCCTTTATTCGCATCGTGATCAATCGCATTGTTTGGCTTCACTTGTAGGGTGTCGCCTTTTTTAATCGTGTGAGTCGAGCCGCGATTCATTTCTAAAGCCGAGTAAGACGCGCTTTCAAAAGCCTTTTTTAAATACTCAAAAGAAACCCAAGGATCAACCGTATCGCCGCAAGTAAAAAGATCAACCGCTGCGTAACCGTATTCAGGCCAGGTATGAATTGCTAAATGGCTTTCTTGAATAACAACAACGCCCGAAACTCCGTACGGAGAAAAATGATGAAACGTAGAATTAATAACCGTTGCTCCGGCAATTTGGGCGGCTTCCACCATTGCGTTTTCGATTGCAGATACGTCATTCATGACCTCGGCATTACAATTCATGAACTCGACTAGAATGTGGCGACCCAAAGCTTTCATATTTTTCTATTACCTTTACGCAAAACGATTCATTAAGGGGTCAAAATAGGGCCAACAGACCCCCCGCGCAAGATTTTTCTGCGAAATTTTACCTGCCGCCTAAATAGACAACCTCGAATGGCAAAATAGAGGTTACGCGCGATTATATCGAACTTCAAAACAGTGGTGAATTTTCTGATCGTGAAAATCGATCGGAATCGTCTGGGCAGTGATATCTTTAATTCTATAAAGCGTTTTAAGCTCTGTAGACAATTTAAAATCGCGCTTATTATTTGAAAAATACAAAATACCGTCAGGCTTCAATAATTTCATGACTTGTTTGATTAGCAAATCTTGGTCTCTTTCGACGTCAAAATCAGTTTTCATACTCTTAGAATTGGAAAATGTAGGCGGATCTAAGAAAATCGAATCAAAACTAGAGGCAAAATCAGGCCACTGCGGCGCTTGCTCGATAAACTGCAAAACGTCTTCTTCATAGAAAAAATGGTTTTTTGAAGGCAATTTGTTAAGTTCAAAATTCTCTTTAGCCCATTCTAAGTAGTTTTTCGACATATCGACACTATATGTGAGGGCTCCGCCCATTGCCGCCATTACCGAAACTGAGCCTGTATAGCAGAACAAGTTTAGAAATTTTTGAGCCTTTGATTTTTTTAATATTTGGTAACGAATGGGGCGATGATCCAAAAAAAGTCCCGTGTCCAAATAATCCCAAAGATTAACGAAGAGGGGGATACCATTTTCTTTTATGACGATCTTTTCGTTTTTTTCATCCAGCTTCTGGTACTGCTCTAAACCTTTTTGCTTTTGTCTTTTTTTAATAATGATTCTTTCGTCGGTCGTATTAAAATATTTTTTAGTTGCTTCGATCATTAATGGCAGATGATTTTTTTCTTCATCGATCTTTTGCGACTTATCATAAATAACAAAAAAATCTTTATAGCGATCTAAGATAAATGGAAATTCTGGAATATCACGATCATATACGCGATAGGCTTCGATTTGATTCTTGTCGGCCCACGCCTGCAGTTTTTTATTATTTTTTTCGATGCGGTTTTGAATCATATTAATCCTAGATGACTTAGATATCATATATTGTACTTTATTTGTCACCTCAAGTAATAATTACCTGTCAAAATCTTTGATAGATTTCAAATAGATAGCCCTGTGATATAACGTTATGTGTTTTAAAACATCCGTGGGGGATAAAAAATGAGCCATTACAAACAGCCACTTTTAACGATTCTTGCGATCTTCGCAACTGCTTATGTACTAACAATTATGGGTTGTACACCAAGCCCAGCAAAAAATGCGGACGTTGCTGCTGAAAAGCCAACAGGGCCTATTGAAGGCATTGAACCCAGAGAAAAAGAAATGAAGCGAATTGAAGAAAGATCAATGCGTGAGTGCACAACGACAGAATTCACCACCTTACAAGGTTGGAGCACAGTTTTAAAAGCTTCGGACGAAGCAATTAAATCGGATTCGGCCGACGCGCCAAAGTTGGCGCTAGCAGCACTTAAGCAGTGTGAAGCGGTTCAATCATACCATACAACAAATCCATGTAAGAAAACGCGTCCTAAAAGTGTTGTCGAACCTAAGGTGATCATTACGATCGGTGCATATGATGCATCCCGAATTAGCGAGCGGTGTAAACCAACTCGTACTTTTGCTAAGGCGAATAAATTACGTCCAACACCAGGGACAGTAACGCGTCCAACGCCAACACCGACGAATCCAAAACCGGTGCAGCCAACGACGCCGGTACCACCAGTTGTAACTCAGCCCGAGCCAACTGTTCCTGCAAGTGGTTTACCGCAGTGTTCTTCAGATGAATTCAATAAAATTAAAACTTGGAGATCAGCATTAGACTTAGCAGATAAAAATATTGCGAAGTTAAATGGTCAACTAAAGTATGAGCCGATCGCAATTGATGCCGCTAATTCAGCGACAAAGGCGTGTGAGCAGTTAATTTCTTATCATCAGTCAAAACCTTGTGCTCGTGAAAAAGAGTACACGGGCGAAAATATTCGTTCGCAATGCCAGGCAGCGCGCTCATATCATTACGATTTCGCGCAACGGTTAGAGACTTTAATTATGTCAAATGCGCGTTTGTATTTTAATACTTCCGTGATTGCCAATAAAACATTTCGTATTGGCCATGGTGAGCATTCGGCTTACGGTAACTGCATTATTTCAAATGTTTCGCAGCAAAATATTACTTACACGGGTCAAGAGACGTTAGTAAAAGAAGCTCGCGTGAACTCAGCAAGTGATGCGGAAGACGCTCGAAACATGTTTGTATTCGTAACTGAAGAAGGTCTTAAATTTGAGTGTTACGGCCTCGATTACAAATCATTGAAAACAAGTAAAACCGAAGTTGTACGTCTTATGGCCGAAAAGCAAACGCAGATTCCGTTGCGTTACGAGCTGAATTAATCTAGTTATATTTGTTAAATTATAGTAAATTTCAGTGCCAAAATGGAACGAGCCTTAGAGGCTCGTTTTTTTTATGCGTTAAAAGTCTAGATTGTGATTGCCCTTCATGCGCTTCTTTTGACTGAGGGATTAATCAATCCTAATTTATTAAACAACTCGTAAACAAAGGAATTAGGATGAAAACTTTTTTAGTATTAGCCATCACCGTACTGGCAACTTTAGCAAATGCCGCCGGCACCATGAAAATGAACTATGTAAATGAAGATCTGCCAAAAATTATTGAAGAGTACTCGAAGGCCACCGGGCAAAAATTTATTGTTGATGGAACTGTGCGAGGCAAAATCACAATTCTGAACCAGACTCCGGTTAGTCACGAAGAGGCTTTTAATCAAATGTCTGAATCTTTAGCGATCAATGGCTTTGCAATTATCAGTCAAGGTGAAGTGATGATCGTAAGAAATGCTCGTAGCGCACAACGTGACAATATTCCGGTGTTGACTGAAGTGCCCGCGGCTAGACCACAGAGAATGGTCACATTGCTCGTTCCCTTAAAGCATATTTCTGCGCAAGATGTTCAACAACAATTACGCCTTTTAACTTCTGCCTACGGAGAGATGAGCGTAAGTGATAAATCAAACCATCTAATTATTTCTGATTGGTCTGGTAATTTACAAAGAATATCGGACTTGTTGAAAAAGTTAGATCAGCCGGCTGATCCTAAGATCGCTAAAATAGTTGAGCAAGCGAAGAAAGATAAAGTTGCTTGGCGAAAAATGAAGGCGGCAAGTGATGCGCCAGTTAAAAATTCTGAAAAAGAAAATAACTAACTTATCGCTTTTATAATTGCAGCGAAGTAATCCGGCTTTTCTGATCGGGGATACCAAGCGAGTGCGATTTTAAAATCATAAAACTGTTCTGAAGCGAGCTCAATGAGCTCGTTTTTTTTTACGAGAGGCCTTGCAAATTCTTCGGATAGCACTGAATAGCCTAGCCCACCCGCAAGCATCGATGTCAGGGCATCCGTATTGTTTGCGTAGTGGCGTTCTTTACTGGCCTTGCCCGTCAATTTATACTTCGCTAAATAGTTAAGGGTCATCATATCAGAATGGTCGAAGTCGACGATCGATTCATTTTGTAGGATTTCGGTTAATGAGCGCCTCTTCCATGAGGCTGGGCCGTAAAGACAGTATCTTTCAGCCTTAACAATTTTTGAATCCATTTCGCGCGTCACTTGATGATGCTCTAAAATAGCAAAATCGCAAAAACCAGTTTTTAATTTTTCGACGTTGCTTTCGACATCCGATAGATCAAATCGAAAGCGCATCAGTGGGTATTGAGTTTTTAGTTTGAGTAAATTGGGAATGACCCGAGATCGTATGATGCTTGATGGTCCTGAGATGCTAACTTCGATGATGCTATCTTTTGCTGCCCTATTTATTTTTGATAGGGCCATTCCCTCAATTTCCAAAGAACCTTTGACGTACTGAAGAAGCGCTTCTCCTTCGGCGGTTAGCTTCATGCCTTTTCTAGATCTGATAAACAGTGTTGTTTTCAACTGCTTTTCTAAAGACCTAATTCTTTGGGTCACACCGGTTTGGGTGATTCCCAGAATGTGCGAAGCATCCTGGACTGTGCCTTTGCGGACGACAGCCCAGAATGCGTCTAGGGTGGGGCTGAGTAAACTCATTTATATTCATAGATAAATGAAATCTATGAATTATACAAAGGTTATTATTTTTCATAACTTGCACAGCATCAGAGTTACCCACAGATGTCCTGTGGAAAACTGATTAACAAAAGAAAGAAGGAAGAATGAAAACAACAATTTTAACAACAGCACTAGCGGTAGGAGTTCTATTTGCAACTGCGAATACGTATTCACAAGCAAGCAGTGTGGATAACAGTGAGGAAAACGGATATTTCCAACATGATTGCGAAAATGAAAGTGGGGATTATTTGAAAATCAATCATCACCCAACGCGTGCACCACAAGGTCAAGCGGATGTATTTTTTAAAGTGAATGGACTTAAATATAAACTTTTAGCAAATTTTACGAGTAAAGGTGGATATCAATTAAATAAAACAATTTATGAGTTTGAAGAATCTTCGACTGAATTCGTCACCTTGTTTGTGACGACTCAAATTAAAGATGCGGGAAATTGCCAACAGTACAGTCGAGTTCCGTGTGGTGTCTCGGATTTTACCAACACCGTGGTAAAGGCCTTGCTGAATGTGAATGGTTATGAAGTCGCATTACAATGTAAGTAAGGCTCTTTTTAGCTTTGGAATTATTCTTGGAGTAACCAGCTTTACTTATTTAAAGCTGGTGGACCAAGCTAAAGCGCCAATTATTTTTCAATCCCTAGAATCTAAAAATGGAGAAGGTGGTCCCGTTATCAATGAAGTCAGATGGTACGAATTTCCAGATAAAGATGTATGGATGATGAATCAGAATCATGATGGGCTAACTACAAATAGCTTTGATCGATTGGCTATTATAGTTGATAAAACTGTTAATCCGAAAACCGCGCAATTTATGCAGCTTGAGCCAGGACCACTTGAATGGTCAGAAGATTTATACAAAAAACAGATTCCGTTTAAAGTTTCATGTTTTACTTGTCACACTAATGGGCCAAGAGCACTTAGAGCCGAATGGAGCGGGCTTATCAAAAAAGGATCCATAGATCGCGTTAAAATTAATTTTCTGAATATTAAAATGAAGTTATACAAACGAACTGTGGCGCATCCTTCGCACACCACTATGGATGGTCATTCTTCGGTACCATTTAAAAAAATGGGCCATCTTGATAATGAAAAGCTAGAAGTAAAAGCTTGTACGAAGTGTCATAATAACCAGTTAAGGGGAGCATTAACTAGACAGAATATCGGTACCATTAAATTTGCCGTAGAAAATGAATTGATGCCGCCGCCACTCTTCGGATCACTATCTGCTAAGGATTTAAAAAAGATTCAACAGTTCGTCGACGGATTTTGAAAATAAACAGTTAAATTGCGTACTATTTTGATACGTTTACTGGAAATAATAAGCATTCAAACTATATACGTAATACTTTCAGGCCGAAACGTAAGAATGAGATTGGGCCTTATTTTCGCTTTAATCATGTATATCAGTTTACCAGTCATGGCTTACAAAATTGTGCCTGATCAAGTTCTTGTGACTGAGGAAAACTTAAAAGACATTGATTTGTTTTTTGCAATGCAAGGTTATGACATATATGCGAACCGACCTGAATTATTCTTCATGCCTGAAATTGATAGGCTCTATTTCAAAAGTAGAACAAATGAAAAAATATTTTTAAAGATCAGTGCGTTTTTAGAAAATAAAGATTTTAAAAAAAGTGTTCAGATTAAAAATGGGCATCTTATGAATTTTTCGTTTCAAAGTACCTCAAGCGTCATGTATTTTTCTGGTATAGATCACGCGACATCCGATAAAATAAAAAAAAATCTAAAAAAAGAATTAGCTAACAAGTCAGTTTGGGCCTACCTAATGCTTCCAAGCGCTCAGGCTGAGGTAGCTGTTTGTAATAATAAAATTCTTCAAAACAACGATGATTCTAAAATTGTTAAAAATGGTGTCATTCGCGGCACCTGGGGTTGCATCAAAGGTATCGGTTCAACCGCTTGGAATTTTACGGGCGGGATGATTCATGACCTGGCCAAACTTGGTTGGAATGTTGGTAGGAATTCTTCCATTCTGCTCTATTGCTCGTTACCAATTCAAAAAACCGAAACGTCATGCGCCGAATGGCAAGATGAAATTTTTTCGGCAGCCGAAAAGAACTTTACCGAAATCTCGGGCATGATTCAAAATACCAATCAAATCTTAAAGCAGTTATACCCTGCATTTTCTCAGCTTGATTCTGAAAAGCAGGGTGCGATCGCTTGCGAAGTGATCTCAACCATTGGTGTATCGACTGCTCTGATGATTGGTACGGGCGGCATTGGAACTTCTTCGGCCGCGATTAAAATTCATCAGGTGGTTGAAAAACTTAAGGGAACATCCTTGAAGGTGCCTAAAAATTTCGAAGCTAAGATAGATCGAAACTCGATCCCCAACGTCGCAAATCAGCTGAATAAATTAGATTCAGCTAAGGCAAAGGAACTTTTTGATTCATATAAAGCGTATATGGTTCAGTTTCGTCAAACGGTTAATTCACAAATTACCCACGTTGAATTAAAAAACGAACTTGAACGGTTTAATGAACTAGCGAAACGTGTTAAGAAAAATCCAGCATTACTAAAAACTTTAGACCCTGAAGAAAAAGAATTTTTAACTGGTACGTTAAAGTACAATCGTGAATTGGTTGATCGGGTTAAAACAGCAGGTGACATGTATATTCGCGAAAAAATTGCGCGTGATAAGTTGTTAGCCAAAGCCCATTCTAAAATGTATGAAGCCGAGAAATGGGTTGATCAGTCGAAATTGAGTGGCGCCGAAAAGGCTGTGGTGAAAGCTGAACTTGCAGCTTTAAACTGCGCGATGTTAGATCAATCGATTGAGACTTTAACGAAGCCGTCCTCTCGATCAGAACCACAATCAAGAAGTGCAAACTAATCACCTGTATTCAACGACATCCGTTAGATCAAAACGAACTTTAGGAATGGTCGAATACTTATCGACCGTTGCTCGATAGCCTGCGGCGATAGCTGCTACTGTTTTATATCCGGTTCCCTCAAGCTTTAACACAATATCAAAACCGGCTGGGTCTAAGCCTTCCATGGGTAACGTATCGATTTCCATCATAGCAGCCGTGGTCAGAAAAGAACCCATTGCAATGTAAGTCTGGCACTGCGCCCAGTATTTAATAGCTTCAGCACGAGAGCCAACAACCAAATCTTTCATCATGACATTTTTAAAACCCGCAAGCGTTGCTGGATCAATGCCTCGAATTTTTGCGGTGTGGTTAACGTGTCGGTCAATATGAACTTCGTCTAATTTCTCTTTATACGTTAGAACAATAA
Source organism: Bdellovibrio sp. (assembly GCA_043760925.1). GTDB lineage: Bacteria > Bdellovibrionota > Bdellovibrionia > Bdellovibrionales > Bdellovibrionaceae > Pseudobdellovibrio. Next base: position 92,107 of record JAYUOK010000002.1, on the reverse strand, counting down.
AATGTGAAGCCTCTACAACCGGTGACTGGTTCCAGGCTAGTGGCAGTAGTTGCTTTCGTAAATCGGGATCTTGAACAACCATAAATTTCCACGGTTGCAAACCATAAGACGATGCCGATAGTCGTAATGACTCAACTAATACATTCCAGTCGGCTTCGCGAATTTTTTTAGTTGTATCAAATTTTTTACAAGCGTAACGCCAGTTTAGCTGTTTATGAATAATTTCGTTATCAACTTTTGGCATGGGACCTCTATTTAACTTGCGTTGAAAACATTGAGCTTTCGAACAAAGACTTTGTGTACATCGAATCATTATCACTTTTCGTAGAAGCGACTCTCCAGTAATAAGTTGTCGCTGGTTGCAAATCTTTTACTTCGAAAGAGTTTCCTTGAACCAAGTGTTGATTTGTAACTAACCATTTGAAGTTTGGATCGGTCGCAACCTGCACGTGATATGAATTCGCACCATTTCCGGCGGTCCATTCCAGCGTCGCTGAATTTCCATTAATGGCCGTCATAAATTTTGGACTCACTAATTTGACCGGAGCGGGGCGCGTAACTAACTCAGGAATTTTTTGTTTTTCGGGATAGAGAGCATTCATTTTTTCAGTCAATGAATGCCCATTCGTCGCGCCCCCTGCGGCCAAAGTCTGAACTGATAAGCCAAGGGCTAAAATAAATACAAACGTGCCTAAAACGAACTTCATAAAATCTCCTTCGTGCGATGTCTTAGTTTTAAATGCCGAATGTCTATTTATCAAGACGGATGATGGCGAATAATTGAAACTTTTCATCTTTACCTTGTAAGACGAACTCGTCTTTGCTAGAAGATTTGGCAGGGGTTTTACAGATGATCGCCGCTTGAGGTTAGCAATAACTTTGGGGGGAGGAAAGTCCGAGCTTCATAGAGCAACACAAGGGCTAACGGCCCTCCGTCGCAAGGCGAGGAACAGTGGAACAGAAAGAATATCCGAGGCATTGATCCAATCAGCGGGAACGGGAGCTGATCGGGGAGCCGGCGGAGTGAAAACAGCTAAACTCTGTGTGAAGCAAGATCAAATAGGGAAGCATGAATTAACTTCGGTTAGTTCTAAGCGCGGCTCGCGTGAGACTTCCGGGTCAGATCGCTTGAGCGTTTGAGTAATCAAACGCCTAGAGGAATGGTCGTCGAATCGTGTGTGAGAATGTGGCAATCAGCACGAGGAACAGAACTCGGCTTAACGTAAAACCCCGCCACCTTTTTTGTTAGCGAATTAGATCAGCGGCAAACGCTTTTTAATTTCGCGAATCTGTTGCAGATGCAATCGATGATGAACCACCAAAACCCAATACCATTGATGAGCCGTGATTTTTCCAAACCACGGATGTAGGAATTTTTTTCGCGTATTATATTTTTGAATCAAGTCTGTTATCTCTAAAAAATCCTTCTCTATAAAATCTTTTCACGCTTTCAATATCTGAAATTTCTCCTTCAGGTTTAACTTTCGCTGTATCGGCGACTCCGGGTGGATCTTCGTTACGGCTTAAGTGCGTGACAACTTTTTTCATTTCTTTTCCAACAATTACGATATGTTCAAGAGTCATCGCGATCGACCAAAACCGAGAACTATCTTCTAGTCCTTTTTGCGGGGGTACTAAAATACGCAGGGTTAATTGTCGGTCGGTCAGGCCATTGATTTCTTCTAAGATTTTTTGCGTTAATTTTTTGAATCGATCCGCAGACAAACCCCATGGTGTTCGACCAGCGACAAACGGGGCGACAATAAACTGTAACGCCATTCTTTGAATAAAGGGAATCCCGGCTCCGGGAGGGGCTAACTTCGGGACGCTTTGTAAGGTAGGGCTTGATTCGTTTGAATTCATATATTACGATCGTAATATATGTCTAAACTAAAAGCAAGGGCTATGAAAATATGAAACAAATTGAAATACTCGAAACTCAAATTTCTTCAGAAATTCCAATGAGTTACCACCATATCAATGCGGGCGCGGATAAGCCGCTTCTTATTTTTTTTCACGGCTATTCGGATTCGGCCCAGTCTTTACTTCGGCGTTCTTATCCTCAATTGGATGAGAGATATGAAATTTTAGCGATTAATGGATTATTTCCGGTTCCTCAGAAAAAAGATAATGTCTGGAAGCAAGCTTTTGCGTGGTACTTCGCGGACTTTACAACTGATTCGGTTTTGATCCATCCGAAGGTTTCTGCAAAGGCCGTCACGCACTTAATTGAAAAATTAGATTTAGTGAATCGTCCTAAAGTCTTGATTGGATTTTCGCAAGGCGGATTTTTTCTACCTTTTATTTTACCTCACTTAAAGAACGTAAAACATTTGATTGGAATCGGCGCAGCCTATCGTAAGCATAATTATAAAACGAACTTGAATGTGCAGCTTGATGCGATTCACGGAACTGAAGATGACGTCATTACTTATTTGCAAGCAGAAGAAAGTTTTCAGGATCTAAAGACAAGCATCAACCCGAAAGGGCAATTTAAAGGTTTTGCAGGCCTTGGCCATACGATGAATGATGAATCCCGCGCTTGGCTCCAGAACCGGATTCATGAAATCTTCAACGAAAGTTAGCCCGTGGATAAAACTTTAAAGCAAATTCAAAAAGAAGAATCACGCGAAAGAATTTTAAATGTCTCGTCACGTTTGTTTAGAACGCAAGGGTTTAACACCACGGGAATTGATCAAATCATGAGTGAATCCGGATTAACGGCGGGCGCTTTCTATGCTCACTTTCAATCAAAAGAAGATTTATTCGAGCAAAGTTTAGAACATGCTTTAAGGCACGCGCGACAACTTCTTACTAAGGAAACCGAAAATTTAACAGGTGAAGCTAAGACGGCAATGGTTTTAAAAAGATATTGCAGTACACCTCATCGGGATTTTCCTGAAAAGGGTTGCGTGCTTCCAGCCTTAGCGGCCGAGATTTACCGTGGGACTGAAAAGTCCAAAAAAATTGTGGCAAGTTATATCGAAAAGTGGTCTTACCTGATTTCTGAAAATTTATCCGACGAATTATCGGCCGAAGAAAAACAAGAAAAGTCGTTACAACTGATCAGTCGGTCTGTCGGAGCTATTCTTTTGTCTAGGATGGTTCGCGGTACAAACTTATCTGAAGAACTACTTAAAGCCGCTCAGAAGCTGTAGGCTCGTATACTATTTTTTCTTCGCGAGCACAAAAAGCTCGCGCCCTTGGCGCTGGGGTAATGACTGGCGCCATCTTCCCCAAAATAAAAACTGAAAATAATCTTGTAAGCGTTTTCTAAGTTCCCATTCAGTGGCACCAAATGGCGGGCCCGAACGTTTTTCCATTGCGAAAAAAACACTCATCAACTGACCTTCTTCATGTAACATCCGTCTCCATAGACGAACCATTTCATTTCTTTGATCAGGCGGGATCGCGCAAAAGCATGCGTGTTCAACAACGACGTCAAAAGAATGATTCCACTCTTGAGGAATGTGAAAGATATTCATTTCATGAAAATATAAATTCTCGAGGTGCTTGTATTTTTCTTTTCCGCGCGTGATCCCTTCTTTTGAAAAATCAACGGCGGTTACGACGTGGCCCACTTCAGCGAACAAAGCGGCATCGTGCCCTTCACCGCAACCTAGAACAAGTATGCGAGACTTCGGTAATTTAATTCTTTGAAGCATATCTTTGAATGCTTCGGCGGGCTGATTTAAATTCCAACCCGGGTTTCCTTCACTAACATAAATATCAGACCAAAACTTTGAAGTTTCAATTTGTGGTGTATCAATAAAATAAGGTGGGGTTGCAACGTACTCACCTTTAGCAACAAAACCTTCGTCATCGAATGAATCAGCTAATTTAAACAGTTGGTCTTGTCCCTTGGTTGTCAGAACAAAAGGTGCGCCCGTCGTCGTTAAACCGTTAAAACGGTCCCATTCATCGACGGACCATTTCGAATTCTCGGCTGAAAATAAATTATTTTGTTTGGTCTGAAGATAAATCTTTTTATCTTTAAATTCGACGGCGATTATCTGTAATGGATGATCAAAAGACTCAACCAAATAATCTTCATCACCTAATGTGGTTACTAAACCGAACTTTTCAGTTAATTTTAAATTTTGTTGAACGTCTTGAATCTGCATCGGATCACTGATCGGCGGGGCTTCAGGATCTAAAAAAATATTTCCGTGCTCGTCGATCGTAATAAAGCGAACCGGCTCAACCTCGGACATTTATTCAGTCTTTTTTTCTTCGACTGGAGTAACCGGAGACATCGGGGCCGTTACTGCTTCGCTTCTGACGTCCTCCGTAGAATTACCATCAGATGTAATCACAAGGCCTTCTTTGAATTCAAGATTTGAAGAACTGGATTTAACAGATTGTACGACCCATTTTTGAACTTGCGGATCTTCTGAAAGTCCGCGATTTAAAATGGCTTCACCTTCCATCAACTGGCTTGTCGTTTCATTTTCTTCAAGAACATCATCATACTTAAAAGCAAATTTAGCGCTTAGTTTATTATCATCAATTTTTTCAGTGTAAATTTTAATAAGTTGAAAGTTCGTCGAAAGCGGGCGGTTCTTCTTAATTGTGTCTTCAATAAGGATCGATAACTTGCTTTGTATACCAGCATGCACATCAATTCCCACTGAACTGCTGGAGTTAAATAAAAACCAGGTCCACGCGAATGCGACGACGAAAATTACAAAGCTTAACAATTTAGCCATTGTTGCCTCCAGACAGATCAAGTTGATGTGACAACATTAGTTCAACATGCTAGCGTTCCTCTAGGCAAGGATTGGATATGAAATTATACAAAGTGAATACACAAAAAACGATGGAAAAACTGAAAGAACTTAAAACGTGGGCGCAGTTAAAAACCCCGAAGACTTTTCAGCCTGTATTAAGCTATGCGTTAGACTGGCTTTCGCCCGAACTTTTAGGAACTGGTTTTCGCCTGTTCGAGCAAGGCGAGTTCGAAATGAAGGCGGTTATTCCGGCGAACCAAGGAAATCTAGATTTTCAAAATGAAATCCATCAAGGTTTAATAACGAATGCCAGTTTAGAAATGGCCCGCGCATTCTTACAACGCCAAATGCCTGAAAACTTTTTTCAAATCGTTGCAACTGATGTTCACTTACAAAAAAAGCACAAGTGGGATGCAGAATTGAACTTGATACTGAAAACCAATCAAGAAGACATGGACGATTTTTTCATGCACCTTCAAAAAGGTAAAAAATCGAATGCAACTTTCAAACTTCTAATCACTTCTGAAAAATTTAAAAAAACAGATTCAATTGAATTAAAACTAGTTGTTGAATCAACTCCACTGATTGCTTAAGGATTCAAATGATTTTAGAAAGCTCGACTGACACCAATTCTGAAGAATTCAAAAAGAATAAAGCTGCTTTATTAAAACAGTTAAATGATTGGAAAGAGAAAGCCGAAATTATTAAGCGTGGCGGTGGCGAAGAAGCTGTAAAAAAACATAAAGCTCGGGGTAAATTAACGGCTCGCGAACGCATTGAAGGTTTAGTTGATTCAGGATCTGCATTTTTGGAATTTTCAACTTTGGCGGCTTTCGATATGTACGAAGGCCAAGCGCCAGGCGCGGGCATCGTTACTGGTATTGGCGTTATCGAAGGTGTCGAGTGCATCATCGTATCAAACGACGCCACAGTAAAGGGTGGAACTTATTTTCCCATGACCGCGAAAAAACATTTACGTGCGCAAGAAATTGCGATGGAAAATGGATTGCCTTGTATCTATCTAGTCGATAGCGGCGGCGCTTACTTACCGATGCAGTCCGAGGTGTTTCCGGATCGCGATCACTTCGGAAGAATATTTTATAACCAAGCCCGCATGAGTGCGATGGGCATTTCACAAATTTCAGTTGTGATGGGATCATGCACAGCTGGTGGTGCGTATGTGCCATCAATGAGTGATGAAAACGTCATCGTAAAGGATAACGGAACTATTTTCTTAGGCGGTCCACCGCTCGTCAGAGCAGCCACGGGCGAAATCGTTGACGCGCAAGACTTGGGTGGAGCTAGCACGCATTGTGAAATTTCGGGAGTAACGGATCACTTCGCCGAAAACGACCAACACGCAATTGAAATTACACGATCAATCGTCAAACATTTAAATAAAAGAAAAGTTGTTCAGTTAAAAACTCAGGCAATTGAAGAACCTGTTTATTTTCCGGAAGATATTTACGGAATTTTACCAGCTGATTCGCGTATTCCGTTTGATGTGCGCGAAGTGATTGCTCGTATGGTGGACGGTTCACAATTTCATGAATTCAAAGCGTTATACGGTAAAACTTTAGTAACTGGTTTCGCTCACATCTGGGGAATGCCAGTTGGTATCATCGCGAATAATGGAGTTCTATTTAGCGAAAGCGCGCAAAAGGCGGCTCACTTTATTGAACTTTGTGAACAGCGCGAAGTACCACTTATCTTTTTGCAAAATATTACGGGATTCATGGTCGGTAAAAAATATGAACACGAAGGTATTGCCAAGCACGGTGCTAAAATGGTCATGGCGGTTTCGAACGCGCGAGTGCCTAAATTTACCGTTGTCATTGGTGGCTCTTACGGAGCCGGAAATTACGGAATGTGCGGCCGCGCGTATTCACCACGCCAACTTTGGATGTGGCCGAACGCAAGAATCAGCGTGATGGGCGGCGAACAAGCTGCAAATGTTTTATTAACGGTTAAATTGGATCAACTTGCGGCTAAAGGGCAAACGATGAGCCCCGCTGAACAAGCAGAGTTCAAACGTCCAACGTTAGAAAAATTTGAAAATGAAAGTTCTGCCTATTACTCAACCGCTCGAGTTTGGGATGATGGTATCATCGATCCAAAAGATACTCGTCGCGTATTAGCCCTTGGAATTTCAGCCAGTCTAAATAAAGACTGGGGCCCGAAATCACAAGGCGTCTTCAGAATGTAAGGAAGAAAATGAAATTTCTAAAAGTTGAAAATTTGAAAGAAGATTTTAAAGCGGTTTCGTTGAACCGGCCCGAAGTTAAAAACGCTTTTAATCCTGAAATGATTTCTGAAATCACTGAAACTTTTAAAAGCTTAAGCCAAGATAAAAAAGTAAAAGCTATAATTCTTAAAGGTGAAGGGTCCGTTTTCTGCTCTGGTGCCGATTTAAATTGGATGAAAGAAATGGCCAAGTATAGTTTTGAAGAAAACATGGCCGACACTGGCAAACTATGGGATATGTTTGAAGCCATGGCGGCATGCGAAGTTCCAGTTATTGGACTTATTCAAGGCGGCGTTTTCGGCGGAGCTGTGGGATTAGTAGCCTGCTGTGACTATGTCGTTGCTGAAGAAGACGTGAAGTTTTGTTTTAGCGAAGTAAAGTTAGGATTAGCTCCGGCTGTTGTATCCAGTTTTGTTTTAAAGAAAATACCTGAAGCATTCGTTAGACCATATTTGATCAATGCAGAAGTTTTTTCGTCGAAAAGAGCTTATGAAATTGGTTTGGTTCATGAGGTAGCGACTCATAACCTGGAAGAAACGATTAAAAAATTCTCGGGCAATGGGATCGAAGCCATGCGTGAAACTAAAAAGCTATTGAATAAAATTTCATCTGGCATCTCTTGGGCTGAACAAAAAAATCAAACAACGAAAGTGATCAGCGAACGCCGGGCTAGCGCCGAAGCGCAAACACGACTTCAAAAATTTTTAAGTAAAACTTAAACTGGGATTATCGACACTGACGCCAGTTTAAACGCAAATTCTGTCGAAATGAGGCATCCGTTGAGTCGACCACTAAGCGTACGGCGGGCTTCGTAATACTTGCTAATAAATTTCTAACTCCGATGACTGATTTAATTTTTACTTTTACATCTTGCGGTTCATTCGAGCAGCCCGCCCCGCCAGTTAATGCGCCAATCGCACCTAAATTTGCACGTCGAACAGTCGTCGCGAAGTTTTCAGTTTTCGGGCCGCGCATTAAGTTTTGATTGAAGCCGATACCTCGGCCGCCATAGACTTCAGCGCTTATAAGTTGGTATGCAATTGCCATCTTATTTGGTACTTCGGCAAACCCACGATAATCAACCGATTCGAATTCAAAATTCCATCCCGGGGGTACTTGAACCATCACCGCAATCGTACAATTTTTTTCTGCGGATTTTGAGCCTGGGTTTGCAGTGCCTTTGCCAATTTCAACCGAGAACCGATCGTATAAAACACTTAAGAAATTTAAGTCAGAAGTGATGACGGCATTTGCAGAACCAGCATCACAGCCCGAACCGTCAATTTGTACACTTTTCACTCCCGCATAGGGTGGCATTTGTGCCTGCGCTGTAAAAACTAGTAATAAACCGATGAATAGTGTCATTTGTTTCATAAATCCCCCGTGAGCGACAAACATAGCAACGGTTAGGCCACCAGAAACTGGCGACAAAAAGGCCCTGGGTAATGAAATGACTGGTTTGACTATAGAATGATCTAGCTGTCGCGAACAGGTTCGTAGATTGTTACAAAAAGCTCGGTTGCCTCAATCAATTCGGCATCAGGAAATTGCTTACTATAAAATGCACCGTATTCGGTGCGGAATTTCTCGGGATTCTGCTCGTATCCGATTAATTGAAGCAAGCGGGAATCAGGTTCTCCAAAAGTGGTCGTGAAGGCATCAACAAGTTTAGCTTTTCCTTGTTCTTCATTGTTCATATTGCAGACAAGGTAAATTTCACCGATCTCGGCCATTCTTTCTTCGGGTAAACCCGGAGCGATTTCTTCGATCCGATCTTTAGGCTCGCAGCTTACAAATAGGCCCTTTTGTAGAACTTGAAGTGAAATTTCATCTAGATACAATCCAATCTTCATAGCGCTAGTTTACAGAGGGTGTCTAGAAAGTGACAACGAAATAAATCTCTATTAGGGTAAAATCATGAAACAAATACGTCGCGTAGCGATTGCGAATCGTGGAGAAGTTGCCGTCCGAATTATTAGAGCCTGCGAAGAGCTAGGCATAGAAACCGTGTTGCTCCATTCGGATGTTGATATACAGTCTCGCGCTTATCGATTAGCGACAAAAACAATTTGCATTGGGCCAGCAGCAACGGCCAGCAGCTATTTAAATATTGAAGCAAATATCAACGGAGCATTAGCCGGCGGGGCTGATGCAATTCACCCAGGCTTTGGTTTTTTATCAGAAAATGCCGATTTTGCTGAACAGTGTGAAAAAGCGGGTTTAATTTTTATTGGACCATCATTCGAAGCCATTCGAAAATTGGGAGATAAAGTTTCTTTTAAAAATTTAGCAAAGCATGCGAATTTACCCTTGATACCGGGTTATGAAGGCCCGGATCAAAGTGTTGCGGGACTTTTAAAAGAGGTCGAAAAAATCGGACTACCAGTTATCGTTAAAGCGGCCGCGGGTGGCGGCGGACGTGGTATGAAGCTGATTCGGTCGATGAGTGATGCAAAAGACTTGATTGAATCCGCGCAGCGCGAAGCTGAATCAGCATTTGGATCACCGACTGTTTTTCTTGAAAAATACCTTGAGCGCGCAAAACATATTGAATTTCAAATATTCGGTGATTGCACGGGCCACGTCGTGCATTTATTTGACCGTGAATGCTCAGTGCAGCGGCGGCATCAAAAAATCATCGAAGAAGCGACATCACCGTCACTCAGTGATGATCTTCGCCGTAAGATGGGCGAGGTCGCTTGCACGATCGCAAGTTTGGGCCGTTATAAAAGTGCCGGTACGGTTGAATTTTTACTTCAAGATGGGGAATTTTATTTACTTGAAGTGAACACTCGTTTGCAGGTTGAGCATCCGGTAACCGAAGAAGTTTTAGGAATTGATTTAGTTAAAATGCAGATTTTAACTGCGCAAAATAAATTTATCTTTGATACGAATGAAATTAGAATGCCACGCGGGCATTCTATTGAATGCCGGGTGTACGCCGAAGATCCGTACCAGGGTGGGGTGCCATCAACCGGTAAGCTGGGTTTAGTGCAATGGCCGGAAGGGCCCCGCCGCCGGTATGAGTTTGGCTTTGATGCCGGTGATACAATCACGGCGAACTATGACCCAATGATCGCAAAAGTTATTGTATGGGATGAGAGTCGCCCGCGCGCGATTCAAAAAATGATTCGTACGCTGATGGATTCAACGGTCTTTGGGGTTCATACCAACATTCCGTATTTAATTGAAATTTTAAACCATGAAGAATTTCAATCAGGTAAAATGACGACGCGGTTTATAGAAACCTATTTTTCAGAAGGATTGAAACCCATTAATGATGAAGCCACTGTAAAAAAGTGGGCACAGCAAATAAGTAAAAGTTTTAAAACCAGAACGAGTCACTCAAGTCCCGGTGGTAAAATTGAATCGACTGCGGCATCTCCGTGGAATTCTTACTGGAGAGGTGTTTAATGAAGCCAATGAAAATTCAAATTGATGGATTCGAGCAAAAAGTCTTGGCTGAAATTATTGATCAGAAAATTTGGTTCAAACTAGAAGGCCACACGTACGCGTATGATTTAGTTGAGTTAAACCAAAGCACACATACAAAAAGTAAATCCCATTCGAAATCACCCGAAAAAATTACGGCACCGATGCCGGGTAAAATGACCAAAGTATTTATTAGCAACGGGCAGTCGGTTAAAAAGGGTGATCCACTCATTGTCATGGAAGCCATGAAAATGGAATACACTTTAAAATCTGACATCGACGCCACGGTAGAAAAACTATTTGTCGAAGTTGGTACCCAAGTGGCATTAGGGCATTTATTAGTACAGCTAAAAAGCGAGGCTAGTAAATGAGAAGCGTTAAAATCGTAGAGGTTGGCTTACGGGACGGATTACAAAATGAAACCAGCAATATCTCAGTCACGCAAAGATTTGAACTTTTAAAAAAACTAATTGATGCCGGAGCAAAAAACTTTGAAGTTGGGGCATTTGTTTCTCCGAAATGGGTTCCGCAAATGGCGGTGACGAAAGAATTAACGGCGTTGATTTTAAAAGAGATTTCTAAAAGTAAAAATGCAAAAAATTTAAACCCAAGCGTATTGGTACCGAATGAAGAAGGTATGCAAAAGGCCATCGCAAGCGGAATAAATGAAGTTGCTATTTTCGCTGCTTGTTCAGAAACATTTTCGAAGAAAAATATTAATTGCACGATCGATGAAAGTTTCGAACGCTTTAAACCCGTCATGGCGTTGGCAAAAAAGAATAAGATCAAAGTACGTGGATATTTATCAACTTGCTTTGTATGCCCGTTCGAAAATGTAATTGATCCTAAAAAAGTTGTTGCGATTGCAAAAAGAATGAATGAATTAGGCGTTTACGAAATCTCTATTGGCGATACCATCGGTGCAGCTAATGCCGGGCAAATTAAATATTTATTTGCGCAGTTGAAAAGGCATATCTCTTTAAAGAAGCTGGCGGGTCATTTTCACGATACCCGGGGACAGGCATTGGCAAATATTTTGGCTGCTTATGATATCGGGATTCGTACTTTTGATTCTAGCATTGGCGGATTAGGTGGATGCCCCTATGCACCAGGTGCGTCGGGCAATGTTTCAACAGAGGATGTCGTTTATATGTTTGAAGGAATGAAAGTTGATACCGGGTTAAATTTAGAAAAACTTATATCAGCACATCGTTGGTTACAGCCAATGATGGACCATCCGCTACCTTCCAAAGTCGGGCGGGTTGGTTTGCCCACGGCCGCCACTAACTAAAGTTAAAAGTTTTCATTAATATATTTAATTACATCTGCAGATTCATTAATCGTTCGTTGCGAAACGGCCGGGCGATTCATAAAGTAACCGAAGGCTCTGACGACATTCGTTTGAAGCTGAAGCGGACTTTGATTTGTTATATTGCGGTCAGATTTAAAGGTATCTTTATCATTCACGCTTTCTAAATTAAATTCAGGAAATTTTCGGGTCGACCAAATGCGAACCGACTGGGCTACATGACAGCTTACGCAATCAACCGTACCGGGGTTATGTAAACTAGGATTTTCAAAACGATAAGCGGCGCGCACCGCCGAGATAATATCAGCCTCATTTGCTGCTGTAATTTGACTTGAATCGCGAATAAGTAAATTTAAATTCTCTTCTGATTTTGGCGCGGGCATCATTCCACCGCGAAAATTAATTGGCTGTGGCACCGTTGCGGTATTGATAAATCTTTGTAATCTTGAATTCACCCGCGGAATGGCAATGACAGTTGCTTCGCCATCTTTAAAGTCAAACCCGCCGAAATCCCAAACAACTCCGTTACCTTGAAGCTGCATAAAGGTAATTCGCGATAGGTTTTTTTCACCTACGTACTTTAGAATGATCTGACTTAATTTTTTATAGTAGTTTCCAGTTAATCCATCTTTTTTTAAAAAAGGATTTACTGTTAAAGGCAGAAAGTCATTCGTGGTTGTTTGCGAGCTCTTTAGTTGGCTGATTTGAATTAATAGCTCTTTAAATTCATCTTCATTCAATTCGTAAAACACATGAAGACTGACATCGAAGGTAGAAGTTTGCTCATCCCGGTTTTCTAAGGGTTGCCAAACCATACGAACCTGAGTTTTACAACGAACGGGCAAAGCGCCCTCGTGAAAACAAGGATCTAAACGAATGGCAACGACTCTGAAGTCTGAATAAAGTATTGCATTTGTTGGCACGCCTAACAAAGGCGGAATACTTTTATAATGCGTTTCTGGCAGAAGCACGCCCTTCCCGCCGATCGTTTGCGCCTTGGGTAAAGAGTCCCAAGCGGTAACGCCTGGTAATGGTAAAAGGATCGAAACGTCATTTAAGTCTAAATTCTGGATCATACCCGCAAAAGCTGTAGCGAATAAAAAACTATATATAAGTGTAAACATAAATCCCCTTAGCGAAATAAAATCATGGGTTTTTTTGGGGGTCAAACTTTTAGACCTTCGGTCCCGGTATTGCTAACCAAATGATTATGAACATTGAACGCTGGTTGATGAGTCTTTCCGCAGGGTTTTTCGTGGCCCTGTTGGTTTTGGTCGTCAGCTCGAAGAAACCATTATGTATTGATTCTAAGGTTGTCGATAAAATCGACAGAGTAACCTTAGAAAAAACTGAAACCATTTATCGATGTTCGATGAATGTGGCGGTGCCGTATTCGCGTTATTTTGATGAGAATAAAGACAAGCTGGAAGCCCGAATTGAAAATATCGCTTTATTCGTCCGAAATATCGAGCCCTTTAATAAGAATATTCGAATTAGAATTAACGAAATTAAGCCGATTGCATTTAGTATTACAGATCACCAAATCGAAATCGGTTCACAATTATTCAACTCATCGGCGCATTTCGAACGTGCTTTATTTAAGGTATGGCTGCAGGAACGCCTTAAGCAAGGGCTTTACACCCAGCAACTTTTCGTTGAAGTTGCGGCCGATTTTCTTCTTTTTGCAACGGATGGCTCGCTTGAAATTGAAGATCCAATTTTAAAATTAAAAACCAAGTTGGGTGGATCGCGATGGCCACAGGTTTTGAAATCCCGAGACGGGTATTGTGAGTCTCCATGGAAGATCTCAGAACACTTTGCCGACTGTGCTCAAATGAAAAACCCTGAATATTTAAATTCAGATTTAATACTATCACTCAGCTTACGGCCGCTGATGACTTCAGTATGGATAAAAGCTTACCGCGAGCTTTCGTTCGGTGAAAAAACCAGATTTCTGAATTTGCTTCCTCGCTACTTACAAACCCAACAGCTAAGTTCCGAAAAAGCGATTGCCATGATCATGAGTGATTCGCATCCGTTGAAACAAGGTATGATGAATATTAAAAAGATGACGGATTTAATGAACTCTTCATCGCTTATACAAAATGAAAAAGAGTATCGAGAATTTTATTCTCGCGTTGCCCAGAATCTGCAGCAGGCAGGGGTTAATGACTCTTTTGCAGAAGCTTATTTTGATTATTTGTTTGAATACCCAGATACAATTTCGGTTAAATCAGCACTATTTAAAAATCTAGAGAATGCGGCAAACCAATTTCCGCATTTGCAAATTGCCATTAAAGATAAAACTAAGATTTGGATCTTACCAGGGCACTCAAGTTTACCGCTGCAATCATTTGATCAAATTAGAACTCAGCAGCACGTTTTTTTGGCCTGCCTTAGTTTGAAAGAAATTGAAATGGAGCGGTTTTTCAGTTTAGCGGACAAACTTCTATTGATTCGTGGTTGTGATCAGACAAAAGGCACTGATTATGCGGCACTTATTCGTGATGGAGTTCAAGGTTTTTCGCGTAAAAATAAGCAGTTAGCTTTTATTCAATTTCATTTGCCATCATTTGAAATGAAAGCGAAAGAACTTCTGCACATTAAAAACTTTTTTGATCTAGTGAAAACCCGGGATATGTCGAAGCCTGAATTTCAAACTTTAGGGTGGAGTCAAATTCAGTGGTACGAGGATTCGCACGCTTACAAGCCTAAGGCGGTCGTCGATGCGATCGAATTATTCCGAACCGAAACAAATTAGTCCATAAGCTTAAGACCCAGGGTGGCACTGTGGATTCAGACCGTGGATTCAGACCGTGGACCCAGACCTTGGGCCGTTCTGATTATCAATTGAATTTCATCAAAATAATTTTGCAGTGGGTCTGATATTTTGAAGTGATGTTGATCGCCAATGCTGTTAGCCTAGCTACATGACAAAAAATGTAAAAGACATCTGCTGGTCAGTCACTTTGTTTTTAATTCTAAATCCAATCATTTCAATCGCGTTACTCGTTTGTTATTTAGTTTTTTCAAACAACTATTCTACGTCCCATATCGGGTTAATTAGTATTTTTGGATTGGTATTCGCGGTACTTACTAATTTAAGTATCACGATGGGATATCACCGATTGTTTGCTCATAAGTCTTACGAAGCCCACCCAGTTCTTGAGGCTATATTATTATTTATCAGCGCCGGTGCCTTTCAGGGTTCATGTTTAAAGTGGTCAAGCGATCACCGTATTCATCATCGGTTTGAAGACACGGATAAAGACCCCTATTCAATAAATAAAGGGTTCTGGTACGCGCATATGGGTTGGATGATGAAAAACGAATCAGTGAATATTCCAATCAATGCACCGGATTTGGCTAAAAATAAGTTGGTCAAACTTCAGCACGACTACTATATTTTCTGGGCTATCGGCGTTGGTTATATTCTACCGTTGGTCGTCGGTTTTGCTTTAGGCAACGCTTTCTTGGGACTTGTTATCGCGGGTGGACTTCGAATTTTCCTAACTCAGCAGTCTACATTTTTCGTCAATTCGCTTAGCCACACTTTTGGTAAGACACCTTACTCTATGGAAAAAACTGCCAAAGACAGTTTGATTGTTTCGATCCTTACCCATGGCGAAGGCTACCATAATTTTCATCATAAGTTTCAACTTGATTACCGTAATGGAATTCGCTGGTATCATTGGGATCCGACAAAGTGGTCAATTCAGTTAGCCGCGCTAACTGGCTTAGCGCGAAAACTAAAAACAGTGCAGTTCTCAGAAATTTTGAAAGCTCGTTTGCAAGTGGAAATCGAAAAGTTCGAACATTCGAAATTTTATGAAGAGCGACTTTTGCCTCTGCACGAAAGATTAATTCAATCACAAATTCGGTTTGAAAAATTAAAGCAAGAATACCAAAACGCAGGCCGAGAAAAAATGGCTGAAATGAAATTAGAAGTAAAATTAGCCAAAATTGAACTAAAAGCGAACATGAAAATGTGGAAAGTCTTAGTTAAAAACGCCGAAGCGGCTTAACTTTTCGTTGCCCGCTTTTCTTTTCGAATTTCCTTGTACCGATTTTTTTCATCAACAAATACAACCGTAGGCTCATGTTTTGGCGCATCTTTTATATCAATCGATGCATAGGCTACGATAATAACGACATCTCCGCGCTGAACGTGCCTAGCGGCCGCGCCGTTAAGACAAATTTCACCTTTCTTTCCTTCAATTACGTAGGTAGAAAAGCGGGCTCCGTTATTACAATTATATATATCAACTTTTTGATTAACAAAAAATTTTGCTTTTTCAATCAATGAGGTATCGATCGAAACTGAACCTTCATAATCTAAATCGGCATTTGTCACGGTTGCGCGATGAATTTTTGAATAGAGCATATTAATTTTTACATTCGAGTTTGGTTTTGATTTCATTTTTCAGCTCCTGCATAGGGGGCTTTAGAAGCCGCAGATTGATTCATTTGCAATGCGATGAGATTACCTTTTAAAACTAGATCAGGCATGATGACGTCGAATATTTTCTCTTTTTCAAAAAGGCTAGAGAATCCGCCGGTACCGATGACAATAGGTTTTTCTCCGCTGAAGCTCTCACTCGTGATGCGTGTGATGATCTCGCGCATGGCTCCCAGGTGACCGTAGTACAGACCTGACTGAAGGCTTTCGACAGTCGATAAACCTAATACTTCACTGCGCGATACGATTTCAACGGAAGGAAGCTTTGCGGTTTTGGCTTCAAGAGATTCCATGTTTAGTTTAAGGCCAGAAATAATGGATCCACCTAAATAGTCGCGGTCTTTATTGACTGCACAGAAAGTTGTCGCCGTACCAAGATCGACTAGAATAAGATTCTTTTGCGGAAAAAGGTGAGTGGCGGCGATTGAATTTGCAATTCGATCTGCGCCGACTTCGAGAGGGTTACGGTACCTGATGCGAAGGCCCGTTTTTACTCCGGCCTGCAGAATAAACGGTGTGATGTTGAAATACTTTTGGCAAGCACCTCGTAATGAATAAATCACTTCCGGAACGACCGAACAAAGTACGATTTGCTTGATTAAGGTTGGATCAATCCCATTTTCGCGAATGACAAGTCTTAGAAAAATTCCAACCTCATCTGATGATGAGCCTTGTTTTGAATTTCTACGGAATGCAATAAGCATTTTTTCATTACCGGCGGCAGTGTCAAAAACTCCGCCGTAAATTTGGGTGTTACCAACATCTAATGATAAAATCATAAAGGCTCCTTTTCGATCATTCTTTGAAACAAGGTTGAAGACAGTTCATTTGTATTTTCAAGTCTATGCGGATTTTTTTGGTTTACTTCGTCATACAAAGCAAATTTCCGTAAATTATTTTTGATATCATTCCAGTCATTTTGAACAACAAAATCACAGTTTGCATTTTTGAACAAAGAATCAACTTTTTGCTCGATCAAGTTTGCATCTGTCGTTGAAGTGAGTTTAAAACCGATCAAGCGCGAGTTCGGACTGGTTTTTTTAATCTGTTCAATCAGTTTTGGATTTCTTTTTAACTTCAAGGTAATTTCTTCTTGGTCGCTATTTATTTTACCAACCGTAGGTACAACCGAGTAGTCACTGACGGCCGCCATATGAATCACCCAATCATAATGAGTTTCTTTTAGTTCAAGTTGAATTTTTTCGTTCAAATCTTCAAACTTTTTAAATGAGACAAGTTTGCTTGCAAAACTAGGCTTCTTCGCAGTTTCGGAATGCAAGTAGGTAACTTCAAAACCAGATTCAATCAACGAATCGGCAATTTGCGCCGCTGTTTTTCCCGTACTGAAATTTGAAATCACCCGTACGTCATCGATGGGTTCGGTGGTGCCGCCCGCAGTTATTAAAACTTTCATAGTTTTCAAAGCGGCTTTTTTCACGTCAGTTGTTTCGGCTATCTTATTTTGTAATCGCTTTTCAATTTCTTCGACGATGAGAGCTGGCTCAAGCAATCGTCCGTATCCAACTTCTCCGCAAGCTAAAACTCCAGAAGCGGTTTCTAAAATTTCAACTTTCATTTCGATTAGTTTCTTAATAGATGCTTGTGTCGTCGGGTGAAGGTACATCATCGTATTCATGGCTGGGGCAACTAGAAATGGTTTTTTAAAATCGTGGGCTAAAAACAATGTCGTCAGTAAATCGTCACCCATGCCGTATGCGATTTTATTAATATAATTTGCGGTTGCAGGAACTACGATAATTAAATCGGCCCAACGAATTAAATTGATATGATCCATAATTTGCCCTGAGGCATACATATCGGTGATCGGTGGCTCGCCGGTTAGGCCTTCGATCGTTGCAGTTCCAACAAATTGTAGACTGCTTGCAGACATAACGACTTTGATTGAGTGGCCATCCTGTTTTAATTTCGAAATAACCGCACAGGCTTTGTAGCAAGCAATTGAACCGGTCATAATGAAAAGTATTTTAGATTTGTACATTGTCTATCAACCTGACTCCATCAATAAAGGCCGCAACGAAGCGACGATTAAAATGGTCTTCTAAATATTCAACTTCAACGCCCACATTCTCGATCTGTTTTCGAGCTTCCGCAGCACTCGGTGCTTGCGATAAAGCTTTAAACAAAATCGGAGCTTTTTCTCGCCCGGCCGGTGTTAAGCGAACGTTACGAGAACTCATCGCAAGCCCATCCGACTCGCGCAATGTTTTACACGCCGTAATTTCTGTTTTTATAAAGAAGGCCGTTGCCATGCCTTCGATTAATTTTAACTGTTGGTAATCTTTTTCTCCGAAATAGCTTCGGTCGGCATTTGCAATCTGAAGCAGTTTCATCACAATTGTAAGTACGCCATCGAAATGGCCTGGGCGGTGAGCGCCACATAAAATTTTAGAGAACTCGTTTTCAGAAATTTTATAAAGGTACTGGTCTGGGTAAATTTCTTCAAAGCTAGGGGAAAACACAACTTGCGCTCCGGCTTTTTTCGCCAAGCTTAAATCAGCTTCCCATGTGCGAGGATATTTTTTCAAATCTTCCGGATTATTAAACTGAGTCGGATTCACAAAAAGGGTGACGATTGTCGTTGAATTTTCACGAGCGCTTTGTTCAATCAGGCTTGCGTGCCCGGTGTGTAACGCGCCCATTGTCGGTACAACACCAACAGTCCCACTTATTCCCGAGCGGTACTTCGCAAACTCAGAAATTGAATTGAAAACTAAAAGATCATTCATAACTATGCTCTTTCGAAGGGAATTTAACATCCCTGACTTCTGAAACGTAAGAATTCAATGCACCTGTGATAAGGTCGGCTCCAGACAAATATTTTTTAAGAAATTTCGGGCTAAAATTTTTATTCATTCCCAATAAATCTTGTAAAACTAAAATTTGTCCATCGGTAGCAGAGCCGGCTCCGATACCAATCGTTGGAATTTTTAATTTCTTAGTAATCTGTTCCGAAAGGGAAGTTGGAACGCATTCAAGCACGATGCTAAAGCAACCCGCTTTTTCAAGCGCGATCGAGTCTTCCAGAATCTTTTGCGCAGCCTCTTGATTTTTACCTTGAATTTTCGGACCACCGAGCTGGTGAATGGACTGCGGTGTTAAACCCAAGTGTCCCATGACGGGCACGCCTGATTCAACAATGTGTTTAATTAAATCAAGATGTCCGTCGGCACCTTCAATTTTGATGGCGTGCGCGCCAGCCTTCATTAATTTTTCGACTTGATCAAGAGTGTTTTTTAAACCTTTGCGGGTCGATAGAAAGGGCATATCCGAAACGACGAATTTATCGCCAGACCCGCTTACGACCGCTTGCGTATGTAAGGCCATTAAATTTGTTGAGGCCTGCAAAGTCGTTTTGTGGCCATGCATAACTTGAGCTAAAGAGTCTCCAACTAGAATTGCGTCGATATTGCTTTCGGCCACCAGTTGCGCGAAGGTCGAATCATAGCATGTCACCATGGTAATCTTTTGGCTGGCTAGTTTCTTCTTTTGAAAATCTAAAATGGTTTTCATTTGGTAAACTCCTCGGCAAATGATTGGTAAACTTTTTCTAACTTAGAATCTTTTAAGGCCGATTTGTTTTTTTCAATGGTAGCAAAATCTTTTCGAACCAATGGTCCAGTCAGCGCATTTAGTTGAAGTCGAATAAAATTGTTGGTGATTTGTTGAATATAAGTATTGAAAGCAACTTCTGGAATATTTAACTTTTGAAATTTAGGCAGGGCTTCGCCCCACAATAATTGTGGAAAATTCCCACTGACGACACATAGGGCATGGTAAAGCGGCTTATCTTCGGCCGACATAAAAGAGAAAGAGTTCTCAAACCCCGGCATTGCGGCGCCCAAGGTCTTGGGCCCGGTTACAGTAAAATGAATTTTTTTATAAGTTGATTGATCGAAAAGGTCTTTCGGAAAACTCATCAGTGGATGAGCACACCAAATACGGGCGTCATGTAAAGCTCCGCTAAAATGGACCGTCTTCGCATTAAAGTTTGTAAGGTGTTGCTCGAAGAATGAAATAATTTGTGAATCGGAAATCGCTAGCCAAGTGATCGACGCTTTTGAGGCTTTCTGTTGCAGAAGTTCAACGCTTTCTTGGCGATTCCAAGTCAATAAGCGGTTTGGGCGGGGTAGAATCGAGTTCCAGTGTTGAAGATGTTGAGCCAGGCGGCCCGAACCAATTAATAAGATTGTTAGCAATTCAGAGCTTTGGGCTCGAACTTTAGAGTCATTTTGCATTTTTACCTCTGGTACCTGTCGCAAATCAAACTTGCAGATCAAGTCCTTAAAATACATTAGAGCTTAGGCTCTATATTGAAATTAGCACTTTTTAAATGAAAAGCAAGCTGTTAAAAGAAAGCCTATGAAAACGATTTATTGGGTTATAGGCGTGGCGGTTATCAGCATTGGTGTATTTATTTTCCTTATTCTGGGCGACGCACAGAAATCTGTCCCCAAGATCAAGGTTAGCTATTTCTCTAACGAAACTGAAATCGCCGAAGCGGTTACAAAAATTCTAAGTCAGGTGATCGAAAAAAATTCTTTTTACTGGGTGGGAGTCGAGCCCGAAAAACTAGAACAGCTTGAAGTTGTTTATCAGCTGCAAAATCAACTGAGTAAAGTAAAACCATTCAATCGGGTAATCGTTGACACCGAACTTCGTTTACCAAAAGAATGGTTAGAAAAATTCAAAGCGACCGATGCCGTTTCAATTAAGGAGACCGTCAATGCCACGGGAGAGCTTTTGCAAACCCTTGAAAAAAATGGTGAGCGATATTTTTTAATTACAGCGGCCATTTACTCAACGCCTAAGATTCAGCAAAATCAAATTAATCAGATGAAGTCAAAGTACCTGATCAAACCGATTACGTTTTCACTGGCCTACTTTGCAACGACAACAGAAGAAGAGCGAAATATGATTTTTGGTTGTCGTACGGAAGATCATTCTGGAGCGTCTGAATGGGGATGCGCCGTCTTGAATAAATCACGATTTTCGCGACGGAAAGTGAATCAAGCCAATGAAAAAAGTTGGGTTGGCCTCATGGATCTGATTGGTGAAAAAGATTATATGATTCTACTTAAGAAAAAGTAATGAAGCGAAAAGCCGATACTGATTTAGAGATTCTACGGGCGGCTCAACTTTCAATAACAGAAATTTCATTAGGTTCGATTGGGCATGCCTTTAAGATTCCATTTACCGGACAAGTTCTATCTTTAAATCAACTTGGCTTTATGCTGAACTCACTGAATAAAGATCGATTGCCAACTTCATCGGTTTTTGAAATATCAAGCATTGCGGCCGTTTTAAAATCGTTTTCTCCCGCTGGTCAAAAATTAGGGCCAATGCTTTCGATTACGATGCAGGGGTTTTTATTTTGGCTATTCTGCTCTGTAAGCCGCGCACATATCATTGGACAAATTCTTGGTGCCATGGCCATGGCACTTTGGTCGTTCGTGCAACCTATGATCACTTACTTCATTATTTACGGGTTTGATTTAATCAACGTTGTGCAGTTTTATGAAAAACGAATGCGCCAAGACTATGCGATGTTACATCAATCCATATTCTTCGCAGTGATGATTTTCATAAGTATTAAATTAACTATTGCCGTCAGTTTAGTTATTTACAGCGTAACCACGCAAAAAGAAATCAAACTCATTCGTCAAGACCGACTCTTGAACATGACCGGGTCCGCATTAACGAAGTCATCACGACCGCCCTGGCGTGCCGCACTTAAAGATTTACTAAAACCTTTATTCTTAAGTAGTTTTATTTTGATGATTATTTTTATTTGGCAGATTGAAAGTAATTGGAGTCAAAAAATTTGGCTGGCATTAAGGCCACTGGCGATCGCTTATTTACTTTTCTACGTTTTAAGAAGTCCATGGGTGGCAATTCAATTAGAAACTCTCTCGAAAAAGTCAAAATTTTTCGAAAGAGTCTATTCTAAATCCAAAAGGGCTTTAAATCTCATGGCTCAGCGGTCGTCGCGGAGCTCTGAAATAAGTTCGGGGCGACAAAGCAAATAAATCGCCAATTTTCGACATATAAACGCAAGCGTAGCGTTCCATCTGATAAGCGAAGTAGCTTTCTTCATTTCCGGCGCGCATCAGTTGACCCCAGTTTGGGTTATAGGCCGCTTGCTGTTTTCGAATCAACTGGCTGATTTGCGTATCAATTGCGGTGATGTCATCTTGTAGTTGATCAATTCGCTTTTCATCGACAGCCGAATCTTTTTCAATTTTTTTGGTCATCAAGTTCGTCAGCTCGTCTTCCAGAGGCTCTTTCTTTTTCATTAAAGAATCGATCTCGGCAATAATGGGCTCGTTGATTTTGTTACTTTTTAATTCATGATCAAGCTCTTCAACGATCATCGCTGTACGCCAGTTACAATCCTTTTTAAGTCGAAGAATGTCGCCGTAAATGTGGTCGCCTACATATAGAATATCGTCTCCATTAAGCCCTAAATCTTCAGTGAACTTACGGGCGTTTCCACTTTGGTAAACTCCGGGTGCAAGTTTAGCATCCATGTTGGCCATTGTGCCTGTCGATGGATCGACATGTAAAAACTTAAGATCATCGTAGAAAAACTTTGGCTTTTGCGCAAACGTAATAACGATTTCAAATAGGTCTACCCAGGATTTGAAATCTTTTAAAAACGGATTAATCGCGTAATCCAATAAAAGCTTAGAGTAATAAAAATCTGAATTTGTTAAGATAAAAATTTTCTTACCATGTTTTCGAAATTTTTCTAAATCACGGACTAAAGCTTCATCTTTGATAATGTATTCGCCTAAGTTCTTACGAACTTCATCTTTGATCGAGCCATCGCGATGCGCTTCATCTAAAGCGTCTAGCACGTCATCGGCCATTTGGCCGTAGTCGGGTAATTTTGAAAGCGGATCGCTATCTTTCATTTCCACTAACTGAGAATAAGCATGTGCTAGCGAGTATGAAAAACTTGTATCAATTGCTAAGTAATCACTTTTACTGAGGTCAATGTAGATCGACTTGTAAACTTTTTGATGGGCCTTGAAATCCAAAGGCTTCAATCCGTGAAAACTATTTCGGATCGCCGTGTAGCGGTTTAGCTTTAATAGATTACCTTTTTTGCGATCGACGACAAGTCCGCGTAATGCAAAATTAAAATCAAATTGTAACTTTCGGACGCCCTCAGGATAATTTTTCCGAGTTACCAATTTTTCAACGATCTTCGTATGCGACAGACGTTCGAAGTTTTCGGTATTGTAACGAATCAAAGTATGATCCATATCAAGACCAATGTACTTAATTTTTTTCAAATTCAGAGTGCGATTAACAAAAACTTTTGATTGTGGCATTCATTTCCTCGGCAATTATTTAAAAAAATTTATTTCTCTACCGGCAGTTGCAGTTGATTCCAAAGAAGCATCCCACCGGTCATATTGTAGACGTTTTCAAAACCTTGCTGTTTGGCAAGCGCACTGGCTTGCGCCGATCGCCCACCTGATCGGCAAATGAACACCGTCGTTTTGTCTTTTGAAAGACTTGCTAAATTTTGCGGTAAAGTTGAAAGAACAATCAGTTTTGTTCCGGCAATATGCCCAAGCTCTCCAGTGTATTCAGAGGTTTCGCGGACATCGATTAAATGAAGTTCCGTCGCGTTTTCTAGCACCTCTTGCGGGGATACATCTGAAACACTAGGAAAATGCGGATTAGGGGACTTGTTTTTAAATTTGTATGACATAGGTTTAATAGATTACACGAATGCTAAGTGTCACAGCAACAAATTCTATCAAGATTCCCTATTCTTTTGACTGGAGTAGGCATCGGCGTAAGCATAAAGTCCGCATGGAACCCACAAAACAAGAATCATTATCACTATTATCGGAAGAGCAAAAATATGCTTTTGAAATGTGCCAATCCGGTGAAAATATCTTTTTAACGGGCGGGGCCGGTTCGGGTAAAAGTTTTGTGGTTCGTGAATTCATGAAAGACAAAAATGATAAGCAAATGCCTATACTGGCCAGCACCGGGGCCGCGGCGGTCTTGCTGGGTGGGCGCACTTTTCATAGCTTTTTCGGCTTAGGCATTATGGAGGGCGGAGCCCAAGCAACATTTCACCGGGTGCAAAACGATAGCAAAACGATGAAACGAATCAAGCAGGTTGAAGGCGTGGTCATCGACGAAATCTCGATGATACCGGGCGAAGCCCTGATGGTGGCCGAAATGCTTTCGCAGCAAGCGCGCGAATCAAGTTTACCCTGGGGCGGGATGCGCATGATTGCGGTTGGTGATTTCGGCCAGCTTCCACCGGTAACAAAGTACGGTCAAAAACGCGATTGGTGTTTTCTAAACGGAGTCTGGCAGCGGACTGATTTTCAAGTTTGCCAACTTAATTTAAATCAAAGAATTCAAAATATCGATTTTCTAAATGTATTAGCCGACGTCCGAGAGGGAAAAGTAACAGAAAGAGTCCAAGAATTTTTGCAAGATCACACAAAACCACACGACGAAGATCATCCGGGAACAAGATTATTCCCACGGCGTGAGCAAGCCGAAACCTACAACCAAAAAAAATTAGCCGAAATAAACGAAGACGAAATCATCATCGACTCAATTTATTTTGGCGAGCAACGCTACATCGAAATTTTAGGAAAGTCGGCCCCTGTTCCACAGCAATTGAAATTAAAAGTAGGTTGCAGAATTTTATTTCTAAAAAATGACCCACAAAAAAGATGGGTGAACGGAACACGCGGAGTTCTGACTGATTTTGAAGCGGATCACCTAACTGTACGCAAAGAAGGCGGCCGCGAAGTAAAGGTCGAAAAATTTCAATTCTCAATGATGGATGCGGACGGAAATATCAAAGCCAGCGTCATTCAATTTCCTGTTAACTTAGCCTACGCAACAACAATCCATAAATCCCAAGGGGCCACATTGGACGAACTTTGGTGTGATTTAGGAGCCCTCTGGGAACCAGGTCACGCCTACGTAGCCCTATCAAGATTACGAGAACCAACCGGCCTACACATCGTCAGCTGGAGCCCCCGCTCATTCATAACCGACCCCGCCGTAACCGCCTTCTACAAGAGGTAAAGAAGGAAACTTCCTTAAGGTAACAGTTCCCTTTTTGAAACGCTGTGCGCCAGGCTATCGGCTACATAGGTTTTCATTTTTTTGACCTTGTTCGACCTGTGTTGGTAGATTGGGGCCATTAAAAAAGGAGTCTGCAAATGGCTTTAGCGTTTGATTGGTCTAAAGGTAAAATCACTGAGCAAAATCCGATTGGATTAAATGGCGTCGACTTTTTAGAATTTGCCGGGACAGATGCAGTCTTGTTCGACAAACTTTTTGCAAAAATGGGTTTTAGTGAAATTGCTAAAATCGAGAATAAAAATATTAAACTTTTTCGCCAAGGCGATATTAATTTTATTCTAAATCTTGAACCGAATACTTTTGCTTCCTCGTTTGTAAAAGCCCATGGTCCTTCCGTTGTCTCAACTGGCTTTCGGGTAGGTGATGCGAACAAAGCTTTAGAGGCCGCCGTTAAACGTGGTGCTAAACCGTATGAAGGAAACGATGCCAATCGCGGGGCAACCCCGTACCCGGCCATTTACGGAATAGGTGATTCATTAGTTTATTTCATCGATGAGAAAAATCATAAAGATCTGTACGGCAATCAGTTCAAATTAAAAGATCTTTCGGTACGTCCGGTTGGATTAGGTTTAGATATTGTCGACCATTTTACCAATAACGTTCCTAAAGGCGAAATGACAAAGTGGAGTGATTTCTACGAGAAAGTTTTTAACTTTAGAGAAGTTCGATACTTCGACATCAAAGGTAAATCAACCGGCTTACTTTCAAAAGCCATGCGATCACCATGTTCTTTATTTTCAGTTCCGATCAATGAACCGACCGATTCAAAATCTCAAATTCAAGAGTACTTGGATGAATATAAAGGTTCAGGCATTCAGCATATTGCTTTAACGACAAAAGTAATTAGTGATACCTTAGAAAAGTTAAGAAGAAATGATCTGCAATTTTTATCTCCGCCGCCGCCAACATACTACCAAGCCTTGAAAGATCGATTACCAATGGTGACCGAAGATATTCAACGCTTGCAAAGAAATGCAATTTTAGTTGATGGAGATCACGAAGGTTATTTATTACAAATTTTTACCAAGAACGTGATCGGCCCCGTATTCTTTGAAGTGATTGAAAGAAAAGGCCATGAAGGTTTCGGTGAAGGAAATTTTCAAGCGCTTTTTGACGCCATCGAAGCCGATCAGCGCGAAAGAGGGTATTTATAATGTTTCAATACTCACAAGGTAAATCGACGACTCAAGGGCATAAGGCCATTCCTGAGGGCTGTTACGAAGAAGAACAAGGTCGTAAAGGATTTTACGGACCTGTTTCACATTTAATTAAAAGCGACGCATCGACAAAGTGGACCAACATTGAAGGACCACTTCGCCCGCATCTGTACGATTTAGTTGAAATGAAATATCAAGACGGTCACTGGCATCGACTGGTTTATAATTCGGATGTAGCCGTGTATTCAAGTTGGAATGAAAAGACCGAGTTCAAAAAAGATCTTAATTTGATGAACGCCTTCCGAAATGCCGATGGCGACACGCTTTATTTTTGCCATCAAGGTGCGGGAAGTGTTTTAACTGAATACGGATTACTGACCTTCAAAAAAGGTAGCTACATTAATCTTCCGAAATCTTTGCACCACACTTTTATTTTTGCCGAGAAGACTCAATTTATTGTGGTTGAATCATTAAGTAGTTCTTTTAAAGAGCCAGATCGCGGAATGATCGGTCGCAATGGGTTTTACGATCCCGCAAGCTTCGGAAAACCAAACTTAGATGAGCTGCACGCATTTACTAAAGTAAATAATATTGAATGCCGAGAAATTTTAGTGAAACGTATGGAAGCAGTGACGCACTTTTCTTACCCAAGCAGTGTATATGATACCGTTGGCTGGAAGGGTGATTACTTTCCGTTTACTTTACACATTGATGATATGATGCCGATCGTTTCGCACCGAGTGCATCTGCCGCCGTCAGCGCATACGACATTTGTCGCAAACGGTTTCGTTGTTTGTACTTTCTTGCCAAGACCCATCGAAAGTGATCCCGACGCCTTGAAGGTTCCATTCTTCCATCAGAATATTGATTACGATGAAGTTTTATTTTATCACGCCGGAAACTTTTTCAGTCGCGATAATTTGCATTCAAATATGATGTCGTTTCACCCGGCTGGTTTTCCGCATGGACCGCACCCAAAAGCTTTTGCGAATCAGGGTACGAAAACCCATACCGATGAAGTGGCCGTGATGGTCGATTCATGGAAGCCATTTAAAGTTGATACCGGAATGGATCAAATCGAAGTGAAGAATTACTGGCAATCGTGGATGAAAAAATAGTTTTTCAAAAGGGTGAACTTATAACCCCCGAGCAAGCCATGCAGCTTGCTATTCAAGTGGCATACGAAGGCGCACCGTTTGTATCGCCAAATCCATTAGTCGGCTGTGTGATCGTCGATCGAAATCATCAGCTGCTAGCGACCGGGTTTCACCAAAAGTTTGGCTCGGACCATGCCGAAGTTGATGCGCTTAAAAAAGTCTATCCAGATGAGCTTAAAAATTCGACGATGTACGTGACTCTTGAGCCCTGCGCGCACGAAGGTAAAACTCCGTCTTGTGCGAAGCGGATTGCAACTTTACCAATTAAAAAAATCGTTTACGGCTTAACTGACCCAAACCCTCTGGTTAGTGGACAAGGCGCGCAGATTTTAATTGATGCGGGTAAAGCAGCCGTTCTGTATCAGGGGCCACTTATTGCAGATTTAGAACAAGTCTGCGAAGTGTTTCTAAAAAACTATCGTAAGAAAAGTATTTTTGTCGCGGCCAAAGTAGCCACAAGCTTAGACGGTCAAATCGCATTAAAGTCTGGCGAAAGCAAATGGATCACATCAGAGGCATCGCGCGAGTACGTTCATGAGCTACGCGCGCGGTACGATGCGATCGTCGTTGGCCGTAATACAATTGAGTGCGACGACCCATCTTTGAATATTCGCCATCCAAGAATTAAAAAAGAATCTAAAGTGATTGTTCTTGATCCATCCGGAACCTTATTGAAAAAAATCGAAGCAGGTACTGATGCCAAATTCCTGAATTCAAATAAAAAGGAAAATATATACTTTGCGACGAAGAAAAAAATAGAGAATTCAAAATGGCAGCAGATTGAATTTTCTAATTTGACCGATTTAAATCAGAAAATTTGGGATTTGCAAATTCGTTCTGTTTTCATAGAGGGCGGAGCCGACACCTATTCAGGTTACATTAGTGGAAACTTGATTGATCGCCTTCACCTTTTTATGGCTAGTTCGATACTCGGTGCACAAAACGGAATTTCATGGACGAAAAATTTTGGAATCCAGAATTTAAACGACCGACGGCAATTAAAAAGTTTAAAATCACGCACGTTTAATTCTGACATTTACCTGACCGGAATTTTTTAAATTTCAATTCGTGTCAAGCCGGTCAAAGGTCTAGCATCGTAAAAATTGTAACTAGAACCTGTGTCATTTCAAAAGGTTAAAGCACCGCGATATTTTGGACTGGTCTAGGTTCGAAAAATTTCAAGAACCCATGTTATTATTTTATCAGTATGAACCAATATTTTAATTCAAGCGGTCTTCGTGATGAATGGGCATTGTTACTGCACAGTTTTCTAGAGGAAGATTCGAGCAAACCAGAAATCGTGCAGCAGCTGAAGCAGTTGGATGTAAGTTTAGTGAAGAAAGATCTGAGCTTAAAGCGCAATAAGCTGAATCAAGCTATTGAGAAAATAAAAATAAAAATCGAAAAAGTGAATACGGTCATCGAGAATTTAGAGCTTGTGGGCTCGGATACAAGTGGCCTCAATAAAGAAATCGATTTTTTAAGTCGTGAAGGCGAAAAAATTTCAGAAGAAATTTCTATTCTTAATAATAAGCTTAAAAAAATTCACGATTTACAAGATCAAGTCGCTTAAACACTAAGAATCTTCTTTTTTAAGATTTCGCATTTTTCGAATGCTTTGCTGAAGTACAATTTCAAGCATACGAAATTCTTTTTCAGACGGAGCATTCTGCAAAAGCATTCTTCGTAGCACAGTGAAGATATTCGTTTTGCGCTTGCTGAGGTCAATATTCATTTCTTGTAACCAAGATTTCAAAGTTTCATCCGGAAATATAATCGGTTTTTTCTGTTTGCTGCGGGCTTGCTGTTGGCCTTCAAGCTTCGAGCGGGATCCACCGTAGACCGATCTAAAGATAAACATCGCCAGCAGGGTCGCTTGAGCTAAGTTTAAACTGGTGTTGTCACCATAAGTTGGGATTGAACAACAATGATTCGCATATTGAATATCGTCACCACTGAGGCCCCAGTCTTCAGGCCCAAAAAGAATGTGAAACACGAAAGCATCTGCGGCCTCTTTTTGAAACGACGGGTTGGTATCGCGAATGATTTTAAGTGTGGTTTCTAAATCTTCGACTTGTCGACCTTTACCATCGCGCGCGGTGGTTGCGATTTGAATTCCGCGAGGTTCTTTTTCGTAGAATTCAGCCCAACTAGAATAAATAATTTTTTCGGTCAATGGCGCTTGCCCGTTGGCGGCTGCTTTATTAGCTTCAATTGTAAAATCACATTTTGGTTCGATCAGAATAAGTTTCGAAAATCCCATGTTTGCCATCGCCCGCGACGTGGCACCAACGTTACGTTCGTAAATAGATCGAACCAAAACAATTCGAAGATCAATATTTCGCATGGGCTAAGCGTAGTCCTTCTTCGATTAATTCTTTCGTTTCGTCAGATTTTTTACCGATCGTGCTTAAATGAAATTCAATTAGTTTTAAAAACCCTGGATCGTAGTTTCTTTTGTAACCGATTTCGACAAGTTCAACGAACAAAAGCCATTCTTGTGAAGCCTCTTGGCTGAGCTTAAAAAACAATTCGTTTAAATCTTCCAAAGAAGAATTCGAATTCTCGCGCAAGGTGCGTACCTTCTGGTAAAACGAGAATAACTTTCGTTGCTGATCAGAATATTGCGGAGCTTGCACTCGGGTCGCTACAAAATCGTCGATGTCGCCGTAGGCGGCGCGGTCAGCTGGCCCGCCGAAGACGGATGCGACAGATTGGGCTACCGCGATGTCGTAAAAACCCCATTCAGGTAAAAATAATTTTTCAGAGCCCATTGTGCAGTTTGCATTTTCTAAAGTAAGAATCACGGCATCTGAAGCCAGCTTATGAACTTTAATTAAAATTCCTTTTACTTGAACTCCTGAAACATAATGAAGCTGCACCTGTTCATTCAGCATTAACTTATTTAAATCAAAGTCTTTGATAACTCCAAGCGGAGTGCCATACCCATGCGAATGAAATTTTGAATCATGCCCAGGCACTTCGGAATCTTTGTAACAAAGCTGCGTAGGCCCTTCGAATTGTAGGTAAGCAATCGAATTGTCAGGCGCAGTTAAATACTTTTTCAAGACGCCGCTGATTTGCAATTTATTTTCAAATTCAACTGTATTAACGGTCTCGGCTTGAACGGCTTTATCTAATGCACTTTTGCCACCAATGCGAAAAGCCATTGTTTCGGCAAGCTCTTCTAAAACATGACCTAACTGGGTAAAATCTTTGGCTACAAATAGTTGAGGTTGCGGTTCAGTGATGTCGTAAGTTTGCTTCACACAATCTAAAGTCAGCGCATTTTTTTTTACTTTATCTGAAAGACACCATTTAGATTCACCCACCGAAGACAATAGTCCGGCGCCGAAAATTTTTGCGGAACTAAGATCTCCAACAAGGCCATATTCAGCGGTCCACCAATTCATTCTAGATAGCTCGGTCGCTTCCGAAACAAAAGTGATTTCAGCAGTGACCTGCTTAAGTCGTTCTTCGGCCAGTTGAATTTTATCTGCGCTTGAACTTGGGTTTTCTTTAATGTCAGATAGCTCACGAATAGCCTCGTACAATTTAAGATCCTGCTTACTGAGAATCGCTTTCTTCGCAACCTGGGCATACTGCTTTAAGTACTGCGCATACTCTTCATTCGCAATAATCGGCGCGTGACCTGCGGCCTCGTGCACGATGTCAGGGGCGGGCGTATAAAGCAGGTGATCGATTGAACGCATGTCAGAAGCAATCGGAAGTACACTTAAAGACTGCAATTCCATAAACGCTGCGGGGGGAATAAAACCGCTAACTGGTACCGCCGTCCAACCAAATTTTTCTAGATGTTGACTGACGTTTTCGATGCGGGGAATTTGTTCGACTTCAATTCCGGTTTTTTTCATTCCATCTAAGTAGCTAGCGTGCGCATGTTTACTTAAAAAATTTGTTAACTGTCGAAGTACGTAACGCCAAACCGCCTGATCAAGCGGCGTGTACTTTTCATAATTTTGTTCAACAACGTATTTTTTTAGATGGTTTGGTAAGGCTTGCATGACTTATAACCACGGATCCTTCTGGCTTAAGTAATTTTTTACATAATCATGAATAGCTTGATCAAGTGGCCATTTCGGCGCCGACATTCCTGCGCCTAACCACTTTTTCATATTTGCTTCAGTGAAGTATTGATATTGATCTTTAATGTTGTCTGGCATTTCAAGCCATTTAATATTTGGCTTTTTCTGCACAGATTGAAAAAGTGCAGCAGCCATATCTAACCAAGTACGCGCTTCACCAAACCCCATATTATAGATTCCGCTTACGGGCTTTTTTTTCATCAGCTCTTGCATCCAGGCCGTTACGTCTTTGACGTAAATAAAATCCCGTAATTGGCAGCCGTCTTCGTACTGTGAATTATACGACTTAAAAAGACCAAGCTCAGAAGTTTTTTGAATTTGATGAAAGGCTTTGTAGGCGACGCTAGCCATGGAACCTTTTTCGTATTCGTTTGGTCCAAAAACATTAAAGAATTTAAGACCATACCAGTTTGGAGGAGTCGATTTTTGTTTAAACGCCCATCGATCCATAATGACTTTGGATTCGCCGTAGAAATTAAGTGGTTTTAACTTTTCAGTATCGAAAGTGTCTTCAAAACCGTTTTCGCCCGCGCCGTACGTGGCTGCGCTACTTGCGTAAATAAGGTTTTTTTGATGTTGCGAACACCACTCAAAAATACGCTGGGAATACTGAAAATTATTAGCATACAAAAAGTCCCAATCGGTTTCGGTCGTGCTAGAGCAGGCGCCCATGTGAATGACCCAAGTTACGTTCTTACGAGCTTCTTCTGTTGCCAGGAAGCTCCATAATTCGTGCCCTTCATAGAAATGCGAATACTTTCGTTTTTGTAAAAGATTCCTGTTACTTAAGTTAACGGTGTCGACGGCAATAATATCTTCGACGCCAGCTTGGTTAAGCTGCCAAATGAACGCACTACCTATGAAACCGTTCGCACCTGTCACTATGATCATGGGCCCCAGTATCTGGCATAACTCGTTGGGGGCGCAACAATTTTAAATGTGAATTATTAAGTCAGTTTTGAAATTAGTTCTTAAAGGTAGGATTATAAGCAAACAGAGTCGTTTCAAGAGGCAAAAATCCAGGCACAAGCGTTGCTCTTAGTTACCGAGGTAGGGTCGTTTGTTTGGGGAAATAAACGTAGGGTTCGTGGTTCATTTTTAGGGGAGCGCATTTGAAGTCATGGGGAGTTCTAATAGTTACAGCCATGGGTTTTCTCGTGGGGATGGTTTTGGCGGGAGTCGGGGGACTTTCCGCTAAGACATCTTTCTTTTCTGAAGATTTAAAACAACAAAAAAAATTAGAGTCTTACTGGGCTGATTCAGGCCTAGGGCAATCTGAGCTATATGAACTAATATCAAATGAGAACTGCCAAAGTTCTGAAAAATACTTCCTAGCTTGTGTAAACTCGGTCGTTCAAACTGCACCCAGTTTGCAACTAGAATTTAATAGCCAAACCGGACAATTAGAAAACATCAGCCAATTTAATACTTCAATTGATCGGACCGAAAAAGAAAAAATAAGTCCATTCGTCACTTTATATAATGAGCAAAATAAACCTCGGATTGATTTTGAATCAATATGGAAAGAGCTGATAAAGCAAGAAACTCGCGATAAGCGCGCGACTTTGATTGCAAACGGTATCAATGGCTTTTTATCAATTTTTAAAGATCCACATACTTATATTCTACCAAATAATTACTATGAAGAAGTGGGTTCGCAGTTAGAGCGTTCAAACACCTTCGTAGGCGTTGCGTTTGAAAGAATAAAAGATGAAATTCGAGTCAGAAAAGTGTTCAAAAACTCTGATGCTGATAAATCAGGTTTGAAGGCGCAAGATATTATTCTAAGTGTTGATCAATTTCCTACGAAACAGCTTAATTTGCAGAAGCTGAGCCAAATCTTAAAAGTTGCGGATCAGAAAAGCTTTGTTTTTAAAGTAAAGAGACAAGATAAAATCAAAGAAGTCGTCATTAAGCGTACTTACAAAAATTTGAACCATGTGCAATTCGAAATTATCGAAGGGGCCAAAAATACCGCAGTCGTCACACTAACCAAATTTAACCGTGGTGTTTGCACTGAAGTTTCAAAGTTAATCCGATCGGCATCAGATAAGAATATTACGGGGCTTATAATCGATTTGCGAGATAATCCAGGCGGTCAGCTGGATGAAGCGGCGTGTTTAGCGGGGCTTTTCATCGGGATTAATAAAAAAATCTATTCGGTTGAATACTTCGATCCAGTGAAATCAAACGAAGTTGTCCTGACTTCAGGTTCACTTCTTTACACGGGACCATTATCAGTTTTAGTCAACAGTTCGTCGGCCAGCGCTTCTGAGCTATTCGCAGGTGCTCTGCAAGAATACAAACGTGCCATCATTATCGGAGAAAAAACCTTCGGCAAAGGCACCTTCCAAGAATCTGAAATTTGGTCTAAGAATAGTTCGATTACGCTATTCAAAACCCAAGGGTTCTACTTGTTGCCAAGTAACTTCTCGCCGCAGATAAGCGGGATAAGCCCGGACATTGCGGTTAACGAACAGCACCAGCAACTTCGTGAAGAAAATATTTATCTAAATCCGATTGCAAATCAGCGGGACGAAAAAATAAATTCTGAAACGACAGGTTATGAAGAGCATTTAAAAAAGTGCACTTCATTTAATAAAGCTTCTTCAAAAGAAGACGCTTTATTGGAAAAGGCTTTAGAAGTCTTAGCTTGCCGGTCAATTACCGCTACGCTTGCAACTCAGTTTAATGTTGATGATATTAATTAACCTTTTGCTAGCGTGATCGCTGCAAAGCCGCCGCCGGGCGTACGTAGGTTGGTGGTTTGGCCTTGGTACAAACGAGCCACAATTAATTGTAATTCGTCTTTATAAGCATAACAGCGCAAATCATATTTCATTATTTGCTTTTGTCCTTCAAATAGCACGACCATTTCGGCCGGATGAGACAACTTTTGCGCAATGAACCCGTTATTAAAGACTTCATCGAAAGTCTTACGGCTGATGGAAGCTCCACGATAGGCTTGTTTGCTACCGAAGGAGTTTTTTGGTTTAAAGAATAAATGTTTTCTTTCAGTCCAAACTTTTTCACGGTCGGCGACGCCCAAATCATAGGTTGGTAGCAAGCTAGTTGGCTTTGTAATTTCAGTTTGCTTGTTCCAGTCTAGAAATCTTTTTTTATCTGCTAACATAAAGTATTCGTAAGGATTCGGAGATAACTCGATTGCGCCCGAATTGTAGGAATTTTTGATTTTGCTTGAACGGCCTTCTTGTAACATAAAATCAGTGTACCGGTTATAGACCAAAGAACTTTTTGAAAGTTCGGATAATTTTTCGTAATCAATAATGCTGGCTTTGATTTGATTTTTTTCAAACATCTGCTGGTAAATTAAAAATTCTAAATAAAGTCGCTGTTGAGTAGGATGTTCGTCAAAAATAGCAACAGAATTTTCGGCTTTGCCCGTTAGAGAGATTTCATTTCTAAACATTCCAATCAAATCTTTCTCTTCGAAAGATGATGCATGATTTTTTAATTTCAAAAAAGAATACATCTCAAGGCCTAAAGCTAAAAATGATGCGTTCGTATTAATCTCGATCAGTTCTAAATTGCCGTCACTCGATAAGTGAAAATCATAACTCATGCACGCTGAGTAATTCTTTGGTTTTCGCAACCCAAAAGTTTCGTATTCAGCAGCTAAATGGGTTTCACCCCAGCTGCGAAGTTTCCAATAAATTTTAATTTCTTTTTGAATCAATTCTATCTGAGATTTTGTCAGCGGAACTTGTGAAGGCGACAGCAGCTGCTCTGAAACTGCGTCTTGAAGCACATCAAGACCTATTTGCGGATATTTTTTATCTAAAAATGTGACGAAACTTGCTTTCAAATTCATGGTCATTTATTGTTGCCACACTTAGAGGGTAGAGACAATGAAAACAGTCAAACTTGTCACGTGGAACGTAAATGGAATTCGCGCAAGCTTCGAAAAAGGCTTAGCGCAGTTTATTAAAGACGAAAAGCCTGACATCATCTGTTTACAAGAGACAAAAGCGCACAAAGAACAGGTTAATCCAGACGTGCAGTGCTTAGGATATCCCCATTACTTCTGGTCATCCGCAGAACGTAAAGGGTACTCAGGCGTAGCGACGTTCGCGCACATTGCGCCAAAAAAAGCATTAACGACGATCGATCATCCGCAATATGAAAAAGAAGGCCGTATCGTGTGGACCCAACATGATGAGTTCGACTTATATAACATCTATTTTCCGAATGGTGGTTCTAGTGAAGAGCGCCACCAGTTCAAACAAAAATTTCTAAAAGATTTATTAGCCCACTTAAAGTTCGAAATTAAAAAAGGAAAGCAGATTATCGTGGTCGGAGACTACAATGTGGCCCACGAGGCCATCGATGTTTATGATCCGGTTCGCCTTTCGAAAGAGTCGGGCTTCTTACCCGAAGAGCAGGAATGGTTTCATCAATTTCTAAAAGCAGGCTTTATCGATTGTTTTAGGCATCTGTATCCAGATAGAAAAGCGGCTTACTCTTGGTGGTCTTATAAAGAACTTGCGCGCAGCCGAAATCGTGGGTGGCGGATCGATTACATTTGCGTAACAGAGGGCCTGATTAAAAATCTAAAAAATTGCCAGATCGCGATGAATCAACTCGGGTCAGATCACTGCCCAGTCGTGGCTGAATTTGAATTTTAAAAAAATGGATTAACTTCGACGGCGTCGCGCTTGCGCTGGTTTTCGCGCAGGGGCTGGTTTAATGACGGCTTCATCAAGTGCGGCCGCTTTTTCATCTAACTTTTCTTTAAAGTATTTACGAAACATCATCTCGCCTAAGGCAGATGATTTAACGGTCCACTTCTTAACATTAACCGTGATCGCGGCTACGGCGATTTTATCTTGGTCATCTGAGGCATAACCGACGAACCAATCGTTACGGCCTTTGGGACTCATCCCGCTAAAATGGCCGGTCTTACCGCCCATTTCAATTTCACGAAATTTTTTATCACGAACAATTTTACGAAATGTTTTACGAGATGTGCCGGTCAATACGGTTTGTTCCATCATCTGACGAACCTTCGCCGCCGATTCAGCTCGTAAAATTTGGCCACGCTCTAAAATTTGCGCCTTGTAGATCTTTTCATTATTTTCGTTTTCAAGTGAATCTACGATGTAAGGTACAAGCATCTTACCGTCGTTAATAATCGTCGACGCGATCATGGCTCCATGAACAGGGCTTAATGTATTAAAGCGGTTATATCCAGAGGCCACTTCGGTTAAGGCAAAACCTTTTTCAGACGGAACTGATGCTTGGCTTGTCTCGACCGAAAAATCAGTTGGTATTTCTTGATTGAACATAAAGCGATTGGCGTACTCAGCTAAATCTTTTGGCTCTAAGCTTTCTAAGCTCAAGCGGCCAAAAGCCGTATTAATCGAACGGGCGAAGGCTTCTTTTAACGTAATAAAGCGGGTCCAGCGATTTACCTTATCAGAAAGAACATTCTTTTTATAAAGGGTGTAGTTTCCACCGTTGAAGCCAATGCGGTGCTCAGGGCCAACTCCGGCCTTATCGACGGCTGCTGAGGCGGTAATGACTTTAAAAATACTTGCGGCGGGGAATGAGGCCCTTAAAGCTAAGTTCGAGCCGATTTCGTTTCCTTTTTCGAAACTGGTCATCGCTAGAATTCGGCCGGTCTTTGCATCCATCATCACAATTGCGGCGTAATCGGGCTTGTATCTTTTTAAAAGCATTTCAGCTTCTTTTTGCAAATCTTCTTGAAGCGTATAATTAATTTTTAACTTCATCTTATCTTCGCCTTCAGGGGCGAACATACTGTCAGTAGGTCTTTTATTCGATTTGATTGCGGCAGAGATAGATTCAGCAATGACTTTACGAGACTCGAGCGTCTTTTTAAGCCACTCGTCTTCTGAGCTCGGTAATTCTTTTTCGTTAAAAAACAAAAAAGCAGATAATAAAAGGGTGATCGGCATCAACATCCATGATGCAAGTCGGCGTCTTCCTTGGAACATTTCAAAATTATAACACAAAAAAAAAGATGTTCTCAAGCTGTTAAGTTCGAATAATAATGGGTCTATGAAAACAAAAGAACGTATATTGCTTGGTGCGCTAGATTTATTCAATCTAAACGCTGCGAGTGAAGTCACAACGAATGACATCGCACGAGAGCTAAAAATGAGCCCCGGCAATCTATATTTTCATTATAAAAATAAAGAGCAAATCATTCGAGAACTATTCAAAAGGCTAGCTCAAGAAACCCAGCTCATCTGGAAACCGCAAGCTAAAATGGCAAAAAAGAATGAAAAAATACAGCTGATTGCGTTTATTGAACGCAATTTGCAGCTGTATTGGAAATTTCGTTTTTTTCATCGCGAGTTGTATACCCTTCGAAAAAAAGATCCTGAACTTTCTAAGTTGTGGCATAAGCATTTAAAAAAACTGGGCCGACTGATGATCATTTTGTACAAGCATTGGGTGCGTGCAGGCGTGATGGTTCCGATTCAATCGAAAAACGAAATGGAATTTGTCGGCGAGCTTTTATTTGTTTCTTCGAATAGCTTTATGCAGTTTTTCGAAACCGCTGATCACCGCTCTCCGAGCCAAAAGACAGTCGATAAAGCACAGAAGCATATTATGCGAATGTTGTATCCTTACATGACTGGCGAAACAAAAGACAGCTTTGAAAAGTTTATCCAATAGGTAACGTTTTACGCTCTGTAGATGCGTTTAATTCTACTACGTGCCCGTTTAGCCGTATTTAAATGTGGCCGCCCCTTTGCTTTGTATACGAACGTAGACTCAATGACAATTCCGGGGGGAATTAACTATGCGACACTTAGCCATCATTTTAATCTCGATCATGCTGTATTCTTTGAACTCTTTTGCGAACTGCGGTTCCATTATTTCAGAACTACGAGCGATGAAACAAGCCCAGTCATCCATTCAAATGTCGTTAGTTTCAAATCATAATCTTTTTGCACAAACCTTAGAAAGCTATTCAGAAGCTTTGCATGATTCGGGTGGTAAAGCGTTTAGAACAATTTCTAAAAATATGAATAACAGTGTTTCGTCTATTCGTGACCGAGGCACTCGCGCAAACGAGACTTCAGTTAAGCTTGAAGAGGCGACTGAAGATTTAATCCAAAGAATTGCGAAGTGTTTGAAATAAAAAATCTGTACTTAGCTTCATCGGCCTTTTTTCGGGCGTCGATCCGTCATTTTCTTTCGTTAAAACTCCGTAATATAATCTTTGATTTTCTATAGCATAAATTCCGTATTTCCGATCCAGGGCACGCGGTATTTGCGTTTGTTTATGAACATTAAACAAAGCGCACTGTCGCCCGGTAATGACTTGCGCTTTTCCTGTCTGCCAGTCAGTTAGCCCGCAAACTTTACGAAAGTTTAAATCATCAATTGCAGCCTGAACATAAACACTCAGGTTAATTTCACGAAATGTGAAATTAACCCAGCTTGGATTTTCAATTGAATATTCATTCTGGCCCAAGGTTTCGAATTTGAAGGATAGCTTTGAGCAGTTGCGGTCACTGAAGAAGCTTTCTATTGAGTGTACCTGCGATTTTACAACATTCTGTTGTTTTTGTAGACCCCATTGGCAGCCAGACTGCCAATGGCCTTCCACACCTTGGCCGTGCACTAAGCTTCCAAGTAAGGACCCAAAAAACGTTAAAAGTAAGAGAGATGATCTCATCAGATTCTGCCTTTCTGCCTTAAATTGATCACTTCAAACTGCGATCATGGATAAATACAGTAAAATTAACTAGATAAGAAGCTCCATTTTCTTAAATAAAAGACGTTTTAAGACTCATTTTTCTTTGATTACATCATGCGTAATAACTTGCGTTTCAAAAATACGCTAGTGTTTACATATAGTTACGTAGTTTAATATTATGTAAGATTTTTCGTTGCAATAATTACAAATATAACATTAGATGAGGCGGTTCCAAAATGGAACTTAAGTTTTAGGCACAAAAGCCGATACGACCTAACTCAACGGAGGATATAGCATGGCAAAAAGCACGGGATCTAAAGTTACTGAAAAGGTAGTTAAAGAATGTCGAGACAAGTTAATGAAGACCAAAATGGATTTATTAAACCGTGTAAAAGAAGCCCGCGAGAAGTTAGATTTGGGAGAAAAAGGCGGCGATGAAGCCGATCAGACCATGCGCCTTTTAGCCGAACAAGAAATGTTAAATTTAAATGATCGCCTACGTTCACAGTTATTCGAAATCGAAAGCGCCCTAGGCCGCATCGAAAACGGAGCATTTGGCGTTTGCGAAGAGACGGACGAGTCAATCGAAGTTGAAAGACTACGCGCGATCCCTTGGACACGCCTAAGCATCGAAGGTGCTGAGATCCGTGAGTCAGTTAATCGTCGTTATGCACGCTAGCTAACCAGCATGCGCGCTAGCTAATAAATAGATTTTATCTTTATTTTAAAACCCTCATTAGTGACAGCATCGGATGCAGTCAAACTTTTGAGGGTTTTTTCGTTATCAATACCTAGGTGCTCTTGCAGCTCTGCTGCCAATTTGATTTGATCCCGATTGTTTTCTTCAATCATCTTTGAGAAGTCATTCTCGCCTGCAAAATTATTAATAGCGTATAAGACCGTAACTAGAGCAAAAATCCATTTTAAACTCATATTACCTCCATTTATAAGACTGCCGCACGGCAGGGCCCGGTTAAAAAAGTTATTTTCAGCCTGCAAAGACTCAGGTAAGAAATGAGATCAAATTAAGGAGTTTTCATTAAGATATTTTTTAGATACGCCGTATTATCGTTCTTACTGCATTTAGCCATCCTTATCGGTTTTTCGTCTTTTCAATTAAATTCTAAAGTTGAAGTTAAAGATATTGAAGTGCAGATCGTGCAGAATGATTCAAATGACATTGCATCAGCGGGTGGCGGTCATAGCCTAAAAAAAACCAAAGTGAAATCGAGAGGAAAAGCGATCAGTCTTTTTCCAACGATGAAAGACTTAATCCATAAAAAATTAGCTTATGATTCACTTCCGGAATTAGAAAAAAGTTCTTCGATCAATGAAGATCTTTTGCCAGGTGCTTTAACCCAGTATCGTGGCATGAGTATGGGGCGCGTTCGGTTTATCAAGTCTTTATGGCATACGATTGATAATTCAATTGTCGAATCAGCTTATTTGTCTGAGTACGGTCATGTCGGGCAAGTCGTGCTGACTTTTGAAGTAACTCCGGATGGGCAATTATACGGAAATAGAATTCATGCGCGGGCCGAAAATTCGATATTAAAAGTTGTTGCGGCCAGAGCGGTTCGTAAGGCGATCAAAAACGAAACTAAAGAATTGGTTTTTCCCAATGAAAAAATTAAAGTTGAGGCTCAGTTTCTATGGGCCAGATATTCAAAGTGCGCACAACATCGCGGGACCTATCAAAATGTTTTAAGTTTTTGCAAGTACGGCGAAGACAATCGAAAAAGCTTTACGGTCAGCGAGAAAACGGCCACTTACCTTGGGGCTCTAAAGTATGGTCCCGGCGTTTTTGAAGAAATTCAAAAGTACCGTAAAGAAGAAGACCATCGGAAAACAAAATTTGATCCATTTGAAGAATTCCGCCGCGATCCTGATTATAACTTAGGAAGTTAATTACTTATTCGTAACAACACTCCAGTTGCAAAGCTTATAAAGAATTCGAGCGCCCACATTGCCGTCCCACTCGGAAGATTCAGCATCGCCTGATGAAACCTCATTAAGGTCGAAACCGACGATCTGGCGGCCTGATTGGGCCACTAGATTGAATAAAAAGAAGACTTCATCAGTCGATAAGCCGCCAATGACGGGCGTGCCGGTAGAAGGGCAATAACGCGGATCTAAAGCGTCGATGTCGAATGATATATAAACCTTTTGCGGCAGTTCTGAAATAATATCTGTGGCAATTGAGGCCCACGATTCGCCCTTAAGTAATCTTTGTTTAAGGCCAATATCGAAGAAAGTTTTGATATCAGGGTGTTTTTCGACAAAATTGTATTCTTCTTCCGAAAAATCTCGAATGCCAACTTGAACTAATTTTTTTGGCTTAATCGGGGACTGCATTACATTGTACATAATTGAAGCGTGAGACTGCTCAAACCCTTGGTAGGCTTTCCGGGTATCAGAGTGAGCATCTAAATGAAGAACTCCAACTTCACTTTTAGAATTTGTGCTGTGCTTTTCGCACACGGCCTGGATTGCGCCCAGTGGAGTTGAGTGATCGCCACCAACTAATCCGAATAGTTTGCCTTGAGCGAGAATTTTTTTGGTTTCTTCATAGACCCATCTACTTAATTGAGCCGAAGCCGCATTAACTTGCCCGACCAGCTGTTCAATTTTTTCAGTTTCGGTCGATTGCTCGGTACGAAGTGCGATGACTTCTTGGGCCATGTCTTTAAACTTTTTATTTTCAGCCAGCCATTTTTCAGAAATGGGCTGCATAAAATAACCTGCTTCATATGCATTCTTCGTTTCGAAATCAAAAAGATCAATTTGCTCAGATGCTTCACGGATGATGCGTGGGCCGTTCGAAGCTCCGCGCCCATATGAAGTCGTCACTTCCCAAGGAACAGGTAAAAGAACGACTCGGCACTCTTGTTCTGATAATGGGATACCGAAAATGCCGAATTCTGACGAAATCGTCGTTGCGGGGTCGAACTTTTTCGGACTGCCTATTTTTGAAGTCGTATCTTCCATGTGAAATCCTTTTGTTTTTCGCAATCTAAAATAATCTGAAATGACTTGAAAGCATTTTACACACTTTAATTTACTATTTTAGAAGCTTTCTTGAATTAAGGTAGAATTTGAAAAAAGGGAATAAAATCCTTCACTTTGCTTGTTGCGCCATGAATTAAAAGTTGAATAAAACCGAAGATTCGATCATCGTTTTTGGTAACTTAAATATTACACGTCCTAATGGAGGGTGTCTGTATGATTTCAAAGTTTTTAGTTTCAATGTTTGTTCTTTTGATGGCGACCGTATCGATGGCAGCGAAGGTGAATACTTCGGCTCCGCAGGGCGGGGTGATGAATTACAATTTCGATGCTGAGCCCGAAAGTTTACATCCAATTATGGGTGGAGATCTTTATTCGACGTTCGTACATGAATATTTATTTGATAGCATGTGTGTGAACGATTCAGAAACTTGGGAGCTGACTCCGCGAATCGCTGAAAAATGGGAG
Organism: Bdellovibrio sp.; assembly: GCA_043760925.1. Classification (GTDB taxonomy): domain Bacteria; phylum Bdellovibrionota; class Bdellovibrionia; order Bdellovibrionales; family Bdellovibrionaceae; genus Pseudobdellovibrio. The sequence goes on along the minus strand of JAYUOK010000002.1, from coordinate 49,186 downwards.
CAATCTAAAGATGGCCTCACATTTACATTTTTCTTAAGAAAAGACGCTTTTTTTCATAACGGAGAGAATGTAACCGCTGAAGACGTTAAATTTTCGTATCAAGCTATTCTTGAGCCGAAACACCAGGCTTTAAACTTGGTTCCTTACTTTGATAAGGTGAAGTCTGTAGATGTTTTAGATAAACATACAATCAAATTCACCATGAGCGAAAAGTACTTTGGAACAATGACAACTTTGTGCACGAACATTTTAGTTTTACCTAAATCAGTTTATGGTGACATTACTAAATCTGTGAAAATGCAAAAAGAGGCGATTGGTTCTGGCCCGTTTAAATTTGATAAGTACGATAAAGGTCAAATGATCGTGCTCAAGAAATTTGATAAGTGGTACGGAGACAAGACTCCGCAGTGGAAAGGCTACTTCAATTTCGCTCAAATTAATTTTCGTTTCACAAAAGATGACAACATCCTGATTGAGCGTCTTAAAAAGGGCGATATTGATTTTGCACGTCTTTCATCAGAATCTTTTAAGAAAGCAACTGGCGGAAACTTTGGTAAAACTGTTTTTGCTAATAAAGTTGAAAATAGTGAACCTAAAAGTTTAGCTTTTATCGGTTACAATCTTCAGAAAGAAATTTTTAAAGATAAAAATACGCGAATTGCATTAGCTCACTTAGTAAATCGTGAATTGATGATTAAGAAGTTCTTCAGTGGCTGGAACTATTTAGCTACAAGCCCCGCTTATGTAAAATCTGAACAGGCTCCACCAAATGCGCCACTTTTATTTGACACGAAAAAAGCTCAAGAATTATTAGCTAAAGCAGGTTGGGCTGATTCTGATAAGAATGGAACGCTTGATAAAACGGTGAACGGTCAAAAAGTAGATTTCAAAGTTTCATTTATTTATGCAAATAAAGATTCTGAAAAATATTGGACAATTTTTAAGGAAGACGCGAAAAAAGCGGGCGTTGATATCGACTTGAAATTTTTAGAATGGAACAGTTTCATTAAATCAATCGATAGCCGAAGCTTTGACATGATGGCCATGGCTTGGGGTGGTGGTGACGTAGAATCAGATCCGAAGCAAATTTGGCATTCGACTTCAAATGGTAAGGGTGGTTCTAATTATGTTAACTACAACAATCCTGAAGTTGATAAACTAATTGATCAAGGTCGCGGCGAACTTGATAAAGAAAAACGTACTGAACTTTTCAAAAAGGCATACGGAATTATTGCTGATGATGCTCCATATATTTTCTTATGGAATCGTAAGTTTGATTACTATGCAATTTCTAATAAAGTTCAAAAACCTGCAGATACTTTCAAGTACAATTTCGGATACCGATCTTGGTGGGCAGCGGCTAAATAATTAAAAGCACTAGGTAAAACATCACATGCTGACCTACTTACTAAGACGAATTCTAATCGCGATCCCCACATTTTTGGGGATCACGTTAGTTACATTTTTCATAATCAACTTGGCTCCAGGTGGGCCGATTGAACAGAAAATGCAAAAGCTTCGTATGGGTGGTGGCGGAAGTGGCGGAAGTAGCGTCGGAATTTCGCAAGAAATTTTAGACGACTTAGCAAAGCAATACGGCTTCGATAAGCCTGTTCACGTGCGATACGTTATTTGGCTTAAAAATATTGTTCGATTAGATTTCGGTGAAAGTTTCGCTTATCAAGAGCCCGCGATTGATGTCATTACTTCTAAATTTCCTGTCTCGCTTCAGTTCGGAATTGCTTCGCTGATTTTAACTTATTTAATTTGTATTCCTCTTGGCGTGAAAAAAGCCATTGGTGCGGGCGGCTGGTTCGACCAAATTTCGGGAATTGTCTTGTATATAATGGTTTCGATACCAGTATTAGTTTTAGCTATCTTGTTAATCGTTTGGTTTGCTGGAGGATCGCATTTTGATTGGTTTCCGATCGGTGGAATTAAATCAGATGACTACGATACGATGACTACCGGTGGAAAAATCTTGGATCGAATTTATCACTTTGTATTACCTCTTACTTGCTACGTGATTGGTGGATTTGCTGAGCTAACCATGCTGGTTCGAAATACCATGCTCGACGTAATTAATTCTGATTACGTTCGCACCGCCCGTGCGAAGGGGCTAGCCGATCGAATCGTTTACTATAAGCACGCTTTACGAAATGCCCTTATTCCGGTTGCGACGGGGCTGGGTGGATTTTTAAGAGTGTTCTTAGCAGGATCATTGATTGTTGAAACTATCTTTAATTTGGATGGCATTGGTCTTTTAGGTTATCAGTCAGTTTTAGCCCGCGACTATAACGTGATCATGGGATTAACTTTTATTTCTGCCATGCTATTATTATTAGGTAACATGTTAAGTGATATTATTTATGTCTTAGTTGATCCACGGATAGATTTCAAATGATCGAAAAACGCATAAAGAATGATTTAACTTTAAAAAGATACCGTCGCTTCAAGCGAAATAAAATTGCTGTCGTATCGGTTTGGGTTCTAGCGACCTTATTTTTTCTAAGCTTTACCGCTGAACTGTGGGCAAACAATAAACCGCACATTATGAAATATCAGGGGCGGACATACTACCCATTATTTGTTGATTATCATCCAACTGAATTTGGTCGCGAAGATATCTACGTGATGGATTATCGTGCTTTAGAATTTGATTCCAATAAGGGCGATTGGGCGGTATGGCCCAAAGTGCAATGGGATCCTTTCGAGAGTAATCCGGTTATTGAAGAATTTCCGTCAGCACCCACTCGGTATAATTTAATGGGAACCGACGACCGAGGCCGAGATGTCTTTACCCGATTACTTTATGGATTACGGTACACATTAGTTTTTGCGGTAGGCGCATGGATTTTAAGTTACCTCATCGGAATTATTTTAGGTTCATTAATGGGATACTTCGGCGGTAAAGTTGATCTTATCGGTATGCGTACCGTTGAAATTATTCAGACAATGCCTATAACATTGATTCTAATTACTATTATTTCGATTTTTACTCCGAACATTTTTGTTTTGATTTTATTCTTGTGTCTATTCGATTGGACGAAATTAGCTACCTATATGCGGGGTCAGTTTCTGCAATTACGACAGCGAGAATTTGTTGAGGCTGCCAGGGCCATTGGGTCGTCGAATGCGCGAATTATTTTTAAACACATTTTGCCAAATGCGATCACACCTATTGTTACATTTTCGGCATTCGATATCGCTTATAATATTTCTTACTTAGCATTCTTAGATTACTTAGGCTTAGGTTTGCGAGCGCCCACTCCAAGTTGGGGTGAACTATTACAACAAGCACAGAAGTATTTTACGACGGCAGAATGGCTTGTTTGGTACCCAGCATTGGCATTGGTATTAACATTAACTCTACTAATTAATATTGGTCTTGCGGTTCGTGATGCCTTCGACTCGAAGTCAGCCGTCGGCTAATGCAAGTTATCATCACTCTTGGCGGTAAAGGCCAGCGTTTTACAGATGCCGGCTACTCTGGACCTAAACCACTTGTTTTAGTCGGGGCAAAACCTGCCATCCAATATTTGATCGAAGCATTTCCTGAAAATTGGAAATTACTTTTTGTCATTGGTGAACAATTTCGAACTTCTGATTTAGAAGATTCTATTTGTAACATAAGACTTGGCGCCGAAGTTTTGTACGTCGATTATTCAGAGCGGGGACCGATTGATACAGTCGCGGCCGCGCTTCCGATGCTCAACCTAGAAGAACCGGTGATAGTTAGTTATTGCGATTATACAATGCTATGGGATCCGCAAGATTTTGCCGAGGCAGTTGAAGATTTCGATGCGGCTGTCGTTACCTGCAAAGGATTTCATCCTACTTATTACGGCCCGAATTCTTATTGTCACTTGAAAGTCGATGGCGAAAAAGTGTTAGAACTTCAAGAGAAGAAATTATATACGAAGTCTTTGCAAGACGAAGTGACTTCGGTGGGGCTTTACTATTTTAAGTCGGTGCAGTTTCTAAGTAAGGCTTTGATCATGCAGTTGAATCAAGACTTAAAATATAAAACCGAATATTATACTTCTTTAGCGATTCAAGCGGTATTGAATGAAGATAAAAATGCTCGCGTGTTAAACTTCCCGATCACGCACATGGTTCAGTTGGGAACTCCGCCCGATGTACAAAGATTTGAATACTGGTATCGAAATTTAATTACGAAGAATGTGTTGAATAAAAATGTCGATGTCGCCGACTACGATCAAGAAAAAAAATACTGGCAAATAGTGTTCGAAAAAATTCTTTAGCCCGGGGCGCGTAGCCCGGGGCGCGTAGCCCCAAAAATGCATAAAGCGAAACGGGTATCCCGGTTTCGCTTCATGGAGCATCTGAGCCTTCTATATTAAAGGAGGTTCCGGATGCCGAATTATCTTCACAGTTACAGAAGATATCGTCGTTTAGTGAATTTAACTAAAGCGATTTTAGGTCTAGTTTTACTAGTGCTTAAAATCGTTAAGTTATTTTTAGACCTTTACTTGTAGTTTTTCCGTAATGCTTTCAACGTGTACAGTTCTAGCATGAAGGATGGGACTTAAAATCCAAGGTAAAGATGTTCACGGAAAAGCAGGCTGGGAGCCCACTTCTTCTACTATTCCATCTCTTCTAAATAAGTATAGCCCGATAAGCCTTCTTCGTAGTGCTTAATCAAGGCTTTTGCCTCTTGCTTCGTGATCATACCCTTACTGATGCTTTCTTCGGTGTACTGACGAACATTATCAACCATTTCGGCGCGGCCGTATTGCACGTAAGTTAATACTTCCGTCACAGTATCGCCCGGTACGTAGTGATCAACCGTGTAACCAGATTCGTGAATTGAAATGTGAACCGCATCAGTGTCGCCGAATAAGTTATGTAGATCGCCCAAGATTTCTTGATAAGCGCCGGTTAAGAATACACCTAAATAGTAAGGTGGATCACCTTCGGCGAACGGGTGAACTCGTAATGTCTTTTTAACTTCGCCAGATTCAGTATCGATAAATTTTTCGATCTTACCGTCAGAGTCACACGTTAAGTCAGCTAAGGTTGCTTCGTGGCAAGGCTCTTGAGTTAAGTTGTGGATAGGCATAACCGGAAATAACTGACCAACGGCCCATGAATCGGGAACTGATTGGAAAACCGAGAAATTACAAAAATATGTGTCGCAAAGAATAGTTCTAAGTTCAGAAACGATATCTTCGCAGTCTGGCGTTGTTTGCGCCAAAGTTAAAATCTTCGTTGCGATCGTAAAGAACATACTTTCACACCATGCACGTTGAGTTAAGTTTAAAACTCCATATGTAAAAAGATTCAAAGTTTCACTTTTTGATTGCATTAAATCGTTGAAACATTCGTTGATGTTTTCGCGGGTTAATTTTTCGAAAGTGTATTGAAGCTCCTGCATGATTGAAGGATCTTTTTTGCCCGCGGGAACGGGTGGTTCAGCACGGAAAAGATTATTTACGCCCATCACGTTGAAAACTAAAACCGAGTGATGTGCTACAAGCGCACGGCCCGCTTCAGTAACGATATTCGGGTGTGGAACGCCTTTTTCATCGCAAAGAATTTGTATAGTTGAAACCACGTCGTTCGCGTATTCTTGCTCAGAGTAATTTACGGAAGAATCTGAAGAACCTGTTCCGTCGTAATCAACGCCTAAGCCGCCGCCGACATCGATGTATTTAAGTTTTGCGCCTAAGGCATGAAGCTCAGTGTAGAAGCGGGCGGCTTCTTTTAATGAAGATTTAATACTTTGAATCGAAGGAACTTGCGATCCGATATGGTAGTGAAGAAGCTCAAGACAGTCGAGCATGTCGATTTTCTTTAAGTACTCAACGCCTTCAACGATTTCAATCGCCGTTAAACCAAATTTTGAACGCGCACCCGCAGAATCAACCCACTTACCAGCGCCTTGCGTGTTTAACTTTGCGCGGAAGCCGATCTTTGGGCGCATATTTAATTTTTTAGCGGTCTCGGTGATGATTTTTAATTCGTCTTTGCGATCGACGACGATGACGATCTCGCGACCGATCTTTTGTGCAAGAAGTGCGGTCTCGATGTATTCAGTGTCTTTGAATCCGTTACAGATAATAACGGCATTCGGAGTATTCATTAATGAAAGTACGACAAGTAATTCGGGCTTTGAACCAGCTTCTAGGCCAAGTTTTACATCTTTGCCGTATTTTACTAATTCTTGAACAAGGTGGCGTTGCTGATTAACTTTAATTGGGTAAACACCGCAGTACAAACCCTTGTAATTGTGATCTGCGAAGGCTCGTTGAAAACAATTGTGTAAAAGTTCAACGCGTTCACGAATGATATCAGGAAATCGAATCATGATCGGAATACGTATACCGCGATCTTGAAGTTCTTGAGTTAATTCGAATAAATCAACGCTGGGGCCTTTGTCGCCTTTTGGAGTAATCGAAACATTTCCGTTTTGGTTGATGCGAAAGTAGCCGCTGCCCCAGTTATCAATTCCGTAAACTTTAGCGCTTTTTTCTGAACTCCAACTTTCGGCTTTAACCTGCGCGAAGGCGTGCGTGGTATTTAAAACTTGAGTGGCTATATTAGTGTTAATATTAGAATTAATGTTGGTATTAATGTTGGTATTAACTGCACTGGTGGTCGTGTTTGCAGTTGGAGTGATCGTTGTATTATCGGCAACACTTGTGGTTGTCGTTTCAACTTTCGGTGCGCTCGTAACATTCAGGGAATTTGACATCAGGGGCCCCTCCATAAAACTGTAAAAAGTTATAAAAACTTATTACAGTCTTATTTCGGTCGATGCAAGAAAAAGCGGCCAATAGCCAAACTAATCAGCCCCGACTAATTTGCGACGATGAGGTTTAAAATCTTTCCTGCTTTGTAAATTACTTTAGCCGGAGCTTTACCGCCCAGTGCAGAGATAACTGTTTGCACTTTCATCGCCTCGGCCAGCGCAGTTTTTTCGTCGGCCGCCACTGGTAGTTCGATCGTGCCGCGCATTTTGCCGTTCACTTGAACACCCATCGTGACGGTGTCGTCCTGACAAAGCTCAGCTTTGAATTGAGGCCACGGAGCATTCACCACAAGCCCAGCGCCGTGCATTTTTTGCCACAACTCTTCGGCCGTGTGCGGAGCAAAAGGTTGTAAAAGTTGCGCCAGCGGAAGCAAAGCTTTAGTTGAGTGGCATTCGTGTTTGTAAAGTTCATTCACAAAAATCATCATCTGACTGATTGAAGTATTGAAGCTTAAGTTTTCAATGTCTTCTGAAACTTTTTTAATCGTTTTGTGAAGTAGCTTTTCAACCTCGGTCGGTAACTCCGAATCAGTTGCTATACAAGCTTGCGTTTCTTGGTTAACAACTAATCTTGAAATGCGATCTAAAAATCTTTTCACTCCATCAATTCCAGAAGCAGACCAAGGCTTATCCTTGTCTAACGGGCCTAAAAAGCAAACGTAACAGCGAAGCGCATCGACACCGTATTCACTAGCAATTTGGTCTGCAGCTATAACATTGCCCCGCGACTTCGACATTTTTTCGCCATCAGTGCCAAGAATCATTCCTTGATGGGCCAACTTTTTAAAAGGCTCATCGACCGGAGATAATCCAGCGTCAAAAAGAACCTTCGTCCAAAATCTTGAATAAAGTAAATGTCCAACCGTATGCTCGGGACCGCCGACGTAAAGATCGACAGGCATCCAGTACTTTGCAGCCGCTTGGCTGTAAGCCTCGTTACTATTTTTGGGATCCGTGTAGCGAAGAAAATACCATGAAGAGCCCGCCGCACCTGGCATGGTGTCGGTGATGCGACTTCCGCTAAGCCCGTTTTGATTGTACTGAACCCAATCTTTATTTTTTGCAAGCGGCGCTTCACCTGTTTCGGATGGTTCATAGTCAGCAACTTCAGGAAGTACGACTGGCAATTCATTTTCTGAAATTGCTTTCAATGTTCCATCGGCCGTTTGAATAATCGGGAAGGGCTCGCCCCAATAGCGCTGACGTGAAAAAAGCCAATCGCGTAGTTTGTAATTGATTTGTTTTTTCCCTAAATTTTCTTTTTCAATGTGGGCGATCATTTTTTTAATCGCATCCGCTTTTGACAGACCATTTAGAAATTCAGAATTCACCAACTGACCTTCACCCGTAAACGGAAGATCAGATTCGGAAGCTAGGACCCTTAGAACAGGAAGCTCGAATTTTTTCGCAAATTCAAAATCTCGTTCATCATGACCCGGAACAGCCATAATGGCGCCAGTTCCGTAATCCATCATCACGTAATCAGCAATCCAAATGGGAATTTCTTGTTTGTTCATTGGATTTATTGCAAAACCGCCAGTGAAAACACCGGTTTTTTCAGTTGTCGCTTTACGATCGACTTCAGATTTTTTACTGGTCGCTTCAATGTAGTCTGCAATTTTTTTGTTTTGAACCTCGGTCGTTATTTTTTTTACCAGCGGGTGCTCTGGTGCGATCACCATAAAACTAACGCCGAACATTGTATCTGGCCTGGTCGTGAAAACTTCAAGGCCTTCAGTTTGACCTTTTACTTTAAATTGAACGGTAGCGCCTTCGGATTTTCCGATCCAGTTTCGTTGGCCTTCTTTAGTCCGCTCGGGCCAATCGACTTTGTCTAAATCGTTTAATAAGCGTTCGGCATAATCTGTTATTTTTAGCATCCACTGTTTCATCGGAACGCGAATAACGGGGTGGCCCCCACGTTCAGATTTTCCGTCAACAACTTCATCATTTGCTAAAACTGTTTTTAAAGCGGGGCACCAGTTAACAGGAACTTCTTTTTGGTAAGCTAAACCTTTTTCGAAAAGTTTTAAAAAAATACTCTGCGTCCATTTGTAGTACGATGGATCACAAGTTGAAATTTCACGCGACCAATCATAACTAAAACCATATTTTTGCAAAGTCGCACGAAAACCCTCGATCGCTTTTTCAGTTGTGATCGCCGGATGAACTCCGGTTTGAATAGCAAATTGCTCTGCAGGTAACCCGAATGCGTCGTAACCCATTGGGTGAAGTACGTTGAAACCTTTCGTACGCTTATATCTAGATACAATATCGCCTGGCGTGTAAGAAGCGATATGGCCCATGTGTAGGCCCGAACCTGACGGGTATGGGAACATATCAAGCGCATAGTACTTTGGTTTAGTTGATTGCGGATCAGCTTCGTAGACCTTTTTATCAGCCCAGATTTTCTGCCATTTAGGTTCGATCTCATTGTATTTCATATGCAAGATCTTAGGTCCAAGAAACACGGTAGTAAACCTCTTAGTTGAACTACGTGCCGTATAAAAGTCCTGTACCATAACGAACCAATTAGAAACTAAACTTCATTTGCCGCATTTCCGGACTAAAATAAATAGTAAATACTCCGATAAGTTAAGGATGAAAAAGGACCCTAAAAGTAGACCTATTTTAGTTCTGGATGAAGACCCAGAAACACTTGAGCTGATGCTAGAGCCTCTCCGTTGGGAAGGTTATGACGTTCGCGGCTTAACTTCATTCAATGAAGCGAGTGAATTTTTAAATTATTGGAAGCCGCAAATGATTATTGTGGACCCGGAATTTTCTAATGGTGAAGGTTTAAATTATTTAAATTCATTATCAAGTTATTTCGACACGACTTCTTTGATCGTCGTTTCGTCAAATAATTCAACTGATCAAATCACGCAGTGCCTTGATTTAGGTGCGAGTGATTACATTGTTTCTCCGTTTGTACCATTAGAGTTTTTGGCGCGTGTTCGTTCGCAATTACGATTTCGTGATGCTAAAGAGCAGCTGCTCGAAGCAAACGAAAAGTTACATGAACTTGTAGAAATTGATGACTTAACTGGTTTATTTAATATGCGATCAATTTTTCAGAAATTAGAATTTGAAATTGAGCGCGGCAAGCGTTTCAATCGACCGGTAACGGTTGTCATGATCGATATGGATCATTTCAAAACTGTTAATGATGGACATGATCATTTATTCGGAAGTTATGTTCTTTCTGAAGTTGGAAAAATTATTAAAGCTTCGACTCGTAACATTGATATTCCGGCCCGCTACGGCGGTGATGAATTTTTAATCGTACTTTCTGAAACTCCTCTATCTGGAGTCGAACACTTCTGCGAACGGCTTCGGAAAAGAGTTGAGCAAATGACATTTACCCAGGGTAAAGACACGATTAAATTAACTTTGTCAGTTGGCTTTGCCACAACACAAGAAAATGAATCGATTCAACCAAAAGAACTAGTTCGCCGTGCCGATATGGCGCTTTATACAGCCAAGGGACAGGGTCGAAATCGGGTTATCGGATATGAACCTGCAAATGAAAAAGATCGTCGCCTTGAGCAATCTGCAGTTATCAGCATTTTTGATAGAAAAAGAAAGACAGCTTAACTTAATTAGGGCATAGAAATAGCTATGTCGTTCGTTAAAAATCGCTTAACCGCTGCTGTGCTTTCTTTATTAGTCAGCGTGCTGGTATTAATCCTTAAGACAAAAGCTTTTTATGCAACGAACTCGGTAGCCGTTTTATCTGATGCCCTTGAAACCGTCGTTAATGTGATTACTTCGATCATTGCATTGTACGCTGTCAAATTAGCAGCCGAGCCTGCCGACGCGAGCCATCCCTATGGACACGGAAAAATGGAATACTTTTCAGCCGCCTTCGAAGGCGGACTTATTTTTTTTGCGGCCCTTTCAATCTTGTTTCAATCGATTAAATCATTTTTCAATGTCACCGAAATTCAAAACTTCGAGTATGGATTTATCTATTTGGGTGCGGCTACACTTTTAAATTTAGTAACGGGAATGTTTTTGATTTATTCCGGTAACGAAAATAAATCCGAAGCATTGAAGGCTAGCGGAAAACACATTATGTCTGACGTATTAACTACATTGGGTGTTGGCGTTGGATTATTGTTAGTTAAATTAACCGGAGTGCTTTGGATTGATTCAGTTGTAGGAACTTTATTGGGTTTTTGGCTTGCTTATGAGGCTTATCGAATTCTTCGCGCGAACTCTGGAGCCTTATTGGACGAAACAGACGAGGGCGCTATTGAAGAAGTATCTGCGGTTGTTAATAAAAATCGTAAACCGGGCGTGATCGATATTCATAATCTTCGAATGATTCGCTCGGGTAATTTTCATCATATAGATGCCCATATGGTGGTACCTTATTTCTGGGACGTTGAGCGCGCGCATTCAGTCGCGCATGAATTCGAAATGAACGTTGTTCGCGATTACGGATGTGATGGCGAAATCGCATTTCATATGGACCCTTGTCAGCAACTGTACTGTAAGGTTTGTTCGCTTCCAGATTGCCCGGTGCGTAAGTTTAAATTTGAGGGCGAAAGAAGTTTTTCAAAAGAGCATATAATCAAAGGTCCGCAATACACGGTGTAACATGTCAGAAGAAAATCAAAGAGTTCAGCGCACAAATCTAACCCGCAACTTACCAAAGCCGAACGCTTACGCCGTTGCTTTAGATACCGAATTCAAAGATTTCGCTTTCAACGAAGAGCGGGCGCCGCTGAACAAAGGAAAATGGCGAACTGATGTTTTTAAATGCTCCGATGAAAAGCCATTAGATGTCGAAATCGGAACGGGCGCCGGAATGCATTTCGCTCATCAAGCCAATTTACACTTAGAAAGAAATTTAGTCGGCCTTGAATTAAAGTATAAACCGCTTATTCAAACAATCCGTCGAGCGCAAGCAAAAGGGGCGAAGAATTCAGCCATCTGCAGATACCACGCTTTTGATTTAGATTTATTATTCGATAAAAATGAAGTTAATAATGTCTACATTCATTTTCCAGATCCGTGGGTAAGTCCGCGTAAGCCGAAAAATCGCGTCGTGAATAGAAATATTTTGAATCACATCTATGAAATGCAAAGAACCGGTAGTTTTTTAGAATTTAAAACGGATTCGCGTGAATATTTCCTTTGGGCTTTAGATGAAATTAAAGAAACGAAGTATCAAATCGAATTTCAAACATTAAATCTGTACAAAGACGGTGGAAAATATTTGGACGCAAACTTCCAAACGACGTTTGAAAAAATCTTTGTCAAAAAGGGCATTGAGATTAACTTTATTAGATTGGTTAAAGCCTAGGTCGCTCTACCAATAAGTGGTTTCAACTGCTAAATCAGCTTCGATCCTAATTTGGCACGTTAAGCGCTGAAGCTTGGGAATCTTGTTTCGAATAAGAGTTTCGGCTTCTAGTTTCGATAGCTCAGGAATAGCCCCAGTGACCGTAGCCCGGCATTTTCCGCAGATCCCATCACCTAAACATGACGATGCAACAGGCAAGCCCTGAGATTGCAAAAATAGCATCAGATTCTCTCCGGCTGCGGCTTCTAAAACTAGATTTTTTTGGGGTATTGTTATTTTTGGCATACAAGCTTTTGAAAATATTGTAGTTGATAAGTAGATATGAATGCAACGAGCGCGAAAAAAATTTCTTCTGATGACCGTATTGCATTGCTGGGATCTAGCCGTGGGTTAGGGTGGCATACTTATCTTGAACTTCAGAAGCACAACCCAAAAGCCCAATATTTTTTATCCTCACGAAAAATATTGAATCGATCAGCTGAAGTGAGCGATAAGACTGTGTTAAGCTCTCAAGATTTTTCTACGGGGCAGCTTGATACAAATTATTTAAACGAGCTCATTGGTTTTGCTCCAACTCGTTTAATTTATTTAGCGGGTGGTGGGCCGTACGGACTATTCGAAGAAAAAAAGTGGAGTGATCATCAGTGGGCTTTGAACACAAGTTTTCTGTACCCGGCCCAGCTGATTCATTCGATCGCGGCCAATCAAAAACTATGGCCACAGCTAAAGCAAATTGTTGTTATTGGATCAGCTATTGCTGAGCAAGAAGCCGATCCACTTGCGGCCAGTTACGCATCTGCTAAGCATGCGATGAAGGGTCTTATCTCTTCGGTCCAAAAAGAAGGCTCTGCTAAGCCAGAAATTTTACTTTTTAGCCCAGGATATATGCAGACTGATCTGCTGCCATTAAATAGCAAGCCTCGTCAAAATGGAACAGCTGAAAGTGCTCACGACGTGGCAAAAAAGTTGATCGCCTTCATAGAAAAAAGCGATTAGTTTAGACCTTTGAATCAACTCATTCTATTTTAACTGAAGAGGTTTTATGGCTGAAAATAAAGTTGAAAGTGTTATTATTATTGGTTCGGGCCCTGCTGGTTTATCAGCGGCTATTTATTCGGCCCGTGCGCGAATGACTCCATTTATGATCGAAGGCGAAGAAGCCGGCGGCCAGTTAATGATTACAAGTGATGTCGAAAATTATCCGGGCTTTGAACATGGAGTAACTGGTCCCGACCTTATCGCGACCATGCGTAAGCAAGCTGAAAGATTCGGAACTCGCTTCTTAACTAGAAACGTAACGAAAGTTGATTTTTCGGCACGACCATTTAAAGTTTTTGTGGGCCAAACTGAGTATCAATCTAACTCAATTATTATTTCAACCGGTGCAAGTGCCAAGTACATCGGGTTACCGACTGAAAAACAGTATTACAACCGTGGTGTTTCGGCCTGCGCGACTTGTGATGGTGCATTTTTCAAAGATTTAGAAGTGGTCGTAGTTGGCGGTGGCGATACGGCAATGGAAGAGGCGAATTTTCTAACTCGATTCGCAAGTAAAGTTACAATTATTCATCGTAGCGAAAACTTTAAGGCATCAAAAATTATGCTTGAGCGAGCAAAGAAAAATCCGAAAATTGATTTCTTAGTTAATACAGTTGTTGAAGAAATTATTGGGGACGGTAAATCGGTAACTGGAATCAAAATGAAGAACACGAAAACCAACGAAGTAAGTGAAAAAAAGCTTCAAGGCGTATTCGTTGCGATTGGCCATCAGCCAAATACAAAAATATTCAACGGCATCTTAGATATGAATGAAGCCGGTTATTTAAAAACAAATCCTGGAACAACTTATACGAATGTTGAAGGTGTGTTCGCGGCGGGCGATGTGCAAGACCCGCATTATCGACAGGCAATCACCGCCGCAGGGTCAGGTTGCATGGCTTCATTAGACTGCGAACGTTGGCTAGAAGCACAGGAGATCGGATAATGGCAAAAAAATTCATAACCAGTGATCTAATTAATCGGATCGAAAAATTAACAAAACAAAGAATGTCTGAACAGCCCGTGGTCAGTTTAGATAAGTTCAGAGACGCGCACAAAAAAATGCATCCACAAAATATCTTAGTTATTGAAGATGACGAGACCCAACGGGCCTCATTAAAAAAAATTCTTGAATCTGATGGCTACATCGCATTGCTGGCTGCCGATTCTGCAGAGCTAACGGCCATCCTGGATAAAGATCAAAACTTCCAGTTGATCATTATGGATATTGGCTTGCCTTGGATTAATGGATTTGAATTAGCGCAAATGATGAAAGAACATCCTGATCTTAAAAAAATTCCGCTGATTTTTTTGTCGGGTCAAGCGACCGAAGAAGATTTTGCGAAAGCTCGTGAAGTTGGAGCGGCCGATTATATTAAAAAACCGTTCGATGTTGAAAAATTAAAAACAGTTATTTCGAAATTACTTTCTCCGAAAGAATAAAAAATATCCGCGGGACAGCGGGTATTTTCTATTTAACTTTTAGTTAAATGCCTAGAATTCTATTTATTCAGCCATAATCATATGCGAAATACATTTTGTGTATGCGTTACCCGTGATGAATGGTTGGTTGCTTGGAGAAACACGAGTCAATAGTGGTGTGGCGATATCAAGCGTAAATTTTTCGATATTATAGCCGAAAGCTTGCGCCGTTTGATTCACTAAACCGGGCGATCCACCAACGGCTACGTAAAGTGAACTTGTTGTTGCATCGTAAGCCATCGCCGAAGGCGCCCATACAACAGATTCATCTCTCCATAAAATAACTGGATTTGTTACTGTAACTACAGTGTCTGAAGTTTCAGTGATATCCCACATAACAATTCCGTAACTGAATGTCGTGTTGTTATCAAAGGCGGTATTTGTTGAGCCTGAGTACGACACAAGTAATTTTCCAGTTGTTGAAGCTGGCGCTGGAGTCGGAATGTAAACCATACTTGTTAGTGATGCGCCCGTTGCAGGAAAAATAACCGGACCGGTTAAGTTAGCTGCATTCACGTGCGCAACTGCTGAAGCTCCACCCGCTGGGTTGGAACCGGCACAGTCGGCTGCTGTTCCTGCCGTTAAGCCCGTACGTTGAACCGCACCAATTCGGTTAGCCGCAGCCGTATTTCCGGCATGGATATAAAGTACTTTACCTTGGTTCATGTTAGTGAATGGAGCCATGACCGTTACATTTTGAATTTGCGCACCTACAGCTGCGAAGCAATTGCCAGTAGCGGCCGTCGGACTGATCCAAGCATTTGCGCCGCCCTTTGCGATTCGAACACCTAAAGTATTTAAGCGTTCCGCGAATAATGACTTACTAAAGATCATCGTGCCGTCTACGTCTTGTGCCATCGAACGCGTTACGTGTGTCGGAGCTACGGTGAATGCGGTTGGATCATTTGCATAGACAACGTAAGTTGAAGGATTCGCTTTATTAACTTTAAAAATCTTTCGATCTGAAAAATTTGTCGCGTTTTCAGTTAGAAGTAAAATGTGGTCACCTTTATCGATAAGCGATTGCGGTACGGTATCAACTGATACGTTGTTACCAACGTTTAAGTCTGTGAAGATACCCGTATTAATTCCGGTTTCAGTGCTCCACTTCGTGACCGCACGTGACGACTGAGGGCCGGTATATGTGATAATACCTGATCCAGAGTAGCAAGCACCTGACGCTACATAGAGAGTTTTTTGCGTAGCAACTGAAAGGCTATCCGCTTTTTTACTGCAGCCAAACGCAACGGTTACGACCGTCAGTGTGGCCAAGGTTTTTGCAAAGGTACGTCCCATATTTTCTCCTAGGCTTATTAAAATTTAGAAAAGAAACTTTACATTTCTAGTTATCTTTACGGAACTTTGTCTAGGTAACTTGAAAATATAATCATCACTTTAGTCTTTTAAAGACATTCTTGTGTTTATTCTTATTTTGAGACGTTCTTTATTGGAAATTGACGCAAAAACTGTGGCGTTTTAGCAATAAAAAAAGGGTTGGCATCAAGCCAACCCTTAACAAAAACTTATGTAATTTACTTACCTATTAATCAGCAAGAATCATATTAGAAATACATTTTGTGTATGCATTTCCGGTAATGAACGGCTGGTTGTTAGTAGAAACACGAGTCATCAACGGAGTCGTCATATCAAGAGTAAATTTTTCGATATTGTAGCCAAATGCTTGCGTTGTCTGATTCACAGAACCAGGTGATCCGCCGACTGCAACGTAAAGATGCCCTGATGAAGAATCATAAGCCATTGCGGATGGAGCCCAAACAACAGATTCATCTCTCCATAGGATGACCGGGTTTGTAACTGTTGCTACGGTGTCCGAAGTTTCATTGATATCCCACATAACAACGCCGTAGCTGAAAGTTGTGTTGTTATCAAATGCGGTATTCGTTGAACCTGAATATGAAACAAGAAGTTTCCCAGTTGTTGAAGCAGGCGCAGGGGTCGGAATGTAAACCATGCTGGTTAACGATGCGCCAGTAGCTGGTAAAGCAACGGGACCGGTTAAATTAGCCGCGTTTGTATGAACAACCGTCGAAGATCCACCAGCAGGGCTTGATCCTGCGCAGTCAGCTGCAGTTCCTGATGTTAAACCAGTGCGCTGAACAAAACCAATCCGGTTTAAAGCGGCGGTATTACCTGCATGAATGTAAAGTAACTTTCCCTGATTCACGCCTGTAAATGGGGCCATGATAGCAACTTGCGGAATTAAAGTGGCTGGTGCAGTAAAGCAACTAGCAGTTGCAGCTGCCGGGTTCACCCACGCATTTGCGCCGCCCTTTGCGATTCGAACTCCTAAAGTATTTAGTCGCTCTGCCGCAGTTGACTTACTAAAAATAATTGTTCCATCTAGATCTTGCGCCATTGAACGGGTAATGGTTGCTCCAGTTGTAAAAGCCGTTGGATCATTCGCATACACGACGTATGTTGTGGGATCAGCTTTATTCACTTTATAAATTTTACGATCCGCAGTTGTCGTAGCGTTTTCAGTTAATAGAAGAATATGATCACCTTTATCAATCATCGATTGAGGAACGGTATCAACCGAAACGTTATTTCCGACGTTAAGATCAGTGAAAACTCCTGAGTTTACACCCGTATCAATATTCCACTTTGTGACGGCTCTTGAAGAAGTTGCCGCTCCGTAAGTTGTAATTCCTGAGCCTGAGTAGCATAGGCCCGAAGCTACATACAAAGTTTTTTGCGTAGCAACCGAAGGCGTGTCCGAGCTTTTGCTACATGCAATCGCCAAGGTTAATGTACCAATCGTTGCTAAAGTTTTTAAAAAATAACGTCCCATCATGTCTCCTAAATTATTTGTTAGAAATAGAAATGTATTTCACTTGTATATCTTAACTGACTTCTATTTATGTAACCGCAAATAAATGGTTGGGTCGGGGCGGGTCTTACCAAAACTGGACTTCTGTCTTAGTAGTGAAAGGGCGCACAATGAAAAAATAGCATTAGTTTTAACCTTAAATGATGTCGGACTTGTTTTATATAGACGAACAATCAAAAATAGAATGAGCTATTAATGTGATTAGCCCATACAAATTGACTTTAGCTACCATCATTTTATGCCTATTTTCGCTAGATTCGTTCGCGCAAAAAAACCGTGGCTCATTGCAAACTACTAAAATTGGAATTGTCCAGCAGACCTATTCAGGGTCCGTTAATAAATCCTTTGCTGAAGGCAGCCCTGCCTATGGGGTTGAGCTTTCCACCGATCGTGGAAATACAGTTTTTAGATACTTTCTAAAGGCTCGAATCAATTATTCGGAAGGTCGTCAAAATTTTTTAAATTCAACGGCGGTATTTGCTTCAAATTATAAATTTACCGCGTTTGCGCCTGAGCTTGGGTTTAATCTGTATCCGGTTTCACGTCGCGAACGGGGCGTGAATATGTACTTATGGGCAATCGGAATTATTAGCTACAATTTATTAGAACTAACCACGACTCCAGCATCTTCAAATATTCCGGCAAAAGAACAGGTCTACGGATACGGTTACGGAGGTGGAATTGGCATTGAATTTATGCTAGGAACCGGCCGGGCCAGGTCAAGAAACTTACTATATGGCGAGATCGGATTTAGGGATGAGCGATCGCAATTAGTGAAAGAAAATGCATTTGAGGTAAGTGGAATGACGACATCAGTTGGCATTGGATTCTAGAAATTTTAGGCTGATTTTTTAGAATAATTTTTTTGCAAATCGATATACGACTGCAGAAAATTTTGCAGTTCAGTTTTCTTAGCCTCAGAAACCTCGATGTATTGAAGTCGCTGAGTCAGGCCATCACCAACGGTTTTACCCCGTAATGAAATACGACCCGAGCGCGCATCAGCTGCATGTTGATTGACGACAACAATATCAAAAGTAGTCCCGTAGTAGTCAAAAGGTATATTGTCTTCTAGCAAGCTTCCTGACAAAGAAATATTTTTTGATTTGCTTCGAAAAGTTTTACCTTTAGAAGAAATAAGAAGTATTTCAATTTTCAATTCGTGACGAGTGTCGCGGCGATCTTTTTCACGATTGTTTTTCAGTTTAGAAAAATCAATTTTCGGCTTTTCTAAGTTCGACCACGAAATATCTTCGCCGTCGAATTGCTTTTCTGAAAAAGCATCCTTTGCACTGGAATTAGTTTCTTCTAAGTGAATTGAAGAAAATGAGGCCGTAATTTCATCGTGTAATTTCTTGTTATTAACCGGCGTCACTTCTAAAACGTCGCGAATTTTTGCTTTCAGCGTATCTTCATTAGCAATCGTAAACGACGAGACAAAGTACTTTTGATCAGTGACTAAGTAGATACTTAGCGACTGCCATTCTGCCCAACCCTGCGTCCATAAATAAAACCGTTCCATATCGCGTGAACGCATCTTGAAGATCGCCATCTGCGCTTCTTCAGTAGTCACCGGCTGGGATTGAGCTTTAGAAAATGAATCATATAATACCCAACGCATATTTTTCGACATGCGTTCTGATCGGCCTTTTCACAGGGTCTTTAAAGCTTTTTCAGTCTAGAACTAGACTTTTAAACAGCGTGCAAAATGATTCGGAACTTTTTCTTCCAGTAAAGGGACTTGCTCGCGGCAAATCTCGCTAGCCAGCGGACACCGTGGATTGAAATGACACCCTGGTGGAGGGTTCATCGGTGAAGGAACGTCTCCTTTTAAGATAATCCGTTCGGGTCGCGGCTTTGGATCTGGAACGGGGATCGCAGACAAAAGCGCTTTCGTATAAGGATGCAATGGATTTCGGTAAAGTTCATCGGCATCAGCTATTTCAACAATTTTACCTAAGTACATAACCGCAACTTTATTTGAAACGTGTTCAACCACTTTCAAATCGTGCGCAATAAAAATATAAGTAAGACCAAGCTTTTGCTGTAGCTCCATTAATAAATTAATAACTTGCGCCTGAATCGATACATCCAGTGCCGAGACTGGCTCGTCACAGATAATTAAATCGGGACTTACTGCAAGGGCACGCGCAATTCCCACGCGTTGACGTTGACCGCCCGAAAATTCGTGCGGGTATCTTGATAAATGCTCTGGTCGTAATCCGACTAAATCAATTAATTCACGAACACGTGTCGCGCGGTCGCCCGCTGAATCATGCAATTTATGAATTAAAAGTGGTTCTTCTAAAATTGAGCCGATCGTCATACGAGGATTTAACGATGCATAGGGATCTTGAAAAATAATCTGCATTTGTTTTCTTAGATCGCGTAAATCATCACCATTAACATTAGTGATATCTTTATTTTTAAAAAATATTTTTCCACTTGTGGGCTCGATCAAACGGATTAAGCTGCGGCCTAATGTAGATTTTCCGCAGCCAGACTCTCCGACAAGACCTAGGGTTTCGCCTTTTTTAATATCAAAAGAAACACCTTGAACAGCCTTAACCGATGCAATTTGTTTGGCGAACACCCCGCCGTAGACGGGAAATTCTTTAACTAAATTTTCGGCGCGTAATAGTGATTCGCTCATACGGGACCCATTCCTGCCACTGGTGCTGCAGTTAAATTTGAATTATGACAGGCGACCTTATGAATGCCGCGTAAATTTTCAAGTTGAGGTTCTTGTTGTTTACAAATATCGGTTGCGTAACTGCAGCGATCACGAAAACGGCAGCCTACGGGTAATTTATATAAATTTGGTACCAAGCCTGGGATCGTTTGCAATTTCTGCATTCGTTGACCCGTTTCAAAATGTGGAATCGATTTTAGTAAGCCTATTGTGTAAGGGTGACGGGGACGATAAAAAATATCTTCGACGGTTCCATATTCAACAACCTTACCAGCGTACATCACAACAACTTCTTGGCACATTTCAGCGACAACGCCTAGATCGTGAGTAATCAAAATCATTCCGGCATTAAATTCTTTCTGAACATTCCTCATCAGATCAAGAATTTGCGCTTGAATGGTGACATCAAGGGCCGTTGTTGGCTCGTCCGCGATAATTAACTGCGGATTGCAGCTCATCGCCATAGCGATCATCACCCGCTGGCGCATGCCGCCCGAAAGTTGATGTGGGTATTCGCCATATCTTTTTTCAGGAGCCGGAATTCCAACTAATTTTAGCATTTCGATTGCACGCTGTTTGATTTCAGCATTTTTTAAATCTGTTTTATGTAAACGGATGGACTCTTCAATTTGATCACCAATTGTAAAAACTGGATTCAACGAAGTCATGGGTTCTTGAAAAATCATCGCCATCTGGTTACCCAAAATTGCACGCATTTCATCTTCAGTTTTTTTTAACAAATTCTCATCTTTGAAAAAAACTTCGCCTGATTCGATCACTCCAGGTTTTTGGATCAGTCGCATGATTGAAAGTGCAGTTTGTGATTTTCCGCAACCTGATTCGCCAACGATACCTAAAGTCTGACCCTTTTTAACGCGAAAGCTGACGTCATCAACGGGATAGATGACTCCGTCTTCAGTTCGGTATTTTGTACGCAGGTTTTTTACATCTAAAAGTATGTCTGACATAGAGTGGTAGTCTACTGAGAATCAGTAGTTTCAGCAATCAAAATCAAAAAGGCTTTATTAATGGGGCCAAGTCCTTAAAATTTTCTAAAACATGATCCGGTTGAAATATGCTTAACTCGTCCTTCGTAGAATACCCATAGTGGACCGCAATTTTTTTACAACCGGCTGCAATAGCCGATTTCATGTCAGGGCGTCCATCACCAATCATCCACGTATTTTCAGCCGAGTAGCCAATTTTATCCATCGCGTGACGCAGGGGCATCGCAGAGGGCTTACGTTCGGCCAAAGAGTCGCCACCAATAATTGAAACCCAATCCAATTGATCTAAACCAAAGTGTTTAAAGATCATCAATGTTGGCTCAATACTTTTGTTGGTTGCTAAAGCTTTTGGTCCCTCGTAAGTCTTCAGAAATTCATAAACTCCGGGATAAAGAACTGTGTGTTGTATCAGAATATCTTCGTAAATTTGCAGAAATTCATCAACACGGCTTAAATTTTCTTTTGAGTCGATCGTGTACTCTGGAAAAAAGTCGTTCACCAGCTTCTGCAGTCCGTCGCCGATATGGCTAACTAACGTTGGCTTATCAACTAACTTTCGACCGTGCCGACCCAGCATCGTATTCATCGACTGCAGAATATCATCCGCTGAATCAATCAGTGTTCCATCTAGGTCAAAAATCAAAAGTGGTAAATTTTTAAACTTCGTCATAAGCTCGAAACATTATGAGAAAAGTTAAGCCAAAAAGCTACGATTATATTGAGAAATTGTTAAATTCAGAATCAGAGTTGATGCAAAAAGCTCGATCGAATTCAGAAAAGCTGGGCCTTGAGACAATCTCAATTTCAGCCGCGGAAGCGGCCTTGATTCGGTATCATTTAGAAAGCATTTGCGCAGTCAAAGTTGTTGAAATTGGCACCCTAACAGGTTTATCTGCGCTTCATATTTTAAGCGCATTACCTGAGCACGGCCAGCTTTGGACGATTGAAAAGTCTGAAGAGCATAAAGCCTTAGCTGCGGCCGTGTTGCAAAATGAAATTTCGAGCAACCGATGCCATTTACTTCTGGGTGATGCACGTGAAAAATTAACTGAACTTTCGCAAGCGGGGCCCTTTGACGCCGTATTCATCGACGGAAATAAAGCCGCGTACTTAGATTATTTTGATTGGGCCAATGCGCATATCCGCCCTGGGGGCGTAATTATCGTTGATAATATTTTCTTGGCTGGTGCAGTTTGGGGAGATGAAACTTCACAGAAGTTCAATGCAAAACAAATTAAAACCGTTCAGCAGATGAATGAAAAAGCCTTTTCCGATAAAAGCTTAAGCTCAGTTATCATTCCAACCGAAGAAGGATTATTAATATGCAAAAAACAATTTTAATCACCGGAGCCAGCACAGGTATTGGATTTGATTGCGTACGTGCTTTACTGGCGGAAGATTTTACAGTCGTGGCCACCGTAAGAAAAATCGAAGATCAACTGAATTTGCTGAAAGTTTTTTCTAATCAAAAGCTTCACGTCATTATGGTTGATGTAGCTGAATTTGCGCAGGTCGAGAAAATTCCCGCCCAGTTGGCACAACTTGGCATCACGCAGCTAGCAGGTTTAGTAAATAATGCGGGAGTTGCGCTAGCGGCCCCTTTTTTACATCAGCCATTTTCTGAAATTCAGCAGATGATCCAAGTAAATGTTCTTTCGTTGATGAAGATCACTCAAGTTCTGCTTCCGATCTTAGGCGCCGATCCAAATTCGAAATCGAAAGGTCGCATTGTGAATATTTCTTCCGTGGCCGGGCAATCAGCCACCCCATTTTTATCTTGCTATGCCGCAAGTAAGTTTGCGGTTGAAGGCTTTTCAGAGGGGCTTCGGCGCGAGATGATGCTGTACGGAATTAAAGTCATCGTAATTGGACCGGGATCAATCAAAACTCCCATTTGGCAAAAAGGTTTTGGAATAGTTAAGGAAAGATACAATCAAACTGAGTACGCGACTTCATTTCATAAATTTATATCAATGGCTCTGGGCTCAGAAAAAAATGGTCTAGAAACTTCGGCGGTATCTACGCTTGTAGTGGATGCCTTCAAAAAAACGAATCCAAGTTTTCGTTATTCACCGGTTCCGCAAAAGCTGACCACTTGGTTTCTTCCTAAACTACTTCCGATGAAGCTTTATGACCGTCTTGCAGCAAAAATGTTAGGTCTGAATCCAAAGTAGCCCTTCACGTATAAGGTGGAGTCCGCATTGCACTTGTGGTAAGTATTAACGAAAGAAGTGCATATGCTAGAAAACCAACTAGAACTCTCATTTAAATTGTCCAGCTTTCGGATCGGACAGCGCGAAATCATTAACGCTGTTTTAGAAAAGAAAGATGCCCTCGCGGTTTTACCGACAGGTGGTGGCAAATCACTTTGCTATCAGTTTCCGGCTATTTATTCAAAGCAGCTGGTTATTGTCATTTCGCCGTTGATTGCATTGATGAAAGACCAAGTCAGCGCACTTCAGAAAAAGAGAATTCCGGCGGGATGCCTTTATTCAGGCCAAACGGAAGATGAAAAACGAAAAATTTTTTCTGATATCAATCAAGGTGGAACTTACTTACTTTATTTATCTCCAGAACGTGTTCAAAAAGACGGATTTCAAAAATGGATTAAAAACCGTGAAGTTGCGTTGTTCGCCATTGATGAAGCCCATTGTGTCAGCCAGTGGGGACATGATTTTCGCGAAGAGTACGGTGAATTGAAAATATTAAAGACATTACGACCTGATGTGCCCATTTTGGCTTTAACTGCATCGGCCACGCCGACGGTTCTTGATGATATTGCTAAGAATTTGCAATTAGTTAAGCCTCAGCGACTGGTACATGGTTTTTATAGGCCCAATCTTTATTACCAGGTTGAAACTTGTTTAGATGAAGACAGCAAAGCACAGTGGCTACTACAAGCACTGAAACAATTTCCGAACGGTCGGGTATTAATTTATTGTGGAACACGAAAAATTACGGAAGAGCTTGCCGGTTTTCTTGAATCACGTGTTAAAAAAGTTGGGTTTTACCACGCCGGCCTAGGTACGGAACAGCGGACGCGCGTGCAAGAGGCGTACACTTCGGGAGAGCTTCGCATTTTAGTTGCAACAAACGCATTCGGAATGGGAATCGACCAGCCTGATGTTCGGTTGGTCATTCATTTTCAAATGCCCGCAAATATTGATTCGCTTTATCAAGAGATGGGCCGCGCTGGTCGTGACGGTCAAGATTCAACTTGTCTGATGCTTTATTCAAAGAAAGATAAGGGCTTACAATCTTATTTTATTCAAAACTCGACGGCTATTAAAGAAATTAAAAATTTGCGCTGGAGAAATCTTGAAGCGTTAGTCAGTTATTCAGAGGCGGGTGAGTGCCGGCATTCTGAAATTTTAACTTATTACAAAGATTCACAGCGGTTAAAAAAATGCGGGCATTGTGATGTCTGTGACCCAACCTCTGAGCGTAAAATTCAGAAGGTCACGGCAACTGCGTTTGTTAATTCTCTTGCGAAAAAACGAAAGGCTGCTAACCATGAAATCGTACTTGATGCCGATGAAGAATCGCGCTTTCAGCTTTTGCGAAAGTGGCGTAAAGCAAAAGCGATTGAACTTGATATACCGGCATTTGTTATTTTCGGGGATCGTACTTTGCGAGAAATTGCGCAAAAATTTCCACAGAACTTAGACGAACTACGCAACGTTTACGGAATTGGCGATGCGAAAGTTGAAAAATTTGGTTGGGATATTTTGGCAGAGCTTTCTTCTTAGCTGACATAACTATGCTTGATCAGTTAAGCTAGTTCAGCTATCAGACATTTTTTAAAAAATCGGCTACCGCGGGCTTGTATTCGTCTGGATAATCTCGCAAACCTGTTAGGTGGCCCGCTTCCGGTAAGCTAAGCTTTTGCCATACTAAATTTGTGCAAGGTTCAAAAAGTTTATCTATGTCAGCAGCTGCGATTAATGGATCTTTCCAGCCGCGAATACTTAACACCGGAAACCCTTCCGGTAATTTACTTAAATCAGTTTTGATATCTTTATGTAAACTTGAACTCCAACCCAATGCCAAAATAGGCGTCGCAATAAGGCGTAAAGGCAAAAATTTAATTGGGTGTGCGTATTTATAAAGTTTATAAGCTGAATCAATAAAGTTTGCGGTCGGTCCGCTATCACATATAAATGCATCTATACCTAAATTATCTCGGCGGGCCATGACTTCAATGGCGCAAGCAGAAACATTCGAAAATGCAAAAACGATTTTACTTTCATACTCAGGTACTAAATCAAGGTGGTGTTCAATTTGATCGGCCAGCGCATGCTTTAGCCCGAACTTTTTCGAGATAGGCGAATACGGAACTCCAAAATGTTCTTTAGCATCATCTTTTAAATTAAAAGCGTAAGCATCATACCCAAGTTCATTAACGAATTGAATATGGCGCTGCAAAGCTTTTTTGTGACCCTTATAAAAATGCACGAAGAATATAAGCTTTTTGTGCTTTTTAGCATCAAGCTTTTCCGAGCGGGCTTTGAATAATTCTCCGCCGTCGGGGTAGCGACGGCTTGAAGGTTTCACTAGTGTTTGTGACTTTGATTTTTTGTTGGCCACAGCTCAGTCCAGTGAGGGTTCGATTGTGCGGATTGCGTTTCTGCCTGCGCCACTTCATCCAGCGATTTTTTTGAGACAATCACTTTTTCAAGTGCGGTTTCAGACAATACTTTTCCGCAAGCCTCCATAATCGCTTCATCATCAATTTGTTGAAAATGATAGATCTCGGGCGGGCGGCCACACTTCGAGTGCTTTCGAACGGCGCAACTCTCGTGACGAACTCCGACGATTGAACCTAAATTATCTAGTAAACCTGCTTCGCCGTCGTGCACGCTGACGATTGGTATACGGCGACCTGATACCGTCACTAAATCTGCAGAGCCCACATCAGATGTTTTATTTAAATAAATATCTGGCGTAATGCCTAATTCGTTTCGTAAATAGTCATAATCATTTTCATGAGCTAATATTCCGCAAAGTAAATCTGAAGAGGTCACTGCGATCACATTTGCATATATGCCGCGTTCTAATAGTTTTTCAGAAGCTTTGATGCCTTCGATAACCATTGCACCCATCGCAAAAATATTAACAACGTTATCACCCGGTTCGTAACCTGCGTAACCACGATAATCGATTAAGCGGTATGCGCCTTTAAGAACTTCTTCTTTCATGACCGTTAAAATTTCAGATTCAGATTTTGCCGGAAGCTCTTCTTCATTCACTCCGCCGTTGACAATAAATCCAGCGCGAGAAATTTTTGCCGCACTATCTTGTTTGAAGCGAGCTTGCTTTGTTAAATACTTCATTAAATCTTTTTGCTCGATACCGCGGGTCACAAGTCGTAACAATGTGCCTTGGCGACCGCTGTTGTCGTTCATGATGTGTCGTTTGAATGCGTCTGATAAAATCCAGTCCACTTCAATACAGAAAAAGGGTTCCCAAGTGATTTGATTTGGAATTTGGATATCAGATTTCCAACCGTGCTGCGCACCTTCCGGAGAAAGCGTCACGCCAGACGGAGTTCCCACGCAAATGAAACTCGATTTCCAGTAAAGATTGTAAAAGTATTGGTCTAATGCGCGTTTAATAAAGAAATCATAAACGGTCATCAGCGGCATGATCGGAACGCCGATGATATCGCGCATTTTTCCGAATGAACCCACGCATGACATCACGTTACCTTCGGCAATTTCAAATCGTAAGAATCGATCTGAAACTTCTTCACCGGGTACTAAATCGGGAAGCTTCGTGTCTTTCACGCCTAAGTCAGTTTCAACGTCCGTCACGACCGGGGCTCCGAAAATTTTACCATCCATTGCTGGATTTAAATTTGTTGAAGTTCCAACGTCGGGCGCCATTGTCATAAATAATTCACCCGGGGTGCGCCATTTTTTCTCGAAATCATTCAGCTTAGATTTATCGGCATTTGCAATACGGGTTAACTTTGCAGTTAACTGACCTAACATCCACTGCGTATGTGGGTAACTTGCCATTTTCGTGTTGATGTCTAATTTTTCAGGGATGGCGCCTATTTTTTCGATCTCGTCCATGAAGAATTTTTGATTTTTCTCTTTTAAAGCGTGTTGCGCTTTTATTTCAGAAAGCAATTTTTCGCCACGATCTTTTAAAAATTTACCTTCGCCTGATTTTGCATCAAACCCCGCGAATAAAGTTTCGCCTTTGATTCCTTGTTTGGCGCGAAGCTCTTCCATTTCGTCTTCATTTGGTAATGCTGAGTGATTTCCGGGGGCAGCGGCCATTTTCATTCCCCAACCTTTTAAAGTGTGGGCGACGATGATCGTTGGCTTACGGGTTGAAAGTTTCGATTTTTGCATTGCTTCGGCAATGGCAACGATATCATGACCGCCGAAGTCGCGGAAGGCATTGTAAAGTTCATCGTCAGAAACGTTCTCGATGAATTTCTTCATGTTTGGATGTTCTTTAACGATTCCCTTCTTAAGGGCTTTGATGTCTTGAACCAATAAGAGCGCTTGAAGTTCATAATCGCGTAAATCTTTTTCTAAGAAATTTTTAAAAACTTCGCCGCCTGGTTTTTTAAATAAATTTTGGCGTAAATATCCGTGGCGAAGTTGAATGACTTCCCAGCCATTTGCCGCCATCGTTCTTTCGATCCGATCGGCATCGGTGCCGTCCATTTGTTTTTCATTGATGATGCGGTGACCATCAAGTGATTGTCGGTTGTAATCAACGATCCAAGTTAAATTTCCAATTTCGCGATCAGCAAAATCCGGAACGGCTTCGTACATTGAACCTTCACGAAATTCAGAGTCTCCGGTTAGGGCCCAGAAGTGTGCGTCGGGCACTTCGTAGCCATGTTCGCGGGCAAATCGATAAGCTAAAGCTAAGTAGCCAGCATTAACGGGTGGAATTCCCACCGTACCCGATGGGAAGAAGTTGTGATGATCAGAATCGTATGCTGAATGATAAGATTGAAAAACTGGTTCGCCATTTTTAGAATACTTTCGTAGCCCCATCATCGCAGTATCTTTTTGTTCTTGAGTGAACTTTGTAAAGTCAGGGTTCAAAAATAAATCTAATAAATAATTGTATGCATGGTCCGTTGGCGAGGCATGCGGCTTATTGGCGATGTGATCAAAGCCAGTTTTAACCATCAGGTGAAGTGCGCCCATAATGTGAAGTGCACTTGAAGAACCCCCGACGTGGCCGCCAATTTTTGGATCGCCTTTTTCTTTGTCGGTGCGATGATTGGCTTGATAAATCATCTGTGCCGCCATGTAATGCGCGCGTCGGGCAATTGATTCTAACGTATCACGAGGGATGTCTTTACCAGTGGTCGATGGGGTGCTTTTAGCAGACACAAAAGTCTCCTTGTTGTCTCAATTTTTTAAGCTGAAATAAGAGTAAAAACTCTAATATTAAGGAGGGGAAGATTCAATGTCTAACTTTCGATGACAAAATCCCAACGGATTCGAACTTTTCCGTCAGATTCAATAATGCCTTTAGGAGGGTTCGGAAACGGTGCCGCTGAGCGAAAAGCTTCAATAGCGGCGTCGTCCAGGTCACGAACGCCTGATTCTGCCAAAACTTGTACATTTACCAGGTTGCCAGCGTCATTTAGAACGATCACTAGGCGAGTAATTTTATTCTCTTCCGCGGCAACTTTTCGGCCTTGGCTGACCATTTTAGCGACTTTTTCACGGACCTTTGGCTGCCACCATTGGTTCAATTGAGCTTTGATGCGCTGGTAGTACCCGTAGTATTTGTATTCTTTGGTATTCAGCTTCGTAATTAAATCTTGATCAACGCCGACTAAGTTATCATTTGTAGTTGAAACATCACCCGCCGTTGCGCCGGTTTGGCCTTTGGCGAAATCTTTACTTTCTTGATTCACTTCTTTTTTGACTAGCGCAGCATACGGATCAAAACTTTGTGCTAACATTTGTGCTGTTGTTTTTTTCTGCCCTTTTTGAGCCTGCTTGGTTTGTGAACCTTGCTTTAAAGCGTTCTTGAATTCTTGACCTAAACGGGCTCTTGTCTCTTTTTCAACGGTATTGCTTTTTTCGCTGTTGTATTTCGCTTTGTCATCAAGCTGGTTGTTCGCATGTTTCGAATCAGTTTCAACAACCTGAGTTAAATTCTTCGCAAGTTTAGCTGCATCAATCTCATCTTGGTTAGCAATCGTAATTTCTACATTCGAATTGTTTTTCGGCGTCGTCGGCAGCTTTGAAACCACAGCAGTCGCCAGCACTAAAGCAATGTGAATAAAAATTGAAATTAAAATGTATTTTCTAAAGCTGAAACTTTTATTCATAAATTCCTTCGGTCCAGACAGGAACCATTACTCGACTATCGGTATTTAGACACAAAAAATGAAGATTACGGTGCATCGAAATGCGAAAGAAAATAAGAATTAGACTGAAGTCGAGTGTATGAGTTCGCTTGTCATATTTGACAGTGAGATGTCGTCCAGCGACAATGTATTGATATGAGAATTGCGTGAAAAAAATATGAGAGTTCAATCATGGTGTCTAACCGATAAAGGCCTCAAGCGTGAAGGCAATCAAGATTCATTTTTGGTTGATGACCGCTTAGGACTTTTTATTGTTGCTGATGGCGTTGGTGGCCATTTCGGCGGGGAAGTGGCCTCAGCCTTAGCGGTCGAGACCGTGCGCGAAGTTGTAGGTCACCCGAAGGCCTTACAATTTAAACCAAAAGAAGTTATTTACCAAGCTTACGAAGAAGCAAGTCATCGCATATTTGATCGCGCAACTCAAGAGCCACGCCTGAATGGTATGGGTACGACGATGGTGGTGGGATATGTTCGCGAAAGTAAATTATATATCGCAAACGTCGGTGATAGCCGTTGTTATCTTTATCGCAAACCTTATCTTTGGCAAATTACCGAAGATCATTCTTTAGTAAATGAACAAATCAGATTAGGAATGATGACGGAAGAACATGCCCGCCGTGTGGTGGGTAAAAATGTAATTACACGAAGCGTGGGTTTTGAACGCGACGTTTTTCCGGATGTTTTAGAGCGCGAAGTTTCGACGGGTGATGTGTTTTTATTTTGCTCGGATGGGTTAACCGGAATGGTCAATGATCCCGAAATGTGCACGATGTTCAACCAAAATAACGTCGATAAAATTACGCCAATGATGATTGAAAAAGCATTAGCTTACGGTGGGGACGATAACGTAACAGTTCTTGTTCTTCATTTCCAGGACGTGTAGGGTTTTCGTATGAATCAACCACGAAAAACGATCACACTTTATTTTGTCACGAACGACGAATCACAAACTAAAAAAGTTGTGATGCCGGTCAGTTATTTCAAAATATCGGCTTTCGTATTTGCGGTGGTGATCATTTCTTTATTGGCCGGTTTAATCGACTACTTCGGCTTGTTGGCCCAATCGATCGAAAACAAAAAATTAAAAATCGAAAATCTGAATTTACAAAAACAGTTTCAAGTTGTTGAAAGTAAATTAGACACTTTGCAGTCGGGTTTAGATCGCGTCGGGATGATGACGAATAAATTAAAATTGATTACCGATACGCAAATGAAAGACCGCTCCGAGCGCTTAAGCTTTCCGGCACAAATAAATCCTGATCCAACCGCATCGCAACAAGCTGGCGAACGAATGACCAGCGAAGAATTTATTCAGCAAGAACCATTAGTGATCGGAGAAAATCCGGTGAACACTTTACGGGGCGAGCTAGCCACGGAAAAATCAGATTCAAATTATGCGACATTAGTTATACGAATTGATGAATCAGTGAAGGACTCGGCCTTAAAAGAACAATCTGTCATTGAGTTGTGGGAAATGTTATCAGATCGTCAAAGTTTACTAGCTTCAACTCCAAATATGAAGCCCGCGCGTGGGGCGATTGGTTCGCGCTTTGGTTACCGCGTTGATCCAATCAACGGCCGCCAAAAAATGCACGCGGGCGTTGATATCGCTGCGTCTCCGGGATCGCCGGTTCGCTCGCCTGCGGACGGCGTCGTCAGTTTTGCAGGATGGGACGATTTCTACGGTAAGCTAGTATCGATCGATCACGGTTATGGAGTATTAACCCGATACGCACATAATTCACAAATCTACGTGCAAGTCGGCCAAAAAGTTTCAAAGTTTGACGTGATCTCAGCCGTCGGTAACACGGGCCGCTCAACCGGACCACACTTACATTACGAAGTGCGCGTGAACGGAATTCCGGTAAATCCGATCAACTATATTTTGGATGAAGATTAGCGCTGGATTTGTCGCGCCCATATTAGCAACTTAGCCAAAACATTGACTACTGATTATGCTTATTGGCCTAGGCAGTGTGAACTATGCATGCCACCTTTCGCATGTTCTTTTCTCTTACCTCACCGTGTATGCTGTTCGCAATTCTACAAGCTCCGCCACGCAATTAGTTCTACTAAAATTGATTGTCTGAAATCGGGAGCAACTATGCAAAGTAGATATGGAATTGCTAGCATAAAATAAAAATCATGGTAATCACAGATTCAACTCTTTATCATAAGCGAAAATTCAGCGAGTTTCCGGATGTCGGATCTACATCTTGTTGTACCACAGCCCAGATGGCCGGACCCATCGCCCCATTCTTGAAGTGTTCATAGTTATGAAAAAATCAAAACAACTTTCTTTCTTTTCTGATGGGCCGAAATTTCCTTCAGGTTCAAAAGCTCAGAATCAATTTTTCGGCGGCGAACTTCTGGCTGGAAAACGTAGGGCCCGTCGTCCGAATGCGACAAAGAATGCGATTCATCTCGTACTACGAAGCGAATGGGCCTGCGGGTCTCGAAGCTTTTTACAAAAGCGGAATCAATCTGTGATTGATTCGATCATTCAGAAATTTGCTAAAAAGTTTAAGGTGCGCATTTATCAACGTGCAATTAACAGCAATCACATTCATTTACTTTTGAAAATTTCCAATCGCGAATTATATCGCGCATTTGTTAAAGCGATCGCCGGTATGATCGCAAGCCATGTGATGAATCAAAAAAGTTTTACGGAGTTCATTAAAACTTTAAAAATTCAAAAGCGGGGCGATGGGTCCGCGGGGGATGGGTCCACTTGCGCGGAATCCGCCAGCGTTGGGGCCGTCAAATTGGGTTTCTGGCAGTTTCGTCCCTTTTCGCGCGTTGTAAATTGGGGGCGTGATTACAATACCTGCGTTAACTACGTAAAACAAAATGTGCTTGAAGCGCTCGGCTTCGTTTCGTACTCAAAGCGAAAGAATCGCTATTCAAAATGGCTGCAATCTAGATCATCTCAAAATGATACGGGTGTCGTAAAATTTTCAGCCCATTGACGGACTCGGGTAGAAAAATTGTGATTGGTCTCAAAATGGCTCGCTCAGAACTAAATAAATCGGCTTACTTCTGGCCCGGGTGTTGAATAGTAAGTCTGTATGAGTACAAAGACATTATTTAGTTTATTTGTTTTAGTTTTGGCGATCAGCTTAGCTTCTCAGGCAAAAGTGAAATTGAAAAACACCAAGCGATTGGTGTTGCCGACCGATATTTCGCAACCACTCATTTCAGCCGAAACGAATCAAAAATTATTACCCAAATCAATTACGGCAGAAGACTCTGGAAGCAATGTTGTTTCTAAAATTGTTGATAACTCGCTTTCAGTTTGGTGGGATCAATCTCCGATGCGCCAAACTTCAGTGGGGCGTGCAGCTGAAAAAATTGAAAAAAATATGAAAGCCGAAGTTGATTTTGGCAAGTCTGAAGCGACTCCCGCCGGTCATAAACTGAGTGTTAAATTATTAGCTATGCAAGCGTTAGCAAGACTTGAGTATAAAGGCTGGGTACGTGCCGCAATCAATTACGACGCTCGCGCCGCTAGAACCGAGACTGAAGTTCTAGAGAACTTAGCAAAAAATAAAGATTTGGTTTTATCTCATACTTTTAGTTCGGCTGAAACAAAATCTCAGGTTTCTTTACGGATGAATTGGTAGTTTCCTAAATCAGTTCGAAATTGTCTTCCTTCAAATTTTATTTTTTCATTTAAAGTGTAAGCTTTCTTCTTCGCCGACTCAATATCACGATCGACCGCTATCACATTTAAAACACGCCCACCGTTCGAGACCAATTTGTTATTGTGATCTTTTAAAGTGCCTGCGTGTAAGACGTAAGCGTTTACTTCGTTTTCTGGCAATTCAATCGGAATTTTCTTTTGTACTTGGTCCGGATAGCCCGGAGCCGCGTTCACAATGCAAAATACCGATTGATCACCTATACGAAGATCTTCAACAAAGCCGCTAGCCAATTGATAAAATAATTTTCCGGTATCGTTTTTAATCAAGGGAAGAATCACCTGAGTTTCAGGGTCGCCTAATCTGACATTATATTCTAAAGCATAAGGTTCATCGTCAACCACCATGATGCCGATAAATAAAACTCCACGAAATAAAATTTTATCTTTTTGCAATTGCTCGACTGTGGGTTCGACAATTTTACGGATAATTTTTTGTTCTAAGCTATTTGAAATTTTTAGCGGAGCAACGGCGCCCATGCCGCCGGTGTTTGGACCTTCATCATTATTTTTTAGTCGTTTATGATCTTGCGCCAGTGGCAAAGCTTGGTACTGGGCGCCGTTTGTTAAAATTAAAAAACTAAGCTCATAACCCGGTAAATTTTTTTCTAACAGTGCGCGTTTTCCGGCTTCGCCTAAAATTTTCTTTTCGAATAAATTTCGAGCGTTTGCTTCTAAATCTTTTAAAGTTTTACAGATGAAGACACCTTTTCCGCCTGCAAGTCCGTCGGCTTTCAGTATATAAGGCGGTTTGTGATTTTTTGCCGCCTCAAGCGTTGTTTGAACCGAATTGACGATCTCGGCATCAGCGGTTGTCACACCGGCTCTTTGCATAAATCTTTTAGCGAAAATTTTAGAACCCTCCAGTTGCGCACCTTGTTTAGATGGGCCAACAACACGAATTCTTTCTAAACGGAGTGCGTCTGAAAGACCGTCGACTAATGGATCTTCGGGGCCAATGAAAACAAAATCGATGTCGTTGGTTTTACAAAACTCAATCACTTTGGCGTGATCTTTGGTATTTAACGCCATCACCTTGGCGTGCTCTTGCATTCCGGCATTTCCGGGACTGACAAATACTTTCTTGATTGATTTTGCTTCTGCGAAACTTTTGACTAACGCGTGCTCGCGACCACCGGATCCAATGACAAGAACTTTCATAAATCACCTTTTTTGTTGCGGCATTCGTTATTTATTTTTAACCTATGGATCTTCAAAAGAAAAGAGATCACGCGATGGAAAAAATAGTATTTATTGCAGGTAAACGTACGGCTTTTGGCGCTTTCGGTGGTTCATTGAAAGATATTTCAGCAACCGATCTAACTGTCGCAGCCGGAAAAGGTACATTAGAAGCTGCCGGAGCAAAGCCCGAAGACGTTCATCATGTCGTGATTGGTAACGTTGTGCAAAGTGGAGCCGATGCTGCTTACTTAGCAAGACACGCCGGTTTAAAGTTGGGAATTCCTGTCAATGTTGGAGCTTACATCGTTAATCGACTATGTGGTTCGGGTTTTCAGTCTTGGATTGATGCCGCGCAAATGATTTTAACGGGTGAAGCGCAGTCTGTGTTAGCGGGTGGAGTCGAACAGATGTCGCAGATCCCATACGTCGCAAGAAAAGTTAGGTTCGATGGATTGCGATTGGGAAATTTTGAATTAGAAGATTATATGACTTCGGCTTTAACTGACGTGTACGCGGGGATTCCGATGGCGATCACTGCGGAAAACCTTGGAGAAAAGTACGATATCACGCGTATGCAGTGTGATGAGTACTCGATACAAACTCAAGCTCGCTATAAAGCGGCGCTAGAAAAAAATATTTTCGCGGCCGAGATTACTTCTTTGACGGTGAAAACAAAAAAAGGGGATTTGGTTATTGATAAAGATGAACATCCAAAACCGGATGCGACGTTAGAGAAAATTTCTACTTTGAAATCTTTGTTTAAAAAAGATGGTCTAGTTACGGCCGCCACTGCTTCGGGAATTGTTGATGGCGCGGCTTGCTCGTTATTGACTAGTGAAAGTTTTGCGAAGGCTCGTGGTTATAAACCATTGGCTCGAGTTATTTCTTGGGCTTCGGTTGGTTGTGATCCGAAGATTATGGGTATTGGTCCCGCTCCGGCGGCTCGCTTGGCTTTAGAAAAAGCGGGATTGAAGCTTGAGCAAATGGATTTGATTGAAGTGAATGAAGCTTTTGCGGCTCAGTATCTTTCGGTTCAGAAAGAGTTGAAGCTTGATTCTGCAAAGACGAATGTGAATGGTGGTGCGATTGCTGTGGGGCATCCGCTTGGGGCTTCGGGTGCGCGGATTATGAATCACTTGGTTTATGAATTACACCGTCGTGGTGGTCGCTATGCGCTTGGTTCGGCTTGTGTTGGTGGTGGTCAGGGTGTTGCGATGGTGATTGAGCGGGTGTAGGGTCGGGAGCGGGTTTGGGTCGGGGAGTTTTGGCGCCGGAGTCGGGGAATCTTGGCGGTGCTGTAGTTTTTGTTAGTACGGAGCTTCCTTCCTTGGATTGCTTCTCCCGGCTTCCTGCCGGGAGATCTTAGGGTTTTTCGGGTTCGGGAGCGGGTAAGAATTTTTTTGGAGGTTTTTTTGGGGCGGATTTTATTTTGTTTTCTGGTTTTGTTTTCTGAAATTTTGTTTGCTACTGAATATCGATTTCTTGGACAGCACCCTTCGGCTTTAAAAATTATGAGTTCGGTTTTATCTGAGTCTCAACCGGCTTTGGATTGTCGTGCTCATATTTATGATGTTGTTTGCTTGGTTGATCCGACTGCTGAGGGGTCTTCGATGCAGGATCGGGTTTGTCTTGAGGGTAGCAAAGCTTATGCGGAACATTTTCAGAAAATTTTTGATATGTATCCTGCATTATTACAGAATACTTTTTGTTCTGTGAAAATTATATTTATTGAAAAACAGCTTCCGGCAACAGCGTATGCAGATTCTTATAAAAATGCCGATGGTGAAACCATTGGTGCGATTATGGGGATTCGGCAATCGGTTTTGGATCAAAATCTTAGCTTAACGCATTGGGCGACTTGGAAAGAACAGCTTTCGTTTGGCGGAGTTTCTGATTCCTATACAATTTTACCTAACTTGCCGCATATACAAACTGCAACTAAGGCGACTGTAAATGATTTTCTTTATTCAGTCGTGACGCATGAATTTGGTCACATTTTAGATTTTGCAAATGGTTTGAATCGAACGGGAAGTTGCCAACCTAAATTGTTTCCATTGCAATATCAAGAATGTGAGATAGCTAAAAACACCTGGGGCTCAATTAGCTGGGTCACGACTTCAGCACCCTTGGTTCAAAATGAATTTTCAAATCGAGATGGATTATGTTTTTATGGTTGTGGTGAAAACCCATTGCAAGAAAATGTCATAACGCAAGTTTACGCGAGTCTTTCGCAAACTGATTTTATTAGTCTTTATGCCAGCACAAACCCTTGGGATGATTTTGCCGAAAGTCTTGCTTACTACATGATGGATTCAAGATTGAATGCTAGTTACATCATCGATACTAAGCAAGGCACGCAATACGATATGATGTGGAAATTGAAGAGTACGCGATTTTCACAGAAGTATGATTTTATAGAAAAATTCTTGGCTCGCGACCAGTCGATTGTTTATCCATAAAAATAAGAAAACCTAAAGATATCAGATACTTATCTTTTAATATACATAGTATATGGTATACTGTATACTATGTACTATGTATACACAGACGCGGCTTCAAATTCTTGAAATAATTCAACGTCACGGGCAGATTCAGGTAAAGGATTTGGTACGAGAGTTACAGCTAACTGCCGCGGCAATTCATCGGGCGTTGAATAAATTAATAGAGTCAGGTCAGATTGCTAAGAAGGGTTCACCGCCATCGGTTTTTTACTTTTTATCTAAAGATTCAGGTCCGACAACGACCACTGATCTGTCTTCAGCTGAAATAGATATTTTAAATTCAAATTATTTGTACATCAATCCGACTGGACGAATTCTTAAAGGATTGGATGGTTTTCTAACTTGGATGCGAGCAACGCAAAATAGGCAGAAAATTGAGAATTGTGTTCAAGATTATATCGCTATCGTAAATGAAGCAGATTCTCACCGAAACCCTCATGGCTTGATTGATGGAACTGAACGTTTTCAGAAAATATTTGAAAAACTTTATCTAGATCAGGTATTCTATTATGATTTTTATAGTCTGATAAAATTTGGGAAAACGAAGATGGGGCAATACTTGCATCATGGCAAGCAGGCACAAGATAAAAAAATCATTCATCTCATTAGTGAACAGATTTCTATACCCCTGAATAATTTGATAAAACTTAAAAAAATTGATGCCGTGGCGTGGGCACCGCACTCTTTACCTAGAAAAATACCGTTCTTGAAGGAACTGCAGAAGAACTTAAAAATGTCTCAACCGACCATAGAAATTGTTAAGGCTTATCAAGGTGAAGTGCCAATCGCGCAGAAATCGCTGGGCAAAGTTGAAGAACGAATTCAAAATGCTCGCGAAACAATGGTCGTTGTTCCGTTAAAATTAACATATAAAAAAGTTTTACTCATTGATGATGCCGTTGGATCTGGCGCAACAATGAACGAAATCGCTCAAAAATTGAAATGCCGCGGAGTAAAAGAAGTCATCGGATTTTCAATCGTAGGATCTTACAAAGGCTTCGAAGTTATTAAGGAAGTTTAACAAAGTCAGTATTTTGCCTCGTTAAAAATTGCTTTTACTTGCAAGTATTTTTCTGGGGCTACGTAAAATCTGTCGATCACGCGTGCTACTTCGTAATTTTTGAAAATCTGGGTGGCTTGATCGACTGGTGATGGGATGTCCCAGCGATCGTACTGGTCTACTACGTAGATATTCATTCGGTCTTCTGGATTTCCGGAATGATATTTTGATAATCTTACGTTTGAACTTGCGTAAATTGTGTCGATTTCGTATTTGTCGAAAATCTCTTTAATAGCTTCGATTCTTACTGGATCTTGATTATGTAATTCTAAGGCCACGCGGTATGGGCGTCGTTGCGCGATTCTTTGCGCCCACTGGTTATTTACCGTTCCTAGGTGTTCGTACAATTTGTAATCTGTGTAGTTAATGTACTCGTTTGAATCCGCTGGTAAAATAAATTTACAATCTTCCGAAGTTAAATAGCGATTTAACATTTCTTCGTACACGATGCTCTTGTGGTGGAAGTACACCATTAAATGCATATGGTGGCGCGAGATTAAGAAATCGTCGAATGCGTAAAGTGCTCTTCGGTTTAAGGCTAAGTAGGCTTTGTTCTTTACAATGTGCAAGGTTAGATTTTGCTGAAGCCAGTCTTTATCGATTTTTCCGTAGTTGATTCCGCAGAAGTAAGAATCTCTTTCTAGGTAATCCATTCGGTCGGCGTCTAATTCTGAACTGACGATTTGGCTTAAGATCGGGCGAAAGTTGACGACTCCGTCTGTGAAAAAGCTTTCATCGCATTCTAGATTTTTTTCGATCAGGCATGCTACGTACTTTGCCGTGATTTCGGGGAAGTGTGTTTCGATGATTTGTGAGACGGTTGAATCGGTTACGAATTTAATTGTGTAGTCTTCGTGGTTTGCTTGTCTGGTTTGATCGACTTTTTGTTCGGCGTAAATTTTTATATTTAATTTGCTTAACGTTGGCATCACCTGTTCGGTCGTGTGGCTTAATGGACCGTGGCCGATGTCGTGAAGTAATGCCGCTAACTTCATTGATTGTCTTAGTCTGTTTTTTACTGAAGGTTTTGAAAATGGGTAGGCGCGGAAGATGCTATCGAAAATTTGTCCGGCCACGTGGCTTACGCCGATTGAATGTAAAAATCTGTTATGGGTGGCGCCGGGAAAGCTAAATTCTGAAAAACCTAGCTGTTTGATTTGACGTAGGCGTTGAAATTCGACGCTTTCAATCACGGCGACTTCGCCATCGTTTAGTTGAATCGATCCATGAATGGGGTCTCTGATTTCCATGTCGATCAAACTACCTTCTAGACCTAGACTAGTAAAGGATCGTGGCGCCTTCGTGAACAATTTCTAAGCGCGTTGGCGTTCAGCCGCAACTTATTCGCTTTAAGCGCCGTCATTCTAAGTTTCTGTTCGCTTGGTCCTAAGTCTAGAAATCGCCAACATTTTTTACAGGCCCCTCATGTTTTCTCAGATTGATCCGATCAGTTGTATGAGAACGAGACGGATACCCAACTTCGGGCAGGATGCCTGGCTCTGTAAAAAGGATTTTACAGAGAGTTTGAAGAATGATTCTTCAAACAAGTCTTCAAGGAGGAAGCATGGGAATGAGTGTTAGTACAAACATTACAGCTTTGAATGCACAGCGGGCTTTGAACAGCACGAAGGGTGCGCTTGATCGCACGATGGAAAAACTTTCTTCGGGTTCAAGAATTAATAAGGCTTCGGACGATGCGGCCGGTTTAGCGATCTCTGAAAATTTAAAGGCGCAAATGCGCGGACTTAAGCAAGCAAATCGTAATACTCAAGATGGTATTTCGCTTATGCAATTGGCCGAAGGTAGCTTAGGTGAAGTTGGAAATATGTTAGTTCGTATGCGTGAACTAAGTATTCAAGCCGCTTCCGACACAATTAGTGATCGTGAACGTCAATTAACTGGTGCTGAGTACAATCAGTTGATGGCCGAGATTGATCGTATTTCTGAGACGGTTGAATTTAATGGAACAAAATTATTAAACGGTGAAGGTCAAAGTTTTGATTTTCAAGTGAACACTCGAAATTCTGATTCGGGCGACCGTATTTCTTTTGAGCCTTCGGAAGCCGATTCAAGTTCGGTCGCTTTAGGAGTTCGTTTTAGTAATATTTTTTCTAAAGAGGGTGCTCAAAATTCTTTAGATGTGATTGATGGGGCGATTGCGCGAGTGAGTGGCTTACGGGCTCATTTCGGTTCAATCCAAGGGCGACTTAATTCGACAACAGAAAATTTAAACGCAAGTTTAGAAAGCATGGCTATAGCAAATTCTAGAATCCGAGATTCTGATATTGCTGAAGAAAGCTCTGAATTAGCGAAAAGAAATATCATGCTTCAGTCCGGAACTTCGGTTTTGGCTCAGGCAAATCAGCAACCCGCACTGGCACTTTCCCTTTTAAACAAGGGGTAATGAAAGTTGAAGAACTCTCATAGAGTGCCGGCGACGCTGTTGATGTGATAAATGTTCCTGCGAGGAAAAGGGCTCGGCCTTAAAAAGCCGAGTCCATTATGGGTAACCGTTAAAAGTTATTCGTAGATATAAATTTTTTTGAATTAAAAATGACCTGAAAAGGAAATTTTGGTTAGGCCAAGGAGTGGTCTCATCAATTCGGGTCAGTAACAAGGAGGATACAATGGGATTGCGAATAGCAACGAACGTGCAGGCGTTAAATGCACAGAAAAATCTTTACGGTCTGAGTAATCAGATTTCGACGACGATGGCGCGTCTATCATCAGGAAACCGAATTAATAATTCGTCTGATGATGCGGCCGGGTTAGCGATATCTGAGAATTTAAAAGCTCAAATCCGTGGCTTTAAACAAGCTAATCGAAATGCAAATGATGGTATTTCGTTAGTGCAAGTAGCTGAAGGCGGCTTAAGCGAGATTGGAAATATGTTATCTCGTATGCGAGAACTTGGCGTACAGGCAGCGTCGGATACGATCGGGGACAGAGAGCGAGCTCTCGTTGACCTTGAATATCAACAGCTAAAAGAAGAGATGGAACGAATTTCTCAAACAACACAATTCAACGGAACGCCATTATTAAATGGTTTCGGTGGAGTGCTCGATTTTCAAGTTGGTATTAACAATGATCCATTGAACGATCGAATTAGTTTCGACGCCGAAGCGGGTAATGCAACTTTAGATGCAATGCTACTAACGGATATTTCAGTAGCGTCAAAGTTAGAAGCACAAGATAGCTTGGCATTCTTGGATGATGCGATGAACTACGTAAACAGTATTCGAGCAAACCTTGGAGCATTACAAAACAGATTGCAAACCACTTCTCAAACTCTTGCGACATCTGAAGAAAACTTTGCTGCAGCAAACTCGCGTATTCGTGATACTGACATTGCCGCTGAATCGACTCAACTTGCTAAAAATAATATTCTTATGCAGGCAGCAACGGCCGTACTAGGTCAGGCGAATCAACAGCAATCGTTAGCGTTAAAATTGTTAGGGTAATAGTTTGTTAATGAATCAAGAATTCGGGTTGTCGGTATTCACTTTACAGTGACTCGACAGAATGGGAACACTTTTTACTAAAAAAGGTTAAGGACCAACTACGTCTTGAAGAAATGAACAAACTTTATCCTATATAATAGAAATTTATTATAACTGTTACTATAAAAACCTTTTACGAAAAGGTCTGCGCCAAGCTTTGTGAAAAGCAAAAGAGGCAGTCATTGTTTAAAAATTAAAACTGTAGATACGCTTCAGACTCAAAGGTCTAAAGAAGTGCCCATCTATATCGAGAACGTCAAAAAGACGGGCTCAACTGGAACAGCGTCTGATCAGACGACTGTCTATAGCTATTTTTAGCACCTTTAATTAAGCAAAAAAAATCCAATTGATTCTATAAATCGTTATGCAAAGATAGGCCTTTCAATCACAAAGGATCATCTATGCAAGCCATGCCCTTTCGCCAATTAGGAAATTCAGGTTTATCGGTCAGTTTATTTTCGTTCGGCTCTTGGGTCACCTTCGGAAAACAAATGGATATTAATCCAGCCAAAGAGTGTTTGAAGTACGCCTTAGACCAAGGTGTGAATTTTTTCGATAACGCCGAAGTCTATTCGCACGGGGCATCAGAAGAAATCATGATGGAGGGTTTTCGCCAGCTGGGAGTTAAGCGCAACGAATTCATTCTGACCACTAAATTTTTCTGGGGCATTGAAGGTCGAGTTAATTTTCAAAATACTCTTAATCGAAAATATTTGATGCAAGCAATCGAGGGGTCGTTAAAAAGACTTAAAACTGATTTTGTTGATGTGGTCTACTGCCATCGCTATGATCCCGCAACTCCGATGCATGAAATTGTTTTTGCGATGGACCAAATGATTCGCGACGGAAAAGCGCTTTACTGGGGAACCAGCGAATGGCCCGCAGAAGCAATCGGCCAAGCTTATGATTTTGCCGTTGCAAACGGCTTACACCGACCGATCGTTGAACAACCACAATACAATTTAGTTCACCGTGAAAAAGTTGAAAAAGAGTTCAAGCCACTATACGAAAAAATGAAACTGGGCCTTACCACCTGGAGTCCGCTAGCTTCGGGCTTACTAACGGGTAAATACTTAAACGGAATTCCTGAAAATTCACGCGCATCTATGTCAAATTTAAGTTACGTTCGCGAAGAGATTGAAAATAAAGAAAAGCACCAAAAATCAGTTAAGCTTAATGAGCTTTCGAAAAAATCAGGGATCTCGATGACCCACTTAGCTTTAGGTTGGTGTGCGCTGAATCCGAATGTCAGCACGGTGATCTTAGGAGCCAGTCGGTTAGAGCAGTTGAAAGAGAATTTGCAAGTGATCGGCAAAATGAGCCAGATTGCCGATGTGAAGCGCGAGCTTGATTCGATTTAATTAAGAATCACACAACGAGTCGTGCAACTGCTCGAGCAGCTTACGTATTGAGTGGGTGCGTCTTGTGGAATCGAAAACGGCGAGCAGTGATAATTACAAGAAGCCGAATAGTCATCTAGGCGGCCATCTTTTCTGGAACAGGTATAATAAGCCTCGCGGACGCCATCTCTTTTTGCATCGTCTTTGACTCGGTCCATGCAGAACCAACTTTGTGGCCCACCATCGCAGAACCCTGTGCCCCGGCCATAAGAATAAATATACTCGGTTGAACTAGCTTGAGCGAAAGACGCGAATGTTAGAACTAGGATTAAATATTTCATTTTATGACCTCTTCATCATTTTTAAACAGTTTATTCGGTTTTTCAAGTTCTGCAGCATAGTAGCTGACATTTAATTTAGCCCGTGCCAAAATTTATTGAATCAAAGGGTGTAACAATGCAGATTGACCAGACTAAGCAGGCATTAACATGGCTGAAAGAAAAAGTTTTCCCGCTTTGGATTGAAAAAGGTGTTGATTCGACCAGCGGAGCTTTCGTAGAAAATATTTCTTTTGATGGAATGCCATTAACAAACCCGCGTCGTGCGCTTGTGCAAGCTAGACAAATCTATTCGTTTGTTGAGGCACTAAAACTAAATATTCTAGATATGGATACAGTCGTACCATTACTTGAGACCGCTGTCGGAAATTTAATTCGTCGCTATTCACTGCCATCAGGTGCTTTCATTCATTCGGTTAACGTGGACGGAACTGCAAGCAATCAAGATGTTGATCTTTATACACAAGCTTTTGTGCTTTTCGGTTTAGCCCAGGCGTATGATGTTCTACGCGCGGATGACATAAAACATGCGGCTTTAAAACTGCTGAAATATTTAAATACCGAACGAAACCTGAAGCATGGTGGCTTTTCGGAAATTAAAAACTCGATTCATTTATTTCAGTCAAACCCACATATGCATCTATTCGAAGCTGCGATTGTTTGGGCGAAGATTGATACGGATCCAAAATGGAGAACACTTGCAATCGAACTTTATAAGCTATGCACGGATAAATTCATCGATTCTAAGGCCGGCTACCTAGCTGAGCACTTCGATGAAACTTGGCAGCCGTTATTAGAAGGCGGCCACTTTGTATTCGAACCGGGTCACCATTACGAGTGGGCGTGGCTTATGATTCAGTTTGAAAAAGTGACTACGATTAAAGTGGTTGATCAGCCCCGAAGACTTTTTAATCTAGCCGAAAAGTTTGGCGTTACCGCAAATCGTGAATTAGCAGTCGATGAAGTTTTGAGTTCAGGTCAGGTTAAAAAAGCAAGTTCGCGGTTCTGGCCGCAGTGTGAACGTATCAAAGCCGCGGTTATACTGGATGAGAATCAAGTCGCTGATGTGGCCATGACGGCCTTGTTTAAGAATTTTATACTTTTGGATAAAGGAATGTGGAGAGACACCTTACTTGCTTCAGGTGAATTTGATTCGCAACCCGCAAAAGCTAGTTCGCTTTACCATATTATCAATGCCATTTCTGAATACGTAGCGCCTTGAAAATTATTTGATCTTCAATACTTCGCCGGTCGCTGAAAACGTCATGTGCATCGGGTGAATCTGTGATGTCACAACTTTCGAAATAGGATCCCGAACAAAAACCCGAACTAATATCGAAAATTTAATTGAGTTAGATGTTTTTGCACGCACGGCAAAGTGACCATTCGTTAATTCAAAACCAATCCAGTTCGGAATCTTTTTTACAACCTCAAGCACCTGCGGAGTTAATCGCGTTTGCTTTGTTGAAGAAGTCGCATAAAGCTCAGAATAACGCATAGGTGATTGGCCATTGTACTGGTGTAGCTCGACA
This sequence comes from Bdellovibrio sp., assembly GCA_043760925.1. GTDB lineage: Bacteria > Bdellovibrionota > Bdellovibrionia > Bdellovibrionales > Bdellovibrionaceae > Pseudobdellovibrio. Next base: position 4,515 of record JAYUOK010000002.1, on the reverse strand, counting down.
TCAAAACCCGGAAGTGGGTACTGAAAAACTTGATGCTGACTTTCGGCGATCTCGCGCAACCGGGCTGCGATTGAGTCCAAGTACATATGATTTTCGAGGCCAGCTTGATGTCCAAATTCATGAAATAAGATACCGACCGCGGTTCCAAAATCAATTGCCGGCTTTCCTTCGATATAGAGTAAGTCGGTATTTATAAATACCGGGCAAGTTGTGTCTAAGCAGGTTTTCGCAATTCGGTGGGTTTCATCCGCCGCTAAATCGAAAGAACCCGCAGTTTCTTTGTTCGATACAAATTGCAGCTTTTCATCGATTGCGGTTGAAAAACTTTGCGCGATCACTTTTTGAATCGCAGTTAATGCCTGGCGGTCTGCAGATGGATCACTGCAGCTAGGGTTTTTTAGACATGAATCAATGATTTGCGGAAGCATACGGTATGCAAATACAAAATTGCTTTCAACTAGGCCTGCACCGTTGCCGACGACGCTTCCGCCGCGGGCTAAGGTCGTTAATGAAGTCGTTAAAAGGGCTGATGAGACTAAAAATGTTTTCCATGATTTCATTTTTGATCCTGTTCTTTCTTATTCAAGCAATCTGAGTCGGTCAATTCAAAAAGTTGCGAGTTTAATTGGTAAATATGATTACTGTTTTCGTTCGAATAACGCTCATTAATTTTTTTAGCGAAATTCAGAATTTGTTTTTTAATTTCGGGCACATCAGACTTTGCCACACGGAAAGTTAGCGAATTGAGCATGCGCTCTTCTATGCTTTGTTCATCAATTGCTTGCAGTGCCAACTGAATCATACCCTTGTGATGCGTACGTATAGCTTCAGAAGGGATATCGTGAGTGGTCTCGACCTGCTCGAATGATTTTTCTAACTTTTTGGTTTTCGGGTTCCGTTTAATAAGCCCAAGCTTTTGCAACTTAGCTAAAGCGTCGCGAATCTTCGCCGGGCTTACTTTGCGCCGGAACAATCGACTGAGTTCGTTCGTATCTTCGGTGAAGTCCGGGGCACCTACGAAATTTTGAATCGCCAAAAAATACCACTCTTTAACGCTTTCAAAGGCATCAAAGTTAATTCCGGTGTACTTAGCTTCGGGGTCGGCTTTTTTAAGCTCGGTCAGTAACTGGAGGGTGTCTTTGCCTTTTTTATTCTTGCGGTCTATTTCAACTTGCAAGCGCAATATCTTTTTTTGAAGCGGAGAGATTTTCCAAAGCTTCATCAATTGCTCTAATAATTTTTTTGAAGGAAGTCTTTTGCCAGTTGCCAGCATCGACAAACTGCTAGCCGAACGATAGCCAAGCTCTTTCGAAATTTCGTCTAGGTTTTTCTTCGCATTATCATCCGAATCAGCATTCAGCTGAACGTAATAGCGAAAAACATCCTGAAAGTTCGTTAAGTTATTCACGAATAATTATTGGCAGTTCGGTAATTTAATTTTTTGAATTTGTCCGTTGATAGATGCCTTAAAAACATCAGGTAGGCGAACCGATTTTTTACCGTGCTTAATACAAATGACGTCCATGGTGTCTGCACCATGATAAACGTTTCTAGTTTCAACGCAAACATCGCGAACAACCGTGCGGGGATTTACCATCGTCATCACTTCAGATTGGCGGCAAACCCACTGGGTAAATTCCATCGCGGATCCGGCATTTTCAGTAACCGCTTCGGGTTGTAAACAAAACTCAACGGGCTGAATCGAACGCACTTCGCTCTCGGTCACGCAGGCATTCTCTAGCGGAAGCCCAGCAAGAATATCTTCATAAGCGTGTATCGGACTTGCCGAAAGTGACAAGGTTACAAAAGTTGAAGTTAAAAACGCGGTAATAATCAGAATGTGATTTTTCACAAAGACCCCCAAGAGTTTTGAAAGCAGAATATAGCAGATGGCGTTTTTTTTAACCATTAACAAATTTACAAACGACAAAAGGACCCATAGGGGGGCCCTCTTGAAGTAAATGTAAATATAAAAACTACGCGCCCGGAGAATTTTCGTTTCCAACTGGAATGTCAGTAGCTACGCCACCGAAAGCTTCGCTTAACTTACGTAACCAATTAGGAACGCCGTAAGAAGGGTAGCAAACAGTTTGGCTGTCGCCCGCTGCGAAAATGATACGGTTACAAACCTCTTCTTGTGGCTGAGTAGCAGAAGGCTGACGAACTTTGTATGTAACTTTGATACACTGAGTTTCTGCTGATTCACCATGACGGCACTCAATTACAGTTTGAGTTGCAGCAGTTGCAGTAAGACCTGTTAACGCGATTAAAGCGGCTACGATTGTTTTCATTTAAAACTCCTTAGTTTTATTTTTGTGAACTTGTTGTGGGCCTCTTATGTTCGAACTCAGAAATATTGGCAAGCGTATTCACAAATATTTATAAAATAATTCACAAAAAAAATATTTCCGCAACGTAACTATATGATATTACGTGTAATATGCGTACATATCAAGCACTCAAGGAGTGCGTAATCGGTCTCAATTTTAACTTATTGTGAATAATTTTCAAAAAAGGTGTAAATAACTTAGCGCTTAGATGGTGGTAGTTATGTTAGTTCATATATATACGGAGTATTCACAAGGTTTATGAGATCGAAAAACTTAGTTGCGCACTTCTATTGTAAAGCGGGATTTGATTTCAACTTCATCAAGACATTGTCGCTAGGGTATTTGGCTAAAGCTTCGATCAAAACAGATTTCGCAATTTCAATTTTCTGTAAATTCAAAAGTGTCCCAGCGTAAGCGCGGTAAGCTTTAATATCTCCACCTAAAATTGCCTTAGCTAAAACACTTTCTGCTTTTACGAAGTCGCCCTTAAATAAATAGGCGGCGCCTAAATTAGTGAGTGCTACATACCAAATTCGACTGCCGACGGTAGTTACCTTCACTGTCTTTTCAAAATACAGCAAAGATTCTTCGTATTTTCCGGATGAGAAGTAAATGAGTCCTAAATTGTTGTTGATATAAAAAGATTCTGGATCGACTAAGATATCTTTATGGTAAAGGGTGTATGCATTCTTCCAATCTTTCGTTCGAGCATATGATCGCAACGCAAACGAAGTGCAAATCAAAGTTATAGCTGCAAATTGTGCGGCTTTTGAAACTTTGAGTTTCTCGGGAATAATTTGAAAGATCAAGCCCACCAAACCAATAAAGGTGAAATAGAACCAGCGGTCAGAAACGGTTCCGTCTAAAGGAATAAGCTGGCTGTGAAGTGCCCATCCAGAAAGAAACCAAATCAGAAAAAATAGATACGCCTTCGAAAATCTTTTGATTAGAAAATAGAATAGGAACGATAGAACGAGCAGAAAAAGAATGGCAGGTAGGAAGAAGTCTACGAATGCAGGCTGGCTGACAACCCAGTCTTGCGTAAGCGAAATATCGACCGGATAGATGAATAAATAAATATAGTGCATAAGCACTTTAGGCATCGTTAGTAGCCTTATCGTAAGATCGGCATTCGCGATTTTCATATCGTGCGCCAGAACTGAACTTAAATTTGCCACATTCAAGCGTAAATAGAGGTAGCCGAATACCACGAGGGAAATTGCAGCTACATAAGTTTTTAAAAGTTTTGAACGGTATATAGCGCAGTAACTTAAGCAGGCTACCAAATAAAGTGCGCCACTTTCTTTTGATAGCAGGCTGCAAAACAGTAACAACGATGAAAAAATTAACGCCGGCAGTGGCTTTAAGAAGATCAAAGACATCATCGCTAAAAGGCCGAAGAAAGTGTAAAGAGGCTCTTGCATGTCGGCTATAAACAGAACGGCTTCTGAATTAATGGGATGAATTAGAAAAAGCAATCCAGCAACAATCGGGTAGTATGCGTTACGATCTTTTAAAATTTCTTTAAATAATATAAAAACTAAAAATGAATTTAGAATATGCAAAATCAGCTGGGTTAGATGAAATAGAAATGGGCTATGATCACCGGCATTCCAAATGAGACTGTAAGTAATCATCATAAGTGGTTTGTAATAGATTCCGCTTATTGAGTCGCCGGTGGCCATGGTTGAATTTTTAAAATTGAGTAGCCAGTCGGAAAGGTTGTGAACAATTTTATTTGTAACGATCTGAAATTCATCGTCCAGTATGAACTCATTAGAAAATGAAGCTGAATAAATTGCGAAGCCAATGATCGTAAAGAGCAGAAGAATGAAAAGGTTTTCTTTTTTCGAATTTGGTGGTAATTGCGTAATCACATTGTAAATTTAACGAGGTCGTAATTCTTTGTCACTAGCGGATATTTGCGTGATTTTCCCACGCCTTAAGTCCAGTTAAGCTATGCCCCTAAAAAGCCGATAATTACCAGAGTGAAACATTTCTATTTTCTAATTTTATTAGTGAGTTACTTCACAGGTTGCGCGACCAAGCAAGTCGATTTACCCGTCGTTAAAACCGTCAATTCGGATTTATTCCCGGGGCAGATATCACGCGCAGAATATTATGAACAGATTGCGATAGCTCAAGCACAAGATAATGACCATGAGAAGGCGATCGAGACTTTTCG
>JAYUOK010000001.1:0-311126 GCA_043760925.1 Bdellovibrio sp. | reverse complement strand
ATGCGACCATATCATCAATCAAACGATGTTCGTAAGTGATTCCTGCGGTATCAAATTGGGGTTTAAATTCCTTCTGAAAAATATCTTCAAAAATATCTTTGAAGCGACCATCATACTTTTTTAAAATCGTATTTTTTGTTGAAAGATACAGAGGCCACTTTTTAGTGAGTGCTTGATTGAAACACGAACGTGCAAATCCAGTGATTGACTCGTCAGTGTTGTACATAGCCAGTGCGACGCCATCACCTTTGAAATTGTAAACTTCATGAGAAATTTTTTCGCCATTTTCTCCTTCAAAAGTAATAGTCAGTTTACCTTTGCCTTTAGTGACGAAATCTGTGGCCCGATATTGATCGCCGAAAGCATGGCGACCAATACAAATTGGAGCTGTCCAGTTAGGGACAAGTCTTGGAACGTTTTTACATATGATGGGTTCACGGAAAACAGTGCCGTCTAGGATATTACGAATTGTTCCATTCGGCGATTTCCACATTTGCTTTAAGTTAAACTCTTTTACACGCTGTTCATCTGGAGTGATCGTCGCGCATTTGATTCCAACATTATATTTTTTAATTGCTTCTGCGGCATCGACGGTGACTTGATCGTTTGTTTGATCACGATACTCCATTCCTAAATCGAAATACTTTACGTCAATATCAAGGTACGGAAGAATTAATTTGTCTTTGATAAACTTCCAAATAATTCGAGTCATTTCGTCGCCATCAAGTTCAACTACTGGATTGGCCACTTTAATTTTTTGCATGGGGGTGATCCTTTCAAGATACGGGTTTCAAAGCCCGTATTCTAAGGCACTTTTTGCTTATGAAGCACGGCCTAATGCTTGATATCATTAAAGTTTGGGTCTAGTTTGAATTGTGCAAAAGAAATCAGTCCCAACCGAAATTCTTTACTTAAATAAACTGCCTTCGCGGAAAACGTTGCCCGTCGAAAGTATGCTTTTTTATGATTCAATTCTGAATAAAAACTCGGATTTTACCGCTTGGGCGAAGGCATTTCCCAACAGATTGGCCCTCAAATCCGGCGAGAGTTTAAAAACGATCGATCAACTGCAGATTGTATTGAAAAAGATAGCTGCCTGGGAAGTCACGCAGACACCTGAACTTACTTTTATTTCGGTCGGCGGAGGTAGTGTTGGGGATTTTGTAGGCTTTTTGGCAAGTATCTATCTAAGGGGCCGACCTTTGATTCAGATACCTTCAACCTGGCTCTCTGCTTTCGATTCCGCCCACGGCGGGAAAAATGGCTTAAATCTTCTTCAAAAAAAGAATCAGTTAGGCACATTTTGTTTTGCCGAAAAAGTCTATTTGGTTAAGGCCCTATTAGCATCGCAACCTTTACCTAGAATGGTTGAAGCACTAGGCGAATTAATCAAGATTTCAATCATTAACGAAAAGAATATTTTCGCACAACTTGAAAAAAGTATTTTCAAAATGAACCAAGATCTAATGTACAAGCTTTTACCTAGCGCTGTAGCCGCTAAATATAAAGTCGTCGAACAAGATCCGTTCGAAAAATTGGGCCACCGAAGAGTGTTGAATTTAGGCCATACCCTGGGGCACGTTTTTGAAAGCTACTATGGCTGGCCTCACGGTATATGCATATTGCTTGGAACTTTGTTTTCGGTGCGTTGGAGCTATCAACTTAAATTATTAAGTCATGCGGATTATATTCGGATTTCAAACCTGATTGAGGCGGCCTATACTTCAATTAATCTAAGTGAAGACCTAGCGGGAATCAGCGAAAAGGCGATAAGCAAACTGCTTTTAAAAGATAAAAAAAGAACGGCGAAAAGTGAAATCGATTTTATTTTTATCAAAAACGTAGGTCGTGTCGTGCGTAAAAAAGTCAGTATCGAAGAAATCTTAAAAGAAGTTCAACGCCAAATAGCGGAGTACTGATGTTTAAATTTCAAGGGTCGCTTTCAGCATCGAAGTCTTGGATGAATCGAGCCCTTATTACTCAACATTTCAATTCAGAAATTAAAATCGAGGGGCAAAGCGATTCAGATGATGTTCGCGTGCTAAGGCAGGCTATTGGCGCAATTCATTCAACAAGTCAGTTCGATTTGGGTCAGGGCGGAACGTCGCTGCGCTTTTTTGCATTTCTAATTTCCAGATATCCTGGTGAATGGTTCCTTCATGGTCACTCTAGATTACTGGCGCGTCCGCAAAATGAAATCAAAGAATTTCTGAATCAGCTAGGTGTGCAAGTTCAGTTTGAAACAGATCATATTAAAATCAATTCGACCGGTTGGAAAATAGCTCAACCTCTTCGTTGTCAGGCAGAAAATTCAAGTCAATTTTTGTCCGGCATTGCTTTAAGCGCATGGGATCTTAATAGTGACTTGGTTATTCATATTAAAAAACCGATCACCTCGATCGATTATTTTAAAATGACCCTTCAACTTCTACAAATGATGGGCATGGAAATGTCGATGAGCGAAGATGAAGAATCAATCGAATTGGTTATTTATAAAGGCCAGAAGCCGCATGCGCAAAGCCTGCAAGCAGAGCTTGATATCAGCTCGGCCTTTGCGCTCATCGCAGCTGGCGTCATAGATGGCTCAGTTGAAATTACAAATTGGAATAGTGAAACCTTACAGCCCGATATTGCATTTTTAGAAATATTTAAAAAAATGGGCATTCAGGTCGACACGAACACTCATTCGCTGAAAATCAAGAAACATAATAATTGGAAGGCTTGCGAAGTGAATTTGAATTCATCTCCAGATTTATTTCCGGTGCTAAGCGTACTTTGCGCATTAGCCAAGGGCGAAAGCAAACTTTATGGCGCCGAACAGTTAAGATTTAAAGAATCAAATCGAATTGAAAAAACCAAAGAGCTTTTAGATTTAGTCGGAATTAAGTGTGAAGTGTTGCCTGATGGAATTATTATCCAAGGACAAAGTTCAACTGCAGATAAGAAAATACTTAAGCGTTTCAACCCAGATGATGATCATCGTATGGCAATGGCAGCTGGTTTATTGAAATTAGCTGGATTTAATATCGAAGTCCAAAACCCGCAGGTTGTAAATAAGAGTTATCCTCAGTTTTTCCAACATATCGAGGTGAAGCCATGAAAAGAGTTTTAATCGGCCATCGCGGAGCAGGAAAGACACACTTACTAAAAAGGCATCTGAACTTTTTTCCAGACATACCCCATTTCGATTTAGATGAAGAAATTGCTAAAGAAGTGCAAATACCACTAACAGACTACTTTAAAGAAGCTGGTGAACAGCAATTTCGTAAAATCGAACACGAAATATATCGTAAAATCAAATTATCGAATAATAGCTACGTGATTGCGCTTGGCGCAGGGTTTGACCCCGAAAATATCGATTCAACTGATGAAGTTATTTTAGTATCGCGTGTGACCGATGCTGACGGGCGTATATTTCTTGATCGCCCGCGACTTGATATCAATCTTGACCCCATTGAAGAATCGAAAAACCGATTCAGTCTTCGCAATCCGAATTTTTTCAAGCGTGCCAATAAAGTATATTATATGCCAGAAGGCGTAGACGGCGGAAATGAAACCGAGAAAGCCATTTTGACTGAACGCTATAGGATTGACGATGCTTATTATACACTTACTGAACCAGAAATCGTAAACATAGAATCAATTTTGAAAAATTATGCACGAATCGAATTACGAACTGATCTTGTTGAACCCGATAGAATCAATGAATTACTTTCGAGATTTCCAAAAGAGGATTGGCTTGTTTCAGTTCGCACCGAAAATGCTAAAATATCTAGTTCTGTAAGAATCGACTGGGATATTAATTTAAGTAGCCTACCAGAAGGATTGCCTCCAGCCATATTTTCATCTCATGATGCCCAGATAGTGACTGGTATAGAAAAATTGAAACAATTTTCAACTGGCCAATTGAAGCTGTGTCCTATGGTTGAAAGTTTTGAAGAGCTGAGAATTGGGCATGAATGGCAAAAGGCTGATCCGCAAAACCGAAGTTTTTTACCTCGGTCGGCTAACGGGAAATGGCAATGGTGGCGACTTTTAGGTAAATACTCTCAAAAACTAAATTACATACGCAATTTTACTAATCTTAACGACCAGCCTTCAACTTACGAATGGTTAGTGTTACCAAATGAAAAGCCAAAAGCCTGGGCCGCAGTTATTGGCAAGCCGATTTACTTTTCTAGAACACCGATAGAGCACGAAACTTTTTTTCAAAAAAAAACAAGCTTCGTTAGCAAAATAGAAATGTCTGAAGATGAATTTAAAGCGCAAATTTCATGGCTTAATACTGTCGGCTTAACTTACGCCGCCGTGACGTCACCTTTAAAAGCTTTTGCATATATTTTGACGACAGAATTTTCGCCCATCGTACAAACCTTTAAGGCCGTGAATACGATGTATTTTAAGGAAAGCGCCGTTTGTGGTCACAACACCGATATTAACGGGTTTCAATTTTTAGTAAAAGATTTTACTCAAGCCGACCAGCAAGCCACTTTGGTTTGGGGCGGTGGTGGTACTTTACAAATGATGAAAGCGGTTTTGCCTGGTGCTCATTACGTTTCAAGCCTAACGGGAAAAATTCGTGATAACTCAACTTACATACCCAGCGATATCAAGTATCTTATTTGGGCCGCGCCTAGAACAAATGAACCGCAATGGCCAAGTGATGAACTCAATGTGAAACATGTGATTGATCTAAATTACACTGAAAATTCAATGGGCCTTGAATACGCTTTAAAGATCAACGCAAAATATACATCAGGTCTAATCATGTTTCAGCAACAAGCCGTTCGGCAGCAAGAATTTTGGAGTTCTCAATGAGCGCAAATAATTTTGGTCAAATATTAAAAGTGACGACCTTTGGCGAAAGCCACGGAATCGCATTGGGTATGGTGATTGACGGATGCCCCGCCGGAGTCAAATTCGATTCTGAACTTTTACTTAAAAACTTAAAGCGCAGGCGGCCTGGTCAAAGTTCGGTGACGACGGCCAGAAGTGAAGCGGATTCTCCAGAAATTCTAAGTGGAGTCTATGAAAATAAAACTTTAGGTACACCCATATGCATCGTCGTTAAAAACCAGGATCAAAAATCAGAGGATTACGAAAAAATTAAGTTAAGTCCCCGAATTGGTCATGCTGATGACACGTGGATGACAAAGTTCGGTCACGTAGATCATCGGGGAGGCGGACGGGCCTCAGGTCGTGAAACTCTTTGTCGAGTTATAGCTGGATCCATTTCACAAATGATTTGTCAGCAAATTCAACCCGAAATAAAACTAAAAGGTTATGCTTCGCAAATTTCCGATTTCATTTTGCACGACGACGAAATCAAAAAAGTTTGGAACTTAGATATCGATCAATTTAAAACTCGCTTCCCGTCAGAGCGTGAACGTAGCGTAGTTGAATTATTAGAATCAGCCATCGTTGAAGGTCAAAGCTACGGCGGCGTGGTCGAAGTACAAATTAAGAATATTCCGGCCGGACTGGGTCAGCCTATATTTCATAAATTTAAAGCTGATCTTGCCGCAGCGATGATGAGCTTAGGCGCGACGGCGGCGTTTGAATTTGGCGATGGCTTCGGCAGCGTTAGCCAGAAGGGAACAGAGTTCCATACCAAATTAGATTCAGAAGCTTATGGCGGCATCCGCGGCGGATTAACCACGGGTGAACCCATTTTATTTCGGGTTGGATTTAAACCGACATCTTCAATCAAAGATACGGCTAAAAAAGGCCGTCACGATCCATGTATAGTGCCCCGAGCGGTTCCGGTGATAGAAGCCATGACTTGGCATTTGATTGCCGACCATTTGTTATGGTCACGTTTGGATCGGATTTAATTTTTTTTAACAATTCCCGTGTAAATGTACGCAATGCCGAAGCTAACGGGTACGTAGCTTGATGACGAAAAACATTCAGATTGATTCATCAATTCAATAAAGGCTTCACGGCTTGGAAATTTAGAAGAAGATTTTTGCAAATAGTCGTAAGCTTCTTTTTGCCCTGTGATCATACCGCCGATCACGGGTAAAATCTTTTCTGAATAAACATTGTAAAGATCTTTGATGACGGGCGTTTTCATTTGTCCAAATTCAAGAATCATCACGCGGCCGCCTGGTTTGCAAACGCGGGCCATCTCTTGAAGTGCTTTATTCGGATCACCTACATTGCGAATTCCAAAAGAAATACTAACGATATCGAATTCATTATCTGGGTATTGTAATTGCGTAACATCAGCTTGTTCGAAGGTTACATCTAAGTTTCTTTTTTTAGCTTTGCTCGGCGCCGTTGTCATCATGGCTGGGCAGAAATCCGTTCCGATCACATAGCCTTCTGGACCGACCGCCTTCTTAAACTCGATCGCTAAATCGCCGGTTCCGGTTGCGCAATCTAATACACGATCGCCGCTTTTGACCGAAGCTAACTTAACTAATTTTTTTCGCCACAAGTGGTGAATGCCGATTGATAAAATCGAATTTGCTTTATCGTATTCCGAGGCCACTTTTGAAAACATCGAACGAATAATTTCAGGATTTGGAGTTTGGCTCATGCGCGGTTTAATCCTCGGTCAAAGGCATTTAAAACTCGTTCAAGCTGGCGCATCATTGTATCAAACGAATCAAAAGTTAAAGCTTGTTGGCCATCTGATTTTGCTTCAGATGGATTTGGATGAACTTCAACAATTAAACCGTCGGCACCCGCTGCCGCCGAAGCATAGCAAAGTGGGGTTACCAATTCGCTAATTCCAACTGCGTGTGATGGATCAACAATAACCGGGTAGCGGCTATGCTTTTTTGCATACACAACTGCATTTAAATCTAAAGTGTTACGCGTCGCTGTTTCGAAAGTACGAATGCCTCGCTCACAAAGAATAATTTGATCATTTCCTTCGTTAGCGATGTAATCGGCTGCTTTTAGCCACTCATCAATGAAAGCTGAAAAATTTCTTTTTAGTAAAACTGGCTTCGGCTGACGACCCAATTCTTTGAGTAAAGCGTAATTATGCATATTACGGGCGCCGACCTGAAACGCGTCTACAACTGCACTGACTTCTTCAATTTGGCGAATGTCCGTCACTTCTGAAATAAGTGGTAAACCAACTTCCGATTTAACTTTTTTAATAAATTGAAAAGACTCTTCGCCTAAACCTTGAAATGATTTTAATGAAGTGCGCATTTTCCAAATGCCACCACGTAAAATAGAAGCTCCGGATTTTTTAATCGACGTAGCTGTTTGTTTAAGCTGATTCTCTGATTCGATTGAGCACGGTCCTGCAATCACTGTAAATTGAGGGCCGCCGATTTCAATATTGTTTATTCGAACTGTTTTGCGATCTGCCATAGTGTTTATTTCTCGACCTAACATTCAGCTGACTTATTAACTGACTACTTAAGTGTTATTTCAGCTGCCACATATCAGCCCCGTGTGGTACAGCAAATTAACATGACCCTAATAAAGTTCAAAGAGTTTTTAAATTGCGGCGCTATCCTTCAGACCGCACCAGATACCTTTAATTTGGTTATGGGACCATTCACATCTACCACGTTAAGTTTATCAGAATTAACCCCTGATCAAACAGTTCTGTATCAGCCTCATTTTTGGGACTTTTCAGTGTCAAAGCCTTCATCGACATTTCTGGTTGGTCAGAAATCATTTTCACTCACCCGGTACGAATTGATCGATTTACTTGAGCAGTGTGAACATCAAGAGATTAAGGTGGATTGGGAGAAACCCACGGTCGCCGAGTTCAAAGTTCAGTTCGATTGGAGTAAGAAAAAATTTGAAGCAAAAGAATTAACTAAGACAGTTCCGATCATTTCTCAGTCAGGAAAAGTAAAGTTTGGTTTGGCCCAGCTTTGCGAAAGTTTACTTAAACTAGCATATGAACATCACAACGGTTGGACTTATGGAAGTTGGCAGAATGGAAAAGGGTTTCTTGGACATACGCCCGAGCAGATCGCCCATTGGGAGTTGCAAACACAAGAATTGCAAACTAGCGCCATTGCCGGAACTTCTCTAAATATTGAAGGCGCCGCAGACTTGCTTGTGCGCGATCAAAAAAATCTAGTGGAGCATCAAATCGTCGTCGACGATATAACTCAGAAAATAAAGTCCATAAATTTCGTAGATAATTTACAAGTAGGTCAGATAAAGGCCCTTGAGCTCAAACATCTAGTTCATCTAAAAACTGAATTTAAGATGCAAGTCAGTCAAGCTGAAGAAGCCTTCGGGGTTGTATCTAAATTGCATCCGACTGCAGCCTTAGGTATTTATCCACCAAATCAGAAAAACTTCGAAGAATTCAAATCTTTGCAATCCACTTTTGAACGAGCCAGCTTTGCCGCTCCGTTTGGGATTATTCAACCGCATTTTCTTTTCGTGATTGCTTCAATACGAAGTTACTTTTTTAATTCTGAAACGATCAAAATTTATTCGGGCTGCGGAGTTACTTCCCAAAGCGTATATGAAAATGAATTGACGGAATTAGCCAATAAACGCGAATCTGTAAAGAAGATGATGGGATTGCAATCTTGACAAATTTTGATCTGTCTTTAAAAGTATTTGATTTTTTAACCCAGGCACAAGTACGTACCATCGTTGTTTGTGCGGGCGCACGCAACGCCCCCATTGTTATAGCGCTTGAGCAAAAGAATTTTAAAGTTTATTCGTTTTTTGAAGAAAGAAGTGCCGCTTTCTTCGCGCTTGGGTTGTCCCGCACTCAAAAAGTGCCGGTTGCCATTTTGACGACCTCGGGTACTGCCGTTGCGGAGCTTTTGCCGGCGGCAATCGAAGCAACCTACCAGGGTCTACCGCTGATTCTTATCACGGCCGATCGGCCGAAGAGCTACCGGGGTTCGGGTGCGCCGCAATCAATCGAGCAAGTTGGAATTTTCTCTAAATATGTAGAAGCGACTTATGATTTGGATATTCATAGTGAAAACTTTCATTTTAATTGGAGCATGAAAAAGCCCATTCATTTAAATATCTGTTTCGATGAGCCCTTATTAGATCAAGCTTCCAATACGGCTTCGCTGAAACCTGTTCTTCTGAACATTGAAAGAAAATCAGCAAGACCTTCAAAGCCACAGGTCGGATTAAAACCTTTCATTCTTATCGGTGGGCTTCATGAAAATGAAATAGCACCGACGATTTCACTTATTCAAAAACTAAAAGCGCCGGTTTATGCCGAGTCGATCAGCCAGCTTCGACATGTGGAAAGTTTAGCCCCATTTATATTAGGAGCTTCAGACGCAATCGTTAAAAAGGCATTTGAAGCTAAGCACTGTGATTCGGTCATTCGCGTGGGTAACATACCAACATTGCGTTTCTGGCGCGATCTAGAAAATGATTTCAAATACATCCCAGTTACTCACATTACGGGTATGAACTTCACTGGATTATCCCGTGTTACGAATTTGCATTCTTTTGCTGATTCAGAACTGATCGAAAATCGTGAGCAAATGAACGTTGGTCAAGACTTGAAGAATTGGGACCAGACGATGCAGAAAGAAAAAGAAGCTCTTATACTCAAGTACCCAAAAAGCGAACCTGCATTAGTGGCATTGCTTTCTAACCGCATCGCACATCAACCGATTTATTTAGGAAATTCTTTGCCAATTAGGCATTGGGATCAGTTTTCCGAAAAAGGTTCTGGCGGCATCTACGCAAACCGGGGTGCTAACGGCATTGATGGCCAAGTCTCGACCTATTTAGGTTGGTCAGAGGGCTTTGAAGAATCTTACTGTCTGGTTGGAGACCTAACCGCGATGTATGATTTGGTTTCATTAGGCTTAACAAATCAGCTAAGTGCAGGAAAAAAAAGAATCGTCGTGCTGAATAATTTTGGCGGTCAAATTTTCAACCGGGTGCTAAAGAACGATATTTTTGTAAACCCACACCTTATACAATTTAAAGCCTGGGCGTCGATGTGGAACTGGACGTATTCGCTGGTAAAAGAAAAAGCTGATCTAAAAAATCTTGAATCTGATCACGCTATCATCGAGATACAACCCTCGGAAGAACAGACGAAAAACTTTTGGTCTGACTGGGACCTGATATGCCAAAAGGCTTAGTCTATGCCCTGCACGGCTTTTTAGGAAAGGGTTCTGATTGGAGCCTGATACAGCAAGCGCTGCAAAAATCTGGAGTTCAATTCGTATCAGATAGTCTTTTTGCAAAGGAAAGCGAAGATATTCTGGATTTTAAAAATTACGCAAAAAGAATAATTCAAAAAGTTCGCGCGCTTCACGAAGGCGATCCGAAAGTTTTTGTAGGGTATTCACTAGGTGGGCGAATTGGGCTTTCAATATTAGCCGAAGATCCGCAGTTGTTTGATCATTACATTTTCTTATCGACCAACCCTGGCTTATCTAACGAAGCCGTTCGCGATCGACTGCAGCGCATTCAAAGTGACCAACAATGGTCTGAACAAATAACCGAAGCTAACTGGAACCATTTTATTAAGAATTGGAATGAACAGCCCATTTTCGCCGGCTCAAATGCAGAACCTACACGTCATATAGACGATTACGATTTAGATAAACTTAAAAAAAGCTTATCGATTTGGTCATTAGGAAATCAAAAAGATTTAACGGACGTTATTAAATTGAACCAAAATAAGATTACTTGGATTGTGGGAGATTCTGATCATAAATTTTTAGAGATTGCCGAGAGTCTAAAGCAAAAAAAAATCCTCTTAGATTATAAGAGGATTTCTTCAAGCCACCGCATTTGGTGCGATCAGCCTATTCAAGTTGTTGAATTACTGCGAAATCTTTTTTAGGCCAGCATCAATCCAAGTTTTGTAACCAAGAGTTCGCGTGTAAATGACCAACTTCGTGCAAGGCTCTTCACCACGGCTTGTGATCCCGACCAAATATCTTTTTTTAGTTGTTGAATCAGTAAAGTAAGCCGGGCCGCCTGAATCACCATGGCAAGCTCCTGATCCTTTCGATTGATCAAGTGCCATCTCTTGCCCTGTAGAATCTGTTTCTAGAAGTTTAATCCCATCGGTCTGGCGTAATTTTCCAGAGCCTTCACTGACGATTTCTCTTAACTCGCCTTCGCCTTTTACTTCATATTTAGAAACACCGAATCCAGCTAAAGTTAAGCCCGACCCAGCGGTCATTGCTTTACCTACTTCTTCAGTTGCAAGTTCAGCAACTTGAAAACCTTGTGGAGCATTTTCTTTTAATGCGATCAATGCAATGTCATGATTAACCGCTTCTGACATTTTATAAGACTCGTGAATTAAAACTGTTTTAATTGAGCGCACATGAGTTGTGTTTTTTGCTTGGATCTCTTTCATAACATCTTCTAAGCTGAGACCGAAAAAAGTGAATGCGCCAACCAACGTTGAACCTTCAGGTGCTTTTAAACAATGTGCCGCAGTTAACACAACATTGGGTCGAATTAAACTTCCAGTACAAATGGCTCCGCCTTGGTTGCCTTCGTTGTCTTTTAAAATCATAAAGATTCCGACAATGCCGTTTTTCTTTTGATATTCCTCATTTGATTCGACTCCGCCAATAATTGAAGAGTCCGCATCACTAGCTTGTTGAACCTGTGTATTAGATTTGCTTGGTGCGCATGACACGAAGAAGCTTACAAAAGTAAGTACTAATAGCGATTTTAATAACGGTCGTAAATTCATTTTGCCTCCTAAAGCTAAGCAAGCCCCTCTTGCTTGCGGACAATAAAACCCATTTTGGGACCAGTATCAAAACAATAGATAGAATGAGGTTAATAAGAATTTGTTATGTTGTGATGCATCAATACTGCTTGAAGTGCTCTGTCGTCGTGATGAGTGCCGAACGAATTCCTGGCTCTGAGGCGGCATGCCCAGCGTCTGCAACAATATTTAGCTTCGATTCAGGCCATGCCTTGTGAAGGTCCCACGCACTACGTGCGGGACATACAACATCGTATCGACCTTGCACAATTTGTGACGGAATTTGCCTAATCTTTGAAATATTTTCGAGCAAGAAATTATTGGTCTTAAAGAAAGCATTATTTATAAAGTAGTGACATTCAATGCGCGCAAACTGCAAAGCTAATTTTGGTTCAGCAAAATCATCGATCGATTTTGGATCCGTGTGCAAGCGAGAAGTGGCGGCCTCCCACTGGCTCCAGATTCGGGCGGCCGCTAAGCGTACATCTGCATTCTCGCTCGTTAGCCTTTTGTAATAAGCAGTTACAAAATCATTTCGCTCTTCAAGCGGGATGTGATTTGAATAGGTCTCCCAAGCATCCGGAAAAATTTGCGAAGCCCCTTCCTGATAAAACCATTTTATTTCAGAGGGACGGCATAGGAATATTCCACGTAAGATGAGACCTTTAACGATTAAAGGATGTGTTATTGCGTAGGCGAGTGCAAGCGTAGAGCCCCAGCTGCCACCGAAGACAATCCAGTCTTTGATTTTCAAATGCGTGCGAATTTTTTCGATATCGCTGACTAAGTCCCAAGTTGAATTTTCTTTTAACTCTGCAGCGGGTGTTGATTGGCCCGAACCACGTTGGTCGAATAAAATGATTCGATAAAATTTCGGGTCGAAAAAACGGCGGTGGTCAGGACTGACTCCGCCGCCGGGGCCACCGTGCAAAAAAACGATGGGCCGCCCGTTTGGATTGCCGCATTGCTCAACGTAAATAGAATGTAATTCAGAAACTTTTAAGAATTCAGTCTGGTAAGGTGTAATCTCGGAAAAATAATCTTTTAGCGGCTCCATACGCGGCTCTTTTCTTCTTCAGAAATAAATGAATGCTTGTAAGCAACTTCATTACATTTATAAAAATCGATGAAAGAAAGTTTTTGGTACTGGTGAGCAATGATGTAATCATCAGTTAAAGTTGAACCAAACATTCCCGGATCATCTGAATTCAGGGTTACGGGTACACCGGCCTCAATTAGCTTTTTCAATGGGTGCGCTTCATAAGAATTAAAAGCCTGAGTTAAATAATTGCTGTACGGGCAAACCTCAAGCGGAATGTCGCGCTCGATTAAGACTTGCATCACTTCAGGAGAGTTGATGGCTTGCACCCCATGCCCGATTCTTTCAGCCCCTAAGATGTTGATGGCATCAAGAATCCATTTGCCCGATAAAGGGTTTGGCGCTTCGCCTGTGTGAATAGTGGTGTGTAAGCCTGCCTTGCGCGCGTCTTCAAAAAATCGCGCGAATGGTTTAGGTTCAAAACCTTCTTCGTTATCGGCAAGATCCAAACCCAAGAAAGTACTTTTATTATCGATGGCAAATTTCGTAACGGCTTCAATTTTCTCTAACGGAAGAATACGTTGCAAAATACAAATGAGCCCAACCGCAATCGGCATTTTTTTCTGCGCGCGTGCAATTCCACGTAAAAAAGCTTGGTGTATTTTATCAAATGTTAAGTTTGAATGCCCATCAGCAATAAAAGTCGGTGCATATCTTAATTCTAAAATGCGAACGCCGTCGTTGAATGCATCTTCACATGCTTCAAAGCCCAGGCGTTCAAGAATTTCTTCGCTGGCTAAAAGTTTTTGAGCGATGAGAAATTTGTTTAAGACCGCGCCTAGATTAGCCATCGGTTCGGTCACGATAAAGTGAGCATGTTGTTTTTGCGGATTTTTTGGAAACTCAAGCTTTAAGGTTGTCGCGATTTCAAGCAAAGTGCTCCAACGCATTGAACAATCTAAATGGCGGTGCAAGTCAACCTTTGGAAGTGTGCGCAGTTGTTGAATAGATAACGTAGATGTCATAAAAAATAAGTATGACACAAATCACTCCACTTCAAGTTAAAATCCATTTAGCCGGTCACCAAAATAAAAAGCCACAGTTTGCAAAAAAAATTAAATTGCAATCCGGTGAAGAAATCTTGGTCGCAGATCCCAAAGCGACCCGAGCCTTAGTTGCATTGATGGATATGAATGCTGTGTTAGGTGGAGCCGCCTCCCATTATGGCGGTCCCGCCGCATTGGCCGAACTGATGTCGGCGCTGCATGGTCTTGTATTTCATCAAGCAGAAAAAAGTAAAAAAGAATGGTTTGATCTAGCGCACATCATTAACGATGCGGGCCATTGTGAAAACGGCCTTTACGCTTTGAAGGCTAACTATGAAATGGCTGGTCTAAATATTAATTCACTTAAACAATTTCGCTCAATTGAAAGCGGGTTGACGGGTCACGGGGAAGTACACGGTTTTCCTGAAGGAGTTTATTTAAGTAATGGACCACTAGGGTCTGCATTTCCGCAATCGCAAGGTTTAGCTTTAGCTGAAAAATTAGCAGGAACAAATCGAACAACTTATTGTGTTCTTTCAGATGGTGCCGCAATGGAAGGCGAAGCTAAAGAAGCATTAGCCGCCGTTCCGGGTTTAGCAAAACGCGGTCTGATGGCTCCATTCGTATTAATCCTTAGCGATAACAATACAAAGCTATCGGGACGTATTGATTTAGATTCATTTTCGATGGAACCAACATTTAACTCACTCGAGTCTTTGGGCTGGAAAGTCATCAAAGTTCCTCAAGGAAATAATTTGCAGGCTTGCGCAGACGCCCTACAAGAAGCGTCGGCATTCGCGCAAAAAAATGCAAATCAACCAGTTGCTGTCTGGGCAAAAACCACCAAAGGGATCGGAACTAAAAAAACTTCCGAGTCGGCTTCCGGGGGCCATGGTTTTCCATGTAAATCACCCGTTGAACTCAGCGATTTCATCAAAGAGATTTATGAAAGTGATGAGGTTTCTACAATTTGCCAACCCTGGATTGAAGAACTGATTGCGCATGAAATTAAATTGAAAGCGAGCGCGATTCCAGATAGCGGTGAAAAAATTCAGGTCGGAATTTCGAAAGCTATGATTAAAGCTTTTAAAAATGGCTTACCAGTCTTATCCGTCACTTCGGACTTACCCGGATCAACGGGAGTTGCTGGTTTTAGAAAAGAATTCCCTCAAGCCAGCCTTGATGTTGGCGTCGCCGAAAGTAACATGATTTCAGCTGCGGCGGGATTATCAAAACAAGGTTTTATTCCGGTTGTAGATACTTTCGCGCAGTTCGGTGTTACGAAAGGCGCTTTACCAATCACGATGGCGATGCTTTCAGAAGCTCCAGTTATAGCGGTCTTTTCTCATACCGGATTTCAAGATGCAGCAGACGGGGCTTCCCATCAATCGCTTAGTTATATGTCGATGCTAGCGACCATTCCTGGCGTCGATCTTTATTCGCTCAGTTCAAGTGAAGAGGCTGAATTTCTAATGACGGAAGTGATTGAGAATTTTGCTAAAGATCGCAAAGCCGGGAAGCATCCGCATTCGGCGATCTTCTTTTTAGGTCGCGAAAATTTTCCGAAATCCTTTAAACCAGCTGATAGCCCCCTTTCTTACCAAGCCGGAGTACCACAAATTCTTCGTAATAATAAAATCGAAGGCAAAAAAAATGTTGTGCTTATGACAACTGGTTCATTAATTGGCGAAGCAATAAAGGCCAGTGAAGCTTTGAAAAATAAAAATATCGGGTCTTTAGTTGTAAATCAAAGTTGTCTAAATAAAATTGATATAGTGGCACTTAAAAAAATCCTTGATACCTGCGAAGGCAGACTTGTCACGGCCGAAGATCATCAAGTACTTCTTGGCTTTGGGGCTTTTATTGCGCATCAGTGCGCGCAAGCCGGAATTTCTATCAAACAAAAATCACTTGGAGTAAATGGCCAATTCGGACAAAGCGCCTACAACGCAATCGAACTATACAAAAAACACGGCATTGATTCGAATTCAATGGTTCAAGCTGCGCTTGAAATTTAATAGAGCTGCGCTTGAGATCTAGTAGAGCTGCGCTTGAATTAAGATTCTGGTTCAGATTCAATCGTTTGATTCGGAGTAGGTAATTGAATCGGTTGCTTTGTAAAGCGATCATGTTCGTTGAGCCAAAATAGAAATTCATTCGCACTGATTTCATTCGTTAAATACGCCATCTTTAATGAAAGTAAAAAGGTTTGGTGAAAAATCATCGAACGCTGACGGCGTTCACCTTTTTTTATGTAGAAATCCCGCTTTTTAAGGGAAGAAATAAACTGTGCCGCCTGAAAGTAAGTACCTGCTTCGGCTTTGAAGACTCCAAGTTCATCTCGGCAGAAAAGTAAAAATTTTTCGTCTTCAGCAATATCACTCACATTGAAACCGGCTGGGTGAACAACCCATAAATAAATATGCAATAAAGCTGAAAATAATTCAGTTGTATCCGCCAAATTAAAACCGACGTAATTGATTCGGCGAATATAGCTTAAAAAATCTTCTCGCTGTTCTTCGTTCGAAAATAATTGATGAAAAGTGGGAATGACGGTTTCAAAAATGTGTAAATCAAAAAGCTCCATCAACGCCATTTCGATGTGCGGTAACCTGAAAAACTTAACCCATTCTTCACGTCGTCGCGGCGGTGCACTGCGCTTTAAGTCATCTTTTTGTAAAAGAATTGCTTCCCGTAATGAGGGTTCAATCGAAAACTGTAATTTTTGCGAAAGGCGGATCGCGCGCAACATACGTATGGGGTCTTCGATGATTCGAGCTTTCGGATCGCCAATCATTCTAAGGGTCCGGTTTTCAATGTCTTGAAGTCCGTGACAGTGATCTACAATTTCTTCATCGATCGGATCATAAAAAAGTGAATTGATCGTGAAATCACGGCGATATGAATCTTCCTCAAGATTACCAAAAAAGTTTTCTTCGGCAAATGCGCGTTCATCTTGCTCGGCCGTTACCAATTCTTCGGCTAAAGCCTGACGTCTGAAAGTTGCGATTTCGAAAATTTGGTCTCCGCGGCGGGCATGAACAAGCTTGAAACGGCGACCGATGATAAAACAGTAAGGAACTTTTTTGCGCACCTCATTGGGGGCCGCATTCGTTGCAATATCGAAATCTTTGGGTATTAAATTAACCAATAAATCACGAACACCGCCGCCCACTAAATAAGCCTGAAATCCCGATTCTTTTAAACGACGTAAGATCTGAACCGCTTGCGGATCGATGTTGCTTTTTAGCTTATGCAGTATTTGAGTGTAGTGCTTCACTAAAGAAGCAGTTTTTGCTTTAGGCATTCATTAACTTTTTAATTGAGCTTCGATTTCAAGTCGAGTACTTAAGTGCAGTGTTTCTAGAAAATTTCAATTATTCCATATTAGGTACAAATACTTCGCAACGAATCGTCTTTATTCACGGATTAATGGCATTTTCAGCTAACTGGAGAAAGATTGCATCCCGATTAGAAAACGATTTTCAGTGTTTGATTTATGATCAGCGTGGGCATGGCCGATCTTTTAAGCCCGAGACCGGTTATTCTCCCGAAATATTTGCTGAAGACTTGGACAAGATAACCACCGAGCTTGGTTGGGATCAGTTTCATTTAGTAGGTCATTCGATGGGAGGGCGAAATGCAATCGTGTTTGCCCATCGTTATCCGCACAAAGTAAAAACTTTAACGATCGAAGATATGGGTCCTGACACAGATCCAGATGTGACTGGCTACTACGAAAAAATGTTAAACTCTGTGCCCACTCCATTTCAGACTAAAGAAGATTTAAAACAGTTCTTCGCCACAGAGTTTTTTAAAAAATTTCAGGCGAAAGAGCCGCCGCAAGTTTTATCGCTATTTTTACAGGCGAATATCGAAGAAAAGCCGGATGGAACCTATGATTGGAAGTTCTCTAAGCAAGCTGTGTTTGAAATTGCTAAAGAAGGTCACAAAAAAGATCGCTGGGAAGAGATTCGCACCATTCAAATACCGATGTTGCTCGTCCGTGGTGAAAAATCCCATGTTTTAAGCCAAGAAACTTATCTGAAAATGCTTCAAGAAAACTCATTCATCACTGGCGTAGAAATCAATGGGGTCGGGCATTGGGTGCATTTCGAAAAATACGAAGAGTTTGTTTCAGAGCTACGCAAATTTATTGGTTTGCACAACGCATAAAGACCATGAAGCCGTGACAGTGCGACAGCGATCAACTATCACTGAACAGTCATGAATTACTCAGAATTAAACTTAGAACCTCGGCTTCAATCTGCGATCCAAAAACTCAATTATGTTGATATGACTCCTATTCAACAGCAAACAATTCCTCATATTTTGGCAGCAAAAGATGTCGCAGGGCTTGCACAAACGGGAACCGGTAAAACGGCTGCGTTTTTAGTGCCGCTCATTGAAAGAATTTTGCGCACAAAAGAAGATCCAACTCATGAACGAGCGATCAAAGACTGGAACGCAAGCAGCTTCGTGTTAATTTTAGTACCGACACGTGAATTGGCCGATCAGATTAACGAAAATGTTATTAAAATCGCTGACGGCAGCGGCCTTAAAACTTTTCCACTTTACGGTGGAACGGGTTACGACAAACAAAAAGAAGCTTTGGCTTCAGGCCTACAGTTTGTTGTTTCAACTCCCGGCCGCTTGATTGATTTATACAAAGAAAATTTTATCGACCTCAAACAAGTTCGCGCAATTGTATTCGATGAAGCGGACCGCATGTTCGACATGGGTTTTAAAGATGATATGAAATACATATTAGGCCGCGTTCCACGTGATCGCCAATTTTTAGTTTTCAGCGCGACCCTTAACTTCGACGTTTTAAACACGGCTTATCAATTTGGTGCAGAACCTTTTGAAGTGAATATCAGCCGTGATCAAGCAAAAGCAGATCATGTTAAAGATTTTATCATGCACGTTGGTAACGAAGAGAAGCCTCAGTTTTTACTTTCAATTCTAAAAAAAGAAAACCCAAAGCAAGCAATGATCTTCACAAACTTCAAACACAACGTTGACCGAGTTGCTTTATTCTTAATGAATAATAATATTCCGGCGATGGGAATTTCTAGTTTGATGAGCCAAAGCCAAAGAAATACAGTGATCGAAAAGTTCAAAGCTGAAAACGATCAGAATATTTTAGTGGCAACAGACGTAGCGGCGCGAGGATTAGACATCAACGGCGTGGACGTTGTCGTTAATTACGAAATGCCACAAGATGCCGAATCTTACGTACACCGAATTGGACGAACGGGCCGGGCGGGCAGAGAAGGTAAAGCGTTCTCGCTGATCAGTGATCGCGATATTGATTCATTATCAAGAGTAGAAGAATACACAAAAAAGAAAATCGATACGGCATTTATTGAAGATGCTGAACTTATCAAAGAATTTAAACCATTAACCTGGGAAGATTCTGGTTTCGGAAATAAGTTTGACCGTCCAAATAAATCATCGGGCTCTCGCGACAGTCGCGGTGGACGCAGCGGTGGTGGTGGCGGAAGAAGCGGACCTCCACGCGGAGACCGAGGACCAGTTAAAGATGCAGATCGACAAGATCAGCGTCCTTCTCAATCAGCCGGCGGAGGCCGTGGTTCACCAAGACCACCTCGCGGCGAAGGAAAACCAATGACAGCGCATTCAACACAAAAAGCAAATAACGAAAAACGATTCGACAAAAAACCGCACACTCCGAACGCAAACGGAAAAAAAGCAGCCGGTCCATTAAAGTTACCTACACCAAACGGCCCGAACGGACCAGTCGTAGTGAATGGCAAAGCAAGCATCAAGGCAAATACAAAGCCAGCAGCAAAAAGTTTCAGAAACAATTCATCATCAAGCCCAACAAAAAAACCAGCAGCAAACACCTCTGTAGGCCAAAAAGTAAAATCATTCATAAGAAAAATCTTCGGCTAGAGAAAAACCTTTCCAATCCCAAACCCGAAACAACCCTTTCCCGACCACGACGGTCGGGAAACCACAATCTCAAGGACGGAAAGTCCAAGCATAATCCAATCAATTTTTAAAAAGAATTTTTACGTGAATTGTCCTAGATAAAAAAAGCTAAGAGAATCAAAGCAACCCAAAGAACCCCAAAGAACCCGCACCCAACTACCGCCAGTAAAAAGCACCAAGCACGCGATTACAAACCAACATCGTCTTATCAAACTTGTCAAAGTCATCTAAGCAAGTAGCTAAAACCATCTTATCGCCCTTATGAAAAAAAACCTGACGAGACCTCGTCAATTTATTCTTCTGAGTAAGATCAACAATCACGGAGGGTGTTAAACTTTTCTTATAAGACTGCAAACCAACAACTTCAAAACCATACTGATTATAATCTCGCAGATACTGCCGAACATATTTTTCAAGATCAGTTTTCGGCGAAACTTTTTCAGTACGAATTGTTAAAATAGATTTCGACACAACTTCAGCCGGACCCATCTCCAGCGAAAGCGATGTAAGGTCAGAACCATTTTTATAAACCCAGTTCGCCGGCATGGGCCCCAGTTTGAATCCAAGGTGGCTCATCGCGATGCTATTTTGCGGTTTATTCACAATGGATGAACCCGCTAACGGGTGCGGCGCCGCCCAAGAAAACTGAATTAAAATAAAAAGAATATTTGCGAACATTCCCTTATTTTAGGCTATTTTTCGATAAATTTCAAAATTTTACTCATAAGACTGGTTGGATTTATTTTCTTAATTTCATTTAAAGCAATCCATGCACCTGGACCAGCTGATTTTAATGAAGATTTTTGAATTTTAATAAAAATATCGTATTTAGTGACCCCATGTTTTAGATCATACTCTGAAGGTTTTTTTAAATGCGAAGTCGCTTGCCCCGGCGGAAACATCATGTTTTTTAAAAACGGTGTAGCCAAATTTGGCTGCATGAAAATCTTCTCATCTTTTATGATTGGATTTAATGTCCATGTCCACATTTCGAAAGCAGGTTTTGGCTTCGGCAATGGGATCACGTTAACAAGACCTTCAGCAAAGGACACACAGCGTTTTTTCCAAGGGCACAGCAAGCAAAGGGGTTTTTGCGGCGTGCAGATTGTTGCACCCAGCTCCATCAAGCCTTGATTTATTTCAGAGCTATAATCGGTAAAGGCAAGTTGATCAGATAGTTCCTGTAATTTTAGTTTTTCTTTATTTTCCCACCACTTTAATTGTAATCCGTAAAATCTTGATAAAACTCGAATGACGTTTCCGTCTAAAACTCCAACTTTTTCTCCGAAGGCAAGGCTTGAGACCGCCCGGGATGTGTAGGGACCAAAACCCGGTAATTCTAAAAGCTGGTGCGCTTTATCGAAGAAACCATTTGCCGAAAGCACTTGAGACGCTTTATGTAAATTTCGTGCGCGCGAGTAATAGCCTAGACCCGCCCACATTTCGATGACTTCACCTGCACTAGCTTTGGCTAGTGCATGCACCGAGGGAAAGCGCTTCAGAAATTTTTCGTAGTAGGGAATAACGGCGGCCACAGTGGTTTGTTGCAACATGACTTCAGAAATCCAAATGCGGTAAGGGTCACGGTTTTGGCGCCATGGCAAAGTGCGCTTATTTTCTTGATACCAAGCAATAAGGTCGCGCTGATTTTTAGAATTAATGCTTTCCGAAGTCTTCGCCATGACACATGACTTTAATTGATAAAGCGTTTGTAACCAATGGTATTTTTGCTGATAATGACCGTATGAATAATAATGAATTTAAACAATTGAGCGGTCGGGAATTTCCACGATTTTCGGGCATAAAAACTTTCTTTAGATTACCCATTGCGCAAATCGAAGAAAAATTTGATGTGGCATTATTTGGTATTCCTTATGACGGCGGTGTTTCGTATCGTCCCGGTGCACGTTTTGCTCCATCGCAAATCCGTGAAGCCTCAAGCTTAGGCCGTGGATTCCACATGTCGCGGGCGGTTTCAGTTTTTGATCAGTTAAAGGTCGCAGATATCGGTGATTGTTCGACGGTCCCGATTGATCAAGGACAGACTTATGAAAAAATCGAAAGCTTCGTAACAAGTCTCGTTAACTCAAATAAAAGGTTTATTTCGATTGGCGGTGACCATTCGACGACTCTTCCGGTTTTACGAGCGCTTCGAAAAAAATATAACGAGCCCCTTAATTTTATTCACTTCGATGCCCACTTAGATACGTATCCCGCTGCGTGGGGCTGTGAATATCATCACGGAGCTTTTGCGCGCCACTCGGTCGATGAAGGTTTAGTGAACCCCAAGAAAATGATGCAAATTGGAATTCGCGGTCCTTTAACCGGCGGCGACGATCTTGATTTTGTGAAAAAAAATAATATTCACGTGGTGACCGTTGATGATGTTCGAGAAAATTCTTTAAGTGACGTTATTAAAAAATTTCCTGAATTCAAAGGGCCGACCTACATCAGTTTTGATATTGATTGTTTAGATCCGGCGTACGCACCTGGCACAGGAACTCCGGTTCCGGGTGGTTTAACGACTTACGAAACGCAGAGAATTTTGCGCGGATTAAAAATCGATAATTTAGTGGGTGCCGACATAGTTGAAGTTTGCCCTCCATACGATTCTTCAAGTATTACGGCTTTAGCCGCAGTCGATACAATGTTTGAAATGCTTTGCTTAATGGCCGGGAAAAATAAATAGGAGTCAAAAATGGTACAATATGTATTAGCTTGTGTTCTTTGGGCAAAACCAGATCTTCACAAAGTCGAAGTTAACGTTGATGAATACGGAATGAGTTTCATCAATCACACTTTAAACGAATACACCTTTGAAGCTTCTGTGATCGAAGAAAGCATTAATTACATTAAAATTACTTATAATCCGGTGAATGCAAGCACGCAGGGAAATTCGCAAAGTTACGATAAGAAGTCGATGACTTTGCGCCTTAATGTTGCGGATTCACAATCAAGTCTTGATTGCGAGGTAAAGCAATGAAACAAGAAAAAGCAATTTTAGCCGCGGGATGCTTTTGGGGCGTGGAAGAATTATTTCGAAAACTTCCTGGAGTAGTTGAAACAGAAGTTGGTTACTGCGGAGGCTCCGCCGATTCGGCGATTTATCAAAAAGTAAAGACGGGGGCGACGGGCCATGCGGAAGCCATTCAAATTGTTTTTGATGCAGACAAAATCAGTTACGAGACAATATTAAATGCTTTTTTTAAACTGCATGATCCTACCACCCTCAACCAGCAAGGGAACGATGTAGGCAGTCAGTATAGATCAGCCATTTTTTATTCTAACGATGCGCAAAAAGAAATAGCGGTGAAAGTAATAAGTGAAGTCGATCAATCAGGAAAATGGAAAAAACCGGTTGTGACTGCGCTTGTACCGGCCGCACCTTTTTACAGTGCGGAAGATTATCACCAAGATTATCTGCAAAAAAACCCAGGCGGCTATACTTGCCATTACTGGCGTGAATAGCTGCTACTCACCTTCGACAAAGCTTGAAATCTGTTCCCAAACTTGCGGATTTAAAATTTCAGTTCCGATCATATAGATGGGCTCGTGCTCGCGAGCTTTTCCACGCTTTGCTTCGGTTGGTAAGAATCCCGTACCACCGATTTTATCAAACCACTCTCGGCGCATGGCTAATGAATTTGTAACAAGCACGTGCTTGAAGTCATTAAATTCTTTTTTGCTTGAGCGTCCGTATTCAAAATTTGATAACACTGCGTAGTTTTTATCTGTCTGAACCTTTTCTAAGACTTGAAAGCCTAATTCTTTAATGTATTTGAATTTTTGGCGACCAGGGCTTTTCGAAGTGAAAATTAAATCTAAGCTGCCCGAAAGAAAATGCGCCTCAAGCTCATTTAGATCGAAAATTTCGATAAATATTTTCTCAACCCCGACTTTGTTGAAACAATGTTTGCAGGCATCCATCGCAAAATTAGAAAGACCTTCCAAAGTACCGATATGTAGTTCGCCGACCATTTGGTTTTTACTAAAGCTCATCAATTCGCCTTCAAGACGGTTAATTGATTTTTCGAACATTGATGACAATTCAAACGCGATGGGTGTCCAGCCCGATTTTCTTTTCGCTGTACGATCAAGTAAAACAAGCTTTAGTTCGTCCTCGATTTTTAGAATGATGCGCGATAATTGCGGCTGGCTGAGGCCAACGTGTAAAGCGGCTCCAGATAAATTCTTAAAATGGACTGCTTTTGCTAAAACACTTAATTCATAATAGATCTGCTGCATGGGGCCTCACGACTTCTTTATATAATTTATAAACGCCACCACACTAAGTCCGGCGGCAAGTACATATCCGATAACGGTAAATGCGGGTAATCCACTAATAAGCCAGTTTGAAGGGTGTGGATAAATCATTGCACTTGAAATGATTAATGCCGCGATGATAATTCCTAAAAACAAGAGGTTAAATGAAATCTCGATACTGCGTCGTAATTCTTCAATCCCTTCAATGTGAACTTTATTTTTATAGTTAGGGGAATTAAATCGCCGTAAAATCAAGTTCAATTGCCGCGGAAGCGCTGTGAAGAAACCACGTGATTCACGAAAAATAACTGCGGCTTCATCAACCCACTTGGTCGGTTGAAATTGATGCTGGGCCACTTCGCCAACCATTGAAAGCGTATATTGAAGAAAATCAAAATCGGGTACGATTCGCTGGCCTAAGCCTTCGATTGATACAATTGATTTAAAAAACATCATCAGTTCAGTCGGCACCGTCAGCCCATGCCCGGCCGCAACGCTTGATGAAGTCATAAGAATCTTACCCACGTTCATATGCTTTAACGTCAGTCCGTAATACGGAGAGATCAGGTCTTGCAAGTCTTTCGCAAATACATCGACGTTAACATCTTCAGAAAATGGCGCGAGCTCAACGTATTCATAAGCTAATCGAACGTAGTCTTCTTTCGAAAGTGCAATCAGCATATTCACGATTGATGATTGGGTCTTGGAATTTAAACGTCCAACGACGCCAAAATCGATTAATCCGATCACGTTGTTGGGAAATACAAAAAAGTTTCCGGCATGAAGGTCGCCGTGAAAGAATCCATCGATAAAAACCATTTTTAAGTAAGCTCGTAGGCCAATCTTAATGACTTCTTCAGCAGAGACCCCCGGTTGGTTTAACGAGTTTTCATGACTAAGAGGTCTTCCGTCTAATTCATCCATCACCAAAACGCGTTCGGTTATAAGGTCGAAAAACACATTCGGAATTTTAATATTCTCTTCAGCTTTAAATAGTTCGCGAAACTTTCTAAGATTATTCGCTTCAACAATAAAATTTGTCTCAAGTTCTAAAGTTTTAAAGTATTCATCGACCATTCCGATCGGATTATACGGACGAATCTCAGGAACATACTTTTCAAGTAATTCAGCGATAAAATACAAAACATTTAAATCATCCGTTATAACTTGAACAATTCCGGGCCGCTGAACTTTAATTACAACTTTGCGGCCATCCGTCATTGTTGCGCGGTGAACTTGCGCAATACTGGCCGAACCAAGCGGGGTTTTTTCAACGGACTGAAAATTTTTGTGCCATTCAACTCCGAGTTCATCACATAAGACTTGCTCAATCACGGAATATTCTAATGGCTGAACCTGATCATGCAATAAAGACATCTCGTCTATATAATCTTGAGGAATTAAATCGGGACGTGTTGCCAACAACTGGCCGAATTTGACAAAAGTGGGACCTAACTCTTCAAAGCTTAATTTAACTCGGGTTGGAAGCGACAAATGTTCTTTGTCGGCCCCTGCGTTTGCATTAACGAATTTACCGAGATTTATTCTTTCGACGAGATTTGTCAGGCCGTGCTTTGCGAACACCCCCAGAATCGTTCGAAGTCGGGCCGCGTTTCTCAGAGTTCTTCCGATTTTCAGAGGTCCTAGCAGTGAACTTGATTGGGGTCTTTGCGTCTGACTTCTCTTCATTCGAGCCTTTCTTTTTCTGATCTAAATAGTCAGTAAGTGATGCATAACGTGGCTTGGGTTGGTAAGCGCCATCAGTTGGCTTTGCGACTGGCGCCACAACCGGAGATGATCTAACAAAAGTTTTAGAATCTTTAGGTGGAGCTTTCTTTTCAAATGTACGGCCCGCATCTTTTCTAGTTTTAAAAATAGAACTGCCTTTGGTTGAATCCTTTGTCTGGCCTTTACTTAAATCTTTCGAAAAAGGTTTTTTTCCGCCACCGCGGTCATTTCCTGGGTCTGAATTCTCGGACCGATCGCCGCGTTTATTGCGACCTCCGCGACCGCTTCTTTCGCTCGGGCGACGATTTTTAGAATCGCCACGCGCAGACGATGACTTCACTGAACGATTCGGTGATGCATGCATATCTTTTTCTAGTACAAAATTAATTTGGCCTTGCTCGATATCAACCATACTGACAGCTACATTTAATGTGTCGCCCATCTTGTACATAAAACCCGAGCGCTTCGCACTTAACGTCAGATTTTCTTCGTCAAATTCCCATTTTTCATTTCCAAGATCGTCGAGGCGAATGAGACCATCGATATTAAATTGTCTTAGTAGAACGAATACGCCGAACTTAGTGACTGAGCTGATAAGACCTTCGAAAACTTCGCCGACCTGCTTTTGCATGAACCGCGCTTTTTTAATCGCTTGAATTTGGCGCTCGGCCTTCGCTGATTTTTGTTCGGTTGCAGACAACCATGTGCCTGCGGTCGCTAAATCTTCTTCAGGAATCAATCGGTAACGACTGTTAGGCATAATTTGATTCTTAATCAATCGATGAACGATCAGATCAGGATATCGACGAATTGGTGAGGTAAAGTGCGTATAAAAATCAAAGCCTAAACCGAAGTGGCCTAAGTTGTTATGCGTGTACTTGGCTTGGCTCATCGACCGTAAAGTTAAAATATGTATGATTTGAGCTTCGGGCTTACCTTCGAATTCTTGTAACATGCGGGTCAGGCGCTTTTGTAGTTTACCACCGGCGACCGTTGAAGTTGAGCCCATGTTGTTCATGTATCGTTGAAGCATTTCGATTTTTTCAGAAGCGGGTTCTTCATGCACACGATAAATTGCTGGGATTTCTTTACCCGAAAGAAATTTAGCAACGGCGACGTTTGCTGCAAGCATCATCTCTTCAATCAAGCGATGCGCAAATAATCTTTCTGACTTAATGACGTCGACGGGTTCGCCCGCGCCATCAATAACAAGTTCAGTTTCAGGAACTTCTAAATCTAAAGAGCCTTCTTTAAACCGCTTCGCCATTAAGATCTTTGCAAGATCGGAACTTTTAAAAATGTTTTCTTTAACGTGGTCTAACTTTTTAGCCACTTCCATGTTCATCGAAGATTTACCAGCAGCACCATCAAGTAGTTCTTGAGCTTCACCGTATGTAACCCGGGCTTTACTTTCAATAACACCTTCGTAAAATTTTGAAGCCGTCATCTCGCCGGTAAAATCAAAATTCATTTCGGCAACCAATGCTAGGCGGGGAACATGAGGATTCAATGAACATAGTCCATTACTAATCGCTTCGGGTAACATTGGTACCACGAAATTAGGAAAGTAAACTGAATTTCCACGCTCGTAAGCTTCTTTATCCATGGCTGTATTGACGCTTACGTAATGGCTGACGTCGGCAATTGCTACGTACAGATGAAAACCATCATTTGTCATTTCAACAAAAATAGCGTCATCGAAATCTTTCGCCGTCGCGCCATCAATCGTAATAATATTTAAATGGCGCAGATCTGTACGACCTACAAAATCTTTTTCAGTTGGATTCGAAGTGAAATGCTTCGCTTCTTCTAAAGTTTCCTTTGAAAACTGATCAGGAATATTTTGCGTGATCAAAACTCTTTTAATATCATTTAATGGATCTTTAGCGTCGCCAATGACTTCAACGATCTCTCCGATGAAAGGCCCTTCATCAGGGAAGGTAATAATTTTTGCTTCAACTAATTCGCCGTCTTCGGCGTTCTTTGAATCTTCCATTGGAATTTTCAAATCTTGGCCCCAGCCGCGGCCTTCATCTTTAATGGCGCCAAATTTTTCATTTACTTTAAAAAATTTTCCGGCGACCCGTTGTTGTGAACGTTCGGTGATGCGAATGATTTCTCCACGGAAGCGGCCATCGCGTTCTTTTTCAACCGAAATGGTCACGCGATCATTTGTCATCGCCGATCGCATCGAGTTTTGCGGAACATAAACATCAGGGTGTTCTTTGTCGTCAGGAATAAAAAATCCAAAGCCGTCGGGGTGTCGCTTGATAAAACCACTTAGTGTTTTTTGATTTGAAGTCATAGTAAAGTTTCACGTCCTCTATATAGTGATCGAATTGCCATTCGGTTTATGAATGATAAGTAGCACGTAATCATGATTTTCGAAAGACGCAGTATAAGTATCTGGCGTTCCAGATACTTAATATGTGCTTAGTTTACTCAAAGCTAAGGGCAGTTAAGCGCAGCAGATGTCCAATAACTAGACCAAGGTCTAAAACATGACCCGCCGCATCTTAAGCGATTACGTTAGCTAGACCCTGTGCAGAGAACGATCTAACTTCTGTCGGTCTTAAAAAAAAGCGTACTAATTAAACTTCAAATAATTATTTGATTCATTCTGACGGAAAACCGCAACAGTAGTGGTTTTCAAAGAACAAGTTAAAATTTTTTTTAGACTATTTTTTATAAAATAAAAATCTAAGTTTTAAACGTTCATTAAATTTTATAATGAATTGAAGTGGTGTGTTTTGTACACACAAACTGCATTTTTTGGTCACGGCAAGCAGCCGATCGAATGATGAGTAAAGCTTTTTCAGTTGCGTTTAAAAGGCGCCCTCATTACGATTTAAGGCATCAGGTAAACGATAAAACATAATTTGCACTTAACGAAAGGACGCAAAATGAAAAAACTATTAGTAATAGCTATTGCCTTAGCTTCTATTAATGCTCAAGCAACGAGAGCTCGTATGAATGCTCTTGGAAACTCTACTCACTTAATTGACACTCAGTCGGTATACACAAATCCAGCTGACATGTTTTATGTTGGTGGCGATTACGTAACTGCTGAATCTGGAACTGGTGCGGCTGCTGGTCGTAACGGACAAAACAATGCTGAAGGTATGGTTGTTCGTTCATGGGGCGATGCTAAAGCCGGTCTTTCTTTAGGTCACATGTCACCATTGTCTACGCTATTACGTGGTGCTGCAGCGCCTTTATTTCCGGGTGCAACTTCTTTATTACAGCAAAATCCAATTGAATTATCTTACGGTATGAAAGCCGGAGATCTTGCTTGGGCTGCAACATTAGTTTATTCAAATGCAGTGAATAAAATTGCTCCAAATGAAAAAGAAACATCTGCGGGATTACGTGGTGGTTTCCGTATGGGTCAAATGGACGGTTATGTTGGTCTTGGTTTAGCTAATACTTACCAAAACGACACTTCTGGAAAATTCCAAGGCACTATGGGCGTAACTGGTGGATTCGGATACTGGTTAGACACGACTTACCTAGAAGCTACTGTAGTAACTGCTGGTTTCAAAACTGAAAGTGCAGCCGGAGCTGAGACTTCTAAGTTTAACCGTATGGAAATTGGTGTAACGGCTACAAACTCTATCCGTAAAGATGGATCTGAATTTTTCTACGGCGCTGGCTTAACTAGCACTGAAGATAAATCAACTGTTGGAACGGGTGCTGAATCTAAGACAACTTCATTAGCGGTTCCAGTTTCTTTAGGTTTAGAAGTTGATGCAAATTCTTGGTTAGTGGTTCGTGGTTCTGTAACTCAACCAATTCCATTACTTAACTCAACAAAAACTGCAGCAGCGACTACAACTGTAGAATCTGGTCCAGTAACAAATGCGACAGCATTTGCTGCGGGTGTTGGTCTTAAGTTCAACAAGTTAACTGTTGATGGAACAATTTTAACTGGCGGAACTCAGGCTTACAACTCTGCGGCTTTATTGTCTCAAGTTGGTATGACATACATGTTCTAATTTTCCTTCGGGAAAATTCTTCAAATCTTCGAAAGAAAAATTTGATACGAAAAAGCCTTGGTAACCCCAAGGCTTTTTTTATTTTGAACGGTTGATTAGTTGATTTCACCTCAGATTACGGCAGAATTTATCAGATAGAGGTGTTTATGAATAAGTTCTTCGCGCTCACAATATTTTCAATTCTTACATTCAGTACAGTTTCAGCTTTTTCTTGGGGCGGACGCGGACATTCGGCCATTTGTGAATCAGCCGTGTTTTTACTAAAAAACCAACAATTAAAAGAGTTTCTACAAAATAAACCGCAAATCATGAGTTACCTTTGTAATATTCCTGATACTCACTGGAGAAGTCTTTCGCCTGAAATTCGTAAACTAGGCGATCACGGACACTTCGTTAACGCCGAAAATTTAGGGATGAAAATTAAAGACATTCCGACAGATTACCGCGCAATTGTAAAAACTTATACGGGCCAGCCAAGCAAAGTAAAAGACAACTCAACTATTTATTCAGTACCTGAAGAACTTGGTTCTAATTGGTGGAGGGCTGATCAATTTTATCGACGTGCGATTGCCGATGGCGCTGAAATGAAAGCATTGGAAGCTCCAAAAAATTCTAAAGACGAACAAAATGATGAATTACCTTATAATAAGCATGCTTACGGTATGTTGGTTAACTTAGGTTTGATCGGCCATTTTATTGGCGACGCCAGCCAGCCATTTCATAACACCTCAGATTACGACGGCTATGCCGCCGGCCACGGCGGGATTCACGCCTACTATGAAGATGCGTCGGTTGCTTTTTTTGATGCTGATTTAACGGCGAGGGTGACGAAGAAGGCGCGTTCAATGAAGACCCCTAATTTTGTTAAACAAAAAACTTTCGTTGAGAACATGAAAGTTTTTAGTGAAGTAGCGGCGGAAGATTTAAAAGCAATATTAAAACTTGATCCCGTGATTAAACCATCTACTTTGAAAATTGAAAAAGGAATGAGTATACGAACTCCGGCTGAAAGAAAAGATGCTTCCGTCGGTTTTAAAAAGTTTGAAAATTTGATACTGACTCACATGGCGCGTTCAAGTTATTTACTGGCGCACGCTTGGGACGAAGCCTACAAAGCAGCGGGACAACCGTCTGTTAAAGCTTATAAAAGTTATCGCTTTCCGCATTCAGCCGATTTCGTTACGCCTGATTACTACGATCTTCCCGCAGCAACTAAATAATGGACGAAACTTTTACTTTCAAACCGATTGGATATTTGAAGTCATGTTACCCAACTAAATTTGGGATACCACGCCAATCGGGGATCGTAAAAAAAGCTTACTCTGAATTAAAAATTCGCGCTGATCTTCAGCCTGAAATTTCTTTGCAAGGTTTAGAAGGTTATTCGCATTTGTGGTTAGAATTTATTTTTCACTTAAATACCGCCAGCCGTTACCACGCTAAAGTGCATCCACCCAGATTAGACGGAAAATCGATAGGATTATTTGCAACGAGGTCTCCGCATCGTCCGAACCCGCTTGGGCTTTCGCTGGTGCAAATCGTTGAAGTAAAATCAGATGGTTTGATTTTAGCCGGCGCAGATCTGGTTGATGGAACTCCGATCTTAGATATTAAACCTTACCTTCCCCAATTTGAAAGCTTAACGAATGCCCGCGACGGATGGATGGGTGAAGTTAAAAAAGATGAAATTGAAGTACAATTTACGGAACCAGCTTTAGAAATATTGCAAAAATGGACGGACCGAACCGGGCAGGCTGAGCTTAAAGAAGTGATTATTGATATCCTTAAACAAGATCCGCGGCCCGTCATCTACAAGGGATACGAAGCAGGTGAATCACCATATCGAAATAAACACGCTTTCAAGCTTTACGACGGCGATATCCATTTCGAGTTCATCTCGGCTCAGTTGGCCCAGGTTTTTGATATCCGTTTTTAGCATAATAAGTTCCGTATTCTGTCTATGACTTGAAGCTAGAAATCAGGGTTAAATCATGGTTAATTACGCTCAAAACGGGGGGCCAATGGAAACACTAACTCAAGAGACTTCAACTTTACGAAAAGTACCTACTTTAAGCCTTGGATCTTATCTTTATGGATCGCAAAACGATAAACTTCGATTTATTGAACAATTATTTCATGGAATGAAAGATTACGGTTTTGTGATCTTGAAAGATCATGAAGTTTCACCTGAATTATTGACTCAAGCATACCAAGTTTTAGAAAAATTCTACGCTTTAACTGAAAGCAAAAAACTTTCTTACGTTTCTGAATTAGGTGGCGGGCAGCGCGGGTACACGGCTTTCGGTACCGAGCACGCGAAAGATGCGCCAGTCAAAGATTTAAAAGAATTTTGGCATGTCGGGCGGGAAGTCGCTGATGGCCATCCATTTTCGAAGTACTACCCTAAAAACATTTGGCCAAATGATACGGTTCCAGAATTTAAGCCGTTGTTTGAAAAATTATTTTCACAACTTGAAATGGCCGGCATTCAAATGATGGAAGCGTTGACGTATCCGTTACAAGTTGAAACTGATTTCTTTAAAAAAATGGTCGTCGAAGGAAATTCAATTCTAAGATTATTGCACTATCCACCAATCCCAGAAGGGGTTGATCCACGATGTGTACGGGCGGCAGCGCATGAGGATATTAACTTCATTACTATTTTACCGGCGGCGACTACTTCTGGTTTACAATTAAAAGATCGCGACGGTACTTGGTTAGATATCGAAAGCGATTACGGAACATTAATCGTTGATGCCGGAGATATGCTTGCTCGAATCACGAATGACGTTATTCCATCGACCACTCATCGGGTGATCAATCCGCAAGATGGTAAGAACACTTCACGTTATTCAATGCCGTTCTTTATGCATCCTCATCCAGAATCATTATTAAGTTGTTTACCTTCATGCCGTGGAAATCAGGCGAAGTATCCAGACATCACGGCCCACGAATTTTTGATGCAAAGACTGCGAGAGATTGGTTTAATTAAGTAAATTATGAGAACACGGTATCTACTGACCATCGCGGTTACCATTGCAGTTATGGTCTTATTTTTCTGGAAAGATAAATCAGCGGTTCCTGTAGAAACGAATGAAGTCGAAACTGAAAACAAAACCGCCCAGTTAGATACCGAAAAAAAATCTGAAGAAGTGATCAAAAAGCAGCTGGTCGAATCGCAGGCCTTAAAAGACCAGGCATCGGCGCCCGCTGCTACAAATGAAGAAATCGAAGAAGTTCAAAAAGCATTTTCGGCCCACATCAAAGTGATGGGTCAATGTATCGGTGTAAATCCATCCGTTGAGACCGACAAAGTAGACCCTACATTTGATAACCTTGTCGTTTCATTACAGCCGACCCTTGGCGATGTCGTCGTTAAGATGGATGATTGGACTCAGTTAGATGTACGTGGGCCCAATGGCGAAATGAAGCGCTTACGCACCGAGGTCGAATACCAAGAAAATAATAATCCGGTAAAACATGTTCAACTTTATAAAATTAACGACAACGGAATGCCCGAGCTTCAACCTTTAAGCCCCGACCAGTCGTTAGATCCCACGGACGAATACCTTGCTTCATTGAAAGGTGATGCAGCAACTGTGAATGATGAGAAAGGCGGCCGGGTTTATTACGCGGAAGGCGAAGAGCTGGTTTTGGTCGAGCGTAATGGCAAAGTGCAATCATTCTCGTTAACCAAGGGTGAAAAAACCTTTAGCTGCACCGAAACAGATACGAAATCTTCAAACTGTCAGTGCCTTTAATCTATAAATCTTAGTCTATGAATCTTAAGACTGTCCGAATCGGAGCGTGATCAGAGGTCTTCTCGGGCAAGATTTCTGTAATGCCTGAAGTAAAACCACGTACGTAAATATGATCTAGAATCAATAATCTTGATTCATTCATTGGAACTAAATGGGTGAGTCCAACTTGCCTGGTCTTTGCATTCAAATAATTTTGCCGTGCCCCACTCCAAGTATTAAAATCGCCGGCCCAAATGACTGGTCCTTGTAGTTTCGAAATAAATTCGACCAACTGATCGATTTGATTTTCAAAAGGACGTCCTATATTAAAATTCAAAGCATGGGTATTGATTAAATGAACTTCGCGGTTATTGATCACAACTTTTGAATATCCTGATACCTTTGGTGTCATCAAACCTGGCTCGACACCTTTTGAAGTGATCGTTAAACTATTTTCTAACGGGTAGCGAGCCATGGTCATAACGCCCGTAGCTTGGTCATCGAAATCACAAAAACTTTTGTGAAAACTAAACGACATTGGAATATGCGAAGCGAAAGCGGCCTGCCAACCGGTAGAGTGCATTGCTTCTTGCATTAGAAGAATATCGGTCGTCTCTGAAAGGCGTTTTACATCATTAAAATAATTAGCATCCGCAAACTTATGTGCGTTCCAGGTGATCACGGAAATCTCGGACGGATCGCGACTTTGAACTGAATCGGCGAAAGTAAGTTGATTTGTAGTTTTCGAATCGCAAAGAACCGATTCAGACTGGGCGAATGCATTCAGCGAAATCGAGGCTAAAAGTATTAAAATTAGTTTCATAGGCTAGCCCCATTCGTAGATGTTTACCGACTTTTACCAATTAATCGTTTCAATGGTCAAAAGTTTTCAACAATGAAGGGCGATCATAACTGATTGCCCTTCATTACTCGATATACAAATTTTTGACAGGTAAAACCTTCAATGGAAGGCTGTTCTGACTACTGGAAGCGAGTTAACGCTTCCTTAAGCGAAACGACTTGTTCTTTGGACTGCTGCAGAAGCATCCGATCGTTTGCGATCACATCTTCGTCGGCGTTTTGCACGAATTTTTCATTCGATAATTTGCCATTTAAAAGATTGACGTCTTTTTCTAGCTTTTCAATCGTTTTTTGAATTCGCTTTATCTCTTCGTTAAAATCGACCAAACCTTCTAATGGAATGATGACCTTCACTCGGGCATCGCCAACGACAACTGGGGCAACAGCGCATTTCATCATGTTTCCATCAGCGCCAATTTCAAGTGCGCCAAGGCGACCTAATGTCGTAATAGCTGATTTGTTGTGGCTTAATATTTTTTGAACGTGATCCTGCGAAACACCCAAGCGAATGTTTAATTTCACCGCTGGGCTGATGCGGTTTTCGCCGCGGATATTTCGAATCGCCGTGATGACTTCCTTGACGATATCAATTTCAAGTTCAGCCTCTTTGCTGGCAAATGCTAAAAATTCTTTATCGCTTTTCACCGTAGGGTATTGGTCAATGATGCAAGCTTGCCCTTTGATCGGAAGATTTGAATAAATCTCTTCCGTTACAAACGGACAAAACGGATGAAGCAATCTGATGATTCGGTTTAGAACCTGCGCCATGACTAATTGGGTTGTTTGTTTTTCTTCAGTCGAAGAAGAATTCATAATTGGTTTTGTGAATTCGATGTACCAGTCGCAAAATTGATTCCAAATAAACTGGTATAATGCCGAAGCAGCTTCAGAAAACTTTTCAGCCTCCATCGCTTCATGGACAGTTTTTTCCACATCGGCAAGTTTTGCGATAATCCACTGGTCAAAAACTGAAATATGAGATCGGGCGGGTAAAGCTTTTACGCCTTCAACCGGAGCTTTAAAATCACTTAAATTTGAAAGTACAAAGCGTGAAGCATTCCAAACTTTATTCATAAAGTTTCGGTAACCCTCAACCCGCTGTTCGCTGAATTTAAAATCTTTACCACTAAACAGGTGAGCTAAAAAACTAAATCGTAGCGCATCAGCACCATACTTTTCAATCATGTCGATTGGATCAATTGAATTACCCAATGACTTTGACATCTTTCGGCCTTGGCTGTCGCGAACTAAGCCGTGAATATAAACCGTGCGAAACGGAACATCTTTTTTAAACTCAAGACCCATCATAATCATGCGGGCAACCCAGAAGAAAATAATATCGTGCCCGGTTACCAAATAATTAGTCGGGTAAAAAGTTTTTTGAGTTTCAGCTGAATGCGCTTCTTCATTCGGCCAACCCATCGTTGAAAATGGCCATAAAGCGGAGCTAAACCACGTATCGAGAACGTCTTCGTCTTGCGTGATCTTCGCACTGCCGCAGGCTTCGCATTTAGTGGGCGTGATTTCAACAACCGTATGCTTTTCGCAATCAGCGCAATGCCAGGCGGGAATACGATGCCCCCACCAAAGTTGGCGTGATATACACCAGTCTTCGATGTTGTTCATCCAGTGTAAATAAACTTTCGTCCAAGATTCTGGTTCAAAACGAATTGTTCCTGATTCGACAACGCGTTTTGCCGGCGTCGCTAAATCTTCCATTTTCATAAACCATTGTTCAGACAAAAAGGGTTCCACCACGGCGCCTGAACGCGAGCAATGCCCGACCGAAAGCATGTGCGGGTCTTCTTTTACTAAAAGTCCCAATGCTTTTAAGTCTTCTAATATTTTTTTGCGAGCTTCTGAAACCTTCAGGCCTTGGTAAGGGCCGGCATTTTCATTGAGTTCACATTTTTTCGTCAGAATATTTATAAATTCAAGCTTATGAGTTTTACCA
This sequence comes from Bdellovibrio sp., assembly GCA_043760925.1. Taxonomy (GTDB): domain Bacteria; phylum Bdellovibrionota; class Bdellovibrionia; order Bdellovibrionales; family Bdellovibrionaceae; genus Pseudobdellovibrio. The sequence continues at coordinate 274,877 of JAYUOK010000001.1, read as the reverse complement.
ATTTTGTAATCGTTAAAATCATGCGCCGGAGTTATCTTAACGACGCCTGAACCGAAATCTTTATCAACGTATGTGTCCGCAATAATTTTAATTTTCCGATTAATCAATGGAACCGTTACGGTTTTACCGATTAATTGTTTGTAGCGAGAATCTTCGGGATGAACGCAAACGGCTGTGTCACCTAACATTGTTTCGGGACGGGTCGTAGCAATCGTTAAAAGATCGTTCGTACCATCAACCGGGTAATTGATATGGTACATGAAACCTTTAACTTGTTGATGTTCAACTTCAAGATCTGAGATCGCGGTTTCAAGCGGGCCACTCCAGTTAACTAAACGTAAGCCACGGTATATGGAATTTTTTTTGTACAGACTAACAAAAACTTTTTTCACCGCTTCCGACACGCCCTCATCAAGAGTGAAGGTAGCTCGGTCCCAATCGCAAGAGTCTCCCAAGCGGCGCATTTGTCCGTAGATGCGGTCGCCGTATTCGCTCTTCCACTTCCAGATTTCTTCGACGAATTTTTCTCGGCCCAGTTGGTGGCGAGTAATGGTTTTCTTTTTTAATTCTTTTTCAACTACGGATTGCGTGGCAATACCGGCGTGATCAGTTCCTGGTAACCACATGGCGTTGAATCCGCTCATGCGTTTCCAGCGGATTAATAAATCCTGAATCGTATGATCAAGTGCATGACCTAAATGAAGAAACCCTGTCACATTCGGCGGTGGTAAGATAATCGAGAACGGTGGCTTTTTTGACTGGTCTTCTGCTTTGAAGTAGCCGGCCTTTTCCCAGTCTTGGTAAACTTTAGATTCAACTTCTTGGGGGCTATATCGATCAGCAAGTGTTTTCATGCTGACCACAGTATCAGAGTTCAGACCTTTCGGTCATCATTTGCTGGTAGCCGCCATCGACTACATAGACGTTTGTATAAGCTTTCTTTTCAAGCTCTTGGTACAAAGCCAAAGATTTTTGGCCGTCTTCGCACGCAATAACGATGGCAAAGTCTTTTGGTATTTTTTTAGCCTCTAAATCAGCAATGGCTTGGTTTGAATTCGTAAGAACTTCGTAATTTTCAACATGCATTTTGTAAACACTGGTATACAATCCCGCAAAGCTTGGCCCCATATTGATTAGGTAAAAAGGGATGCGGGTTTGAATCAGGTTATTCAGTTGAAAAAAGTTTATTTTATTCAGCATTTTTTACTTCGACTTTCGTAACTTTCTGGCCTGCATTGGGAATAGAGTGAAAAATCGTAATTACCACAAACAACGCAATTAAGGTCATAAAGCCGGCTAAAATAAAAGGGGATTGAATTGAAAACGCCCCGTACAAAGCTCCGCCCACGGCCGGGCCAATAATACGCCCCAGCGAAGACATGCCTTGGGTTGTTCCAAGGGCCGCGCCTTGTTCTTTTGAATCTGTCAGTAATGAGATAGACCCCAAAGTTGAGGGATTCGTGAAGCCAATTCCAATTGCCAGTAAAGTTTGGGTAATGGCTAAAACAAAAATGCTTTCGGCTATCGCGATTCCAGAAAGACCCATCGACATTAAGATTAAACCAAATCGTAATACTTGTTTTTCTCCGTATCGGGGAATCAATCGACGAACTAAAAAACCTTGGGTGATAATAATCATCACTCCCACGTAAGCAAAGCCAAAACTGACTTCTTTTAAACCCCAGCCGAACTTGTCTTTCATGAAAAGTACTAAAGTAGCTTCCATCGTCGACATGGCTAATGATGCAAGGAAGAATACAAAAATCAACGGACCAACAGTTTCAGTTTTAAAATATTTTATGATTTGTCCGAAGCGATTCTTCTTTTCTTGGGGCTCGGCAGACTTGACTAAAGTTTCTTTTAAATTGAAGTAAGCAAAAATAAAAGTAACTAAGCAAAGACCTGAAACCCAGTACGAACTAAAGCTGGTATGAAATTGCGGATTTTTGGAAATGTGTTCGGCCCAAACGGTTAATCCGCCGCCGATAGCGGGGCCAAATAAAAAACCCAATCCAAATGCGGCACCAATTAAGGCCATGCCTTTCGATCTTTCATTCGGTGGAGTGATGTCTGATATGTAAGCCGATGCAGTCGATATTGAAGCACCAAAAAAACCAGAGAATGCGCGAGCAATAAAAAGAATCGTCAGACTATGGGCTTGGGCAAAAAGTAAATACGAAAATACTTCGCCCGCTAAGCAGATGAGTAAAATCGGACGACGGCCGTAGCGGTCACTCAGTCTTCCCCAAAACGGAGAAAATACAAATTGCATCAACGAGTAAATAGCTAATAAAAGCCCGGTTTCAAACGGAGTGGCGCCCAGTTGTATACCTAATAATGGGATAATCGGAATTACGATGCCGAAGCCCAGCAAATAGATGAAAACCGTTAGAAAAATAACGATCAGCGGTTTTTTATTTTTAGTCATATCATTCATAACTCGACCTTTGGGTACTCCCATTTGATTTCAACTCAGCTACACTTAAAAGGCTATGAAAAACTTAAATATTCGCCTGATTTTGTGTGTGTTAACGATATCTTTCAAATCCTATGGAAACGAAGTTTTCAAGAACTTCACCGATGGGCGTTTTGATTCAAATTATTCATTCGAGTTTTTTAAAACTGAAGCGAATTTTTCATCAGATGGAGCGGCCGTCGCTTTACCGAGTGGCAATTATTATCAAATTTCAAATATCAATTTAAGCGGGCGTTACGTACCAACCAGCGATTTAGGTTTTTTTACGTCGGTCAATATTGGTAATGCCGAATCTTCAAATCCTTCAGCGACAAGAAAAAACTCCACATTAAATCAATTTACCTTGGGGATCGATTACCTAATGTATGATTCAGGCACGTTTTCGATGTATGCAGACGTTTCGTATGGTTATGCCATCGAGAAGATCAAACTAGATACGGATTCGGTTTTGAATAATGATGGGGCCGATGAAGTCCGAGCGCAATTGACGACGATCATTAATTTAGATGGCATTTATCCATTCGGTCGAATTGGTGTCAATTACCGGAATGAAGGCTTAGCTAGTTTAATGACCTACGCGGCGGGATTTGAACTTCGCTACGAGCAAATCGCTTTAGGTGGTGGAATCGACGGCTACTTAACCATAAAAGAAGATGCTAAAACAAATCAAAGTATCGATCGCGACACAGTCACCGCGCGGGTGAATGCGGGCAGTAAGGCGTTTTACGGAATAAATCCGAATCATATGGATTCAGACATCTATTTAAAATATCGTTTTGATGAAGAAATTTCTTTAAAAGTAAATGGTGGGTATTCACTAATCGGATCTAACAGCGCCCAGGGTTTTCACGTTGGAATTGCTTTTGCCTGGGGTTTTGGGGGACAGCAAAATTCTCAGAGGCTTGTACCGGTTTATCGCGAGATTCCAACTACAAAAAAACCGCCGACAAAGAAGTTTGAAGAAGATACGAACGACGGCGTAAACCAAGATTATTTTAAACCTGTTAAGCCATCACAAGATAATTACATAAAACAGATGGATGAGCCTAAAGCAGTCGTCCCACAAGACGAGCCCAGCATACCAGCCACTAAGCCAATGCCGGCAGCCCCGCCCGGTTATAAATTAAAATTGAAGAAAATTATTAAGACGAAGAAGACCAAGAAAACGGTGATGTAAAACCGTTTTCTTTCAGATGATTATTTATTTCATGTCTAAATCAGGCATCCGCATTTTCGGCATAAAACTATCACCTTGTTCTAAAAGCGAAAGATGAGCTTGAGTCATTGCTTTTAGATTGGCCTCAAACTGCATCCGCATCTTTTTTAAATCGGCGATATCTTGATAAGTTTTACGAAGTGAATCTTTTGCGTCACGTGTAATCATCTCGGCTTTTTGTTGCGCGTCGTTGATGATCAATTTTGATTCTCGTTCGGCATCAAATCGCATACGTTCTGACATTTGCGAGGCCGACGTGATGGTCGCTTTCAATACCTGATCGCGATCTTTGTATTCAAGCAAAGACATTTCTTTGTCTTTAAGTGCTTCACGTAATGAGTTACGTTCTTGTAATAGTGCTTCCATCTGAGCGGCCACAACTGTTAAGTAGTCGGCAACTTCATCTGGATCGTAGCCCATCATTTTTTTCTCAAAAGTTTTATGGGCGATCTCTGTAGGATAATGCTTCATGAATGTTCCTCCGTGAACAAAAATTGAATACACCCTAAGTATAGGCTAAAATTGCCTAGTCATCTATATGTGAACATAAGCCTAGACTTACGAACTCGACTTAAAGCTAGCTACTTCATCGACCGGGAAATTTCTTGGGCACGCATATCTGCTTTTTCGAAACTAACGCGAATGGTTCTTTCAATTTCAAGTTCGCGCATTGAACTAAGGCCTGCGGCGGTGACGCCCTTTTTCGAGGTGACCCGGGATTGCAATTCTTCGATTTCGATATTTTCAGATTGGGCCGCAAGCATCGAGGCACCTAAAAAGGTTTCAATTGTCATTTTACGAGCGTCTTCCTCAGAAAAACCGCGTTCTTCGATCCAATCTTGCCAGTACATCATCAGTTCAAAAACAAAGCCGGTTCCACTTGAGCATGAAATCATAAGGGCATTAAATTTTTCTTCTGTTTCGACTTCCAGTACCAAGCCGAGGCTAGAAAAAAGATCTTCAATAGTCGACGAAACATAGTCATCTGCCTTTTGACACATAAATCCTAGAACTCCGCGGCTAATGAGTGAAGGCGTATTCGGCATAAGGCGTACCAGCCGGCCCTCGGGAATTTGTTTTCCTAAAGTTGAAAAAGAAACTCCGGCGGCTAAAGAAATGACGATTTGATGTTCATTAAATGCACCCGCGATACTTTCAATCGCCAGAGGCAAATCTTGCGGCTTCATTGCTAATATGACGACGTCACATTCCTCAACAACTAATTCATTTTGCGCCCGTGTTTGAACCTTGAATGTTTCTTCTAGTTTGATTAATTTTCCAGGTGTTCGATTTGAAATAATAATTTGTTCCGGACGTACAGCTTTCGATTCAACCATGCCTTTTACTAACGCTTGTGTCATATGGCCTGCACCGATAAAACCGATTTTCATGGTTTTTAAAAGTGGATTTTTAAATTGATTCATGTGCGTTCCTCATTTCATTTCTCGTTCACCAAATAATACCGTTCCGATTCGAATCCACGTAGCACCTTCTTCAAGTGCGATTAGGTAATCATGACTGGTTCCCATAGATAATTCAGTTAAATTTAAATGATTAGCCAATTTTTTTAGTTCTTTAAAATACGGACGATTTTTTTCGGGCTCGTTTTCAAGTGGGGGCATCGTCATAAGGCCAACTATTTTAATTCCTTTTAAACTTAAAAAAGAGGTCCATTTTTCAACAACTTCTGGGTGTAACAACCCAGATTTAGTCGGCTCGTTTGACAAATTAACTTGTATGAAAACTTTTTGAAGATAGTCGATCGCAACGGCTTTTTCAGAGATTTTTTCTGCCAATTCAAACGAGTCGATTGAATGAATAAAGCTAAAGTTTTTTTGAAGAAATTTTATTTTATTCTTTTGAATGGGTCCGATTAAGTGCCATTCGATATCAAGATAAGAAAGTGATTCAATTTTTTGCAAGGCTTCTTGAATATAGTTTTCAGCAAACTGCCGTTGGCCATCGCTATAAAGAAGTTTAATTTTTTCGATAGATTGTAATTTACTGACCGCAAGTAAATTTTGTTTTGGCTTCAATTTTTCAAGTATTAGAGATCGGTTTGAAGCCGCTGAAAATTCCATGATTTAAGTTTGAAGAGTTTTTCGAGGGCTTGCAAGGGAAGTCCAACCACATTATTAAAATCACCTTCAAATTTTTCAACGAAGCGTCGCCCAATCCCTTGAATTGCGTAAGCGCCTGCTTTGTCGGCGGGCTCTTTCGTTGCAATGTAGTCAAAAATTTCTTGGTCGCTTAAAACTTTGAAAAAAACTGCCGTTGTCTCAATATGAGACAGGGCTTCGCAAGTCTGTAAATCAATCAGATAAATTGCGGTTTTAACTTCATGTTTTTTTCCGGATAATTTTTTTAGAAATTCGTATGCGACTTGATCATTGTCGGGTTTCCCCAGTGCTTCAGATCCAAAGCAAACCATCGTATCAGCCGATAGCACGACTCCATCTAGACTTTTGCCCAGCAAACTGTCGCGGCAGGCCTCAGCTTTTCGTTTTGCGATGTCGATTATTTGCTCATCTATATTTAGGTTTTTATCAGGAATTTCCGATACATGTATAGGGAATGAGACAAATTGAAAGCCAGCGTTTTTTAGAATTTCTGAACGACGTGGAGACTGAGATGCTAAAATCAGTTGTTTCATTACCTGTATGTTTACTTGAAAAGGGGATTCATGGGTAGTGCAGAACTGATGCTTTTTGCGGGATTGATTCTTGCGGGTGCAGCCGTGTATCTATTTGTGTCTTCATTGCTTGCCGGTAAGCCGGGGCAAACGCAACTTTCTTGGGCGAATGGCAACGAGCCAATTAAATCCAAAAATGGTGTTATTAATTTATGTCGTCCGTTGGTTCATCAATTTACACTTCAACATGCAGCGCGAGTTAAGTCAGAAAAGTATCGAAAAAAAATCAGACATTTAATTAAAGTTGGTGGGCTTGGTTCTGAACTGAATGAAGACGAATTTATCGGCCTTCAGCTTTTCTTAGGCGTCGCGTTTCCGATATTTTTAGCAATCATGAATTTTTCTTTAGATTTAGGTTTTCCACCCATCATGGTAATCGGGTTAGGCCTGCTTGGTTTCTTCATGCCAGAGATGCATTGCAAGGGAACGAAAAAACAGCGCGAGCTAAGTGTACGTGCGGACCTACCATTCTTTATTGATTTATTAGCCTTGTCGGTTGAAGCCGGATTAGATTTTTTTGGCGCGATTCAAAAAATTGTAGATAAAGTTGTGACAGTTGATTCGGTATTGGCAGAAGAATTTAAAATCGTTTTGAAAGATATTAAAATTGGTTCTTCGAAAGCTGAAGCCCTAAAAGAAATGGCAGCCAGATTAGACATGCAAGAAGTAACAAGCTTCGTCGCCGTGTTGATTGATGCTGAAGCTTCAGGTGCAAGTATTTCGCAAGTTCTAAAAGATCAATCCGTCCAAATGCGCTTAGAGCGATTCATGCGGGCGGAAAAAGCCGGGGCTCGGGCTTCGCAGCTTATATTACTTCCACTGATGCTTTTCATTTTACCGGCTGTATTTATCATGGTTTTTGGCCCAGTGGCCATCAGCATGATGTATGGAGGTAAGTAATGTCACGGTTGTATAAAACCTCTTCAGCTGGAGCAGAGCTTCTAATTGAGCAGTTAGAGTTGGCCGAAACTTTTTGGCAGCGCGGTCGCGGGCTATTAGGCCGCAAACATCTAGCTTCGGATCATGCCCTTTGGATTAAACCTTGTAATAATATTCACACCTTCTTTATGAAGTTCAATATCGACTGCATTTTTGTCGATCGCAAAATGGAAATTAAGAAGATCGTTAAAGACGTTTCACCTTTTCGGTTTATCGGACCTTATTGGAAATCATTTTCTGTTATAGAAGCATCTGCTGGCTTTGCGGATCAGAAGCAGTTAAAAATCGGAGATCATTTATATGTGGTCAATTAGAATTCTATCCGGCTCGCAAGCGGGTCAGATATACGATTTAAAACTGGGTAAAAATATCTTTGGCCGCGGAGGGCAAAGCCATCTTAAGATTCAATCATTGGGAATTTCAAAAGAGCACTGCGAGATTCATGTCTACAAAGATAAAATGATGATCGTCGATTTGAAATCAAGCAATGGAACATTCGTTAACGGAGTGAAAATTCAAAATTCACTTGTGCGAATTGGTGATAAGGTCAGTCTTTTTGATATTATTTTTGATGTTATTCCGGCACCGGACATTCGGCCAAAAAATAATGTAGGTCCAAGCGCCAGTAACCAGGTGATCAAAAATAGAAATTTGCCAGTTGCGGCCGGAAATGAAGCCTCTTCGTCTTTACCGCCAGCCATTTCTCATGGGCAATTTCCACAAGTGCCGCAGGCGCACTCGTTACAAGTACCGCAGGCGCATTCGCCGACCCAATTTCAAGGCAATGCGGCCATGCAAATGAATCCATTTGCCGAGCAATCCGCGGCGGTGAACTTACAGGTTTCAGTTGCCGAGCCCGAAATGGGTTTTCAACAAAAAATTGAAAACTATATCGAAACGGTCGCAATGCCCGGAATATATAAATTAGGAATTTTATTTTCTTTTAAACAAGTATTGTTAGGTTTTATCATGTGCTTCATCTTTGGCGTAACTTTGCTGTCGATGATTCCACTAACAACAATTACGAAAGAATCAAATTTGAAAGAAGCTTCGAAGCGGGCTAAATCAGTTTCGCGGGCATTAGCAAAATTAAATGAACAATCTTTAATGACGGGTCAATTTGGTAATTTGAATGTTCAAGAAGCTTTAAAAGAAGACGGCGTCAAAGAAGCTTTCATTGTGCAACAATCAGATGGTGCCATCGTTGCCCCATCCGAAAAAGTGGGACGGGATGCTTCAAGTTCTTTCATTCTGCAAGCACGACGTGAATCACGATCGACGGTTAGCCGAGTCGACAGCAATACAATCGGAGCCAGTCATCCACTTGGTGTATATGACCCTGTTTCAGGCGAACCAACAGTTAAGTATCATGCAATTGTTCTTTACGATGTCAGTTCATTAAATTTGGATGAGGGTCGAATTTTAAGCCTATTCATGCAAACATTAGTTATCGCCTCGGTTCTTGGGCTTTTGCTCTATTTTCTTTTTTCAAAGTTGATCGAGTTTCCAATTAACAGATTAAATGCCCAGATTGACCAAGCCATGATGGAGAAATCAGATCGAACTGAAGTTCCATTCGATTATCCGTCATTTCAAAAATTAGTTTCAAACGTAAATACATTACTTAATCGCGCCTGGAATGGCTCTGGTACTGAGAAAATTAATCAGCCGCAGCAAAACCGCGACCTAGAATATTCTAATTTAGTTGATATTATTTCGCATCCTGCCTTGGTCGTTGCAGCCGATTTAAGAATTATTGCATGTAATGAAAACTTTGAACAGTTGGCCCAAGCAAGTAAAGAATTACTGATTAACCAAAGCGTTCAAACCATTAATGATACTTCACTGGCGCAAAACGTCGAAGCACTAGCGATTCGGGCTCAACAATCTCCGTACGAAAAACACGTTGATCAAATACCTTTTGCACAATTCGAATGTAAAATTTCATGCCAGGCATTTTTAAACTCAAGCGGTGAAGCCGAATACTTCGTGATGACACTTATTCGACTGGAGCCTAGCTGATGTCAGCCGCCGTTAAGCAAACACCTCAACTAGTCATCAAGCTTAACGTGGTCAAGGGTCCGCATACGGGACAACAATATCAATTTAATAAAGCGCAAATTACAATTGGACGCGGACCCGAAAATGACGTGGTTTTGCTAAATGATCCTCAAGTTAGCCGAATGCACGCGCAAATTATTTTAGTAGAACGCGATATTGAAATCGTCAATTTAAGTAAAAAAAATGCTGTATTCGTAAATGGCGAAAATGTAGATAAATGGAAATTAGTAAATAACGAAACATTTATTATTGGCGATTCAGAGTTCAAAATTGAATATGATTTAGGCCAGGCAGTCGCTTCAGTACCTGAAAAAAAATTGGCCGAAGTAGTTGCTCTAAAACCTAGACCAGCTTCAGCTGCGCAAATCGTAGCAGCGGCACACAATAAAGCAGCGATCGTGAAAGGTTCACCGAACCAAGTTGCTACTGCGGGACCACGCGCGGTCGGTAAGCCAATTGTTTCGCCACAAATGAGGCCTCTATTTTCGGCGCCCCCTCCAATGGGATCGTTACCGCCCCCGCCGCAAAAAAAAGAATCACTTCTTCAGAATCCACGATTCAAATTTTACGCGATCGTGGCAATAATTCTAGGTGGATTTCTATTTTTCGTTCTATCGCCTAAAAAGGTATCTACGACGAAACCGAAGTCGATCTTGAAGTATGAAGATGAAATCGCCATCAAATTAAATTCTACGACCGAAAAAGATTTAGTTAAAAAGCGGGAAGATCTTAGAAAAGAGATGAATACCCCGCAAAGGCAAAGGGCCGATGAAAACTTTGTGAAGGGAATGCGTGACTTCCATCTTGGCAACTATGCGCGCTCATCTGACTTTTTTCAGGTGGTTTTAAATCTACAGCCAGACCACGCATTAGCCCGAAGGCATTTCTATTTAGCTAAAGTTCGATTTGACGAACTTGTCCAAGCAAAATTAATGCTTGGAGAATCATCATATAAGAAGCATAATTTTAGAATGTGTGAATCATTGTATCGACAAGTTAAAGATATGCTTGGAGATAGAAAATCGAACGATCCAAAATATAAGTTAGCGGACAGCAGATCGCAAGAGTGCGCATTAGCCGCTGAAGGCATCCGTTAATGTCTCGACTGAAGGTTCTTCTTCGCGGGGCCTTGATCAGCGAGGTCCAGCTAAACCCAGAAGTTGAATATATTGGTGGCCGCAAAGAGGGTAGCGATATCCGGTTGCAGGCTGAAAAGGGTATTTCGCGCGAACACTTTCGACTTAAATTTCAAGAAGGGTATTGGCAGGTACAAGCTGTATCACGATTTGGTGATATATTTTCGATGGGCCAAAAGGTTGAATCGACAAAACTCGAGCATGGACAATCTTTTCAAATTCCGCCTTACGAATTTCATTTACTCGATTTACCTGAGTCAGATGTTCCCACTTCGCAGGCGCCGACACCGGTCATCAGTGAAAACGAAAGAACAGTGATCGGCGCAGTACCGCAAGTTCCATATATTAAAATGGTCAACTCAGAGGGCGAAGTACGAGAGATGTTACGTCTTGAAGTTGGAGATTTATGGGTTGCGGGCCGTGATCCATCTTGCCAAATTATTATTCCCGACCAAAGAGTGAGCCGCAGGCAGTTCGAAATTCATAAAACCAACGGAGTCTACACGGTTTTAGATCTTGCCAGCGTAAACGGAACATTTCTGAATGGTTCACCGATCTCTTCAACCGATCCGCAGACTTTAAAAAGCGGAGATGTGGTCAGCGTTCTAGATAATTCGATGTACTTCGAGTTGCACGATCCAAATTTTAAATACAAAGTCGAAAAAATTGATGTTGCACCATTGCAGTACAATCAAGTTGAAGAAGAATATGTCGATGAAAATCAACATCAACCACTTTATCCAGCAGAAATTCCTGAAATTGGGCAAGAGAATAATTACGCGCAAATGAATCCCGGGGCCGGCCCATTTACGGGAATGCCAACGAATGAAAATCCGAATCAGTTTTACGCTTTCACGACTCCGCCTCCGGCAGCAGTTGAACAAACCCCGTGGGAAAAATTTAAGAATAATAAGCCACTATTGATTGTAGTCGCCGTGCTATTTTTAGCGGGCATGTATATTTTAAGTGAGATGATGAGTGAGCCCCCACCCGTAGCGGTGAATAACGCTGGTGATCCGTTCTCGAAATTGACACCACAGCAGCAAAAAGAAATTGATGAATTTTACACTTTGGCAGATCAAATGATGACCCAACAGAAATTTGATCTGGCTTTAGAAAAAGTGAATAAAATCCACGAAGTTTTGCCAGACGGTTATAAAGAATCTAAAAAAATTGCTAGCGAAGCAGAGCAAAGCTTACTTATCATCGCGCAAAAACAAAAAGATGACGAGAGCATCAAAGAAGAAGAAGAGCGCGCGAAAAAAATTGCCGACATTTCTGCGCAATGTGAAAAGCTATTAACTCCAAAAGTAACAACAGATCAGATGAACGAATGTTTAGCTCCGATCGCAGTGATTGATCCAACTCATCCAGAGTATGTTCGTCTGAGTGCCGCTACCGAAAAAATCGTTAGCGAACGTCGTGACAAAGAACTTGAAGAACAAAATCGCACTGTTCGAATAGCTGAATTAAAAGATTTATTTGCTAAGGCTGAAAAAAATCAAGCCGCTGGTTTTGCATTCAGAGCTATGAAGCAATACAAAGAAGTCGAGAAATCGACTTTGCCTGATCCGTTAGGTCTAAAGGGTAAAGCGAAAGCCCGTATCAAATTTATTCAAACGAAAGTCGCACAGAAGTCCTCAAGGGGAATCGCCCAGGCTGAAGTACTTTTTCAAGAAGGTAAGCTAAAAGAATCTATTCTTACTTTGCGAGAATCTTTAGTTTACGACCCAGAAAATCAGAAAATAAAAGATAAAATTGAAGCCAATATACAAGAACTAAAACGGCGAATGCAAACACTTTATCAAGAGGCCATCATTGACGAAAGTTACGGTATGGTAGAAAGTACCGAAAATAAATTGGGTGCCCGCGATAAATGGAAAAAAATTGTCGAAACCGATATTGATGATGGCGAATACTACAAAAAAGCGATCATTAAGTTACGCCGATACGGAGTGATGTAATGAAAATAATCACTCGATCTCAACAGTCCAAAGACATTTTACCGACAACCCAGGTTTACCACTTGTTAGATAACCAACTCACCATATTTCTTAGACCGTGGGGCTCGCAAGACTACAATCAAAAAATTATCGATGAGATTTCACATTACCTCTCGTCGGCGCAGGCAGATATTGACATAACTTCGCCATTTGAATTTCATGAAAATTTAACAAGCCTTGCGAATAAAACTCGTATCGCACTATTGCTAGCACATGATTACTTTTATAAGACCGAAAATTTCAATGAATTAAATGTCGGTTTTGAAGCCACATTGTTTTTTCAAGTTAAAAAAGAATTAGCCTGGGCAAGTGTTGGTCGGTTCGGTTTAAAAAAAGTGCAAGCTCACGGTGTGACCACGCTTTTCGAATATGGGAGTGATTTAGACTCGGAAGTTCTATTGCCAGCCCAGCTTATTGGCGTCGAGCGAGAGATTGAAATTCAATCAGGATCACTTGTTTTCGAACAAGATCTTCAGCTGTTACTATATTCAATTTACGGTGGCGAAATTGAAACCACACAACTAGGCGCCTCTGAAACCAAAATCGAATCGCGCTCACCTCATTCAACTTATTGGTATTCTTTAATAAAATCAGATTGAAGCCACTGCTTATCAGCAGACCAAATCCCCCAAATATTTTCGAGTGAAAGATTGAGTGAATGTCTGCGGGCATCAAGAAATATCATTTCTTTTTCCATCGGTTTTAGCCCAAGTTTTTTTTCGACTTTTTTATCTTTTAATACCAACGCTTGTACGGCCAAAATTGAAAGTGGGTTATTAACTTCGCCCTTAGATAAAATTTTAAGCTCGTTCTCTAAAACGCTCATGCGATTGTTTGGCTTTGACCAATACTCGCGATTTGAAAGGACCCAGTTGTATTGCGGCGAACGATACTCAACCCACTTTTGTAAATTTTTTTGACTGCGAATAAGTTGTAGTTCTTTTTGATTATCTATAACGAATTCTTTGTGCGCAGCCGATAGGTCAATTGTTTCTAAACCATCGGTCAGTAAATTATAAACTTCATCTTCCTCGTCTTCTAAATAAATTAAATTTTTAAACAACACTGCAAATCGGTTTTCGATTTTTAATTTCCAAGTGTTTGTGGCTTCAAGAAGAATATGTCGAATTGAATTCAAATTAAAATCCGGCGCACCGCTTCGCCACAATTGTGAAAAATCCCAAATTGGAAATTGAAGATCAATTGGGTTCTGATGTTCTGGCCGAAGTGTTTTCATTAAACTATAGCCCAGATCAGCCAATGTAATTGAGCTATCAATTTTCCAATTAATGCCTTCATCCCCCTTTTGGCGAGGGGGCTTTACAAAAAGCAGTACATTCGTGTTCTCTGAATGCAGATTAGAGAACGGTGTTTCACGCAGGCGATTGTACATGGATTGCCCTTGAAGCCCCGCTACGATGATGTAATTGTTTTCCCATAAATTATTTTTTTTAAGTTCTGTAAAAAACTGAGCCAACGATTCATCAAGTTTTTCAAAACTTGATATCTCAGCTTCCCCCTCATTTAAACTTTCTAATTCTGAATTATGAATAACCGCAAAGTAGGGCTTTTTGCTTTCAGTACTCCATTCAATGAAGATTTCGGTTTGATCTTTTAAGCTTGAAAAATAATTTTTCTTTTCAAGAAAAGTTGAGTCATCAAAGACTTCAAAATCTTTTGATAACCCAGTCTTTCGAAGAATATTCGGCCCACCCGACCAGAACGCAGTCCGGTAGCCATCCGCTAATGCTAAACTTTGAACTTGGGTCGATTTATATTCGATACGGTCAAAGCTACGATGCAAGTGATGTTGGTAAGGGTATAGGCCGGTCAATAAAGATCCAACCGCGGCCGCCGACTGTGTTGATGGAGTGTAGGCATGCGTAAACCTCAGGGCTTCACGGCAGAGAACGCTTAGGCCTGAATTAACAATCGATCTATCATCGCTACAGGCAAAAGAATTAAAAGAAAGTCGGTCAACCGCGATAACTAAAAATGAAGGCTTATTTTCAGTCTGGCATCCTGCCAAAGACAAAAGTCCAGCTACGCTCACGCAAAGATAAATCAAAAAATAAATTAACTTCAATTTCCAGACCTTATAGAAAGACAGTTTTGACGGTTACGTTAACAAAACTCATAATGTTAGAAACTTCGAAGAAAGTAAAGGGGACCTAGCATGTTTGCTGAAAAAATTTTTGCGATCGCTCACTACGCCGATCAAGTGGTATTGGTTATTCTAATTATTATGAGCGTTCTATCGGTTGGAATGATCTTCGAAAGACTGATGACTCTTCGAAAAATTTCTCAAGAAAGCGCTCGCGTACGTCTAAGAATTAAGATGGCTTTACAAACAAATAGTTTGCAAGACTTCGAAGATATTGCAAAAGACCCTTCTTCACTTGAAGGCCGTGCGGCCGCTCAAGCAATGAAACATTTTAAAGGTTCTGGCGTAAGCGGTTTCGAGGAAGTTTTTAATACTTTCGTTTTGACAGAGCGTCCCGATCTTGAAAGATACTTAGCCGTTCTTGCAACCATAGCTTCGAATGCCCCCTTCATTGGTCTTTTAGGTACAGTGCTTGGAATTATGAAAGCATTTAATGATTTAGCTCAGGCAACTGATGCTGGCCAGCAAACCGTCATGGCGGGAATTTCAGTTGCACTCGTGGCAACGGCCGCTGGACTATTTGTCGCGATTCCGGCAGGTATGTTCTATAATTATTTCACTCGTAAAGTCAGAGGGATTCTAGGCAGCCTTGAAAGTGTTAAAGAGCTTGGAATTGCATACGCGAAACGGAAAGGTCTTTAGAAATGGCTTTTAAATTAGATTCTGGCGACGACGTAATGGCCGAAATCAACGTTGTTCCGTTGGTCGATATTATTCTTGTCGTTTTAATTATTTTCATGGTGACCGCGCCGATGATTATGAAGCCATCGATTAATATTAATTTGCCGAAAGCCGCGTCGGGCGAAGCGACCACGCCAAGCAAATTAAATATTTCTATTGGTAGCGATGGAAAATTAAATTTAGACGGGCGCGTTGTCGAAGATCAAGAGATTCAAACGACAGCTCTTGAAGAGGTTAAAAAGAATCCTGAAATACAGGCGATTATCGCGGCCGACAAAGATGTTCCGCACGGTCGGGTTGTTTCGGTTCTTGATATTGTTAAAGGTGCTGGAGTTAAGAAATTTGCGATCAGTATTGATCGCAAATAGTCCAAATTATTTCTGATTCGTTCCACTTAAAGAAAACAATGAAAACGTTAGATGAAAGACTTCGTCGGGGCTAGCGTTTTCTTCCGTTAAAGAAGATATCAACTGCTTTTGAAATTCAATTATTTTTGTTTTCGCTTCATCTAATTTCGTTTTCGAAATTGCAAAGGTCATTGCTGTCTGCGCACGTGAATGCGAAGGCGAAGTTTTTTGCGCTTCGTAGGCTTTTTCTAGAATTTGCAATTGAAACTGACGGCTCGCTGAATCAGTATCGAAAGACTTAAGCATCGAGTGATACCGAGAAGTATTATGCCAAGTGCCATTTTTGCTTATTTCAAGCAGCTTTAAGTCAATTAAGCGGTGGACAGCGTTTTGTGCAGTCGCAAGATCAATGTTTAAACGCTCAGATACGTATTTGATATCCGGATTGAAATCTTTTAACTGAATCAATTCAAGAATGGCATAGTGATACCAATCGGACATAATTTTGAAACTTTCGTTTTCAATATCAGCCACCATCGTTATTTGACTTTCTTTTTTTAATACGGTGATCTTCTTACTTTGAGTTGCGGTCTTAGCAGTTTTTGAAATCTTCGGCTTCATAGCGGGCTTTTTAAAAATATCATCTGGCCACTTTAATATTGCAGAAATTTTCGCAATGATCTCTTCCGATAAGATTACTTTGCCTAAAAGTGCTTTCGATAGCTGCGTCGGAGATAACTCTAGATCACTCGCAAACTCATTAAGTGAGTATCCTGGAACAACGGCAATTCGTAATGTAAACTCATCTTTTAGTGCTTCTTGTAGACGGCGTGCAGACATACAGTTTCCTCCTTGGGATTCACAGATGTGTTTTTCAAGTTAGAAGCCAGTCCAGAAGCGCCTTGTAGGCTGCCGTATTCGTTTAGAATTTCTACGCTGTTCAAATGTCAAATTCTTCGACGTGTCAAAAATAAACGTCTCAAAATAGCACGCAATGTTTTCTTTATATTCAGCTTATAAGTACCGAAATAGTACTTGTGAGAAAGTTCTTATCCGAGACAAAATATTTACTAGCATTTTTCTTTATCTTTACGGCGATGACCGTATTTAGCATTACTGAGACTGAAACTGAACAAGTGGCGGCCGCTAGCCCGTCCGATCTATTGCATAAACCTGCTTTGGTTGAAAATATTGCGCTTGATCAGAAAAGAAATTTAGCATCGGTTGATCGAAAGAATGAAATGATTCAAATTAGTATTCTATGCCCTGAAAGTGCAAAAGTGCAGAAACTGGCAACGCAACAAATGGTGATGTTTAATCTAAGTCTGTGCAAGGAAGCAATGTCTGCTGAATCTGTTTCGATGACCAACGTTACAAATGGATTCAAAGCACAAATTTTTAAGTTGAGCGCAAAGAACTATCGAACTGACTTTATTCAGTTGAGCCGCGGAAACAACATTCTATTGATTGAATCAGTCCTAAAAGATGGGCAAAAACGTGTGCAAACGCTTGAAATCCTATCAGGTTCATAACTCAAGGCAATAAATCCGCGTAAACTAATAGACACCTTCAGACGCATTTCATAAATTCACCTGCTGTGATGACAGAAAATAACGTAACGCATAGCGGATTCAAAAATCGATCGGACCTGCATGTAGCACGTAAAATCTGGCATATGGCGGGCGTGTTTACCATATTTTCAGGCTGGGTTTTATTACCTTACTGGATCGCAATTTTATTATTAGTCATTGCCTGGTTTATGTTTGTTCCGGTCGACATCATCCGCCAAAAAAATAAGCTGGTAAATCAAAACCTAACTCAAATGTTTCGTCCTATCATGCGAAGCAATGAATTAAACCGTTTAGCAGGTACAACGTATTTGTTAACGGGGGTTATCCTTATTGCTTTAATTTTTAATCGCGGAGTCGTTGCCGTCAGTTTATTATTTTTAGCTTTCGCCGATCCACTTGCCAGCTATATCGGAATCAAATATGGCAAAGACAAAATCTTCGGACACAAATCAGTTCAAGGTTTTATGGCCGCATTTGTCGTGTGTGCAGTCGTTTGTTTTCTTTATTTATATTATAACCACATCAGTGAACATCTTTTACTAGCCAGCATACTTGCCGGTTTGATTGGCGCGCTGGCCGAGTTAATTCCGTTAGGTAAAATCGATGATAACTTCACAATGCCTGTGCTTAGCAGCATTGGGCTGACAATTCTTTTTTATTTCTTTGGTTTTTATTCTTTTTTTCCGCCATTATAGGTTTAACAAAGAGGTCAAATGTCAGATTCTAACGAGCCCCAAGAAGGATACTCGAAATCAGGTAAGCGATTAGGAATGTATATTTACGTTCTTCCAAACATGATTACCACCGCAAATCTTTTCTGCGGATTCTATTCATTAATCTTTTCAATTCAAGGCGAGTTTAAATCAGCCGCCATAGCGATCGTTGTGGCCGCAATTTTTGATTTACTTGATGGTCGATTGGCACGCTTAACTCATGCGACAAGTAAATTTGGTGCTGAATATGATTCTCTTTGCGATTTAGTCAGTTTCGGAGTTGCGCCAGCGATGTTGATGTATTTATGGGCGTTGCAACCATTTGGTCGCGTGGGCATGATGGCCGCTTTTCTTTTCGCGGCTTGCGGAGCGCTTCGCCTGGCCCGATTCAACGTACAAGTTGGTGTCGTCGAGAAAAATTATTTTCAAGGCCTACCGATACCGATGGCTGCCGGTATCGTTGCTTCATCAGTTATGGCTTTTAACGATTTAGGTTGGGACCCGCATGATTGGCGTGGGCTTTTGTTATTTTCAATGGTCGTATTGCTTGCGATCGTTATGGTTTCGAACTTTCGATACCGATCTTTTAAAGACCTCGATTTAAAAGAACGTATGCCATTTAAATATTTAATTTTGGGCGTGATCATTTTGGTTATTGTTGCGCTTCATCCTGAAGTAATGCTATTCGTGCTGTTCCTTACTTACGCCACTCTGGGTGCCGTATTCGGAGTACTACGCTTAGGTAAAAAACAAAAACAAATCAAAGCCAGCGTATATGCACCAGAGCCTACGACTGAACATGATTTACAAGAAGAGCAGGACGAAGATTAAATGAAAATCTGGAAAAAGCCGTTAAAGGTTGGATTAGTTGGCGCCACGGGCGTCGTTGGTGAAACATTTATTAATATTCTGGAAGAATACGCACAGCCCATCGCTGAGCTACGTCCATTCGCAAGTCAAAATTCGTTGGGAATGAAAATCGAATTAGCCGGTAAAGAATGGCCCGTGCAAATCCTAAAACCGAATTGCTTTGATGGACTTGATATGGTGTTTTTCTCTTCTGGTGATGACATTTCAAAAGAGTGGGCTCCGCAGGCGATTCAGTCCGGAGCGTTCGCGATTGATAATTCAAACGCATTTCGGATGAACCAGGAAGTGCACTTAGTAGTGCCCGAAGTAAATGGAAATTTACTGAACCCGCAATCAAAGCCACAGATTATCGCAAATCCAAATTGTTCAACAATTCAATTGGTCGTAGCGCTGAAGCCTTTGCTTGATCATTTCGGTATTGAAGACGTGACAGTTTCTACCTATCAGGCGGTCAGCGGCGCGGGTTTGCCAGGATATGAAGAGCTCTTACAGCAAACACAGAACTATCAACAGATGGATCAGACTCCAAAAGCTTTTTCGAAACAAATTTTATTTAACTGCATTCCGCAAATCGGTAGTTTTGGTGATGATGGTTTTTCAACTGAAGAAACAAAAATCATGAATGAAACAGCAAAAATTTTAGGAGTACCTGATTTAAATGTATCAGCATTTACCGTACGTATTCCTGCCTTAAACAGTCACTCGGAAGCCGTTTGGGTGACGCTTAAAAAAGAAACCACGAAACAAGAAGTCATTAACGTGCTGGGAAGTTCGGAAGGTTTAGCGGTTTTAACTGAAGATTATCCAACTCCGCTTGAAGTTTCCGGTGAAGAGCCCGTTTTTATTGGTCGTATTCATCAAGATCGTCATAATAAAAAACGCTGGTTGATGTGGGTTGTCTCTGACAATCTTAAAAAAGGGGCAGCCCTAAACGGATTGCAGATCGCAGAAAAGATTTTCTGCTAATACGAACCTAAAACCTAGACAGTTCTATCTTCGCATGCTGCAATTAATGTGTGCTCAAAATAAATTTTTTCTTTGCGGTTTTATTTTCCCTCAACTTCGCTCACGCCGTCGGGGAAGTTTTAGTTAAAGCTGAATCCGTACAAATTACCGGTACTTCACAAGTGGGGCGTGACGCAACTAATTCTGTGACGATTGTTTACGGCGGCATCGCAGGCCCCATTTGCGCTTCGCCAGTTGCTAATTCAACTTGTAATACGTGTTTACAGGCAGGAACAGCTGATGCTTGTAACTTAACAGGTGTTCATTCGACCTTAATCATCACGGTTTCATTTACCTTAACGAAAGATATCCCGGGAACCGGTACGATCAAAGCGGGTGTTTACGTAATTGCTGATGGAGCTTCAGCATTGTCAGGTTCTCCATTATTAGTTGATGTGCCTTTACCAGCTGTGGCTGCAACGACAGTTCAAGTGACTACAACTTGGGGTGAACTCTGCAGTTTGACTGGTTTTCCGAATTGTACCGGTATCGCTGACGATCAAGTTTTATCAGGTCAATTAGCTTTTGGTATCGACTCAAGTGGAGTTTCAAGTGGAAGTGCCGTTGATTTCGATGAAACCAAAAGAGTACCTATCAAATTGCACCATTTAACTCCGGCCAGCGCGCAGTCCACGCAAACATTTTGTCCAGCGACACCTGCACAAGGTGCATGTAACGTTAAATTCTTAGCGGGAGATCAAAAAGCCTACGTTGATTCTTTTCCGGTCGCGTTGGGCGTAGCAACTTCAGGTATCGCTTGGGATGGCGTTGCATTTTTTCCGATCAGCGTTCCAGTAGATGGCACTGGTGATGCAGCTGCTTACTCTACTTTCGTAACGAATCGGGTTGCTCCAACGATTAAAGCGTTAAGTGCGGGAAATTTGGCGGATTCATCCATCACCGGCTTAACGAATTATGAAAAATTCTGTCTGGTTTATGGAACAAAAAACCTAGCGCAAAATATCTATAAAATCGTAAATGACCCATTGGCGGCGGCTACGGGATGTATCATCCCTTCGGAAGTCGTAGGTATTCTGGATGATAAACATTGTTTTATCTCGACGGCGGCCTTCGGATCTGAAATGGCGCCCGAAGTTCAAAGCTTTAGAAATTTTCGAGATCAATTCCTAATTCATAATTATTTTGGACGTAAATTTATAAAATTTTACTATCAAGAAGGGCCAGCGGCCGCTGACCTGATTTCTAAAAGCGAATTTCTAAAGTCGGCGACCCGTACTTTGCTTTACCCTGTCTTAGGTTTTGTTCAAATCTCTCTTCAGTTCGGAATTTTAGCGGCCCTTCTAACGCTCATAGTTTTGTTAATTCTATTCTCGCAGGTAAGTCGTTTTTTATTCCGGAATAAAAAAGTCTCGATCATGTTATTTATTTTTTTATTAACTCCGTTATTAAAAGCAGAGACCAAGCCGCAGACTAAAAAAGTTCAGCATCCAGCCGCATCGGACGGGTTGATCCGGATTAAAAAAGATGGCACTTACGTCTATGATACCGGACAGACGTTAAAAAAAGAATCGGGCCACATCCGGTTTGGACAAGCGCAAAGTCCAAATATAGAAATTGAAATTGAGCAAAGAAATGCAGCCGGGGTTTCAACCGGAGTTACAAAATATAATTTTGCAGATTTCTACGAAGGTGGACCAAAATTAATTATCGGTTACGATTACGAAAGATTTTTCTTTATCGACTCTGGTAAGCTAGGTCTACAGGGTGGAGTATCGGTGATGTATGCTTCGGGGCGGGGGCGCCTTAAGGTTGTTCCAGCTGGGCAAGATGGCAGATCAGTTGAAAGATTCACATTTTTAACGTTACCCATCAATCTTGGCGCAGTTTATCGTTTGGAATATAAAGACAATCAGCTATTTGTTCCCTACGCTTCGGGCGGCGCTACTTATTTACTATTAGCAGAGAAGCGCGAAGATTTAAGTAAGGTTAATTTTGCGGGTGGCTTCGGTTTTTACGGAGCAGGCGGAATGTTGGTCAACCTAGGATTTTTAGATCCTGAATCTGATCTTTCACTTGATAGTGAATACGGAATTAGTAATTTATGGCTGTCTTTAGAATTTAAAGTCGTAGAAGTGCAAGCGGCATCCTTCGCGTTTTCGAATCAGTATTTCAATGCTGGTCTTTCTTTCGATTTTTAGTTAGGTTCCACCCCTATGCCCCGAATTAAATTTACAGTTTCATATGACGGTACAGACTATTGCGGTTGGCAAAGGCAAAACCATGGCGATAAGCCCAGTGTTTGTCAGACAATCCAGGAAGGCCTTGAAACTATTTTCGATCAGAAGATTGCCTTGTTCGCCTCTGGTCGCACAGATGCAGGTGTGCATGCTCTTAATCAAGTTTGCCACTTTGATACGACTCGTTCAGAAGAAAAATTGAAAGGGTTTAGTTTAAGCCGAGCAATGAAGACTCAGTTGCCTTCATCCATCGCAATTAAAAAAGCTTGGCTGGCTCCGGATGACTTCCATTCGACTATTTCTCCCGAGAAAAAAACCTATCGCTACTTGATTTTAAACGCGCCGCAGCCAAGCGTTTTTCTAACCCGTTATGCGGATTGGATTAGGCATCCCTTAGACCTCAATTTTTTGAACGAATGTTCGAAATTTGTCTTAGGAAATCACGACTTTAAAAGCTTCCAATCCGTGGGCTCAGAAGTTCCCCATACGATGCGAACGATCGAAAAGGCGCACTGGGAGTGGCGCAAGCCCCACATTGCACAGTTTACAATCACAGGCTCGGGGTTTTTGAAGCAAATGGTGCGTAATATAGTTGGAACTCAGCTTCTGTTGGAAAGAAAGCATTTACCAGCGGCGCAGATGCAAGAAATTCTGTTAGCCAAGGACCGTAAGGTTGCCGGAGCACCGGCGCCCGCCCAGGGTTTATTTTTATTGCGAGTTTACTATCCTCTGGACCTTGACAACAGGTGCCGCGAACTTTAAAACACTCTTTCATCTCTATCGGAGTAATCATGAAGACTTGGAACGCAAAAGCTGAAGAAACTGATCGTAAGTGGTTCGTCGTAGACGCCGCTGGTTTAAGATTAGGTCGCCTAGCTACTCACGTAGCTAACATTTTACGTGGTAAAAACTTACCAACATTTACACCAAATACTGATGCTGGTGGATTCGTAGTAATAATCAATT
Source organism: Bdellovibrio sp. (assembly GCA_043760925.1). Taxonomy (GTDB): domain Bacteria; phylum Bdellovibrionota; class Bdellovibrionia; order Bdellovibrionales; family Bdellovibrionaceae; genus Pseudobdellovibrio. The sequence continues at coordinate 251,839 of JAYUOK010000001.1, read as the reverse complement.
CAGACAAAATCGAAATGACCGGAGACAAGTGGACTTCAAAAAAGTACTACCGTCACTCGCGTTACTTCGGTTCGTTAAAAGAAAAAACAGCTGAGCAAATCAAAGCTAACGATTCAGAATTTTTAATTTCTGAAGCAGTTCGCGGAATGCTTCCAGTGAATAAACTTTCTAAAACATTAATTACAAAACTAAAAGTTTACAAAGGCCCTGAGCATCCACATATCGCTCAACGACCTGAAGCTTTAGTTATCAAAACTAAAAAAGGGCAATAAGAAATGGCAGCTGCTGAAAAAATTTATTATGCTACTGGAAGAAGAAAAACGAGCTCAGCTCGCGTTTACATGAAGCCAGGAACTGGTGTTGTTTCTATTAATGGAAAAAAATCTGACGACTACTTAACTCGTCTTCAATCACGCATGGTCATCATGCAACCGATTGAACTTCTAGCTCAAGCTGGAAAGTTTGATCTACGTGTGGTTGTTGCGGGCGGCGGAGAATCGGGACAAGCCGGAGCAATTCGTCACGGAGTAACTCGTGCATTAATCGCTTTCAATCCTGAGTTTAAAGGCGAGCTTAAAAAAGCTGGTTTCGTAACTCGTGACCCTCGTATGGTTGAAAGAAAAAAATACGGCAAGCATGGTGCTCGACGATCTGGTCAGTACAGCAAGCGATAATTTTCTCTCAAGATATTATACAAAATTATGTTTTATACGTAGGGGGTTTGAAAAAACCCCCTTTTTTATGGTGACGAAGGTCTAGATCTTTCGTTTAACCGTTGGTGTTAATGCACAGTTAAAAACCTGTTAAAAATCTTTCAAATTTCCTTAAACTATGGTAAGATTGTTTAGTAAACAAAGTTTCTCATCTGTTTGCAAAGGATGTTTTATATGAAAAATGATAATAAATTAGCACATTTTCTTAAAGAGAAGCGGTCTCAGTCAGGTTTATCACAAAAAGACGTAGCCACTAAACTTGGTTATAGTACTTCTCAGTTTATTTCAAACTGGGAGCGAGGGATTTCACAACCTCCCATTCATACCCTTCGAACTTTAGCGCAGATGTATGCGGTCGGGGCTGAACAGATGTTTCAGGTCCTGCTAGAGAATACGATGATTCAAGTTCAAGAAGAATTAAAGAAGAAATTCTATTCTGAGGTAGACGCTTCTTAGTCCGAGGTTAATCTTTGTGGTTGGGGCTTCACGGCCTCAGTCCCTCTCTCATATCAAATTTTTAAAATCTCAATTTAAGACATTATAGTTTACCAAAGTTCTTTAGTTTGGCTCTAAACAAGTCGAATAGAAACTATCAATTTGGAGACTTATGTCGAACATCAAAGTATTGAAAAAAGGCGAATATCTTTTTAAAGAAGGGGATAAGATCCAAACTGTATTTATCGTACAGGCGGGTCAGATCAGTATCTGTCTTCAAAAGGGTAAGAAAAACGTCGATATTATGAATGTTGGTGCCGGTTATGTGTTTGCCGATTTACTTGTTCTTGGAACAACTCAATATAATTACTCGGGGTTAGTAACTCAAGAAACCAAAGTTGTTGAACTGCCAATTGATGGCTTCAAACAGCAGTATGAATCTTTACATCAAATCTATAAAAGTTTTATCAAGACGATGGCCGAAAAGTTGAAATGGTCCATCAATGAAATTAAGGCGGCACGTTTAGAGAAGAACCCGTCTCCATGCGCAGATGATGCGGTTCCTAAAGTGTTCGGAACGATCTTCCACGTGGTTAATCATAAGGGCCTTAAAGAAAATGCAGGCGCTAAAATTGATTGGCTAACGTTACGCCAATATTCGCAAAGAATATTCGGTGAATCGTTTAAACGTCTGGAACAAGCAACTCAAGTTTTAGTAAAATTAAAGTTAGCTGATTACATCTATGGGAAAAGTGTGGATGACCCTGAATCTAAAGAAGAAATTCAAGGATTCATGGTTAAAGATTTAGTCGCACTAGAATCTTTCTTCGAATTTTATCAATACTATTATTATAAAGGTGGTAAAGGAGAACTTCTTAAGTTCGACGAGCCAAGCTTTAATACCTTAAGAGTTCTACTGATGGCTTACGAAGGTGTCGAGTCAGATAAGTACGGCATTGTATCTAAAGACTTTAACGAAACCGTAGCGTTTTTTAAAGACTACGGAATTAGTTTAGGAAACGGACACTTCACAGCTTTAGAAACCAAGGGTCTATTTTGTAAACGTAAAAATACATCAGACAACAAGGTTCATTTACAATTTGAAATTAAAGAATTTCGAACGCAAATGGATATTTGGAAAGTACTTCGCGAAATTGATAAGTGGAACGAAAAAGGTTTCATTGATATGACGGACATTGACGAAGGCCCTAAGAAGAAATTAGCAGTCGACGGCGTTGAATGTGGCCAGTGCCATTTCGTAATGGTTACGCAAAGCAAGTTTTGCAGCGAGTGTGGCGCAAAGTTGGCGTCAGCTGCCCCAACGGGTAATTTGCCCGCAGCAGAAAAGAAGGCCGCATGAGTATGAAAATAATGGGTGCAATCGTTGCCAGTATCGCTATTGTTTTTACTTTCCAAAATTGCCAAAAAGCACCTTTTGCAGATGAGATAGCTTCCCAATATAGAAGTAACCCGGCCCAGAAAATCGATTTGAAGAACGAAAAAATCAGCCAGCTTGATGTCTTTATCGACGAATCCGAGACGATTACGCGATCAGGTCGGTCATTTCAGTTAATGGTGACTAAGACTTTACAAATCGATTTGAACTCAGGGGTGCTGCAAGCCGTATCTGATTCGGGTGGAGCGCCGGTTCAGTATTGTTTGAATGAAAATTTAAAAAATGAATTACTTGGTATTCTTAAGACTTCACAGATTTGTAAAACACCAAGCACGCCGCCCGCAGGTACCATGTGTAGCATGGCAATCATTCCCGCCTATGCTCAGCTGCTAACTGATGTTTCGCAATACAATTTAGGCTACGCTAATGACGGCTGTAAGACGAATATGGATGATCTATGTGGCGACAAATCAGCCATGTTAAAAGGCTTTATTGCCGCCCTGAAAACAAATTACAAAACATTAATCTGTCTAAATTAAAAGTCCTACTGAAGGACTTTTTTACTAATCACATCAAAAGCTTCTTTTAATTTACTTCGATCGGGTACAGCGCCTTGCGCGAAGTCAGGCCGCCCTCCGCCTTTTCCGCCCAGCACTTGCGCGAAATCTTTTAGTAAGTCTCCGGCCTTGAATTGAGAATTCATTTCTTTACTGACCGAAATAATCACGGGATGCGAATTTTCATTCTTGCCAATGACGACGATGATTCCGCGGGGAACTTTATTTTTAATTTGATCAGAAATTTGCGAAAGCACGTCACGGTCGTCTAAAGATAAATCGGCAAAAATTAATTTAGCGGGTCCGCTTTGCGACTGAAATTCTTTCGAATTTTTAATGATCTCATCAACATTAATCTGGCTTGATTGAACTTTTCGAATTTGCTTTTGCAGATCTTTGATTTCTTCTTTTTTCTCTTCAATCCAACTGGTAATTGGTTTCTCCGGTGTGATTCCGACACTTTGACGAGCCGTTAAAAGCTCATCCGTGTTCTTCATAAAATAATTGATTACAGCGGTTCCGGTGATCGCTTCGATTCGTCGAACTCCTGCACTGACCCCAGATTCAGAAAGTATTTTAAACGCGCGAATCTCGGCCGTATTTTTTACGTGCGTGCCGCCGCAAAGTTCGGATGAAAAGTCACCCATCGTAAGAACGCGGACTTGGTCTCCGTACTTTTCACCGAATAAAGCCATGGCGCCCTTTTCGATTGCTTGGGCATGCGCCATCACTTCAGCCTGAACGGGATGGGCTTCGGCGATTTCGTTGTTAACTAGAGTTTCTACCTTTTTAATTTCTTCTGAGCTGAGTGGTTTATTATGCGTAAAATCGAATCGGGTTTTACTGCTATCAACCAGCGAACCAGCTTGCGTAACATGCGTGCCTAAAACTTTACGTAAAGCCGAATGCATCAAGTGAGTCGCCGAGTGATTGGTCGTTGTTTGACGTCGTTCTGAATTTTCGACATGCGCATCCGCAGTGTCGTTTACTTTAAGTTCGCCCGAAGTCACTTCGATGTGATGAATAAATAAATCAGATTGCTTTGTGCAATTAAGGACTCGTGCTTCGGCCGTTTTCGTCTTGATCACGCCTTGGTCGCCGACCTGACCGCCACCTTCAGCATAAAATGAGGTTTCTTTTAATAATACAAATCCGGTTTGGCCAGCCTTTAATGCTGGGACTTCGGCATTTCCATTCGAAACCGCAATGATATTCGTTGAATGTACAAATTGATCATAGCCAACAAATTTTGTCGGTGACTTGCCATATTTTTGCGAAAACTCGATCAAATGCTTTTCATCGGCTTGAAGGCTTTTTCCCTTCCATGAGGATTTCGCTTTTTCTTTTGATGCTTGCATGACTTTATCGAAGCCAGCTTCATCGACTTGCAAGCCTTGCTCGGCCGCAATGACCGCAGTTAGGTCGACCGGAAATCCGTAAGTGTCATATAGTTTAAATAAGGTATCGCCTGAAACGATTTTTTGATTTTTCTTTTTTAGACTTGAAAGCTCGTCATTTAAAATTGCACTGCCATTATCTAAGGTTTGTAAAAATCTTGATTCTTCGTCTTTAATCGTTGAAAGAATGTGCTCCTTGCGAGTTTTAAGTTCTGGATAGAAATCGCTCATATGCGAAATCAACACTTCACTCATCTCTGGTAAAAAAGAATGTTGGGTTGATAACTTTCGTCCGTAACGAATCGCTCGGCGCATGATTCGCCGTAAAACGTAGCCGCGCCCCTCGTTTGACGGAAGTGCGCCGTCAGCAAGTAAAAAAGAAGTTGAACGGCAGTGGTCGGCTAATACGCGCATGGCAGCGACGCGGTCGCGAACAATGGGATCATTGCGAAATACTTCAGGATCGGTGACGTAGCTTTGCCCCGCTAATTTTGATGCGCGATCAATCATTGGTAAAAATAAATCTGTATCGTAATTCGAAAACTCGCCTTGTAAAGCGGCTACGACTCGTTCAAATCCAGAGCCCGTATCGACCGAAGGCTTCGGTAGGGGAGTCATCTTCCCCGGAGCTTCTTCATAAAATTGCATGAATACTAAATTCCATATTTCGACGAAACGGTCTTCGCCAGCAACGATGCCTTTGAAGGGGTCCGATTCTTTACCGGCTTTCGGGCCATGATCATAAAATATTTCTGTACAGGGGCCGCAAGGGCCTACATCACCCATTCGCCAAAAATTATCTTTTTCACCTAAGCGAAAGATGCGATCTTTCGGAACACCCTCTTGCTTGTGCCAAATTTCAGCTGCTTCATCGTCGGTTTCGAAAACTGTTACATAAAGTTTTTCTTTTGGAATTTTTAAGTCGTTCGTCAGTAAGTCCCACGCAAAGTGAATTGCATCTTTTTTAAAGTAGTCGCCGAATGAAAAATTACCCAGCATTTCGAAAAAAGTGTGGTGACGGGCGGTGAAGCCTACGTTGTCTAAGTCATTGTGTTTTCCGCCGGCGCGAACACACTTTTGTACCGAGACGGCTTTATTATAATCGCGTTTCTCAATTCCTAGAAATGCATTTTTAAATTGGTTCATGCCGGCGTTGGCAAATAAAAGTGTTGGATCATTTTCTGGAATCAGGCTTGAGCTTGGTACGTAGACATGATGATGTTTTTTAAAGTAGTTTACAAAGCTATTCCGAATTTCATTACTTTTCATCATTTGATTAATCATTGAATGTTGCTCCTGCTTATAATTCACTTTTAGTTCATTAAAAAACTATTCGGTATCTTAACCATTCTGGCCTTAGAAGACAATCTTTGCTGGTTATTAAGACAGTCGATTTTTGACTCACCCGGTGAAGAATTTAGTCAAATTCAAGTATAAGCTTCCGGCTATGAACTCAGCGAACGATCAAATTCAGTACGGTCCTTATTCCCCGCAAGAGGTCGACCGCATTAGCGTCTGGTTGCAGCAGAATGGGATTTTATTTGAAATTCTAAGGAATGATCAAGAAGCGCGCGAAGCTTTGATGAACGACGGGCAAAATTTAGTGAATCTAGCCGATTTACGTACGGGTATTTACCTGGCGCAAATATTTTATTTTCAATTCAGACAACTAACTGAAGAGCAGAAAAAGACGTTTGAAAATAAATTCGTTTTGAAACCGGAAACTTTTCCGCATGAAAAGAATTTAGTGATGTCGGACGACGCTGCTCAGGTTCAGGCTGGAAACCTACGGCATCAGTATAAAAAAAGAACTTGGGCATTGGTGTTAGCGGTTTTGTTAATGGTGCAAATATTGATCGTATTTTATCACATCGTTTTAAAGGAGGCCTAAGTGGCTGAGAATATAGTAATGGTCGCGATTTCAATAATTATTATCACCCTTGTTATCATAGGTGGAACGTTTGTGACGGTTCAGCAGGGAACTGTCAGCGTACTAACGATGTTCGGAAAATACCGACGCGTGCTTTACCCCGGATTAAACATAAAAATTCCATTTCTTGAAGTGGTGTTTCGTCGTATTTCAATCCAAAACCAGTCGATCGAGTTACAGTTTCAAGCGATCACTCATGACCAAGCGAATGTTAATTTTAAAGCCATGCTTTTATATTCAGTCATCGATCAAACCGAAGAAACCATTAAAAACGTTGCCTTTAAATTTATCGATTTCATGAGTCTTATGCAGACGCTGAATCGAACCGTTGAAGGTAGCGTTCGTGGTTTCGTAGCTACCAAGCGACAGAATGAAATCTTAGGTCTACGCCGAGACATCGTTAGCGCGGTGAAAGATCAGCTAGATGAAGATCTTAAAAGTTGGGGATACCACCTGATCGATATTCAATTGAACGATATCAGTTTCGACGAAACAATTATTCAGTCGATGGCCCAAGTAGTTGCTTCAAGTAACTTAAAGGCCGCGGCCGAAAACGAAGCGCAGGCCATGTTGATTCGTAAAACTCGTGCGGCGGAGGCCGATGGTTTGGCAATCAAGATTTCAGCCGAAGCCGAAAAGCAAGCTTCGCAGCTGCACGGTGAAGGTATTTCTTTATTTAGACAAGAAGTTGCCAAAGGACTAAATAAGGCGGCCGAAGAGATGAGACAAGCCGGCCTTGATAGTTCATTTATTTTATTTTCAATGTGGACTGATGCGATCAAACATTTCGCTGAGAATGGAAAAGGAAATGTCATCTTTCTAGATGGTTCCCATGATAGTTTTGATAAAAGTATGAAACAGATGATGGCAATGACTCGGGTTACAAACTTACCGGATCAAACAAAGTAAGTTTGTTAACTATTCGCATTGGTCAAAGGTTGTATCGTACGACGATCCATCCGTGTCTACCAAAGTAGCGGCGCCGCATGAAGTACTATTAAAAGTTAATGTGGCGGTTCCCGCTTTGGAACCGTTGAAAACCGTCGTGATGATACCACTGGTCGGATGACAACAGTTTGGGTTCGCCCAAGTGACTCTGGTTGTGGGACTAAATGTCGTCGATGCTTTGTAGCCAGCAATGTTATGATAAACATCCACTGTACCGAAATTAATAATTCGCGATTGTGAAATTACTTTTGCTCCAGTTATATTTATCGGCGTCGATGTGACAACTGAATGGTTAAACCACGTTGTTCCTTTTGGACCGCGAAGAATTCGACGAAGTCCGTTGATCGCAATCGTGCGATCTCCGCCGCCTCCTTTTACTGAACTAATTGAATTAGCGGCTCCGTTAATGGCTGTCCCGTCATACGCAGTGTGATTTTCAGAACTTGTAATTAATGTTGCACCACTTGCAAATGTGATGGTGCTTCCCGTTGGCGAAGTGATGCGGCTCATTGAGCAACCGTTTGTAAAACTTGAACAACATGCGCCCGAATTATAGCTTTCTGTCCATCCTCCAGACATCGTTGCTGTGCCTGCCGTGCAAGAATTCCAGTCAACTGCTCGCAAAGTTCCGGCACAAAAAAAGCCTGAGTGACTGCAGGCAGCCGCGGCTTGAGCTAGAGTTTGCATTGCAACAGGTACTCCTTCATTTGAAGAAGCAATCGATGCCACCTGATTCACTGCGGTCACCATGACGTTAATATTCGAATCGACCACCGCATCGTCTGAAATTTTCGCACAAGAAATAGCAAATAATAGAAATGTAGCGGTGAGGATTTGCTTTTTTAAAGTCTCTTTTTTTGAGTTCATTTCAGTCATCCTTTGTGCAGATTCGTAGGCATTTTACGTCGAGAAACAATTTAATAATAAAATGTTGTGTATATCAATAAGTGAATACTAAGCTTCGAACCCTATGGCGCAAAAACTTCTTCTTCTCATAGCTACTTTTTTTAATATCGGTAAATCGCCCGTTGCTCCGGGAACGATGGGCACTCTGGCCACGATTCCCATTTGGTGGTTTTTAGCTCAGCAGGGGCCCTTGATTTATATGGTAGTTACTATTTTGCTTATTCCGGTTGGAGTGATCGCGGCCCAAGCTTATGTGAATCACTCGCAAACTCCGGATGCTCAAGCAATTGTCATTGATGAGGTTGTTGGTTTTTTAATTACGATGACTTGGCTTCCGTTAACTTGGCAAAGTGCAGTGATTGGTTTTTGTGTGTTTCGTATTTTGGATATTGTGAAGCCTCCGCCGATTCGACAACTGGATCGACGGGTGCCTGGTGGTTTTGGAGTCATGATTGATGATATCGCCGCCGGCGTGATGGGCAGCGTTATCATGCAATTGCTCTATACCCAGACCAATTGGCTAGGTTCGCAAATAACTATTTTGACAAGGCAATAATAAAGCCGTAATTTACATAAATTATACATATGTAAATTATATGGAAATATATGGAAGTATGTATGAACAATAAGTATGACTCTCTTCATTCTCGAGTGGCAAAACAGGTTGAAGAGATGGTTTTAGTTCTTCGTGACAAGAAACTGACTGTGGGTTTTGCTGAGAGTTGTACGGGTGGACTTTTGTCTAGTCTTTTCACCGAACAAGCGGGCGTTTCAGACGTCTTTATTGGTTCGGTTATTAGCTACGACAATAAAGTGAAGCAAAGTTTATTAAAGGTTTCAGAAGAATCTTTAAAAACAGTTGGAGCGGTTAGTAAAGAAGTCGCGCAACAAATGGCTGAAGGAGCTTTGCAAACTTTAAACGTATCGGTTGCAGTCGCAGTGACGGGGATTGCCGGTCCGAACGGTGGAAGTGTTCGAAAGCCAGTGGGCACTGTTTTCATCGCCGTGGCTGGTGCACAAAGTGAAGTAAAAGTTTTCGAACATCATTTTGATGGAGACCGAAAACAGATACAGCTTCAGTCGTGCGGAGAAGCGATGAAGCATATGATTGAGTTTTTGAATTGAGTTCTTTAAGTAAGATTTAACTAAATAAGTTTTAATAAATAATAAAAGTACTTTAATAAAAGTACTAACAAGAGGAGATAAAATGGCTGCAAATACAAATCAAGAAAAAATTCAGGGCGAAAGAATGAAAGCTCTTGATCTAGCGTTAAGCACGATCGAAAAGCAATTTGGTAAAGGTTCAATCATGCGCTTAAACGCCGGCGAACAAATGCACGGTGATATCGAAGTGATTCCGACCGGAGCCCTATCTCTAGATATCGCCTTAGGCATCGGCGGATATCCTAAAGGACGTATTATTGAAATTTTTGGCCCAGAATCATCTGGTAAAACAACATTAGCCCTTTCTGCAATCGCGCAAGCGCAGAAAAAAGGTGGAGTCGTTGCATTCATCGATGCAGAACACGCACTTGATGTAAACTACGCTCGTAAATTAGGTGTGAACACAGAAGATCTTTTAATTTCTCAACCAGATAATGGTGAGCAAGCTTTAGAAATCACTGAAACACTTGTTCGTTCGGGCGCAATCGACGTACTTGTTATCGATTCTGTTGCGGCATTAACTCCGCGTGCAGAGATCGAAGGCGAGATGGGTGATTCACACATGGGTCTGCAAGCTCGTTTGATGTCGCAAGCTTTACGTAAGTTAACGGCTTCGATCAATCGCTCTAAGACACTTGTAATTTTCATCAATCAGATTCGTATGAAAATTGGTGTGATGTTCGGTAACCCTGAAACAACCACTGGCGGTAATGCGCTTAAGTTCTATTCTTCAGTACGTCTTGATGTTCGTCGTATCGGCGCCATTAAAAACGGTGAAGAAGTAACGGGTAACAGAACAACGGTTAAAGTTGTGAAAAATAAAATGGCGGCTCCGTTCACTAAAGTTGAATTTGATCTTATGTACGGTGAAGGTATTTCGGCTGAAGGCGATATCTTAGACTTAGCGACAACTGCGAACATGGTTGAAAAATCAGGTTCTTGGTACTCTTACAAGGGCGAGCGTTTAGGTCAGGGTCGTGATCAGGCAAAAGAATACTTCAAAGCAAATCCTGCTGTGATGGAAGAACTTCGTAGTCAGATTCTTGCTAAAAACGGAATCGGTAAGTTGTTAATGACAGATGCGGTTTCTGAATCTGTTGGTGATGATGCTTCGATCCAGCTTGATGTTCCGAAGAAGGGGAAGAAGGCGGCTCCGGCGAAGGCTGCGAAGGAAGAACTGAACTAGTTTCGTTAGTACTGATTTTGATGGTTAGATGAATCCCGAGTAGCGTGAAGAAAGTAATCACCTGCTTGGGATTTTTTTTTGGTTTTGGGCTTGGGGTCGGTGGGTTGTTAGCACTGACTTCGTGGTTGGTGGGTTACTAGTAATGACTTTGCTGTTGGTTGAGTTTGTTGGTTGAAATGACTTCATTGCACAGCCTTCCGGGCTGCTGAGAGCTCTGCTCTCAGGCTCTCGCTTCTGACTGGCTTCCTGCCAGTCAGAATAGGGTTTTTTTGGTGTGGGTTTTTTGAGGGCTTTCTTTTATAGTCGGGTTATTTTTCATTAGACTAATTTAAGTCTGATTTCGGATGCTCGACTTCATTAGCTCTTGTTGCGAATAGCGTGACATCGCGCCTTTACTTGCATGCTGAATCAGTATGTTTACCAATTATATCCTGTATGTGCTTATATTCACCTCGCAGGTGAAAAATGTGTTGCCTTATACACCTGTGAGGTGTATAAGTGATTAATCAAGTTGAAATTTCTCGTTTTGCTGAAAAACAGATATTGAAGCTGCCTCGTCATATACTCGAGAATCTGATTGATTGGATTGTTGATATTGAAAAGCGAGGTCTTATCGAGGTCAGAAAAAATCCTGGCTTTCATGATGAGCCTCTGCATGGCAATCGAGCCGGGCAGCGCTCTGTTCGGCTCAATAGGTCCTATAGAGCTATTTATATGGTTGTTCATAGTGGAATAATACAATTTGTTTCGATCGAGGAGGTTTCAAAACATGAATACTAATAGAAAAAGCAAGGCAGTGCGTTTCTTAGAAAAAGCAGCAGGTCGTCCTTTTACACTAAATGGTCTGCTGGAATCATTGCGATTGTGTGAAGAGCTTTCTCAGGCAGAGTTTGCTAAAAAGTTGAAGATTTCTTCGTCTCATCTTTGTGATATTGAAAAAGGAAGAAAAATTATAAGTCCTGAACGTGCCGCTAAATTTGCAGAAATTCTTGGAAGATCGCCAGAGCAATTTGTTGGGCTTTCTCTACAAGAGATCGTAGATAATCTTGGACTTAAGTTGAAAGTCACATTGTCAGCAGGTTAAGTGCTTCACTGAATTTCTTTTACATCGCGGGTGCAAAAATTGGCGCTGCTAAGGCTGCGAACAATAAAATAGCGAATAGTGATTTGATGATATTAGTTTTCATTTGTTGCTCCTGCAGCTTTTGCCGATCCTAAACGAACGGCTTTATCTTGTTGTAATTCACAATTATAATGATCTTTTACTGTTGCTGAAATTCCGTCTGGTAAATAGCTTGATACAACTGTTAATGGTAATTCTCCGTCAGTGTCTTTTTCGAATAAACCTTTAATTTGGTATCCGGCAGCTACGTTCGCTCTGAAAGTGGCTACTTGTGAATTATCTTTTAGGTTTTGGGCGTTGATTTGGATTTGTCCTAACTGCATTGCTTTTTCTTTTTTGATGTCACCGTTTTTTGCGATCGCGGTTTTCCAGATTTTTTGTGGAGCACTTGTTTTAAATACTAAGGCCTCTGGTTTTGTGATGTGCATGCACACGTAATTGTAATCTTTAATGTCTGACCGAGTTGTTGATGCCGCCGTGGCAAACTGCGCGGTCGCAAAACTTGCTGCCGCTGCGATTAATAGTAGATTCATTGATTTCATAAACACCTCTTAGCACTTACTAGTTCAAGGACTAGACCATGTCTTAAGGTGAGACGATTTATATCGAACTTTGGCCTTTTTCTTATTTTGATACAAATTTTTTCGAATTACTGTCGGGTGATGGGGATTTTCAGCAAAAAGCTGTACTTGCGTTTGACAGCTTCTGACAATAATTGGTTTGTCGGTCGCCGCCAATGCGAACTGATTTCTTATTTTTAGAATCGTTTACTTAGTTTACGAACCTGAATAGTTCGACACTTGATCTAGAATTATCAGAAAGAGAATACCAACGAAAATGACTAGTTAGCATTGTTTTAATCGAAATTTTAGTGAGGTCTTTCATTTGCAATCATATTCAGTAACGTCAATCGAACAAATCCGGGGGGATTTAAATGTTAAAACTGTTATCTCAAATAAATATGTTCGCAATTTCAAGTCTTTTAATTGCCACTGTATCTCATGCAGCCGGTGCCGGCGCGACGGGCGGAGGTTGTTACAACCTACAAGTCATCGCCATGAAAACAAAAACGGCTGAATTGACTAATACCAGCGGTCACTCTTTATTTGTCTTATTAAATGGAAATACCAAAATCTCTTTAAAAGAAGGTGCTTTCGGAGTCATTGATCGCAACGGAACCGATGGTTCTGCTTCTTTTTCACTTCCAAATCCAGATCCAACTAATTCAGGAACAACACAGTATTCTGTTATGGCAAGATTAGTCGGAAAGCCTAACAGTGCATTGAATATGAAATCGTGCGCGTTTGATGCGACCGGCGCTATGTTTTGCAGTTCGCAAGCACTTAGCATGGGTCGAATTGCTGGTACTTCGCGATTTCAAAATGTAAGCTCGCAGCTTCTTTACATCTACGCCGATATTGATGGTGATGGCGATACGGATCGTTTACCTTTATTTGATTCAGCGCTGAGCGATTATTTTTGGGATTTAGATTCAACTGGTCGAATGCATGCGCAATTTCGTTTTTGCCCATTCTCGACAACTGTTGCGGCTCCGTAATTTTAAGTATTTAAGTTTAAAGTATGAATTGCGACCGTGCCAAAAGCCAGTCGCTTTTTTTGTTTTTTTTAGCCGATCGCTTCTTCGATGTCTTTTACGATCTGTTTGGGATCAGTTGTTGGTGCATATCGCTTTATCACCTGACCATCGCGACCGACTAAAAATTTTGTGAAGTTCCATTTTATGGCTTCGGTTCCTAAAATTCCGGGTGCGTTTTCTTTTAGGTATTTGTAAACAGGTTCGGCTTCTTTGCCATTCACGTCGACTTTTCCTAAGACGGGGAAGGTTACTCCGTAATTCAAACTGCAGAATTGTTGAATTTCATCGTTCGAGCCGGGCTCTTGCGTGCCAAACTGATTACAGGGGAAACCTAAAACAGTGAAAGGCTTTTCTTTTTCCAATTGATAAACTTCTTCAAGTCCCTTGTATTGCGGGGTGTAAGCGCATTTACTTGCGACATTCACCACCAGCACGACTTTGTCTTTGTGCTGGCTTAGCTTGTAGTCTGTACCGTTGGTTGCTTTAACTACGAAATCGAAGAAAGATTTTTTTGAGTTTGGCATAAAGGGCACCATAGTTGGGTTCTTATCTTTTTGTAAACATGGGAGGCGTCATAAAATTTCGTTTTCGTCTCACGATGAAACAGTTTCGACTCAAGTCTTGTTGTGAGAATACCGATAGATTGATGTGAGGTGCTTATGGGGATTCGAGTCACTTATCTATTTGTATTGATTTTTGGGTTTACTTCGTTCTTGGCGAGCGATGCCTTCGCGCAAGACTGTAACTCAAAAAAACCAGTACCTTATTCTGAACTAGATTATGTAGGAATCAAATTAAATAGTCTCGGTGGAAGTTGCACAGTTATAAATGCAAGCAATGATCAAGCGGCTAAAAGCAAATGTAATGGGTATATTATAAATCCGGGAAATCCACAGTATACAAATCAAACTGGTATTGGAAATTTATCCTCTAATACATTAGGTTATTATTTTTGTGTAACCGGCGCGAATGTTAACAAAGAACAATTGTGCAATCAACTTAAGAGTAGTAATCCTGAGCTATCAGTTACTTTTCAAAAAATAGGCCGTGACGGTAATTGCCTATGTGGATCTGCTAAATCGACTAAAAAAGTTGATTGTTCGCAAGCTGATCTTAGCCAAGTTGCACTGCAAGACGAAGGGGATGGTTGCAGCCTAGCAAACATGACCTCAGATGCTCGTGGCAGATGTATATGTATGCCTGGTTATACGATGAGTGGAAGCATATGCAAATCAAATGAAGCTGCTGCAACTAATGGAGCCACGCCGGAAGCAACCGAAACTTTAATGGCCTGTGCAAACCGAGTTATTCAAGAAGCTGCTACCTGCGTAAATAAATCAAAAGAAACAGAAACAGCTTGTAAGCAATATGACAAAGAGAATGAAACGGCTAAAGGCATTTCGACAATGGCCCAAACAGTATTTGCTGGGCTTCAGCAAAAAGGTAAAATGGATGCTCAATCTGGTATTGGAACTCAGGCTACTTGCGCAGTTGCAAGTTTGGCGGCTTCTGGTACCGCTGCGCTTTTGAGTGGATTTATCAAAGAGTGTACTGCAGAGCAAACTGCGTGCACGACCGTTTGTTCGAAAGTAAGAGAAAACACAATTGAGAAAGCGTGTACAGGAGTCGCTGATAAAAATCCGGGCCTTGATACAGTGAAGCCCGAGCACAAGGCCTATTTCGTTGATAGACAGGCAATCTTAGATAAAATACTAGAGCCTGCCGATGAGTACTGTAAATTTACAGCGCCAAAAGATAAGGATATTTTAGCAGATGTTCTAACTAATACAACTAACGCTCAAGCTGCTGCACAAGATTGTGCGTGTACGAACTCGGTAAATGCCAGTGGCGGTTGTGGCCCAACAGCGTCAGAATGTTTGGCTAATCCGACAGGGCCGGGGTGCCCGAACACAATAGCAAGTTGCACGTTAGGCGCGTTAGATTACTCGTCATCAATTTGTAACTGTTTGCGCGAGCCGAATTCACCAAGTTGTAAAATAACTGCTGCAGCAAGTGTAAATGGAATGGGTTCTGATATTAAAAATCCGGGTGCAGGAAATGCGTCGAATTTTGGTGTGGCTGGAAGTTCTGGTGGTGGCGATTTTAGTTCGAATATGGACTTAAGTTCTCCGCGGGCTGCTGGTTCAAGTGATGAAACTCGTAAGGCTGTTGCTTTGGATCCGCACGGTAGTCCGATTGGTGGCGTTAGTAGTAATGCAAGTGGTGGCGGTAATGGTTCGAATGGGAATCAGCCAGGCGCAGGTGGTGAAGAAGAGAAGACCGGAATTGGTGGGGCTTTTTCTAGTTTGAAATCGATGGTTGGTTCGATGTTCGGTGGTGGCAACAAGGGTGCTGGCAATGGTGCAAATGGCAAACCGTCGAATGGTGGAGTTAATTTTGATCCGAATAAATTTAAGAATCCAAAAGGCCTTCGTGGACTGGCGGGTAGTGGTGGGTTTGGATCTAAGAATATGGATATTTGGAAAATGATTAAAGCTCGTCACGTTGATAGTGATCGTGGTGGAAACTTTTTCGATCCGTCGTATAATCCAAAGTAGTCTGTTTTTTTATATCATTGCATGTAGAATTTGAATGGCCTCATTCTTTTCGTCGGTCGAAACGAAAAAGTGCAGGCTATTCATTAAATGAAAGTTTTTGATAATCTTTATTTTTTTATTTTCTAGCGCCTTCGTGGCTTCGCTACAATCGTCCTCTGTTACGGCGTGCGAATATGTAAGTGAAACCGACGCAATTCTTTTGTTTTTAATCTGATAGACGTCTTGACGGGCTTCGAAATTTTCAATTGCGTTCAGGATTTCTTGCGGACCGGTTACCAAATACGTGTTGTCATCTGAATATAAAAATTGGGGCTGTCCGATTTGATTCCTGTTCAGAATTTCTGCTAATGACTTTTTTGCCGTCATGAAATCGCCCCCTAAGATCAGATGGAATACTTGGCTAAATGTATTCACGGCGATTGGTTTATGCGAATTAAATTCGTAATGGCTTGTGATCGTTGTTCCGTCTGAAAGTGAGTTTGAGGCTGGTCCGACGTAAAGTTTTACGTTTTTTTGTTGGGCCATTTCAACCGAGCGGTGATGAAGAACTTTGGCTCCCCACGAAGTCATTTCTAATAATTGATGGTAATTTAAATTTCTGATGGGTTGCGCGTTCTTTACTAATTTTGGATCAGCCGTGTAGACACAATCGACGTCTTTTAATATTTCGCAGCGATCCGCTTTTAGAAAACCGGCCATTGCGACAGCCGAGGTATCAGAGCCGCCGCGCCCCAAAGTTGTGATTTCTTTGGTTACTGGTGATACACCTTGAAAACCTGCTAGGATGACAACTTTATTTTCTTTAAGGGCTTCTTCAACTCGGAACGCTTTTACGTCGATGATGTTTGCGTTTACGTGCGATTCGTCCGTTAGAATGCCGGCCTGGCTTCCGGTGAAGCTAATTGCGGGGCAACCTAAATCATTCAGCGCCATGCTCACCAATGACATGCTGATTCGTTCGCCGACGGTTAATAGCATATCTAATTCGCGCAGCTGCGGACGGGGTGAAACTTGTTTTGCTAATTCGATCAATTCATTGGTGGTTTGGCCCATTGCGCTTACAACGACAACAACTTTTGTTCCAGATTGATGTAAGTCGAAAACTCTTTTTGCGGCGCGCTTAATTTTTTCGGGGTCGGCTAAAGTAGCGCCGCCATACTTTTGAACAATTAATTTTTTTTCTGCGGTCATAGTTGTCTCTAATCTAATGCGAATTTTTTATTTTGATCACGAAAAAATTGTCGAGCCATGGTTAATGAACCTAACGGAATTCGTATGTGGTGTCCTTCGACTTGTTTTGGTATATAACCAAGTAAAATTTCGGCGTTCATTTCTTTCATCGCTTTACGAGTAATATTTAGATGGTCAGCCAAAAGCTCTAAGTCAGTGCCTGACGGAGCCCACATGACTTCATACTGCAGCGGGAACTGGGCATCGATATCTCGAAAGCCGTATAGATTTGGGGCTTTTGAGATCATCATTGCGGCTAAAATTTTTGGTACATAATCTTGAGTCTCTTGCGGAAGGGCGCTGTACTTCACTAGCTGCCAGTAATCATTGGTGCCGTACTTTTTTATTTGTCGGCGAAGGCCGTTTTCACCCATATTGTAACTTGCGGCCACTAAGTACCACGAACCGAATTCAGCTCTTAAATCTTTTAAATACGCAATCGCGGCCAAGGTGCTTTTTTTGATATCGCGGCGTTCGTCGATCCACCAATACTTTTTTAAACCGTAACTTCGGCCGGTGCTTTCAATAAATTGCCATGGGCCCACGGCCGATGCCGTACTAACTGCTTGCGCCGAGAAACCGCTTTCAATCATCACCATGTAAGCTAAATCAGTCGGTAAGCCGGCTTTTTTTAGTTCGCTCTGCAGAAGCGGCATGTACTTTGTCGATTTCCCTAACCAGTCGCGGAAAAAGTTTTTACCGCGCGTTTGGAAGAATGAAATCCAGTGACCTACTTTTTTATTGTAGGTGACGGGTAGATCGAAAATAAAATGATCGGTTTGATTTGTTTGTTTTGTCTCGAGCATTTTAAGCTTCTGCTTGAGCGTTAAGTTATTTGTATTGATAACTTGAATCTTCGGCGTCGAAGCAAGAGTGTTGCTAGCAATCAGAAGGGTGCACGCAAATAGATTAACTTTTGAAATAGCTTTGTTGAAAATTATATTCATTCGTCTGACAAGTATCTCAAAGAAATGCCTCAAAGGTCGAGAGGACAATTTTGACAGTCGAGTTTTAATTGAATGACAATTTGCTGACAGGACCTAGCTATTAGTCGGGATCAAAAAGTACCTTTTCGGTTGTCAAACCCAATCCATGTAGTCGAGATTTATTAAACTCTGCCAAAGTCCTGAATGGGTAACGATGGCACTTGCGTTGCTAAATTGTAGTCATTAGGAGAATAGCACGATGAGTACAAAAGGAATTTACACGGCATTAAGCGGTTCGCTCGCTCAAACTTTAAAGATTGATACGATTGCGAATAATATTGCGAATGTAAACACGACCGGATTCAAACGTGACCAACAGACTTTCGGCGAGTACTTAACAGCCATTGAAAAAGAGCCGCAAGTCATTCAAGTACCGCGCGTACCAGCTTCGATCGAAAGTTTTTATGATTTAAACGGCGGCGACAAAGGGTTTGTTGATGCAGCCGGTACTTACACTAATTTTGAGCAAGGTAGTCTGAAGCCAACCGGCGGAAAACTAGACGTAGCCATTGATGGTAAAGGTTTTTTCGAAGTGAACACACCAGGTGGAGTGCAATTAACCCGCGCCGGAAACTTCACGGTTGATGGCAACGGACAATTAGTTACTAAAGACGGTCATGCGGTTTTATTAGAAGGCACGAACGAAATGTCGGCCGATCAAAGAACCGCACGGTTTTCGGGTCAATCGCAACCCTATATATCTGATGGCGGCGAAGTTTTTGATGGCGAAAGAAATATGGGTAAGCTTTCATTGATTCAAGTGAATAATCCCGACGCGCTTCAAAAAGTAGGAAGCAATAATTATAGTTTTAAAGCCAACATGACGCCGGATATGACGGCGATTGCGCAACCAAATTTAAAACAAGGATTTCTAGAAACCAGTAACGTCAACATCGTCAATGAAATGACTGAGATGATTATGGCTCAACGGGTTTTCGAAGGAACGCAAAAAGCCATTCAAGCTTACGATGGCATGGCTGATAAATTAATTAATGTTGTCGGAAATACAAAGGGATAGAGGTAAAGAATGATTAAAAGTCTAAATACAGCAGCAACTGGTATGTTAGCCCAACAAAACAATATGGATACAATTGCGAATAATATCGCTAACGTTAATACATACGGTTTCAAAAAAGGCCGCGCTGAATTTGAAGATCTGGTTTACCACAACCTTAAAGAACCAGGTCAGGCATCGGGCCTAAATTCTGTTACGCCAACGGGCGTACAAACAGGATTAGGGGTTCGCACCGCAGCTATTCAAAAAGATTTCACGATGGGTCAAACCATTATTACGAAGAACCCGCTTGATTTAAACATCGAAGGATCTGGATTTTTTCAAGTTCGAACACCAGACGGTGATATTTCATACACGCGTGACGGATCATTTAAAAAAGATGGTAACGGACGTATTGTCGATAAAAACGGAAATTCATTAATTCCTGAAATTATTGTGCCGCCGACTGCAACATCAATCGAAGTTTTACCAACCGGAGAAGTACGAGCGATGACCGATCTAGATGGTACGCCGCAAGTTTTAGGTCAAATTGATATCGCAAACTTTATCAATCCGGCTGGTTTAAAAAATGTTGGAAAGAATTTATTTTTGCCAACTCCCGCCAGTGGTCAACCGAATCAAGCACGCCCAGGAACAAACGGAATGGGCTACTTGTCGCAAGGTGAAATCGAAACCAGTAACGTGAATATCGTTGATGAAATGGTTAACATGATTACCGCCCAACGTGCGTACGAGACAAACTCGAAAGTTATTCAAACTTCTGATCAAATGCTACAAACCGCGGTAAATGTAAAATGATTAAGTTTTTAATTTTGTTATTCCCAATCTTGAGTTTTGCAAAGGGCGCGTCCGTACTTACTTTTTCTTCGGCAATCGAAGTTTCTCCACGTGCTGAAATTATGGCTTATGATCTTGTAGAAGCAAAGAATTTGAGTGAAGAAGTTATTTCAGAACTTAAACAGGTTCAAATTGCAGATAGTAAAACAAATCGGGTTGATAAATTAACTTTGGCCAAACTTTTAAGACCGATTAAAGCTCACTTTATTTTGCCTGCAGAGCTAAAAATTCTGCGCAGTCACAGTCCTGTTTCGCGCATGGAAGTTGAAAGAAAAATAAAGAATCATATTCACATGAATTGTGGTGAATGCGAAGTTCAAATTCAGGTGTCTTCTGTGCCTTCTAATTTAGCCAGTGACTGGAATTTAGATTTAAATGTCGATATGTCGAAAATTTCAACTTTGATTCCAATTTTTTCAGCTCGCCAGCCCGATAAAAAAGGTTGGGTTGTTGCCGAAATTAAAAGATATCAAAAAGTTCCCGTGTTAAATCGTTCAATCAAAATCGGCGATGTGATTACGCCGGACTTGCTGGTTCTTGAAAAGCGATTAATCACAAACTTACGAGAAACCGCGCAGACAATGAGTTCGATTGATGGAATGCAAGCCATTCGGTTTATGAATGCGGGTCAAATGATCTTATTTTCGGACTTGAAAAAAGAACAAGTGATGAAAAAAGGCCAAATGGTTAAGGCCATTATCGGTAACCCTGCCTTCGAAGTTTCAATTTCGGCTCAGGTTGAAGAGAGCGGTTCAATTGGGGATGTTATAAAAATTAGAAATTTAGATTCGCAAAAAGTATTTGCGGCCAAAGTTGTCGAACGCGGCCTAGTGAGGATTGAATAATGAGTCATGTTTCCCTGAACAGATTAGTTACTATTTTGTGTACGGCGATTGTTTTGCAAAGTTGTGCCAGCTGGTTATCTAAAAATGAAGCTGCGCCTCCGGAAGAGCCTCCTCCGGTAACTGAAGTTATCAAAACTGAGGAAGCACCCGTTGCTGTCGTTGATGAAGAGCCTTTAACAAAATTCTCAGACATCAATAACATGGCTCCGCCTTCTGATCGGCAATATAAAAGAATGACCCGTCAAAAGATGGAAGAAGAATCAGCTTTGTTTGATTCGGCAGGATCGCTTTGGAAAATGGATGGCCAATCAAGTTTTCTATTTGCGGAAAACAAACATCGCCGTCCGGGTGATCCAACCGCCATCAAAGTCGAAGGTTCTGCACTTAAGTTGATTGAAAGCAAAGTAGCCGTGATTCAAGATTTGCTTGCGCAACTAGAAGAGCAAAAGAAAAAATTTGAAGAAGAAGCCGTTAAGTCTGAGGAAGAAAAATCGCGACTGGCGATTGCGGAAGAAGAGAAAAAATTACGTGAAGAACAAATGGCTTTATCTGGACTGCCGCCATTAAATGCAGACCAATTTTACGCGCCCGAGCCAGCGCCGCCGAAGCGTGAGCCTGCTGCGGTTAAACCAGTGGTCGTAGCTAAAGAAGAAAAAGTCGATTTAAAAGAACTTGATATGATTCCTTCAAAAATTGTTGAAAAGCTTGAAGACGGGATTTACCGGATTCGGGGTCAGCAATTTTTAACTATTAAAAAGAAACCTTACAAAGTCATCGCGACCGCCCTCATCAGAGCCGAAGACTTCAATGACCTGAACGTCAGTTCAAATAAATTATTAGATGCTCAGTACGATGTAATTCATGTGAAAAGGACTGCTGAATGATGATTCGAATTTTAATTCCGGCCCTATTTCCGACCTTACTACTATTTTCCGTCGTGACCGAAGCCGCCCGCTTAAAAGATATTGCTAGTATCCGCGGCGTGCGTGAAAACCAATTGATTGGTTACGGATTAGTCGTAGGTTTAAAAGGAACCGGCGATACCCAAGCCGAATTCACAAGTAAATCTTTTGCAAGACTCATCGAAAAGTTAGGTGTTAAATTAGAAAAAGCAGATCTACAAAGTAAAAATGTGGCGGCCGTAATTATTACCGCAACTTTGCCTGCGTTCGCTAAAGCCGGAAATCCGCTCGACGTAACTGTAAGTAGCGTTGGCGATTCAAGCTCATTAGTGGGCGGTACTTTATTACAAGCGCCTTTACGCGCAGGCAATGATGAAGTATTTGCCGTTGCGCAAGGTGCAATTTCAGTTACCGGCGATGGTAAGGATATTCACACCACTGCCGGAAGAATTCCGAACGGAGCTATGATCGAGCGTGATATCCAAGCTGATTTTTCGACCCGAAAAATGTACCGCATGACTTTACATAACCCCGATTTCACGACGGCAGCGCGCACTATTCTTACGATCAATCGTGAATTAGGTGGTCAGTATGCATCGGCGAAAGATGCCGGAACGATTGATATTATTACTCCGGCCTCTTACGAAAACAAGGGCGTTGAGCTGATGGCCACGATAGAAGCCATTGAAATTAACCCGGATCAAAAAGCACGCGTGGTGATCAACGAAAAAACCGGCACCATCGTCATTGGTGAAAAAGTTAAGATTTCTAAAGTGGGTTTAAGCCACGGAAGTTTAACTTTAAAAGTTTCAGATGAGAAAAACAAAAAATCTAAAGAATCGGCAGACGACAAAGTGACGGTATTGGACGGAGGCGCCAATGTCGGTGATCTTGTGCAGGCGCTGAATAAATTGGGAGTATCGCCCAAAGATTTAATTTCTATTCTGCAATCAGTGAAGGCGGCGGGCGCTTTACATGGGGAATTAGAAACGATGTAGTTTAATTTTATTTTTAACTTGCTCATAAGGATGTGAGCCGGTGATCGGGGAGGGTTCTCAAATTTCATTACCAAGGAAGGTTCGGGTGCTGTCAGATATGTTAAAATGTCCCTCGCAGGAAGATTTTCACATCAGCAAATGCAATAATAAATCACGGATGATTGTTACTGCAGTCGCTTGCACTCAAAAAAAATCGCACGGATGCGATAGCGCGAACAGCGCAAATGAAATTTTAGGGCACTCCCCACTTTTTTTACGATCTAATTTCGAAGAATGCGAAGCTAGCCAATGAGCGAAATACCAAAGACAGGCCCACAACTAAATCCCTTGAACGCCGGTCCCCTCACAGGCAAGAAGCCTGCGGTCACCGAAGAAAAGCTGCGCGAAGTTTCAGATATGTATGAAAAACATTTCATCCGTGAAATGATGAAGCAAATGCGCGCCACGGTTCCTGAAGGAACCTTCATTAAAGAAAACAATGCTGAAAAAATTTTTAAAGATCAATTAGACGATCAATATGCAACCCAATGGGGTAAAGCCGGCGGGATTGGTTTATCAAATATTATCCACGAACAATTAATGCAGAAGTACGGCGCTGCCCTGGGCTTATCTGAAAAGGTTGAAAAACCAGTGGGCCCAATTGACATGAATAGCAAAGCTATTTTCTCGGGTGTAATAAAAAACCCGCAGAGCGGAATAGAAAATTCTCTAGGCGGAAAAGCAGATGCAACAACTTATAAGTTCGAAAGTGACCCCACAAACAGAACCGAACTTAAAAATCCTTGGGTCGGAACTTTGCTAGATAAAAAGTACTTAGACATGGATCAGATGCAGTATCAGATTAAACACGACAATGGGCTAGAAAGTCTCATTATGACACGCGGAACAGGGCTAGGTTCCGAACAGCAATTGTCACCGGGTGACAAGATTGAGGCTGGACAGCAGTTGGGCTGGGTTAGTTCAGCAAGTCCTTTATTTTGGACTGTAAAACCAAATGGATCAGAAGCCCCTGAATGATGAGGTCCATACGTCTCAGAATGGTTTGGTCCATACGTCTCTATGTGATACACTATAAAAAGGTTGGAGGATCAAGATGAAGATTACGCACAATAAGGTCGGACAAAACTTAAATTTGACTGACGCTTCGAAGACAGACAAGGCCGCTGAAAATTCAAAAGCGGGTACTCTTCAAGATAAAAAAACTTCCGCGGTTATGCCCATGCCTTCAGGTTTTGAAGCAACGAAAGTTGAACTTTCACCACGCGCGCAAGATATTAAAAGAATTAAAGAACTTGCGAACTCAGCTCCTGATGTAGACCAAGCGAAGGTTGATAAATTTCAAAAGTTAATTGATGCCGGAAAATATAAAATTGATGCAAAGTCTGTCGCGGACCGTTTAGTTGATGAACACATGTTCTCTAGCGGTGAAGCATCGAACGAATAGTTTTTACATTAAGTTATTAAATCTCGAGAAAGTTCAAGGATGGGACTTCAATGAAACAACAAGTATTCGAAAAATTATTAGCTAATTTAGAAGAACTAACGAAACAGTACCGCTTATTATTGGATTGTGTTCGAAAAGAAAAAGAACTTCTCATTCAAACCCAAATAGACAAGCTTAATGAAAACAATGCATTGAAAGAACAAATCTTATTCAAGATTCGTAATTTAGATGGTTTGCGTTTTAACTACGCCGTCGAATTAGCGGCTCACGTTGGCGCCGATACGCGCGAGCCACGTTTATTAGAAATCGCGAAAAAATTAGGTGGAATAGAATCAGACCGCTTAAGATCAATTCATTCAACATTAGAAATTATCACGAAGCGCCTTGTCGATATTAATAAAGATAATGCGACCTACGCTGAATCGGCATTAACAAATGTGAATTCAGCAATGGAAAATATTAAGGAAGCCTTGATGGGAAGCCAAAAAACTTACCAAAAAAAAGGTGCTTACCAACCGAGTTACGATAAATCGGGACACTTAGTTAGCAAGGAAGCTTAGTAAGTTATTGCCTGTAGCGGGCGCGGAAGGGCTAGGATGGCCAAGATACACGGTTTGTTAGATATTGGTCGACGGGCAATGCAGGTAAGTCAGACTGCTTTGCAGACTACGTCACATAATATCGCAAATAAATCGACGGAAGGATATTCTAGACAACGCGTTGATGTTGTAACGAATCCTCCGGTTGATGAAGGCCGTCATCGCATTGGTACCGGTTCAAAAATCGGCGGAATCACTCGCGTAAATAATCCTTGGATGGAAAAGCAAATCGAAAAAGAAGGTTCTAACCTTGCCTTCACAGAAGGTCAAACGACGGCCTTAGCTCGGCTCGAGTCAGCTTTCAATGAACAAACGGTCAAAGGACTGAATAATTCGATGACCGATTTTTTCAATAGTTTTCGTGAATTAGCTAATAACCCAGAAAGTATGACGGCTCGAACAGTGGTTCGCGATACGGCGAATGGAATGATTAAAAACTTTCAAGATATGGACCGGCAAATTGATGCAGTTCAAGCTGATTTAAATAAAACCGTAGAAACAAGTGTTAGCTCCGTAAATGGAATTACAAAAGAAATCGCAAATTTAAATGAAAAAATTCAATTAGTCGAAATCACGGGTGCGTCGGCAAATGATGAGCGTGATCGACGTGACTTACTTGTTAAAAAGCTGGCCGAGAAAATAGATATTTCGTATGCCGAAGACCATGTTTCGGGAATGATTAACATTACTGCGGGTAAAACTGGAATTCTAGTGGCTGGAACATCGGCTACGGCCATGAAAACAACAACAACAGAAGATAATAAAACCCAAGTGCTTTACGAATTAAGCAATGGCGGTACGCGAGTTGATATTACCGATCAATTTAAAAAAGGTGCCATTGGTGGAGTGCTTGAATTACGAGATGGATTAATTTCAGAGTTAAAAGGTCAATTGGAAGAACTTTCTTATAATATCGCGCACGA
Organism: Bdellovibrio sp.; assembly: GCA_043760925.1. Classification (GTDB taxonomy): domain Bacteria; phylum Bdellovibrionota; class Bdellovibrionia; order Bdellovibrionales; family Bdellovibrionaceae; genus Pseudobdellovibrio. Next base: position 226,150 of record JAYUOK010000001.1, on the reverse strand, counting down.
AGTAAATAAGGCGCATTCTGAAGGTTTCGATCGCTATAATAAAGAAGGCGTACAATTTTTTAATATTCCCGCCGACGGAAACTTTAGAATTGATGATATTAAGCTTAACAAGGAAATTGTTGAAGATGTCAGTAAAATCGCGGCGGCAGCGAAGCAGAATTCGCCTGGCGATAACACGACAGCGAACGTTATTCATTCTTTACAATTTAAACCTGTGATGGGAAATGGTCAGTTTACATTCGATTCATTTTACAATGCCAAAGTTGGTGAGATCGGAATCATGACCCAACGGGCAAACAGCGGATTTGAATCGCAAAAAAACATTGTCGATCAATTGCAAAATATGCGTGAAGCCACAAGCGGCGTTAGTCTTGATGAAGAAGCAGCGAAGATGATTGAATTTCAGAAGTCTTTTGAAGCCTCAGCTCGGGTCATTCGAATGGCGGATGAAATGTTTGAAACTGTTTTAAGCTTAAAGCGATTGTAATAGGAAGGGGGAATTGTGCGAGTAACTGATAAAATGACCCAAGGACAAGTTCTTTCAAATATTCAAAAGAATCGTACCGAGCTTTCTCAATTACAGAATCAAGCGGCAACGATGAAGCGGGTGACTAAACCTTCCGATGATCCGATCGCTGCTTCAAAAATTTTAGTCAACCGGACCGAAAACAAAAACTTAGAACAGTATGAGAAAAATATTTTTTTCGCCAAAAACTTTTTAGAAACAACCGAATCAACATTAGCGCAATTAGGTGAAGCCGTTGTCCGCGCAAAAGAATTAGCAGTGCAAGCGGCCAGTGATACTAACGGTGGTCTTCCACGTGAAATGTTATCAACTGAAGTTGGGCAAATTTATGATTCCGTCATCGAAATTTCGAATCGACGATTAGGTGAGCGGTACATTTTTGGTGGCCATAAGACATTGTCGGCCCCATTCAATCGTGCCGGCGATTACGCTGGCGATGATGGCGAAATTAAAATTGAAAATCAAAAAGGAAGTTTTGTCCCTTTGAACTTAACGGGCGATCGCATTTTTCATGGGCGTGGCATTGGGCAAGATGGAACCCTCAAGACACCGCAAGATCCCCCATTATCAGTCGAAGAGTTGCAGCAGCACAAATTAGCAGAAGCCGATCGCGAATTTCAAAACGAACTACAAGAAGAAAACAAACTTGAAACTCGTGGACCCGCCTCGGTAGGCCGAGTTCAACGTTTAGGTACTCAAGATCCTGTAACGGGTGGCGAAGGCGTTAACATTTTCAGTTTAATTGGCGGCTTGGAAGTTGCCATGAAAACTAATGACAAGTATGCAATTCAAGACGCCCTCGAGCCATTAGACCAAGCTTTGAACCAAATCAATATGGCGCGCGCTGAAATTGGTGGACGGGTTAATCAGCTGAATACCTCTTCTGACGGAATTCAACGGTCGATCATCGATAATAAATCGACCAATTCGCAACTAGAAGATGCAGATTTATTTCAGGTTATGACAGATTTGAATCGGTCAGACGCTGCATTGAAGGGGTCTTTAGCAACTTCTCAAAAATTAATGAGCATGAGCCTTCTTGACTTTCTGAGGTAGAAACAATAATTAAACTCCGGTTTGGTATGCGCCGTTCAGGCAAGTAAAATGACAAGGAGTTAGTCATGCTCGTTCTTACAAGGAAGTTAGGGGAAAGCATCGCGATTGATGATCACATCAAGATCCGCGTTGTTCAAATTAAAGGGAAGCAAGTGCGCTTGGGCATTGAGGCTCCTAAAGATACAAAGATTCACCGTGAAGAAGTCTACATGGCGATCCAAGATCAGAATCATCAATCCGTGCAAGTCAGTTCAGATAAAGTGAAGAATATTTCTAAACTTTTGAAGCCCGAATAAAACCGCACCAAAGTGGCTATAAGCCTCTATTTAAATAAACTACTGCGTCATTAAGAAAAAAATTGAAGAGACCTCGATTTAGGTCCAGAATTTTATTAACCTTTCTTTAATTTGTAATTGTCTGATTAATCAGCAGGAGGTCAGTGTGGTTATAAAAACATCTCGATTTGGCTTAGTTGAGCTCAAATCTGAAGACGTTTTGACCTTTACCGAAGGCTTATTAGGCTTTCAGGATTTAAGACAATTCGTATTATTAGATGATCCACATGACGATATTTTTGCGTGGCTACAAAGCTGCGAATTACCTTCAGTTGCTTTTCCAGTATTAGAGCCCGAACTTTTTGGTCATAAGTATAATATATCATTGAACCGGACTGACCTTGAATCTTTAAAACTTCAAGCAACACAAGCGCCGGCATTTTTAAATATCATTACGATTCCAGATGATCCCACGCAAATGACAGCAAATATTAAAGCTCCTATCGTCATTAATCTTGAAGCTAAATTGGCAAGGCAGTGTGTTTTACAAGATAATCACTTAGCAATTAAAGAACCGATTTTCACAAAGCTGCAAAGTCGCGTTGTTCAAAATCCATTAACTCCAATCAAGAGTCAGGGTCGTCAATTTGATATGACCGTTAAAATCGTCGATACCAACAAAGGTATCGTTGACCAAGACATCTAATTATTTGATTCTGCTGTAATGTTTTTCCAAAAAGTTTTATTCTCTCAAGCCCAGGGCCTCATCGCCATTGGGCGAAAACGCGTTTTACAAGCATCTGACCGGCTGAAGCTACCCAGTCATTTAGAGCCTGAAGCTATTCCTTGGGACGAAAGCGCGGTTGACTGGAGTGATCGGAATAGCTTTTTAAAATCACTCGTCAAGGTTTCACGCGCGCGTACGGGCCGCGCGATCGCTTTTCAGATTGCAGCAAGTGCCTTTGCTTTCGCGACTCCGTTTTTGATTCACGCGTTTATTTCCCGTTTGCAAAAAGGAAGTTTTAGTTCGGACGATCTGGTTGAACTTTGCCTCATTGCTGTCAGCTTTGGAGTATGCGGAATTGGTAACGGTATAACGCTTCAACACTATTTTTTTCAAACGCTTCAATTCAATCAAACCGTGACGAACTTAGTGAATAAGAAAATATTTTCGCATTCATTAAAAATTTCGAACCAAGCAAAAGGAAAATTTCAAGTCGGAGATATCGTTAATTTCATGAGTTCAGATTCAGATGCAATTGCTGATTCCAGCATTACCACAATTGATCTTGTGAATGCCATCATATTACTAGTTGGCTGTACGATCACATTATTTGTGTACCTTGGCTGGTCAGCCGCAGCGGCTTTAATTATCATGGGTCTGCTTATTCCGATCACTACGCACCTTTCAAAACGATTTATGTTTTTAGAAGAAAAAATGATGTCGCACCGTGATCGACGAATGACTTTGATGACTCAAGTTCTGAATGCCATACGCGTAGTAAAATATTTCGTTTGGGAAAAAAGTATTTTAGAGGAAGTAGCCGAAGTTCGACGTCAAGAAATTCAATCCCGATATCAATTGGCGCAAGCCGAGATTTTCTGGGGACTGATTTACACCTCGATCTCATCTGTCGTACTTTTTACCGCGCTGATGACTCACGTACTGCGCGGCTTCGAAGTGGATTTAGCCTTAATCTTTACTTGCATAGCTATCTTCGCAATTATGGAAGATCACTTTGGTGGATTATCTAAGTTTATAAGTCGCTTCATAAATATATTGGTCAGTAGTGAACGCATCACCCGGTTTCTACAGTCTGACTTTGTCGGTGGCTTTGAAGCCAAGATTAATCAAGTCGAATTTTTAAAACTAGAAAACGTTACTTTTGCATTCAATGAAAAAAATAAGATTATCAGTAACTTAAATTTAGAGTTAAAGCCCGGTCAGTCGTTAGCAGTCGTAGGACCCGTCGGCAGTGGAAAATCAACGTTACTTCATTTATTGCTATCAGAGCTAAAACCTACTTCTGGTAGTTTATTGTATTCCACAGCACTAAAATCGAAGGCTTACGTTCCGCAAGATGCTTACATTATTAATTCATCGCTTCGTGAGAATATCATTTTTGGAAAGCCAGGTGTCAGCGAAGCCCAAATGCAAGAGGCCCTTCGGATTTCAGCTTTACAATATGATCTGCATTCTTGGCCAGCGGGACTTAACACCGAAATTGGCGAAAAAGGTGTGAATTTATCAGGTGGTCAAAAGCAGCGAGTCAGTCTGGCACGAGCCATTCTATCAGACGCTGATTTACTTCTGCTGGATGATCCACTTTCTGCGGTCGATCCGAATACTGAGAAATGGCTATGTAACGAATTGCTCTTTGGCGCCTGGAAAGAAAAGACGCGAGTGGTAGTGACTCACCGTTTAGGCTCTCTTGAACGATTCGACCAAATTCTATTTATTGAAGACGGCCAGCATTTCATTGGGACCTATGAAGAACTTCTGCTTTCATCGGCAAGCTTTCAAAAATTCCTAAAAACGCATGACGAAAATACTTTAAAAGAATTAAAAGCGCATCAGCTTTCAGATCTAGCGGCGCAGACGAGTGACGGTGGTGACAGCACGCGAATCACGGAAGATGAAGATCGATCCATCGGAGCTGTCGAGAAGTCCGTGTATTGGGACTACATCAAGGCATTGGGCGGCGATGGTCCTCGACAAAAAATAATACTTACTTTTTTATTTTTTGGCGCGATTGCCGTGGTCGCAGCCCCTTTGATTCAGAAGCTTTGGCTTTCTCAGTCTGAAAAAATGATTTCGCTGACGCCGATTCAGATTATTTTAGGCTACGGTATTCTAGGGATCGTTACGATGCTGCTAGCTTTTTTAAATAATAATTTTTGGTCTCGCCGTGGAATTGCGGCGGGCCGCCATTTTCATGATAAAATGCTTCGTTCGGTATTATCGTCGCCGATAAGGTTTTTTGATAGCACGCCCGTGGGTCGAATTTTGCAAAGATTTTCACGCGACATGGAAGCGGTTGATATTCATCTGCAGTGGATTTTTGATCACACAATCCACGCGTTTTTCCACATTTCGATCTCTTTTCTATTAATTATTTTTGTTTTACCTTGGGTTATCTTTTTCATGTTACCAATATTTTGGATCTACTATCGCATACAAAATGACTATCGTAGCGCCGCCCGAGAAATCAAACGCCTTGATTCTTTAGCTAGGTCACCTCGGTATGCGCATTTTAAAGAAACACTTCAGGGCCTTCACGTTATTCGTGCATTCAATCAATCTAATTGGGCGATGGATCAGTTTTACTCGAAACTTCGTTACTCAACTGAAATTTTTCATACCCACTATATCATTAACCGGTGGTTCTCGGTTCGACTGCCATTCATCGGCGCAGGCATTTCGACTGCGACATGCCTGATGATTGTTTTTTCAAGCTACCACGGCCTGATTGCTGCGGGTACGGCGGGTTTGGTAACCATCTACGCAATCGATTTTTGGCGGCACCTTAACTGGGGCGTGCGTGTTTTTTCTGATTTAGAATCAAGAATGACTTCGGTTGAGCGTTTGCAATTTTATTCAAACTTACCGGCAGAGAAAGATGTCAGCGGTACTGAGCTTCATATTCCAGATCATTGGCCACAATCGGGCGAACTTGAATTCAAAGGCGTTTCGTTAAGGTACGCAAAGCATTTACCAATGGTTTTAAAAGACGTCAGCTTCAAAATTCCAACCGGAGCTCGGGCGGGATTAGTTGGTCGAACCGGATCAGGAAAATCGACTGTATTTCAAAGTGTATACCGGTTCGTTGATATCGAGTTTGGCGAAATTTTACTAGATCAAGTATCTATTCATCAGGTTCCGCTAGACAGACTAAGAAAAAATCTTGCCGTCATACCGCAAGATCCAGCGTTGTTCATGGGAAGCCTTCGCGGAAATATCGATCGATATAACCAGGCCACCGATGAAGAACTGTGGAAGGTACTAAAAAAAGTTTCTTTAGAAAAATTTGTTAAGCAATTGCCAGATCAACTTCAATTTAAAGTGGCCGAAAATGGCGCCAATTTGTCGCAAGGGCAACGTCAACTTATTTGCTTAGCGCGCGCGTTGTTGATGAAGGTGAAAATTATCTTTTTAGATGAAGCTACCGCCAGCGTCGATGTTGAAACAGACGCGATTGTACAAAAAGTTATTCAAGAGTCTTTAGATGGAATGACTTTAGTCACAATCGCTCATCGCCTTTCGACGTTAGAAAACTACGATATAATGATCGAACTTCGTAATGGTGAGGTCGTCTCTACATAATTAAGTCTTTTTTATTGGATTGACTGCTTTCTTTCAAGTGTTAAGCTTTTTCTATGAAAAAACTAATCATACTATTTGTATCTATTGTAACATTTCAAGCTTTCGCAAGTGATCCATTGCCGCCAGTTGGATTATTCAAATTTGACCAGGCAATGACTTTGCTGCAAGTTAAAAAGACCGAAATGGTCGATGCTCGGATGCCGACAGGGGCCGCTCGAGTTAAAACATTAATTTCGGAAGGCTGGGCCTGTGTTGCTAAAACTAATAACACTTTCAAATGCGATGTATTTCCTAAAGATGAAGTTCTGCCAGTTGAGTTTAAAAATGAAATCACTCAAGAATATTTTGGATATTCCATGGAATTTTCTGAAGCTTTTACAGTTGGTCTGATCAACCAAGGAGAAATTAATTTCGAATATTTAGTTTCGCAAAAAGTTGTATTAAACGGAAAAGAAATTGATCAATATAAGCTTTACGTCGTCAGAGATTCGCCTGCCAAGTTAACTTTTGATTTCGCTAAAGGCAAACCTTTGGTGTATTTCAATATTCTTAATGATGTCGCAATCGACACTTTAGTGTTTAAAAAGAAGATTCAAAATAACCTAACGACTCAATATATGGTTCAAGTCATTTTACAAAAATAATGAGCTTTCGTATTTAGTTGCTATTCGATCATGGCCGGTAAAGATTTTTCAGCTTTTGCCCCAAGCTCTTTCAGCTTTTCAACTTGTGAAATTAAATTTCCGCGACCCTGTGACATTTTACCCATAATTTCAGAGTGAGTTTTCTGGGCGCTATTCATACGGTCACCCAAAACTTCAAGATCTTTCACGATTCCAGCGAACTTATCGTACAGCTCGCCACCGCGCTTTGCGATGTCGAGCGCATTTCGTTGCTGGCGCTCTTGCTTCCATAAAGAAGAAACGGTTCTTAAGGTTGCTAGTAGGGTCGTGGGGCTTACAATCGCGATGTTCTTATCCCAGGCCTGTTCAAAAAGATCGGGCTTCAACCGAAAAGCTAATGCAAAAGCGGGCTCAAGCGGCATAAACAACATCACAAAGTCCGGAGAAATAATTTGGTCTGCAAGATGATACTTTTTATCGGACAAATCATTCACATGCCGCTTTAAAGATTCTACGTGAGCGGCAGCGTGCCGATCGCGCTCATGCTCTGGCGCTGAGCATGAAGACTCATAAGCAGTTAAAGTCATTTTAGAATCGACGATTAGATGTTTTCCGTCAGGAAGTTTTACAATCACGTCGGGGCGAAGAATTTCACCACCGATACCTTTGACCGTCATCTGCGTGAAAAATTCTTCACCCTTACGCAGGCCCGATCGTTCTAAAATACTTTCTAAGATCATCTCGCCCCAATTGCCTTGAGTTTTATTTTCACCTTTAAGGGCCAAAGCAAGATTAGAAGCTTCTTTCGACATGGTTTGGTTCAGCTCGATCAGCTTTGATATTTCGCCTTTAAGATGACTTCGTTCGGCCCGCTCATTCGAATATGTGGCTTCCACTTTTTTCTCGAAATCTTTGATGCGTTCTTTTAACGGGTCTAAAATTCCCGTCAGTTGTTTGAAATTTTGATCCGTCATTTTATTCGATTTCTCGTCGAATATTTTCTGGGCTAGATTTTCAAATTGCAGAGTAAGCTGTCTTTGCAAATCGCTTGAATGCACCTTTTGCTCTTCAGCTGACGCTTGCGTTAATTCATATTTCGTTTTCCAATTATTTGTTTCGATGCGTAAACGTGAATAAATCACGAAGCCAATGAAGAGGCCTCCAGCTAAAAATCCTAAAACTGCTGCGATGGTTATCATATAAGCTCCTTAGAAAGACGTACTCAGGCTACCAAATTTTTGCTAGGATGTCCCCATGACAAAAACAAAAGCCTGGTTTTTAGCCGCGCGTCCCAAAACCCTATCTGCTTCATTGGTACCAATCATCGCAGCAACAGGACTGGCGCGTGGTTTAGGGCATCCCATTGAATGGTGGATTGTGATTTGCGCATTGATGGCCAGTTTCTGCATTCAAATCGGTACAAATTTTGTTAATGATGCGATGGATTTTAAAAAAGGCGCAGACACGGCAGATAGGGTCGGTCCCATGCGAGTCACTCAACAAGGATATTTTACTTTTAATCAGGTGATGGTATTTGCGACATTGTTTTTTCTTCTAGCGGCTTTCTTCGGAATCCCATTAGTGTTGCGAGGGGGAGTTCCTATTTTAATTATAGGATTGGTGTCGATCGCGATGGGATATGCCTACACTTCGGGGCCAGCACCACTTGCCTACCACGGTTTAGGTGATTTATTTGTGATTATTTTTTTCGGATTAGTTGCCGTGGGTGGATTATTCTATTTACTCACTGGCGTCTATACGTTGCCCGCATTCGTCGTTGGATTGCAAATTGGCTTTTTAAGTACCGTTTTAATTGCAATTAACAATTTACGCGACATCCACACCGATAAACTAGTGAATAAAAAAACATTGGCCGTTCGCTTAGGCGTTGCCGGCGGGCGTTTTTGGATCGCGTTTTTATTAATCGCCCCCTACCTGGCTGGTTACTATTGGTTGTCGTCCCAGTTATGGTGGGTGTATATCATTCCTCTTTTCAGCTTTCCTTTGGGGATTTCTTTAGGTAAAAAAATCTTTCGGACCGAACCAAGCGCTGCATACAATAAATTTCTAGCCATCGCTTCAGTTTATAGCTTGGTTTTTAGTGCCTTACTTGCGATCGGATTTCAAATTTGAATCAAATAAAATACTCTCAATATATTCTAAGTAAAAAAAGTAAGCTAAATTCTGTCGACACGTCTCCGTTTCGTGAAGGAGCTTTGATTAAAGTGACTGACGGGGACAATTGGGGAGTCGCTGATCTATGCCCATGGCCAACCCTAGGTGATTTAACTTGGCGGGATGAGATTAAAGAAGAAGGCGTATTGTTCCAACGCGCAGTCAGTCTTGCAAAAGATGATCTTAAAGCCAGAAAAGAACTTCGATCACTTCTGCAAGATAAGTTCGTAATAAATAATTACGTGGTGACCGATTATAAAAATTTTAACTTCACAAATCCGAAGTACTTAGGAAAAACGCTAAAAATTAAAGGCGATAAAAATGTTGAAGCGCTTGTCGGGATTTTGAAACAAATTCCCGAAGGAATTAAGATTCGCCTAGACTTTAATAATATACTGACCGCAGAACAGTTTGATCAGTTTTTGGTTATAGCGGCGAATGTGCTTGATAAAATTGAGTACATCGAAGACCCGATACCCTATGACTTTGATCTTTGGTTCCCCTGGAACCAATCTGTCCCGTTAGCGAGCGATTTTCAGGTGAAAGCAGATAAATCCGCTTATGATTACCAGATTATGAAGCCAACACGGCAGCGGTTTTTTAAATTATTCGGTATTTTCAGTCGCAATCAAAAAATGACGATCACGTCGGCGATCGAGCATCCGGTCGGATTGGCCCATGCGCTTCGGATCGCGCAAGAGGTTGCGCAGTCAGAATCAGGTCTTTTAACTTTAGATCTTTACGAGCCAACAGCATTTAATAAGTATTTTGTTCAAGTTGAAAATACCCTCAATTTTTCTGCCTTGGCATTAAATGACGTAGGAATTGGAATGACTGAAGAGCTTAATAAACTTGAATGGCAAGCTCTGTGAATTTTGATTTCGGTGAAAACGCCCAAAATCAACTGCTATTGAATCCACGGATAAGTTCTAGCGAAAAAAATATACTTTATGAATTGCAAGCGGAGTTCGAAAAGGTATACGGCCCAAACAAATATTTTTTAGTGCCTAGTTCAGGTTCTTCAAAAAAACTTAATGAAAGCGTTAAATTAATTGCTTTACACCGCGATGCTGTTCTTAATTCCGCGCGCCGGTTTAATAAATATTTTAATGCGACCGAACAGCAGCATTGGGGTCTTCTACTTCCACGGTTTCATGTGGCAGGCTTAGGGACTTGTGCGCGGGCTTATTTGGCGGGTAGTCAGGTCATCGAACATGATTTAGAATACCCAAACATTAAATTTTTATCGTTAGTCCCTACTCAAATTTATGACTTCGTTGTTCAGAAAAAGTCGGCCCCTCAGAATCTGGAGAAGGTTTTTGTCGGAGCGGGCAGTCTTCATCTTGAAATCAATGAACAGGCGATTCAATTGGGTTGGCCGCTCGTTGAAACCTACGGTATGACTGAAACGGCGTCGATGGTTGCAGTGAAAAAAGACGAAGTCCTTACTGCCATGCCAAATGTTTCGGTTGATACCGACCATGGCGTTTTAAAAATTAAATGTGATTCCTTGCTTACTTGCTACATTCAAAAACGGGGAACGGAAGTACGCATTGAACAGCCAGTTAAGATGGGCTGGTATCAAACTGAAGATCGCGGTGAAGTAAATAAAGATATAATAAATCTATTGGGACGATCGACAGACTATATTAAAATTCTTGGCGAAGGTGTTTCATTGGCAGAGCTCAATGATCAGCTTGTGTCAGTCGCATTGAAATACAAAGTTCCGGTGGGCCAGCAAACGCTTGTAGCAATCTCCGATACAAGGTCAGGTCACAAAATCATTTTAGCAGTGGAAAAGTCTGTGGATTCTGAGATAATAAGTGGATTGATGGAAGAGTTTAACCAGATTGTTCGTCCTTATGAAAAAATAAGTAGCGTAGTCATTGTGGACCAAATTCCAAAATCAGACTTAGGTAAAGTAAAAAGTTTTGAACTTACGAACCTCGTTCTACAGAAAGTTTAGGCAGGCAGATGATAAAAAAATATGAAACACCTTGGGAAGTTGGCTCATTATTTATCTGTAATAAATGCGGAGTTAAGTTTAATGAACCTGACCTAGCAGAAGACGTTAAAAAAGCTCTTCGAAAAGAACTAAAAGATCAAGATAGCCATAAAAAAATTCGCGTGATGACTTCGGGTTGTCTGAATGTTTGTTTTCCGGAAGAGCAGACTTTCGCGTTTATGCCCAATAGCGGTGAGACTGAAGTTTATACGACTGTTCTAGATTCTAAAAAGGCAATTGAAGAAATAGGTAAGGTCATACGAAAAAAAATTTAGGTACCCATCTTTTTTTCGCTGCGTAACTCTTCGTTCATGATACCTTCAATTTCTTCTTTAGACCAAAGCTTACCTTTTCCAACTCCGGGGCAGAAACTTTCGACATCTGACTTCCATGATTTTGCATTCATCACATCGGGCCAGAATGGCCAAGTACGACACTGCGAGGGTCGCCCCTCGTAGACACTACAGCGCTTATTTTCTAAAAATAGACAGTCAGGCCGCTTCGGGTCTTCTTTTAAATGCCAAACGGGACCCGTGCGCTCACAGTAAAGCTTAGTAAATTCACCGACTCGCATGTTCATGTGTTTCGCGAATCTTTTACGATCATCTAAAGTCAAAAACACGTAGCCATATTCACCGTGCGAGGTGCAGCATTGTCCTGAGCCTTGGCATTCAAAGCGCAGGCCGTCTTTATAGAATTTGTTTTCTGGATTTTCATTATTCATAAAATATTCTCTTGGTAAAAAGTTTGAAGTTTAGTCTTTACGTTTTCAGGAAGCTGAACTTTCTGAAAGGTCTTTGGGTCTATACAGGTATGCACCATTTTAACCACTGCGTGTTTATGCAGACCTTGTAAGAAACTATACTGTATTTTAAAAGAAGATGATGAAAATTCAATCACACTAACATCTATTTGATAAGTCTCACCGGCTCGGAAAGGGCGTAGATAATCAGATTCGGTATGACGAATGGGCACAAGGTATTTATTATCTAAAAACCATTCTTTCCAACTAAAGCCACAAGCCTGAATAAATCCCTCGTAAGCATCGTGCGCTATTGTAAAAACCTGCGCGAAAAACATGATGCCCGCAGGATCAGCTTGATGATATTTAACCGTCGCGTGAGTTTGATAGACTTGAGCCATAGATAGAGTGTATGCCTTAGCTTGCCTTGACTCAAGGCAAAGAATTAACAAAACTACAACGGCGTCATGGATTATAAAATATATTCTTCCCAAGATTTTCCAGCCTACTTGCCGAAGCTTAATCTGCTTTACGACGAATTATTTGCAGGTGGTAAAGGTTTTCGCTCGCATTTGGTCGGGTTAGTCAGCGAACCTCTAGGCCTCGAACCGCGCGTTCAAAACCTTTTGGGCCAAACGATCGAGTTTATTCACAATGCCTCTTTACTTCATGATGATTTGGTTGACCGTTCAAATCTTCGGCGCGGCAAAAAAGCGGCGTGGCTGAAGTACACGCCAGAATATGCCGTCCTGGCCGGAGACTATTTACTGGCGCGGGTCATGGTTAACCTTTCTAGCCATGGAAATATTAAACTTGTTCAGTACACCAGCGAGATTATTTCGGATTTGCTTGAGGGTGAATGGCTACAGGATTCGATCGTAGGTGATTTTTTTATTAAAATCGAGCAATTGGACCGGGTCCACTTTCTAAAAACAGCTTCTTTATTTAAGTGGTGCCTGCGCGCGCCTTTTATCGCATTAGAAAAGTACGATACCAACTTGCATCAGTTGCTAAATGAAATGGGCTCCATACTAGGGCAACTTTTCCAACGCAGCGATGATTTACTGGATTACGACATTCGAAATCATGAAGGCAAAGCGATATTAGGAGACCTGAAGTCGGGCTATTTAAATTCTTTTGGCGCATTCGTTACGAACCAGATGAGTCGAAAGCAAATTGACCAAATGATTAAAGCAAAAGACCTTGTCCAGATGAAAAGTATTTTTTCTTCGGATCAAAATGAAGCCGAAAAAATATTTTTGCAAAAAGTGGCTGAATTCGACCAAGTGAATTCAAAATTAATAGACCTTTACCACCACCACCTGAGCCATTTGGAAAGTTTACTGATGGGTAAAGAAAAAGAACTTCTTAAAAATCTGGCTCCGCTAACCGAAATTCTGTATTGGCGCCGAAAGCCTAAAGCGTGAAGCCCCATCGCTTTGTCAGCTTAAAAAAAGCAGATCCATTGTTTGAACAATATTTGAATGGCCAGGTCGAACCAGGCTATCGCCCCATTCCGGTCGAAACCCTTAACCTGGGATCGCCGGAAGAGTCAGTTACATTTGAACTGCGAAATTTGTCTGAAATTAAAAGACCACAGGCATTTAAATTTATTTCTTACTTTATAAAGTTACCTTCTTTTACTCTTATACTAATGCCGCTCTTTTTTGTATTAACAAAAAACTTTGTTGCGGATCGATTTTATGATCCTTTTAGTATGTTACTTGCCAGTATAGCGATCGTCTTTCTTTATGCGGGGCTCAACATACGAAACGACGTGGTTGATCATCTATCAGGTTTTGACCGTGTGAATATTGCTTATTCGCCCAAGCCAATTCTTTGCGGATGGACCACGGCGGCAGCTTCTTTAAAAATTTCTTGGATTTTAATTGGTATTTCGTTCGTCATTTCGCTACCTATTTTCATTTTGCAAAATGAGCTGATTCGTATTCTAGCGGTGGTTGTTATTTTATTTCTAGCGACTCAGTTTCTGCAAAAAAATTCGTATAAGCAAAACTGGTTAGGCGAATGGACTTTGTTTATTTTAGTGGGCCCAGCCTTGGTCGCGGGTTACCAAGTATCGTTAGGTGCCGGGGTTGATACTCAGGGGCTTGCTTTCGGGGTGCTATGGGGCTTTGCGTGTTTGTTTTTAATTCACGTGAATAATTTTAGTCATTTACTAACTTCATCTCAGGCGCAGATAAAAAATTCGATCACTAAAATGGGTTTTGACCGGGCAAAGACATTTTTAATGATTTGGTGGGGCACCGCGATTGTGTTTTGGACTATTTTTCATTGGTTTTATTCAAATTCGTTTTGGACAGGCTTCGGCACCGCGTTCATGATCATTGCTTCAATGCCATTTTTTAAAAATCTTTCTAAAATTCAAAGTCCACTTAGTTCATCCCTCAAAAAAGTTAGAAAAGACTCTGTTAGGGCCTTTTTAGCCATGGTTTTCATATTCTTAATCGAAAATTTTTCTTATGTAGGGGCTAAACTGGATTGGAAAATTTAGATAAGTTTGAATTTACTAAGAATACTTCGGGTGAAAATAGCTCAATCGAGTGGTCTAACTTCTTAAAGAAAGAAAACTTTGATTTATCGCAAGTAAGTAAAATTGTATTTCTTCACTCTTCTCCAATTATTTATGATTTAGCCGGTAATAAGTTTTCGATCGACTTTAATGAAAACAAACTTAATTACCATAAAAAAAAAGGCTCCATTAAAACTGAACTCATCGGGCGGGCGATGGGCGCCGGCCGCGCTGGCCTACGGGTATTAGATCTAAGCGCAGGTCTTGGCATTGACGCAATTTTTCTTTCGCAGCTAGGTTATCAAGTAACGGCCCTAGAGCGAAATCCGTTGATTTACTTAGCTCTGCAAACTGCATGGAACCATTTACTAACAGCTAAAGAGAAAATTAACTTTGTTTATTCTTCTGCTTTAGATTATTTTAAAACCACTGACCAGACTTTTGATGTTATTTACTTTGACCCCATGTTTCCCGACAAAATTAAAACAGCGCTGCCTCGCCAAGAAATGGTTTTTTTTAGAAATCTAGTCGGGGATGATGTGGATGCGCAAACAGTTCTTGAATCTGCTCTAAAATTTAAAAATGTTGAACGCATCGTCGTTAAAAGGCCTGCTAAAGCGCCAATACTGGGCGGGAAGCCCCATTCAGAAGTTTCTGGTAAACTTGTTCGATTCGATATCTATGGAGCAAAAAAATGAATTTAATTATCGCCGCTGTGAAAGAAGCATTACTAAGCTTTTTTCCGAATCGAAGTTATTATGAAGCCATGATGAAGTATGATTTTAAAATTGGATTGCCTCGGCAAAATTTAATGCAACTTTGCTTTTCTCCGCTGGCGGCCTGGACATTGTTTGTATTGCTTGGACTTGTTTACATTGATCCAACAAAGTACTTTTTTAGTTTACAAAAAGCGTTAGGTCCTGAAAGTTACATGTCCACGTTTTTGTTAAGTGGCCAAGTATCGATCATGATGGGAAGTTTTTTTGTATTTTATTTTTTGGAATGGATTCTTCGTAAAGAATATTTATTAGTGGTCTTGGTTTTTTATTTTTTGGCAAAATCAGATATACACATTCATTTAGCGACCAGCGCTATTCTAGGAATCTATTTTTCAAAAAGTTGTTATCTTTGGTGGTTTCATGTCGATCTAGAGAGTGAGTCCCGGAAGATATGGAAAGCGGTAACTAACCTTCTTTTGCTGAACTGGCTCATCATTAGTATTATTACTTTGTTATCCCTTGATTATTTGCAAGCGAACCATTTCTTTTCTGGTTCGATGGCCCAAAATCGTTTTGAATTTCTGCTTTTGGTTATTTTTGCGATGTACTTGGGAGTGTTTCTGCTACTGAGTTTGTGGGGTCATTTCTTTGCGCGCCGAAAAATAGAGCCCAGTCTTCTTCCCATTTATTATTCGACTGAGAAATGGATTTTACGTTTTAAGATGAGCGCCTATTTGAAGAGGCTATTAAAAGTTCGCATCGACGCTGTTTTGCCCGAGCACCTAAAATCATCTGAAAAATTTGCAGAAATCAAAGATCAAAGTCCAGGTCTAAGTCTAAGCTATCTCGTTACTACTTTGAAAAAGGAAATTTCCTATCTTCAAGAAGCCTCTTCGCGATTGACCATCGAATAAGCGCAATTCAGAATAAGTGAATGGCGAATGACGAAGTTTCTCAGCTTAAAAAAATAATTGCCGGCCTTGAAGAGCAGCTTCAAGCCAAAGGCATTGAGGTTATGACTTACCGCCAAGAGCTTCAAAAGTTTTCACAAATGCTAGATCGGTTGATGTCGCAAATTTCGGGCGATATGCAAATGCTGGCGAAAGTTCAAAAGGCATTAACACCGACGGACCTACCCAATATTCGGGGCTTCGAAATCAGTCGCAAGTTTGTCTATGGAACTGAATCGGGCGGTGATTACTTTGATGTTTTCGAACATGAAGATAAATTTAGATTTGGATTACTTGTCGCGGCCTCTTCCGGTTATGCGATGTCGGCCACTTTTCTTTCGCTAATTTTAAAAGTTTCGCACGTGCTCGAAGCTAAAAAGGGGAATGCTCCTGATCGGATTTTGCAACAGCTTGCCGAAGACATTAAACCCATGGCGGGCCCAAAAGATTTGACCCATGCATTCTATGCAGTGATTGATCGCCGTGATTATTCTTTAAAATTTTGTAGCGCTGGAAATATTACAGCTTTTTATATGCCCGCCGGAAAACCGCTGCAGAGTTTAAAATCTTCACTTAGCCCATTTGGCCAGCAATTTACGGGAGAGCTTTCTTGTGCAGCAATTGAGCTAGAGCCAAAGTCACGCGTGTGTATTTTAACGAATGGGCTCACTGACGTACTGGGCGCAGATACTGTCGTAAAAATTATGACCGACACGGCCAAGTTGGGCGTGCATGAGTTACGCAATGAATTACTTTTTCAAGCGCAAAAAAAGTCGGGTCTAGCGCAGCCTTTGCGCGACCAGACTGTGATCGTTATTGAAGTTAAAGACAGAGTGATAAAGCTAGCCAAATAATCAGACATTTGATAATTTTAAAAATTCAAATCAAAAAAAATAAAGGATATTTATGGCAGAAATTAATATTTACGAAGGTGCAGTTGATAAAGGTCTTGAAGGAGTTGTGGCATGCACAACGGCTATTTCTTTTATTGTTGGAAATACTTTAATTTACCGCGGATATACAATTGAAGATTTGTCTGCGAATTCTACTTTTGAAGAAGTGACTTATTTACTGTGGAATGGCCGCCTGCCGAATAAATCTGAACTTGCTAGCTTTACTGCTGAACTGAACAAGAACATGACTTTAGACCCAGCGTACGTTCAGGTTTTAAAAACTTTGCCAACGAATGTTCATCCAATGGCTTGGTTAAGAACGGCCGTATCACTCATGTCTCATTGGGATGCGGATGCAAATGATAATTCGCTTGAAGCAAATCAACGTAAAGCGATTCGGTTGACGGCCAAGATGGGTTCAATCGTTACCGCTTACGAGGCTATTCGTAACAAGCGTGAAGTATTGGCGCCTAAATCTGGTAAATCAATGGCATGGAACTTCATGTACATGCTGAAAGGAACTGAACCTGAAACTGAGCTTGTTAAACTTTTTGATACATGTCTTATCTTGCATGCGGATCATGAATTGAATTGTTCGGCATTTGCGACACGTGTAACGACTTCTTCTTTATCTGATTTACATTCAGCAGTTGTCTCGGCGATTGGTGCACTTAAGGGCCCATTGCATGGTGGAGCAAACGAACAAGTCATGGTGATGCTTGCTAAAATCGGTACTATTGAAAAAGCTCAACAGTTTGTCAAAGATGCACTTTCAGCAAAAGAAAAGGTGATGGGTATCGGTCACCGCGTTTATAAAGACGGCGATCCACGCGCAGCTATCTTAAGAAAATTTTCTGAGCAATTAACTAAAAAAATGGGGAAGCCTGAACTATATCAAATGTCAGCGCTGATTGACGATACGATGCAAAAAGAAAAAGGCCTTATGCCAAACGTCGATTTCTATTCGGCAACGGTTTATCATGCCATGGGAATTCCGACAGATATTTTTACCCCAATTTTCGCAGTTTCCCGTGTTGCGGGTTGGATTGCGCACGCAATGGAGCAGTACGAAAAGAATCGTATCTACCGCCCACGCGGTAAGTGGCAAGGAAAAGAAAACTTAACTTGGAAATCAGCAGAGCAGAGATAATTATGAAATTGAAAGCGTTTTTAATAATTTTACTTCTAAGCTCAGTGGTTTCTTGCTCGATGTTGTCGCTGAAAGATCCTCAAGTTAATGTGACCAATGTGGATGTAGCGAATGTTTCACCCCAAGATCTAACATTAAATTTGAAGTTAAAAATCGACAACCCAAACGGAATTCCAATTAACTTAGATAAAGTTAATTACGCTCTTAAATTCGCGGGAAAGCAAGTGACCGAGGGTACAGTAGATCAAAAAGTCAGTATCCCTGCGAAAGGAGCTGGCGAAGTCGTGGTTCCGTTAAAATTCGAATTTAAAATGTTAGACAGCGTACTCAGCGGTTTATTAAATAATTCTATGAAGAAAGATTACGAATTAAACGGGTCGGCTCAGCTAGGTATTTTAAGCATCCCATTTAATAAAAAGGGCGAAGTAAATCTTAAATTAAAGTAGGTCGGCTATGGCTTCAGTCTTCACAAAAATAATTAACGGCGAATTACCTAGTTACAAAATTCACGAAGATGAATTAACAATTTCAATTCTAACGTTGGATCAAGTTAATCCAGGTCATGTTTTGGTTATTCCTAAACAAGAAGTTAATCATTGGTATGAGGTGCCAGCCGAAACATTTACGCGAGTCGGATTGAATGCGCAAAAAATTGCGAAGGCGATTACGGTTGCGACCGGCTGCCCCCGCGTCGGGACGATTGTCGCCGGATTCGAAGTTCCACATTATCACCTACACCTTATTCCGGCTTGGAGTATTCCTGATCTTGATTTTAAGCGCGCCAAAAAACTTTCTGAAAATGAAATGAAGTCACTGCAAGAAAAAATCGTCAAAGCCTTACATTGAGCCAGTTTTTCTTTCCTCATTTAATTTTTTCCACAAATTGTCGACTCGCAGTTGCATAATGTTTTGTTATGGCTCATCAAATAATTTAAGTTTAGGGAAAATTGCATTTATCAGTTATTCTTTGATCAAGCCGTTCTAACGGTTGGAAAGGTGGTGATGTTATGAATTTATATGACATAACAATGGCGGAGGTGTCGGCTTCTTAGCCGCACTAGCTTAGACGCGGTTTGAGGCCATTGAAACCTCCGCCAAAAGCGTCATGAGGGTGGTCGATATGATCCTTTTCGGGTTGCATCGGTCACCCTTTTTTTATTTCTCTTGTAATCCAGGTAGATTCTCATAAATTCAAAAAATGCAAATTCGCAGCTTCATTAATAATTCAGAGACCACGTTAAAAACCCAGTTCATTAAAAAAGATCCGTTCACGGGGCAACCATTGCATCAAGTTGATTCAGCAGGGCTTCTTGAAGTCGTTACGGCCATTCAAGCCGGGCAGAAGGCTTTCGCAGAATGGAAAACCAGTTCCATCGAAAACCGCATTCAATTACTGCAAAACTTTAAAACGCATCTCATTAAGAATGCGGATTCATTTGCGCGCTTCGAAGCAATTGATCAAGCATTACCTATTCACTTCGTAAAAGAACACGGCCTGCAATCTGTGTTTACGATTCTGAACGAAGTCATTCAAGAATTGGTCGATTACAAAGAGGTCGAGAATGTAAGGTACTCTTCGGTGGGAGTTATTTCGATCATCACCTCGTGGAATTTATCATTTCGCTTGGTTTGCGAAAGATTATTTCCCGCAATTGCGGCCGGCAATGCCGTGATCATCAAAGTCTCTTCCCAATCGCCAGTCACTTCTTCCTTAATCAGCGAGCTCGTTCAGCTGGCCCAGGCTCCGGCGGGCCTTATTCAAGTAGTTACTTCAGACCAACCAGAGGTGAATAAACTTTTAGTTTCTCATCCCGGAGTGCGCGCAATTTCGTTTGTCGGTCAGCTAGCAAATGCCGCAGAAATTTTAAAGACGACAACCGCATCAAGTCTTCAGCAATTTAAAAAAATTCAGATTTCAACTGGATCAAAAAATTCAGCCGTAGCTTTATCAGAGCCAGATGAAGTATTTTTTCAATCTGTCATTCAGACCTTCGTGACCGGACAAGGGCAACTTGGCTGGAATTCTTCAAGGCTATTTATTCTAGAAAAGTTTGAAGATCAGTGGAAAGAAAAAATCACCAACTACTTTGATAAAATGAAACCAAGTGAATCGGTTGATGATCCCTCACTATGGACCCCGTGTCTAAAAGAAGAATCATTTAAGACCTTTGCTGAATTAAGTTCTTTGGCGGTTAAAGATCAAGCTCGACTTCTGCAAACTTCTATTTCACTCACCGAAGCGCAGAAAAAATCATTCATTCCAATGACCTTCACGCAAGATATGTCGAATTGTTCGACCTTGCAGCAAGATCAAGTGATGGCGCCGCTTTTCATCCTATCTTCCGTTAAATACCCGTTTGATGTGGCAAAGTACTCAAACGTTTCGTATTTTGGCATGGCCGCGCATCTATTCGGCCCGCCCGAAAAACTAGACAAAGTCGCCGACAGTCTTGAGGTCGGCATGATCTGTAAAAATAATTGGTCGGTCGGCCAGTACGGAATACCTAAAGCGACAAAACAATCTGGTTTTGGCCTGCAAGATCGACGGGTATTTGGCGATTTTTTTTCAAATGTCAAAAAAATGACTTAAAGACTAGTGAACGATATGAATTTTGGCGCGAGTGCGAATTTCACACTGCGGGCAATTCGCTTCTTCTTTTACTTCTTCTTGGCTAATGGTCTCGAATTTAAGCTCAAGCGGCGTATTACATAAGACACAGTTGCACTGAATTTTTAAGTAAGCCTTCTGGGTCGTCGAATCGGCTCTTTCGTAATACTGAATATCCTTCATGGAAGCTCCTAAAAAAAAATCGAACAAGTAATCGATTACTATGCAAGAAAAGGGCACACGACAAAGGTCCGAGCTTCGAATCTGCTTCGTGGTTACAGCCTCATTAATACGGCCCGCCATTCTGCAAGCCTAAAGCTTCTAACAAGGAGTTATAATGAAACATAAGATTTTTCCATTGGTTGTGATCGCGATTTTTTCCTCATGTATGAAAGTCAAAAAAAAGGGCGAAGATCCCCAGATCAGGCCAAGCGGGGTCAGCAAAGTACAAGAAGTCACTGGTAGAACATTCAATGAATTTTCATACGACTACCAGGGTAACCAAATCGAATTTCAGTTTCCAGCAAGCTGGCCAAATAATCTTGTTCTTAAAAAAGTTCAGATGAATAAAGAAAATTTGGTGCAGCAGTTAGTTATTCACCTTCATGACAACCATACCTGGATCGATGATTTGAATAGTCAGAACAAAGTAAGTTATCAGTTTTTTCAAGCCGAAGGGGCCGAACTTAAACTTTTAGAAGAAGTCGAAGTCATGCCACCATTAAACTTAGATTTAGTAGAAGATTTTAATTTAGCCAAAACGTTTAGTTTAAATTCGAAAACAAAAAAGATTTTGATCCAAAAACTGAATCTTTCAAATGGTACTCATCTTTACCTAGAAGATTACTCAGGTTTGATTCAAATCGACCAACTTCAATCGGCAAATGGAATTATTCAAACGTTTCCTCAAGGTGCCAAGGCATCGAATGATGTGCCTGGGCGACCAGGTGGAAAAGTTGAATTGTTGCTTAACTCTGCAGTCGGAAATTTAACAATTCGTATGTTCGGTGAAGCCGGGGGCAATGGTTCGCCTGGTGCTCCACCAGATGAAAAAATTCAAGGTAAAGCCGGTCAACCGGGAAATCCAGCCACGTATTTTGAACCAGCAACCATCAACCCAAGCCTTAAGCTTGCATACTGTCAAACACCTCCGGGGAATGGCCATGACGGAGGGCGCGGTCGACAAGGTTATCCTGGGAATGCTGGCGCGAACGGTGGAGATTCGGGATTTGCTAAGGTTGAATTATTGAACCACTCAGATTTTGAAATTCAATCATTCTATAAAGCTGGTCAAAAAGGTTTCGGCGGACCAGGAGGTGCAGGTGGCTTGGGGGGTATCGGGGGGCCTGCGGGAAGCATTGCAGCCAAAATTATGGCTACGATCACTTATTGTGAACCAGCGGCAGCGGGGGCGACCGGTGGCACAGGAGATCAAGGACATCCCGGGGGCGAAGGGCAAGATGGATTAGCAAATAAAAGCATTTTATTTGTTGGCGGAGTTAAATCAAAATTTGCTAACGAAGAATAAAAATAATTAAAAAGTCATTTTGATTTGATTATCGAGCTGGTGTTTTTGAAAAGCTAACTTGACCAGTTCGGTAATTAAATCAGTGTACTTTATTCCAGTTGCTTCCCACATCTTCGGGTACATCGAAATTTTTGTGAATCCAGGCAAAGTATTAATTTCGTTTACAAAAACTCTTCCATCTTTTCGAATAAAAAAATCAACCCGAGTTAAGCCATCACAGTTTAAACTTTGAAATGTCTTTACCGCAAGTTCTTGAATTTCTTTAACTTGAGAATCTGTAATTTTCGCCGGAATAATAATTTCGGCGCCATTTTCATCTAGGTATTTAGCTTCGTAAGAGTAAAACTCATGCTTCACAATGAGTTCGCCGGGTAATGATGCTTTGGGTGATTTATTAAGTCCCATTACTGAGCATTCGACTTCTCTGCCATCAATAAATTCTTCTGCAATCACCTTATGATCATACTGAAAGGCATCTTTTAATTTTGTACTTAAATCTTCTTCCGATTTAATTTTATGGACTCCAACGGATGAACCGGCGTTTGCTGGTTTAATGAAAAATGGAATTCCGATCTGCTTCACGATGTCTTGGTATTGAACAGCTTCATTCTTTTTCAAAACGACATATTTTGAATTTATGATCCCGGCCTCGGTCATCAAGCGCTTCATATACTCTTTGTCCATCCCCACAGAACAACTTAAAACTCCGCAGCCGACGAAGGGAAGGTTTATGATTCTAAATAGACCCTGTAAAGTTCCATCTTCACCCATGGTTCCATGTATGATCGGAAAAGCGCAATCGATCGGGCGCTTTTCTTGCGTCTTGAATGAAAAAATAAATGGTTTTTCTTGAAATGAAATAAGCGTTACTAAATCTTCGCCTTGAAGTTCCAGATCATTTAATGATTTAAATCTTTTGAAAACATCTGCGTTTGGGAATTGATACCAGCTTCCTTGCTTTGATACTCCAAGGTAGATGATGTCATAAGTATTTTTGTCTAAAGCGTTACAGATATTATTGGCCGAATTCATTGAAACTTCGTGCTCTGCCGATTTGCCACCGAATACAATTGCGATTTTCTTTTTCATGAATCCAGTGTGCCAAGTTATACTGCAGCAGACAAGATGAGTTTAATCTTGTCTAGTTATGGAGTACCAGCCTTGTAGCTATTAACAGTGGCGCAGGTTTCGGCAAGAATTTTTTGTGAGTCGCGCATTTCATAAATACTTTTCGTGCAGTAAAGAAGTAATTTTGAAAGAAACGGAACCTCTTTACTAATCACTAATGAAAAATGAGTCCGCTTTGGTTTACCATCTTTATCGAGTTCAGCTTGATTGACCTGGTCAAACTCGATACGGCGGGCGTCAATGTAGCAATTATAAATGTCAGGGCACTGGTGCTGTGCCGCCACTGAAATGGGTACGCGGTATTTTGTATCAGTGACTTGCAATTGATGGCACGAACGAGGAAATTGTTCTGACGAACGGCACGCGTAGAACGCCACGTTTTCTAATATCTGAAACAAATACGTTGGTTTTTCTTCGGCATGATCAGTTGTTGGCGGCCAGTAATCCGTCCAATCACGTTGTTCTTTTACAGTTTCAGGCCCATTGTATTTAAGTCGAACCAAAGTTGAATCTAATCTTAAAGAATCTTCGGAAACGTCGACACCGCGAATGGTGATATCTTGTTGTTCAAGTGTGATCGTGTAGCTGTCTTGAATTCTTTGGGTTAAAACAAAGCTCGTGTATTCGCCGGTTTTAATATCAGAATAAGAGTAGGGTCCAACTCCGCCATCAAACGCTTCTGTCACCGCATTCGGATCAATTGCTGGACCTAAGTTATCATCCGTTAAGTTTTGCTTTTTTAAACACGAGGTATTGATGGTCGTCACAAAAATGGCCAGCGCGAGTATGGAAGTGAATTTTAATTTTTTCATTATATTGAATCCCAGCCCCAAACCCAAAGGGGCATCGGCAGAAGCGTTGCCAGTTTTTCTTTTGTGCTAGCTGACATGAAATCAAGCGAGTTCACATCCAGTGGTCCAAATAAAATCTGAATAAGATCAGATTCATTATCTAAAGTGTAAAGATCTGTTCCGTAACCGAAAACGATTTTTCCATTTTGATCTTCTAAGACCACTTGATCAAAACCTTCCGCTCGGAAAGCTTTTTTAATTTTGTTTAATAACTGGGTTTTGTTAATGAGTTTAAGCATACCTAAAAAACCTTGGTGCGAAATAGCTGAGCAGGCTTTTAAATTTTCACGCAGATTTACTGAGTGGGCAGGGGTCATGACAGTTAATGTCTGATTCTTTTGTTGCTGAATATAATTAAATAAATCGACCAGCGCCGGTGTTTGGCCGGCCCATTCGTGCACGTAGTTAATTAAATCTAAACCTTTGCCCTCGACGGCGTAGGCGACGATCTGGTTTTGTTTGTCCCAAGCCGTGTACAGGTTTGAGTTTGGAATTTTTAAAAATTGTTTGAAGTCATCATTCGATCGAAGTGCATGCACCGTATGTTGAGAATAAAGTTTTTGAAGCGCAGCCGGGTCGACGTTGTTTCCAGTTACAAACCGAAGATCTGTATTCTTAATAGGGGTTTTGTTTTCAATCACGTAACTGTAATCAAAACCTGCCAATTCAAAACCCATCTTGCGGTAGAAATCAAATTGATCAGTCCACAGAATAACTAAGTCACATTCTTGCTGCTTCGCAAGTTCAATGCAGTTTTCAATATTTTTTCGACTGTGCCCTTGTTGGCGATAATTAGGGTCAGTGACGACTGAACCTATTGCCCCAACTTTAAAAATTGCGATTGGAGTTTTAATAATCAGTGTCTTTAATACGGCATGCGAGATAATTTTTTCATCATCCGTAATAATACTCATGTTATGGATATTGTTCTGCGAAAGGGCCGTTGGATATTCGCTGGTGATCGTCCACTGGTTGTCTTGTCGAAGATTGGTATTCAGAAAATCAACAACCTGTTTGAGTTCGTGTGACTCGGGCGAACGCGGTCCTTCCATATATCCTCCTAAAAGCTCTATTTTAGCTGTTTTTGGGTCCATCTTGATACGTCTTGCGAGATGAAATTGACTTAGGCCTAGAAGTTTTTTACATTGCAAGCACTCGGAGGTTCGTCTTGGCTGATATCTCGCAAAAATGGAAAGATAACAAACCTGGCAAAGTATTTGTCGATCAATCTTGTATTGCTTGTGACGCTTGCGTTTTGACGGCACCAAAGAATTTTGCGATGCACGAAG
The DNA here is from genome assembly GCA_043760925.1 of Bdellovibrio sp. GTDB lineage: Bacteria > Bdellovibrionota > Bdellovibrionia > Bdellovibrionales > Bdellovibrionaceae > Pseudobdellovibrio. Next base: position 200,775 of record JAYUOK010000001.1, on the reverse strand, counting down.
AAGATGGGCACGCATTTGTATCGAAGCAGCCTGAATCAGATGATGAAATCAGCGCATGTAAAGAAGCCATGGACGGATGTCCAGTTGAAGCCATTGGCGACTTTGGTGATAAAGAATAAGAAGGCCAACCCGGCAAAGGTCCAGTTTGATCCGACCTTAAAAGCACTCAAAAAATATTATCCCGACGCGCGCTGTGCACTTGAATACCGCAATGCCTTTGAATTACTTATCGCCACAATTTTGTCAGCGCAATGTACTGATATTCGGGTCAATATCGTCACTCAGCAGTTGTTCAAACATTTTCCTGATGCGGCCTCTTTATCTGCAGCCCCGATTGAAAAAATTGAAAGTTTAATTTATTCAGCGGGCTTTTATAAAAATAAAGCTAAAAATATAAAGGAGTGCTGCCATCAACTTGTTACAAAGTTTAACGGTCGGGTCCCTGAAACAATGGATGAGCTATTCGAATTGCCAGGGGTTGGCAGAAAAACCGCGAACGTCGTTTTAGGAAATGCTTATGGAATTGCGGCAGGAGTGGTGGTTGATACCCACGTGACTCGGTTAGCAAATCGCTTAGGATGGGTCAAAAGTCTGAATGCCGTTCAAATTGAAAGTATTTTGAATGAAATGGTGCCGAAAAAAGAGTGGGTTATGCTTCCGCATTATTTAATTAGCCATGGGCGTAGCATCTGTAAGGCCCGAAATCCCGATTGCGCAAGTTGTTTTTTGAACAGCGCTTGTCCGAAGCTAGGAGTTTAGGTAGGCTTAACCCATGTTTCAAGCATACTTCGAAAGCATTAAATACGTTGGCCATCTTTTACCAATTTCTTTTCTAAGAATTTTTCTTGGATATTTCTATATTGATTTAGCTATAAAAGATTGGAAGTTTTATAACATCGGAAATGGCGGCCTTGCGGATTTGTTCGTCGAAGCTTTAAATAAACCGGCGTTGCCTTCTTGGTACCGGCTTTTATTAAGCGAGCACATTATTCCAAATTGGCAGATGTTCGCCTTTGTTTTAATTGGGTTACAGTTTGCAGTCGGTATTTCATATATACTTGGTTATGTCGTGCGGCCGACTTCGCTGTTAGCTGTGTTCGTTTGCTTAAATTATTTGTCATTAAAAAGCGTTGATCAGGAAATATTTTTTAAATTACTGATTGCTTGTCACGTGTTGCTGGCTTGGGTCGGCGCCGGCCGCTGCCTGGGATTGGATTATTATTTCTTTAAACGTCGCCGCGGGATGTGGTGGTAATGAAGCATTTCATTATATTTATTGTTCTTATTTTTTCTGGGCTTTCGTTTTTTTATTTTGATAAAAAAGATAAATCGCAAGTTATTGAAGACCGAACGATTCGTGTTTATGCATCGTCATCGTTTATCGCTAAGTGGGGACCCGGCCCGGCGCTGAAAGAACTTTTTGAAAAGCAGAACATTTTTAAGGTTGAGTTTTTAGAATCGCCCGATGTGGCGATGACTTTACAAAAAATCAGTTTCGAGAAAGAGAACTCGACCGTCGATTTAGTTTTGGGGCTTGATCAGTTCGATATCTCTAGGCTGACTTCAAAAGTAGAATGGCGTCCGCTTCAATCGATTAACGGCGAGTTTGTGCCAGAGATTGCGCAGTTGTTTAAAGAGCAGAAAAACTTTATCGCCTACGATTGGGCTCCGATGACTTTCATTTCTCGTCAAGATTTACCCGTGCAGGTCACCCAACTTGATGACCTATTAAAGCCTGAACTGAAAGGCCGAATTGCCCTGCAAGATCCGCGAACAAGTTCGCCGGGCTTGCAGTTACTTATTTGGATTTTTGAAAACAAGCCGCCCGAGCAAGCGATTATTTTTCTGAAAGCATTAATGAAGCAAGCCCACAGTTTTTCATCGGGCTGGTCTGGATCGTACGGTCTTTTTAAAAATCGGCAGTCTGACATTGTGTTTTCATATGTCACGTCGCCCATTTACCATGTCGTTGAAGAAAACGATTCGAATTTTGTTAGCCTAGAGATGAAAGAAGCCTTGCCCGTGCAGGTTGAGTTTGCGGGCGTACCAGCCACTTGCAAAAATTGTGAAGGCGCAGAACAATTTCTTAAATTCATGGTCACGCGTGAGGCCCAAAAAATTATCATGGCAAAAAATTACATGTTGCCAGTGGTTGAACGGGTCAAAGAAGCGACCGAATTCGACGCAATAAAAGTGTATCGAACGAATCCGGTAAAATTTTACGAGCAAGAAAAAATTGATAAATGGATTAATCAATGGACAGAAATTCGTAAGAATGAAGGTCTTTAGAAGCTTACCAAAATTGGTGCGCTACGGTCTTTTATTCTATTTTCTAATTCCTTACTTTGTCTTTTTAAAATATTTTAACATCGATTTCAATTTAGATTATTCAGAAATTTTTTGGGCTTTCAAAAATTCACTTAGCCAAGCGGCCGCCGCAGCTGCTTTGGTGACCTTCTTAAGTGTTCCGATGAGTTTAGGTTTGTTTTTTTTAAAACCGAAATTGAAATCATTTGCGGTCAGTTTACTATTAATTCCGCAAATTTTACCGTCATTATTTACCATCTTAATCGCTTTTTCACTTTGGAATCCATTTCCAATGGGCTCGGTCGGTATTACTTTTATATTCACGATTGTTCATCTAGGGTTTGTGACAGTTTTTATCAACGCGTCCACAGAAGAAAAACTAAGTTCTTACAGTATTAATTCAGAAATTTTTGGCATTTCCCGATGGAAGTTTTTTTTGAATATATATTTTCCGTTAATGCGATCAGAACTAGTAACCGGATTTATTCTGATTTTTATTTATTGTTTCACAAGTTTCTCTATTCCCCTAGTTGCCGGCGGGGGGCGTGGCACCAACCTCGAATTACTTATTTATGAAACGATTTTCATTAAGCAAAATTGGTCTGCCGCTTGGATGTTAAATATTTTTCAAAGTTTTTTTATCTTTGCATTAAGTCTTAGTCTATTGCGGCATAAAAGTTTCGTCAGTTCCCAGTTTAATGCCGGTCCTTATTTAAAATCAAAAGTCGGACTTGCATTGATTGTAATCTATCTTGCGACCTATTTAGGAGGCTATGCGATAGGACTTGCAAATTCACTTGGTCAGCTTGATTTAATTCAATCATTTTCAACGGAAATTTCAAACGCGACCATCCGATCATTGCAGATTTTAACTATTTATCTTTGCGTTTGCAGCCTGTTACTAATCTTATCAATTTTTGATTTTATAAAAAATGGAAAACATGGGAACGCACGTCATTTTCTTTCCACTTCGACAATATTGGTCGGCTTTTCATTTTACCTTTTATTTCCAGCGGCGCCTAGCGCCGACTTTTTCAAGTTAACCTTAGCGATGTCGATTTTATTTTTTCCGGCTTTGTTTAAAAGTTTTTTAGAAAAACCACTTGATCAATTGCATAGACAAATTCAAGTGGCCCAAATTTACGGAATATCAACTTATCGAATCATTACGACAGTGGTGCTACAGCAAATGAAGCGGCCATTGTTTTTATGGGTTTCTTTTTTAGTCATATGGTTTTTAAGTGATTTCGCGGTGGTGAAGTCTTTAGGTATCCAGCGACATACTTTAGGGATGATGACTGAAAATTTTTTAGGTAGTTATCGCCTGTCTCTTGCCTACTTACTAAGTTTTTATATTCTAGTTTTATGGCTTTTAATTATGTTAGTAATTTATGTCTTGTCAGGAGTGTACCGTGTCGTTCATAAAAAATCTTCATCTTAATCTTGATGGTTTCATTCTAGAAATCCCCGAGCTGCAAATACCCCAAACGGGAGTCACGGCCTTTTGGGGACCCTCTGGGGCAGGTAAAACAACATTCTTTAATACGCTGATTGGCTTAAACAATCCCAAAGATTGGACTTGGGAATTGAATGGTGCACAACTTCATCAATTGAGTTTAAGCGAACGTAGACTTGGTGTTGTATTTCAAAGTTATGAATTATTTCCGCATTTAACGACCGAAGAAAATATAAAGATCGTGGCGGGAGCAAGAAAGCCGCTGGCGAATATGATAACGATAATTGATGAGTATAAAGAAAAGTTAAATTTGAATTCGTGCTGGAACACCAAAGCAGAAAAGCTATCCGGAGGCGAAAAGCAGCGTGTTTCGCTTATGCGGGCGTTAGTCAGCCAACCAAGATTACTTTTATTGGATGAACCTTTTTCGGCTTTAGACCCGCACCTGCGAAAAGAAGCCCGCAGTTTAATTAAAAACCTTTTTAAACAAATTAATATTCCGATTTATTTGATTACCCATGACCAAGAAGATGTTGATGCGCTAGCTAACTGTGTTGTTGAGTTGCAGCAGGGCCGAGTTGTGAGTGTCAAAAATCTGCACGACTAGGTTCAATTTACAAATTGGTGCTTTTTAATCGACTATAGTTTTCGTTCAAAATAAGTTAATCCGTGATGATGAAGCGCCTGAATTTCACTCTTATTTTTAGTCTTACATTGGCCTTGATGGCAGGGGCTTTAACCGGTTGTGGCAGGTCTAAATCAGACAGTAATGACAGCAAAAAAAATGACTACGTTCCACTCAGCGAAGAACAAGCTAAGAAATTAATTACACCAACAATTTATTTTATCCCTTTACATGATGGGCATAATAATAAATGCACCGAAGCTGATTTGAAAGCGATGAAAGATAAAAATAAAAACACTTTTGCTAAAGTTTGTTTTTCTTTTTTAAAGTTTTGTATCCTTCAAGGAACCTGCAAAGTATTAGTTGATAGTAAATATATTTTACTTCACTACAGTGAGTATGTGGAAGGTGAGTATTATTTTACCTTGGTAGACGAAAGCGTCTGCCCTTATGGTTACGGTACAAAAAGAATTTGTGTTGATCCATTTCACTCAGTTGCCGCCGATCTTTCAATTTACAAAGCGGGGACGGTTCTTTATATTCCCGCTGCCGTTGGAATTTTACTTCCGGATGCGACCTTGCATGATGGCTATTTTATTGTTCGTGATAGTGGGGGAGCCATCAAAGGTTTTGGCCGCTTTGACTTCTTCACAGGTTTTACAACTCTTGATAGAACGCAGAACCCGCTTACAAAAGTCGGTTTCGCCTATAAGGGGACCAACACTCCATTTTTCGTTGTTGAAGGCGAAGAGGCCGACCGTATTCTCAAGTTGAGAAATTTTCCGCTGCTGCCAGCTCAAGCAATGCCCAATTAATTCAATACGTTAACCAAGTCGCGAGATTCTTTCGTGCAAGCCCTTTAGAAATAACGCAATGCGTCGATAAGTAGTTCGACTGCTGGACGAAGGTCTTGCTCTGAGGTGATGGATTCCCTCTTCGTGACTGAAGGAGATCTTAAGCCTCTTTACTTTAACAAAAGAGGTTGTACGTGTCGCTTAGGATTAACTCTGGCGTAACTTCGCTTGCGCTGCAAAATAATATGAGTCGAAATGAGAAAAGTACCGGTCGATCTATGAAGAACATAGCAAGTGGCTCGCGTTTGTCAGAGCCCAGCTCTGACGTTGCCGGAGCGGCTATAGCGGCACAAATGACTTCTGAACTACGCAGTATGGACGCCGCGAAATCAAATGCGCTAGCGGGGCAAAGCTTCGTGGCCGTTGCCGAAGGCTCGATGAGCGAGCAGGCAAATATCTTAACTCGAATGCGAGAACTTTCAATTCAGTCCGCGAGTGATAATTTTTCCAAAACTGAGCGCGCGCTCATGCAGAAAGAATCTTCAGAGTTAGGTCTTGAGTTTGATCGGATTGCCAAGTCAGCCCGTTTTGGCTCGCAAGGTTTGCTTGATGGTACGAATGCTAAATTTGATTTCCAAGTCGGAACCACCGGTAAAGCTGAATCGAGAATTTCCTTTAATTCAGACGCAAATACGACCGCCGGTGCGCTGGGCATTGATTCGGTTTCTGTAGCTGAGAAAGGCGATGCGCTTAACTCACTCGAAAAAATTGATAAAGCGCTTTCAACATTATCAATGAATCGTGCTAAATTTGGCGCCACTCAATCAAGATTAGAATCTGCCGAAGCTAATCTTGCGACTGGAGTCGAGAAACTATCAGAAGCGCGCTCTCGGTTAGCGGATGCAGATATTGCGAAAGAAGCTTCTGACCTTAGAAAGGGTCAAATTCTGCAACAATATCAGACAGCCATGTTGGCGCAAGCTAACGATCAGGCAGGATTTGCTTTAAAACTGATTGGTTGATCGACGATAAAAATTAAATTCTTTTAGAAAAGGAGGGTAAAAACCTCCTTTTTTTCGTTAAAACTAGACCTTCGTCTAAATATTTTTTAAAAGCCCAAATCCAAACATTTCATGCACTTGATGCGAAGCGTCGAAACAAAAGCTAGACCAAAGGCTAAAGTCTACTGGACCTAGGTCCGATAACTTTGCTGTACACGTTGAAAGCAACCTCTAAGAGAGTGGGACCTTCGATCCAGCAGTCAGCAGATCGGATTCCAACTTCCTCCCAAAAGGGCCAAGCTCGCAAGGTTTTGAACAGTCACTTCAAAGCTTTGTGGGCGAGCCTTCAACTTTTTATTTTTTAAATTTTAGTTAGAAGTTTAACAAAAAAAGGATTGGTTTTTACCAAGGGGGACGTATATGGGTTTACGAATAGCAACAAACATGGCTTCGATCGCAGCACAAAGAGCAATGGCAAGTCAGACAAAAAGACAAGATCATGCCTCGCAAGCATTATCTTCAGGTTCACGAATCGTTCGCGCATCAGATGATGCCGCGGGATTAGCGATCTCAGAAGGAATGAAGGCCGAGATTCGCGGTACGGCCGCAGCACGAAGTAATGCCTTCAACGCCATTTCAGCCATTCAAGTGGGTGAGGGTGGTTTATCAGAAGTTTCAAATTTATTAACTCGTCTAAGAGAATTGGGCGTTCAATCCGCTTCAGACACCATCGGTAATAAAGAACGCGCCTACCTTCAGCAAGAAGCTGGCAGCGTGGTTGATGAAATCGATCGTATTTCTAAAACAACTAAGTTCGGAGATAAAAACTTATTAGACGGATCATCAAGTTTACTTGAGTTCCACGTTGGAACAAATGCAGGTCGAGAAAATATTATCACGTACAAATCAGACGGAAATGCAACGATCAGTGAACTAGGAATCGAAGGAGCAAATATCACAGAAAAAGATGGAGCTCGTGATCTACTTTCAAAAGTGGATGGAGCTTTAGAAAAAGTTTCTAAAATGCGCGCCGGTTTCGGTTCTATGCAATCACGATTAGAATCAACGGTAACCGGTCTTGATGTTAGATCTGAGAACTTAAGTGCGGCTCGATCGCGAATTTCGGATGCGGACGTTGCAAAAGAATCTTCAGAACTTGCTTCATCAACAATGTTGCAGCAAGCAGCCTTATCAGTTTTAGCGCAGGCGAATCAACAGCCGATGGTTGCAATGAAATTGATTGGTTAAAAAAAAGAAATAAAATTTAATGAAATTTATAAAGCGTTGCCCTGAAAAGTGACGCTTCGTAACCCAGACACCGTGTCCCGCCCTAGCAGCTGCTATCTGCTAGGGCATTTTGCGTTATTTTCAAATGCTGCGTATAGCAGTTGAAGCGAACTTAACCTATAAAATCTACTAACACTTTGGGTTAAACACGCGACGTCGTGGGTAATACTAGTCATCAGAATGACTCTTTGCTACTAGCTTAATAGCTATAACAAAGGGGAACCCATGAAATTATTAACAATCGCATTATTACTTTTTTCTTCTACAGCATTTGCTTACGACATCGAAGTCGGAACTTACAAAGCCGTCGATGCTGAGACTGGAACAATCATCGCCACTTTACTAACTCGTGCAGATAAGACGGTAAATTTTAAAGTTAAAACTCCTGATTTTGAAATGGCAGAACCAGGCTGCGAAGGTACTTATGTTGTTAGCGATAATGTTTTAGTTGCTGATATGAAGTGCCCGATGGAAGGTATGGAACAAATCCAAGTTAAGATTAATATTTCTAAAGTGACTGCAGAGACACTTCGTCAAGAGCCGGGTGCAACGGTTGACGTTTCAATCGATGCTTTAGGAACTGATCCTTATAAGTTTTACTTAAAAAAATTGAATTAAGATTAAGGTAAAAAATCGAATGTTGAAAAAGGGCGAAATCTTCGTCCTTTTTTTATTAACGAATAATTTTAACGGTGCCTTTTTTCTGATTAACTAAAAGCTTTACTGATTTAACAGTTGAAGACACCCCATCCGTGTAAAATCCAAACGGGATTTCTAAAGTAAGCCCTAACTTCGAATTATAACTTGAGCTGACCTTACTCATGTTAAGTGAACTGACTCCGCCCGTGGAAGTAGGGGCCCGAATATTTAAACATTTGTAACCGCCAATTTCTGAAGATGAGTCATGCACAATTAAATTTGCAAACATGCTACAGCAAACCGGTTCACCATCTGTATCCATAACAAATAAACGAACCGCACCCTTAGCGAAGTCTTTATGCTCGACATAATTTAATATCGAAGTCGGTGCGCCACTTTTTTCACAATCTGCAATTTCAAAGTCACTACTACTTGGTTTGCGATCTGTTTTGTCAGCTGCAAACACTAAACTGGAACTTAGAATTGTCATCAAAACTAAGATAATTTTCATAATTTCTCCTCTGATAATACGTATTTCTAACGACGCTAGCTTTTTTCACAATTCCTTCACATATCAATTTAGCTAGACGACCTTTTCGTCGAGGAAGATCTTCGTCTGATGTCATTTAGTCTTGTACAGACGTGATCAGACCTTCGCACCAACTAGACCTTGGTCCCGAAAAACCCTAGTAACAAGTCCAATTTTCAATACGTTAGTCTAGTTTGATTGCGACGTTAGTCTAGTTTTACAGGACGCGACTAAAGCTGGTGACGGACTCGCCGAAAGGTATATCAACAAAACGGCGTAGACTCGACGAGACTTTTTCTAGAGACCTTGTGGAAGTGACTGTTCACAAAGACTTGATTGAAAAAAAAGACTCTAAAGGTTGAAACCACAACGTGTACATCCGGGAACTATAAAATAGGTTAGTTTCCGCTTAATGAAAGAGGTCGCAATATGGGAATGAGAATTACAACGAACGTAGCATCGCTTAACGCACAACGAAGCATGTCTACAAACACGCGCGAAACACAAAAGAGTATGGCGCAATTATCAACTGGTTCACGAATCACTAAAGCCGGCGACGACGCGGCAGGTTTAGCGATTTCTGAGAACTTAAAGTCTCAGATCAAATCTTTTGGTCAGGCTTCACGAAATGCGAATGATGGTATTTCGATGATTCAAACGGCTGAACAAGGTATGGGCGAGATTTCAAATATCGTAACAAGACTGAGAGAGCTTGGTATTCAAGCTGGATCAGATACAATCGGCGAGACAGAGCGTGGATTCATCCAAAAAGAAGTTGATGCAATGAAGTCTGAAATTCAACGTGTTGCGGAATCAACATCTTTCGGATCACGTAAATTATTAGATGGTACTGGTGGAATTTACGACATTCACATCGGTTCGGGTGCAAACGAATCAACAGATTGGATCGCCTACGATGCAGGAATTTCTAACGTTACAACAGATAACTTAGGTATTGCTGATCTAGATTTTTCTTCTAAAGAAGGCGCCCGCGCAGGTTTAGCATCTTTAGATACGGCTCAATCAAATGTGAACGGTTCACGTGCCACTTTGGGAGCTTTACAAAATCGTCTTTCTTCTACAGTAGACGTCATTGGAACAATGAATGAAAACATGAGTGCAGCAAATTCTCGTATTCGTGATACAGACATTGCAGCTTCTACTTCAGACTTAGCTCGTTCTAGTATCTTAATGCAAGCTTCGACTGCTTCTTTAGCGCAAGCTAATCAACAGCCACAGTTAGCATTAAAGTTACTTGGATAGTAGACGGACAAAAATAAGCACTAATTTTTTTGGGTGGGGCGAAGACCTCCGCCCTATCCAGAGAACAACCTTAACGAAGGTCTAGGAAACTAGACTTTCGTTTTTTGGTTTTCGTAGCAGTTAAGTTATAAACGTATCAGTTTAAGTCTTTTTGAAATTATTCCGAATAGATTTGCATGAACATTAGAAACTTACTTGGCATTAATTCTTCAGTAACCCCCGCCGGGTCGGTTAATAAGATGGATCGCCCAATTAAGTCGTCTGAATCGTCGACTGACCGCGAGCCCGCAGGGCAGTACTTTCAGCAAAAGCAAAAAAATAAAGAAAAAATGTCAGACGAGCAGTTTGAAAAAGCAATTTCAATCATGAAAGAAAAAGAATTCATGAAAGAAATGAATTGGGTCGTGTCGGCGTTGACTGAAGATGACCATCGCTATGCCTGGGTGCAAGACCAGCAGGGGATCACGATTCGCAAAGTTTCTGAATACGATCTTTGGGAACTATTTGACGAGCCGGCCCTTCCGTCGGCAAAAGGCCAGTTACTAAAGAAAACGGCATAAAAAACCCTTCAATCAATAGACCTTTGAATTGAAAAGTATCGACGTGATACTTTTTGCCTACTCGAGGTTCGTCTAAGCCAATCAATTGACTCACGTATTATGCATTTTCTCTGAAACAATACTTGTATGGCAGGTATTCGTATTTCAGGTTTAGCAAGTGGGCTTCCCCCAAACTTAGTCGATCAAGTGATCGAAGCGGAGCGTATGCCTGTTAAAGCAATGCAAGAAAAAAAAGTCGGAGTAGAAGATAAAGTCAAACTTGTCTCGGACCTAGAAACCAAAATAAATGATATTAATAAAAATTTAGGAGCCATCATCGGCGCTAAAGGTTTCGTAGATAAAAAATTAGATTCAGGTTTTCCAGATATCGTAAACGGTACGATTGATCCCGAGCTTGCCGAAAGCGGAGAATGGACTTTGGAAGTTTTGCAGTTAGCAGGAAAACCTTCCGTGGTGACGAATGGATTTCCCGATAAGAATAAAACTACAATGGGAGTCGGATATATAAAATTCGATACTGCAGATGGCGAAAAAGAAGTTTATATCACCGAAGGAAACTCAACGCTAGAAAAAGTAGCTGAGTCGATCAACAACGCCGATGTTGGAGTACGTGCGACCGTAGTGAATGATCGAAGTGATAAGATAGATAGTTATAAAATTGAACTTGCGGGATCAAAAACGGGTGACGACAACGAAATAAAATTTCCTACGGTCTATTTATTAGATGGTCAGGAAGATTTTCAATTTGTTGAAAGTAAAGCCGCCAAGAATGCAAAATTTAAATTAGACGGTCATGAATTTGAAACTGCGGAAAATAAAGTAAGCGATTTAATTCCGGGTGTGGTTCTAGATTTGAAGCAGGCTAAAGATGGCCAGCCCGTAAGATTAAATATTACGGAAAACTATGATATTATTTCCGGAAAATTAAAGTCTTTCGTGGATTCATATAATGCTGCGCTTGGCTTTATTCAAACTCAGAATAAATTAACTCCAGATAAAAGTGGTAATCCTCGATTAGGGCTTTTGGGTGGCGACAGCATGCTTCGCATGACTGAAAGTCGTCTGCGTTCAATCATTCAAGATGTTCAGCAAACACCAAGTAAGTTTAAACGAGTCATCGAGCTTGGGGTTGAATTCAACCGTAACGGAACATTAAATTTTAATCAGGAAAAATTCACCAAATTAGTTACTTCCGATCCGCAAAGCGTCGTGCACTTTCTACGGGGAGACTTAGTAAAGAGTGGTTTTATTACAAATATGAAAAAAAAGCTGGGCACGATAACTGATCCGGGTATGGGAGTCGTTACTTCACGTAAGAAGAACTACCAGGATCGAATCACGCAAATGGATAAAAGAATTGAACAAAAAGAAAAAATGTTAACAAAAAGAGAAGAACAACTAAGAAATCAATTTGCTAAAATGGAAGAGGCAATGTCGAAGCTGCAATCACAAGGCACTTCAGCGCAGGCATCATTAGCAGGTTTAGGAGGGTAATAGACGATGGGGAATCCGTATCAACAGTACAAAAAGACTTCAATCTTGAGTGCTAGCAAAGAACAAATTTTATTGATGCTTTATGAGGGCGCAATCAAGTTTACAAAGCTAGGAATTCAAGCGGCCGAAAAAAAACAAGTCGCCGAACGCGGAAAAAATATTCTACGCGCATACGACATCATTATGGAACTAAACGCAACGCTGGACCACAAAGTTGGGGGCGAATTATCAAAACAGCTCGAACAGCTGTATACATTCATGATGGAGCAGTACACGAAAGCAAATATTACGGGTGACGCCGAGCCGTTGCGGGCAAACGTAAAGATTTTAGAAAATCTTTACGATGGATGGAAACAGGCAATTGATAAATTAAAAAAAGACAGTGAAAACAAAGGGAGCGCAGCATGATTCGCATTATACAGTTCTTAAATGAAAAAAACCATTTTCTTGAGAAATTCTATTCTTTAAATGAGCGACAAATCACTCGCTTAGAGGGTGGCGTTTTTGATGACATCGAAAAATTCTATAACCAACGCGAAGACTTATTGAAAATCTTAAAGTACGTGGATACAGAGATCCATCAGTCACATATGTCGCACAAAGATATGTCAGGTTCATTCAATGACGGCGAAAAAGGCCTTATCCGCGAAGCCCTTCGCGCGAAAGAAATGTACGTAAAGAAAATTCTTGATCAAGACTTGCTTATCTTAAGTTTAATTGATGAGGCAAAATCTCAAATCATCAAAGAGCTTCAAGACATCAATCGAACCAAGAAAGCTTTGTCCGGTTACAAGTCTCCAGCCGCGTAGTTATAAAAAGTCTTGGACCAGAAAGCTGCATGAAGTCGGCAGGGTCCAAGTCAAAACTCTGACTGGCCATTCTTAAATAATGGCGGCTAGAGCCAGGCTTGCGGCGTTTAGGACTATATAATCAATTTGTCGGTGGCATTTGGATTGCTTTACTAGTTATTACCAATATTCATGATGAGCATTGGTTTTACGGAGGGCATGATGCCACAAACAAGTTCGGTCTTTGGTCAAGTTGAGTCAGATCTTAAACGAAAAAAGTATTCTTCGGCGATGATGAAGTTAGGTTCCGTTTCTGTTCAATACAGTAAAGATATTATTTTTCTGAATTACTTAGCGCAAACTCAGAAAGCTTTATCAGATGTTGCGGGTCTTATTCGTACCTTAAAAGAAATTATCAAAATTCAGAGCACGGCTGGTTGCCAGTTGGAACTGATGCAAATTCTTTATTCTGAAGGCTCGATTAATGAGGCCTTAGATATTGGGTTGTCATTACATGAAGACATACTTTCACCGAAAGAGACCCAAGTTCTTTCACATCTATTACTTAAGATATTTATCGAAGAGAATGATTTTGAAGGTGTTCTTGAAACCATCGCAAAATTCGAAGCCCTCATTCCGAATGATGATTTTATGCAATGGGCTCTTGGTCTTGTGTCTTTGGCGCGCAATGATAAAAATTCAGCGCTTGAGCATTTTAGAAAGTCGATTGATCTGAATAACAACAATGATCAAGCCTGGGTCAGCTTGGCCTTGCTTCACGACGAAATGGGTGATCGTGAGCTTGCCATTGCAAATTTAGAAATGTCGCTAGATCACAATCCCTTAAATCAGTCGGCCGTTAAACTTTATTCGAATTGGGCCTCTAAAGATTTAGATAAAGTGAATACAGCGCTGAAAAGAATTCAGTTTTATTTGTCTGAGAATGAGTTTGATGAAGAAGTGAGCTTATGCCACATTCAGATTTTAACGCAAACCCAGTCATGGCGAAATGTTGATTTTGAGATTAATAAACTGATTTTGAACCAACCGCTGAATAGTAACTTTCACGATTTGAAGAAAAATTTAGAACTTAATATAAATTTATGATACTTTGTTTGGGTGCAAATATTAATACAAAAAGATCTAAATGGTCTTTTATCTAACCCAGACGCATATTTTCAGTTTGTCACTGAACTGCAAGCTGATACAAACGCTGAAGTTATTATTGGCGACGAATCATTTATTAATAAGGTCCCGGTTTCAAAATCGGAGCCTTATTTTATTTTAGTCACCGATAAGACAAGTATCGACCATGCATTTTTATCTCAGTTTAAAGAACGCATTCCGTATCAGATTTTTCAAACGGCCGATGCTGATTCAATTTCAACTTGTCTTGAGCTTATCAAATCTGAGCAGAATAAAAAAAATCAAATAAAGCTGATTAAAGCCGAAATTCAAAAAAAACGACGTGAGCTTGAAAATTTGAATGAAAAGCTGAATATTGAAAGCGAACAACAGATTCTTTCTTTAGAGCAATCGCATTTTGAAGAAACCCAAAAAAATCTTAAAGAGAAATCTCTTCTGCATTTTTTAGATTTCATACAATCAGAATCTGTTCATGAAGATTTCTTTGGCCAGTTGCTCAAGTTTATATGGAAAGATCTTAAAAAGTTGGGCCGATTTTACCAAATTGGCTTCAGTTTAAAAACCACATCAGAGAAATCAAACGTCTTTACTTTTGATGGTCAGACCGAAAACCGCGCGCTTTTAGCGGCAGATTTTAGGTCAGCTAATATTTCTACGCAGCTTGCTTCGGCTTGGGGACGACCGGTCGGAAAAATTATGACTTGGACGTTGCCGGACTTTTCACGGGATGCGTCGGTATTTGTTGAAATCATCGATCGGCAACTTCCGCTACACGTCGTCGACACTTACTTTAAAGATCGAATTACTGTGCTAAGTCTTTACTTAGACCGCTGGATGATCGAAAAAGAATATGAAGTCGTCGTCGAAAGATGGAACAGAACTTTTAAATCTTTTTCAGGTTACATGCACGTTATTGATGAAAATTTTAAATTGTTTCAATCAAACTATTCATTGAAATCAGGTAGCTACTGTTACAAAGAGCTAGCTGGAAGAGACGCCCCGTGCCCGGGGTGTCCAATTGTGCAGGGTAAAAATACCGAGTTCTTTTTAAAAGAAGGACAAAAAGTAAAAACTTACTATTCTGAATTTAAATACAAATCGAAAAAATTTTATTTCGTCATTTATGAAGATATAACTCAGTTACATTTACTTCAGGGGCAAATGATCCATTCCGATAAAATGTCTGCCTTAGGTCGATTGGGCAATCATCTTGCGCATGAACTTAATAACCCGTTAACCGGTATCAAATCCTATGTACAATCGTTACTTGAAACGCCGGAAGACGCGAATCTGAATCCGTCTTTACAAGCTGATCTTAGCGAAATTCTGAAAGCAACTTTACGCTGTCAGCGAATCATTAAAAACTTTATCGAGTTCAGTCATCAGTCTGATGCCAAGCTTGAAAAGGTGGTATTTTCAGAAGTTCTTCAGAACACGTTAACGCTTTTAAAAACGGTGTTTAGGTCACATCGACTTTTTATCGATGTTAAGGCAACTGCCGTATTAGCCAATGCCCACGACCTTCAACAAGTGTTATTTAATTTAATAAAAAATTCATGCCAGGCGATGGATCAGGCCGGATCAGTCACTATTTATGAAGAAGAAAAGAATGGAAAAATATATTTTCATATAAAGGATTCGGGGCCGGGTTTTAGCGAAGCTATTTTAAAGAATATATTTCAGCCGTTTATGACAACGAAAAAACAAGGCGAAGGAACAGGATTGGGTCTTTATCTTTCTAAGAAAATGATGAAAAGTATGCAGGCAGATATGGAAATTTCTAATTCAGCGCAAGGAGCAAAAATCTCTTTGGTTTTTGATAAATTATGAGAATCTTGGTTGCCGACGACGAACTTCTTATTCGAAAGTCATTAGTGCGTGCATTTCAGTCGCGCGGCCACATTTGTGATGAAGCAGAAAACGGCTTAGTGGCGCTAAAACTTATTTCTAAAAACGATTATCAGGCCGTGTTGTTGGATGTGATTATGCCCGAAAAAAATGGATACGAAGTTTTACTCGAGATGAAGAAAAGCCTTCCGGTTTTCATCATCTCGGCTTTTACCGGCGATGATACCAATATTGGATTTATCCAAAATGACCCGCGCGTAAAAGCGTATATTTCAAAACCGTTTGAGCACATTTTAGACGTTGTTGATCAAGTCTTAGGAAAAATATGAGAATTATTGCAGGTCGTTTCAAGGGGCGCGTGTTAAGTTCGTTTCAAGCTGACCACATTCGGCCTACGACAGATCGAGTCAAAGAAAGCTTATTCAACAAGTGGATGGGTGAACTTGAAGACGCTTCTGTGTTAGATCTGTTCGCCGGAACAGGTAGCTTAGGGCTTGAAGCGCTGTCGCGTGGAGCCACGCACGTAAATTTTGTCGAACAGAACGTAAAATCAATTCAGATCTTAAAAAAAAATATCGATTTATTGAAACTTGAAGCAGGCGAATACAGCATTTTTAAACAGGATGTTTTAAGTTATCTTAAAAAGTATCAAGGGCATCCTTATAAAATCATATTAATCGATCCACCATTCACAGAGAAAATGGCGCATGATGTGATGCAAGCTTTAGATGCAAGTAAGTGTTTTGATGAAAATACCCTCATCGCAATTGAGTCTCAGAAAAAAGAAAGAATGGACGATGCTTATTCAAATCTTCACAGATACCACTTCAACGATTACGGAGACAAAATACTTTCTTTCTTTGTGAAAAAAGCGCAAGATGCATAAATGTCAAAGATTGCAGTCTACCCTGGAAGCTTCGATCCCATTACCACTGGGCATCTTGATATTATTGAACGAATTTCAAATATTTTTGACCAAGTCATTGTACTGGTTGCCGAGTCTGATCAAAAAACAAATTTATTTTCATTAGAAGAGCGGACCAATTTTCTAAAAAAAATCACTCAAGGAAATTCAAAAGTTGAAGTGGATGCATTTCAGGGTTTAACCGTCGAGTATATGAAAAAACGAAAAGCGCATGTCATCGTACGAGGTCTTCGCGCCGTTGCTGATTTTGAATACGAAGGTACATTGGCCAGTATGAATAAGCGCCTTGCACCCGAAATTGAAACATTCATGATTTTTTCTAGACCCGAATATTACTTTATTTCGTCAAGAGGGGTTAAAGAAGTAGCTCGCAATGGCGGTAACCTGAAAGGTCTTGTCCCTGATTTTATTATTCCTGAATTAACGAAAAAATTGCGAGGATAGCGATGCCTGAAAATTATCTTTCTAAACGAGCGAAAAATTTAAAGACATCTCCAACACTATTTTTAGCGGCAAAAGCCAGAGACTTGCAGGCACAAGGCCATCCAGTTATTTCACTGACGGTCGGCGAGCCTGACTGGGAGACCTTCCCAGCCGCTGCGCAGGCAGGGCACGATGCAATCGAACGAGGGCTAACGAAATACACGGCGGCCAGCGGAACTCCAGAAATTAAAAAAGCTATTTCTGATCGCCTGATGGCGGATTTAAATTTCGATTACAAATCTAACGAGATCGCTGTTACAAGCGGTGCAAAGTATGCAATCTTTGCAGCTTTGCAAGTTATCTGCGATCCAGGAGACGAAGTCATCATACATTCTCCTTACTGGGTTAGTTACCCGACGATGGTAGAACTTGCTGATGCCGTCCCAATACTTGTGACATGCGCAGAAGATTGCGGATTTAAAATTACGGGTGACCTTATACGAAAATACATCACGCCGAAGACGAAAGCTTTTTTATTTTGTTCTCCGGCAAATCCGACAGGTTTTGTTTATTCTAAAAAAGAATTACTAGCCATTGCGGAAGTACTGAAAGAATTTCCGCGGGTTCATATAATTTCCGATGATATTTATAATCGGCTTATGTTTGACGGTACAAGCTGTGCGCCGCATATTTTGCAGGTTGCACCCGAATTGAAAGACCGAACGATTATCATTAATGGCGGATCAAAAGCTTATTCGATGACGGGTTGGCGAATTGGCTGGGCCGTTGGACCACAGAAAATTATTCAAGCTTTGGGTGATTACGCATCACAATCGACGGGCGCCCCTTCAAGTATTGCCCAGCACGCAGCGGCAGTGGCCATGGGGCAATGTGAACCAAATATTAAAGCCACCATCGCTACTTTGAAGCAGCGCTTAACAAAGGCGATGCAGGAATTTAAAACGATTCCTGAATTTAAAGTTTTTGAACCCCAAGGGGCGTTTTACTTATGGGTTGATATCCAAAAAGTATTAAGACGAAAATTCAACGGCGATAAGGTCGAGTCTTCAAAAGAATTTTGTCAGATCTTATTAGAGAAATTCTATGTTGCTTCGGTCCCGGGAGAAGAGTTTGGAAACCCAGGTCATATGCGCCTCAGTTTCGCAATTGAATCTGAAAAAATGTCAGAAGCAATCCAAAGAATGAAAACTTTAGTTAGCCAATTAACGTAATAATCAGAACTAGTTTTTTATAACTATTTTTTTAAATTCAAAAGGTCGAACAGTTTTTCCGTCGGCCGTTTTTATAATAGAATCCGATTTTTTTTCATCAATAAAGGTTTGCGGGATATTCGACGATACTGATTCATCGAATTGTTGCTTGATAGAATCCATCGAACTAAGGTCAGGCATATGATTATCAAAAGCGGTTGAAGACACCATTTGATTCATTTTTTTCAATTGTGAACCAAAGTCGGCCACTTCTTGCAACCTTAGTTCGGTCGATGAATCTTGAGTAGAGTCTTGCACCCAAGAGGGCAGGCTTTCTTCTGAAAACTGCAAATGATCACGATTCATTTTAATAATCATTTCAATTTCTGCGGGACTTAAATCGATCTTTTGACTAATTTGATCCGTCGTAAAGCCTTGATGAGCAAGCTTAGCGGCCTGAACATATTTACTTGTTTTCTGGCGATCGGCCATTTCAGCATGCGGAACCTGCTCATAGAATATTTTTGAAACATCTAGCGCTTTAGAAAGCGCACTTTCGATCTGAATAATTTTTTCATCGGATAAATTCAGCTGACCTTGAACTTCAGTCGATTTTTGCTCTATTAGATGAACCCACCGGCGTACTTGCTCGTCAGATTTATCAGACAGGTCTTGTAAAATTGAAATTTTATTTTGCAACAGCTGTAAGCCCTTAGTAAGCCGGTGGTCTTCAGCTTTACTCTTATTTTTGGTTAACCATGTAAAAAGAATAAATGAAAACAGAAGCACGTTCATCAAAGACAATGTTAATAGCCAATAGTTCACGGTAAGTCCTCCACGGCTTATTTTACCGTCGATTGTTGTTTCATCTCAATAGGTCCAGGGCTTCATTTTGAATAACCAGACTAAAGCCCCCTTTGCTCAGTGTGATAATTGATCTATCCTAATTCTGTAATAACTAGGGGAAATAAATGAATTGGCTTAAACTGTTGTGTTCGAGTTTGCTTTGTCTTTACATTTTAACGACAACTTCATGTGCTCCGGTCAAATTTTCGAAGGCCAATAATTTCACTGTCTCGCCGAATCCGGGCGGACCAGAGCAAAATTGTACTGGCGCAACTTGTAATACAAGCGGGGTTCAGTGCGATCCAAAAATCAATGGCAGCTTAACAACTTTTACTTATCCAGCTTCAAGCACGGTGACCGCTGGAATTACTTCAAATTGTTCTCCGGACAATGTTGATTACGGCTGGGTCATTAAGCGAGCTGACTCTTCAGTCATATCAAGTTCAGTCCCAGGTCTTACGGGTGCGAATCCAATGAATGTTGATTTCCGAGTTCTTGGCGCCGGCGCTTATTATGTATTTTTAACTGCATCGCAAACGGGTGGAGCACTTAGTCCATACACGGCAACAACACCTTTAGAGTTTATCGTAGGCGGTGTTGGAAATACTTTAATATGTGACCCAAAATTAAACTCGACGTTAACAAGCATTACGATGAACCAAGCGGATAATAATCCCGCGGTCAGTGCAAACTGTTCCCCTGCAGCGGGAAGCTATGTTTGGACCGCGACGAAAAATGGCGTAACGACAGTTATCGCTGGTCTAAGCGGATCTATTTCAACACCAAGCTTTAAAGAGATGGGTGCGGGAACTTACCTTGTATCACTTTACGCAACAGCGGCTGGTTCACAGCACTGGCAAAGTTCAACTCCACTTACTGTGAAGGTGAATGGTAACGCAACAACTCCGGCCATTGATTGTAATCCTAAAATTAACGGATCAATGAGTACGGTAACCTTAACTTCGTCTTCACCGAATCCGCTGATTTCCGCGAACTGCCAACCAGCATCTGTTGATTATAGTTGGAGCGTTACTAAAAACGGAAATCCAGTGACGGTCACTGGCCTATCAGGACCAAGCGCAAATCCAAACTTCTACTCAATGGGCGCGGGCACTTATTTAATTTATTTAAATTCAACTTCAAGTGGATTCAGTGCTTGGAATACGACTACTCCGTTAACGGTTGTTGTTGATGCCGGCGGGCAAAATACAGCTCTCAGCTGTTCGCCACGTTTAAATACAACTTCAACGGCGATTACAATCACCACGGCTGGGCCAAACCCAGTTGTCACTTCTGGTTGTAATCCGACAACGGCGACACACGTTTGGACGGTTACGAAAAATGGTTCGATCATTGGTTTCTCAAGTCTGAGCGGAGCAAGTTCAACTCCTGATTTTACGACTGCGGGTTTAGGAACTTACATGATTTATCTAGCCGCGACGGCGCCAGGTTATAGTGCTTACGCAATTCCGGCTCCGCTTGAAGTTACTGTAGCGCCGGCAGCTTCTAACAATCGACGAGTTACGTTTGAAAAGACAGTTCAAACCACCGACAATAAAGTTGATATTGTTATGGTTGTGGATGATTCAAACTCAATGGCTCCGGATAATAATAAATTAGCGGGACGCTTGCAGGGTTTCGTTGATGACTTAACAACTTCGGGCATTGATTGGCAAATGTGTGCGACCGTAACGCGGGCACAAGACGTAAATAATAATGGAACTCTTTATTGGGGTGCTTCAAGAAACTGGGTCAACTATATTGGTTCGCCTCAATGGATTTTAAAAATGGGAGCATCCGATCCTTACGCTATCTTCACCAACACGATGAAGGCGATCGGCGCAGGTTGGGCAGGTACGGATGATGAACGCGGTATTAAAGCAGCATTCTGGCATTCTGAGTACGCGGCTTACAATACTTGTTACCGCTCTGATGCTTCACTTGCGGTCATTCTAATTTCTGACGAAGATGTCCGATCAGTGGGCGGCGATGCTTCGCACGTGCACTACGGAAGTGAGCTTCATCAACTAGAAGCTGACGATCAGCCGTTTCACTACGTAAATAAAATCAAACAGTCATTCGGTCTATTAAAACGATTTACGTTTAATTCGATTATCGTTAAGCCAGGTGACTCAGCGTGTATGGCTGAACAAGATACGGGCGGATCGAAAAGTCATTACGGATACAAGTATAACGAGTTATCGCAAGCAACGGGTGGTTCGGTCGGAAGTATCTGTGCGGCTGATTATTCATCTAATCTTTATTACTTTAAAGATCGAATCGTAAATACTTTATCATCAATTCCGCTTGAGTGTACGCCGGTCGGTCCAATCGACGTCAGTGTCACACCGACAATTGGTGCGGTATCAGTTCAAGTTGTGAATAACACGCTTGAGTTCAGCCCAGCCATCCCGGCCGGTCGAACGGTGCAAATTGGCTACAACTGCCCTCGCAACTAAAAAAAAGAGATCTTCATGTGTATGAGGATCTCTGCATTTTTTACCGAAATATAATATTAAAATTTAACACTAAGATTTAGCGATATAAATTAACGTGAGCTCTCTTTAATAAAAAGAGTCATATAGTGGCGCACTAAATATTCAGGTTTGAAACTTAAGTTTTTAAATGTCCAAAGCACTTCTTCGAACGCGCCCCACTTGGCTTCAATCAATTGCTCATCCATAACAATCGTTACGTTTTCTTTTTGTGTAGGCTGTGGTATTGCCAAATTACCCACATAATGAAAACGAATACTGATCAGGCCGGCGTTCTTAATTGAAAAGATCATCTTATAGCCATTTCGAAACAGCATAAAATCGGCGTGCGTCTTTGCAATTCCGTAAACTTTAATTCGGCCTAAAGCTCCGGGTTTTAACTCATTGAAGTGACCTGAAGCTTCTGCGAAGTCAGTCTTTAGATGTAAAAGAAATGCGATGCTTTCATTAACCAGAATTCTTTGCGTATCGAGGCCTAAATTCATATCAATCATCACAGACTTTTCAATTTGCTCGTCTGCGGAAACAAGTTCGCGAATCCAAGTCTTATTTTCGGGTCTGTTCAGTTCCATGGCTATACCTCATTTACAGTCTTCTTGATTGACGCAATTCTTGTCAATACTAAAGTCCACCTATTTGCAGGCTTAGGCCGAATTGAGGCCCCGTTGCATACACAGGAGAGTGTGGCACGTAACAACCTAGTACAAAATTCATTGGTAAAACATACCCAATTGTCGTTTCTAACTTAAGCTCTGCGCCTGAACCCCACACGGTTTCATTTAATCTTCGCGCACGAAATGTTTGATCTTCCGCGATAGATCCGCCTTCGACGCTGAATCCATCAACGATGAGAGCCCCCGAAAGTCGTTTTAAGAAGTAAGCGTCAGTACCTGAGCCTTTTTCCAATTGCATGACTGGGAACCGGTATTCAGTATTTATGCTTAGAATACTTCTTCCGTAGAATTGGCCATCGACATAACCACGAAGTACATACTCAGGAATAAGAGAATTTGCACTTTGAACCTGCGCAGAATTGCTGGCGCCAAATCTTGCAGAAACACTTTCGAATGTCATCAGTCCGTTAAACCGGCCCATGATGGCATGATGCTCTGGTAGAAAATGAGAGAAGTATCCTATTAGTGATACCATGGCTCGATTATAATCCCGGCTATTTTTAATATTTATGTTATTTTCAAAACGGGCTAAGGCTCCCCAACCTTTCTCAGGTGAAATTTGAAAAATATTTTGGCTGTAGTCGATATAAGCTAACTGTGTGTAGGGTCCCCAGTGCTGCGTTTGCGAAGAAAAATATTTTGTTTCTTCTGTTTTTACGCCAATCATAAAAAGCATATTTTTATTGATTCGAAAAACATCGGGTAAAAGTCCTAAGTAGGCACTTCGGGTTTCAACAATATTATTTACAGATCCGAATGTTTGATTTTGTACAACTGAACCTAATTGAAAAGGAACCGTGAAGGCTGAATTTGTGTAAGAGCCGATGAAGCCAGTTTTCCCAATATCAGTTTCATAGCTTACTAGTAAAGAATATAGGTGTATTCCTAATGGATCTTGCCCTGAAGTCTGCGCCTGAATATAAACGCCCTTTGCCGAAGTACTTGAAGAAATGTAAGGGATCCAGTATCGAGGCAGCAAATACTTAGTCGACGAATAGTCATTGATTTCATAGTTTGTAGTTACGTCTGCAGTTTCC
This sequence comes from Bdellovibrio sp., assembly GCA_043760925.1. Classification (GTDB taxonomy): domain Bacteria; phylum Bdellovibrionota; class Bdellovibrionia; order Bdellovibrionales; family Bdellovibrionaceae; genus Pseudobdellovibrio. The sequence continues at coordinate 177,427 of JAYUOK010000001.1, read as the reverse complement.
ATGAAAGTATAACGCTTTTCGATTTCATTTTCGATAACTGGTAAAGGCTTTGCACGGGATTTTACTTCGGATTCGGCAACATGAAATCCTTCTCCGGTCATGACCGTGGCCCAGACTTTATTTAGATTCGGATCAATATCGAAGCTCCAGATTCCGGTCGCAATATGCGTGACGGGTGTCGCATTCACAAGGTCGGTAGTCACGTAAATGTTATTCACACCGTTTTTACTCGAGGTAAAATACAAGGATTTTTTTTTCTTTCGCAAAAAACGTATTTGCTCGAAGGGCAGTGCGATCAAAGTTTTGTTGCCGCTTTGCACATCGATTTTTAGCAAGCTCTGCTGTCCGTTTTTACTTCTCTCAGTGACCAAAATTTCTGTTGGTGACCAAAAGACCGGTGACATAAACCGACTTTGAAATCCTGAATCAGCGTGTTGCACAATTTTTTTATCAGATAATTGAATCGTTTTGACTTGGGTGCGTCCGTTCTCGGTCGAAATAAATACGACGGAAGCTGCGTCTTCCGAAAAAGAAGCATCACGAGCCCTTGCTGCAGTGGTGATTTTTTCTGATTTTTCTTTCTCAAGATCGTAAATCGAAATATCAGAACGTTTATACTTAGAATTGATTAAGTCTGCTTTAGTATAGATCAATTTTTTTTCATGCGGATGCCAATCAATACTTGATAAACCTTCCGTCGGTAGACGTTTTAACTCAACGTAGGCGCCTTCAAAGTTTTTTATGACTAGCTTCGATTCGCCATTCAGCTGTTCTATAAAGGCAATTAACTTATGCGTCGAGGAAATCCGGGGCATAAATGAATTCTGCCCATCTTGAGCCACATTCTGAAAATGGCTGAGTTCTGCCGAATTCAGAATTTCAATTTGTTTTGTCGCATTTTGATGAACGCTGTATAAGGCTTTCGAATATTCAGTTTCATAATTTGTCCCTGTTAATTGACGTACGGGCTCTTCGATCGCGTAAGGTGCGCGGCGCCCTTGATGGCGGACAACTTGATCTAAAGCTTGCGGCTTATGCTCATTCAGAAAATAACTCCAGAAAACCGAGCCAAATAAATAACTTCTAGAGCCGTAGGGCCAAGAGGGTAGAACTTCATTTGCTTGCGGCAGCGTATAATCAAAAAGTTTTCGATCTAAAACAAATGCCCGTAAACTTGAATCTTGATATTTAGAACGGGCCCGTCCCTGTGGTGAAAAACGGGTTTCTAGTTCGACCGCCATGCCCTCTTTCCACCAAAGAGGCATCAACATGTTCGGTGCAACGATATTTCCAAAAATTGGTTTTATAAACCGGTAGGCTCCGAGCGCTGGTTCAAATTGCAAAATATGGGCTAACTCATGAGTTAAAAGCTCGCGAGCCCATTCGCCCGACTCAGATAAAGATTCGTGATCGCCGATTTGTACAGCATATGCCATGATGAGCGCGTAAGGGATTCGGGTGGCGTAACCGTTTGAAATATCGGTCGTGTCGTTCACAACAAGCACAATATGATCAGTTCTGTGGCTAAATACCATTGCTAAGTTGCTATAAGCCTTCTCGGCTGCCTGCGCATAATACAGACCAAGGTCCTGCTGCTCAGCAGAAAATATAATATCGAAGTGTTCGGTGCGGATGGTTTTCCATTTTTCATCAGAAAAGCCAATTCGCTGAGCCGATAGTGAATGAATAAAAAAAATGTTGCTTAAAATAAACAGTAAAAAAAAATGTTTTCTCATAGAGGTACATTGTGACGTGGCAAGGAAAGTTTGACAAGATCATACGATCAACTAAATTGAAGCATGCATTTTAAAACTACCTCAGGAGGAAATATGAAAAGAATCGCCCTAGCACTTGTTATCGTGTCATTAACCGTTGGTTGCTCTAGCTGGAGAAAAAAAGGATCTGATACAGGCGCAGGCCAAGGATCAAACGTCATGTCTGAAACAACGGGTTCTGGTGGCTCTGAAAAAGTGGACGGTTCTCCAATGAATTTTTCTGCAACGGGTAGCGATAGCGGATCAATCGAAGGATTACAAACAGTTCACTTTGATTATGATAAAGCAACTTTACCTTCTGCAGAAAAACAAAAACTTGAAGGCAATGCTTCTTGGTTAAAGAAGAACACAACAAGCAAAATGTTGATCGAAGGTCACTGCGATCAAAGAGGTTCAACAGAATACAATCTTTCTTTGGGCGAGCGTCGTGCCAATGCAGTTAAGCAAATGCTAGTTCAAATGGGCGTTAGCGCAAACCGTGTGAGCACAGTTAGCTTTGGAAAAGAAAAGTTACTAGCGAACGGTGAGTCTGAATCTGAAATGGCTCAAAATCGCCGCGCTAATTTCGTTCCTTCAAATTAATTGATTCGGTAAAGGACTTATGTGATCAGGCGTTTGATAGCAGTTACACTTAAAATTATATTTCTAGTCAGCATTTTGGCTGGATGTGTAACGACTCAGGCGCCCATCGAAGAATATACGCTTGCCGATACCGCTATCAAAGCGGCGAAGTCGGTTCAAGCGGTTCGTTACTCTGCCGGGTATTGGCATCAGGCCGAAGAATTTTATCGGCAAGCTCGAATTCTTTACCGCGAACGCGAATATGAACAAGCCAAAGAATTATTCATACAAGCCAGGACCGCGGCCGAAAAAGCAGAAAATTCAGCTCGATTACTACGTCAGAAAACGGGAGACATATTATGATTTTAAAATGGGGAATGGTTTTAGTCTTGGCAGTCGTTATGTCTTCGTGTTTGAAAACACGTTCAGACATCGGTGAAGAAGAGCAGTCACAAGTCTATTCTAGAAAAAATGCCGATATCCAGAAAGCAAATCAAAGCGGATCACAAACTTCTCAAATGAATGGGCAAGTGCAGTCGACGCCTGCAAGTGATGAAAAAGATGAATTAATTCGAACCTTAAATGGACGAGTTGAAAATTTAGAAAATCAGCTCAACACAATTAATAAAGATAAGTCAGAAAAAACGGCTCAAGAAACGCAAAGAATTCAGCTGCTACAAGAAGCTTTAACAAAAATGGAAGCGCAAATACAAAAACTTGAAGCTGAGCAAGCCGTGGCTACCTCAAAAGCTGAACCAAAAGCTGAGCCCACGACGCGTCCATCAGGCGCCCGTGTTCAAGGTTCAGATGCAAACACGCCCACGCCCGCTGCAAAACCCGCAGCATCGGCAGCGATATCTACTGCTGGATCTTACGAAACGGCGCAAGAGTTCTTCGCCCGAAAAGAGTGGAAGAAAGCTATTTTTAATTATCAAAAATATGTCGATGAATCACCGAAAGGAAAAAACGTTGCTGATTCTAAATATAAAATTGGCGTCTGCTTCCAAGAACTTGGTATGAAAGAAGAAGCGATGGCATTTTATGAAGAGGTCATTGCAAATTACGCTAAAACCGAGACAGGTAAAAAAGCAAAATTGCGATTGGCGAAATTAAAAAAATAATGTGAAACAAATTAATTGTGTTCTGTCAGTTGAATCCAGTTGTGACGACACATCGGTAGCCATCGTTAAAGACAATGGCTACGTGGTTTGCCAAGTTTCTGCAAATCAAGATTTACAGCACGCACCATTCGGCGGAATTGTACCTGAAATTGCGAGTCGAAATCACTCAGTCTCATTATTACCGCTCATTATTCACGTTTTAGAAAAAGCAAACTTAACTTGGGCCGATATTGACGGGTTAGCCGTAACAAATCGACCCGGTCTGATTGGCTCACTGATTGTCGGCATCATGACGGTGAAGACTTTAGCGCAAGCTCATCAAATTCCGCTTATTGGCGTCAATCATTTGGAAGGCCACTTGCTTGCACCTTTTCTGAAAGATGAAACCTATTCTCCGCCAAAAGATTTTGATTATCCGTATTTAGCTTTGGCGGTTAGCGGTGGGCACTCAAGTCTTTACTGGGTGCAAGGTCTTGGAGACTACACGGTCATCGGCACTACCAAAGACGATGCGGCAGGTGAAGCCTTTGATAAGTTCGCAAAAATGGTTGGACTGGGTTACCCGGGGGGCGTGCAAGTAGACCAAAGAGCGCAGCAGGGAAATCCAACTGCCTACGAATTTCCGCGCAGTCTAGCAAATGAAGATAATCTAATGATGAGTTTTAGTGGTCTTAAATCGGCAGCGCAACGACTTATCAGTAAATTGCCACCGGAAGAAATTGAAAAAAATCGCGATGACTTGTGTGCGTCGTTTCAAGAAGCCATTGTTGATGTGTTACTTATAAAAATGTTGAAGGCCAGCGAACGCTTTCAGTGCAAAAAAATAGTGTTAACCGGTGGAGTCAGCGCGAACAGTCGGCTTCGCGAAAAGTTTCAGAAGCTGGCCCAACAGAATAAACTGCAATTAGTGATTCCCCCACTGAGATACTGTACGGACAACGCCGCGATGATTGGTTACACGGGACTACTTCGAATGCAACGCGGAGAAGCATCAAGCTTAGGCTTGGGACCATCGTCACAGTCAGTAGAAAATGATTTTAAATTCGACCTGCAATAACGAGGAGTTTGTTTGACCGCTGCAGAACGCCTAGAAAATAGAATGAATGAAATAAGAATTTTTGCAAAAAAATCTTTAGGTCAGAACTTTTTAGTTTCTGATGGTGTTATTTCAAAAATTCTACAAGCGGCCAAAGATTTCAATGTAAGCAAGATCGTTGAAGTTGGCCCAGGTTGCGGTGCCTTAACCGATCTACTTCGCGAAAGTTATTCAGATATTATATTAGTTGAACTCGATCGCGATCTCATTGATTTTTGGAAAAAAGAAAACCTTTCTGTCATAGCGGGTGACGCTTTACAAATCGAATGGAACTTTGCAAAAGACTATTTACTAGTTAGCAACTTGCCTTACCAAATATCATCGTCGATTGTGATTGATCGAAGTTTAGATGGCGACTTGCTCAAGGGAATGGTTCTTATGTTCCAGAAAGAAGTGGCGCAAAGAATTCGTGCCACTTGCCAGACGGAACATTATGGAATGCTAACCGTTATTGCCCAAGAATTTTGGACCATTGAAACCGTCTGCGATGCGGGTCCTCGCGACTTTAAACCGCCGCCAAAGGTTGCCAGTCGGGTCCTAAAATTTACCCCACGTAAAAGCAACATTCAGGATCGCAAGCGTTATCTTTCATTTGTAAAATCCTGTTTCAAACAGCGAAGAAGGGTGCTTAGCACCAATATTACTTCTCTTGATGAACAATTCGATAAATCTCGTTTAAGTGCTTGGTGTGCAGAGCATAAAAAGAGTGACAAAATAAGAGCGGAAGAGTTAAGTCCAGTTGAACTGAACTTGCTTTATCACTACCTAAAGGTTTAATTATGTCGATTTTATTAATCCAAGAAAATAAATCTGCTCGGCATGATTACCACATTATAGAAACCTTCGAGGCTGGATTAGTTTTAACAGGGAGTGAAGTTAAATCGATCCGTGAGCGTACTGTGCAACTAAAAGATTCTTATATTTCGTTTAAAGGGAAAGAAGCTTTTTTACAAAATGCGCACATTAGTGAGTACCGCTCGAGTAGTTATAATAATCATCATCCTGAGCGTCACAGAAAATTACTTTTACACCAGGGTGAATTAAATCAAATTTATGATGCCTTACGCGAACGAGGTTTAACCTGCGTACCGCTTAAAATTTATTTTAAAAAAGGTTTAGTTAAAGTCGAACTAGGATTGGTTAAGGGTAAGAAGTCCCACGATAAGCGCGAAGCAATTAAGAAGCGTGACGTTGATAATCAGCTTCGTCGAGTAAAGCAAGTTTACCGCTAGCCACAGCAGATTGTTGGTTCGGCTGGCCATTGCGGATAAATGCGCGCCACATGAAATAGTTGAAAACCGCTTGCGTGATCGATGTGCCAATAATTAAAAAAAGTATCCATTTTTTTTCAAACTGAATATTTTCCCGTAAGTTAAAATGAATCGGCACATGCTTTTCAATAATCGCATAGTTCTGGTAAATCCAGAAAATAACCGGAGACAGAATTACGACCTGAGCCAAAAAGCCTAAGCTCATCAACTTTATTAAACGTAATGACCAGCTGTACTTAAAGCTTTCGTAGCTTTTAATAAAGAAGTTCCATTGGGGCTTACGTTTTCCGAAATGATTACCTATGAGCATGGTTTCTTTTCGGCCTTTTTCGTTTGTCATTTGATCTAATCTGGCTAGAATAAGACCTATGAATAGTCGTAATTTAATCATTTCCTTTATAAGCGTTTTGACTTTTAGTTGTCAGGTGAAGACTGCCCAACCAACAGAAACGGCCCCACCGACTTTAGTCGAACCCGGAAATAGCATCGCAAAAGAAAAGCCAGTGGTAGAGCCAACTCGTACGGAAGTCTCACCTGCGGTGAAAGTCCCACCAGTGGTGAAAGTCAAAAAAGATGAGTCTCCATTAAGTGACGACTGGATGGCTGAACTAAAATACGCTCCAGACGTCATCCGCGAAAAAATGGCCGTTCAAGCAAGAAAAAAACGCGATCTTTTTAATAGCGAAATCGTGAAGAAGCGTGAAGCTTTCAATAAAGATGAGCGTAAAGCTTATGAAGCCTTCTTAAAAAAATTGGAAGTTGATCGAAAAAGTTTGAACGGCACCAAAGCTGACCAAGATAAGCGTGCTGACTTATTGGAAGATCTTGATGGGCGCCGTAAAGAGTATTTGGCCGAGCAGAAAGATAAGCGAGAAGACTTCGAAGCCGACATTCGTGAAGATCGAAAAGACTTTGAAGACGACGCAAAAGAGAATAGTAATGAATTCAAAATTGATCTTAAGGCCTACACAATTAAATGGAACGCGAAAATAAAAGCTGAATCCCCGAAATAGATGAACGAGCTACTACTGTTTGCAATTTCGATCGGTGCAGGTTTTCTAGGAGCCATCCTTGGAATCGGCGGGGGCCTGGTTGTTGTACCTGCCCTGACTCTACTGTTTAACGTTGATATTCGCTATGCGATTGCCGCTAGTTTAATATCTATTATTGCGACATCTTCTGGCGCGGCCGCCAGCTTTTTGAAAGACCATCTAACAAATGTAAAGGTTGCGATTCTACTTGAGGTCGGCACAGTATTTGGGGCTATCACGGGTTTTTTGATTGCAAGTTATGTTCAGTCGTCAGATCTATATTTGATATTCGGTGCCTTTTTAGCTTTTTCAACCGTTATGATGTTAAGAAAGCGAAGCGCCTCGTACGCCTTGTATGATCATCCCTGGTCACTAAAATTAGGTCTGGGCAGTTCTTTTAACGATCTAAAGGGAAACCGTATCAACTATAAAGTCGCCAATGTAAGGCTCGGATTATTCTTCATGTACATTGCTGGTATTCTTTCTGCACTTTTAGGAATTGGCAGTGGAATTCTAAAAGTCTTAGCCATGGACGGAACGATGAAACTTCCAATTAAAGTGTCTTCAGCAACCTCTAATTTTATGATCGGCGTTACCGCGGCAGCCAGCGCCTTAGCCTACTTTATTAGGGGGGATATTCGACCAGAGATTGCAGGGCCGGTCGCATTAGGAATTATTTTCGGCTCTTGGTTTGGAGCACGTGCAATGCTTCGTATGCATCCGCAGATCATTAGAGCCATATTTGTTGTGCTTCTTTTGTTTGTTTCAGTTCAAATGATTTTAAGAGGACTGAATTCATGAAACCCGAATTAATTAAACTTGAATTATTTATAGCAAAACTTTTAAGGCATGGAGTGCTTTTCGCCGGCACACTCATTTTAATTGGTTGGATATTCCAAATCAGTTTTACTCAAGATACATTTGCGCAATTTAGCCAATACCAGGGCATCACCTTAATGGATCAATTAAATATGTTATGGCACACTCATTCGTGGCCGCAGCTTATCGCCAATGCAGGACTTTTCGTATTGATTAGCTTACCGGTTTTGCGTGTTATCGCTACGGGATTTATATTTGCAAAGCAAAAAAATTATCACTTAGTGGGACTGGTTCTGGTTGTTCTATCAGGTTTGATCTTAAGTATCGTGCTGGGATTCGAAATTTAATCGTCGCTTTTTTTTCTTTGAATACGATCAAGTTGAACCAAAAGTGCCTGCAGTTCACTTAAAAAATCTGCATTTGGGTCTAAATACTGTAACCCCAATTGCACCGTATTATTATTTGGGACGGGTTTAATATGTTTTGCGGTCGTCAGGATCGATAAATTTTCGAACTCGTTAATAACAAGCGAAATCTCAACTTCGCAGTCCATCGGTATAACATGTTGATCAGCATTCTTCAGTGATACAAGGCATCCGCCTAAGCTTAAATCTCGTAACTCGGCTTTGATGTTAGCCCTTTGATGATTAAGTGTTTTAATGATGCATTCATAACTTGCGCTTGTAGGAATTGAAACTCTAAAGTCATTTCGACGCTGAAGCTGGAATACCTCAAAGGGGACATTTACTAAAAGCTCGGCGTTCGTTGATTTAAGATTTGATTTGAAAAAGTATTTTTCGTCTTTAATTTCAAAAGAACAAACGACGCTTTCATTCATATAGGTCTCGAAATTAAATTTATAGACCGCAATTTGTCTTTCATTTTTTTTGCTGAGTACTTTTGTTTTAAAATGGCGGTCATTTATCTTAAGAATAATATTTCCTTGGCTGTGAACTAAAAAATCGAGTAGGTCTTTCGAATTGGTAGGACCTAAATTATTGAAAAAAGACATCTGACTCATGATGAAGATCCTTGCTTTATCCAAGTTACTTCATTTTTGTTGTGATATAAATGTATAATTTTTGAATTTTCAATTTTTTCGAATTCTTGCATGATTTTGAAATCAGTGGGTCCCTTAAACTTTATCGTGCACACATAATTTTGAACGGTCGAGTTTTCCAACCAGTTTTTAACAAGTTCCAGTAATCGTTCCGGAGTGCAGATAATATCTGAAAATAAGAATGTACAATCTGAAAAGTCTTTCGGGTTTACTTGAAAAGCATCTTGCGAACTATAAACAACATTACTTTTATCAGACACGCGTTTATCTAACGGGGCTTTGTCGATCGAATACACTTTTTTGACCTGATCACTCAACACCCAAGTCCAACCGCCAGGGCTTGAACCTAAATCAATTGCGATATCGCTTGTTTTCACTTTTGCTAAACCAAGAGAAAGTACTTCCCATAATTTTAAGTAGGCGCGGTTAGGCGGGCTATCTTTGTCTTCGTTAAACTCATGCCAGCCAATCGGGAATTGACTATTCGGAGTCTCGCAGACTAGCAGGGTTGTATTATCTAACATCGTCCACGAAAAATATTTAAAGTTGAAAGGTGATGGGACAACATATTCAATCCGCTTTATTTTTAACTCGCGCAGTTCTTTGCGAAGTCCTCCCGCAAGCGGAAGGTCAATCGAAGCATAATAAACGCCAAGATTTTTTTGGCTCTTAAGAACCTTAAGCGCTTCTGATTTAGAATTGAAATTTATTTTTTTTGTGTTTGGCCACCAGTCTTGCGCCCATACTGGTTTTGATTTTAAAGAAGAAATTAAGAATATTTTCGAATTTTTGAAGATAACTTCGGTGTTAAGTAAAAGGAGCTCGTTCTCGAGCTCCTTTTCGAATCGTAAAAATGGTATGACGACGTCTAAGTTATGCGGCAACTTTTTGAGCCGGAGACAGTAGTCCATGTGAGTTGAGTGCAGCAATACAGCTGTCCCAAAATTTTTCTTTAAGGTTGATCTCGTTCGCGTTAAACTTCGCTTTCGGATAAGTTGCGTTATTGAAGTGATCGCAGAACTGAGCCTCATTCGTACTTCTTAAAATTTTCATAAACATATTAAAGTGCACCTCTGTAAAGCTCTTATCAACAAGCATTTTTCTTAACGCCGATTCGGGCGTGTGGGCTAAAAATTGATGAACTAAACTGGCGTCGTAATTCGTATTCATTTGAAATCCTCCGTAATAACTTATCGGACTCGACTGGACCCAACATGAATTAATTTTATCCTACAAACGACTCATTTTAAGACATGAGAGGTCAACTTAATGCCACGGAAACCGGAGCCCCCGGGGACTTACGAAAGCAGGAGATTGTATTTTTTACCCGTTTTCCACGACTAACTGTATATATAAACAACGGTTCTTCTTGAATTAAATTCATTTGAGGGCATCCAAATACAAAATTATCACAAATTTTAAGCAACTTGCGGTAAAAGTACACATTCTTATTGGGGGAATTCATGGATACACCGGTTTCAAACGAAGTGTCACAAGGCGTGGCACAGACAGTTAGCGTCGACTCTGCCAGAAATTCGACGGCCAGTTCATTCTCAAGATCCGAGCAAAGAATCTCTCAAGACTTATCATTAAAACAAATCTCGCAGGTTTTTCTAAGTAATTGGCTGCTTTTCGTTCTACTGTTTATCGCAGCGGGCACTGCCGCAGTTGGATACTATTCAGTTCGAGTCCCCTTCGTCGCGCATGCGACAATTACGGTCAACGATTCACAAAATAGTTCATTACAATCTTTTGCCACCAGCTTTTTCGGTCTTTCAAAATCAGTTGCGGAAGGTAAAAAGAATAATTCTCCACTTTTGAAGCACGCTGAATATCTTAAGACTTCAGAATTTTTTGAAGCCTTATTAATTGATCTTCAAAAACGTGGCGAATCAAGTACGTTATCGATGGCTGAGAAAAAAGGTTTCGAGCAACTGAAGAGCGGAATTTTTTCGAACTTAAAAGATAACGAAGCAAAAATGCGTGCCCTATCTGCACTTGATGGAATGTCCAAGGCCAAGCTAAGTTCTGACTTTGAATTAAAAGTTTCTTTCTCAGCACCAACAAAAGAGATGGCTACATTTTTAACGAACACCGCGGTGCAAACAACGATGGCTAGCCTTAAACAGCGCGAGCTATCTGACATTTTAAAAATTGAAAAGTTCATCACGGAACAACGGGATATTGCTGAAAAGAATATGACCGAATTTAATACTAAATTGGCCGAATTTCAAAATAAGCCAGAAAATTTAATTTCACTCAGTTCAAAAGAAAAAGTGGGCGAGTATTTATCAGAACTGATGGTGCGTAAGAACGAACTTCGAATGAAGATATCTGAAAATCAAAAAGTGATCAGTTATTTATCTCAAGGCAGCGGAAACCAACGCGAAAGCAAGCTTTATGGTAACGGCGGTCGGGTTGAAGCTTTAAAACTTGAAAACAAAATGCACCAAAATCAATTAGGTAATATTCAAGCTTCAGTTGATCGTGTGACATCAATGGCAAAATCAATCCCGGTTGCAACTCAAGTATTTGAAGACCTTAAAAAGAAATCTGAATTAGAATTTGATAAGTATAAAAATTTAACGGAAGCGGCTTCAAAAGCCGAAGCCCAAAAGCTTTCAATTGAAAGTCGATTCGAAATGCTAGAAACGGCACGAGCTGAAAAAGTGGCGCCGCAGATCAGCCTAACAGTTTTGTTGCTGGTAGCCCTTGTCTTATCGCAAGTTCTTGGCAGTCTTATTATTTATATTGCCTACATTTGGGATTCAAACACGGTTACAGCGCAGTCTTCAAGAAACGTTGTCATCTTAGACAGTCACAGCATTGATCCACGAGTGATTATTGAAAATTCAAAGATTCGATTTCGTTTACGCGACTCAGACTATGATGACTCGGATGAGTACAGCAACGGACCAAAAAAATTAACATTCAAAATATTCAATAAAAAAAGCGCCAACGGTGAAGACTGATAAAGATCGGCCTTCAACCTGGAAGCGCTATGATGCCTCATTCTGTACGCAGTGTCGGGCGAACTGCTGTTCAATGCCCGTCGAAATTAAAGCAAGCGATCTAACTAGATTACAGATCGCAACCCAAGACGAAGTCGACAATTCATTAAAAAAATTAGCGAAGCGGTTGAAAAAAGAAGGGTTCATTAATTCTTACCGTGAAGGCACTGAATTCTTCATGTTGACGCAAAAACCAAATGGCGATTGCTACTTCCTACATCCGATAACACGCTTCTGTACCGTCTATGAGAAGCGACCAGAAACCTGTCGTGATTTTCCGTCCGTACTAGGCACAAGAGTCGGTTTTTGTCCCGCCGAAAAAAAATAGCTTATGCACTAAATCTCTTATTTGTATAAGTCTGGGCCCAGGCACTCGAATTAGGTAAACATCTAAACAGAAACGGCAAAAGCAAACGGCGCGGAAGAATTCTTCGAATGTAGTAAAACAGTGTCGCATCTAATGTACATGGTATCCAAAGTTCAGGTTTCTCTTTCTGAATTGTACTCAAAACTTTGAGTGCAATTTTCTGCGGGCATGAAAATGATTTCTGCATCATCTTTTCAATAAAAGGAGTCATATTTTCGTAATAGTCTTTATAGGCAGATTCTAAGTTCAATTGAACATTAGACGCCTTTGTTAAGCAGACCCGTTTAAAAGAATTTGAGCGAATGAATCCGGGTTGTACTAATGAAATGTCAATCCCCAGTGGTCGACACTCATACCACAAAGCTTCGCAAGCCCCCTCAAGGGCAAATTTAGAAGCGCTGTAAGAAGCCATGGTTGGCATAGCTAACATGCCGCTAACGGAAGAAATATTTATTATTTTTCCGCGGCCTTGTTTGCGCATGGTCGGCAGCACCAATCGGATAAGTCCAATTGGACCTAAATAATTCGTAGCCATTTGTAATACTTCATCTGCTTCAGTCATGTGTTCCACCACCGACCGATAAGATATACCAGCGTTATTAATTAAAATCTGTACGCCACCCCATATACCTTCAATTTCATTAATCAAACTGATTCGGTCCACTTCAGATGTTACATCAAGAGCGCGAATCAAAAAACGATCACTCTCTGGAAATCGATTTTTTAATTCTTCAATCGAATGAGTGCGTGCTGTAATAACCACTCGGTATTGGATTTGCGAATATAATAATTCCGCAATTGCATGACCTAGTCCCGAGGCACAGCCAGTCACTAAAACCACTGGCTTAAATTTTTGTAATTTAATTTCTCTTTTAAAGTAATTGGTTAATTTTCGAATCATTGCAAACTCCTTCAAGTGTTTTCGTTCTTAAATATAGTTTGCTGTTTTTAAACTAAATGGTGTGCATATATGTTTTGCCGTCGAGAGTTAAATATTTCAGTCTAATCAGCAGTTTAGGAATTATCGTTTAGTTAAAATACACTTTACCTACATTAAAATTCTTGTCTCGAAATGGGTTAAAAGTTGCAAACTATTGAAATGTTTAAAGAATAATAAGTTCGTGTGCAAAAGGTATGGAAACTTGAAATAGGGTTTTCAATCTATTCTATTAATCGAAGGTGAGGACTTATGAACAAGATGATCGGAATTTTACTTTTAGCTTTATTCACAATTGGCTGCGGACGACCATCTCGATTACCAAGTGAGATGAATTCACTGAACAGCATTGAAAAGTTAAGTTTTGAGAGTTTGAATAGTTCAATCTTCACTCCGAAGTGTGCGGCCTGCCACGCAAACTTCACCACTCACGCGGGCATTATGGCTAGCGGAACAATCTTAAATAAAAACCCAGAAATGAGTTCCCTTTATCAAAAGGTGGCCAGTGGCCAAATGCCAAAGGGTGGTCTTTCTCTTTCTGATACGGAAGTGAAAGCAATTTATAATTGGATTAGCGCCGGCAGCCCAAATCTTGCTGATTCAGGCCTGTTGCCACCGATCGGCGGTGGCCCATCGAATCCAGGCAGTGGTGGTATTGTCACGCCGCCAGCAGGTGGTGGTACAAATGGAGTACCTGAGCCTACCTTTGCTTGGCTACAAGCCAATGTATTCAATGCAAGATGTGTGATGTGTCATCGTGGTCCATCGAGCCCTGCGGGATATGATCTGACATCATTTACGAATGTGACCGGTGGAACTCAAGTAGTTGCTGGGAACTCTGCAAGTAGTTTGCTTTGGATTAAAGTAAATAATAATTCAATGCCGCCGGGAAATCCTTTAAACGCAGAAGCAAAACAAATGCTTGCCCAGTGGATTCAAAATGGCGCAAAAAATGATGGAACTTCCTCGGGACTGCCGGCACCGCTTCCACCAGCACTTCCACCACTCGAGCCGAAATTTTCTTCGATCATGGCCAACATTATTGCTACACGCTGCTTGTCTTGCCACGACACCGTTCAAAGAAAAGGTGGAGTCGTTCTTCAGCAGTATTCAAGTCTGATGAACGAAGTTGAAAGTGGTCGCGCTGATAACAGTAAATTGTATGAAGTTCTGCAAAGAAATGAAATGCCGGCGTCAGGCCCGCCCCTTAGTTTTGAACAAAAAGAAACTGTTCGCCAATGGATCAATATGGGAGCGGCGAACAATTAAAAGTTCAAAAAAATTTACGGGTAAAAATGCATCAGCAGATTTAAACCCTCGATTGGTGCATTCTGAGTACCTTGTGAATAACCTTTATAGGCGGTCACTTGAAATTCAAAGTGCGGCCGCGGAAAAAATTGAAAACCGAGTGAATGAATATCGGTCCGTGCCGTTTGTGAATTTAAATTACTCTGAGAAAATTCTTGGGTAACGAAAAAATGAATTCCTTTATAAGGCTCAAAGTTTAATTTTAAGTAATCGACCAAACCCCATTGATGTTCCGTGGCCGTATAAATATAGTTGCGGGTTCCGGTCATCTGTCCCATCACATAAAACTTCTCGCCTAACGGAATGACTGTATACGGGCCGAAATAATGGCTGATGACATCTGGGTTTTCACCATAATAATAACTAAAGCCAAATTTAGAACTTCCGCCAGTCTGATACGCAGTCGAAAGCGTTAAACCTTTTTGGCGGTCTACAGTTTTATCATCGGGTCGTCCAAAAACCGCTGTTGCAAAGTATTGCCATTTTTCACCTTGCCAGGCCGTTTCAAAATTATATGTTTCGCGATTTTGATCCCAGCCTAAACCGCGGCGTATGATTGCTGTATGATCCGGAAGATGAAGTCCAAATGACGGATAAAATCGACCACCGCGAAAACTAAGTTCATCATTCGCTTTATACATTAAGTAGTGGCGCCGGCTGAGCAATTTGCTTCCTCGAGTTGCCATCGTATTTTCGCCGACCGTCACTGCGGCTACCCAATTTGTTAAAGTGAGGGCAACTTCTAGATCACGTTGCATGGTGATCCAGCGTTTTTTCTTCGTGCCGGCAGGTGGTTTTACTTCGGTTTCCATGAAACGAAAATCTCCACCCAGCGCAACTTTTTCTGACGAAGGCGTAACGTATAAAAACTTTTCTTCGCCTTCAACTCCCCAAGTCGAGACAAGCTCTTTTGAAAGTGAACGGCCATATTCAGATAAAACTCCGCCGCCGGTTGGGCTTACATGGCAAACTGTGCAATTGGTGTAGTTATGGCGAGTTAATTCTGGAAAAGCCAAAGCCTCATGCTGAAATTGTGTAAACCAAATTAAAAATAAAAACTGGCGCATCGCTAAACCTCCTGAATTGAGTCCGTACCAAATTGAATCACGTAAGTGAAGTAGTGGAAAGCACTTATTAAAATCAAATTCGTCGGCAAAAAGTATGGATCCAAAACATCATTTATTAAGCATATTCTAATAACAAGAAAAGGGAGGGATATATGAACATATCTACTAAATTGTCGGTTAAGAGTTTAATGGTTGCAACTTTGTTAAGTTTTTTTGTTACGCAGGAACTTCGCGCTTCAGAGGTTCTTGATCTAGCTAAAGCAAATGCAAAAGTTGATTTTCACGCAGATGGAAAAATCATGAAGGTGCATGGTGAAAATGGAAAAGCCTCTGGATCATTGACGATTGCGAATGGCAAAGTGAGCGGCCTAGCGGTTGTATCATTGAAAGAAATGACGACCGGAATATCTTTACGTGATGAACACATGAAGGATAAATACTTAGAAGTTAAAAAGTACCCAACGGCTACTCTTGAAATTGTTGAAATTGCTTTACCGGCTCAGATGACTGAAAATTTTGAGGCCGCCTTTAAAGGAAAACTAACAATTCACGGTGTAGCACAAATGGTTTCTGGAGTCGCAAAATTATCGCGCTCTGGTTCTCAATTAAAAGGTGATATCGAATTTACGACTAAAATTTCAAGCCATAAAATTGAATTGCCGAAGTATTCTGGCATCGTGATTAAGGATGAAGTAAAGGTTAAAATTCAGTTCGATGGCCAACTTAAAAAGGGAAGTGCCGGCCAATCGGTAGCTAAAAAATAATTTGTCTAATGACTCAAATCCATGAAATAGTGAAGGCTGATGAGGCCTTCACTATTTCATTTGGTGCGCGTCAGCATTATTATACTTTGATTCGCCCTAGGAGTTTTTTTTGAAGTTGGATCTACAAGTTACCGAAATCGAAGAGTTGATTCGCAGTGGTAACCGTGAAAAAGCGACTCAACTTCTTAAAGAAATTAAAATCTCCACAATTCCAAGACAACATATAAATACCTTAGCTAATTTGTCTCGTCGAGTTGGTCAACTTGATCTTTCATGGAAAATGATTGCACCAGTCATCAGGCCTAAAGTTACACTTGAAAAGCCAGCGACAGATGAAGAAAAAGCAACCTACGCAATTATCTTATTGGGGTTAGGTGCTCGATCTGAAGCTTTCGAAATTCTTGAAACCGCTAACAACCAGTGCCCAGATGTCAGTTTAGCCTCAGCCTATGCCTCAATAAATTGTTGGGATTACGCCAGTGCTGCTACAAAATTGAAACATTACTTGCGAAGTCAAAATCTTACGCCCTATCAAAAAATGGTGGCTCAAGTTAATTTGGCCGCCGCCTACGTGGTTAATGGGCAGGCTGAACAAGCCTTAGTCTTAATCAATGAAAACTTACTTGAAACAAAGCAGAATGGCTGGGACTTACTGTATCGAAATACTCTAGAAATACGTGCGCAATTAGCCGTTCAGCAAAAAAATTGGACCGAAGCAGAAGATTTTTTAAAACAAGCAGAACATGATAGTGGGCAATTTTATTTAGACCGGTTTTTTGTAAAAAAGTGGCAAGCCATCATGCGGCTGCAAAAAGAATCTGCTAGCCCCGATGCACTTCAAGAAATAGAAAACGTAAAGATGGTCGCAACTCAAAAACAGCATTGGGAAACAATTCGCGACTGTGAATACTATAAATCGATTACGATGCAAGACCGGGCCTTGGCTTTGAATTTGTTATTCGGAACTCCATACGAAAGTTTTCGTAAAAGACTTGTTGAAAAAAGTGAATCGTGGCTAAAAGTTCCTAAAACTTATCGCTGGAATCTGACTGGCCAAGAATCTGACCGCGCATTTAACCTTCATCAGGCGGAAGAAATTGGTGGCCCAGCTAAAATGAAGGCGGGTACGGTATTACATAAAATATTTTTAGTTTTATCCTCTGATTTTTACCGTCCATTCGCAATTGGTAATTTACATTCTTTGATTTATCCAAAAGAATTTTTTAATCCTGACTCTAGCCCGCGAAGGGTCGCATTTCTTATTCAGCGTTTGCGGGCCTGGTTTAAAGAATTCGATATTCCACTTTTCATTCACGCAGAAGATGATGGTTTCAAGCTGCAGGCAAGCGCACCCTACTCATTGATCATCGAGAAGGCTGCTTCGAAAACCGTATCAAAATCAGACGAACCACTGCAGTATTTAACTTTAGTAAAAAAAATTAAAACTAATCGTAAAGGTCAGCCGCTCAGAGCAGCTGAAATCGCAGAGCTGACAGATATGTCAGTCCGTTCCGTGCGCTATTTTTTAAAGTGGGCACTTGAGAAAAAGAAAGTTCAAAAAATTGGAAGTGGTCGTGAATCCAGATATCGATTTTCCTAAAACGTATAGACTATTGTCAGCGAAAAATTCTTACGCAATAAAGATAAAATTGTCTTCTGTAAGTTACTAGAATAACTCATCTTAATTGAACTGTTTCGTAATGAAATCAGGCTTCATAATTGCTTTATAATTTGTATATCAGGAGAACTTACGTGAAAGAACTTAATCGCTTTGGTTGGATCATTTTAGCACTTTTAACTTTTAGTTGTACGCAAAGTGGTAAAGGTTTATCCACCGGTAGTGAATCGAGTACGACCCAATCGGCTCGTTCTGGGATTGCTCCGTCAACCGACAGCGGAAATGGAACTCAGTACGACGGAAAAATTCAGCCGGGACGGTACGTGCGGGCCAAAGCTGGCGAAGTTTGCGGACCCCAAATTAAAAACTTAGGAGAGATCACAGTTACTGAAACGAGCGCTTACGGAAAAGTTTTAGATGTAAGCACGTGCAGTGAAAATATAGTTCAGTTTGAGTTAGCATCATTAGAGCATTCAAACTTTTTAACGGGCCGTTTAGGTTACGTTGAAGGAATTTATTCAATTCCGAAAAAAGACGAAGTGGACGAGGTTTGGTGCCGTAAAGAAGGAAGTACAAATTCCGTTGGTTTTGACATAGTCGTTAAAGCAGATTTTAAAAATCAGATTTTTTCGGCGATCACCGCTTCATCAGTCAAAGATAGCCAAGGTCGGTTAGTTGAATCTAAATATGAGCCCTTGAATGTCAGTCGACGCTTCGAAGAAATGGATCGCGTTCGCTATCGTGCGGACGGATTCGATCTTGAAATTCGACGTCGTGACTATAACGCACAAACGGGGCTTATGCAGGGCAATCTTAAATTTGAGCGTAATGGGCTTCATGAAGATATCCGCATCAATTGTCGCTTAGGCGGCGAGCTTGATACGTTACTGATTAAGTAGATCTAAAATTAATTAAATCTTATTCAAAATATTACTCAGTGCAAATACGATAAAGCGCAAATAGCACTTAGTGCAAATCCAACAACAACCAAATAAGTCAGATTCTCACCTTGAGACACGAATCGTACAAAGATTCGACAGGGTGAATGCCTAAATTTGCAAATAGTTGGCATTGTTTCATATTGAATCCATTAGCATTAATAGATGCGAGTTGAGAGTTTTAAAGTGGTCTCAAGTGTGCTCTTACCTAAGTAAGAGGTATTCAATGAAAACAGCACTTAATAAGAACGAAAAAATTGTGATCGCCTTCGTTCTATTTGCGGTGGTTGCCATGACCGTTCTTTTCACCCAGGTTAACTTCAAACAAAAAGCCATAGCGGCTTTTGATGCGGTAAACTTTATTAACTACGAAATGGCTCGCCCCGAAGAAGCTTTCTCTGAATACTCTTTAAATGGACGCGACGTTGATCACACATACGAAGGAATTACGCTAAAAGCTGCGGTTACAGTTAAGGCCGCGGATCAAGTTAAGCTTGCAGCCATTACAAAAGCTGACTTAAAGAAGAAAGAAGCTGCTGCTGCTGCTGCCGCTTTAAAAGCTAAGAAGGTTCAAGCTGCCGTTGCGCCTGCTATAACTCCAGTTGCAAAAGCCGTAAAAACAACGACTCCAGTAGCGCCATTCATATCTAAGAAAGACGATTTAGATAGCGCAACATCAAACAACAATTCAGGTTACAGATACGCTCAAACCCAGGTTGCTAATCAAGAAGCGGCTGCTGAAGATGGAGTAGCAAACCCAAAAGATCCTAAAGATGTTAAAAAGAAAACTTACAGTCAGTGGAGAGCACAAATTTTTGCAACTCCAACGCGTGAGACTTTATTGCCGTTCATTGAAGCTTATCGTAAAACGCAAGTCTCTGCGACAGAGTATCAATCGATGTCACAAGACCTACTTGATCAGCCTGAAGAAAAGTATAAAGGACTAGGAATTATGGCTTTAAGAGCTGTTCCTTCATTACCAAGTCTTTCACAGTTAACTCATTTAAATAAGGAAGCTTTATCTCAAGCTTTGCAGGTCTATTTAAATCAAGCCATTCTAGCTTACTTACAGCCACAAAATGTTGGCATTTTGAATCAAGCTCTTGCAACAAAAGATAAAGTTTTAGTTATGAAGTCATTGCAGTTATTAAATTCGAATTTGCCAAAGTTAAGTCAAGGCGATTACACCGCTATTACCGAAGCAAGATTTCGTCGCGACTCTGAAGCAACGACTTTCTCTATGAACAGCTTTAAATCATTAATCCCAACTTTAGGCACATTATCATCTTCAGCAGACCCTGAACTAGCAACGCTAGCTCAACAATCCTCAAGCTTAATCTTGTCGGCGAATACAATTGCGCAGCAATAGTTTAACTGGCGCAGCAATAGTAAATTAGCTTTTAGATTTCTCGATAATCGATGTGGTCGAACGACCCTGAATGAACTGTAAAGATTGAACCCTGCCGCCGTAAGACATAACAAAATCACTACCAACAATTTGCTCAATCTTCCAATCGCCACCTTTAACTAAAACGTCGGGCTTAATTTTTTTAATCAGGTCAATGGGTGTCTCTTCCCCAAATAGAATCGTATGATCAACTGATTCAAGCGCAGCCAAAATCTCTGCGCGGTCATTTTCATTTTGAATTGGACGGGTGGGGCCTTTTAATTTTTGTACCGAAGCGTCGGTATTAACTCCTACAATAAGCAGATCACCCAAGGATTTAGCCTGCTCTAAATAGCGAACGTGGCCAATGTGTAATAAATCAAAACAGCCATTGGTAAATACGATTTTTTTATTTTGCGACCGGTAATTGTGAATGATCGCAGAAAAATTTTTTTCGTTTAGAACTCTAGATTCTAACTTAGACATTTGGTTTTTTTAGTAAAGCTACGCCCGAAATTTCGCCGGCTACATCTTTATTAAATAAATAAGATAGGATTGGTAAAATGATAAAGCCGGTGAACATCACCGATAAAGTTCTTAAGGCAATCCGTGGAACATAGCTGAGACTCTGCGCCTGCTGGGGCTGTCCACAAATTTGTTCAAAAGCCCATTCTCCCGGGGTTGCACCCATAAACGTGCGGTTAACGACCATGTAAATGAAGGTAACACTAAAAAATAAGGCCGCTGTTGAAAAATAAACTAAACCCGAGGTATTTGGATGAGTCAAATTCATGAACAAATCAACTTTCGTAATCGAAAGCATTAAAATCATACTCATTAAAAAAGCGGCGGTGATTAACATCGCATCTAAAGTGGCCGCGAAAAAATGGGGCTTCGACTTTTTGTATTCACCTTTTAAGCGAGTCGATTCTTGAACAAAATCAAGCTGGCGTTTGTGATTCAAGTTTTTTAAAATCTCGTTCACAGCTGTTTGCGCTTTAGCTATTGAATCATCTTCAATTGTCGGTACTTGAAAACTGGTTGCCTTACGAGTTTCAGGGCGCGGAAGTGGAGACTGAAAAGATGAAACCGAAGTTGGATTGTTCGAAGTTGAATTTGTTGTTGAATTTATTGTCGCGTAAGTTGTTGCTAAATTAACTGCATTCTTTGTTGCAGCCATCGAAGGCATTGAAGTCGAAGTCGGTTTTGCAGGAGTTGCCGTCTGTTGATTTTTTTGTTTACGGTGAAAACCAAGGCCTTCATTGATAGGACGAAATTCGAATTCTTCAAAAGGGTCCGAATTAATGTTGTTGCTGTTATTATTTCCGCTGTTGGCTCCTGCCATAAGCACCCCTTTTTAAATCTTTACCGATCACTCGTCTGCCTATCGTAGCAGCTGGAAATCATACTTTAGGATGGAGACTAAAGTCAGGCAAGCCGTTTCCACTCGTAAAACTTGGCTGCCCAGGGTCACTGGATCTAGGCCTAGTTGCTGCATTTGAGCGACCTCAGAATCAGAAAATCCGCCCTCAGAACCGACAATAATCCATAAATCCTCAGGCCAAGCAGAAACGGTCTGCTTTTTAGCTTTAAGGTATTCGTTTACACTCAACACACTAGAACCTTCATATGCAAATAGACACCAACGCTTGTCACTTGGGTTAAAGGCCGATAAAGCCTCAGACCAATCCACAGGTTCTGAAATCTTCATCAACTCGCCGCGGCCCGATTGCTGAGTGGCCGAAATCACAATTTTTTGCCAGCGCTCCTGCTTACCAGCCGGTAAATTTGCTGATTTTCGAATGAAGCTGTAATCAGAATAGAAGGGAAGAATGGATGAAACTCCCATTTCAACCGCGCGTTCAATGATCGAATCCATCACTGCATAACGTGGAATTGATAAAGCTAAATGAATATGTGGGCTCGGTAATTTTTCGATCACACGCTCTTCAATGACTTTGGCGCGCGCTTGTTTTTTTTCGCGCGAGGTCACTTCGACCAAGTAGGCTTTTGAATCTTCAGTTAATACTTCGAAGTGGTGGCCAACTTCTTGCCGGCATACATCAAAGATGTGGTGAAATTGCTCGTCTTTGAAAGTGACGATCGTACCTGCATGATCAGAAACTGAAATTTGAGATTGATTGATCCAATAACGTCGCAAAATCAGCCCCGCCTTAGATTTTCTGAACCCAGTAACCAACCCATTCTTCTTTTTGAATGCGCTTGATGACCCGGAGTGGATTATTTTCAATAAACTTCTCAAAAAATAAATTATCACGCTCTTGCAAAATACCCGTTAGAAATAAGTGGCCATTGGGTTTTAAAACTTTGAGCAGATCTTTTTGCAAGCGAATTAATACGCCATCGATGATATTGGCAACAACAACATCATACTGATCGCGAATTTCATCCAACTGTAATTCTGTAATATCAATATTTTCTGTTTTATTTAGTACGCAGTTTTCGCGGGCTTTTCTACGGGCTTCGATATCAATTTCAACTCCGGTGATCATGCCGTAATTAAGACGCTCGGCTAGTACTGCCAGAATGGCAGTACCAGTTCCGACATCAAGCATGGTCCAATTTTTTACGCCGTCTGCATGTTCTTGCGCTAATTTGTAAATAAAGTATGAGGCCATCTTTGTTGTTGCGTGCGTTCCAGTCCCGAAGGCCATTCCGGGATCAATTTTAACTTCGTGCTCGGCTTCGGGCGGCTTTTCCATCCACGAAGGCACCACCCAAGTAGAGCCGACTAACTTGAATGGAACAAATCCCTTTTTCCATTCAGATAGCCAGTCTTTTGTTTCTTCTTCATTGGTTGATTGTAAAACCGCCGGGTAGATATCCTTTAAAGCCGTAAAAAAAATGGATTCGGGTTTTTTATCAAAGAAAACATCAAGTTCAAGAAGTCGTCGACTGATTAAAGACGGGTCGTAAGTTAAATCGGGTTGGCTGAAGCTAAGAACTTCGCTTAGGCCAAGTGCACCGTTTTCGAAACAGTAAGATGTGATTTCAGATTCTTGGGCGCGGTGTACATGGGATAATCGAATACGAAAGTAAGTCTCACTCATTCGCAAAAATATGCCAGAAATGATCTAGCCTTGCATTAAATTTCTGGTATCGCCTGCGGAGAAATCGAAAGCTGCTTGGCAGGAGCGCGATCATTTTCGCCAATACCTTCAAGAATTAATGGATTTTTTACATCTTTTAGAAGCTCTAATGGCAATACAGCAGAGCCGGCGCCTTCAGCCGAAGCAGGAATTTCCGCGGGTTTGCGTTTTGGTCGTGCGCTATCGACAAATGAGCCAGTCAGGTCAATATGATCGCCGGACATGATCCCAATCTGTTCAACCATCGCTTCTTCATCACGTGACTGCAATTTGTATTCACGGCCAACCGCAATTTTGCCCTGCACGTGTACGATACGAAGTTGTCCAACGACAGTTTCAAAATCACCAATTGATTTTGCGGCTTGGTCACGAACGTAAATTTTTCGTTTCACATTGACGACTAAATTCTTTTTTAATCCTGAGCCTTCGCCGGCCTCGAGATAGAAATCTTTATAAACAGCATCATCGTCAGATAATGTTATATTTCTACGAACATCAACGATGACTATTTCAGCCGCTGAAACATAAATTTGGGCGATAAGCAGAATGAAGAAAATGATGATTGCATTAGTTTTCATACCTAACGAATCGGCGTAATTTGAGACGCTATAGAGGTCTTTTCAGAAAATGAAGACCTCGGTCCAGACTATTTACTTAGTTCTTTATTAAATTTCTTTTTAGTTCCGGTATCTGAAATTTTCTTCGTCGACTTTGGTCGGTAATCGCGTTTTCCAACGGCATCAGCAGGGCTGTCTGCCAAAAATACACGAGCCGCGGCTGCATCATTCAAATAAACCAATTGGCCACGCTCAAGCTGACCAATACGTAATTTACCAATCGCGACCCGGTGAAGTTTCATGACATCGAAGCCAATTTTTTTGAACATTTCGCGGACCTGATGATTTTTACCTTCAGTAATAATAATTTTATACCAATCATTATTTTCGGAAGTTTTTTGACCTTTGGTTTTTGAAAGCTTTAGCTTTTCAACGTGCTTTGCTTTAACACGACCGCCGGGGATTGAAACGCCACTAAGTAATTTTTTAATTTGATAAGGCTGGGGTTGGCCTTCTAATTTAACGTGATAAGTTTTTGTTACTTCAGTCTTTGGATGCATTACTTTTTGTGCGAAGTCGCCATCATTAGTTAAAAGTAAAAGTCCTTCACTATCCCAATCTAATCGTCCAATAGGGTAGACTCGAACGGGAACTTCGCCCATAAAATCAGCGACAGTTGTTCGACCCAAAGGATCGTTCATCGAGGTGATCACATTTTTAGGTTTATTGAACATGATATATAAATTTTCAGTCTTACTTTTTAAAGTTTTTCCATCAACGCTAATTTTATCTACGTTTGGATTTACTTTAACGCCAAGCTCGTAAACTTTTTTACCGTTAACAACAACTTGTCCTTCTTCAATTAATTTATCAGCGCCACGACGTGAGGCCACGCCACGTTCGGCGAGCAACTTGTTCAAGCGAACCAGTTTAGTAGTTGTCATTTAAGGGCCTCCTGCATTTTGGGCTTTAAATCCTTCCACTCTAGAAATTGAGTGAAAGTTAGACTTTCTATAGGAAGACCCTTTTTATTGATAAACATGACTGTTGGCAAGCCTTGGACCTTATATTTTTTAAGTATTTTCTGGTTTGCCTCGTTATCTTCCGTCGCATCGAGCTTAATCAATCTAAACTGCTTCGATAGCTCAATAAACTCGGGGTTGGTGTAAGTTTTGTCTTCAAGTTCATGACAAGCGGCACACCATTCCGCAAAGAAATCTAAGAAAACGGGTATTTGTTCATCGGCGGCCTTTTGCATTTCGGCCTCTGAATATGCAATCCACTTCACTCGGCTATTGGGATCAATTTCTGATTCAGATGCACTAAATGCCGGAGATAAATACTGTGGACGAACAAAACTTAAAAGTAAAACCGTACTCGAGAAAATAAAAATAGTGAGCATCAGACTTTGCTTAAAATAATTTTTCGAACCGAAATTAAATGCACCTTTCCAAATAGCCAACCCAACGAAACTTAATGCAATCAAGGCCACCCACCAGCGGTGCGCAACTAAAAATTGGCTGTAGTAAAGGGCGGCTAGCCACATGCCGGCACCAAGAATGAATTTGATAAAGTTCATCCAGGCGCCCGATTTCGGCAATAGATGAAGTGCGTGACTAAATAAACCGATGACTAAGAAAATCATTCCAAGTCCCAAAGCAAAAGTAAACAGCAAGCCAAAACCTAAAACAGCATTCCGAGTTGTAGAAACAAAACTTAAAATAGAAACTAAAACGGGGCCCACGCACGGGCTTGCGACAACTCCGGCGACCAATCCCATGACAAACGCGCCGCCCAGCCCGTGACTTTTACCCGAGCCAAAACGATTTCGAATAAAAGCGGGGACTTGCATTTCGAACGCACCCCACATGCTGAAGGCCATTAATACGAACAGAGCACACAACCCACCAATAACATATTTATTGCTCAGCGCAGACCCGAATAAACTTCCGGTCAGTGCGGCAGCGACTCCAAGCAAAGAATACGTCACGGCAATACCGAGTACGTAAAACAAAGCCCGAGAAAAATTATGCAAGCGGTTGCCACGATTTGCATGATAACCAAGTATAGAAATTGTAATAGGTAACATTGGAAAAATACACGGCGTGAAACTTGTTAGAACTCCCGCAAGAAAAACTAGAAGGAATGTTAAGAGTAAATTTGTCTCGAGCGAATTTTTTAAATTTTCGAAAAACGAAAAACTGAAAAATGATTTTTGCGGTTCTAATTGCTTTGGTTCAGAGATTGTACCTTGAGCCGAGTAAGTTACTTCGACCGGTAGATTTTTAGGTAAGTAACAAACTGTTTCGCTACAAATCTGATGTCTTAAGTTAAAACGAATCGGTTGCGTCTCAGCACTTAATTGATCCGGAGCTTCAAGAACAATCGTAATTGTACCAAAGTCGTGAAAGCCCTTTCGATTCTTTTTAGAAAATTTGTCGTAAAACGTAACTTCAGGTTTGACTTGGATTTGACTTACTTTGAACCCGTCTGGCTTCAAATCGATGATTTTGAATTGGTCCGTATACGCATGAAAGTTTTTCGGTAACAAGAGCTGTATTCGGACTTCCTGGATTTTATTCGGTTCCCATTTCGTCAGTCGGCTGACCGATTGAATCTGCACGGTATTGTTCGCTGAGGTTTGGGCAACGGATAGAGTGCCAAACAAAAAGAAAAATGTAAAAAGAATTTGTAGAATCCGCATGAATTTAGTTTAACAAGTTTCTGGTCTATGCGCAAAGAAAGTTAAAAGACTCAGACCTGAAAACTGTCTTAGATCTGGCCGTTTTGTTCTAAAAAAGCGGGTCTTAAGTTAATTCGGTCAGCTTACGCTTAAGTATCTTGCCGGAATCGCCTTTAGGCAGCTCTTTTAAGAATGTGAAAAACTTCGGATTTTTAAATTTTGCCAAATTCTGACTGCAGTGATTTCGTAAGTATTCTTCGTCAGGTTGTGCATTTTGAACGACGATAAAGGCGTGTCCGACTTCTCCCCACTGTTCATCTTTAACGCCAATGACTGCGGCTTCTTGCACCCATTCAATTTGCTGTAAAACCTTCTCTATTTCAGCCGGATAAACATTTTCGCCGCCTGATTTATACATATCTTTTTTACGTCCAACGACGTAGTAAAAATTTTCATTATCAAAGTAAACCAAATCGCCGGTCTTAAGCCAGCCCTCATGAAAGGTGTCTTTCGTTGCTTGAGGATTTTTCCAGTAGCCTGACATTGCCATGGGACCCTTTAGCCAAAGTTCACCAACTTCATTTGCGCCCAATGACTTATTATTTTCATCCTTAACACAAGCTTCGACATAAAAATTCGGAAATCCGATTGAACCCATTTTTCGTATTGAATCGGATTCGTTAAGTGAAAACACATTGGGTCCAAATTCGGTCAGTCCGTAACCTTGGCGAATCGGAATATTTCTTTTTTGCCAAGTTTGAATTTGTTCGATCGGCATTGGTTCGCCGCCGACAATTGCATACCGAAGTGATTTAAGATTGACCTTAGAGAATTGGCTTGAGCGCGCCATCATGGCCATTGTGGTTGGAACACCGAATAGTAGGGTCGTTTCGTGTTTTTCGCTCAGGTCTAAAACTTGATCAGCATCAAATTTTTTAGTTAATATGACATGTGCCCCGCGGTGAAAAAACGGTGTTGATAGTACGTTCCACCCGCCGGTATGAAATAGCGGAAGAAATATCACGGCCGAATCATTTTCAGAAATATTAAGTCGAAGGGTCGTATTAACTGAATTCCAAAATAAAGTTTTGTGCGATATCATTGCACCCTTCGGGAAACCAGTTGTGCCAGACGTATAAATAATCAGTGCGGTCGTTTCTGAAGTTGCTAAGAAATCTGTATAAGTATCTGTAGTAAGTAAACTTTCAGACAGAAAACTTTCTGCACCGACCAATGGCAACCAACGTTCCGCAGGTAAAGTCAGTTCACTCTTTATTTCCTGTATCAGTCCGAAAAAACTTTCTTCATAAATAAGTAAACTTGGTTCGGCATTTCCGATGACGTAACTAACTTCGCGAGCCGTTAGGCGGTAATTGATCGGAACTAAAGTTGCGCCTAATCGGGCTAATGCGAAAAATAAAATAAAACTTGCGGCTTCGTTCGTCGAAAAATGCACGACCCGGTCGCCAGGCTTAATATCGAAACGCTTTTTTAAAAAAGCGGCTCCCGCGCAAGAGTGTTGATAAAGTTGTGCATAAGTATAGTTTTGACCCGAATCACCATCGGTCAAAGCCTTACTTTTTGGTGAATACTGATTCCACCTTTTCAGCCAATCAATTTCATAATCTTGTGGGTGATCAATCTTCATTAAGTATCATAACTCCAGCGAAGTGCCGTTGCGACCATGCTCATCCCGCCGCCGGATCCAAGCATCACAACTAAATCGCCTTTTTTTAATTTCTTCTGTTCAACCGCATCAGCAATCGCCATCGCAATTGAGGCGCTGCCGGTGTAACCAAA
Organism: Bdellovibrio sp.; assembly: GCA_043760925.1. Taxonomy (GTDB): domain Bacteria; phylum Bdellovibrionota; class Bdellovibrionia; order Bdellovibrionales; family Bdellovibrionaceae; genus Pseudobdellovibrio. The sequence continues at coordinate 149,146 of JAYUOK010000001.1, read as the reverse complement.
GCGATCCATAATGTAATGGGCACGTTCACGGGGAACTTCAAGACGGTCTAAGGTTTCAAAAATACTTTGAATATTAAATTGGGTGATGAAGAAATGTTTAACTTGGTCCGGAGTAGCACCGATTGGCTCTAAAACTTCTTTTGTTAATCGTGGCCAATGAAGACCATTTGTCTCAGGCGGAATGCGTTTCGGAAAAGATAATAAATGCTGCTTGTTCGCAATAACTTCTGCTGTCATTGGTTGCGCAGATCCGCCGGCATAGATTCCCATATAATCATGGTACTGTCCGTCGGTGTACATCGTGCTAGTTAAAAAACCTGCATCTAAATCTGGAGTTGCCTGAATGACAGCTGCACCAGCGCCGTCAGCAAATAACGATGCAATTTTATAATCATCCATATTCAAAAAAGGGCTCATCGCATAAGCACCAACGACTAAGATATTTTTATACTTCGCATCGGCTTTAATATATTTACTGGCCATATCACACGCCGTCACAAACCCAGCACAGGCCGAATTGATATCAAACGTTCCAGCTTTCGTTGCACCAAGTTTAAACTGAATCACGGAAGCAGTTGATGGAGAAATGTAATCAGGCGTATCGGTCGCAACAATGATTAAATCTAAATCAGTCGCTTTAATTTTTGCTGACTGCAAAGCTTTTTTTGCCGCGGGTAAGATCAGATCGCTGGTTTTTTGCTCGGGTGCTTTCCAGCGTCGCTCGCTTATATTTCGAGACTGTTTTAAAAATGTTCCGATATCTTTTTTGTAAAAATCATCAAAATATTTATTTGTTACTACGCGATCGGGTGCATAAAAACCCGTGCCAATGATTGTTGCATTTTGTGGAGTGTATGTATTTTTTGTCATGGGCGTACTCATACACTTTTTACAGGAAAAGAGAAATGAATTAATACTGAGCGTTAGTATAGTGGGCGTCGCAGAATACAGCCTAAATTGTGTTGACCCTTTGGCCGCCTCAAAGCAGAACTGTGTAGCCTTCGGCAAGATCTATCTTGGCCGGCATTTCAGAGGAGAAATACATGTCGAATGTTCAGTTTACATTTAAGAATAAAGCAGCCGTTGTAACGGGTGGCGCGCAAGGAATCGGGTTTCAAATTGCCCTTTCTTTTTTACAGGCTGGTGGCAATGTTGCCGTATGGGATTACTCTGAGCAGGCGATTGAATCTGCAAAAAAAGAACTTTCTAGCTTTAAAGATCAGGTGCATTTTTCACAAGTTGATGTCACTCAAAAAGATTCATGTGAAAAAGCCGTTCAGGCGTTACCTTGGCCATGTGATGTTCTAGTTAACAATGCTGGAATCACGCGTGATAAATCTTTTGGTAAAATGACTTTTGAAGACTGGAACGCAGTTATCAATACAAACTTAACTGGTTTATTTAATGTCACTAAGACGTTGACCGAAAAATTCAATCCGAATTCAGCGCATAAACGGATTATCAATATTTCAAGCGTTGTCGGTCTGTACGGTAACTTTGGACAAACAAACTACGCAGCGGCTAAAGCGGGCGTCATCGGTATGACCAAAACTTTAGGAAAAGAATTAGGTCGTAAGGGTTTTACTGTGAATGCAATTGCTCCCGGATTTATTGCGACGGCTATGACTCAAGCAATGCCTAAAGAAACCCTAGATGCAATGGCAGCTAAAGTTCCAACGGCTCGTCTTGGCTCAACTTCAGATATTTCCAATGCGGTTTTATTTTTAGCTTCAGAACAAGCGGCCTACATTAATGGCGCAGTGTTAAGTGTTGATGGCGGCTTAGTCATATAATTTAATTTTTTGTTAAAGTTCATAAACAGTTTGAAAGAGGGGCCTTGTGTTTAAAAAGTTATTTCAAGTTTTTATTTTAGTTCTATCAACGAAAGCCATGGCATTTGAATTATCAAATGATTTTAAAGGATTTGTCGATATCGGCACAAAAGAGCTTTATGTTGAGTACGCAGCGCCAGCAGCGGGCAGACCAACTGTTGTATTATTAAATGGTTTAACCTATTCGACTACGCAGTGGCAGAAAATGACCGACGCTTTAGTTAAAAAAGGTTTGGGAGTTTTACGCTACGACATGGACGGGATGGGAAAAACTTTATTGAAGTATGGTGTTAAAAATGAGCCTTATGCCTATGGTGACCAAGCTTTAGACTTAAATAGTCTTTTGAAAGTATTGAGAATTCAAGCTCCGTACAATTTAGTGGGTTTATCATATGGTGGCGGAATTGGTGCAGCGTATACTTTCAAATTTCCAAAAAAGGTTAGCAAGTTAGTTTTAATTGCTCCTTATACTGAAGCATTGTTGCAGCAAGATCAGTGGATTAAGAGCCAGATCTGGGTTACCCGTATTCATTTTCCTTACAATCCTTATTCAGACGATCAGCTTTATGACTATTTCTTGAAGCAAATCGTTTATACAACTTACCCATCTGTGGAACCTATCGTTTTAGAAAATCCGTATAAGCTTGAGGCCGTCTATCGTATGACTCAAGGTATTCGCAAATTTCGTGTGTTAGACGACGCTAAATTGTTTCCAGCTAAGTCTGTGTATTTAGTCATCGCTGATAAAGACCAATACATTAAGCGCGATGTGATTGAAGCTTTTTGGAAAGAAATTCCTGCGGCCGCTAAAGCTGAAAGAATTTACGTGAAAGATTCTGAGCACAAAATTCCAGAAGCTAAGCCCGAAGTTATGGCTCAGATTGTTGATCGTATCGTTTCAAAAAAATAGTGAGGAAATCATGCCCCAATTCAAAACAGCACAGAATATTAATATAAACTATGATGTTTTCCCGGGGCTTCTTCCGGCAACAACTTTATTTATTCACGGAAACTTAGCTTCGAATCGATGGTGGATGCCCACCGTTGAAATTTTAAAATCCCAAGGACAGAATTTAGCCGGTAACTTTATTTGCGCTGAATTTCGTGGCTGTGGCTCTAGTTCAGTTCCACAATCCGAAGGCGAAGTGACAATGAAGAACTTCGCTAATGATTTTATTCAGCTTGTTCGATCTTTCAAATTAAGCCCGATTAATCTAGTGGGTCATTCGACGGGTGGTCTTATTGCCGCCATGATGTTAGCGGAAGCCCCTGAATTGTTTCACAAGGCCTACTTACTTGATCCAGTGGGCGCTGAAGGCGTTAAGTTTGATCCCGCTATGATTCAAGCATTTGAAGCGATGAAAGCCGATAAGAATTTAACTGGGGTTGTCATCGGTTCTACAATTCTAAATAACAATCCTGAGTCTTCATTTTTTAAAGACATCCTTGTTGAAGACGCATTTAAAGGCGTTAAGGCGGTTGGTCACTTAGTATTAAAAGCGTTAGACGGCCTTGATGTTCGCGAATCATTAAAGGCCGCTCCGCATCCAGTCATGGTCGTTCACGGTGACCAAGATAATCTTTTACCGCGTAGCGAATCTGAAAAGCTTGCGAAGCTATTTAAAAACGGAAAGTTTGAAGTACTTCCAGGCTGCGGACACTGCGCCAATATTGAAAACCCAGCCCTTTTTACTCAAAAATTCAGTCAGTTTCTATTTTCTAACTAGACCAATTTCTAGTTTCAGACCTGTCTAGTTAATCCTTTATCCCATATGACCGATCAGAAAAATGATGAAGAGGTTAACATGGGATTTGTAGGTATTTTTATCGTATTTGTGATGGTGTTCGGTGCCTTTTTCTTACAAGGCGGAAACTTATCCATCATTCTAAGAGCAGCCCCCCTAGAGATGGCGATTATTGCCGGTGCGGCGCTTGGTGGCTACATCATTGGTAATCCAATGAAGGTCATTAAAGCAGGTTTCAAACTTGGCATTAAAGCGATGACCGCAAAGGGACCACAGAAAAAAGATTATCTAGATCTTTTACAGATGATGTTTCAGCTTTTCCAAACTTTCCGTAAAGAAGGTCCACAAGGAGTTGAAAAACACATCGAGAATCCTGATCAAAGCGATATTTTTAAAGCTTATCCTTCAGTGATGAAGAATCATCATGCCGTTCACTTTATTTGTGACACGATGAAGATGACTTTATCAACGGATCTATCTCCATATGATGTTGATGATTTAATGGATAACGATATTAAAGCAATTCATGCCGAAGAACATATGGCGCAACATGCCGTTCAGCAGGTTGCCGAAGGTTTTCCTGGATTAGGTATCGTGGCCGCGGTTCTTGGTATCGTAAAGACAATGGCGCATTTAACTGAAGGTGTTGAAAAAATTGGATCCCTTGTTGGAGGCGCCCTGGTTGGAACAATGCTTGGAGTTTTCGGTGCATACGGTTTCATTGGTCCTACCGCAACTAAAATGGCGGCAGATATTGAAGCTGAAGGACGTTACTTAGGTTGTATCAAGGCCGCAATGGTTGCCTTACAGCGTGGTGCTCCTCCGCTAGTTTGCGTTGAGTATGCTCGACGTACAATTATGCCAGAAGAAAGACCGACATTTGATGAGTTAGATAAATCAACTAAAGATATTAAAAAAGCAGCGGCATAGTTTTCAGTTTAATAAAAGATTAGCTAAATATAAATTTAGCTAGATATAAGTAAAAAAGCACGGAGTAATTGTGGCTCAGAAGAAACAAACCATCGTCATCAAAAAGATCATCGTTCAAGGCGGTGGTCATCACGGCGGATCATGGAAAGTGGCATTAGCCGACTTCATGACGGCCATGATGGCGTTCTTTTTAGTTATGTGGCTTATTGGTCAGAGCGATGAAACTAAAAAAGCCGTGTCTGATTATTTTTCGACGCCTTCAATGATTGAATATAATTTTCAAAACTTTGGCGCCGAATTGACGCTTGAGAAATTGTTTCTAGATCTAATCAACGAGCCCTTGAAAGCTTTTCAAAGTTTTTTAGAGCCTGCAGATAAAACTCCAAATATTTTAGATATGGGTTCCGCAAAAGTTGTAGCGGCATTTATGGCCGACAAAATGACGGATACCGCTAAAAATGTTAGCGTTTCTCAAGACGGATTTGATTTTGATATTCCAGATACTTACTTGTTTGAAAAAGGAACTTCGGTTCCGAATAAAAAATTCATCGAGATTATGACACGTTTAAGTCAAATTACTTCAGGTCTACAAGAATCTGAAATTAAACTGACTTCGGCTATGTTTATTCAGGCGGCTCCGGACCGTACTGAAGTGACAGCAAAGAAAATTGCGCAAGAGCGATTAGATTTAGTACGAAATAAAGTGAAGGCTGCGTTTGAGCATACAAATAATACGATCATTGGTGGAACTTCAATTAAAGATAAAAAAGGTGAAGTTGACCAAGAAAAGCTCATTGGATTTATCCGCATCAGCATTCATCAAAAGCAAACTGAAGCAAATAAAGATCGGCGCAAGTTGCAAACGGTGTTTGGTGATAAAGATCAGTCACGCGGTGTTTACGAAAATTTTGCGAATCAAGTTGCAAACCGTAAAGCAAAAGCAGGCGATGTTGGTGAAGATGGAAAATTAATTAATCCGGTCGATCTTGAAATCAAAAATGTTCAAAGTGAAGCGGACCCATCGTCGGGTGTCGAATCATCTACGATTGAAAAATAGCCTCATTATTAAATCGAATTTAGTAAATCAGCTCAGCCGCGAAATAGAGCGCCGGCCTGCCCCGACCGTAAACGTTCCCCGCATCACTGGTAAGGGTTATTCCAGCTTCGACGCTAGTATGTTCTGAAAATACGTACCCGCCAAAAGCTTTCGCATCAAAATAATCCTTAAAACTTGAAGCGCTTAGCATCGTAAAGCCAAGTTTTCCGCCGGCGATATATCCTTTTTTAAATAAAAAAGACTTTCCAACATTCAGATATTGGGCAGGCGTGTGAGAACCTTGGTAGTTATTAAGGTATTCGAGTTGAACCGTGTAGAAGCCATAGTCCAAAATAAATCCCAAACTTTGGCCGTTGCGTACGTCGGCTTTGTAGAAGTGATCATCATGAATATAGAATCGCATTGAAGCTTTATCATGAAAATCAACTTTGATTTCGCCAACGAGTTTTAACCAAAAATTATCATCAATGTTATTTAATCTGGCGATATTTGAACCCCAAAAGCCGAATTTGAACTGCGAACCAAAATTGTAAAGAAACGAAGCGTTCAATGCTGGATTGTGGTCAGTCATTGTTAATCCGCGATCAATAAAATCTGACATCAGTTTAGCATTGCCGGAAAATCGATAAGTCGGTGCGGTGCCCGATACTATTTTTTCTTGCGCGAATATATTCTGCAATAGTAAAAAAGAAAAACATAAAATAATTGAAACCCAGCGATTCATTCATCTATTTTAGTTCAAACGCGCTGGCTTGCAATCTTAAGCTAGACCTTTAGACTTACTTCAAGTAATTTAATTTCATGTCAGACAGCTCATTTCAATTTAATCTTGATCAATCCATCCATCACTACCCCATAGTGGCGTTTGATACCGAGACCAGTGGTGCTTACCCGCTTGAATCTGAAATCGTTGAACTAGGTGCCGTTAAGTGGCACGAAGGCAAAATAATCGGTCGTTTCCAAACACTATTGAAGCCTTCGAAGCCAATGGAAGCATCTAATATTGCAATTCATGGCATCACCAATGAGATGGTGGAAAATGCGCCTCAGATGAAAGACGAAATTTCAAAGTTTTGTGAATTTATTGATGAAAGTGTATTGCTAGCCCATCATGCGCCATTCGATTTAGGATTTTTAACGGTCGAAATTGAAAAGGCAGGTCTGCCATTTCCAAAGAACTTGCAATTGTGTACTAGTTTAATATCTAGAGCACTTTTGACGACGACAAATCATAAACTTCAAACTTTAGTCAAAGAGCTTGGTTTAGCCGGCGGCGAAGCACACCGGGCGTATGATGATGCCTATGCATGCCTTCAAGTATTTTTTAAATCTTGTGAAAAGCTGGGTGATCAAACAAGTATAAACCGCGTTCTTGAAATTCAGAAAAAATCATTGAATTGGGATAAGTATCGAATTTGGAGTTCGCAAGACTCTAAAATTATAAGTTTAGCTCGGGCTGCAAGCGAGCAAAAGCTCATTCAAATTGTGTACGAAGGCGGTCAAACTAAAGGGAAACCACGACCCATCACGCCGATGGGCTTAGTTCGAAATCCTGATGGAGACTATATTCATGCGGTCTGCGGGCTTGATTCCGAGCGGAAGCGATTTTACTTAGATAAAATTTTAGATTTTGAATTATCCTAGTTACTGGTTTTATGAAAAAAATTTCAATCAGTATTTCGAAACTTATCTTCTTTTCGGATCTTTAAATTCATCGTATTCAACAATTTCAATTGTCTTTTCGTTGTTAATTTTAATAAGACGAATTTTGATTTGTTCAGCAAGTTCTTCAAGATGTTTAAAGTCGTCGCCAGCTCGCAGCTTCAACGCCGCCCCTTGCTTCGATAAGCCTTTTCCCTGAAGGATTTCATCCAAAAAGCGTTCGAAAGCGTAAAGAGGGCCCGCAATTCGGTGCGAAATCATTTTACCTACTGAAAACAGGACGATCGAAAAAGTAAGTGAAAGTACTAAAAAGCTGTATAAAAAAGGTCTCGAGAATCGATCAATAAGTATCTCGTTAGGGCCGGCAATTTCTTGAATGGTTACTTTTAAATACGTGTAGGCAAAAACTAAACTTATTAAGGTTAAGAATAGACCAACCACCATAAACATAGCTGAATGTTTGATTTGAAATTTTTTATTTACCCAGAAAGTCTTACGAATATTATTATCGGGCCAAATTAAATCACCGTGTTTAATGATTGAATAGACAATAATGGCGTATCCGATCCATTGGACGACGTCTGCAACATTCCAAATAGGTGAATGCCAAGTGCCAAAGCGAACCGAGATAAAATCGATTACGTAGCCGTATAATATGCGGTCTAAAACGTTTCCGAAAATTCCGCCGACTAAAATGGAAAGGCCGATTCGAAGTATCATCAGGCGAACTGGTATAAGGTACTGTATCAAAGCGTAAATACTTAAAAGAAAAACTCCACTAGTCGACAGGGTTACGATACGAAGTACGGCAGGCAAATCGGCAAACAGACCAAGCATCGCACCGTGGTTATGTACTAGAATTAACTTTAGAAATCCGTAGTTGCGTTCAGTAATTCCTGAAGCCCAAACTTTTGTAAATTGGTCGGCGATAACTGCCAACACCAGAATTCCCAGTACGATAAACCAATCTTTTCTTTTCATGTCTGTATTGTGCCGTTATACTTGTTGAAATGAAAACTGAAAAAAAAATCATTCTTAATGTGGTCTTGTTGCTATCGATTCTATTAAACTTTAGTCCAGCGGAAGCCAAAAAGAAAAAAGTTAGAATCTATCAGAACGATACGGCGGCTACGATTCTTAAAAAGTATGGAATCGACGCTGCGCAAGTTAGCTTGCAGATTCGAAATGATGATGACGAACTTCTTGCAATTAACGCCAAAGAGAAAAAAATTCCGGCATCGGTTTCGAAGCTTCTGACTAGTTACGCAGTATTAAAAAAATTTCCACTAGGATCAAAGTTTTACACCCAAGTCTATTCTGATAAGAAAAACCTTTATTTAAAAGGGGGTGGTGATCCGAGTTTTGTCTCTGAAAATTTATGGTTTTTAGCGAATGAATTAACTCGGTCTGGGATCAAAAGTGTTTCAGGAGATTTAATTATAGATGACACTTTGTTTGATAAAGTTCGCTTTGACGAAAGCCGTGAAGATCGACGCGTCGACCGCGCGTACGATTCGCCCGTTGGTGCAATGAGCTTCAATTGGAATGCTGTAAATATTTTTATTCGGTCTGGCCAGGTTGGTTCAAAAGCAAATGTTTTTGTTGATCCCGACAATGGTTTTTTCGAATTAAGAAACGAAACAAAAACGGTCTCGGGAACAGCTAAGAAAGAATTGATCGTCGCTATTTCAAATTCTGAAAAAACAATTTCAGTCAGCGGTGAAATTGCAGCCGGTTCGCCTGAGAAGGCGATTTTCAAAAGTGTAAGCGATCCAGATATTTGGGCCGGCGTGAATTTAAAGGCTTTCTTAAAGCAGCGCGGGATTGAAATCTTGGGCACTACGAAATCAGGAAAAACTCCGCAAGCGGCCGACTTAATTGCGACGCTTGAGAGTAAAAATCTATCCTATATTTTAGCGGATATGAATAAGTTTTCGAATAACTTCGTGGCCGAAATGCTTACGAAAAATTTAGCTATCAGTGAAAATAAAACAAATATCTCGTTGAAAGAAGGCGTCGATATAATTCGGTCTGAGCTAAACGGGCTGGGATTAAATGCAAACGACTTTGAAGTGATCAATCCGTCTGGATTCACTCGCAAGAATAAATTATCAGCTTATGCATTGAACCGGGTATTACTTGCTATTAAAAATGATTTTTCAATGTTTCCAACTTTCTTAGAAAGCTTACCTATTGCGGGAGTTGATGGAACGTTAAAAAGACGAATGAAGAATACCCCGGCTCATGGCTGGGTTCGCGCAAAAACTGGCTATTTAGACGGTGTAGTGACTTTGGCAGGTTATGCTGGCCGTAAGGACGGAGACGTACTTACATTTACCTTCCTCTACAATGGTCCACGAGATGAATCAATTGTTCGAGAAGCTTTTGATCAGATACTCATTTCCAGTCTAAAATAAGGGATGAAATCTAAAATTATTTTGTTTCTTATGATTGCGTATGCTTCGACAGGTTTGGGCTTAGTTACGAAGTGGGCTTCTACTTTACCAGACACAACTTTATTCGAATCTTCGGAAGAGCTCAGTGAACGCGTCGAATTCTGGGCTAAAATTTATTCTTACTATACAACTCAGCAGGGGGTCTTTCATTTAGTTGATGATCCTGGGTTTATTTTGGGAGAAATCGATCTGACGCCAATTTCAAGTAGCAGCGTTATGAATAGCCGGGAAAAGCGCGTTCAACTAGAGCGGGCAATTAAACAGCGGCGATTAGAGTTAATGAGTAAATGGAAGATTTCTGATCTTAAAAAAATCAGATTGCAGATGGGATTAAAAGATCGGATGCAAAAAGCATTTTTTGTTTCAGGACAATATCTTCCAATGATGGAAGCTATCTTTAAAAAGCACGGATTGCCCGTTGAGCTGACGCGAATTGTGTTTGTTGAAAGCTCTTTTAACGTTTATGCGCAGTCAAAAGTGGGGGCCAGTGGCCTATGGCAGATCATGCCTTCGGTTGCTAAACCGCACGGCTATATTAAAACTCACTATGACAAACGAAATCACCCGTATCATGCAACTGAATTAGCCGCGAAAATTCTTAAGGCGAATTACAAAAGTTTAAAATCTTGGCCGCTAGCTATTACAGCCTATAATCATGGTCTGACGGGCGTTCGAAGAATGGTTGCGCGCGCTGGCTCGGCCGAGATCGAAGATTTAATTGACTCAGAAAATGAAACAGCCACTTGGGGCTTTGCTTCGAAGAACTTTTACGCTTGTTTTTTAGCCGTGCTTGATGTTGAGAGAAATGCAATTAGCCTTTTTGGAAATAATTTGGCTAAATCTGAGATCAAGCCGATAAAAGAATTCAGATTAAAAAGGTCATTAACTAAATCTAAAGTTTTAAGATGGTACAACGGAAGCTTAACTCGATTTAAGCAAATGAATCCCCACTTGAATTGGGCGCCCATCATGAGAACCAAAATTATTCCGGCTGGTATTCCGCTGATTGTACCATTAGAAAACTATCATATGGTCGGCCAGGCTAAGTCTTAATTGTGATTATTATAGCACTGCTGAAGCAAATGTGATTTCTTAGCCGGATATATTAATTTGTTACTAGCTTCAATACATTGTTTTTTGGTAAGTCTGTCCTGAAATTGTTTATAACAATCGAATACGGCCTCATCATGATTGTCAGCATATGAAAATTCCGAAGACCGAAGCAGGCATGTTTTCATACTCTGAAATATTGAAGCTTCGTAAAAACAAAACTGTTTTAGCGTTTCACTTAAATTAGAAGATTGCTGGGCCGCCTTAATTTGACGAACCTTGGTAAAGCAGGCGTCCGAGCCAATAAAAGCCTTTTGTTGCTTAAAACAGGCCAAGGTATTTTCATCGCGTTCAATCCGGTGTTGAACAAAGGTTGCTTTTAAACATTGATCAAGCGATTTGGCTTTCAGGGCCAAGGCGCTTAAGAGAATCGAAAAAAGAATGAGTACGTACCTGATTTTATTCACAAAATAAGACTATTCAAAAGCCTCGCCGACTTAAATTCGGGTAGGAACGATTTAATTGGATTTGGCTTTTAGAAAGTGTTCACTTTCAAGACAGGGCGGGCGAATTAGGTCTGACCCTTGCCTGGATCAGACCCTAACAGAATTTTTATAATAAAATGATTTCCACGTAGCAGATTTCGCCTAGCACTTTAAAGGGAATAAGCATGCAAGTTGTTTCAGATATGGTATTCGGTAAGTCTTTGGTTAAACATGGTTTTGGTAAACTCATTGATAAATTTAAACCCAAAAGATTTAATTTTGTTTTAGCACCGCCGTAGAATATATTTGAAATTTCTCCGACCCCATCTAATATTTCAGACTTATCAACTACTTCAGAACCAATTAATTTTTCAATGATCGTTTTTGCAACCATGTGTGTGAAGTGAAATTGAATACGGCCTTTGTAAGAGTCTGAATTTAAATTAAGGTAGACAGAAAAATCTGTAGGTGATTTCCAGTTTAGACCGACAAACGGCTTTTCAAAACTAGCTTCTATATCAACCATAACCTTTAATGCTTCAACGACTCCGTTAGCCAAACTATGAATGATAGCTCCATCCATAAATGGATGATGAATATTAATTTTTTTTGCTGCCGACATACTAGGCCGCCTTCGCAGCGTTATGCTTACGATAGACTTTTTCAAGTTTTTCTTTAATTATTTGCGGAGAAAATGGCTTAATTACGTATTCCGAGACTCCAGCTTTAACGGCTTCAATGATCTGTACCTGTTCGCTTTCGGCGGTGACAAGGATAAAAGGTAAAGCCTTGAATTCAGGTGTGCTTTTACAAAGTTTAAGTAAATCAATTCCAAGCATTCGCGGCATATTCCAATCAGAAACAATAACGTCGATTGGTTCGCCTTTTGCGTGCTGTGCCTGTAGAATTTCAAAAGCAGCCTGTCCATCAGCTGCTTCGATAATATTTGTATAACCAATTTCACCGAAAATTTTCTTGATTGCTTTTCGCATTGTAAGGAAATCATCGATAACTAAAAAGCGAGTTTGTGGCGCAAACATAAAAGAGCTCCGTTCTTATTTAGCTATAATATCGGCAGCAAGTTCTTAATTATTTAGAAAGAAATTTTGTAAAATGGATATGGTTAATCGAACACACTGGTCACAGGTCTAGCGTGAATACTTTAAGTAATTAGCGGTAAGCGTATTGTAAATTGGGTGCCTTTGCCAATATCGGTCTGTAACGTAAGGCTTCCGCCTAGTCCGACGACTTCTGATCGAACTGCATCCATTCCCACTCCTCGACCGGATGTTTCGGTTACGACCTCTTTGGTAGAGAAATCAGAAAGAAAGATTAGATCAAGAGCCTCTTCTTTAGAGGCGGCTTTGGCTTTTTCAGCAGTCCATAAACCCTTGGCAACTGCTTTATCTATTAATCTTTTATGGTCGATTCCGCGTCCGTCGTCTTGTATTGAGATTTCTAAAACTTTTAGGTCTGGCTTTCTAGCGGCCGAAATAGTAATGCTACCAGTATCTGGCTTGCCCAATTCTTCGCGCAATTCCATCTCTTCAATTCCGTGGTCTAAACTGTTTCGTAATAGATGTCCAAAAATAGCATCTAACCTGCTGACCTCTTCGTAAGCAACTTCATCGCTACGGCTATCAAAAATCAGATTAACTGATTTGCCTAAATTTTCTGACAAAACTTTACAATACTCATCGTACTTCTGAAAAAATTGCTGCATAGGTTTTTGCACCAAAGTATTTAATTTTGATTTCAAAGATAATTTTTGCTCGGCTGATAAATGTTCTGACTGAACAACAAAGTTACGTAAAGCCGTAATCTTTTCTAGGTCGACCTTGATTGATTTACTTTGTGAATCAAGCCCCAATACTGATAATACGTCGGCTGACTCTAAAGAAAATTCAGCATCTATTTTTTTAATATTTTCTAATAATGTTGTATCAATCGAAGCGTTCAATTCTGCTGTAAGCGATGATTCTATATGATGTACCTGCGAAGCACATGTTTTATGGCCCATAATTGCTAATTCACCTTTTAGTGAATGTAACTGTCGTTTTAAATCAGCAGTTTCTGTCTTGGTTAGTTTCGATGCGCCTTTTGTAAGAATATGCTGTGAATTTTGAATAAGTGAAATAAAACTATTTCTGGATTCAATATAATTTTCTGCGCCTAAAGAGGCCTTAGAGATTCGCTCGACTCTTTCAGCTTGAATGACGGCATTTTTCTGCGCCAAAGTCGTTTCCGTTATATCATCAGCAAGCACGATTATTTTTTCAAGTTTCTGATGACTATTCAAGTTCTGCTTGTAACGGAGTGAAATATACTTAGTAGGATTTTTATCACCGTAGGGTAGGGTCATTTTATTTGGAAATACCCCAGAAGTTAAGCTATCAAAATCCATATCAATGGTTGGATCCCATAGCAATTGTAAGGACTCTTCGAGGCCTTGTTTGGCTAACCCGTTATGATGATTAAAAAAACTGTAAATATTATTTAGTTCGTAGTCTTGAAATATGTAATTACAGGCGATTGATTTTTCAGACGAAATAATTCCGTCTTTATCAAATGAGAATACTGCAGTAGTTAGCCCGTCTAATAACGATTTCATATTTCGATCTTTTTCGTCGACTCGATCCAGCATCAGGTTAAACGATTTTCCAAGGACTGCAATTTCAGACTCAGAACCGAAGACATTAACTCGTTTTTTATAGTTACCATCTGAAATTTCAATACATGTTTTACTGTAATCAGATAAAGGCTTTGCGATTGTTCTAGACAGAAAGTAAGCAAGAAGAAGTGTAATTAAAACTGTTGCTGTAGAACCGAAATAGAAGAATTTAACGGTTTCAGCATTTCGGGCTTCCGAATCTAATCTAAAGGTATAGCCAGTTTCCGCCGCATCATCTGTAAGTTCAGTTAATTTTTTTTGGATAAACGTTCTGTTATCCTTAGCTAAGTATTGTTCAAGTAGTAGGATATCAACTGAGGAATCTTTTACTTTTAGGTTTTCTTCTGCGGCCGCAAGAGTGGTATCGATGACTTCTTTATATTCATTAACTTTCGATAGCACCAGTTCAGCTAACTCCTTGGAGCTTTCGGCGATAGCTCTTTCTTGAACGACAGCAAGATCTTCATCGCCTTGCTCTACTTGACTGTTAATTTCTTTTTTAAGCGCTTTAATCTTTTCTTTGTCTTTAATAAAAATGGCAGTTCTGACCAGCGAGTCGGCTCTTTCGAACCGATACTTCGCACTCATGGCAAATGTACTCGACATTAATGGATTATCGTACATCACTTCGACCAGGGTTTTTAAGCCTCCGATTTTTGTGGTAAAATAAATTCCGATGACAATATTAACAATTAAGATAACCGAGAAAGTTAAGATTAATTGTTTGAGTAATCGAACATCGGATAAACGTCTAAATATATTTTTTAAGAACTGCACTTTTTAAAGTTACCTCGCTGTAGGGAATTATTTTCCGACGACATCTCTGTGCATTGGGGCAAGCAATGCTAATAATTTATTTTGCGATCTAACCGGAACGCTATGCTTACTCATTGCGGTTCTTAAACAGGCAACTAGAGCATTAAATTCTGATTTTTTGATATCTAAACCAGCATGTGATTTGGCCATTGATTTGCCTGTGTACTTACAAGGGCCGCCCATTAATTCGCAAAATTGATCAACTAACATTGCTTTAATGTGTTTTTGATCTGAATTAACAAACGACTCTTTAGTTTTTGGTTCAGCCAATAAACCGATCATAAAATCATCAACAATTTTAACTAAACCAGGCTTACCGCCGAAATCATCCATTAATCCGGATTTGTCTATTTCGGCCTGAGCAAATTGAGCAGAGAACATGAACGCGAAGCAAATAAATAAATTTTTCATATAATATCCTTTTTTAGAAACCAAGTTGTAAAGAACTGTAAAGACCATTTTGATTGCTAAGATTTACGATGCTACCCAATTGAGCGTACGCCAGTGTTAATGACATATTCTTCGTTGGCGCCCAAGCAATAAAAACATCCGACCAATCGTTTTCTTTTGCGATATTTAAGTTATCACCTTTTTGTCGATACTCGACACCGATTGCCATCGTCTGACAAGCTAAGTAGGCAAGGGATCCTTCAAATTTGATCGCGACTTTTTCTGCTTTATCGCCTCCGAACCCAAGGATACCAAGCTGATTCGCTTTTGTAGCGCGTAAGTTGATATTATAAAGCAAGCTGAGATTTAAAAGAATTTTTGTAGCGGACAAATAATAATCGTACCCAGAAGCTTCCTTCGCACCAATAAATTTTACGAATTCGCTTTGTTCATTTTGCTTAAACTGAACTCCAACAGCAATCTGAGGAAGAAGACTATCTTGCTCTAAAACAGCATCGCCGGTAATTTTATATTTCAAGCCATAAATGTTTTGTACAATTCTAAAGTTTTGTGCAAGCCCGAATGCCCCAGCAAATGCTGTTCCTAATGCTCCGCCGACCGCTTGCGTATTAAAACTTTGTCTTGCGTATGACAACTCAACGCGATCATAAAGCCCGATCAACGCACCCGCAGTTTCAAGAGTATAATCTTTCGTATTTACATTCGTATGAAATACGTTGAAACCAATTTCATCTTCAGTTCCGTAACCGCCAATCACTGCCCAAGGTGCTAAGCCGCCGCCCGCAGATCCTTCGATTTGGCTGACCCCGCCAGTTAAAAGAATCTTACCTGAAGTATCCATGGCATTTGCAGTTACGCAAAAGACCATAGCAATTAATGTACTGCCTATATATTTTGTCATAAATCTCCTTTTTGGTTTTTTTAATGTAGAACTATTTAACGTTAAGAAAGCCCTTCATGCCAAGCATATTTCCATGTGCAGGCATAAGGCAAATATAAGTATAAACGCCTTTGGTTTCGGGTTTAAAAGTGATCGTGTCTTTTTGCCCAGGCTCTAAAACTTTTGTTTTAGCTAAAATCAAGCTTTGATCTATTTTATCTAAATCGTAATCATGCTTTTTAAGATTTTCGTCTAATTCTTTTTCTGCCCCTAATTTTACGATTGCGACATTATGCGAAATTTCAGAATTTGCATCGGCTTGATTGATGTAAGTCAGCTGGACCGTTTTTCCGAAAGGAACTTGAATTGAAGATTGATCGAAAGCGATGTCAGTCCCTTTGGTGCTCAGACTAATTTTAAGCACAACAACGTCAGACTTATTTTTTTTAGCAGATACGACCGAGCTAGAAAATAGAAGGGCACATAGCAGTAATATTTTAGTCATAAATTACTCAACCACAACTTTAATTTTCATTTTGGGATGGATTGCGCAGCGAACACTGTAGGTGCCTTTTTTGTCGAATTTTTGCTTATCTTTACTTCCCATCGGTTGAACAAAGTTAAATAAGTCTTCAGCGACGACATTGTGTTTTACCGAATCTACATTACGGAATTCAACAACATCGCCCTGCTTGATTTTTAATTCATCAAATGAGTATTTTTTGACTTCATCGCGATCTTCCGCAATCGATTTTGCTTTCTCTTCATCGATACCGCGAACAAATGTTTTTCCGGTCTGTAATAAGATATGCTCAGCGGCAACTAGATTTAAGCTTAATAAGAATGAAAAAGTAACCAAGGTAATTTTGTTCATATATTTCTCCTAGAGAAATTAAACACCTTGGTTTTATCTTAGTCTATAAAATCGTACGTCTATAGAAAAAGTCTATTTGATCATTAAGTTATATAAATGCATCAAAGACTAAAGACTAGCTACGGATTAATGGGGCCAATTCCAACGTTCAACACGCGGTAAGGATTGTCTGCATATTCCAGAAGATAAAGCATGGGTTCGATATTTTTTTGGAAGACAGGGTCGATAACGCCCGCACCGGGGTAAAATCCGCCGCCGCCACCGAAGCCACCACCCGCAGGGTCAAGTTCGAAGGTGAACGAAATAATCTTGTGAACTCCGTACGACCAATCAGTGGTGTCACCACTTGCAATATATAGCTCGGCCGTTTGCTGCGGAGTATAACCATTCCATTCGGCCATCTTTCGCGCCATGGTCTCGTGCACAGCCCGGTCATTAGCGGCTTCGATGCCGTCGTATTTGTGACCCCAAGGATACAAAATTAATTTTGAATAACTATGAAACGATAACAAAGTAGTTATGTTTGTGTGAGTCTCGATGTAATTTTTGATTGCAAGTGACTCGGGTTCAGAAAACGGATTTGGTCCCATATAAACATCGCTTGAAGTATCTTTTGAAGAGCCTCCGGTGCCCCATTGGAAACTATAATTGCGATTTAAATCGACGCCGTAGGTGCCATCCGAGTTTCTAGTACGATTTTTTCTCCACATCTTGTAAGAAGAATCTTTGATGTCGTATTCCATACCATCTGGATTTGCGGTCGGGATAATATGAATATCACGAGAATTTACCAAATTCACAATACGAGAGTTTCCGGCGCGATACTGAGCGACAAGATACTTGGCGAACATGAGTGGCATTTCGACGGATAAATGTTCACGTGCGTGATGCCCGGCAATGTAGATGATTGCTGCTTTTTGATCTGCATTGGCTACATCTGAAGTAATCCGCAGGGCCCACAAATCGTGGCCTTCGGTTGTCTTTACAAGTGATGATAATTTTACGATATCTGGATTTTCTTTAGCCAAGCTCTGCAATGCTTCAGTAAGCTCAGCATAATTGTGATAAGGGGCATCTTTAGCGGGGAAATCTTTAGTTTCAAGCGCAAGATTTGACGAAGCTTCAAGTAGACCCATCTTTTGAATTTTTGCTAATTCATTGTCGTTACCGTAGGCGATCACGTAATCATCTTTTACAATCTCGATGGCTACGCCCATATTTGCGATAACTGATCTTTGAAATTTGTCTTTGGCAGATATTTTCATCCAATGATAATTTTGATCGATCGATTGTACTTTTTTAACTGAAGAAAATGTACAAACGGTGAAAATTAAAAAGAGTAGACTTAGTGTCGTTTTTTTCATGCTGTCCTCCATGGCGGCTGGACTAAATGCTAGCATGATTTCTGATTTCGCCAATAGGAAACTACTATTTTCTGATTAAATGACCTAGACCTAAGTGTAGTGGCTGATGCTAGATAACGGCCGGGCGACCGGCCAGCCTCTTCATAAGCTGATCTTTTTTGATAAAATTCAAGCCTAAGCCAAGGCCTTTGCACCAGACGATCTCGGCGTCCAATACATGTGTTTTATTAATTTGTCTTAGTAGAACAGTCACGCGAACTAGATCGCCTGCGCGTGGCATATAGTTAGAATTTATAATCTCGAAAAAAGCGCCTGATTGTGACAGATTTGCCATTTTGCAGAATACTTTGCCCATACGGCCGTAAACTTCAAGTTGTGCTAATTCTTGGGTAAAAAATCTTTGCGGAGGTGCTTCAGTGGTTTGGGTCGACGTATTTGACATTTGGTCTGACATTAAAAGCTCCATTTCCTTATCTTAAATCGGACAAAACTACAGTGCGACTTAAATTTATGTTCGGAGTTTTTTGGCTAAAAGTTTGACGAAAATCTAATCTTCTAAACCGTTACGTGCTTTTGACCAAATCTCATAGCGTAGCCCCGGATGAGCATCGCTAAATTGACTGAAGGCCAGACCAAATTCACGGGGTAATTGGGTATTGTAAACGATGTCACCGTCATAAGTGCCGGGGATACGGGTCAGGTAAATAAAATCGGTATCAGTTATGGTTTCTAGATAGATTTGTCCACCGCCAATAATCATGACTTCTTCAGGCCATGATCCAGATAACGACATTTTTTCAGCCAGTGCGTAGGCTTCTTTCATTGAACTAACATATTTGACTTGTTCATGACTTGAATCAAGAGCCGAGCGAGTGACCACGATATGAAATCTTTTCGGCAATGGCTTATTACCGAAGGATTCAAAAGTCTTTCGACCCATAATCATTATTTTTCCAGTAGTTCTTTTCTTGAAGTAGGCCATGTCTTCAGGAAAATCCCACAGCAGTTTGTTATCTTTGCCAATGACACCATTTTCACTAACCGCAACAATATGAGATAGAATCAAACCGCAACCTCAGCTTTGATTGCTGGCATTGGATCATAGTTTAATATTTCAATATCTTCGTATTTAAAATCGAAAATACTTTTCACATCAGGATTCAGTTTAAGAGTGGGCAAGGTTTTTGGAGTTCTCGATAAAAGTAACTTAACCTGCTCCATATGATTCGAATAAATATGCGCATCACCTAAAGTATGAATAAATTCGCCGACCCCTAGGCCGCAAACTTGTGCCACCATATGAGTCAAAAGCGCGTAGCTGGCGATATTAAATGGGACCCCAAGAAATATATCGGCGCTTCGTTGATAAAGCTGACAAGAAAGTTTTCCGTTTGCTACGTAGAACTGAAAAAAAGCATGGCACGGGGGTAGCGCCATCTTATCAACGTCGGATGGGTTGAATGCGACAACCAACAAACGCCGTGAATCCGGATTTTTTTTAATTTGCTCAATCACATTTGTGATTTGATCAACTGTACGGCCATCGGCGGTTTCCCAAGATCTCCATTGCTTACCGTAAACGGGGCCCAAGTTTCCATTTTCGTCGGCCCATTCATCCCAGATAGAAACTTTATTATCTTTAAGATATTGAATATTTGTTTCACCTTTTAAAAACCACAGAAGCTCATGAAAAATAGAGCGGGTGTGCAATTTTTTGGTGGTTAAAAGCGGAAAGCCTTCTTCAAGGTTGAAGCGCATTTGATAACCGAAAACACTAACGGTGCCGGTGCCCGTACGGTCTGATTTCGTATTTCCGAGCTCTAAAACATGATTAAGTAAGTCGTGAAACTGTTTCATAAAATCCCTCGCGTTTATTGTCGCGGAACTACGGCAATTGTCGAGGGATCACTGCAATTAAGCGCATTGCGAAATAGCGCTGAATACGAATCAGGCAGGTTTAATAGCCTAGATTTAAAATAACCAACCTACGCGAATAAGGGCGATAAACGGTAAACTGGTTTTGCCAATTTTATCAGACTCTTCGATCAACTTTCGTCGATTTTCGATGTAATCAGGCTGGGTCTGCAAAGTGGGATAAAGTGGGTCGCTGGTGATGCTGCCTTCATCAAGAGTCGTCTTCACGTTTGAAGGAGACAAATAACCGAAATCCATTCCCCAAGTTAAACCAAAGCCAGTCGACCAAAGCCAGCCAATATGCGGAGTCAAATATTTTGCATCGATTGTGTTTGTTAATGTGGTCGTTCTTGTATTTCCTAGAACGGTGTACGTTGCTGTTTTCTCACCGATTAACTTGTGAGATCCGTATAAAGCGCCCACGTAGAAAGAGCCTTGAAACGGGTGAACCCGTGCCGCAAATTCTTGATTTGAAATTTTTAAATTAATTCCTTCAGGATCGGAACTTGTTTTACCAAGATTTTTTGCTCCGAAGCCACCCATGCTGAGCGCCGCTGAAAACCAACGTGAAGAGTGCCAATAATCAACACCGTAATTTAATACATGCGGAACATTCAGATCAATGTGAAATCCAAATAAGTGAGGATCCGATTTTGAGCTGGTTTCTACAAAGGGTTTAACTTCAGTTTTCGTCGATTCGATCGTCTGAGTTGTCTGCTCTGTTTCTAACTCGGGAGTTGGCTCAAGGGGCGGAAGCTCTTCTACTTTTAAAGTTGTAGTTTCAGTTGTGGTCTTTTTTTTTGGCAATGCTTTCGGAATTGTCTTCAGTTGCTTTTTTGTCGGCTTAACAATTGTTCCAGTAGGCGGTTCAGCCTCTGCCGGAGCCATTTTTGGTTCGACTTCATTAGGTGGCTGCTGCGCGATCGCAAAATTTGCAGTGGCGATCATAGCTGCGATTATAAATATCTTCATATCCAACTCCTTCTGGACTAATTGTTTTTAGAACTTCTAATTATTATTGTAAATTTTGAACTTGAGCGATGTAAGGAAGGTTTCGATAGTAGCCATCGTAATCAAGCCCGTAGCCTACAACAAATTCATTTGTAATTTTAAACCCGACATAATCAAGTTTGCATGGAACTTTTAAAGCTTCTGGCTTTTCAAGTAAAGCAACCGTTGTTAAAGAGGCTGGGTTTCGTGATTCGATCGATTTTTTCAAGTAATTCATTGTTAGGCCTGAATCGACAATGTCTTCCACTAAAATAACATGTTGGCCTTCGACCGGAGAAGATAGATCTAGGGTTACTTTAACTTCGCCCGAAGAAGAGGTTCCGCTGTAGCTAGAAACGCCAAAGAATTCACAAGTGATATCTGTATTAATCTGACGAATTAGATCCGAATAAAATATGAACGAGCCTTTTAAAACGCAAACGGCAGTGACTTTTTTATTTTTAAATTTTTCAGTCAAAGCTTTTCCGATTTCAGAAACTTTTTGCTGAATTTGTTCTTCAGAAAGATAAGTTTTAAGTTCTAAGTTTTTAGCTTTCATTTCTTCTCCAGTTCATAACAAATATTAAACATATGAATTATTTAGTAATTCACCTAAACCACCGGCGCCGGGCACGATATATTGGTTCTCATTCAAACCTTTTTCTTGATCCCAGTAAAGTCCTAAAGGGGATTTTAGAACGTCAGATGAAGATAATCCACGGTCGACCCGCAGGGCAAAAACTTGAATTCGCTTAGAATGGTTAAGGACTTTTTTTAAGTATTCCGGTGTTACAATTAAGTGCAATGCGATGTAGCTATCGGCCTGACCGTCGATTTGTTTTTCGTAATAATCCATCGCAGAAGTCAGCGTTCCGCCGGTTGCGCCCATCGGGTCGGGGAAGATGACGGTTGAATTTTCAACGCTACCGCCGATTTTAAAACTTCCTAAATGGGTTCCGGTCACTTGCTGTGAAACATTTGTTAATCTTGCGGCAAAAATATGATCTTGTCTTAAGTTTTCAGCGGGTAAAATAGAATGAAGAAAATCGTAGCATATGTGACTAGGAAACGTTCCGGCGCGGGCTAAATTGACACAAATGGCTTTGGTATTTTGGGAAAAGACCTGCGCCGTCAATTCAATACCAGGGTGGGCCGTCGACATTCTGGTATCAAAATTTTTAATTTCTTTTCGAAAGACTTGATTAACGGCCGTTTGAATAAGGCCTTGATAGAGCTTTTCGACCAGCCGGTTTATTTCGGGCTGATTTGTTTCAGCCAAGCAAAGACGGGTCAGCAGAGATTCAAGATACACATTGTTAACTAAATGAAATTGCGGGCCGTAGTGGTGATATTCAGTGCTCATAAGAGCATTATTTATATTCGGGTTCTAGAATAATAACAAACTCTGTTTTTTGTGTCATAAAGTCTGCTGAGCTTAAAATTTGAAACGGCGCCATCGTTAAACGGTTCTTTTCATTCAGAAAGTGATTACTTTTTAAGGCGCCAATCATAAAAAAGACCGCGCCTCGGGGTAGGTCAAATTCAGCCGGAAAATTCTCGCGAGTTTGCCGATTATTTCGGGACACCATAATCGACCCGTGAAGTACGGCATTTTCATTCGTTCGATACTCGATTGACGTAGAAATGCCGATCATTTGTGAATTTGCATCATCCGTAACTGATCCTGACAAGGTCGTGTCGGATTGCCCTAAAGCTAATTTTTTGTCGATGGTGTGTAGCACCGTCATCGTCGTATCACTTCGACGTCTAAAGTCTGTTAGAATCCCCGCTGAATAATTTTGAAGATTCTGAAATAGGCCCGCATTTGCACTATCGTTGATCCATTTAGAAAGATTTTCGCGCGTCACTTCTGCATACGTTAAACGAAAGGTTGGAGTCGATGCCTCAAGTGTTACATCAGCAGATTTGGTGGTACCGGCAGTTGCGGCACCAACATTGCCGGAAACCGCTTCGTTTAAACCGACCGCGGCCATCGTGGCCATCGTTCCGGCCAATGGCTCGGAAGCCACGGGAATTGCAATTTCTTGATTTCGCAGATCTTGCAGTTCTTGCCCCGGTTCAGCCGTTACATCTGCGATCGAACTGGCTTGTGTCGTCGTTGAGCTTGCAGTTTTATTCACAGATTTGGTTACGCCTTGAAAGCGTGAGATTTTTTGAACCCATTTTTGTGGCTGATCACTTCGAATAATATATTGACCAACTAAAATAGCGACGACGGTTAAAAGTGAAACTTGAAAAAGCCCGCTCTGTAAAATCTTCTTAAGTACAGGTTGTGATTTTGGTTTGTAAGATAGCATATCAACGCCACACTGAGCGCAGTATTGATCTTTAGGTTGTGAAAAGCCACAGCGGGGACACTTGATAAGCATTTGTTGATTCCTTCCAATAGAATAGGTGATTCTGCCTTGACCTACAAATTATCGGAATTTAACATCATACTTTAGTCGAGGTATTGTTAAAGATGAATGAAAAGCATAAGCCCGTTTTATTGAATGAAGTCCTCGATTCATTCTCGAGCATGAATAATCGGGAAGATTTAATTTATTTTGATGGCACCTACGGGCGCGGCGGCCATTTTCGTGAAATTCTAAAACGGTATAAACCAGTATCATCTTATTTAACTGATCAAGACCTTGAGGCGATCGAACAAGCAAAGCTTGATTGGCAAGTTCAGATTTCGAATCAGCAAGTTAAAGTATTTCATCAAAATTTTTCTGATTTTGTGCAAACCAATGTTACAAAATTTGATATGGTTTTACTTGATCTTGGAGTCAGTTCCCCGCAGCTTGACCAAGCGGAACGCGGCTTCAGCTTTAATAAAGATGGTCCGCTTGATATGCGGATGAATCAAAAGGCAACCTTAACTGCCGCCGAAATTATAAATCAATTTTCGGCCGAGGACCTGATTGAAATATTTAAAACTTACGGCGAAATTTTTACTTCAGCGCGGGTCGTGCGTGCGATCGTGAATGACCGAGTTGAAAAACCTTTCGAAACGACTTTGCAACTAGCCCAGCTCATCGAAAGAGTTGATGGCTGGCAAAAAAAAGGTTTTCATCCGGCTACTCAGTATTTCATGGCCTTACGTCTAGTGGTGAATCAAGAATTACAAGTCGTTGATCAAGCGATTCCTCTTTTAGTTAATCAATTACAAGACGGAGGTCGGTTAAGCGTTATCACATTTCATTCGTTAGAAGATCGTCTGGTCAAAAATTTATTTAAGGACTCAGAACTAGGTTTTCTAGTTAATAAAAAAGTCATTGTACCCACCGAGGAAGAATGTAAAATAAATCCTAGGGCGCGTAGTGCTAAATTAAGGATTTTTCAAAAAGGCAAGATGCCTGAAAAACCTGATAAATTTGCAGCAAGACGCGCTTTACGTATCAAGGATTGATGCGAAAAACATATAATGAGGTCAAGGATGAGCTCCGGTCAGATGCAACAGTTACGGCCCTTTTTAAGTCTGCTATTTGTTATTTTAACTTTACTGGGATTGGTTTTTATCAAGATGGAAGAACGCCGTATTTCATACGTTGTACTCAAGTTAACAAAAGAACATAAGCGAGCCATCGAATTCAAAAGACAAAAAGAAATTTCATTGGCAAAGTTAACGCGCCCTCAACTTCTTGAAAGTTTGGCGACGCAAAAGTTAACATTGAAGCGTGTTACTCCTAATCAAATTATTCACTTAACGCCCACTCAGTCATTAGCAAGGATCGGTAATTGAAATCGAAGGTCATAACGCTGTTTATTGCGGTATGTTTTCTTTGGTCCTTACTTATCTTTCGTGCGGCCTACTTACAGTTTCTTCCACACGAAAAGCTTAACAATCTTCAGACAAAACAATTTCAAACGGTGATTACTTTGCCCCCTCGGCGTGGTTCAATTTTTGATCGAAACGGTAAAGAACTGGCTATGTCTTCGCCGGCGTATTCACTTTATGCAGATCCAAAATTAATCGATAATAAGAAAAAGGTAGCAAAGCAGTTAGCACAAATTACAAATGGTAACTCCCGCGAAATTTATTCTAAAATTAAAGATGGTTCAAAACGATTTATTTGGTTGGATCGTTTGATCAATACGACAACCGCTGATGAAATTCGCAGTTTAAAAGTGCGTGGTTTAGGTTTAGTTGAAGAATGGAAACGCGTTTACCCAAATGACAGCCTATTAGCTTCAACGCTTGGTTTCGTTGGCAAAGAAGGCCAAGCCCTTGAAGGAATCGAACTTCACCATGACCGCATTCTTCGCGGCGAAAAGAAAAAAGTCAGCCTACGCCGTGATGCCCGTGGTCGTCCACTCATTCAAGACGGGCTTTTATTCACCGAGACTCCACAAGGTAAAGAAATGAAGTTAACGGTTGATGCCGATCTTCAGTATTTTGTTGAAGCAGAAATGGCAACCGCGATTAAAAAGTACGATGCGGATGGCGGCTGGGCCGTCATTCTAGACGTAAAAACGTCTGCAATCAGAGCCATCGCAAGTTTACCGACGTTCGATGCGAATAAGCCAAGTGCGACGTCTTCGATCGTAAGAAGAAATCGTTCCGTAACCGACACATTCGAGCCGGGCAGTACTTTGAAAACATTTGTAATCGCAGATGCGCTTGAAAGAAAAATTTTAAAACCAAATTCTAAAATCTTCTGCGAAAACGGTGCGTTTAAGATTGGTAAAAGAATTATACGTGAAGCTGAAAAAGATCACGCACAAGGTACAATCACCGTCAGTGAAGTTTTAGCTTACTCATCAAACATCGGAACTTCAAAAATTGCGTTGATGTTAGGTGACCAGAAATTAAAAGACGGTTTAGCGGCATTTGGATTTGGCCAAAAATCGGGTATCGATTTGCCGGGTGAAGCAAAAGGTATTACCGTGCCGCTTCCATGGCACGATCATTTGATTGCAAACGTGTCGTTTGGCCAAGGTATTACGACCTCACCATTACAAATTGCGAATGCCTACGCGGCCATCGCAAACGGCGGAGTTCTGAACCAACCTTATATTGTAGAGAGTATTACCGATATTGAAACGGGCGAGACGACGACGACAGAGTGTAAGGAAATTCGCCGGGTTATTTCTCCGGAAGTGGCGGCGCAAATGCGCCTTATGCTTGCGGGAGTGACCAGTGAAAAAGGAACGGGCGGAGCAGGTCGTGTACCTGGGTATATCGTCGGCGGAAAAACCGGTACAGCACAGAAAATCAAACCATACGGTCGCGGTTATATGCCAGGTGGATACATCGCAAGTTTTTCTGGCTTCATTCCGGCGAACGATCCACAGATCGTCATTTTCGTAGCGCTTGATCACCCACGCAAAGGATATTACGGCGCCCAGGTCGCAGCGCCGCTTTTTTCAAAAATTGCGTCTTACGCCGTTCGCCGTGGTGGAATGACACCTGAAATCTTAACCGAGAAAACGATTTCACTCGTCAAAGAAGACACGGTTGCGCAGAAATTTGCGAATAACGATAAAAAAATAAATATCGATGATTCAACGATTAAAAAAGAAGCCGCCTTGCCGATTGAAGCGCCTCAGTTAAAATTTTTATCGATGCGTGAAGTACTTGCGCGTGCTGCCGATCAAAGAATTGAAGTAAAGTTCGTGGGTTCAGGACGGGTTGATTCGACATGGCCAGAGGCCGGCGAAGTACTACCGGCTGATCGTCACATGACTGTCTTTTTAAAATAACTTTGCGTATTGATTAACTAGCTACTGGCGCTTGAATATTGTCTTAAGCAATAGCGCCAATATTTTTTCAGCAAACTAAAAATAATAAACGGAAGTAAGATGGCCCATGCGATCATCCAAAGCTGTGTAGGCTCTAGAAGAATGCGTGCCGGAATTGACGCCACCATCGCAAAAGGAACAACGAAAATGAGAATGACCCGTAAGAAACCCGAATAGATTGCATCCGGACGTAGCCCCAGGCGGAAAAGCGAATACCATAAGTACTGTAAAAAATCGGCACGAGTAAATAGAATTGCAGAACAATTTAGCGCAAATCGGCCACAAAAAATAACTGACAAGCCGGCCGGAACTAAGACAATCAGCCAAAATAAACGCAGCCAATTAAAATCGGGCATTTGCGCTAACGCCCAAACCAAGCCTGCGGCTGTAACAAAGAAGCAAGGTATGTGAGACACCGAAATTCTTTGCGAGCTTAGCATAAACATCGAATCGATCGGTTTCATCAATAGTAAATCTAAGGTTCCTTTACGAACGTTATCGGTGAAGGCCGTAAAATTTAGATCCCAAAGAATCATGTAAATTGAATCGATAAATAACACTAGAAAGATAAAAACGCGCATTTGATGTATATTCCATTCACCAATAACATTGGTGTGCCGGTATAAAACTTCAAAAAGAACGATCTGGGTCGAATACCAAACAAATTCAGCAATAATCAAAAAAATAAAATTTAGGCGGTATTCAATGTCGGCCGCAAAGCTGGCTTTAAAAAACGCCTTGTATATACTTAAATACTTATCAAAAAGTATTTTCATGCGCCCGTCCCGGTATACTCACGCACACCACGCTTCCAGCATACAATGCTAAGCCCACCCAAAAGCACGATGCCCCACGTGACATTGAAGAAACCTGTCGTTAGTAAACTGAAATCTCCTCGGCCTGACAAATATGCTAGGGGAATGTAAACGCCCGAAGAAAATGGCAGAAACAGAAATAATTTTTCAAGTGCTTTAGGCATGAGATCAATCGGTACTAATTCGCCGCTTAGAAGTAACAAGGTTAAGTTCTTCAAAATGGTGAAAGACCGCACGCGAGTTAAATAGAAACCCAAAGTTGAAACCAGAAAGCTCATGATGTGTACTAAAAATAAATAATAAATGACAAGAACCAAAGCGATTGGAAGCCGCTCGTAGTAAATCGGAAGTTGAAAGTAAAGACTAGCTATTAGTGGAACCATGAGTGAAAACAAAGTCGTGATCAATTTGTAACCAATCATTTGACTTAAATAGTATTCAAAAAAACTGACCGGTCGGCTTAATATCGTATTGATCGAGCCCGAAGCAACTTCTTCGGCCATCATTGATTCATACATCCAGCTAATCGTGATTCGACCTAAGAACGGAGCCCAAACCGCGTAAGCTAAATACGATTCACGGTTAAATCCGCCGACAAGGCCAGATTCAGCAGTCTTAAAAATCGCCAGCCAAAGCAATACCTCAATACCCACCGTTAAGATGGGTTGAATAAACGCATCAATAATAAAATTAAATCTATACTCAAGATTGGTCACAATCCCCAAATTAGCGAGTGCTAGATTCCTTCGCCAAAAAGCTGTGAATGACGTCCTCAAAATCAACCTCTTCTACTTTAATATCGGCCACTTCTCCGGCGGCTGCCATCTCGGCTAAAACGGCGGGAAGTTCTTGCGAATTAAATAATTTTTCTTGTTCTTCCGTCGAATTTTTTAAACGGTAAATTAATTTCTTTTTTAAATCGGATTCTAACATGAAGTGGTCGACTGTTCCGTCATAGACGATCTGACCTTGCGAGATAAGTAAAAGTTGATCCGCAAGCTGGGCAATGTCGTCCATGTAATGGGACGTGAGTATAATGGCGGGTTGATATTCTTTAACGTATTTCTCAAGAAAATCACGAATGGCCGACTGGGCAACAATATCTAAGCCAATTGTAGGCTCATCTAAAAAAAGAACTTTAGGCGCATGTAAAAGAGAACCAATGATTTCCATCTTCATACGCTCACCAAGACTTAAGCGACGAAGTTGGGTGTCTAAGACATGTGTACAATGAAGTAGTTCGGCTAATTCATTAACGCGGTCACGCGCTACTTTCGTATCAAGATCATAAATTTTTGTTAGCAAAGAATAGCTATCGCGGGGAGTGATATCCCACCACAGTTGATTTTTCTGGCCTAAAAGAATACTGATCTGCTTTAAAAAATCATTGTCGCGATCCCAAGGAGAATGGCCCAGCACCGTTGCCGTACCCGACGTCGGATAAATCAAGCCTGAGAGTATTTTTAGTAAAGTCGTTTTACCGGCTCCGTTTGAACCAACCAGACCAACAATTTTTCCGGGTTCGATTTTGAGCGTAGCACCTTTGAGCGCCACTTTTTCACGGTATTCTCGATTGTAAAAACCTTTTAACGAATTAAGCAGACCTTCTTTTTTTGAATAAGTCTTGTACACGCGGCCTAGATTGTTGGTTTCAATCGCGTAAGCCATAGTTATAATCTTTCTTCAATGTAGGGTTTCATTTTTTGAATGACCTGCATCGGAATTTCATGTCCACCACGAAAAGATACAAACTGAGTTTTTATCTCATTTTCTTCAAAAAACTTTTGCAGCTGGGCTGAGCCCTTATGCGGAAGTACTTGATCTATTTCACCGTGCGACATGAGCACGCTTGAATTTTTCCGCTGGCCAACCATAGTTAGCCATTCAGTTTTACTTAATAATGTACCTGACAAACAAATTAAACCTGCCGGCGCTTCTGGTGCCTTCAAAAAAACTTCGGTCGCAAGCATGGCGCCTTGAGAGAATCCACCGATGATAAGATCTTTCCATTCGATTTTCATAGATGCGATCATCTTCATCGCCTTATCGACTGCTTGATTCATTTCGGCAGGGCGGTGAAGACTCCAGTCGCCTGGTAGGCTGCTCATTTGCAAATTCCACCACGCTCGGCCCGAGAAGCCCGGCCCGATTTGCACGCTTAAGTGCCCGTTTGGAAAAAGCCAATTACATGGTTTTTTAAATTCAAAGGCATCAACAAGACCCGCTAAATCTTGAGCGTCCGCACCGTATCCATGAAATAACAAGACCCACTTCGCATTGGGATCATTGTAGACTTCGATCGCTTGAAGGGGGCCGGCCTGTCGCATGGGTTATCTTTCTTGTAAACTTCTTTCCAAAATATTAAGCTGATCCGGCATGAAACTCCATCAGTTATTTTCATTTTTCAATCTGTCGGCCCAGGCTCAGTTAACCGAGCCGCAGAAATCCTTACTCGAGCAGGAAATTTCTGGAATTTATTTTGACGCTAGGCTTGTTAAACCCAATTCGGTGTTCGTGGCAATCAGAGGAACTGAGAAAGATGGCCACGACTTCGTTGAACAGGCGATCTCAAATGGTGCTGTTGCTATAGTTGTTGAAAATAAAAGCAAAATTTTAAACAACGACCAATTTTTAATCGTTGAAGTACCCGATAGTCGACAATTTTTAGATACTTTAGCGGCAAGGTATTACCATTCGCCTTCGCAAGAACTTTATTGCATCGGCGTAACCGGAACGAATGGTAAAACTTCGATTACTTACATTCTTGAGCATATCCTCAATGAAAATAAAAAATTAACCGGAATCATGGGCACAATTAATCATCGCGTTGGTGATCAAGTTTGGGATTCACAAATGACGACGCCTGATCCCATGACCCTGCAAGGTCGACTTAGAGAATTTTGTGACGCAGGTGCCGTGTGCGCTGCGATGGAAATTTCTTCGCACGCGCTTGAGCAAAAACGGGCCGATAGCGTTCACTTCAACACGGTCGTTTTTACGAATTTAACTTTAGATCATCTTGATTATCATAAAAGTATGCAAAATTATTTTCAGGCAAAGCAACGTTTGTTCACTGATCTGATGTGGAACACAATTAAAAAACCTAAGTTTGCGGTCATTAATATTGATGATTCTTACGGGCGTAAACTGAAGGTTGCAGATGAAGTGATACCTTGGACATATGGGCAAAAAGAAGCCGATTTTCAATTTAAAATTTTGAAAATGAATTATGCCGAAACAGAATTCGAAATAAAAACTCCTTTAGAGAATTTAACGGTGACCGTTCCATTAAGTGGCACTCATATGATTTACAATATTGTTGCCAGTGCAATCGCCGCATTAGGCTGCGGAGTTACTCTTGAGCAAAGTTTCAAAGTTCTAAAGACTTTTTCGGGTGTTCCAGGACGCTTGCAAAAGGTCGATTCTACATCTGAAAAAACGGCGTTCGTCGATTACGCGCATACGCCCGATGCTTTAGAGAATGTTTTAAAGTCGTTAAACGAAGTTCGGAAAAATTCAAATCTTTCCAGTAAAATAATAACCGTATTTGGCTGTGGCGGCGACCGTGACAAATCAAAGCGCCCACAAATGGCGAAGATTGCTGCTGAAATGAGTGACTCAGTTTTTATTACTTCAGATAATCCAAGAACAGAAAATCCAAATGTGATCTTGGCTGAAATTGTACTAGGATTACCTAGCGGATATAAAAACTTTCAAGTGGAAGTCGATCGTGAAAAAGCAATTCAAGCCGCAATTCAAGCCGCAATTGCCGGCGATGTTATCTTAATCGCGGGTAAGGGCCATGAAGATTATCAAATCATCGGCACCGAAAAAATTAACTTCAGTGATTTTGATGTGGCTAGGAAGTATTTATGAAATGGAATTTACAGAATATAAATCAATGGACCGACGGGCAAATGATCTCGAACCACGTTCAAGAGTTTTCAGATATAGGAACGGATACTCGAAAAGATTTAACCGGAAAATTCTTCATCGCACTTAAAGGCGATAGTTACGATGCTCACGAATATTTAGATCAAGCGGTAGAAAAAGGTGCAGCAGCATTGCTGGTTCACCACTTGCCGGCAAAATTTGATTATTTAAAAGAAAAAGTTTCGATCATTTTAGTTAAAGATACATTGCTTGCTTTGCAGCAATTTGCACGCAATTACCGACAGTCAGTCAAAGCCAAGGTCATCGGCATTACCGGCTCAAACGGTAAGACAACAACAAAAGAATTCACAGCGCAAATTATAGGTGCTTATCGAAGTACGCATTTCAGCCAAGGCAGTTTCAATAACCATTGGGGGGTACCGATGACTTTATTGCAGGTTGATCACGCCACAGATTTTTCTGTCGTCGAGATGGGAATGAATCATGCGGGTGAAATTACGGAACTAGTTAAGATTGCCGACCCGGATATTGTCGTTTGCACAATGGTGGGGACGGCCCACATGGAATTTTTCGGTAGTCAAAAAAACATTGCTTTAGCTAAAAGTGAAATCTACTTAGAATCCCGCGAAGACACAATTCGAATCTTTAATCAGGACCAAGATTTGACTTACGATATGATGTTACCGGTAACAAAGAAGCATCCATATTCGCGGATGCTCACCTTTTCTGAAATTCATAATGAAGCCGATGTTTATTTTAAAATTGAAGAGCTTACGATGCGCGGAATGCGCATCAGCGGTAAAATCGGCGGTGAAAGCGGAAATGCCGATATTCCAGTATTCGGTAAGCAGAATTTAACAAACTTAATGGCAGCGGCTACGATTGCATATGCAGCTAAACTTTCTCCAGAACAAATTTGGAAAGCACTTCCGTTATGCGTGACCGCCTGGGGACGCAATCAATTTATTGAAACCAAACTAGGTGTCGAAATTCTATTCGATGGATACAATGCGAACCCCGATAGCATGAAAGCATTGCTAGAAAATATTCCGCTGTTAACGACCACCGGACATAAAATCGGAGTGTTCGGGCAAATGAAAGAACTAGGGGAAGCTGCGCCCGACGGTCACCGCGAAATTGGTAAGTTAGCGGCACAAGCCGGGTTCAGACAAATTTACTTCATCGGTGAAGATCATGCTTATTTTGCGGAAGGAATTGCGGCAACTGATTATCAAGGTGAGGTTTTTATTAAGCCCGCCTTTGAAGCTTCATTAGGTGAAAAACTAAAATCATCCCTTCACAAAGGTGATATCGTAGTCATTAAAGGATCACGAGGGGCGCAAACCGAGCGGTTCGTTGAGTATTGTGAACCGCGCCATTGGTCTCCAAAAAAGTAAACTTTAATTACACTTTCACGATTTGAATATTAAAAATACCTGAGCGATGCAATTGATCTTCTACATCTGTAAACTCAACGATCACTTTATCTTGATCAGCTTTTTTTAACTGCTGCAAAATTTTGTCGGTGCCGTTGTGTTTTTCACCTTTGAAATACATTTGAGTGATTAATTCCATATAACCCAATCGCGAAACTTTAAAGTGAATATGCGGAGGCCGCATCCAGTCCGTACTTGCCGGGTAAGCTCCGGGAATAATCGTTCTAAAGCGGTAGTGCCCGTTTTTATCGGTCACGGCTTTTCCCCAATACTGAAAATTTGGATCAAGCGGTGCGCGGTTGGGATCGGACGGGTGATTGTATCTTCCTGATTTGCATGCTTGCCAAATTTCAACCAATGCACCTTCCGCTGGCACACAATTTTGATCGGTTACAATTCCGGTAATTAAAACGATTTCGCCATCAGCAATTTTGGTTGCTCCCTGAATTTGAATGAGGTCGGCATCGGTATCAACCTGATCGGCGATTGGATAAAAAGGACCTTCCACTTGCCGGGGGGTGCGGCCGGTCTGGCAAACGTTTGCAACTTGGCTAAGGGCAGGTAAGCTAAATAGTGCCGCTGACGATAAGAGGCCTGTTCGTAATAAATTTCTTCGGTTCATATATTCTCCTTAGTGTTTTGTTTGCAGTCGAAGTAATCGATTTCTTGTGCCAATAGCTGGATCGATGGAAGCTGAATAACGTCATTAGCCCGTGATTGATGAATCACGATCCGACCCTCAATCAGCTGATTACATTGTCCATCGCCGCTGTTTTCAATGGGCGATAACTTAAGTGTTAGCTCTGCAGGTAGATGCGCAAAGTGTGATATCGAATCAATTTTAATCTTTCGTATCTTGGCACAGCTCATTTTTTCGCTCTGAAATAAATCCAAACGTGCTAGTGAGTGAAGACTGTCTATTTGATTGGCCAAGGATTTGGCCGTAAATGCAGCGTAAGAAACTGCGGGCCTTCTTGCAGAACCGGCATGAGTCTCGGTAATACAGTGAAGCAATTCTGTTGGAAAATTAATATGCATTGTCGGTAATGTCATACCTTCAATATGTAAACTAGATAAAATGCAAAACGTCAGTATCGTTAATTTGTTCATGTTTCCTCCGTTAGTGCATAGATACTGCTATTTTAAATATTAATATAATGAATTATAATATTGTTTATGATAAACGATATTAATGATTAACCAAACGGACCTTAAGTATTTTATAGAGATCGTGAACACTTTGCATGTGTCACGCGCCGCTGAACGACTCGGGGTGACTCAGCCAACCTTAAGCCATTGCCTGAAGCGACTTGAAGAAGAAATTGGCTTTGAACTTTTTTTACGTTCGAAAAAGGGCCTTACCTTGACCGCCGCAGGCCTTCGTTTATCGGAACAAGCAAACGAACTTGTCGCCAAGTGGGACGATCTTTTGCGGGTCACGCAAAACGAAGTAGAAAGTGTATCAGGAATGATTCGGTTTGGCTGCCATTCGGCGGTGGCCCAGTACACTTTATCTAAATTTATGGGCGCATTCTTAAAAAAATATCCAGATATTAAAATTCAATTTGCGCATGGACTGTCACGCCATATGACAGAAGACGTGATCAGCGGAAAGCTTGATATTGCTTTTGCGGTCAATCCTGTCGCTCATCCAGATTTAATCATCAAGGAAGTAACCTCGGACCGGGTCACACTTTGGAAGTCACGACAGTGCGTGAATAATGAGGTGTTAATGATCGAACCAAGCTTACTACAGACCCAAGATATTTTGCGAAAGCTAGCCAAAAAAGGTTTTGTATTTAAGCGAGTCATCGAATCGCCCAGCTTAGAAGTCATCGCACAGCTCGTGAACAGCGCAGTGGGCTGCGGAATTGTTCCAGAGAAAGTCATGAAAGCAATTTCAGATGGCTCTGTAATAGCACTGAAGGATGCTCCGGAATTTTCGGATCGAATCTGTTTAATATACAAACACGAATTCCGCAGATTAAAGAAGGGGCATGCTTTAGTTGCAGCTATATTAGAAAGCTTTGATTAACGGGGAAATCTGCCCGTAGATTTCAGTTTGCCAAGGCGAGTGATCCGTTTAATTAAGTTGAGAAATAGCATAAATGTTGCAAGTATCGCCAACTATGAATATGGATTCAAGTCCTTCAATTTATTTAAACCGATTTTTTCAAGTCAAACCAGTGAATAAATTAAGTCAACAGCTACTTGTTGAATGGACGGCGAATTGTCATCAACAGGCTGAAAGATTAAATCCCGCGACAGTTGTTGATCAAAAGGGCCTTAGCACGCTTAAAAAATTATTCGAACGTTATGCGGTTAAAGAAAATCAAATTTTGCAAAGATACTTCGAATGTCATGATGTGTTTAAGCCTAGTTTAGCCGAGTCTGAAATTTACTTGGTGAATGAACACGTACAAAGTGGCGTCGATATTCTGGCAAGAACTCAGTTTTTCGCGAAACGTGCAAAAGAGGTTTTCAAACAAGTCTACTTGTCTGAAAATAAGCCAGATCATTTAATTCACGTCACTTGCACAGGTTATATCTCGCCGAGTGCCGCACAGGTGCTTGTTGCAGATCCGCAGTGGAATAAAACTACGGCGGTCACGCATGCTTACCATATGGGTTGCTACGCTGCTTTGCCGGCGATACGAATTGCCAGCGCGGTCGTTCATCAAAATAATCATTTAGTTGATATCGTCCACACAGAAATGTGTGGCCTTCATATGAACCCGTTAGCGCAAACTCCAGAGCAAACAATTGTGCAAACACTTTTTGCGGACGGGCACATGAAGTATTCCGTATCACAAGAAAAAGCGCCGCAAGGTAAGAATTTAAGGGTCGTAGCGATTCACGAAAAAGTTTTACCGGATTCGGGTCAAGACATGAGTTGGACTCCGGCCGCATGGGGAATGCAAATGAATTTATCCCGCGAAGTACCAACGAAAATAAAAGGCGAACTTAAGTCTTTTTTTAACGAGCTGTTAAATAAATGCGCTATCAGTTATACGGACGCGATGAAATCCGTATTCGCCATTCATCCTGGTGGGCCCAAGATCATAGATTCAGTGCAAGAAGTGCTTGAGCTTTCAGATGAACAAACGAAGCACAGTAAGAAAATTTTGTTCGAACGCGGAAACATGTCTTCAGCAACTCTTCCACACGTTTGGGAAGAAATTCTAAATGACAATCCCGCGGGTGGAACTAAAGTGATCAGTTTTGCATTTGGACCGGGATTAACCCTATTTGGTTCCGTATTTGAGGTTTGTTAATGGGTTTGATTTATTTTCCGTTTGCGCTGCAAGCCTTGGCTATGTTGTTTGATGAATTCTATTTTCACTACCGGCGCGAATTAAAATTGTGGGAAAGACTTGGTCATCCGTTAGATACGCTAACGGTTCTAGTCTGCTACGCATTTTTATTAACAAATGATTACAATCAAACCAATTTAAATATTTTCATCGCGCTTTCCGCATTTTCTAGCATCTTTATTACAAAAGACGAGTGGGTTCACAAAGAAGCTGCATCGGCTGAAGAAAACTGGTTGCACGCCATCTTGTTTGTCTTACATCCTTTAAGCTTTCTTTCAGCCGCAATGATTTGGAAAGATCAAATCAATCCGGTCTTTTTGCAGATTCAAACTGCGATAACTTTTTTATTTATGCTTTATCAAATTTTATATTGGAGTATACCGTGGAAAAAAGTACGCACCCAAAAGATTTAGTTAACAACGATATTTATGAAACCTACGGCGAACGGTGGTACACAGCTTTTGATGACCCTGTCGCATTGCTGCGGGCCGAATCACAAACAAAAACTCCGTGGATTATCGAAAGAATTCGTGGTTACTTTCCATTAAGTAGAGAAACCCACGTTTTAGATGTGGGATGCGGGGGCGGCTTTCTAAGCAATGCGCTAGCTAAAACGGGAGTTCGCGTGACCGGCATTGACCTTTCGGAAGAAAGTCTTAAGGTCGCTAAGAAATATGATGAAACAAAATCGGTCGTTTATCAAAAAGCAGACGCCTTTCATTTACCATTTCCGGATCAAAGTTTCGAAGTTTTAACGGCGATGGATTTTTTAGAACACGTTGAAGACCCGGCCAAAGTGATTCAAGAATTTTCTAGAGTATTAAAGCCAGGCGGGCTTTTTATTTTTCACACTTTTAATCGTAATCCATTAGCTCATCTGGTGGTTATTAAATGGGTTGAATGGTTCGTCAAGAATACGCCGAAACATATGCACGTCATTCGACTTTTCATTAAGCCGAAAGAGCTTGAAAAATTTTGCCAGGCTGCAAATTTACACGTGGAAAAAATGATCGGCATTAAACCCGTTTTTTCATCTATTCCAGTTAAAAATGTATTCTCGGGTGTCGTGCCGAAGTCATTGCGTTTTAAGTTAACGAAAAGCCTTATGCTTTCGTATATGGGCTACGCAGTAAAATACGGTTCGATTGATTAGTACAATCTTGATAAATCAGTCGAGTATTTACCAGGAGCATAGTTTGTTAGTCGCTCTTGATAGATTTTTTGAAACCGCTGATCGGCATTTGCAGAAGATGCGAAGGGAAATATCGCAATACCACCACGGGGAGTGAATTCGCCAATCACTTCAATATATTTAGGTTTCATTAATTGCACCAGATCATTACAAATTTTCTGGATACAATCTTCGTGAAAGTCCCCGTGATTGCGAAAGCTGAATAAATAAAGTTTTAACGATTTGCTTTCGACCATCTTTTTATCTGCAATATAATTGATAAATACCTTTGCGAAATCAGGTTGGCCCGTCTTCGGACACAACGAAGTAAATTCAGTACAAATGAAAGTAGTCCACGCGACGTCTTTTGCATTTTTATTTTCAAACGCTTCTAAAAGTGCGGGATCGTAATCTTGAGAATAAGAAGTAGTTTGTTCGCCCAGTTTGAAGTTTTTTAGTTCTTTTTTTGAGCGTCCGACTGATTTTTTCATGCCCCATGGATAAAACATTGAAACTCTAAAAGCAAACTTTATTCAATGATTTCAACGATTTAGAAAATTTTTCTTGAAACGGACCATTGATTTGTGTTAGGTATAGCGAATGGTTTATCAATGGCTTTACTCATTTGCCGATCAATATTCGGTCATGAACGTATTTCGGTATATTACGGTTCGAACTTTTATCTCGTTTTTCACAGGATTTTTTCTGTGTTTAATTTGGGGACCTCGTTTCATCGAAAAATTAAAAGAAAAACATTTTGGGCAGTCTATCCGCGATGATGGACCGCAAACCCATAAGAAAAAAGCAGGCACGCCAACGATGGGTGGCTGGCTGATTTTATTAAGCACATTGATTCCACTTATTTTGTGGATTGATATTACGAACCCGTTAGTGATCGGTACCGTTTTTATTACTTGGGGCTTTGGAATGATTGGCTATATCGACGATTACCTGAAAGTTTCGAAGAAAAATACAAAAGGTCTATCGGGAAAACTTCGCTTGGCGGCTGAGTTCGCAATTGCCGGAACCGTAGTTTTTATTCTAATCCATTATTATGAATTATCGACAGTCGTTACAGTTCCGTTCGTAAAACAATTTGCATACGATTTCGGTTACTTTTACATCGCAGTCGGCGCATTAGTTATCGCTGGTACGGCGAATGCAGTTAACTTGACGGACGGACTAGATGGTTTAGCGATTGTGCCTGTCATTGTGGCGGCGACGACGCTTGGGCTATTTTCGTATATCGTTGGGCACGCTTCCATTGCTAATTACTTACAAATTCAGCATGTGGTTGGCGCCGGTGAGTTAGCACCGCTGACCGGAGCAATGGTCGCCGGGGGACTTGGGTTTTTGTGGTTTAATACTTACCCTGCTCAAGTTTTTATGGGTGATGTTGGAAGTTTAAGTTTGGGCGGTTTTTTAGGTTCGATGGCCGTCATCACTAAGAATGAGTTATTAATGGTTTTCTTAGGCGGAATATTTGTGGTGGAAGCTCTTTCGGTTATCACCCAAGTTATTTCATTTAAGTTAACGGGAAAGCGCATTTTTAAGATGGCACCTATTCACCACCATTTCGAGCTGGGTGGGATGACCGAAACGAAAATTATTGTTCGTTTCTGGATTATTTCGGTTCTGCTAGCGGCCTTAAGCTTAGCAACGCTCAAGTTAAGATAAAAATTTATAGTTCAAAAGAAAGAGGCCTGCGGTATGTGGAAAGATGTTGCTGATTTAAAAGATAAGAAGATTCTGATAGTTGGTTTAGGGAAGACGGGCGTGTCGCTTGCAAAATTTTTAACGAAGTATGAAGCGCAAGTCACGGTGAC
Organism: Bdellovibrio sp.; assembly: GCA_043760925.1. Lineage (GTDB taxonomy): Bacteria > Bdellovibrionota > Bdellovibrionia > Bdellovibrionales > Bdellovibrionaceae > Pseudobdellovibrio. The sequence continues at coordinate 109,805 of JAYUOK010000001.1, read as the reverse complement.
CGATCATAAATCGAAGCCCGAGTTATCAACTCAGCTTGAGCATTTAGATGGTTATACGAATATTAAGTTTGAATTGGGCTCGCATTCTCCGAAAACTTTTTTATCGCAAGATTTAGTGGTTTTATCTCCAGGAGTTGCTCCGCATTTGAAAATTTTTGAATACGCGCGTCAGCAAGGAATCAAAATTACGGGCGAGTTCGAATTTTCGACTGGTTTTATTAAAGAGCCTATCATTGGAATGACCGGAACAAACGGTAAGACCACGGTGGCTCGGTTAGCGGAAGAAATGCTTAAAGCCAGCAATATCGATTGCTGGGTCGGCGGTTCAACGGAAGTTCCTATTACGAATTATCTTTTAGAAGAAAAAAAGGCGAAAGTTGTCTTAGCCGAAGTGTCTAGCTTTATGCTTGAACACTGTGTTGATTTTGCTCCATCGAATATTGTTTTTACAAACTTAGCGGAAAATCACTTAGACCGTTATCGTTCGATGGAAGAATACGTAAATGCGAAACGCCGTATTTTTAAAAATACAAATCAAGCAACGACTTCGATTTTAAATGCGGATGATAATGCCGTTGTTGAATTAGCCCGAGACCCTTCGGTGCAGCGTGGTCGTATATTTTACTTCTCTAGAAAACCGGCATTAGAGCCGCAAATTATGAATATCGGTGGAGCCGTCAATGTCGGCGACGAACTTCGTGTACGAACCGGCCCAGAAATAGAAACTTTTTCGATTAAAGGAATGAAGCTAAAAGGGAAACATTCGATCGAGAATATGATGGCGGCCTTACTTTTAGCTCGTGAACACGGAGCTACTCATGAAGCCGTGCAAAAAGTAATCGACACTTACCTGGGTCTTCGTCATCGTTTAGAATACGTTCGAAAAGTCGGTGGAGTTTTATTTTACAACGATTCAAAAGCCACAAACGTTCACGCGGTCATGCGTGCGCTTGATTGTTTCGACGAAAACGTCATTTTAATCGCGGGTGGTAAAGATACGAACTTAAATTACACGCCTTTGCAGAATATGATTAAACGAAAAGTAAAAACTTTAATTTTAGTCGGTGAAGCTAAAGAACGTATTAATCGTGATTTGGGTGACTTCTCAGAAACTTATCTGATTGGTACATTTGAAGAAGCCGTACTGATTGCTTACCAAAAGTCTAGGATTGGCGACATTGTTTTGATGTCTCCTGGATGTTCAAGCTTCGATATGTTTGACAGCTATAAAGAGAGAGGCGATTATTTTAAAGAGATCGTCAAAAAATTTAAGTGATCAGGCATTAATTCTGGTGCCGTCGCTAAACGGCAGTGGGGTCAATGAAGACCAAATTTTTAGCTTCTAGTTTATTTCTTTCAGTTGTAACCCTGTTCGGCATCGGCTTAGTACAGGTTTACAGTTCAAGTTACATCTTCGCGACCGAATCTTATGGGGACGGTCTTTATTTTTTCAAACGCCAACTTGTTTTTACTTTAATCTCGGCCTGTATTTTATTTGCGACTACGCAAATCCCTTTTAATCTAATTCGTAAATACAGCTGGTTGATTTGGCCCGCCGCTTTTATTTTAGTCTGCGCCACGTTTATTCCTCACATCGGCGTGCGAGTTGGTGGAGCCCTTCGTTGGATTCAACTTCCCTTTGGACTTCGTTTTGAACCTTCTGAAATTTTAAAGATCGGTTTTAGTTTTATTTTTGCAAGTTTAGTCTGTCGCCAACAGAATTTCCTGCGCAATGTGAAGTGGGGTTGGGTATTTTTACTGATTGTTGCTCCGTTAGCCGTTTTATTGAAGCAACCTGATTTCGGAAGTTTTGCGATTATTCTTTTAGTAGGAACCGCCTTGTTATTTACTTTCGGTTTAAACATGAAGTGGTTAGTCTTGGGCGGATTGTCTTCACTTCCAGCTTTATATTTTATCGTGTGGCATTCGCCTTACCGCCGGGCCCGCGTACAAGCTTTCTTAGACCCGTGGTCTGATCCGGCTCAGAAGGGCTTCCAAGTTATTCAAAGTATGCTTTCGGTTCACTCGGGCGGTCTGACAGGCCAAGGCATCGGGCAAGGTCAAGGGAAATTATTTTTCTTACCGGAAGCTCACACCGATTTCACAATGGCCGTTTTTTCAGAAGAGATGGGTTTTATCGGAGTTGCCGCTTTACTAGCCCTTTATGGTTTTGTTGTGTTTCGCGGATTTCAAATTGTTATTAAATCAAATGACGTTTTCAAAAAAACTTTAGCTTTGGGTTTAATCATGACATTCGCATTTTCAGTTTTCATCAACGTAGGCGTGGTGATGGGGCTAGTACCGACAAAAGGTTTAACGATGCCGTTTCTAAGTTACGGCGGAAGTTCTTTAGTTGTTTTAAGTTTTTTATTTGGAATATTGCTCAATATCGAAATGTCCGAAACCAATTCGAAGTCCACGAGTTTATTTTGAAAAAGGTCATCATGATTGCAGGTGGCGGGACTGGTGGTCACATCTATCCGGCGATTGCCATTGGTAAAGCGATCATGCAGCTGGATTCAAGCTATGAAGTGCGCTACGTAGGCACGAAGGCAGGCCTTGAACGTAAAATCATGGCGCGCGAGAATTTACCGCTGGATCTGATTCAAAGTGGAAAATTAAACTTTGCGGGCAATATTTTTCAAAAAGTGAAAACAATGTTGAAGATGCCAGTCGGAGTTTTTCAATCGTTGCTACTCATTATCAAATATAAGCCTGTGTTTGTTCTGGGCGTGGGCGGATATGCTTCAGCACCTTTCGTGCTGATGGCCTCTTTGCTAGGTCGAAAAACTGCGTTGTGGGAGCCGAATGCGCATCCCGGAATGGCCAACCGAATTTTATCGAAGTTGGTTGCAAAAGCTTATTTGGTCTTTGGCGATGCGCGAAAATATTTGAAATCTAAAAATGTTTTAGTCATGGGAATGCCTTTACGAGCAGAAATTGATATCGCCGCGGAAGCGGGAGTGCAAAAAAGCGCCGAAGCAAATAAATTAACGATTCTTTGCTTTGGTGGAAGCCAAGGTTCGATGTTTTTGAATGAGCAAATTTCAAATTTTATTTTAGCGAATCAAGATTTAAAGAATGAAATTTACCTTGTACACCAGACCGGAACCGCCGATTTTGAACGAATCAAAGCAAAATATATTAATATTTCTAATGTCGAAGTTCATGAATTTATTTACGACATGCCGGTGTACTACAAAAAAGCCGACGTTCAATTCTGTCGCGGCGGCGCTAGTACAATTGCGGAAGCCGCTGCGTTTGGAGTCGTGCCATTAATTGTACCTTTACCAGCGGCCGACAATCACCAAGCCCGCAATGCCGAAGTCGTTGTCGCGCATGAGGCCGGTTACTTATTTAATCAAAATAGTTTTAATGAAAAAGATTTTGCGGATACGATATTGAAGCTAAAAACGAATTCTGAATTTCGCTTGAAAATGTCAGCTAACCTAAAAAAGCTTGCCCCGCACCGGGCCGCTCGAGAAATTGCAAAGGATATTTTAAAACAACTTTTATGAAATCAAATCTAGATAAAGCAAAGTTTCATTTTATTGGCATTGGCGGAATCGGAATGTGCGGTTTAGCCGAATTACTTCATAACATCGGCGCGGTCGTATCAGGTTCAGATGCCGGTGAAAACGCAAATACCGAAAGATTAAAAGCCCTTGGTATCCAAGTTTGTAAAGGTCATGACGCGAAAAACGTTGGCCAAGCCGATGTCGTCGTCTATTCAAGCGCAATTTCTACTTCAAACCCCGAAATGATGGAAGCGCGTAAAAAAGAAATACCGCTGATCCCACGTGCGGAAGCTTTGGCGGAAATCATGCGTTTACGAAGGGGAATTGCCGTAGCGGGAACGCACGGGAAGACGACAACGACTAGTTTGATTTCATCTATTTTTCTTGAGGCCGGTCACAATCCAACAATTGTGGTTGGTGGACGGTTTGAAAGAATTAAATCGACAGCACTTCTGGGTACCGGCGAATGGTTGATTGCTGAAGCCGATGAAAGTGATGGAAGCTTTAATAAGCTGTCACCTGAAATTGCAGTGATTACAAATATCGATTCTGATCATATGGATCATTATAAAACTTTTGATAATTTAAAAAAAGCATTCTTAGATTTTGCATACCGAGTCCCATTTTACGGGGTTGTGATTGTTTGCGGAGACGATCCGTCCATTCGGGATATTTTTGCCCATTACGCGAAAAGAATTGTTTTTTACGGATTTAATCCAACGAATGACTACATCATCGAAGGTGAAAAAGGGCATTACACGGTTTTTAAAAATAATAAACTTTCGAATAAAAAAGATAATCTTGGACGATTTCAATTAAACACCCCCGGACGTCACAATGCTTTAAACGCAACAGCTAGTTTAGTGGTTGGTTTAGCGGCGGGAATCAGTTTCGAGATGTGCGCTAAAGGCTTAGATAAATTTGAAGGCGTCGATCGGCGTTTTCATTACAAAGGTGCCGCGGCCGGAGTTCAAGTTTACGATGATTATGGACATCACCCAACTGAAGTGCGCGCGACTTTGCAGGCCGTTCGTGAAAGATATGATAAGAGTCGCATTGTGGTTTACTTTCAGCCGCATCGTTATTCACGCACGGAACATTGCTGGCAAGATTTCAAAACTTGCTTCGGTCAGTCTGATGTTTTATTTTTAGCCGACATCTACGCAGCCGGAGAAATGCCCTTACCAGGAATTAACTCTGAAAATTTATTAGTTGAAATGAAGCATCCAAATTCGCATTTGTCTCCGAAATCGGATACCCAAATTGATCAAATATTGAAAGAGCTAAAAGAAGGCGATGTATTTTTAACTTTAGGTGCTGGTGACGGCTGGAAGTTGGGTCTTGATGTCTTCGAACGTCTTAAGAAACGTTAATCTTGCCGAATATACTTCGTGGTGGATTGGCGGCCCGGCCGAGTATTTCTGTTTGCCGAAAACTATTGTCGAACTACAAGAGGCTTTGCTGTATGCGAAAACGAATCAACTGCCAATTACAATTTTAGGTGGTGGTTCAAATGTTTTAGTATCGGATTTGGGTATAAAAGGCCTAACGATTTGTCTTCGTAAATTTTCGGAAATTACGACTGAAGTTAAAGAAGGTAAAATTTTTATAAATTGTTTATCTGGAACTTCAAAATCTGAATTACTAAAAACATTTTTAAAAAACCAGTTAGCTCCGGCACTTTTTTTAGCGGGTTTACCCGGTGACGTTGGTGGCGGAGTTGTCATGAATGCCGGGGTCGCGGAAGCTTTTTCCCCGCGTGAATTTATGGAATTAGTTGACGCCATTGAAGTTATGACTTTGGACGGCGAACAAAAAATAATTCAAAAATCAGAACTAAAAATTAGTTACCGGCACACGGATGGCTGGCAGCCCCACATCGTGACCCGTGCAATGTTAAGTTGGCCTTATGAACAGAATCCACAAATTCTTCAACAAGTACGCGATGCGAATAAGTCCAGATTAACAAAGCAACCGCTTGATATGCCAAGTTGTGGCTCTGTATTTAAAAATCCAGATGGTCACAAGGCTGCGCAGTTAATTGATCAGTGCGGCCTAAAAGGATTTCAGATCGGTGAGGCGCAAGTTTCACTAAAGCATGCAAATTTTATTGTAAATCTTGGTAATGCAAAAGCTGAAGATACCTGGGCAGTCATTCAACACGTGCAAAGAACCGTGCAACAGAAAAAAAACGTGCAACTAAGTACCGAAGTGATTCGGCTTGGACAGTGGCAGACTAAGGTCTAGTTCGCTTTGGCGTTCTCTGCGGTCCAGTCTAGTTTTTGGTTTGTAGATGCCCCCTTATAAACTTTCAACTAAAATAAAATAGATATGAAATCAAATAAATGGTTCAAATTTTCTGCCGCTTTTATCTTGTTACTAGCGGTGTTATTTTTATCGGTTTATTCTTTAGACCAAAAAGGTTTTTTTCAAATAAAACAGATCAAAATTGATGTAACAACTTCTGAATCTCAAAAGAATTTCATATCTCCAAAGATCGAAATCTTGAAATCTAAACTAAGTCCCTTTAAGGGGATGTCTTTATGGCGATTTCCCCTCAGTCAAGTAGCCGCGGTTTTGAAGCAAGAAAAATGGATTGGTGAATTTCATTTATCCAGGTCTTGGCCCTCAAGTTTAGAGGTCGAAATTGAGCCGCAAGCAGTTGCATTTCTCATTCAGGGAAATCAAGAAAAGAACGCTTCTGTTTTTACTCCGGTGGCGCAGTCTGGAATCGTGTTAGAAAAAGTAGATTCTAAAGAAGCGCCGAACTCAATTATTAGCCGTGATTCAGCACTTTTAAAAAATAAAAAAATTCGTGACGGAGCACTTGCGGTTTTAAGTTCTTTACCACAACAAGGACGTCTTCATTCGTCGCAAATTTCTGAAATTGGTTACGATAAAAAAGAAGGTTATTGGATTCGACTTCTTCAATCAGAAATGAAGATAAATTTAGGTGAAGATCAGTTCGAAATTAAATCCGCGCGAGTCGCGCAAGTGATCGATTATCTCGAAAGCCGAGATCTGAAAGCTCGCGTCATAGACGCAAATCTATCCAAAAAAGTTCTTGTCAGGTTGCATCAGGCCCCCTAAGCTTTAGTCTATGGACACTAGTCTGGATGACTTTAGTCCATAAAGTTTGCAACTTGAATAATGCACACAACATGATTTTCAACAGGATTGGACAGGCTTTGAGTTCAAATCAATTTAAAGACTTCAGCAGTCAAAAAAAGGACTTAAGGATGAGTACTTCAAATAATACAGGGCCTGTATTGGCCTCTCTCGATATCGGGTCGTCGCAAGTTAAGCTTGTCTACAGCGTCGTTACCCAAAATGCCAATCAAGAAAATCAAATTGATGTTGTCGGAGTCGGCTTAGTCGCTAACTCGGGCCTCAAGCAAGGCGTTGTTGTTAATATTGAAACGACGACCGAAGCCATTCGTCGTGCAAAAGAAGAAGCCGAATTAATGTCTGGTTACAAGACGAATGAAGTTTGGGTATCAGTTAGCGGCACGCATGTTCAATCTTTCGATTCTAAAGGCATGGTTGCCATTAAAAATAAAGAAGTAATGGCGCAAGATATCGAGCGAGTCATTGAAGCCGCAAAAGCAATTATGGTACCCGCAGACCGAAGCGTGCTACACGTGATTCCACGTGAATATAAAATTGATTCTCAAGACGGGATCACTGATCCAATCGGTATGTCAGGCGTTCGCTTAGAAGCCAATGTTCACATTGTAACCGCAAGCCAATCAGCAATCGCCAATTTAACAAAGTGTATTGAAAAAGCCGGATTCAAAGTGGCCGGAATTGTTTTAGATCAAATCGCGGCTAGCAAAGCTGTACTGAGTGAAGACGAAAAAAATCTTGGCGTATGCTTGGTTGATATTGGTGGCGGCTCAAGCAAATTAATTTATTTTATCAACGGCAGCGTTGCGCATACGTCAGTGATCGCGATTGCGGGATCTCACTTTACGCATGACGTAGCGGTCGGACTTCGCACTCCGCAATTAGCGGCCGAAACATTAAAACGAAAACATGGCTGTGCCGTATCGACATTAGTTTCTGAAGAAGAAACTGTCGACGTTGAAGGCGTTGGCGGCCGTAAATCAAGAACAATTGCCCGAAAAGAGCTTGCGCACATTTTAGAAGCGCGCGCTGAAGAATGCTTAAATATGATTGCAAATGATATTCGGATCAGCGGTTTACAAAACTTGCTTGGGTCTGGAATCGTACTAACTGGTGGTACAAGTAGTTTAGATGGACTTGTTGAAATGGGAGAATTCGTTTTTGATATTCCAGTTCGACGTGGGTTCCCGAAATTACTTGGTGGCTTAAAAGACGTAGTCAAAGGCGGCGAATTCGCAACTGCGGTTGGTCTTTTATTTCATGCCCTTGAAATTAAGAAAGATCATTACATTCGAAAAGAATCAGGGTTGATGTTTTCGAATAATATGAATCAATCTTTTGATGGTATTTCATCAAAAGTGAAAAAGTTTTTTAACGATTTATTTTAATAACTTGCGCCCGCAATAGCGGGACGTGACTGTGCCTGCACTGCAGGTCATTTCTACGGAGGGAATATATGTTTGAGCTCGAAGAAAACGTAAACATTGGAGCGAATATTAAAGTTGTGGGTGTTGGCGGCGGCGGAAGCAACGCAGTTACAACCATGATCGAAGGCGGAATGAATGGCGTTGAATTCGTTGTTGCAAACACCGACATTCAAGCCCTGAATTCAAGCAAAGCTAGTCAAAAAATTCAATTAGGTGCAGATCTGACGAAGGGTTTAGGCGCAGGAGCAAATCCAGATGTGGGCCGTCGAAGTGCGATCGAATCTTACAATCATATCGTTGAACAATTAAAAGGTGCCGACATGGTTTTCGTTACGGCCGGCATGGGCGGCGGAACTGGCACGGGCGGAGCACCCATCGTTGCAAAGATCGCACGTGAATTAGGTGCTTTAACCATCGGTGTTGTTACCAAGCCATTTATTTTCGAAGGTAAAAAACGTGGTAAGCATGCAGATGCAGGATTATCTGAATTAAAAGATAACGTCGATGCATTGATCGTTATTCCAAATCAGAAACTATTATCAATCTCTTCGGATAAAACTCCTTTATTAGAAACTTTTAAAAAAGCGGATGAAGTATTACTTCAAGCTGTTAAAGGTATTTCTGATTTAATTAATATTCGCGGTTTGATCAACTTAGATTTTGCCGATATTCGCACTGTTATGGCTAACAAAGGTTTAGCATTAATGGGAACGGGTTCAGCAAAGGGCGAAAATCGTGCGGTTGAAGCAGCGACTCAAGCCATTTCATCTCCATTACTTGAAAATGTTAAAATTGAAGGAGCGACCGGCATTATTATTAATGTAACGGGTGGTTCTGATCTTTCTTTATACGAAGTAAACGAAGCTTCAACTTTAATTACTGAAGCCGCTAGCGAAGATGCTGAAGTCATCTTTGGTGCCGTGATCGACCCAACAATTGATGATGAAGTTCGCGTAACTGTGATCGCGACTGGTTTTTCGCGCGAAGATAAACGTGATGGAATCGGTGCTTTCAATTCAATGCAAAGTTTTTTAAATACGGCTCCATCAATTACTTTTGATGTTCCGCAAATGCAGCAACCAATGCAGGGTTATCAGCAGCAGCCTATGCAGAATTCGCAAAACATGCAGAATATGCAACCGCCAATGCAGCAAATGCCGCAGATGCCGCAAGGACAGAATGCACCGAATCCGCAGATGTATCCGCAGTTTCAGCAACCGGTTCATCCATCTCAGCAAATGAATCAGGGCTACTACCAGCAAGCGAATCAAATGCCACAGCAACCAGTTGCACCGCAAATGCAAAATAATTTTCAGCCGCCACACTTGCCGTCGATTAACAATGTGCAAGAGACAATTAAATCATTCACGAACGATACAGCCGTAACTCCGGTCGAGACAACGCCGACTCCGGTGGCGACTGAAGGTGATTTAACAAATGAAATTTCACCCGTTGCTGCAAATTCTACTACGGCGCGTGATTTATTATTAGCAAAAGCAAAAGCTTTTCGTGAAACGCAAAATGTTCAACCGGCAGCACCTGAAAAAACTTTTAATCCAGAGCAATTAACGATGATGGATGAAGAGAAGCAAGTTGAAGAAGCACGAAAGATGGCTCGAGACATTTTAGAAGTTCCGGCTTTTATTCGCAAGAAGCAAGGTTTTGACTTACAACAAAGCTAAGCTTTTGGAGGCGCATCGCCTGTGATTTCTTGGTTTATTTCCGATATACATCTTAAAGATATCAATGAACGCAACGGGAATACCCTGTTGCGTTTTTTGTTTTTTCTGAATGAAAACCCTTCGCAGCATCGTTTATTCATGCTGGGTGATATTTTTGATTTCTGGCTATCTGACGGAAAAGCGTTTCGCGATCACTATCAGCAATTAATCGATCAAATCGCCACGTTAAAAGCGGGTGGTGGAGAAGTTCATTACTTTGAAGGAAATCATGACTTTCATGTCGACGTATTTTGGACAAAACATTTAAGTATTCCGGTCTACGAAAACGACGCCTTCTTTAAAATTGATCATCTAGCTGTTCGCGCCGAGCACGGCGATTTTATTAATCCCGATGATACGGCGTACTTAAAGTACCGAGCAACAATTCGACATAAGCTGATTGAACCCATCGGACATTTCGTACCCGGTTGGTTTTGGAAATGGTTTGGCGAAAAACAAAGTCAGAACAGCCGTAAAAAAACGGGTCATTACGCTGTTACTAATGCAAATAGAGTCATTAACCTTATCCGAACGCATGCGCAAAGAATATATCACGAAAAGCCGTTTGATCTAATTGTGACCGGTCATATGCATATTTTTGATGATTTTGAATTTTCGGTGGGGGATCGAAAAGTACGCTCGATTAATTTAGGAACATGGCTCGATTTACCTCGAGCCCTTCGAATTGAAAACGGACAAATTCAGATTGTTAATCTATTGGAATCTCTTAAATACTAAAAATTCATTGTGTAACTAAGCGCGCCTGAAATTCCAGTTAAAGTTGTTGAAACGTCTGAGCCATCGGAATTTTCTAACTCGCGATCGGGCGTGGCCTGCGAAGACCCGTAGACGGGTAAAGCGCTGGCTCTGGTTACAATATTTCTTGAAATAGGTAAATATCGATAATTTCCTTCAACGCCAAAGCAGTGTGACGGGACCAAGCAAAAATCGGCACCTAAACCAGCCATTAAACCAAAACTTGATCCACTGAACTTCGCATTTCGAGGTCCATTGGTAATATCTCCATCAAGTTTGCCATATCCAACTCCGGCTTGAAGGTAAAAGTCGATTATATCGTTACTAAGTGGGATTAAACGAACAACCGGAAAAACAGTGAAGCCGGTTAATTTATAATCGTATGCACCATCGGCGGCTGTTCCCGTTGTTTCTTGCGTAATATAAGAGGGTCTTAACTGAAGAGCGACTAAATTGTTTGAGAATTTAAAAGTGAAGCGACCGCTGAGCTCATACCCTGATCCGAATTCGCCTGTCGTTGAGTTTGTCGTGGCTTTAGTTTCTCGGATCATTCCATTTAAGCCTGATTGATCGGCCGTCAGTAACGCTAAGCCTAATCCCAGCGATATTGAACCCCCGGCGAATGCGCCTTTACCGCCGCGTTTTTTTGCGGCAACAGCTTCGTTCGGAACAGAAATAATAATCACAGAAAGAAGAATGACTAGAACCAAGAATTGTTTAAACAAATTCATTAAGAAGCTCCCTTTGTTTGGTGCCCTTACAGAATGAATGACCCTACTTTTTCGCGCAAGCTGACCTGGACCTTTTTCAGCAATGAAAGCTACCGGCTTTCGCTTAAAAGCTGCTGAGCGTGAGCCAATGAAGTCTTGGTAATTTTTTCTCCAGAAATAAGTCGCGCGATCTCTTCGATGCGGGTTTTCGACTTAAGTTCAGTTACGTCCATTTGAACTGATTCTTTACTGTTGGTCTTATGAATTGAAAAGTGAACGTCACCATAGGCGGCCACTTGCGGTAAATGCGTTACGCAAATAACTTGCTGTCCTTTGGCAATCGCCTTCAACTTGCGACCCACTTTTTCTGCGGTATTTCCTGAAACGCCGGTATCAACTTCATCAAATAAATAAGTTCGAGGGTATTCTGATTGGCCAACTGATTTCTTAAGCGCCAGTAGAATACGTGAAAGCTCTCCGCCGGATGCGACTTTCGCGATTGGACGCTTCGGATCTTTAGGGGAAATTTGACTTAAATATTCAACATCGCTATTTCCGGTGGCCGTCAGATGATCTAATTTATTTGTTTGAATGAAAAATGAAACGCCTTTCATATTTAGATCTAACAATTCTTTATTAACGGTATCAGACAGCTTATCTGCAGACTTTAAACGAGTCTTGTGAAGCTCTTCAGCTATTTTCTTCAATTCAAGTTCAAGTAAACTAGCTTGTTTCTTTAAATTTTCTAAATGCTCGTCTGAATTTTCTAAATCAGTAATTTCTTTTTTCATTTTATCGAAGGTTGCTTGGATTTCGAAAAGATCAGGTCCGTATTTTTTTTGAATTTTTCGAATCATACTTAAGCGGGACTCTTTTTCTTCCATCGCTTCGGCATCAAGTTGGTACTGGCTTAAATCTTTACGTAATGCGTAGAATGTGTCTTCGATTAAAGAACTAGCTTGATCAAGCGCTGACATGCGCTCAGCAAACGATGGATCAATATGGGTTAATTCTAGCGATTTTTTCTGAACGCTCTTTAATCGCGCTGTAACAGAATCGTTATCGGAAAATAGAATATCGTCACATTCATCGATAAATTTAAGAACTTTATGAGAGCTCTTCATTTTTTTAATTTCGTCTTCGATGAGTGCATCAGATTCCGGATCAAGCTCGAGCTTCGCAAGTTCTGAAAATTGAAATTTTAGAAAATCTAATTTTTGAGCCTTGTCTTGGGCCTGTTTTTCAAATGCGCTAATTTCAGAACGCATTTTTGCCAATTGATCGTACTTTTCTTCGTAAGCATTCCGTTTATCAAAATGCCCGGCGTACTGATCAAGTAAATCTAAATGATAAGCTTTAGAAAGTAGATTGCGATTGTCATGTTGCCCGGTCATTTCGATCAGGGGAGCCCCATGCCCAGTCACTTCAATCATCGGAGACACGGTATCGCGCAACTGATGCAAAGTGCTTAGACTGCCGTTCAAATACACTTTTGACTTATCGCCCGGGGCAATAACTCGTTTTACGATCAAAGTGTTATCAGAAGTATCAACTCCAATGGCATTCAGGGCTTTTTTAATGTCGGGTCTTTTCTTAATATCGAAAGATCCTTCAACCAAAGCTTGCTGAGAGCCCGTACGTATAATATCTGCCGAAGCTTTTTCACCCATCAGAAGTGCTAAGCTTTTCAGCAGAACCGATTTGCCTGATCCCGTTTCGCCAGATAAAATATTTAGACCATTCTGAAATTCAATATGCAGATGATCTATAATGGCAAATTGCGAAACTTTAAGTTCCTGTAACATAGCGATCTCCAAATTTAAGTTTGTCTTTAAGCAGATCAAAGAAATTATGGTTTGGCTTGCGAATCATAAGGTGGTCGACAGGATTTCGCGTAATGGTTACTTCGTCTTCATGCGAAAGTTCCAAAACTTTTTGGCCATCAATAATAAGGTGAGCTGCGGTGGTCTGCACATCAATGCGAAGAACCAATTTTTTATTATCAGGAAAAATAAGGGGGCGTGTTGTTAATGAATGAGGTGCCACCGGTGTGACTACGATCGCGTTTACTTCGGGATGTAATATCGGACCACCAGCCGCCAAATTATACGCGGTCGATCCCGTCGGAGATGAAATAATTAAACCGTCTGCCTTGATGTGATTAACTAAGGATTTATCAAAGTGTAAAGAAGTGCTGATCAATTGTGAATATGAACCGCGCTCGATGACGATATCATTCAATGCATCAAATGAAAGACGCTTACCTGACTTTTGCTTAACTTGGGTGTGAAGGCGGCTGCGCATATGAACGACCATATTGTTTTTCAAGGTTTGCTCTAAGGTAGCAAAAATATCGTCAATGGTGTGCGCAGTTAAAAACCCTAGAAAACCCATGTTGAATCCTAAGATCGGAACGGGATGGCCTTTTAACAAACGAACGGCACGTAAATAAGTGCCGTCGCCCCCAAGTACAATCACAAGCGCCATTTCTTTTAAATCGTTTGAACTGACCAACTGGTTCGTTCCCGCAATTTCTTTTTGCTCAGGCGCCGTAAAAACTTTGTAACGCTTGGCCTTTAGCTTCAGCGACAACTGCTTTGACATTTTAACAGCCGCCGGAGAGTGAAGGCGGTAAACAATGGCCACTTTCTTGTTCGCCTTCAGGGTTAATTTGCGTTCTTTCATAGTAGCCCGTTACGACGAAGTAAAGAATCTGGATCTGGCTCGCGCCCGCGGAATTCTTTGTAAAGATCCATCGGGTGTTCAGTTCCACCACGACTTAAAATACTGTTTTTAAATTTAGTCGCAACTTCGACGCTGTAAAGACCTTCTTCTTTAAAATATTCAAAGGCATCGGCATCAAGAACCGCGGCCCAATGGTAAGAATAGTATCCGGCCGAATAGCCACCGCCAAAAATATGACCGAAACTGCAAGATACATTCGTACCAGATTCTTTTGGAATCAAGCGCGCAATTTCCATCATCTCAGTTTCGAATAGATCGACATCCTGAATTTGGTTCGGATTCGTCGTATACCATTTCATATCAAGCCATGCGAACGAGATTTGGCGTAACGTCATCCAGCCTGACTGAAATAGCGAAGCTTTTTTAATTTTCTCAACCAATTCAGCCGGAATGGGTTCGTTGGTTTCGTAATGACGGGCGAATAGATCAAGTCCTTCTTTTTCTTCCGTCCAATTTTCCATAATCTGTGAAGGAAGTTCAACGAAATCCCAATACACATTCGTTCCGGCTAAGCTTCTGTACTTACACTGGGACAATAAACCATGTAACGCATGCCCAAATTCGTGAAATAAAGTTCTCACTTCATCATAAGAAAGTAGGGAAGGCTTCGTTGGAGTTGGCTTCGTAAAATTACATACGATGCTTACATGTGGACGCTTCACTTCATCAGACCACATACCTTGTTCACGGTAATTCGTCATCCAGGCGCCGCCCTTTTTAGTCTCGCGCGGAAAGAAGTCCATATAAAACAAGCCCACGTACTCGTTTGTACCTTCGTGAAAAACTTCAAAGGTTTTTACGTCCGGATGGTAAACGGGTACATTCGATACGGGTTTGAAGTTGATGTGAAAAAGTTTTCGTGCATGCTCGAATACGCCATCAATCACGTTCTCTAATTTGAAGTAGGGGCGAAGTTCTTCTTCATTCAATGCGTACTTTTCTTCTTTTAATTTCTCTGAGTAGTAAGCAAAGTCCCACGGTTTGATTTCTGTAATGCCTTCCAGCTTTTCTCGGAATGATTGAACTTCTTTTAAATCACGCTCGGCCGCTTTTTTCGCTGGCTCCATTAAGCGCTTCAAGAAATTGAATACGGTAATTGAATTCTTCGCCATTCTTTCTTCAAGGACATATTCGGCATAGTCTTTAAAACCTAAAAGTTGCGCGCGCTTGTATTTAAGCGTCACAATTTTTTTAACAATCTCTCGATTGTCAAATTCTCCGCCAAACGCTTTTGAAGAAGTCGCGCGCCATAATTTTTCACGCAAATTGCGACGGGCCGAATAAGTCATAAACGGAATTAATGACGGAGCTTGCAGCGTGAATAACCACTTACCCTTTTTAGGCTGACCGCCTTTATCTTTTTGATCGGCCGCCATGGCTGCGGCTTCCCGAACCCCTTCTGGTAATCCAACAAGGTCAGCTTCGTCGTCAACCCAAAGCTCGTAGGCATTTGTAGCTTTAAGCACATTTTCTGAAAACTGCGGGCTTAGTACTGAAAGCTCTTGATCAAGATCGCGAAGTTCTTGTTTTTTCTCTGGTGAAAGAAGTGCGCCGTTTCTAGAAAAATCTAAGTACATTTTTTCAGTCAGCTTAAGCTCTTCACCTTTTAGATTTAATTTTACGCGATCATCATAAACTGCCTTAATTTTTTGAAAAACTTGATCATCTAAAGAAATATCTGAAGAGAATGCCGACAAGATCGGAGAAATCTTTTGTGCTAGCGCTTGATGAGCTTCATTTGCTTCTGCCGAAAATAAATTAAAATAGATATTTGATATACGGTCTACTTTTTCAGACGCTTGCTCTAAGGCTAAAATACAATTTTCAAAAGTAACATTTTTCTGGGCTTTCATCACTTCGATATTTTTTTTGGCTTCGGCCATTGCGACTTCTAAAGCGGGTAAATAATCTTCAACTTTAATTTGATCAAATGGAATGGCTTGATCTTTCAATTTCGATTTTTGCAGTAAAATATTATTGGTTGCTGCGGTTGTGGTATTTGTATTGGTAGTCGTGTTTGTCATATTTGTCATGTGAACTCCAGGGGGATATTCCCTCTCAAATTCATATCATGAGGCTAGAAATGTGTCGAAGTTATTTGAAAAATTACTTTAATTTACACTCAGCGCGAAATGGAATTCCTTGGACCGTCAATGTCGACTGGGGCCCCTCTAAACCACTGGCGATGATCAGGCTGTATACGCGATCATGTAGTGTTGTCTTGATGCGAACGAGTGTAACTTGTTCGGCACCTAGGCTGCGGGCTGCGTAGGTACGGGCGGTGCCGTCCGCGCGAAATAGAATAGGTTCGCTGATAGGTGTATCACGACCGGCCATTTGCGTTGTTAAAGTTAGGTCACCTTTAGCAATTCCTTTTTCAGAAATTTCGATCGTGCCACTTAAAGTGAAGCGATTTAAAGCAGTTGTTTCCGCAGTCGTACATTCAACCGAGCGCATGCTGCTTTGAGCCCATGCGGTGGTGCTAAATATTAGAGCTAAAAGAACATATTTTTTGCTTCTGAATTTCGCTAAGCTCATCTTGTAAAATCCTTGTTTATTAACATTAACGGTATGTCTGGCCAGAGAATCTGTTTGCATTATTCTGAACACAAAGTCCTAAACGTGAACTTGCAGCGGCAACTCGGCAGGTGTATCCAACTCCGCATGTGTTGGATTGACCAACAACGCAAGATTGCACAACTCCATTGAAGCAAGTGTCTGCATATCCGCCGCCGACATTGCTAATTTGTGGAGTGTTGGTCCATTGGGTATTTGCAGCTCCGTAATTTGCTTGAGCTCCGTAACCTTGTGATCCGTAACCCTGTGCTCCATAACCTGCATAAGCAGATGCGTACACAGAACCATAAACAGAGCCGTACGTTCCTCGTGATCCATACGAACCTTGAGCATGCGCAGAAATATTTCCAGAGCCCCAAGTGAAGTACGCATGTCCGTAACCTTGAATTTGCGAAGACTGAACGCAGCCAAGACCCGCATAATTATTGTAAGTCGGTGTCGTTCCATAAGGACAATGACATAAGTTAGAAAGATTATTCGAGTATTGATAATTTTGATTGTAGTTAGAGAACCCAGGATTTTGCTGGTAGATGGCAGGGTTGCAGGCGCTTGGATTATTCACGCAGTCCGCGCGCATCTCAGGAACGGTCGCCGTACTATTCGGTGCCTTCGGGCATGCCGTCATCGCCAGAACGACAAGCGCAAGATATATGATGACTATTGTTTTCACGTTGCCTCCAAGTAACGACCAATTCAAAACCCAAAGATTACACAAGAATAGTTTCACTTTCCGATCCACTTTGAAACGTCCTGAGAGCCCATCGTTTTGATTCTAAGCAAGAAGCATATGGCAAACTTCTCGACATGAGACGGTTTTTGTTATTCTTCGCGGCGGGTGGTGGGGCTCACTGGTTCTCGGCGCGGGCGGGCTCTGCGGGATGGGGGTCGGGATCGGTGAGTTGTGGGTATCGGTCGCCGGCGGAGTTGTGAAAGTACGCGCCCTTGTTATGTAGCCGGTGGAAATGTCTCAGATAAGTTAAAGCGAAATGAAGTTTCGAAACTAAATCCGGATTCCAACCTACCTCCGAACGAATCTCACTCTGCTTTTCGCTCGATCCGCATCTTTCTTTGCACTGAATTTCGGTGCTAGAACGAAAGGCGGGGGTATGGGTCACGGCGGTAATCAGTTATCATTCACAGCAATTCAGTTGCGCGGGAAATTCCGCGACTCCCATGGCGGAGTTTTAAGACAGAAACGGCGTGGGAGAAAGGCGCGCCCCCTCGCTACCAAGGCGGCACTCCATCTTGTGTTCAAAATCGATCGCTCCAAAATCAAAAAGGGGTTTCGGTCGCCGCTCGGGTTTCGCATCTGTAATTACGTGATTAAGCGCTACGCGAAGATGTTTGTCATCAAAATCGATCAGCTCGCTATTTGCGGAGATCATATTCATCTCATTATAAAAATCTCGCGAAGGTCTCTCGGCCAGCACTTTTTTAGAGTGGTCGCAGGTCAGATCGCGCAGCAAATGAAGAACAACGGATTCTGGGTGACCGATACCCCATCTGTTTGGAAGATGAGACCCTTTACCAGAGTGATCCGTGGTTGGAAGGCGTACAATATTGCTAGAAATTATGTGATCTTGAACGAGAAAGAGGCCGAAGGGGAAATCCCGTATCGTAAAGAACGGCTCAAGGGTCTATCGAGCGCGGAGTGGATACTGCTTTGGAGTTAAATCGGGAGTTTGAGGCCTATCGCGAAATTCAGCCCGCTGTTGAATCCCATTCCGCGCGCGAAACCGGCCCTCGCATCAAGCACGGTCTACGCTCGGAACTGAACCGCGCTCGAAACCCAGCCCACGCACAAAACTCTACTCGTACATTTCGCTAATGGTGTCGAAGTATTTTTGCTCTAGGAATTTTCTTTTTACTTTAAGCGATGGAGTTAGGCTGCCGTTTTCGACAGTCCATGGGTCGTTTGTGATTTCGAATTTTTTGATTGATTCGAAGCTGGCTAAATTTGAATTTACGCTTTGAATGTGTTTTTGAATTCTTACTTTAAGCGCGGGGTGCTGGTATAATTCGGAAACATCCGAATACGAAATCTGCTGGGCATCGGCCCACGATTTAATTCCTGCTTCATCTATTGAAATGAGGCTCGATATGAATTTTTTCTGATCGCCGTGAATCAACACTTGCGAAATAAGCGGGTCTTGCTTCAAAAGACCTTCAAGCTTCTGCGGCGCTACATATTTTCCGCCGGCTGTTTTGATTAAATCTTTTTTGCGGTCGGTAATTTTTAAAAATCCGCGGTCGGTTAGTTCGCCGATGTCTCCCGTAGCAAAGTATCCATCTTTGATTGTGCTTTTAGTTGCTTCTGGGTTTTTATAATATTCTACAAAACATTTTTTGCTTTTAATTAAAATTTCTCCATCGGCCGCGAATTTGAATTCGACATCGCCGATCGGTTTTCCGACCGTACCCGGTTGGTTATCCATCACTTGATTAACCGCGACAGCCGCGCAGGTTTCAGTTAGGCCATAACCTTCTAAAATGTTAATACCGCAGCTTGCAAAAAACTCAGCAAGTTGCGGGCTTAACGGAGCTCCGCCACTCACCGCGAATTGCAAATTTCCACCGAAAGCTTTATGGATCGGCGCGAATACAAGTTTACTGAGGGCTTCATATTTTAAAAGAATGCTCCACGGTATTGGTTGTTTGGTTCGTCGCAACGCTTGGACTTCTTTCGATGCTTTCAGAGCTGTGTCGAAAAGCGCCTGTTTAACGGCGTTCGTTTCAACTTGCGCCATAATGCCCGAATAAACTTTTTCGAAAATTCGCGGCACTGCGATTAAAAAATCGGGCGCCACTTCAACTAAGTTAATCTTTAATTTTTCAATCGATTCGGCGTAAGCAATCGTATAACCTTTGTAACAACTTCCCCAGTGTTCAATGCGCCCTAAGACGTGAGCAAAAGGTAAAAAAGTTAACGACTTGAAATGTGGTTTAATTCCGAACAAATCAAAAGCTTCAACCACTTCAGACACGATCGCTTCGTGCAGAAGTACGGCGCCTTTTGGCTGGCCAGTCGTGCCTGATGTATAAACGATCGTTGCAATGTCTGAAGGTTTTATCTGCAGGCAAGAATCGAAAAATTTTTTTTCAGCCTCTTCTGAGACTTTATTTTCAAAATTGAAATCGGCAATTTGTAAAATGACCGGGGAGTTGACTAGATTGTTCGTGATTCGATTAACTTGTTGAAGCAGTTTTTCATTTTCAACAATAAGTATAGAAACTTCTGACTGATTAATAATAAAAGTCAAATCATCGTCGCTTAAATTCGGGTACATAGGAACCGTCACGCCCTGTAAACCTAAGATGGCCATATCAAGAGCAGCCCACTCCCACCGAGTGTCTGACATCAAGCCAACATGTTTTTTCTTTTTGAATCCGTTCTGGACCAAAACTTCCGAGGCGAAGATTATTTTTTGCAAATATTCATGCCAAGTGATTTGTTTCCATTGATCATCTTGTTTGAATTCAACGGCAATGCCAGAGTTATTGTTTTTTTTAGTAAGCCAATGTCCAATCGTCATTTCTTCATTGAACCTTGGGTTCGTCCAAGAATCAATTCAACATTTTTGCTTTCGCCGGCTTTAGCGCGAATTTTAACTTCATCTGATAATTTTGTTATAGGATTATATGCGGTGATAACGGTATCGCTGAGTGCGATGACCGGGTACTTCATAACCGGCATTTTTTCGCTTAATTCTTTCCCGTTTACATAAATCTTTGTATTGGAGCCGCCGTTAGATAGGTAAATATTTAAATAAGCTGCTTGAGCGGCTGTTTGCAAAGTTGCGGCAAGTTGGCCGGTTTCTGCGAATCTTTGTGTTGTTGAATATTCTAAATGTCCGTCCTTACGAAAAACAAATTGCGAATCTTTGTTAGCCGTTACGGTAATGATTGCCGGAGATTTATATCCGGTATCGCGGCCATCTAAATAAATTTGCGCACCAGCGGGTGAGGTATTCACAGATACTTTAACTGCCGCTGTAGCTGCCAATTCAATTTGGCCTTTGATTTCATTTGGCGCAACCTTTTTAGTCGAACGGGTGATGACAGTTTGCGGAGTACTTTGAAGATAATAGTTCTGATAGCCCCAAAACCCGCCGTAAATTAATGCTGCGACCAATAAACCTTTGAAACTAAACTCAATGAAATCGCCAAAAGTAGTTGATTTATTCGAGTAAGAATTCTGGGTCATGCGGGTTTGATGAATATTTGTAATTGAAGTCTTGTTCATATTTCCAACTTTGTGCATCGTTGGAGATGGTTGAAATTTACTTTTACCCGCAACATTTGCATTAAGTAATCCATCAAGATTAATTTTCATTTGCGGCTCTGGCGGAACAGGGCTTAAGAATTCATCCGCCAGCTGAGGAGTCGGCGGTAAATTTCCCAGATTATTTTGTTTTACAGTAGGAGCGCCGGCCGTTTGCGTATCGTCCGAGGTCATATTTTCTGCTTTAGAATACAAAACGAGTTTCTCACGGATTTCGCCGTAGACCGACTTAAAACTATCTTTAACAAATTGACTAAAGTCGTGCGAAGAAAAATCAGGAAACTGAGTATTTAAAAAGCGATTCAGATCTCGATGAAAGTTTGCAGCTGTTTGATAGCGAACGTTTCTGTCTTTTGCTAAAGACTTCATAACAATACGCTCTAACTCGGGTGGAACAGTCGGGTTCACCTTTCGAATCGACGGAATTTGACAATCACGAACTTTTCTTAGAATCGCCGCTTCGTTACTGCCAGTGAATAAGCGGTCATTTGCAAGTAACTCCCACAGTACAATTCCGAGTGCAAAAACATCTGTGCGTGGATCGATTTGCAAACCTTCGGCTTGCTCAGGACTCATATAGCCAAATTTGCCTTTTAAAGTGCCGGCTTTGGTTTCTTCTTGCTCGGTTTCAGCTTTGGCGATTCCGAAGTCGATGACCTTCACTTCCCCTTCAAACGAAACCATAATGTTTTGAGGACTCATATCTCGGTGGGTAATATTAAGTGGTCGGCCTGATTTAGAATCTGTACAACGATGCGCGTGATCTAGTCCTGCAGCAACTTCTTTAACCATAAACAATGCTTGATCAATCGAGAAGCTTTTATTAGTACGCTTGAGTTCATTGATAATTTGACGAAGGTTTTTACCCTCAACGTAATCCATGACTAAATAAAATTGACTTTTTTCTATACCGAAGTCGAAGATTGAAACCACGTTACTATGGTTTAAATTAATAGCAACATTAGCTTCTTCTTTAAACATGGAAACAAAATCTTCATTATTTGAGTATTGAGGAAGAATTCTTTTGATTGCGAAAAATTTATTAAGACCATTAGCTGCCGCTGAACGCGCTAGATACACTTCGGCCATGCCGCCTGCCGCAATTTTTTCTAACAATAAATATTTTCCAAATTGCTCGTAATTTTTCGACATGCCTTAGCGGGCTCCTCTTTTTAGTGACGGCTTACAGAAACATCGGTTTAATAATAGACATTCTTGAAGGAGAAGCGTGAATGGAGTGGATTGGACTGACCGGAGGTATTGCTAGCGGAAAATCGACAGCGAAAAAGCTGATCGAAGGTCTAGGATATCCAGTCATTGATGCCGATTTAGTGGCACATAAGCTGTCGGAAAAAGGCGCTGAAGGGTACCGTCAGATCGTATCTCATTTTGGGACTGAGATATTAACGAAAGATTTAGCCATTGACCGTAAAATTTTAGGTTCGCTTGTCTTTAAAAATGCTGAACTAAAATTGAAATTAGAAAACATATTACATCCACTTATTCAAGCTGACGTTCAAAAGCTAAAGATCCAGTACAGTGAGGCGGGGCAAACGATCTGTTTTTACGATGTTCCATTATTATTTGAGAAAAATTTGAAATCGCGATTTGATTCGGTGGTTCTAATATGGTGCAACCGTGACCAACAGATCAGCCGATTAATTTTGCGCAACCAACTTTCGGTCGACGAGGCCGAACTCCGTGTAAATGCTCAATTGCCAATGATTGAAAAGGTGAAGCGATCTCACCACTGTATTGACAACTCAACCGACGAAGCAAATCTATCGACGCAAATCAAAAATTTGCTCCAAACCTTGGGCTAGTAAACGCCCAGAAGTGTCTCAGGCTGACTCAAGAAAAATCAATTTTAAACCGAAAAGAATGTATGAAACGGATTTTAATCGGCACAAGATGTGTCACTTTTATTTTTATTCTTTTTGTTACTCAATTTGTAGAAGCGAACAATGAGTGGTTTGAATTCTACAATAATACAAGATCTCTTGGCATGGGTGGCGCTTCAATCGCCATTACAAGTGATGAAACCGCGCTTTATCGAAACCCAGCTAACCTTGGAAGTATTAGAGATGTTTACGGGACATTATTAGACCCCGAAATTGAGGGCTCTTCCAATTTTGTTGCGCAAGTAACTTCGAAATCAACGGGTAAGGCATTTGAAATCGCAGAAATAAAATCCGTTCTCGACACAAACCGCGGCACTTATTATCATGCAAAAAGCCAGTTATCTCCTTCAGTCGTACGCCGCAATATTGGCTTTGGACTTCTATATAAAAATGATGTCAGCAGTGAAATGAACTTGGCCGGAACCGAA
Source organism: Bdellovibrio sp. (assembly GCA_043760925.1). Lineage (GTDB taxonomy): Bacteria > Bdellovibrionota > Bdellovibrionia > Bdellovibrionales > Bdellovibrionaceae > Pseudobdellovibrio. Next base: position 86,614 of record JAYUOK010000001.1, on the reverse strand, counting down.
CTGGATCACAAGCAATTCAATGATTTGGGAGCCGTCCTTGGTGCAAACCTTCGATTTTTTGATGGTCGAATAAAAATTGGTGGCAGCGCAAAGTTTATCAATCGAATTGAATTAGTGAATCCAAATTTATCAACGACAGGTTCGTCCGACATGTCTACGATCGGATCAGAAGGAAGCGCTTTTGCATTCGATGTTGGTCTTTTAATGCAAGCTCCATGGACCTACTTACCGACGCTAGGATTAGTTATTCGTGACGTCGGTGGTACAAAGTTTGATAAGCACGACGGACTTCGATTATCGACAGTGACGCGCCCACAAACGGTCATGCAAAGTGTTGATGTAGCCCTTGCTATATTTCCCATTCATGGAAACCAATTTCGCAGTGTGTGGACTTTAGAGTACAGTGACGTAACAAACTCTCGAATTGACACAGATAATGCTAAAAGAATGCATGTAGGAATCGAATTTAACACTCGAGACATTTTTTCGCTTCGACTAGGGTATAATCAAAGGTACGTGACAGCTGGCTTTGAAATTTCTTCCGAAAAACTGCAATGGCAGGTGAGTACGTACGGTGAAGAAATTGGTACAGAAGCAGCCCCGCGTGAAGATCGAAGATTGAACACAAAGTTAATCGTGAGGTTTTAGTGAAATTTCTAAATATTCGTTTTACAAATTTTTTACTTTTGTTTTTCGTGTTTGGCTGCGCGCAGAATATTCTTTCTGAATTCGGATCTAAGTCTTCAGATGATGCTTTATTAGAAGATGCGCAAAAAGCAGTTAACGCCCAAGACTACCAAACTGCAATTAATATCATAACTTCAAAATTAAGTACTTCTGGCCAAGCCCGTGTGCAAGCAAAAGAAATTTTAGCTAGCGGATATGCTGGTAAGTGTGGACTCAATTTTATAGATTTTATTACAAGCTTATCAACCGCAGGAAGTGTAAGTGCATTTAAGCTTGTTGCTACGCCTTTTGTAGGTCGAGTTGTTGACCCAGCTTCTTGTCTAACTTCACTGAATACTCTTGAATCTATTGCGCCAAACAGTTTGCGTACGACAAATCAAAATGCGTTCGCCTCCGTTGTGGGAATGTCGTTGATGGGTTCTGCTACGCGTAGCTATACTGATTTGTCGCCGGTAAATGGTGATGGTGCCCAAGATGCAGCAAAAATTTCTTGTACATTAACAAACCCACAAATTGATCAGATCATACTGGGGTTCGGATTTATGGCGCAAAATTTTTCCGCACTATCGGCGTCACAGATTGGAGCAGGGTCACAAACCAGCTTTAGCGCAATTATCTCTAAATGTATGTCAGTTGCAGCGGGTTCGTGTACGATTACCGATCCTGCAGCAATCACGGCGCCATTACGCGATACGATGCGCGACCTTTTGGAAACAATCGAGTACGGTGTCGGGACTACGTCGGTTTCGGGTAACGATGCTTTGATTCCCGGAGCCTGCCCGTGAAAAATTTTGTATTCATAATTGTTATTTTGAGCTTTATATTAATAGGTTCAATCGCATCTACAGCAGAATTGTATCAAGCTGGCTTACCGGCACGTTGTCTAGCAATGGGTAGTACATGTATTTCACACACCCGAAATGCTCAAGCACTTTTTATTAATGCGGCCTATTTAGCGCGTGTCGAAGGCTTTGATTTAATTCTTGCTCAAGCGCAAGCCGGAGTTTCAAAAGATGCAGAAAGATTTATTCGGCAAGCTCAAAACACCGGTAGCAGCTTAACTTTAGCTGACGTAAACTCGCTTTATGGAAAAACACTGACAGCTGACATGACAGCCCGCACGGGTCTGGTGATGCCTTTTTTCGGAGTAGGTGTTTATAGTCAGAATTATTTGGTAGAAACTTTTAGTAACCCAACATTTCCAACTTTTAATGCAAACTTTATTAGTGACTATGGATATTTGGTTGCAGGTGCCATTCCGATTGGACCTTCAACTTCATTCGGCATCACCGGACGTCATGTTAAGCGATGGGGCGGAAATAAAGACATTAATGTGACTAGTTTAGTCGGTTCACAAGACCAAGCGGTTATTGAACAAAACTTTCAAGACAAGGGCGTTGGTACGGCACTTGATTTGTCATTCATAACAACATTACCACATTCATTAAAACCAACGCTGGCTATAGTATGGCAAGATGTTGGATCGACTCGATTCGAAATGACTTCGGGTACGCAAGCTCCGCCGAGTCAAAAAGACAATTTAACTTTCGGAAGTTCGATTGAGCATGAGGTTGCATTTGCAACTTTAACCCACGCCATTGAATACAAATTCATTACGACGCCTAACGAAACCTTTAGTAAAAAAATTCATCTAGGAACCGAAGCGTCATTTGGCCTGATTGATTTAAGAGCAGGATTTAGTCAGGGTTACTTAAGTTATGGAGCCGGAGTTGACCTTTGGTTAATTAAAGCTGATGTGGCTTACTATTCAACCGAGCTTGGCACTTATGCCGGACAAACAAAAAACGATCGATATCAATTTAGCCTCACGATAAATTTTGACTTTGATCAAAGCTTTAAACTGAATCTTGATGGCAAAAAAAGAAGACTTAAGCAAAGAAGATAGTTATAGTTTTGGAATGCTAGAGTTTCTAAAAGTTCAACATCCTGACCAGATCAAAAAACTCTTGAAAAACTTTGATCCGCAAAAACAAACTTGGATTGTTTCGGATTTAAAATCAAAAAAAGAAATTCAGAACGAATCAATTGCGCGGCTGGGCTACTACACCGATGACGCCATCTTGCAAGTCAGTGATTTTTGGCAAATTTGGCTTCGACGTCTTGAGCCCACCTTGCAAGTTGTTTCTAGTGATTTTATTCGTACATTAGTGCAAATATTTATTGATACTTACGGCGTCGCGCTTGAAATTTCCGAAAATGAATTTTCAACATTAGATAAAACGGTGCAAGAGCTAGCTCCACTTTTGCTGCATCCCGAGAGTGATTCGTTATTAAAGGAATGGACGCAAACGCAAAGCGACGACAAAAAGTGGATGAAGTGGTACTTACGTGCTCGAACCTGTTTAAAATTTATCGTTAATGAAAAGCATGTAATTGATAAAAAATGGTCTGCCGCTTATTTGCAAACGATCGATTTAGAGCAAATGAAATGGGATCGCGAATTGATAGTTGATTTAGGTACAGAACTATCATCGATCGAAATGGGCCTTTTCAAAATATTCTCACAGAGTCAAAAAGTGATCATGTGTGTACCAAGCCCTGCTTGGCAGGGAAAATTTCCTTACTTACTAAAGACTTATTCTGAAAATCTAGGCTACGGTGAAGTTAACCAGACAACCGAGCCAACCGTGGTGCATGGTAAAACCGAATTTGTTCGCCTCTCGACCCAACTTTCGGAAATTAAGTTTGCCGTATCTCAAGCCAGGACCTGGGCCGAGCACGAAAAAGTACCATTGTCGGAAATTGCAATTGTGGCGCCAGACATTGAAGAATATTGGCCCGTGTTAGAACATTATTTAACGGAAGAAGGAATTCCATTTCAGAAAGAAACGGTCGCGCCATTGAATAGTTTGGGCGACGTTCAAACCTTTTTATCAAACTTGAAAAATTTAACTCAAGACGTTTCATGGGATAGTTTAGAAAAAAACTTTTTTCAACCGATGAACTTACCTGAAATGAAGTACGAACAATTCAAAGCTTTATTTTTTCAAATTTACGACGATGAAGATTTAAAACGTGATGATAAGATTAAAAATTTATTTTATAAAAAAATTGACCTGAAAGATGACTTGAACCGAGATGACTTTATCGCAATCTTGGTTCGAATCTGGGCAACTTTGCCTGAATCTAAAACCCTGGACGCTGTCTTTGAAATTTTATTTAAAGACATTCTAAGCCAAAGTTTAAATTTGCCGATGAAATTTAACCGCTGGTATCAATTTCTAAAATCACGAATCAGTCGAAAAGAGATTAAAGTTAGTTCGGCATCACCAGACGGAGTGGTCATTATACCCCTGATGTGGTCGCAGATGATCAGCGCCAGTCACCGCATCTATATTGGGCTTTATGAAGAAGCATTTCGAAAAGTTCGAAAATCGATTCTGCCGCTAAAAGATATTGAAACGTTGAAAAATCAGTTCGATTTAGCATTAGACTATCCAGATGAAAGCCATTTAGATTTTAACTTGAGGTGGCAAAGCTTAGCCTCTTGTAAAGAAAGAGTTTATACAACTCCACACCTTAGTTTTTCATCTGAACCATTAACAGCATGTCTTTACTTCCTTGAGAATTGTCCAACATCACCCATTGTGAATCCATCCCTTACTCGGTTGGATGAGCTGCAGATTCAGCTTCATGGAGTGAATGCAGATCCAAGTAAGCAATTTCAAACGATCGAATACGAAGGTCGCGTCTCGGGACCACGATTGCAGCAAGATCTTTATGGCAGTGAAATCATTGTTAATTCGGAAGTCTTTAAAACGATCTCAGTTAGTGAGATTGAAAATTACTCGAAGTGTTCTTTCAAACTTTTGGCGTCTAAAGGATTTCGCTTACGCGATTTGCCGCACGCTTCAATTGATCTAGATCCGCGGCAGAAGGGCACGTTGGCGCACGCGTTATTCGAATTTTCAATACAATTGATTCGCGAGAATAAATTTGAGATCAAACTCATCGAGAAATTCTTAGAAGATCGAAGAAATGAAGCAAAGCTATTTAAGAACGAAGATTTGTTCTGGAATATCCAAAAGGCAAAGATGCTGGTTCTGGCCCAAAAGTTTTTTGAATTTGAAAATGTGCACAAAGAAAAGTTTAAAACTCATGCAGAAGTCGATATTGAATTCTTTTTTGATTTTGACTCGAAATCTTTCACGAAATCAGCGGTCAGTAACGGTTTGACGATCAAGGGTCGTATTGATCGGGTTGATCAATCGATACAAGAAAAATACTATCTGATTTACGATTATAAGTCTTCCGCGGGTAAAATCACAAATTATAAAAAGTGGATGTCTGAATACGAATTTCAATTGCTGGTGTACACGTTGGCCCTAGAGACAGTGTATGCGGATCAGATACCTGTTAAAGGGGCTCTTTATTATTTGTACAAGTCTTTTGATTTGTCGAAGGGCTTCGTTCATACCGATGTTGGGATGCAGCACTTTGGTTTGTCTAAAAACAATGGCTCGCTTTCGGATGATCAAACGAATCAAGACCTCAAAGTTGAGTTTATTAATTTTATTGCCTCTGTGTTTGAAACTTTGCAAAAAGGTCTCTTCAAAGCGCAACCGTTTAAAACTGACATATGTAATGACTGTGACTGGAGGAAGCTGTGTCGAGCGCCTCATCTGAACTAACGAAGCATTCACAATTTATTCGGGCCGGGGCTGGCGCCGGTAAAACGACTCAACTTATTTCTTCTTTTTTAAATTTTGTTAAAGATTTCCATCGACTGAACGAAAGATTCCCGCGTGTGGTCATAACTACATTCACGCGCAAAGCCACACAAGAAGTGAAGGAACGACTTTTAGTTAGCGCGCTTAAAGATAATGAAAAAACAATCTTCGAATATATTAACCGCAAATCGTTCGTTCACATTTCAACAATTCATGGTTTGCTCAGTTTGTATTTGGCGCAGCATGCAGATCTGCTATCGCTGCCTCAAGAAATTAAAATCGTGGATGGGGCGCAGTACTTACGAACTCTTAAAAAAAATATTCATTACTTAATGAAGCAGCAAACAGATTACATACATCTTTTAGAAAGCTATCCTTTCTACCAACTCATCGACTTAGCCAAAGCAGGACTGGATTTAAAAGCGCAACACAGTCAATTAGATTACGTGAAAATCAATGTTCTTGAAGAACTAACGAATGTTAAACTTAAATTAATTGTTGATAAAATAAACGAGATGTTTGTTTTAGTTCCAAGTATTCCTGATAAATGGAGCGCTTACTTTTCATATTGGCAGCAAGTCTTGGCGCTGATTCTTAATGGCCAAGAAAAAGAATTGCTACTCCATTTAGAAAATACGGTACGTAAACCAGTTTGGTCGGCGGCCAAACCCGCTTTTGATGAGCGCGCTTATGAAATCATCGAAGAGCTTCGACAGATCGACATTTTTACCGTTCAAGATACGAAGGATTACCAGCGTGAACATGAAAAACTGAATAGCTTATTCTTTAATTTCATTCAAGAACTGTACGTTTTAGACTTCGAACATAAGCAATCAACCGGCGAGCTGACAATTGCCGACTTAGAAAACATGGCCTGGCAGCTGACTCAGCTTTATCCGCGTTCTGCCGAAGAGTTCTCAGACTCATGGGATTATTTTATGATCGATGAATATCAAGATACTTCTCCGCTGCAGGTGAATCTTCTAAACCAGTTAGTAAGGGAGAAGCCTTGTTTCATTGTTGGCGATCCCCAACAAAGTATATATTTATTTAGGGGCGCAAGGTCTGAAGTTTTTGTAAGTAAAGAATCCGAGTTGAAAGAGAAAAATATAACCACTCGAATTCTTGACCGCAATTATCGGTCTGAGCCTTCCTTAATGCAGTTCATGAATGATTTCTTTACAAATTTCAGCAATCAATTTTCCCCGATGCAGGTTCGGGATCCAAATCCCGACCGTAAAATTCAGACCGATGCCTATTATATTAAAGCTCACGATGAAAATCTGGCCGTACTAAAGCAAATTCAGTTTTTGATTACGCAAGGAGTTTCGCCCAAGGATATTTGTGTACTTTCAAAAAGTAATTCAAAATTGATCTTGCTTGCGCAGGCGGCGCAGGACTATCAAATCCCCGTGCAACTTCAGGCGGCCAGTGGCTTCGAGGAAAAGCGAGAGATTTTAGATCTCATTCATTTTTTGAAATTTTTAGTCAATCCGCATGATAATGAAAACTTAGTAGGCTTGCTGCGAAGCCCTTGGCTTTATGCCGACGACAAAAAAATATTTGATATTTGCCAGTCGTCTGAAGCTAAATCATTTTCAATCTGGTATGCAATTCTAAAAAACCATGCCGAGCTTAAAGAATCACTACTTTACTATTTGAAGTTCTTCGAAGCGGCGGGAGCCTCACTTACTTTAAAAGAAATGGTCCAGCAAACCGGATTTATGGTTTTTTCTAATTTACTTGATAAGACCGGCAAGCGCGAAGCCAACACTTGGAAATTCTTAACCTCATTAACTCAAGCAGAAAAAGAGCTTGGATTTTCGCTTGGGTTATTTTTGGAAGATCGATTTCAAAGTTTACAATCTGATTTAGGTTCATCAGCCGGAGAAGCCCAGCCGGTCATCCAGCCAGATTGCGTGTCTTTGATGACTGTGCACGCGTCGAAGGGGCTTGAGTTTAAGAATGTAATTGTGATCGGATTTACAGATAAGCCTAAAACGACAAATCAAATTAATTTAGCATTCGATCCGGAAGCTGATCAATTTAGTCTTGCCGTCTTCGACCAATTCGAATCCAGTTTGAAACCATCCGTATGGTCACAAAGAATTCGAAAAGAATTGAACCGACGAGAGCTGGAAGAAAATGAGCGCGTGCTCTACGTAGCTATGACAAGAGCGCAAGAATCCATTAGTCTGATCGCTCGAATGGTTCCCGAAGGCGAACGGCAGACGATCGTCAAAGAAGCTTGGTATAAAAAAATCCTCTGGCCCGCTGAAGGCGATGGGACTGATTCAAATTTATTTGCTTACAAAAGTATTTCGTTAGACGACGAAATGACTGCCCTGAAGTTGGTACCGCCGAAGATGATGACGGCACGCCCTAAATTGGTTGCAGAAACCAATAGAGTGACGGGGCCCCAATCAGTTACGAATACAATTTCCAGTCGCGATAACAATGAGGCTAAAGAATTGTCGAAGACTGACTATTCAAAATTGACCAGTTCATTGAAAAAAGCTCAGAAAGGCACCGAGCTGCACCGAATTTTCGAATCGATGAAGTACCGACCATACGAATTTCTAGAAAGTACAATGGCAGCAAACGAACTCGAATTAGTTAATTATCTGCTTAATCAATCTGAACTCGATCTTAAATCAATATTGGCTTATGGACACAACGAATGGGGTTTTGGCATCAAGATTAAGAATGGAATATTGCAAGGTCAAATTGATGCATGGGCCGAACTGCCAACTGAAATACACATTTTAGATTATAAAACGGGTAGCTCAGAGTATCATCAGAAAGCTTTTGAGCAACTTTCGCTGTATACATTGGCTCTACTTAAAATGAATCAAATTTCTCGGAACAAGCAGATCATACATTCTGTAGTCTACCCAACCGAACGCAAGATTATTAAAAAGACCTTCAAAAACGCCTCAGCTTTTGAATTAGAAGCAAATTCGAAGTTACGTGAATTATTTGATTGAATATTTCATCGGATAATTGTGCAATAAACGTATGAATGTTTTTAGGCGAAAACTATTTATCTATCCCGAAATTCAAATGCCCCTTTTGAAACAAGTTATGGGAGCTTTGTTTTTTCTATCTTTCCTTCAGATTTTAGGGATTTCATTGTCATCCGTTTGGTTGCAGCGTCAAACTCAGATGTCGATCGACTTAGTTGTTGATTACCGCCTGCTGCAACCGTGGAAAAACCTACTTTATATGTCGGTCATTATTCCAATTTTCGTGAATTTTATAATCGGCGTCTACTTACTCTTATTTATCTCGAACCGTTTTGCTGGCCCACTTTTTCGACTTGAGCGTGAGCTTGATAATTACATTGAAAAGGGCGGAAAACTTCAGGTGAAGTTTCGCGAGAGCGACAACTTGAAAGTCTTAGCTCAAAAGGTTAATATCGCTTTCGAACGAAGACTTACCGACGAGTCGAAGTCCAAATAAATTTATAAGCAGAATTTTAAATTTCAAAGCGAGGCTTATGTTAAAGGATCAAATTGTCATTTACAGTGATGGCGCCTGTTCAGGAAACCCGGGTCCCGGCGGGTGGGGAAGCATCGTTATTTTTGCGAATAAAAAACATGTTCAAGAGCTAGGTGAATCGTCGCCCGCAACCACAAATAATCGAATGGAAATTTTAGGCTCTTTAGCGGCCCTCAATTTTTGTGCAAAATCAAAAGAGCTTTTAACGACTCAAAAAATCTTGATTTTAACCGATTCAGTCTATGTTATTCGGGGAATTACTCAGTGGATTTTTGTTTGGAAAAAACGTGGGTGGAAGACGGCTGCCAACGAAGCTGTATCCAACCAAGATCTATGGGAAGAACTTGAACTAGTTATTAAAAAAATAAAAGGCCTTAATCCAAATGTCGAGCTAGACTGGAGTTTTGTCAAAGGCCACGCCGGTATCCCCGGAAACGAGCGCTGCGATCAAATTGCAGTCGCCTTCACTAAGCATGACTATATCGATTTGTATAATGGTCCAGCGGCATCTTATCTTTTTGATCCATTTGAAATTCCTGAACTTAAGCCATTGCCAGATATAAAAAAGAAAAGCAACGAGCCGAAGAAGCCCGCTTGGTATATTAGTTATATCAATGGGGTCTTTTCAAAACATAGTACTTGGAGCGAGTGCGAAGCGAAAGTAAAAGGCCGTCCGGCAAAATTTAAAAAAGTAACAAGCCTAGCGGAAGAAACTGAAGTTAAAAAATCTTGGGGTATTCAATCATGAAATTAAAAAATAAATTAGTTATGATCACGGGCGCAAATCGCGGTATTGGTAAAGCCTTCGCGGAAGTGTGTGCAAAAGAAGAAGCGCATCTACTTTTAGCCATTCGAAAAACCGATGCAAAGCTAACGAAAGAATTTAAAGAGCTTGGGGCGTCGTCCGTTGAAACAATTGAATGCGATTTGATTAGCCGGGAAGGCGTTGAAGAATTAGCAAAGAAAATGAATGATTACGAAATTGAATTACTTTTTAATAACGCTGGTCAATTGACGGGCGGCCTTATCGAGTCACAGAAGTTAGACGACATTTATAAAATGCTTCAAGTAAATGTGAATGCTTTGATCCATTTAACTCATTCGGTGATTCCGCAAATGCTTAAAAGAAAAAGTGGCAAAATTATCAATCACGCAAGCGTATCGGCGGTTATGCATTTTCCTTGCGCCTCAACATACGCGGCGTCAAAAGCGGCGGTGTGGGCCTTTACTGATTGCATTGAGCAAGAATTAAAAGGCACTGGTGTATCAACCTTGTGCCTTTTCACTCCGGGAATTAAAACCAGAATGTTTGATGAGATCGATGTTTTGTATTCAAAAAATATTGATGTAGTAAATGACTCAATCCCGCCAGAAGAGTACGCAAAGAAGATATTGAACGCGGTTAAAAAGGATTGGACTTACTTAGAGCCAGACGGCGCCACTGGAGTTGCTTTCCGAATGGCGCAGCACTTTAAAGGTGTTTTCAACTGGGGAGTAAAGCAAAAATTTAAGCGCTAGATTTATTCTGTGATACCGTTTTTAGTATCAACGATGTCTTTGGTCGCTTGAAGCTGATCCGATTCACAACCTCCCCAAAGGCTGCGTTGGCCATCTTCATCAATTAATTCAGCGTCAAAAGGATAGATGGTGTCACTCATGCCATTTGAACCTTTTCCGTTTAAATCTAATTTCATTAAAATTACATTTTCTTGAGAACGGATTTCAAACAAAGTTTCGCCCGTTTTAACCACAGAAGCATTTTTATAAATGACTGTGCCCTCTAAAAGCTTATTGATGATCAATTTAGATGTAGTTGAATCATAACTTACATCCCAGAACGGCTCAGTAAAATCACAGCTTAATTTCATTTCTGCTTGCGCAGCAAAACTTGCTAAAAGAATCGTTGAAGCTAAAATAAACTTGTTCATATGGTCTCCTGTTTAGTAATTCATCCCATACAGTTACGAGATTTATACCAAGCCAAGATCCATTATATTGATTGTTACCGCTTTGACGTGTTTACAGATTCGACAGCTCGACACGAATGCGTCTTAAAACCTAAGCTGAGATGTGCTGATGGCGCCGGTTAGAGTTAAGGCTGCTGGTATCTTTTCCACCAAAGCTGTCGCAACCGGAAAAGTGACTTTGTAAGGAGTCGACCAACGATTATGATATGGATACATGACTTGAAGCTCAGACAATAATTCAGTCACCTTAAAAGCTTTGCCTTCGTAGCGTACGCCATTCACATCTAAAAATATTTTCCACACAGTTCTAGAGCTAGATAAATCATTATGTTTTCGTTCTGGCGTGTAAAGACTAACGAAAAATTCGGTGTATTCAGTATGCTTACTGATGGCGTTGGTTTTCTCTAACCGATACTTATCTTCGGTCCATTGAAATAGACGGGCGCTGTGGGATAGCCTTGCTTCAGTCACGTCTGAATCGATCCATGTAGCTTGAACGGTCAATTGATTGTAAAAACCATCGTAAATTTGAACCTTTTTAGTTTTATTTTCGATTAATCTTTCATAGTCCGATACTGAAATTTCAGGAACTCCGCTCGGGGTCGTTAAGCGTGTGACACAAGATAAAATTGCGAAACAAAGTACTAATAATAAGAAAATATTTTTCAACTGCATGATCGCCACCTTGTCGTACTAAGACTTTTGAATAAGCGAGCCTAAAAACTCACTTACTGTTTTATAAATATCTTTGCGGATTGTATCGTTATAAAGCTCGTGCTTACCATTTTCGATGATCTTTATAATTTTCTGCGAACTACCAAGCTGATCGAAAAACTGCATGGCACTAGAGCTTGAAACAACCGGGTCATTATCTGAAATGTGCAACAAAGTCGGTAGATTTATTTCAGAAGCGCGGCTTAAGACTTTCGGAAACTCCCGTTTAAACCCCAAGTAGACGCCTGATGATATCCGATTGTGCCGGTAAGTATCTTGTTCATACTCGCGCATAATCTCAGGATCACGTGTTAGCTGCGATGCTTTGATTTCGTTTCCAAGAGTTAATTTTGGCAAAAAAGAATTGATGAAGCCCGCGCCAGAGTCTTTCCACGCCGGAACATCAACGGCGACACCGAACATAGGTGAACTTAGGATTTGCGCCTGAGCGCGCGAATTATTTTTTTCAAGTAAGGCACAAGTCTGAATAAGCGCTCCCATTGAATGGGCTAATAGTACGACGGGCTTGTTTGCCAATTCTGGAAGCTGCAAGCAGGTTTCAATAAAAATCTGATAATCTAAAACGTAGTCGTCAAAATCTTTTGCATAACCACGAGGCCCGTCCGAACGGCCATGCCCGCGTAAATCCCAGGCCACAAAATTCCATTTTTCATTTTCTAAACCATTGATAAAACGTAAATAACAGTCTGAATGTTCAGCTTGCCCATGAGTTATTAAAATAGTTCCAACCGCGTTTGGTTGAATCCATTTTTGTAGAAAAAGTTTTATACCATCGTTGCCAAGAAAAAACGCTTCAGATCTGTTATACATGCCTTAAGCGTGACGCCGAAAAGAATCGATGTCAAAAGCAAAACCCTTCATTTGGACTAGGTCATTCAATGATCGTATCGATACCCTGATTTTTTTGGATGCGACTCATATCAATAGGGCTTACTAAATAATCAATTGAATAGTGAATCCCACGAGACTCACGGCGCCGTAGTGCGCATTCAACCGTTAATTTAGCAACGATTGCGATATTGCGTAATTCTAGAATATCAGAATGAACTTTCATGTTTGAATAATACTCTTTAACTTCTGATTTTATATTCTCAAGCCGTTTTTTCGCACGGTCTAAGCGTTTATTCGATCGCACGATGCCAACGTAATTCCACATCAGTCGTCGAATCTCATCCCACATATGCGAAATGACGACCATCTCATCTGAGTCTGTATTTTGAGGTCGTTCCCAAGCAGCGGGCTCTTGCGATAGAACTGTTTTTTCAGTGATCGAATTCCAATTAGTTTTTAAATATTCAGAGCAGTTATGAGCCATGGCTAAACATTCTAATAACGAATTTGAAGCTAAGCGATTTGCGCCGTGAAACCCGGTGCAGGCGGTTTCTCCAATCGCAAATAAACCGACTAAATCTGTTTGCCCTGCGATATCGGCCACAATGCCTCCGCAAAGATAATGTGCGGCGGGAACAACCGGTATAGGCTGGGTTGCCATATCAATTCCGTACTCTGAACACTTGGCAAATATATGAGGGAAATGGCTTTTTAAAAACTCAACTGGTTTATGAGTGATGTCCAAGTAGACGCAAGGCTCGGCCGATTTTTTCATTTCAGCATCGATACTTCTGGCCACGATATCTCGGGGCGCTAAAGAGCCCATTGGGTGATGCTTATGCATGAAAGCTTCGCCAAGCGAATTTTTCAACTCTCCACCTTCGCCGCGAATCGCTTCCGTGATTAAAAAATTTCTAGAATCTTTATGATAAAGACAAGTGGGATGGAACTGCATAAATTCTAAATTGGATATTCGTGCGCCCGCGCGGTAAGCCATGGCAATTCCGTCTCCGGTTGCGCCACTCCAATTCGAAGTATACAGATAAACTTTACCGGCTCCGCCCGTGGCTAAAATTGTTGTTTTTGCTTTGATCGTTTTAACGTCGCCAGAAATTTTATCTAGAACATAAAGTCCCACGATGCTGGTCGCGCCCGTCAAAGTAGGATCAATTCGTTTGTTGATGAGCAAGTCGATTGCGAAATGATTTTCTAAAATTTCAATATTTGGATGAGCCAACACACGTTTAAGTAAACACTGATGAATTTCTGCACCGGTTTGGTCTTCATGGTGTAGAATTCTTCGGAATGAGTGGCCGCCTTCGCGGGTTAAATCTGCGTCGAAACGAACACCCCAATCTTTTAAATCTTGAATTCTTTCAGGCGCTTGCTCAATGAAATTACGCACCGCTTCAGGTCGACAAAGTCCCGCTCCGGCTACTAAGGTATCTTCGATATGGCTTGCGAAGCTGTCTTCTTTATCAGTGACCGCGGCAATTCCACCTTGGGCCATTGCACTATTGGTCGACGGGGCTTTTTCTTTCGTCAAAATCAAAATTTTCTTTTGATCGGCTATTTTTAGTGCGGCCGCCAAAGCCGCTATTCCCGAACCAACAATTGCAACATCGAATTCGATTTTCATATCTATTGATTCCTCGTAGGAAACATAACTACAATAGGAGTATGAGCAAAGCAAGGACGCAGCCATCCCCGAAGACAGGACTTGTCTTCAATATTTCAGTTGCCCTCTTTTTGTTGTTGGCCATCGTGCTTTACGTACTGAATGGATATTTCAAGCAAGAAAAATGGAATTTAGCGCAAAACCAGTTGCGCAGCCAAATTGTTTCGACCAAAACCGCGGTGTCGGGCCAGCTTAATCAACTAAAAAATATTCTTTCAAGTTATGAAACTGAATTAGTCGAAAGTAAAATGAATTGGGTGCAGCTAGATCCATTTTTTGGAATTGCTCGGGCGCAGAAGTCCGGATCAAGATTACGTATAACCCAATTCATTGGCCGTTCAGGCTCAATGGGTGATCGCTGGAATTCAGCTTATCTTGAAAAAGCGCTTAATATCCGAAAGCTGCGCAGTGATCATCCGATCACGGTGCAACTTTTCCGCGATAAACAAGGTGGCAAGTATATTGCGATAAGCTTTGCGAACTCGAAGGGTTCGTCAACTGTCGTTGTTGGATCTGCTGATTACTTTCAAAAGTACTTCGATTTAAATCGTGGTGGAAAAATGATTTCATTATTAAAAACCACCGATCAAGTTTTAGCTGCGCACAGTGAAGCCGATTACGTCGCAACGCTTTCTGATGAAGCCTCGCTTTCAAGCAAAAAATATTTAATCGAAAAAGAAGAAATTGCTGGAACCAATTTGATGGCAATCAATTACATTTCAAAATCTGGATTAACTGCGGGCTTTGTTATTCCGTGGTCAGTCGTTGGTCTGATTGTTGGCTTTGGATTTATTTTGGTTGGACTGCTTTTTTACAATCTGAATCCAATCGAACGAAAAGTTGAAAGGTACCGTAAGCAAGAGCGGGATCAAATTTTCAAAGAAACTTTAGAGCAAAATTTGAATGTGAATTCGCCTCTGCAAGGAAAGTCATCGACCGCATTGACCGCAGCGGCAGCGACGGCGCCGTCTTTTACTGCAGGGGTAGGCAAGACAGGGATGGATTTCGAGAAAAATGTTAAGGCGAATAAGCCAACGCATAAGCCAAGCATGCCAATTGAAATACTAACCGAGAACAAAATCGAACCCGTACTTGATCAAACGGTCAAAGAAACTAACATCAGAGCCCCATTGCAACAGGCCTTGTTCAATTTAGATCGAACAATAAAATCTGCCGGAATTACTTTAGAAAAACATATCGACACGAATATCATCTTTGATGTTCATTTCGCTGGAATCGTCAGAGGTTTCGAAAACATTTTGCGTAACAGTATTGAAGCTGTGCGTGAGCAAAGCCAACGAAAAATTATTATCAGAGCCTACGATATTGAACAGCATATCAGCGTGGTAGAAATTAAAGATACCGGCGTTGGCTTGCCGGCCAATGTCGACATTGAAAAATTGTGGCAGCCATTTTATACCACTAAGCCAAAAACCGATCACATGGGCTTAGGATTAACGGAAGCACTTTCTTTGTTCAGACAAGCAGGAGCTGATTTGAAAATTGAAAAAGCAGAGCCTGAAGGAGTTGTTGTAAAGATGATAATTAAAAAAGAAGCTGCAATACCACTTAGAAATTTTGAGCAAGAGCAATCGATCGATGCTGAAACTAAAACATTTACGTCGCCGATGAAAGATGAAGTTACGAACGCATTACCGATGACCGCCTATTCTTCTTTCAGCGAAGATTTAACGGTAGGCAGTTCAGATGTTGAAGACAGCTTAACGATGGAAATTGATATCGACATTGATAAAGCCCTCTCGTTAGATGATGGTGACGGTGAAGTAGCGCCCGAGATAAAAACCGCCATGACCTCAAAGAAATTTAAGACGGAACCGGACGTCGCCGCAATTAAAAGGCCTGGCTTTTCAATGGCGAACAAAGAATTTAAAGTAGATGAGTTCGCGATCACGATGCGTAAACCTCAACGGTCAGGTCCATCGAAATGATGAATATTAGGAAGTATGCGGCCGATTTTTTAATTTATATTTTGTCTCAAGATGCAGATCTTGGGTCTAGAATTAAATTGAATCTTGGTCAGGCGGGGTACGAGGTTTATTTTTTCGCAGACTTTGAAGAAATGGATAGCCGTATTGAAATGAGCCCGCCGCATTTGATTATTCTAGATTACGAGGCCTTAGTAACTCCTTTAAGTGATATTTTCCAACAGATTTTATCGGTATCTTCCGAGATAAAAATAATTTGTCTTTCGAATACAGAAAACTTTCAAGATTTTGTTGGGTTTAAAAATTATAATTTAACGGAGTTCTACGATCGCTCTGCAAAAAAAGTTGAATTGCAGATTTTATTCGGAGTAGACCAGGTATGTGAAAGTTTGTGCCGACTTTACCAAAATGAACAAGTATACGAATCATTCCAAAATAAGAGCACAGAACTTGAAAAACTCAAATTGAGCCTTGAACAAGAACGATCAGGTCCGCAGGTTCGGCCTTTTCAAATGCGCATTTCTGAATATCGTTCGGCTGAATCAAAAGAAGATTTGCTGCAAATATTTTTCCGGCAAACGGAAGGGCAGTCTTGGGTATTTTTAAAGTTTATAAAATCGATTCAAACGTACATTTCTGTTGCCCATCAAAATATGCCCGAGAATTGGGTTGAAGGATTGTCATTCAAAATTTCTCCTGAAGAAGTCGATTTTAACCGTAAGGTGATGATTGGAGAATTTCCGCCACGGCTTATGACTTACGTCCGCGCTAAATGGGAAGTTGATCGTATCAAGATGCTGCCTTTGGTGATTAAAGAAAATATCGAGGGCCTGCTTATTACGACGCAAGATATTTCTGCGTCGGTAGCTGAAGATTTTTCTTTGCTGACGTTAGTTTATAGTCTGTTGTCGCTAGAAGCCCAGCCGCAATCTTTAGACGTTGAAGATCCATTAACCGGGTTTTACAACCAGCATTTTTATAAACGCATTCTCGATAAAGAAATCGACCGGTCTAAAAGATCTTTTGCTCCGATTTCGATTATTAAGATTTCGATTGATTCGTACCGCGAAATTGAAGTGAGCCAGGGTCGAAATTTTTGTGATGAAATTATAAAAAAAATTGCGAGTGTTATTCAAAAAACAAGCCGGTTGCCAGATTACGCATGTCGTACCGCTGAAAATGAATTTTCAATTGTATTAACCAACTGCACTCGAAAAGGTGCGGCCCTACGGTCTGAGCGTCTTCGCCAAGTTCTTCGTGCCGAAACATTTTCTAAATCTGGAATTCTAATTACGGTTAGCCAAGGTATTAGCGAATATCCAAGTTTAACTAAATCAGCCGAGGCCTTGAATGATTCAGCCCGTAAAGCGTTAGATTTTATTTCTTCGAAGGGTCCAGATAAAATTTGTATATTTAAAGCGCCGCAAGGGCATCAACCTGATTTTCAGGTAGATACGTGAGCCGCTGAATGGAAATGTTCCGAAACACATATGCCGATATTAATCTGGATTCACTGGCTTTCAACTGGCAGCAAATAAAAGAGGTTGCTCGTGATGATCGATTTATTTGTCCGATGGTTAAGGCGAATGCTTACGGCCATGGCGATGTGCAAGTGGCTTTGGCATTAGAAAAAGTTGGCGTCGAATCAATGGGTGTTTGCTTAATCGAAGAGGGCTCATTATTAAGGGCAGCGGGTGTGAAATCCGAAATTTTAGTATTTCGCGGTTTTGATAAACGTGGTGCCGAGAAAATTTTAGAATTTCAAATGGTTCCGGTTGTTAGTACCTGGGAGCAACTTCATTTTTTAGAAGCTGTCGCAGACGAGCCCGTTAAAGTTCATCTTAAATTTAATACAGGTATGAACCGAATTGGCTTCGAGTCAACACAAGCCGAAAAATTAGCAGACTACTTTAAAAAATCAAAAAAGTTAAAATTGAGAGCTTTGCTGACTCATTTTGCGCAAGGTGAAGATGCCGTGGCTCTTGATGGATTTTCGGCGCGCCAGACACAACTATTTTTGCAAATCATGGATTTTTTCAAAAGTTTTGATGTTTATTCTCATTTGCTGAATTCAGGCGGTATTGCAAGTTTAGCGCAGGTTCAGAAGAATCAAATTAAAGATCATTTTTTGTTAAAACATAAGTGGGGTTTTCGCCCTGGGTTAATGCTTTATGGTTACCAGCCAGCAGCACTGTTTAATGAAGTTCCGTTAAAACCAGTTATGACTTTGAAGTCAGTGGTTAATAATATACGTCCTGTTTTGCCTGGTGAATCGGTTTCTTACGGCTGTACATGGACAGCAAAAGTTCCGTCTAAAATTGCGGTGGTCCCTATTGGCTATGCAGACGGAGTTCATCGTCTTGTATCAAACCGTTCGCATGCGCTATTTGCCGGAAAGCTTGCCCCTATCATCGGAAGAATTTGTATGGATTTTTTAATGCTCGATGTAACTGAAATAGTGACTGATGAAGATTTAACAAAATGGAATGAAGAAGAAGTTGTATTATTTGGATTTGACGAAAAGAATCGATTCCTATCGGCCGACGCAATGGCAGTAAATTCAAGCACAATTGTTTGGGAAACTTTAACATCTGTCGGCGAAAGAGTGCCGCGGCATTTTCGAGGATTAAAAAAACCATGATTCAAAAAATCGCAAATCGGATGGATCAAGTTTTCCTATATTTTGTGAATGGGTTTAAAGACTTCATTTCGCAAATAGGACTTATCACGATGTTCGCGTGGCAAAGTGTAAAATTACTTTTCGCCAAACCTTACCGTTACGCTGAAATATTAAAGCATATGGAGTTTATCGGAAATCAATCGGTTGGCATTATTACTTTAACCAGCGTATTTACTGGTTTAGCCATTTCATTTCAAATTTACTTAGGCTTTAAATTAGTCAATGCGGTCGACCTAGTGGGGCCAACGGTGGCGTTAGGAATTTCGCGTGAACTTGGACCCGTGTTAACAGGGTTGATCGTAGCTGCGCGGGCAGGTGGGGCCATGGCCGCGCGACTTGGAACAATGCGGGTCAATGAACAAATGGACGCGCTTGATGTAATGGGCGTGAATACGAAGCAGTATTTAATTGCGCCACGAATTTTAGCCGCAGTTATTTGCATGCCATTGTTAACTGCATTATTTGATTTTATGGCGATGGTTGGCTCTTGGTTTCTTTGTACAAAGTTAGTTGGATTAGATCACGCGGTTTTTATGCAGAAAATTCGAGATACCGTCGAAGTACATCACATCTTGGAGGGCTTAGTTAAGTCTGCCATTTTTGGTTTTATGTTTGCTGTTATTTGTACTTACAAAGGGTTTAACACAACCGGTGGCGCAAAGGGCGTTGGGGAAGCTACGAATAGGGGCGTAGTCATGAGTATGGTCAGTATTATTATAATCGATTATTTTTTGATGAATATAATTCGAGTATTTTATATTATGGTTGGTATCACACAATGATGTCTAAAAATACGGGTGAGTCCGCCGTCATCATGGACGACATTAAAAAATCTTTCGATGGTAAAGAGTTTGTGCTAAAAGGAATAAATTTAAAAATACCTAAAGGCAGTTTAACCGCGATCATTGGTTTTTCAGGAACTGGCAAAAGCGTCATGCTAAAGCATATGTTAGGTTTGTTTAAACCAACTTCTGGAACGATCAACATCTTAGGCACTGACATATCAACGCTAGATGAGAATACTTTAACAAAGTTTCGTTGTAACTACGGGGTTCTTTTTCAAGGTGCTGCACTTTTTGACGACATGAGTGTTTTAGAGAATGTTTGTTTTCCGCTTGAAGAACACCGTCGTGAATTATCGCCTGAGCAAGTCAAAAAGATTGCTGAAGATAAGCTAAAAATGGTCGGACTTGATTCAATTCACTACGGAAAATTACCAAGTCAAATTTCGGGTGGAATGCAGAAGCGAACAGGTCTAGCTAGAGCACTCGCCCTAGATCCAGAAATTTTAGTGTACGATGAACCAACTACAGGATTAGATCCCATTCTAACTGAAATGGTAGATAATTTAATTGTCGAGACTCATAAGGCGCGCCCAGGTACAACATCGATCATGGTATCGCATGATTTGCATGCTGCATTTAGAATTGCTGACTTCGTTGTAATGCTTGATGCTGGAAAAGTCTTATTAGCGGGAACACCGGATGATTTTTATAAAACGGACATCGAACTTGTTAGAAAGTTCGTGGACAAAGGAATCAAACATTAATGATTTACATCTTTTGGAGATTCTAGAGTGGGTTTTTTAAGTTTAGCCGAAGTAAAAGTTGGAGCTTTAGTCGTCGCAATTGGCGGCTTGATCGCATTTATGTCGATGCAAGTCAGCGATGATCCAAGCTTCATGGGCCGTTCAAAAAAAGCCTGGTTTTTATTACCAAATGCGAACGGACTTATTAAGGGTTCGGCCATTAAGTCAGCAGGAATTCCGGTTGGAGTTATTAAAGATATTCAATTGCAAGACGGCCAAGCGCGGGTTGATGTGGCCATTAAACCCGATTTAGGTTTAACCCGATCAGCTTCAGTCGAAATGCGCGCAAACGGAATTTTAGGTGATAAACACATTGATATTAGTCCCGGCGTTTTAGGTGATCCAGAGCTTGAAGATGGTGGTCAGATCGTCAACGTCAAAAACGGTGGCTCGATAGACGACGTTCTGGGACAGGTCGCAGAAATCACGGATTCTTTAAAAGATGTTTCTAAAAATTTAAAAGAAGCTGTTAGCGATGATGGCACCAACAAGCATATTCTGGGCCGAATGGTTTTAAATATCGAAAAATTAACGGGCGATTTAGCCCAGATGACTTCTGAAAATAAAGAACAAATCGGAGAGATCGTTGACGAAGTTCATAACATCACTTCAACGATTGATGAATTGGTTAACGACGAAAGTGAAGCCGGTCTTAAACAGACTTGGAAAAAGACTTTAGCACGGCTTGATAATTCGATGAAAAACATTGATGAAATCACTTCTAAAATTAATAAGGGCGAAGGCACGATCGGAAAGCTGATCTCTGACGAGAAAACGGCTGAAGATGTTTCGTCAGCTATTGAAGGCATTAGCGGCATGGTCGATGTTGCTAATAAAACTTCGACTGGAATTGATTTTAACTCTTACTACTTAAGTGAAGTTGAAGATGCCAGGTCAGCAATTGGAATTACCATCCAGCCTGGTCTTGATCGTTATTATTACTTAGGCTTGATTACCGATCCAGCCGGAGTCGTAGATCAGACGACGATTGAAACTACCGTGAACGGTGGGGCCACGACTTTCTTAGAAGAAAGAAAAACTTATAAAAGTAAGACTAAGTTTACCATTTTGTACGCGAAAAACTTTTTTGACTGGACCTTGCGGGCGGGTATCATTGAAGACACCGGCGGCTTTGGTTTAGATTATACTTTTTATCGCGATCAGTTTAAGGTATCGACGGACGTTTTCAATTTTGACCAACTACAGCTTCGCACAACACTCAATTATAAAATATTCTACGGATTGTATTTAACGGCCGGATATAATGATATCTTGAATAAACGTAAAGCCCAGTCAGCTTATTTCGGTGCCGGTTTATTCTTAACCAACGACGATTTAAAACTGCTTCTTTCGAAAGCTCCCTTTTAGATGAAACGGGCTTTGATTAGCACTTCGGACAAATCAGGGCTGGTCGAATTTCTAAAGCCTCTTTGCGAAAAAGGACTTCGTCTTGTATCAACAGGCGGAACGTTGGACTTTTTAAAAAAAAACAATCTACCAGCTACCGATGTTTCTGACGTAACTCAATTTCCGGAAGTACTGGATGGACGGGTTAAAACTTTGCATCCGGCAGTTCACATGGGGCTTTTGGCAGACACTCGCAACAGCTTGCACATGCAAGAAATGCAGCAGCACAAGGTTGAAATATTTGATTTAGTGGTCGGAAATCTGTATCCGTTTGAAAAAGCGGCTACAGATGATAAATCAACATTTGAAGACCTCATTGAAAATATTGATATTGGTGGCCCTAGCTTCTTGCGTGCTTCGGCAAAGAATTTTCATTCTGTCGTTGTGGTCTGCGAGCCAAATGATTACCAATGGGTGCAGAATAAAATTCTGACCAATACATTAACTGTGGATGACCGCAAAAAGTTAGCGTTAAAAGTATTTTCGCTTACCTCATATTATGATGCCCTGATTGTACAAAAACTAAGTACGTCTAGTGATGACCTCAATTATTTAAATTTACCTTTAAAGAAAAAAAGTGCTCTTCGCTACGGTGAAAACGCGCATCAAAAAGCAGATTGGTATGAAAACCCACTACTCACTCAATCTTTAAATTCAATTCAGATTCATCAGGGTAAAGAACTTTCATACAATAATTTATTGGATTTAGATGCTTCTTTGAGTCTAGTTAGACAATTTGCGCAACCAGGCTGTGTTGCCGTCAAACATAATAACCCATGCGGCGCCGCCCAAGGTGAAACAATCCTTGATGCCATTCGAAAAACAATCGCGGCCGATTCGAAAAGTATTTTTGGTGGTATTATTGCATTCAACCGCGAAGTTGATCTTCAGGTTTGTGAAGCACTTAACGATATTTTTTTAGAATGCTTGATTGCGCCCGGTTACACTCAAGAAAGTCTACAATTTTTAGCCAATAAAAAGAATTTGCGAGTAATTTCTCTTCCGCAAACGATGAAAGAATATAAAAGCTCTTTTTCGGTGAAATCAATATCAGGAGGAGCCGTTGCCCAAGAAGCTGATCATTTTACTGAAAGAGTATGGACTTACTTGCAAAGCAAGCCCAGCGAAAGCCTCCTGCAAACAATGCAGTTTGGAGAAAAAGTTGCCGGCTTTCTGAAAAGTAATTCGATTGCAATTGTGTATAATAACCAAACCATCGGTTTGGGCATGGGGCAAGTTAATCGCGTCGATGCTGTTGAACAAGCTATTGCCAGGATGAATCAGTATCGACAGAATCACGTGATCAATATGAATGAAGTCGTTTTGGTGAGTGATGCTTTTTTTCCATTTCCGGATTCAGTTGATCTGATTTCAAAAGCTGAAATTCAATGGGTTGTTCAGCCGGGTGGTTCTAATAAAGATCAAAGTGTTTTTGATGCAGCTAAGAAAAACAATATCAATATGGTCGTGACTCACACGCGCCACTTTAGGCACTAGGTACCCGATGTTAGAAAAAAACCTAGAAAAAAAATGGCTGGTTAAATCTGAGAATAAAATTCTAGGGCCTTATCACTTTGATCAAATCGAAGATTTATTGAAAAAAAAACAAATCTCTTTGATCGATGAAATTCGCGATATGGATACGCGCTGGTTATACATCCGAGAAAACCCAAGTTTCAAAAAGGTTGTCGATGAAATCAGAAGAGAATTAGAAAATAAAATGGATAGCACTAAAACGTATCAAAGCAGCACTAAGCCCGAAACAAGTGCGGTCACGAATACGACTGGCAATACAGCTAACAAAACAAATTTTGATCTGCCCCAATTTACCGAAGTAGACGTGCAAGAAGCTTCAGTTGTAAACGAAACCCACGAAGAAAATTCGCAAAATCAAAATTATTTCGAAAATCCAACGCAACGGGAACGGGCCAAAATTTATGGATTGCCCCAAGATCAGCTTTTTCAGAATAAAGTTCAGACGTCTAAAACAAGATATCTTATTTACTTGTTTGCTTTTATCACGCTGGCTGTCGGTGCTGGCTACTCATTTGTGTATTATCAAAAAAGATCCGTCAGAATTCAAGAAGAAGCACTTATGGCTCAAGTGCGAAAGTTTGAATTTTTTGGCTACAATCAAAAAGCCGTGGCATTGTATGCAAAATTACCTGAGTATAATCAAAGAAAAGTACTTCCTGAAATTTTATCGTTATATCCGATTCTTGAATCTGAACAACTAACGAACGTTAAAGAAATTGAGCGAATTCGAACAAACTCTGACCTAAACGTCGAGCAAAAAACAACGATTCAAATTATTTATTTTCTAGCCGCATTACAGAATCAAAATATGCAAGCCGCTTCAGAGGCGCTCATTAAAGCAAGGTCATTACAGCCGGCTTCGGCCATCGTACTAGAAAATCGTGCTTTGTTAGATCTCAAAAATAGTGAATTTAAAAACAGCTTTGATGGTTTTGTTAATCTATACAAAACCGAAAAAAACGGACGTTACCTTGTAGGTGCGCTACAGGCTTTAGCGGGCCTGACGACTGAACAAAAAAGTCAGGCAATTCCATTGCTCAGTCAGTCAATTGAATCGCACACTTCAACTTATTACGATTTTAAAAAAGAATTATTGTTGGGACAAATGGCATTGGCCCGCTGGATAAAAAACGAAATTCTCTTCAAAGTATCATGGGATCAATTTCTAAATACACCAACACAGTTTGCAAATTTATTTACTCGACCAACGCTTCTGCCGCTGCAAATTTATCAATGGAAAGATCTTGAAGAATACAAAATTACAGTGCGAACCGCCCTCAATGCCGAAGACTCAGTTTTATTCGAAATCCATAACTACTTAGAGGGGGCGCAGGTAAGCGCCGCAAATAAGTATGCTGAAAATAATCTGCCTAAAATCAAAGATAAAGCGGTCAAGCAGCAGTTAAGGTTACTCATTTTGAATTCGCAAGGGCGAAAAAATGAAATTTTAGCTTTGGAAAAAACGAATCAACTGAATATGTCATCAGAAATTAATCACTTACTTTTGGTTATCAATAAGCTTGAAGTAAATCCACAGGCTGATATTTCCACGCATCTTAGTTTTTTCAAAGAACGTCAGCTTGTATTTTACCATCACTGGATTAAATTAATGCAAATTTTAAAAAGCAAGCAGATCGATCGAATCCGCCCATTTTTGCGCGAGCATTTAATCACCGTAAATAATTTTATCCCGGTGACCGAAGCCCGTAGCTTAACGGAATAGGTAAAAATGAGATTACTTCAGTTATTAATTATTTTATGTATGATGGGATGTTTTTCAAAAAAAGACGAATCCTTAAAAGAAGCCACGCAAATAAGTGAAATTGCGCAGGACATTCTTTTACCTAAAGCACTGATGGCTGAAATTGAATTAGAATTGAACGAAGATTCTAAGTTGATTACTCCTGTTTATATATTTGTGCCACTTCTTGCTGAACTAGTCGATAAAAGTGTCGGAGTCATTCAAGGAAGTCCGAAAAGAATTAGTTTTCCTAAAGGCGGCGGGCGACTTGATTTAAAAGATGTCGTGACCGGGCAAGGCTCGTTCTACCTGAGCTTTCCTGCGGATCAGTTTGCTAAGCTTCCCGACCTTGTGCATTTATATTACGTCAGTCAGTCGCCCTTAAAAAAGATTGGGAATGAATCATTTGGGTTGGGGTGCGGCAAATGGGTCGACATTAAAAATAAATTCAGCAGCTTGAAAAAGGATAAATTTTTTAAGCTTAATACAACGGATCAAAGGTATTTGTACGTTTTGGCTGGGCATTACGTTTTTGTTTTTCGTGAAAACAATCAAGTTTATTTATCACAGTTGACGATCACAGATTCTAGATACACAAATGAACTGTGTAATCCAGAGTCAGGAGCCCGGGAATGAGCCAAATAACAGATTTAACTCCAGTTAAAAACCTAAATGATAAAGATGCCATCCAAGATCGCCCCTTCCTTGTAAAAGACAAAGTTAAAGGAATGGGTAAAAATGGGCGCGCATTCTTAAGCTTGTTAATTGGGGATAAAACGGGTCACATTGATGCCCGCGTTTGGGACCGAGTTGAAGAGATCGCTGATACCTTCGAGATCGGCGATATTATTTTAGTAAAAGGGCAAGTTCAGGTCTATTTAAGCCGAAAGCAGATTATCGTTCATAAAGTAGAGAAGTCAGCCGAAGACCAGTTTAAGCGGGAAGACTTTAGCATCGAAGATAAAAAAATCGATGCGCACGCTCTCTATTCAGAACTTGTTCAGATTGTACAACAAATTCAAAGCCCGCCGATTCGGCAACTGATATTAGATTCAATTCAAGATGAAGAGATAAAGCCACTTATTCTGAAGGCCCCTGCCGCTAAAACGATTCACCATGCGCACCAGGGTGGTCTGCTCGAGCATGTCATATCGATTTGTAAATTGATGAAAATGATTTCTTCTCACTATAAATTCCTAAATGAAGATTTACTTATTTTCGGCGCAATATTTCATGATTTAGGTAAAGTTTGGGAACTTGATATTCAACGAGAACAAATTCAATATTCACACAAGGGGCGTTTGTTGGGTCATATGCAATTGGCCTGCGAGCTCATCGATAAAAAAGCCCAGCGAATTTTAGGGTTCCCTGAAGATCTTCGCCAGATCATGAAGCATATTGTACTTTCTCATCATGGAAAATTAGAATATGGGTCCCCGGTTCGACCTTACTTTATGGAAGCCATGATGGTCGCAATGATTGATGACCTTGACTCAAAAGTTGATACGGTCCAAGGATTTATTGAATCTGAACGTCAGACGGGTGAAAGTTGGTCTAGGTACAATGAAAACTTTGATCGATATTTTTTCTTGGAAGATTTAAAAGGACGTTGGTCATAATGATTGAATTTCTTAAAGCTTATAAAAACTATGATCCAGCCGCTAAATCTTACGCAGAAATATTTCTACTTTACCCTGGTCCGCGAGCACTTTTCTTTCACCGAATTGCACATGCTCTTTATGAGGCTCGATTATTTTTTATCGCTCGGTTTATTGCCGATATTTCGCGAACCGTAACCGGAATCGAAATTCATCCTGGTGCTCAAATTGGAAAACGTTTGGTCATCGATCACGGAGTCGGATGTGTTATCGGAGAAACAGCAGTGATTGGTGACGATTGTATTTTATTTCATGGAGTGACGCTGGGTGGACTTAAATTCGACCCCGTAAAAAGACATCCAACTGTTGGTAATCGAGTGCTAATCGGTGCCGGCGCGAAAGTGCTTGGGCCTATCCTGATTGGTGATGATGCACGCATAGGCGCAAATGCCGTGGTGATGAAGCCTGTTTCACCTGGCGGCACAGTGGTTGCCCCGCAAAGTATCGAGATTGAAAAAAAATACTAATTAGTTTTTAGGTCGGCCGCGGTTTTCTTTTGCTCATCTCGGGTTTCCATTCAAGTGGATTTTCTGGCCAGTCTTGCTTTGGATAACGTGCCCTTAATTCTTTTCTAATTTCTAGGTAGCTACTTTGCCAAAATTGTTCCAGCTGACTTGTTATTTGAGTCGGACGACGGTTGGGCGCCAACAATTCAATCGTCAATCGCAATTTGCCATTCAGAATGACGGGGTTTTTAATCTGCCCTAAAATATCTTGAATTCGAACTGATATAAGTGGTGCAAGCTCTGCTTCGTAATCAATCGCCACGCCCTTTTTATTCGGTAGAATGAATTCGTTTGGTAGTTGGCTTAACGATGACTTCACTTCATCAGGCGTTAAGTAGAGTAAAAGTTGATAAAGATCATAGTCTAGAAATTCTTGAACCGAATGAAGTGTGTCAGAAACACTTTCAGCGACTTTGCTATCTAGCTCACCTAGAAAATTGAAATCAGTTAAGCTTAAACTAATCTCAATGGATTTTTTCTTAAGAAAGTTAATTCGCGTAACATAACGTTTCCACGCTGGGTGTGATTCTAGAAAAAGCGCAGATTGTTCTAAAAACAATTTTTTAAAAATAGTCTTATCAGATTTCAGATTGAGTGGAATCCGGCTGCTTTCAGAGATCACGAAAAGCCCAGACATCTTTTTTTCTATCTTATAGATATTTCGTTTTTCAAAATCAATTTGATAGGTCGTATGCATCACTTGATTTTGCTGACTAAATTGGTCAAATTCATTCTGCGTAAAAGAGACTGCGTATTCGATTCTAGTTACGCTATCCGAAAGGTCGCGGCCTTGTAAAAGAAGAAAATAATCGCTGTCTTTTGCAATTAAATGCGAGGCAAATTCAAGGCCTCGGCCCAAACTTGAAATTCCGTTCGTGCCTTCTTTTTTTTGCGCCATTTTTTCTGGAAAGCTCTTTAGATAAATTTGAATCAGGCTTGCCCTTGGATTCAATGATTTTGTTTGTGAAAGTATATTCATTCCCGCAAGTTGTCGTTCAATCTTTTGCCCCAGCTCATTTAACTGTGCTGACTCAGGGTCGATCAACGAGTGGTCCTTTGAAAAGTCATTCGTTTCTAAATAAGCCAGAAAACGACAGGCAAATTTCTTCTGATCGGCAAGGCAAAGTTCAACAAAAAGCTGACTCCGTTCAATATCAAGCGGGCAGTTCTGCACCAGGCGCCCTTTTGCCGTTAATTCACGATTGTCTGTAATCAATTCCCAAGCTCGCAACTTTTTGATGGCAGCAAAAAAAGAACGGCCGGGCTGGTCCAACCAGCTAAAGGTTTCAGGTTTTGTTATTCCAATCGAAAGAAGGGTTAAGCATTCTTCTAATAAATCACTTTTTAAAATTTCGGGTTCAATTTGATCAGGCATTGATCGCTCGTCAATTTCATGCCACATCTGGAAACAGCGGCCCGGTCCGATCCGCGCCGCACGGCCTGCGCGCTGAATGGCCGAGAACTGCGAGATTCGGACTAACTCAAGCCTCTTAAAACCAATTTTACTTTCGACAATTGAAGTTTTTTGTAAGCCCGAATCAACTACGCAATCAACTGATGGCAAAGTCAAAGATGACTCAGCCACATTCGTTGACAATATGATTCGCCTTTGGCTGGTCGGTTGAAGAATTCTTTTTTGCTCGTCCAGTCGAATCGACCCGTGAAGAATTTCGGTCGTCGTATTCACGCCACTTTGGTTTAACTTATTCTGCACCATACGAATTTCGTGAAGTCCGGGTAAAAAAACTAAAACATCTTTTTTACTTTGGCGAAGGGCTTCCCGGATTGTATCAACAATCTGTTCGGCGGCCGAATAATCAAAAACAAGGCGCTGGGCTTTCTTGTTTTTAATGATTTCTAACGGGTGGGGCGGGCTGGCCACTTCAATCCATTCGGAATCACCTAAAAATTTTTGCAGGGGCGCTACATCTAAAGTAGCTGACATCACCAGAATCTTTAGATTTTGCTCTAACAATTGCCTCTCGTAGCATATTCCCAAAGCCATATCATTAAATGCGGATCGCTCGTGAAACTCATCGAACACGATAGCTTCTAAGTTTTGCCACAAGGCAGAGTCATTGATTCGTTTAATAAACACACCTTCAGTCATAAATATCAACTGAGTGCGCGGTGAGGTTTTATTGTCGAAACGAACTTGGTATCCAACTTCTTCACCAAGCTGCCAGTTATTTTCTTCGGCAATAAACGCGGCGGCAGAGACTGCCGCAATTCTTTTTGGAACAAGCACTACGATTTTTTTACCCTGATTTTGAGTCAGTAAATTTTTGAGCAGGGCCGCGGGAACTCGCAAAGTCTTACCTGAGCCCGGTGGTGCCGTCAGAATTAAATTTGGTGAAATTTCAAAACTTCCAACAATGTTTTTAAGATATTTATCAATGGGTAGCTGAAACTTATTTGCCATAGACTAAAATCATAAATTCAGCTTTATCGAATTGCAGCTGTTTACGTACGTTTTCAGGTGAGCCTTCAAGAATCGTTTCATTTTCCTGTGATAGATTAAGCGCAAGAAGGATACGTCGATCATTTAAATGTAAACTACACTCATCTAGCATTTTTTTAAGTCGGTAAGGCGTGTCCATCAAAACCACAGGCTCTTTTGTCTTTTTAAGAATTTGCCATTCTTTTTCGCGCGCCACATTCTCGGCTGGAATAAATCCTCGAAAATAAAATTGCTGGATTCGCTCAGAACTTAATGAAATTAATCCCATCAGGCTTGAAGCGCCTAATGAACTTTGTATGGGAATATTTTGCTTTCGACAGAGTGCAACCACTTGAAATCCCGGGTCGCAAAAACTTGGTGTTCCGCAATCTGAAACCAACACAACCTGCTGATCGCGGCAAAGCTGAACTAATTCTTTCACTTCCTCAGAGGTAGTATGCTCGCTTAAAACTTCGTAGCGCTTGGCCTTGATTTCATATTGCTTCAGTAATTTTGAGGTTTCTTTCGTGGATTCGCAAATCACAACATCGGCACTCTTAAATAGTTCAAGCGATCGAAGCGTGATCTCATCATTTCGACCAATGGGCGTTGCGATAAGACTTAACATTTATGGCCTGCCAAAATGAAATATTCGATGAATTTGCGCGGCGACTGTTTCGCGGCGTGCATGGGTGGTATCAAGAAAAATAATTTCAACGTCAGGTGAAGTAGCCATAACCGCATTGATATTGACGGGCTCATTTTCAAAAAAATATATTTTTTGGTAGTCATTTCGATTTAAATCAATGAACCAACTTTTTTTAAATAGTCCATCATCGATCGTGCGCTCAGGCTTTAAAACTAAAGCTCCGGGCTCGCACGGAAAGCCCCATTTTTTTAAGACCTCTAAAGAGCCTCTGCCCATCCGGTGTTGATCCCGGCCGGTCAGGTATTTAATCTGGCAACCGGCTTGATGCAGGTCTAATACATAAGAAATCGCACCCGCATACGGTACGTCATAGTGTACATATTCATCGGTAAAAAATCTTTCGAACCAAAAATCCCGTAAATTTTTCAGCATCTCTAGATCGCGATCGGGGTGGTACCCGGCCCGAATAACGGCTTCCTTAATTCCCCAGTCTTCTTGTTTAACTTCTACGTTTTTAAGTTCATCTAAATTATATAACTCTGCGAACTCTGTTAGAATTTTTTTAGTTCGTGTACTGACGTTAAATAACGTTGAATCAAGGTCGAAAACGGCCAACGTGCGCATATTTTGGGCACGGAAATCCTGAGCGATTTTGATGATTTCGTTAAGTTTCGAGGGGTTTGACTGGTTTGCGCTCATTTTGACCGAGTATGACTTTTCTACGAAAAAAAGAAAAGTCTTTTCTTATGAAAGAGGTTGGAAACCCGAAACACTTTTGTTAACTTCGGGTTCAAATTTTGTTCTCTGCAACCAAGTCAAAATCAAGGGGAAAGTCTCATGAAAACAATCGTTATTGCTATTAGTTTTTTCGCGCTTCTACTTACGGGCTGTATAAAGAAAACGGCAGAATTAGGAACAGCTGACAATCCAATTAAATTGCATTTTGTTCCTTCAGTTGATGCGAAAGTCATTGAAGACAATTCAAAAAAGTTCGAAGAATACTTAGAAAAAAACACGCCTTACAAATTCGAAGTCACAATCCCGCAATCGTTTATTGCCGTGGTTGAAGCATTCGGAACAAAGCGGGCAGACGTCGCAGCGATCAATACTTTTGGTTATGTTCTAGCCCACGAAAAGTACGGAGCCGAAGCCCGATTAACTGTTATTCGAAACGGCTCATCAACTTACCAATCTCAATTTATCGCAAAAGCAGACAGTAAAATTAAAAAAATTGAAGATCTTAATGGTAAAAAGATTGCTTTCGTTGAGCCGTCTTCCACTTCAGGTTACTTGTTGCCGTTAAAGACTTTAAAAGAAAAAAATGTTCAAGCTAAAGAAACTGTTTTTGCGGGCAAGCACGATAACGTCGTTTCGATGGTTTACCAAGGCCAAGTTGATGCTGGCGCAACGTTTTATTCTCCGCCAGAAAAAGACGCTTCGGGTGTTGAAAAAATGGAAGACGCGCGACGACTCGTATTAACTCAGTATCCTGATGTTGAAAAAAAGGTTGTTATTATTTCTTTATCTGAGCCAATCATGAACGATCCAATTGTTTTCAGAAAAGAAATGCCGGAAGAAATGAAAGTTAAAATTGTTGACGCAATGGTTGGTTTTTTAACGACTGACGAAGGCAAAGAAGCTTTCAAGGCGATCTACGGCGTCACGGCGATTAAGAAAAGTTCAGATGCTGAATACGAGCCCGTGCGCGCCATGCTAAAAGCTTTAGGTAAAGACGCTTCAGAATTAATGCAAAAGAAATAGTAGGGAAATCGATATGTCAGAAACAATTCTGAAAGTTAAAGATTTAATTAAAACATATCCGAACGGAGTGCAGGCGCTGAAAGGCGTTAGCTTTGACGTTAAGCGTGGAGAGTTCTTAGTTATCATTGGCCTGAGCGGATCTGGTAAATCAACACTGCTGCGTTGTTTAAACCGACTGCATGATCCAACAAGTGGAGAAGTGCATTTTCAAACAAATAAATCCGGTGCCTTCATCGATACGGCGAAATTATCGACCGCATCTGCTATCCGTGACTTACGTAAAAAGTGCGGAATGATTTTTCAACACTTCAACTTGATCCCACGACATACGGTACTAGCTAACGTGTTGATGGGAAAACTTGCTTACACGAAAACATGGAAAAGTATTTTTGGACTTTTTTCGGCTGAAGATAAAGCCGAGGCGATGCGCTACCTCAAGCTAGTGGGGATTTCTGAAAAAGCGCATATTCGCGCGGATCAGCTTTCGGGCGGGCAGCAACAGCGTGTGGCAATCGCGCGTGCTTTGACTCAAAATCCAGAAATTCTTTTGGCAGATGAGCCTGTGGCTTCGTTAGACCCGGCCACTTGCCATACCGTCATGGATTACTTGAAAAAAGTGAATCAAGAATTAGGTATTACGGTTATTTGCAATCTTCACTTTTTATCTTTAGTGCGACAGTACGCCACGCGCGTCATCGCATTGAAGGGCGGCGAACTTGTGTACGAGGGAGATCCGAAAAATATCGATGAGGCGTGGTTTGAAAAAATCTATGGTCAAGGCGCAAAAGAAGTTCACATTAATTAAAAGGATCTGATCTATGAAACCTTATGTCATTCGACGTTCATTGCTAGATGGTTTAACGGTAGCCATATTTTTGTCGGTTGCGTTGACGCTGATTTTTAGTCCGACCGATGAGCAAATGCACAATTTGCCAGTGATCTCATTTTTATTTTTGTTGGGAATGGTATTAGGCGCGATCCTTAGTTTCGTATTGAACGGTGCGGGGATAAAGACATTTGGCGAACATATTTTTGAACCCGACTACGAAAAAGCGAAAGCCGAGGCTAAACCGTTTTTTCGTACATTTTGGGGCTGGCATTTCTTAGTAACCCTTGTTGTGCTTTTCATCGTGGGAATTTTTAAGACAAAATTCTCACTTTATGAACTTTTAAATGAAGACGGATTTGAAGGAGCAAAAAGATTATTCAAAGGAATTTTTTCTCCGAACTGGGCCGTGCTGCCTTCAGCTGTCTTAAATATTATCGAAACCATCTTCATGGCGTTTATGGCCACTTTTCTTGCCATCCCGTTTGCATTTGTACTTAGCTTTATGGCGGCGAAAAATATCATGAAGGGTCCTGGCGCTTTCACGATTTACATCACGCTTCGTACGATTCTAAATGTGACCCGTTCGGTTGAGGCCCTGGTTTGGGCCATCATATTTTCTGTCTGGGTGGGAATCGGTCCATTTGCCGGTATGTTAGCATTGATGATTCATTCAATTGCTTCATTAACGAAACAATATTCTGAAATGGTTGAAAGTGTTAGTGAAGGCCCAATTGAAGGAGTTCAATCATGCGGGGCCAGCAAGCTACAAACAATCTGGTTTGCAATTGTCCCGCAAGTCGTGCTTCCTTATATTTCATTCACGGTTTATCGCTGGGACATTAACGTTCGTATGGCGACAATCATCGGTTTAGTTGGTGGCGGTGGTATCGGTACCATGCTTATCAAATACCAAGGTCAAGCTATGTGGCCGGAAGTTGGTACAATCATCGTTGTGATTGCAGCGGTTGTTTGGTTGATGGATCAAGCTTCAGCTTATATCCGGGAAGCGCTGAAGTGATTTTTGAATACTCGATTCTAATTCGAGAACACCATTTAGATTCATACGGTCACGTGAACAACGCGACTTATTTAAGTTTGTTCGAAGAAGCTCGCTGGGAAGTCATCACCCAACGAGGGTACGGTTATCAGAAGGTTCACGAAACCGGGCAAGGGCCCGTCATCCTTGAAGTACATATGAAATTCCAGAAAGAATTAAAGCTTCGCGAAAATATCCGCATTACTCTAGAAGTGCTTTCTTATGAAGGTAAGATTTCTAAACTCAAACAAACCATGATCAAACCTGACGGGGAAGTCGCTTGCGAATTGGTTATGATGGCCGGTTTCTTCGATCTTAAAGCGCGTAGGTTGATTGCCCCGACGCCTGAGTGGTCAAAGGCGATCGGTTTCTCGACCTAATGCTAGAGTTCTCAACTTGAGACTAAATATATTTTTAATAAACATTTAGAAGCTTGGAAAATCCACCGATATTTAACATATCTAGGTGGTACAATGAACTGGGGCGATATTCCTAACTGGTCGAATGCTTCTGTAGCAAGTTTGCTGCAAATACTAAAGCATATCGAGCCAGGAACATACGAACACTGTTTGCGAGTCGGAGAATATTCGAAGCAGTTGGCGTTATATGCAGGCCTTAATGAGTACCAACAAAAAGTGGCTGAAATTTCGGGTTTACTTCACGATATTGGTAAAGCTTCGATCGACTTAGATATTCTATTAAAACCATCAAAATTAAATGCGATCGAATACGAAATTGTTAAAAGCCACAGCTTAGCTAGCGAAGAATTTATTAAACCATTATCGACGGCAAGCGATTTTTTCAAAGACGTGCAGCCAGTTGTTCGTGCACACCATGAATTTTTAAACGGAACCGGTTATCCCGACAAATTAGTCGGCGAAGAAATTCCGCTACTAGCAAGAATAGTTTCGGTCGTCGACACTTACGATGCGATGTCGGTAACCCGAACCTATCGTGCTGGTTTAACAGACGATATTATCTATGCTGAATTAAAGCGATGCGCGGGTTCACAGTTTGACACTCAATTAGCGACTATCTTTTTAAATTCACACCGTTTCTGGCGCAAATCGCGTACGAATGAAGAAACGCAAAATCAAATCCTGAAAAAAGTTGGCTAGACGCGGTCGGCGAGACTGCTTTGGCTAACTGTCTAAAAGTTTTTCGATTTTCGCAACACTTTAGACCACAATGAATCAATCCGAAAACAAATTGTAGACGACTTTTTACTAAGGTGAGGTTATTATGCAAAAGTATTTCGTTGCGCATGAAGGAATTCAATCGGGCCCATTCACATTGGATGAAGTCTCTTCAAAGCTTAATCAAAAAAGTATTGATTGGAATGACTATATATATGATGAAAAAAATGAAGACTGGATTCTATTATTAGAATTTCCGGCTTTGACAGAATTGTTTAATAAGAGTTTTAAAAATCCAATCAATCACGTGAAAGCGCCTACCTTAAGCGATGACCCGTTACGTGACCGCGCCTGGTACATATTAAAGCAGAACAATAACTACGGCCCATTTTCGAAAGCTGAAATGATTCAAATGTTACAAAGCAAAACTTTATTTGAATTTGATTTTATATGGAAGCAAGGCTTAGCCTCTTGGAAACGGCTATCAGAAGTAAATGAATTTCATCCGGAAGAAGTGCGTAAGGTCTACGAGGTTAGCGAAGAAGCCATTGGCGAGATTTTCTT
This sequence comes from Bdellovibrio sp., assembly GCA_043760925.1. Lineage (GTDB taxonomy): Bacteria > Bdellovibrionota > Bdellovibrionia > Bdellovibrionales > Bdellovibrionaceae > Pseudobdellovibrio. The sequence continues at coordinate 51,047 of JAYUOK010000001.1, read as the reverse complement.
TCGACGTCGCCATGCGCGCTCTGAATACGGTTGCAGCCTGATTTTGCATGATCAAAAAAAGATTTTCAAAGGACGCAGTTTCGAAATTAGCGCAGGCGGGGCCGGTATCATCATCGAAAATGTAAATTTCGAAATTGAACAACAACTTTACTTACATTTTACGCCCGGTGGCCAAGTTCCAGCTTTCAATGCGATTTGTCGCGTTGTCAGTCGGTCCGGTAACAAATATGGATTACGATTTATTACGGTGGCAGCGGCCATAAAAGATTCTATTTCTAAGTATACAAATAAAGCGGCTTAGACTGCACAGAGGTTCGCATGAAGTTTTTAATCACGATTCACATTTTATGTTGCTCATTATTAATTGCAACTTCATGCGGTAACCGATCAACCGGATTTTCTCTTCCATCAACAAATCAAGCGTTTGGACAGGTCATTACATATAATCGAAAAGTTGATATTCTATTCGTTATCGATAATTCTAAATCGATGACTCAGCATCAACAGCGGTTAGCCGCTCGCGTGCCAGATATGATCAATGCGTTGAATGCTTTGGGTATGGACTATCACATTGCTGTGACCACAACGACGATGTCGGCAACTTCAACTTATCCAATGACTCGACAAATTGTCGGAGAGCCTAAGTACTTAACCCGCAGTAATATACATCTTTTAAATGACCGCATTCTGGTCGGCGAGACCGGCTCTGACAACGAGCGCGGCTTAGACGCACTGGCTTTTGTAACCGGCCCCTACGCCGCTACGAACGCACCGGGATATCTACGAAGTGATGCCTTATTCGTCGTAAATTTTTTAGGCGACGAAAATGATAATAGCAGCGAATTCGGTTCGGGTGCTTCAAATGATTTCGTGAATTACATGAATGCATTTCGTCCTCCGTTTAAAGAGGGTGGTCGTGCTTGGTTGGCAAATTATATTGGAAGTATTCAAAATCAGAATTGTGATTTCTTAGGCGGGCACGTTTCAATCGGCACGAATTACCTAAATTTAGTAATTGCTTCTAAAGGCGTAAAAGAATCAATTTGCGTGGGCGATTTAACGGCAGCCGTATCAAATATCAAGGCACGTATCATTGATCAAATAACCGCATACCGTTTAAAATCAGCTCCGAATAAGTCAACAATCAAAGTCAACGTCGGTGGCGTAAGTATTTCTGAAGACGCAGTCAACGGTTGGACATTGGAAGTTGAAACTGATGCAAGCGGAGTTAAAACATATTTTATTAAGTTTCACGGGTCGGCTATTCCGTCTGAAGGAATGCAAGTGCTCGTGGATTTCACTCCAGCAAGCGCAGGCTAAAATAATTATTTTTGAATGACCATGATTCCAGGTCCAAAATTTCCGGTGGGAATAGCTATATCGCGAGGAGTAAGTGCCGTTAAAGCTCCCGTTGTGGGATTACGGCTGAACGCGCTGACTGAAGGCGTATTCGATGAATTACATGTGTAAGCGAAAGTTCCATTCGTATCAACCCGCACATCGTTTGGACCTCCACCGGTATCTGCATCGGAAGCTCTAGACAGATCGCCAGTCGTTTGATCGATCGAATAAACAATCACTTTTTTGGGATCGGTACCCACAGTTGAAAATGCAGTTCCATAAAAATAAAGTCCATCCGGAGAAATATTTGCCCCTGAGCCGCCATTATCTATGTACCCCGTAGTAGAATTATTCAAAATTGGAGTTCCGATGCCGGTCAAAGCGCCACTGGTTTGATCGATATTAAAAGCCGCAACTCTTTTTACTCCTGTTAATCCCATGTAAAGCCATTTGCCGTTTTGGTGAATCGTAATTCCATCCCCGGTGTTTGCGAAACCTCCGGTGGTATTTCTAAAAGGACTTCCTGGAATTAAAGTTAAAGCCCCTGTTGTTGCTTCGATCGTATAACCGACGACGCCGCCCGTACCACCCATGGAAGCAACAAATAAAAATCGACCCGTTGGATCTACGACAAGCCCGTTAAGAGTGGTTGCCGTGCCCGCCGTGAATGGGCTTCCGGTTATGGCAGTTAAAGTTCCGTCAGTTGCAACAATAAATGCACTGACTCTATTTCCACCTTGATTTGTTACGTATAAAAAATTTCCCGTTGGATGAAAGAAAAGTCCATTTGGGGAAGCGGCCCCGGATACAACTGGACTACCTACGGCAGTTAATTTTCCATTTTGCGGGTTAATCTCATAAACTGAAATTGTTCCCGAAGATACATTTGCTGCGTAAAGAAATTTATTGTTAGGGCTAATGACGGTCCCATAGGATTGATTATTGGCCGCGATTGAAAACGGGCTATTAATAATCGAAATTAAAGCTCCGGTAACTGGGTTCTGCGCATAGCCATATACTTTTCCGGGCGAATCTTGAACTCCCAAATACAAAAATGAAGCATAAGAAAACTGTACTGCTGTTGGATCGGTAACGGTTGAAGCAAGTTGGCTCAAGTGACCATCACGATTTTTTATGGTGATATCAAAGACGCCCGATTTTCCTGGGCCAACATTACATGAAATTTGTTTTGCATCTGCGGATACAACGACATTAATACATTCATAAGGACCTACAAAAACTTTTGCGCCATAATAAAAATCTGTTCCAGAAATTGTCAGTGGGCAACCACCCGAGATACTGCAGTAGAGTGAGCCGCCACCATTCGCTGAAATTCCGCTTATAACCGGTTTGGTATTAGAAGGTGCAAAGCTTTCAGATTCATAAGTTTTTGAACATTGAGTAAAAGTTAGAACAAATGATACAGCGGTAACAATTGCGTAAACGTATACTTTGAATTCTTTTTTCATTTCGCACTCCTTGCTAATGAATTTTCAACGCAAGCAATTTTATTACTTGCCGCCTGTGAAGTTTGAAATCACGACACCAAGGCTAATGCGATCCCACTTTACTGGGGTAGATGCAGATTCGTCGAAACTTTCAGTTGTGTAATCAAAAACGAAGCCGAAGCGTTTTTTTATTTGGCGATAGTATTGAACTTGAAACCCACCTTTTGACTTATAAACTGCGGTCGCGCCGGTTATGGTTGGTTTATCTAGAGTGTAGGTATCTGAAAGACGATATATCAGTCCAAATGATTGCTTTCCGTCGTAGAATTCTAAACGTAAGCCGGGCGCAGTACCTTTGCCAGAAAGGTTTTGACCACCAACTTCAGCAGGATCGACCGTTTGGCCAGCCATATAATATTCGTAATTTAAACCAAGACGAAATTTTTTAAAATTGACTCCGCCGAACACGGCAAGGGGTGTGTGGGTCATTGCACGGTCTGCGATGTCGGCACCATTTCCCATCTTACCTTGACCGATAAGAGCCATTGCTCCAACTGAGAAGCGCCCCCCTTTTTGGGCGAAAGCTAGCTCCGCTGCGAACGATGTTAAAATAAAAACTAAAACGGCTCCCATTTTAAAGAACGGCTTTGTAGTCAGCTCCATGTAAACCCCCAAGCAAATATGCTATAACTTACTAATATTCTAGAAGATTTTTGTAATTTAAGCGAAGGTGTTCTGAAATGGATCAAGTTGATACTGTCTAAAAGGCTAGGTTCGTACAGACTAAGGTCGGACTCTTATTTCAAGACAATTCATATTTCTGGATTAGATATAAAAAAAAGGGAATTCGAAGATTCCCTTTTAATAAAAATTTTAAGTATGAAAATTACTGCTTCATTAATTGAAGAACATTTAATTTACCATTCGTAAGAACTTTTCCATCGGCTGCAGTTACTTTAGTTGCCGAATTTAAAATCGCATCACGAACTTGTGCGTATGTTTTTTCAGGATGAGCTGACCAGTATAAAGCGGCGGCTCCGGCAACGTGCGGACACGCCATTGAAGTTCCATCCCAAGTTGCGCCTAAAAGATCAATCACAGTGTCAGAATATTTTCCACCCACGGTAGTTGAGTAAACTTTTACTCCCGGAGCAGCGATATCAACTGACTTGGCACCGATATTTGAAAACGATGCAATTTGATCAGCAGAATCGATTGCCGCAACGGCAACGATATTTGCATGATCGTAACTTGCAGGGTAGGCGCGCTTCTCATCGCTATCGTTATTCTTAGAAGAATTTCCAGCGGCTGCGATAAATAAAACGTCTTTATCTAAAGCGTACTGAATTGAATCTCTTAATGCTTGGTTTTCAGTTGGCTCAGCAGAATCTTCGCCCTCAGAACCCCAAGAATTCGATAAAACTTTTGCGCCGTTATCAACCGCGTATTTAATTGATTTAACTGCATCGGCCGTTGTTCCGCCTTCGTTTCCAAGAAAACGTAACGCCATGATTTGTGCGTTTGGAGCAACTCCAGAAACACCTTTTCCGTTTGCGCCAGAAGCCGCAACATTACCTGCGCAATGTGTACCGTGACCCGGGTTTCCGCCGTTTAATAAATCCATTAAATTAGCCGCAGCTAAATCGTATGGTTTATTGTCGTTAGAAACAAAATCCCAGCCTACGATGTCATCAACGTAACCATTTTTATCATCGTCTATATTATTATCGGCAATTTCTTTTGAATTTCGCCACATGTTTGAAATCAAGTCTTCGTGAGTATAATCAACGCCGGTATCAATAACTGCCACGATGATTTTATTAGTACCGCGGTGAATATTCCAAGCGGCTTCAACACCTAAATTGATCATGCCCCATTGATTTGTAAAAAGCGGGTCAGCACCTGTTGAAGCTGCTGGATTATTAGGAATTGCTGGGTTATCAGTCTGCGGAGCAAAAGCTTGATCGGCTGCTTCCGGATGAGCGGCTAAATATTTTTGTAGCGCGGCTTGTAGATTTGGATTTTGCTGCAAACGGATTTTATAGTTCTTCTGAACATGTAAAATCGAATCGCTTTCCATAAACTTTTGTAAGTTCATTTGGTTCACGTTCCCCTGTACGCGAATCCATTGGTCAGTTAAGGCTTCTGATTGAAGTCCCTGTGACTGAAAATAAATTGAGGCATGTTTTGTAGAAACCGGATTTGCTACTTTGACTAGCAAATCTTCAGCCTGTGTTTGAGCTGATAAAGCCAATGTAAGTAGTATTGCAGACGTAAATGTTTTCATAGACCCCTCCTTGAGCGAAAACGTTATTAGACTAATCAAAAGTCTAGGAACATTTGAAGTTGAACACCAACAACTATTTTAGATTTTTTCACTTTTTGAGCGATTGCGTTGTAAGCATTCTCGAAAGGGCCTTGCGACTTATGTCATTGTCTTCATTGAAGGTTTTTGTCATGATGGCCAGTGAAAACTTAATGATAAAAAGAGGTTTCTTATGAACTCACAGAATATTCAGTCTGCGGGCACGCAAGCCGCTGATGATATGTCTCGGTCTTTTGCTCTGACAACGAAACTTGATGCGATTGTAGCGTGGGGGCAAAGAAATGCTCTGTGGCCACTTCCTTACGGAACCGCTTGTTGCGGAATCGAACTCATGTCAGTGATGGGACCAAAATATGATCTGGCGCGATTCGGTGCAGAAGTTGTTCGGTTCTCTCCTCGTCAGGCAGACTTACTTTTAGTTGCTGGTACGATCACAGAAAAAATGGCGCCGATCTTAGTACGAATTTACGAGCAAATGCTTGAGCCAAAATTTGTTCTATCAATGGGAGCTTGCGCAAGCTCGGGCGGTTTTTATCGCGCTTATCACGTTCTTCAAGGTTGCGATAAAGTGATTCCGGTCGATGTTTACGTGCCGGGTTGCCCGCCAACTCCAGAAGCCGTTTTAGATGGAGTCATGACTTTGCAAAAAATGATCAAAGATCGCGCCCCGCGCCCATGGAGAGATAACTGGAAGTCGCCGTTGCCGCTTCATTCGCAACTTGCTGACATGAAAGGTTTGGTAGCGCCGTGAATTTTCCAGAACTTTTAAAAAGCGATTTAACAATCAAGTTTGGAACGAACCAGTTTAAATATTTAACGACGCCAGTTGGTGACCACGTTATTGAAGCACCGAAAGAAACAACACATGCATTACTTCGTTATTTAAAAGAATACGCAGGTTTTAATTTTCTAATGGATGTTTGCGGAGTTGATTACCCGACACGCGCAAAACGTTTTGATGTGGTCTATCATCTTTACAGTTTGAAAGATCATTCTCGAGTTCGAGTAAAAGCTGAAGTCGGAATTGATGAAGATATTCCCACTGCTACAAACATCTGGAAAGCGGCCGATTGGTTTGAGCGTGAAGCGTACGATATGTTCGGACTTATTTTTACCGGCCATCCGAATTTAAGAAAAATTTTAACTCATCATGAATTCGTTGGACATCCGCTTCGCAAAGATTACGAAGCCGATGCACAACAACATTGTTCAACTGTGTTACCTATTCACTTTGATAATACGCCCGATCAGCGCGGCGATCTTTTAGATAGCCGTTTTGTACCGATCAACATCGGGCCTTCACATCCTGCGATGCACGGAACTTTGCGGGTGATGGCAGAACTTGACGGTGAGACTATCATTCGGGCTAGCTGCGAAATTGGTTATTTGCATCGTTGTTTCGAAAAAATGGCCGAGACTCATCCTTACAACCAAGTCATCCCTTACACGGACCGTTTAAATTATTGTTCAGCGCCAATGAATAACGTTGGTTACTGTAAAGCGGTTGAAAGATTATTGAACGTAGAAATTCCGGCGCGCGCACAAGCGATGCGAGTGATCCTATGTGAACTTTCGCGCATTATTGATCACTGCGTTTCAGTCGGAACGGGCGGCGTTGACTTAGGAGCCCTTACTGCATTCTTCCACTTATTTACTTACCGCGAAAAAGTTTACGGAATTTTTGAGAAACTTTGCGGAGCACGATTGACCGTATCGATGACTCGAATTGGCGGAATGGCGCAAGATGCTCCCGACGGTTGGTTTGATGAAGTTCTTGGTTTCTGCGACGAGATGAGCGACGGAATCGATGAAATTTGTAAGTTGATGCTAGATAATAAAATTTTCATCAAACGAACTCAAGGCGTGTGCCCGGTATCAAAAGAAGATGCGATTGATTGGGGTTATACCGGTCCATTGTTGCGTGCATCCGGAGTCAATTTAGATTTACGTAAATCAAATCCTTACTATGGCTATGATCAGTATGACTTTGATATTCCAGTTGGTACGAACGGCGACATCTACGACCGCTACTTAGTTCGTATTGAAGAAATGCGACAAAGTATTCGAATTATCCGACAAGTTTGTAAAAACATGCCGGGTGGTGATTACACAATTCGTGACAAAGGAATTGTATTACCAGAGAAAAAAGATGTTTACGGAAACATTGAAGGTCTGATGAATCACTTCATGTTAATTATCAAAGGGCTTCGCCCACCGATCGGTGAAGTTTATGATGCAACTGAAGCTGCGAATGGCGAATTAGGTTTCTACCTCATCAGCGATGGTTCGGCGAATCCGTATCGTTTAAAATGTCGACCGCCTTGTTTTGCGATTTATCAGTCTTTCCCAAGCGTAGTTAAGGGTGCGATGCTTGCGGACGCGATTGCAACTGTTGCCAGCATGAACGTCATTGCTGGGGAATTGGATAGATAGATGTTTCAATTATCAAACGAAGCAAAACAACAAGTCTTGGCCGAGCTGAAGCGCTACGAATCGAAAGAGTCAGCCGTGCTACCAGCTTTGTACATCGGGCAACGTGAGAATAAAGGTTTTATCAACGCAGAAGTGATTCATGCATTATCTGAAGTCATGGAAATTCCTGAATCGCACATCAACGAAGTTTTTACATTTTACACGATGTACAACAAAGCTCCGGTTGGGAAATATCACATTCAAGTTTGTCGAACACTTTCTTGCATGTTGAATGGCGCAAAAGAATTAACTCATCATCTGTGCACTCAGTTAAACGTGAAATTAAATGATATGACCGCTGATGGACGTTTCACGGTATCTGAAGCGGAATGTCTGGGTTCATGCGGAACAGCGCCGATGATGCAAATCAATGATAAGTACTATGAGAACTTAACTCCTGAATCGGCAATGAATTTATTGCGAGGGATGAAGTAATGCAAACGAATGAGACGAAGTCGAATCAAGGACCAGAAACCAAATACTTAAGCGAGTTTTACCATTTGCCTGAATTCAAAGGCATTGATGGATATAAAAATAACGGTGGTTACAAAGATTTAGAAAAAGCATTAAAAATGCAACCGCAACAAATTATCGATGAAGTTAAAGCGTCGGGTTTACGCGGCCGCGGTGGCGCAGGTTTTTCGACAGGAATGAAATGGGGTTTCCTTCCGAAAAACAATGAGCCTCGTTATTTATTATGTAATGCCGATGAAGGCGAGCCCGGTACTTTCAAAGATCGCATGATGATGGAAAAAGCTCCGCATCAGTTGATCGAGGGGATGATTATTTCGGGTTATGCGATTAATTCAAAAAAATCTTATATTTACATTCGTGGTGAGTATGATGAATCAATCAATACACTTTCGGCGGCGATTCAAGAAGCTTATAAGGCCGGCTACTTAGGAAAAAATATTTTAGGTTCTGGTTTTGACCACGATATGGATATTTACCGCGGAGCAGGCGCTTATATCTGCGGAGAAGAAACGGGAATGATTTCTTCTTTAGAAGGCCTTAAAGGTCAGCCAAAATTAAAACCACCTTTTCCAGCGGTGCAAGGTTATTTAAAAAAGCCTACGATCGTAAATAACGTAGAAACCCTTGCGGTTGTTAAATACGTCATTCGCGATGGCGCGGCTGCATACAAAAAATACGGAACCGAGAAATCAACCGGTACGAAGTTATTTTCTTTATCAGGAAATATCGTGAAGCCGGGTAATTATGAAACTCCGTTGGGTTACCCACTTAAAGATATGATCTTCACTTTAGGCGGCGGTTTCAAACCAGGCCGTAAGTTAAAAGCCGTTATTCCGGGTGGCTCTTCAGCGCCGGTGTTAACCGCAGATGAATCGATGAAGGCCACACTTGATTACGAATGCTTGGCACAGATGGGAACCATGTTAGGTTCGGGCGCCATCATCGTGATCGATGACTCGCAGTGCATGGTTGAGTGCTTAGCCAATCTAACTCACTTCTACCATCACGAATCATGCGGCCAGTGTACTCCTTGTCGAGAGGGTACCGGCTGGCTTGATAAAATCGCGCATTCAATTTTAGCCGGCAAAGGCCGAATGCAAGATATCGAACTACTTGTTAAAGTTGCGGACAATATGAAGGGTAAAACGATTTGTGCTCTATCAGACGCAGCGGCGTTACCAGTACTTAGTTTTGTCACAAAGTTCCGAGATGAATTCGAATATTTCGTTCGCGAAGGTAAATCGAAAGTTAAAGGAGTGTCGTATGTCGCCCACCAGTCTCATTAAGTGTACGATCAACGGCGTCGAGCTCGAAGTAAAACAGGGTAAAACAATTATCGAAGCCATGACAGAAAATGCGCAACGAATTGCACATTACTGTTGGCATCCTGGATTAAGCATCGCCGGCGTGTGCCGCCTTTGTATGGTTGAGATCGAAGGAAATCCAAGAGTTCAAATCGCATGTAACACGACAGTTACTGACGGAATGAAAATTAATAATACATCTCAAAAAGTAAGGGATGCCGTTAAGTGGGGCTTAGACTTTCACCTGATTAATCATCCCCTTGATTGTCCGGTCTGTGACCAAGCGGGCGAGTGCGGCTTGCAAGATCAGTATATGGAATACGGTAAGTACGATCCAGAAATGGCTGAGCCCAAGCAGAAAAAACATAAAGTCGTCGATCTAGGCCCAACGGTCGTATTAGATTCTGAGCGATGTATATTATGTTCTCGGTGCGTGCGTTTTACAAATGAAGTTTCGAAAACGAATGAATTAGGTATTTTCAGCCGTGGCGATCACTCTGAAATTGGCACGCATGATGGAAAGCCTTTAGATAATAAGTATTCCTTAAACACGGTTGATATCTGTCCGGTCGGGGCTTTAACTTCTAAAGATTTCCGTTTTAAACAACGGGTTTGGTATCTTAAGGATGCCGAGACCGTTTGTAATGGCTGTTCTACCGGATGTAGTACCAAGCACTACTTTAATAAAGAAGGCGTATTCCGCGTGAAGCCGCGTTTCAATGCCGATGTAAACGGTCACTGGATGTGTGATGAAGGCCGCGATACTTACAAATTTGTTAATAAAGAAGTTCGGTTATTAAAAGGCCAAAAATATGCTAACCAGTCGTGGCAGCAAGAATCACAAGCCGGCATTGCCATTAAGGATGCTTACCAGTCATTAACTAAAGCGGCGGCCAGTGAAATTGCGATCGTGTTAACCGGTCAGCACACTTTAGAAGAGTACGATGCAATCGTAACGAACTTCATAAATACATTTAAAACAAAGAACGTTTACCACTGGGTGAATAATCGCGAAAGTTTTGATTATTTTGACGGTCTACTATTGCGTGGAGATAAAAATCCAAACACTCGTGGTCTTCTGCAAGTTTTAGAATTTAACGGAATTAACCTTCCTTGGAAAAACTTAGAAGACGGGTTGAAGTCAGGTAAGATTACGCACTTGGTGGTCTTCGGGCCTGAGAATATTCCTGTTTTCCCAGAATTAAATTCGATGATTGATTTATTTACGACGGCTAAAAATTTGATTTACTTAACTTCAGCGGCGGTTCCGCATCTGAAAGAATACAGCGGTTCAAATCAAGTAATGATGGTGCCATTGAAATCTTACATTGAAAAAGATGGAACATTCGTTAACTTTCAAGGTAAAGCTCAATCATTTAAACGTGCGACGACGATCGTTAGTGAAGCGCTAACCGGGGTCGAAGCAGCACAGTTGATCACCGGAAATGAAATCAAAATTGATCTTAAATCAGAAAAAAATCTATTTACTTCGGTAAGCTCTAGAAAAGACCAAGTTACTTTAGAGCACCGTAAGAAAAATGAATTTGTTTTTAACAGAGGGCGGTTATAGATGTCTGTTGTAACAAAAAATAACAATAACAAATGGTACTTTCCTGACATTTTAGTCGGGCTTCGAATTACCATGGCGCATTTACTTAAGAATCTTTTCAATCGTAAGCAAATGATCACTTTGAATTATCCGGAAGAAAAGTATGAATATTCTCCGCGGTTTAAAGGAAATCATATTCTAACGGTTAAAAAAGACGGGGCCATTCGTTGCACGGCGTGTATGTTGTGCGCAACAAATTGCCCGGCTGAATGTATTAAAATCACGGCTAGCGAACATCCAGATGCGCAGGTTGAAAAATTCCCAATTGCTTACGAGATTGATATGCTTCGCTGTGTATTCTGTGGCTATTGCGAAGAAGCCTGTCCGGTCGATGCCATTCGACTGGGGCCTGAGTGGCAAACTCCGGGACTTAATGGAACAAATTTTGTTTATGATATAAATCACTTAGCGTATCGCCCTAATTTAAAAGGCGGCGTGCAATCAGTTTTAGACGATCAAGATCGGCATAAAGCGGGGATTTAATCCTCGCTTCTATTTTAGTCTGCAGGATTTGTTCTAGATAAAATTTCTTTAAATTCTTGAAGTTGCTTTTTATTCTTTTGGTTTTCAATCAAACGCATTGCTTTTAGAAAAATCGGCTTGTGCTTTGTGAAGCTAGGCCCAACGACATCTAACAGTTCACGCGAAGGGTCTCCGCCATTTGCTTCAGGAGCTTCTAGAATAAGTAATGTCTTTAAAACGTTCTTTACCAAGTCTAAATCATTTTTTTCCGTCAAAGCTAAATTTGCAAAGCTTTCTACATCCGCAGTCATGGTCACGGGTAGGGTTTTTACTGTCTCTTTTGTATAATTAGCTAAGCGAAGCGATAAAGAAGCGCGTTCGCCGCGTTCTTTGCCCGTTAAATCTTGGGAAAAAGTAACTAAGCCAAATGAAATTACTAAAATAAACGAAGCTAAATTTTTCATGGATTCTCCATTGGCTTAACCATCACGCCAATTAATTTGTAGCGACTTCCAGCGATTAATGATCGCGGTGTTTCGTTAATTGCATTCGCACTTTTGTAATCGCTAATGTAACCAGGATTTGATCCGTGATCCATTTTCATTTCAATGTGTCCGCAATTTGCAATCCGAGTGCCCGGACAAGTTAAGTTACTTGAATAGACCAATACGGCTCCTTTGGGAGCCTGGCTTGGTGATTTAATTTGTGATTTATATGGTTCAGTATCTAGTAAATTTTTGAAACCATACTTTTGTAGGCTATTCTTTGCTTCTCTAGCCGGAACTTCTGAATACCAACTAGGTATAAGAGATTTACCTTTTTTATCTTTCGCTGCTAGCGCAAGTTTTACTTTGCGATAACATTTTCGCGTTGAACGACCATTTCTGTTTCGATCGGCCCATGTCAAAGCAGCCGCTACTTCAGAACTATTGCTGTAGTTTTTAATTTGTGCGGCTATATCACCACCGTAAGAAGGTTCTAGCGGAGTCGCTTTTTGTGGTTGCGGTTGCGCTACCGCTTCCGGTGGCTTTGAAGGTTGGGGTTGATTCTGCACGGCAAGCATTGCATTACCGGCCGCTTTAAGTGCGTTCATATTTTGTTTTGCGGATTGAGTTTCGCGTTGTAAGTCAGTTGCACAGTTTTCACATTTTTTATCTGGCGCAACCGATGCTTGAGCTTCAGTTGTTGCGTTAGGCGAAACTTCTACGTCAGAAAAGTGGGCATCATTACCTTTATATATCCACATCGTTCCCGACGGAGATTTATTATAATGGCTTTTATTACTAATTTTTGTGATTTCAATTTCAAGTGCTTCGGCACCGTTCGAAAGTTCGACCGAATTTTTTACGTTGAACTCTGTACCTGCGTGAAGAACGCCAATCTTACTGGCTTCGTTCGAAAAGCTTGGCATTCTCTTTCGAATCATTTCATCTTCATCATCAACGGGATTTTTAACAATGTTTCCGCTGCGTACAAAGTAGCTTGCGTTCATTCGATAAGTTTCGGCATAAGCAGAGGTTGCTGTCGAAAGCATAAAAAGAATTCCAGCGACGTACTGTATTTTGAGCTTACATGTCATACCAGTTTATTCGGTATTTCGAAGGAACGGCTGAACTGGACGCTAGTCCAGTCTTAGCGGTGAACTTCTTTAGATATCGATACCGATAAAAGCCTTCATATAGGTGCCGCTCATATCCAAGGATTTTTTAGTACCATCGACTGAATTTGTAACTTCATTCCATTTATATCCCATATAACCGGCTTCAACGCCCACGATTAATGGAATGACGATCAATGGTTTAACTTCAAGCTCAAGTCCTAACGAATAAGACGTTATGGCAGAAGCTGTGATATCGATTCGAGACGTTCCACCTTCCTTCAACGACATACTTCCAGAATGAGTTAAGCCGTACGAAGCAATTGGACCGAAGTGAATGATGGTGTCGATAAAACGATAATTTACTAAAAGTGCCGTTCGTGAAGTTTTCAAACTTGCTTCGAAATTTCCAGTTGTTGTACCAACCGACATCGTCTCGTACCGAATTCCGAAACCAAATGGAATCAATGGTAAACTAATAAGTCCATCAAAACCGTAGTTGGCAAGCGGGCCCACTTCAGGTGCTCCAGCTGAATTTGTACAGTTTGGACAAATATCACTTAACTTTTGCTTACTTTGAACTGCGCCCAAAGTTGCGCGTGCCGTAACTAAAGCGTTTGCCGTGAAAGGTGTTAAAAGAGCTAAAACCACGAAATTTAAAATTATTTTATTCATATTTACCTCTCGGCTATTTTAAGCCCGAAATCCCGCGTCTGTCCAAGGCAGTGTGAGTCATAATTAAACCAGACATTCGTCTTGGTCATTAAAGAGACAGCTTTCATGCTTCAAGAAATGGGTTTCAAATAGATTCTATGACATCCCACTCTGCATCCGAAAAATATCACCAGCTTAATTTACAAATCTCCGAAGATCTATTTCAAGGTAAGTGCATCACCCGTGCCTATCAGAATGCAAGCTTAGCCTTATACGATATAACAATGGGACTTCAGCAGTATTTAAGCCATAAATCGCATTTGGGAATTGCCCGCAATGGCTCAAGCTTAATTGAATCATTGATGCCGTTCTGGTTGCGTCAGTCTGCGCCCATGCAATACAAGACCGAGCAGCAAAGTTGGATTGAATATATCGAAACTTTAAATCCTGATACAAACTTTGTTGTTTGGGCCTCCGAAAACGAAATCACCGGCGAGATCCTTCTTTCAGACCAAGATATTCTTGATATTCACGAAAGACTTTCTAAAAAACGAATTTTCTCGATTCAAATCTCGCACCGATTTACATCTATGCCGATTTTGCCTAGTTACGCGATTCAAGTTGTTCGAAAATCTATTTTTGCAGATCACATCTGTATCGTTACAATGTCAGATAAAATGAAGGCCTCAAGCCTCATTGGATCTTTCCAGAATATTAATTCGGGTTTAGCGAATACGTTCAATCAATTCCCGAATATGTCCGTCGTAGAAAAAATTGAAACAGAGTTGTCTGATCCATCGATACTTTATTTTAAACAGTACGCAATGGCCCCTGCCAGATTGCCAGACCGAATCGTTTTCATGCTGAAAAATATGAACGCTTCTGCGTTAAAAACTGATTTGAATTTGCCAGAGTCTCAGTGCTTTGCGCCATCAAGTTTACCTTTTTGGCTGTTAGATATGTGGAAAAACTGGTGGAAAGATGGCGAGAAAGAAATGATCTTACGCGGCCTTCTTGTTGTCTCGATCGATGCATTTATTTCAGACTCTCAATTGCCCCATCAAATTCATCTATCTGTAGATAAAATTCGAAGACTTGGTCATTGGAATGTCCTACCATCGGGGCAATGAGTGAGCGCCAAGATCGTTTTATAATATTAAAAAAAATAAAGTATGGTGAAGCAGATCTCATCATTCAAGCATTGGCATCGAACGGTTCGAAATCATCATTCATGGCGCGAAGCGCTTTAAAAAGCAAAAAAAGATTTGGGGGCGGTATTCTTGAGCCCATCCACTACGTCACCTTAACGTACAAAGACAACTCCGAAACGGGCAAAATGAAAACCCTGAATGAAGCCATATTGATCGATGATTTCAAGGAAATCCGATCTGATTACGACAAACTGGAATTGGCTTTATTTATGATTAACTGTGTTACGCATGTCAGCCAAGAGGGTGACGCGAATTCAGATTTTTTATTTAATTTAACGGGTCATTCTTTACGCGCAGTCAGTGTTACTAAAAAAATTCGTTTGCTAAAACTTCATTTTTGTCTAAAATTTTTGTATCAACAAGGTGTAATTTCTATGGAGCCATGGATGGCGCCATTCCTTAAAGCAAATATTAATGAAAATGAAAAGTTATCTGAAACCGAAGGTATCAACGGAGTCGTCGATAATTATTTAGATTCAATCGAATCGTTAGTTCTTCAATATATTAAAACGGCAGATACGGGGTTTAGATGAATCTGATTGAAATTTCATTACGTCGGCCCGTGTTTGCTTGGATACTGATGAGTGCCCTTATTATTTTTGGAGCGGTTAGTTTGAATCGCCTTGGGGTTAGTCAGATGCCGGATGTGAACTTTCCGGTTCTTACGATAACAATTAACTATCCTGGTGCCGCACCCGAAGTCATTGAAAGCGAAATTTTAGATCGCACAGAGCAAAGATTGCTTTCGGTTGAGGGCATTAAAGAAATGCGCTCATCCGCTTCGCAAGGTTCGGCGCGAATTACTTTAGAATTTGATATTGATCGCAATGTTGATGTCGCTTTGCAAGAAGTTCAATCGGCTTTAAGCCAGTTGCGTCTACCAACGGGTATAGACCCCCCAATTATTCGAAAATCAAATCCAGAAGAAGATCCAATTTTAACTTTTTCAGTCTACGGCGATCGAGATATTGCTGAGATTACACGTTGGACGCAAAATACCCTTATTGATCAAGTGCAATTTGTTGCTGGCGTTGGAGAAGTAGGCACGGGTTGGCTTCCAGATCGCAATCTACGAGTTTGGATAGATTTAAACAAACTTAAATCCTTAGACTTGGCGGTGACAGATGTTATTGAAGCGGTACGTAGTCAGCATTTGGAAAGTGCTGCCGGACAGTTCGTAAATGACCAGCAAGAAGTTCGTGTTCGTTACTTGGGTGAAGCTCGTACAATTTCCGAAATCGAAAATTTTCCGATTCAGCGTCGCGGTGGTCAACTAATTCAAGATAAAATTTTTCATATTAAAGACGTAGCTACGGTTGAAGATGGTTTCGCTGATTCGCAGCGAGTGGCCCGAATCGACGGCCAGCCGGCCGTGTCGGTGCAGGTTCGAAAACAGCGTGGAACAAATGAAGTGCAAGTAGCAGATGCCGTCCTAAAAAAATTAAGTGAAATTAAATATCCTGAAGGAATGAAGTACCGTATCAACATTGATAATACGCGAACAACCAAATCTACGGTCGATTTAACCATCGGTAAGCTATGGGCTGCATCGATCATCACGATTATCATTTGCTTTCTATTTTTAGGTAGCCTGCGATCTTCAATTAATATCTTATTTTCAATCCCGACATCAATTTTGGGAACATTTATTGTTTTATATTTTGCTGGATTCACATTGAATCTATTTACACTTTTAGCATTAACACTTTCGATTTCGATCGTTGTCGACGATGCGATTATGATACTAGAAAATATCGTTCGGCATCATCGCATGGGGAAATCTTCATACCAGGCCGCTCTTGATGGTTCGAAAGAAGTTTTACCGGCCGCAATTGCCGCATCTCTGGCCGTATTGGCGGTATTTTTACCAATCATTTTCATGGACGGCGTCATCGGAAAATTTTTGTTTCACTTTGGTGTTACAATGTCGGCAGCAGTTTTACTTTCATTGCTAGAAGCAGTTACTATTACGCCAATGCGGGCCGCTGCCTTGTTAAAAACAGAACCGAAGCCTTCAAAGATGGAAGTCAAACTAGATGAAATTTTTGATCGCTTTGCCCATAGTTACCAACGATGGTTAGAAAAGTGTTTAAATTACAAATGGATCGTATTTACGGTGTCGATGGTCTTTTTCGTGCTGACTTTAACTTTAATCAAAAAAATCAAACAAGAGTTCGTGCCAGCGCAGGATCAAAATATTATTATTTTGTCTGCGCAAGCTAAGACAGGCACATCACTTAATGCCACCATGGCCATGGTGGCGCCACTTGAAGAGCTGATTAAAAGCTTTCCGGAAGTATCTGGTTTTTTAATTTCCGTCGGTCCGGGTCAGCTGTTTATGCCAATCGCGCTCGTCGATCAAGATAAGCGAAAAATAACCCATACCCAATTAATGAACCAAATTCGTGAGAAATCAAAAGGCGTAAAAGGGCTTCGAATTTCGATGCGCGATATATCTTCGCGTAACCTGACGACGGGCCGGTTAAATCCAGTCGCTTTCAATCTTCAGGGGCCTGACCTTCAAGTCTTGAACGAAAAAGCCCAAGAAATTATGAAGAAATTGGAAGAGCAAAAGCTAGCCGTCGATATCGATACAGATTACCGCTTAGGTTTAGCTGAATTGTCACTGACGCCGGATCGTGATGAGCTTCTAAAAAAGGGCGTTAGCGTCGATGCGGTGTCGCAAGTCCTTCAAGCCGCAATTGCGGGAGTGCGTGGCGGGCAGTTCATGGCTGACGGCAAACGAAACGATATTCGCTTTAAAGTTCTTGAAGATCAGATCAAGTCAAAGGCCGATGTTAAAAAATTATATGTTCGAAACAATTACGGGAATCTGATTTCAATCGCTGATTTGGTTGTCGATGAAGACAAACAAGCACTTCAATCAATTTCAAGAATCAACCGACAGCGGGCCATTTCGGTTTACGGAAATCTATTCCCGGGTCAATCGCAGTCAGTCGTATTGAATAAAGCAAAAGAAATTGCGGAAGCTACGCTAACAACTGGTTATACTTTCAATCTTGAGGGAGCATCGGCTGGTTTTAGTTCTAGTTTTCAAAATATGTACATGGCAATCTTTTTGGGTATTCTAGTGGCCTATATGATTCTGGCGACGCAGTTTAATTCTTTCCGCGATCCAATCTCGGTGTTAATGGCATTGCCATTCTCAATCAGTGGAGCATTGCTAATTTTGTGGATGACCAGTGAATCACTGAACTTATTTAGCTTCATCGGACTTATTGTCTTAATGGGAATCGCGAAAAAGAATTCTATTATGTTGGTTGAATTCACAACGCAAATTCTTCATCGAGATAAAGTAAGCTGGCGCGAGGCTTTATTAAAGGCGTGCCCGGTACGTCTGCGACCTATTCTGATGACTTCGGTCGCAACTGTTTTCGCGGCATTACCCTTAGTGCTGGGTGGTGGTTTAGGACACGAAACTAGAAAACCGATGGGATTAGTTATTGTGGGTGGAACAATCGTTTCTACGATATTTACTTTATTCGTCGTTCCTATATTTTATTTAATCTTAAACGAAATTCGTTTTAAGAAGAATAAAAAGCCAGTCGAAGTCTCAACTACCTAATTTTAATTTCACCAAAGGGTGCGTTTGCTCAATCAGGCGCGCTAAGTGATCCACACTCAAGTGCGTGTATTTCTCGGTGGCGGTTAAACTATCATGACCCAGTAATGTTTGTAGCGTTCTTAAATTCGCGCCACTCGCTAGAAGGTGAGTCGCAAAGCTATGGCGTAGCGCATGCGGATGCAGGGGGTTCATCAATCCCGCTTTTTTACCAAGTTCGCGAATCATCTCATAACCCGTGCGTGTGTGCAGAGTTGTTTCTCCGAAAACAAAAACCGAATCGAGGCTCGGCATTTTTTTTAAGTGTTCAAAGCAAAAGGCGGGTAGAATTGCGAAGCGTTCTTTATTTCCTTTACCGTGTATCAATAACCTTCGCTGATCGAACTGAATATCTTTCCACTTCAGCTGACAGGCTTCGCTAATACGTAAGCCACCACCGTACAGTAATAGAAATAAAGTTTTTTGTTTTAAATAGTACTTTTGTTTTTTTTCATCCGCTTTCGCATCGACTGAATCCTTGAAGTAACTTAATACAGAGATCACTTCATCGACCGATAAAAAATGCGGAATTTTTTTCGGAACCTGCGGGCAAGTCAGCTGCGATCCATAATTCTTATCCGTTAGTTTTTCTTCATACAGCCAGCCAAAAAAGCTTTTGAGGGTCGCAATCTTACGATTTCGACTGGCCAAACTCAGCTTTCCCCAGTTCATAAGGGCCGGTCGGGCCAGGCCCCAAAGCTCAGAATGCTGATAAATAATGGCCTGTTTGGATAAAAAAGCCTGCGACAAATCAGAGTGATAAGCCTTAATTGTCAGAGGCGAACTTGATTCGACATTCTCATGATATTTCAGGAAGTTAGTTATGAGCTCAAAAACGCTAATCGCCATTCTTCATGGTCTTACGATCTATATAAGTGTTAAAGACCAGAACAGGTAAACGTAAATGATCTAGACAGGCGGGTAATTTTTATGCTGCCGTGCAATATTTAACTTGCAATTAGTACACGACCTTGGTTATATTGCATGCAGTGCTGCGGTGTATCAAATCGAGACTTAAGTCCCGGATGAGCGCTAAAGCAGCACTAATGACAACTCTCGAAAGGTGGCACGTATGTCAGACTCTACAGGATCTTCTTTACCGCATTTGCCTAGTTCTCAATCGCAATCTCAAAGTCAGGTTGCTTGGGCGCCAACGCAAAAGCCTTCTGAAGTTCGTGCGATCATTTATCGCTCGGATGTGATGACTCAATTAATGAAAATGATCGAACGTGTAGCACCTTCGCAAGCTAACGTCCTTGTATTAGGTGAATCAGGAACGGGTAAAGAATTGTTAGCTCGCGCCCTTCATGAAAAATCATTACGTAAGAATAAGCCGTTTGTAGCCATCAACTGCGGTGCTTTACGTGAAACTCTATTAGAATCAGAATTATTCGGACACGAAAAAGGATCATTCACCGGAGCTTACACACGTAAGATCGGTTTAGCTGAAGCGGCTAATGGTGGCACCTTATTTTTGGATGAAATCGGAGAACTTCCTTTATCAATCCAAGCCAAGCTTTTACGTTTCATCCAAGAGGGCGAAATTTTCCGAGTTGGCGGTAAGGATTCAATCAAAGTTGATATCCGTTTAGTGTGCGCAACAAATCGCGAGCTAGATCAAGAAGTTGTTCGTGGCGCTTTCCGTGAAGATTTATTTTATCGTATTAACACAATCGTTGTCAGTGCTCCTCCTTTAAGAAGACGTAAGGAAGACATTCCAATGCTAGTAACTCACTTTTTAAATGCGGGTTCACATTCATTCTTAAATCGTGGCAAAACGATTGATGAAGAAGCAATGGCGATTTTAACGAAGTATGAGTGGCCAGGAAACATTCGTGAACTACAAAATGTTTGCGAGCGTTTACAGATTTTATCTGAAGGTCACATGATCATGACGAATGATCTTCCAGATTCTATTCGTAACCCAGAAGTTAAAGACGAAGGTTTAGACTTCGATCCTTTAGTTCCACTTTATGAACTTGAAAAGCGTTATATCCTAAAGGCATTGGGACATTACGGTGGTAATAAAACTCAAGCCGCACAAGGTTTAGGTATTACGATCAAGACGCTTTATAACAAATTGCATGAGTACGGCGAATTCGAAAAGTACGCTGTTCACTCGAAGCCAGCGAAAGATTAATTTTTTAATTAACACCCGATATAGCACGTTGTTGGATGGTGTAGGTTACTATTTTGAATGTGGAAACGTTGTCGGAACAAAATAGTTTTTTTAAAATTAGAAAAAAAGGGGAGCATCAAGCTCCTTTTTTTTAGGTTCATAAATACAAACTAAAGACGGAGAAATGGTCATGTTAAAAATTTTTTTATCAGTAATTATGTTTGCTTCTACATCATTTGCTGAAAACAGCTGTGTTCCCAAAGAAGAACGGATTGCAAAGCAATCGATATCCATAAACGATGATGGTTCAGTCACCATCAGCAATCCATTTGTAATGTACAAGGGAAAAAAATATTCACTTACTCGTGTTGAATACAACGGTTACTTTGTGACAAAAGCGGGCGAAGAATTAGTTTGTAAATTTTTTGGATTTTCTGCCATGACCGATATAGAGCTTCAAAAGGTTTCTAAAGATTCTGTTCAGCGATCGACACTAGTAATTATCGACGATTATATCAATGAAACTACACCAAAAAGCCTACACATTAATGATATTGCTGCTGAACTTAAGAATGATAAAATAACTAGTATCACGTGTATTAAATAGTCGGCAGATTTAGCCCGTGTCTTCGGTTTCGGTTAGAATTATCTAAAATAAAAAAGGGAGCATCAAGCTCCCTTTTTTATTTAACATGTAACTAACTAAAAACTAGAAGTAACCTTCATCATCTTCGTCTTCTTCTTCCTTCGGATCTTTGTCTGCTTCCATGTCTTCTTCAAGATCAACTTCAAGGTCTTCTTCTTTAGAATCGTCTTCTAAATCTTCGAAAGCTCCAGAAGCATCTTCTTCGCCATCTTCATCGTCTTCTTCTAGTGGTTCAGCGTGAGCTAATGCGTCTTCGTCGTCATCAAGACCCACCATAGAATCTAATTCATTTTCATCATCGAATTCAGAGGCTAAGTCTGCTGCCATTCCTGCTGAACCAGCGCCTTTTGCTTTTTTATCTTTTGCAGATGATTTGCTAGTTTGTTTTTCTTTTTTTGCTGCTGGCTTAGCGGCTGCTTTTGAAGCGGCTTTTTTTGCCGAACCTTTTTTAGCTGCTGGCTTTGAAGCTTTAGCACTTGCTTTTTTAGGGGCGGATTTTTTAGCTGAAGATTTTTTTGCGGTGGCTTTTTTTGCCGAACCTTTATTAGGAGCCGCTTTCTTCGTAGCTTTTTTCGCTGTCTTCTTACCGGCTTTTTTTGCTGGTTTAGATACCGCTTTTTTTGTTTTCTTTTTTGCTGCCGTTTTCTTTTTAGCCATATATTACCTCTTTATATAATTAACACTTACCGGCTCAAGAATAACGAGCTTTGAATAAGTCGGCAAGGTATGGCTAAAAATTAATATTTAACTAGCATTTTACAACCTGAATTTACAGGCGGAAGTAATCTTCTAAGATGCGTGAAACACTGGCCGGAATAATCGTTGAAACAAACATTCCGGGTGCAAAAGTCCCTTTAGCAGGCACATATGACAGGTATCCAAACGTCTTAGTCTTATCCGTATTTTTGATTGGGAACGTAAATTTGAATGGAATTGCTGCTTTTGGTGGCAATGTAACATAAAGCCCAATCGCATTAACTCCCATGTACAAACTGACTTGCGTATTATCATGAGCTGGAAAATTCAGAGCTAGACTAGGAAGTTCTCCGTAACCTTGAGGCATTGCGGGTAGGGGGTCACCATTTGGAAGACTTGCGGGTGGTAAAAAGTTAACGCCTTTTACGATGTACTTCACCGGAATGCGAACGGCAAACTTCATGCGGCCTTCAGCATCGATAATATTAGTAAAAGTAATATCTGGGTAATTTGTGAAAGATCCTGATGGAGTAAAGAAAACTCCAGATGGAAATGGAATCATCACGATGAATTCGCCACGTACTTTATCAAAATCAAAAGTAAGTGCACGACTGAAAGTTGAATTTTCGCTTTCAACACGACCTTTTAAATCTAACTTCTCAAGCGGACTAACCCCTGGGGTTGCTGGATCGTAAGCGTCGAGCCCATCGCTCACACCTTTATTTGTGCTAGCAGAGCTTCCGGCTTCTAACGCTTTCGGAGAGCAACCTGTTAAGCCAATGGCGCATAATACAAATAAAGTAGTTAAAGATTTAATGATGTGTTTTTTCATAAGTCCTCGTTTCAATAGATAGATCGGACGAAGGTCAGCGTTACTTAATATGAATAAAATCGACAAAAAATAAAAAACCCCAAGTTTTCACTCGGGGTTTTCATTTTCTGATCAGAATTTTGACAGTAATTTACAACTATCTAAGTTATCTCTAGTTTAACAATTTAAGTGCTAACTGTGTTGATTGATTGGCTTGCGCTAAAGTTGCCGTACCAGCTTGTTGTAAAACTGAGTTACGTGCTAAATCTGAAGTAGCAGCTGCAACGTCAGTATCACGAATTCGTGAATTGGCCGCAGATAAGTTCTCTTCAGTAACTGCTAGCGTATCGACAGTTGAAGTTAAACGATTTTGTAAGGCACCCAAGTTAGAACGCATTCCATTGATATTACTTTGAGCGTCATCCAGTGACACTAATGCACTACGTGCACCTTCTTTAGTTGTGAAATCAACTTCAGTTAATCCCAAAGCATCTAAAGTAGAAACGTTTTGTGAAGAGTCAAAAGAGATGACATCGTTTTCAGTTGCAAAAAGTCCGACTTGAAAATCAAACACTGGAGTTGTTCCATCTAAAAGCTTTGTGCTATTCCAAGAAGCCGTGTTTGCAATACGCTCCATCTCGGCCTTTAGCTGCTCAACTTCAAGATTGATATAACCACGTTCACGATCACCGATTGTATCAGATGAGGCTTGAATACCAAGTTCGCGAAGACGGGTAACCGTGTTTGAAATTTCAGTTAATCCACCCTCTGCCGTTTGAACTAATGAGATACCATCGTTCGCATTACGTCGAGCTTGTGCAGAAGATTTAATTTGTGCTTTCATGTTTTCAGAGATTGCTAGACCGGCTGCATCGTCTGCTGATTTATTGATTCGGCTACCGCTTGATAACTGCGCCATTGAATTTTGTAGACCGCGCTGCGTATTAACCATGTTACGTTGTGCATTGATCGCTGCTACATTCGTTGTAATTCTCATTCCCATTTGTAAACTCCATTTTCAATTATATTTAAGTTATTAGTTTCATATTTTCTTCTTCCTTGATTTAGTCACGGCATCCGAGCCGATCATTGTTTATTAAATTTGTTCTTCCTTAAAAATCTTAATCATCCGTAAATTCGTCCTTGAGTCCTCCTTCATTCAGTAGATAGATCGCCATGTGTTAACACTTCGTGATCTTGAGACATCCTGCCTCATGTTGTTTGTTCATAGATCTGATCGGGCTTTATGGTGTGTTCTTGACAGGACTCAAGAATAGAAAAGCAGCAATTGTGAAGATAATAAGAAGAACTAGATCCTGCTTCAGTCGTGGTTTTCACGACCGACGTCACGTCCTAATTCGTCTGTCGAGTCTGGTCGATGTCAATTTTTCAGTGAATCTAGATTTTGATTTTAAAAAGTTTTTTCCTCGTGAAGCGAACTAATCAATTTCTTGAAAACGACATAGCGCCATTTTCCCAGAAAGCTCATACGAGTGAATTTGATTTCGTTTTAAGTGCGGTTCCGTGATAAGTCCCAGTGTACAGGACTCTCGTTCGCTTGCGAAATGAACGCAATCTTCACAAGCAAATGGCAAATTGTAGCGATTGAAGTCTGCTGGATGAATAGCATCTTTTTTTATAGATGAGCCTATTCGTTTTGGCGTTTTCACGCGTGGCTTAAATGCTGTTTTTGTTTGTTCTTCCATTGACAAGGGCTAGACATAACTCATCTTTAAGGTAGGAGAAAGTTAAATATGAGTTCTGAACTACAGAAAATGACGAACAAAAGCCAAGAGGCCATGCAAGCTGCCGCAAAATTAGCAGAACAGTCTAGGCATTCAGTCGTTGAGCCTGAGCATTTACTGTACGTCCTTGTCGAGCAAGACGGCGGTCTTGTCACCAGACTCTTCGAAGAAATACAAGTGAAGCCAAAAAACTTCATGGCGGCTTTGAATCTTTCTTTTGGAAAGCTAGCAAAGCTTTCTCAATCAACGTCCCAGGTTTATGCCAGTAATCGATTGCAACGTATTTTTCAAACGGCAGACATAGAATCAAGACAAATGGGTGATGAACTGATTTCGACCGAACATTTCTTGGTAGCGATGCTGAAGTCAGAGGATAGCGAGCTAAAAAAAATATTCAAAGATGCCCAGATCAAATTGCCAAATATTCTAGAGGCCTTAAAGAAAATTAAAGGAAATAAAAAAGTGACCAGCGAAGATCCTGAAAACCAATACGAAGTTTTAAAAAAGTACGCCCGAGATTTAACTGAGCTAGCGAGCAGCGGAAAATTAGACCCCGTTGTGGGCCGCGATGAAGAAATAAGACGGGTGATTCAAGTGCTATCACGTCGAACTAAGAATAACCCGGTTCTCATTGGCGAGCCTGGGGTTGGTAAGACCGCAATTGCGGAAGGCCTTGCAATTAGAATTATTCAGCAAGATGTACCAGAAAATTTACTGGGTAAAAAATTGATGTCTTTGGATATCGGTTCTTTGATCGCGGGCGCCAAATACCGGGGCGAGTTCGAAGATCGCCTGAAGGCAGTCATAAAAGAAGTGACGGGCAGCGAAGGCGAAATTATTTTATTCATTGATGAAATGCATACTTTGGTGGGCGCGGGTAAAGGTGAAGGCGCGATGGATGCGGGCCAGTTATTAAAACCGGCTTTAGCCCGCGGTGAACTTCGATGTATAGGTGCTACGACTTTAGACGAATACCGAAAACACATTGAAAAAGACGCGGCACTTGAACGTCGCTTCCAAACCGTGATCGTTGATGAGCCCTCTGTCGAAGAGACGATCACAATTCTGCGAGGCTTGAAAGAAAAATACGAAGTGCATCACGGCGTTCAAATCACCGATGGGGCTTTAGTTGCCGCCGCTAAACTTTCGCATCGTTATATCACCAATCGTTTTTTGCCCGATAAAGCCATTGACTTGGTCGATGAAGCCGCCAGTAAGTTAAATATCGAAAATCGCAGCGTTCCCGAAGAGATCGACGAAATCAACCGTAAGATTTTAAGTCTGAAGGTCGAGGTCGAATCTTTAAAAAAAGAGACCGATGTGCAATCGAATGAACGTCGTAAAAAAATTGAAGACGAATTAAAAACCTTAACTATGCAGTCACAATCGCAAAAAGAAAAATGGCAGCTCGAACGAAACTTGATCGATGAAGTGAAAAAAGTAAAAACTGAAATCGAAGTTGTCAGAAACGATATTGCCAAAACTGAAAGAGAAGCTCAGTACGAAAAAGCGGCGCAACTGAAGTATGGTCGGTTACCCGAGCTCGAAAAAAAGTTACATGAATTCGAAAATAAGATCATGGGAAATACGTCTGCTTTGCTTAAAGAAAAAGTCGACGCGGAAGATATAGCCGATGTTATTTCTAAATGGACAAAAATTCCGGTCTCAAAAATGCTTGAAGGCGAATCGCAAAAACTTCTCCGTATGGAAGATGAGCTTAAACATCGAGTTATCGGGCAAGATCACGCTTTGATCGCAATCTCAGACGCAATTCGACGTTCGCGCGCAGAAATTTCTGATCCGAACCGTCCGATGGGAAGTTTTATTTTCGTTGGACCAACCGGCGTGGGTAAAACTGAAACTGTTAAAGCATTAGCTGATTTTCTTTTTGATGATCCCCAAGCGATCGTCCGAATCGATATGAGTGAATATATGGAAAAGCATTCCGTATCGCGCATGATTGGGGCGCCTCCGGGTTATGTCGGGTTTGAAGAGGGTGGTCAATTGACCGAGGCCGTTCGAAGAAAACCATATTCAGTGGTTTTATTTGACGAGATCGAAAAAGCGCACGCCGATGTTTTTAATATTTTACTGCAAATGCTTGATGAAGGCCGACTGACCGATAGTCAGGGTCGCACAATCGACTTCAAAAACACGATTATCGTCATGACTTCAAACTTAGGCGCGGGTCAAGGTCACGATGCGATTCAAGCGGCTCTACGACAATTTTTCCGTCCTGAGTTTTTAAATCGTGTCGATGATGTTGTCGAATTCAACGCGCTCGAAATGAAAAACATGGCCGGAATTGTAAAGATTCAGCTCAAAGACATCGTCAAACGGCTAGAAGAAAAACAAATTCAAATCGATATGAGTGATGCATTATATGAATGGCTTGCCCAACGTGGTTTCGATCCTCAGTTCGGAGCTAGACCTTTGAAGCGCCTCATCCAGAACGAGTTGTTAAATCCATTATCGAAAAAGTTGATCGCCCAAGAAATAAAACCGCACTCAAGAGTTAAAATTGATGTGATAAATGGGACGCTAACCTTCGATATAGGCCAAAAATAGATAACTCAGCTTGACCATTTTATGCCTTAAGAGCCGACATTGATAGGATCTTAAAAAATTAGGACTTGCCTCGGCGTTCCCTGCTTTTTGAAGTGAATAAATTTATTGCTAGAATCAAAAAAGACTCGGTAAGCTTTCTTTATAGCAAGTAACTAGTAACAAGCAATAAGGAGGCTCTGTGAAAAAGATGATTTTAGCATCAATGATGATTTTAGGTTTTTCAAGTACAATGGCTTTAGCGGCAAACGCCGATGATATGGCCTACAATTTTGATACATGTGTGCATTCTGATTCTAGCTGGTTTAACCGTTGGGGTGCATATGTCGTTTCATTTCATGTCAATGAAGCTCGTCAAATTTGCCGCGCTGAAGAAGGTTTTGGCTCTGACGCTAGATTAACAGGTTGCCGTGTGAGCGGTCAGTGGTTACCGGCTGGCTACTATTGTACAACTCCACCAGATGGCGGTAACTAAACTACTTTGATGAAAAGATTATTTCTAATCTTTTTAAGTCAGATCATTTTCGCGATGGGTGCTGAGGCTCAGATTGATTCAAGAAGAGCCTCTCGTCCGTCGACGAGTGATCCAACACAAGAGAAATCTTTTGTCGATGTCGACTTGGGTGCATCTGCAGGTTCAAGCAATGGACAATCTTTTAGCGAAATCAATTTAGGCGTTAATTTAAATTTTACCGAGTGGTTAACTTGGAGAAATTCTGCGTTTAAAAGATTTAGCAGCGCACGTAATCAAGATTTTGCCGGACTTGATTCAACGGTTCGACTTATTAGTACAACTGAATTTGATACGGGCGTATTTCGAATGTTCGGTGGGGCCGGTTATCGATTCGCGTCTCCTTCCGAAAAAAATGCAATGGTGGCGGAAGCGGGATTGGGATTAAGCCTGGGCGGGTTTGGAATCGGCGGCGGAGCAAAATATCTACGTTACGACAAAGCCCAAGTTGATTCATCGGGGTTTACCGCTAAACGCGATGACTTAATCTATTTTATCACTTTGGCGGGCGGGTCTAGCTTTGGTTTTTAATTTTTAGCTTTATTCTTTTTAGACTGTCGAACTTTTTTTCATTAAAAATCACATTCGAATATATCTCACTTAACTTTAAAATAAAGCTCTAGACTAGGATAAAGGTCGCCGAACTAATGTCTGGAACGAGGTTTATTTATGAAGACTCAATTTTTTCAACTTACAGTATTAATCGCAAGCAGCATTTTTTTCATGAGTGCGACTCAGTGTGCTCAAGCTACCGACGAAAAACGCGCCCTAAAGAAAAATGTGAAACTTATGCAGTTACATGCATCAAGTTTTTTAGATAATGGCGGTTTCAGTTTTTCAGAAGTTGCCCGTAGCCAGTTTTCAGGTGTACTTTTTGAAAAAGATTATTTCTTCGAGCGAAATGTCTATCCAACGATTGATGACACCGTCATCCCTGATCAAAGATATTTCGATGTGAAAGCAGCCGCGGGTGAAAAAGTCGTTCTTAGCCCGATAGTAAAACAGATTAAAAAGTGGTTCCCACAAGCTAAATCGCAAGATTTAAAATTTTCGCGTAATTCTGCGTGTTTGATCTCAAGACCTCAGCATTTCATAGCTGGTAAGATTAATGCACTTGAAGCCCACAGCGGTGGAGCTTTGCAATTTGGTTTCAACCAATCACTTGTGCAATTGCCAGTCGAAGCTAAATTTAAGTTAGATAAGATGCGCATGGATTTATCTTTTCACGCTTTCAACCCTTGGACTCAGCAGGTTGTTAGCAGTGTGAATGCCGAAGCTTTTAAAAGTGATTACAAAGCAAGTTTTGGTATCGATTTAGGAATTATCCATATCGGTCCCGAGTTTTACCGGATCACGGGTATGGCTGAAGTTACTTTGAAAGGCCTTCAGAATTCAATCACTGCCTTAGCAAAAAAACTACTGGCT
The DNA here is from genome assembly GCA_043760925.1 of Bdellovibrio sp. Lineage (GTDB taxonomy): Bacteria > Bdellovibrionota > Bdellovibrionia > Bdellovibrionales > Bdellovibrionaceae > Pseudobdellovibrio. The sequence goes on along the minus strand of JAYUOK010000001.1, from coordinate 22,009 downwards.
GCTAATGGCGAAGAGTGGTCGTCTCGAATTATTTATAGCGGAGATAATAATGTCGTTATTCTTGGTGGAAAAGAACTTGGTCTAAAAAGCGGCGACCAACTTAAAGTATATAACCAAATCCATACTTGGAATGGTGAATCTTGCGGTGAAAGTTCAGTCTTAACTGGTTCGACAATCGTGTCAGATACAAAAGACCCATGGATCATTGAAATTCTTGATGCGGGTGATTTAATGTCTAGCGCGCGTGTACTTAACATCAAAGAAGACACCTCAATCGATTTAGGTGCATTGGTTAAAGTCCATATGTTCACAGAACAAGTAAAAGCAGCAGCAGCAGGGGCGGCTGCATCTAAGAAAAAATAATGCTATGCAATAAACCCATCATTCTGGTGGGGTCTGTGCTAGATAATAGCCACCATGTTTTCAGGCATTATCGAAGCTCAATCACGAATTAAAAAACAACTTCCATTCGATCATTCCGTTCGCATTGAAATCGACCGACCTACGTCGTTTGACGACTTAAAGATCGGTGATAGCATCTGCACAAATGGAGTTTGTTTAACAATTGAAAAATTCGATGAACAAATTATTCAGTTTTGTCTAGGAGCTGAAACAATCCAGCTTTTAAGTCATGCATTTGAATCGTGGAGCAAATACCCACTTAATTTAGAAAGATCACTCCGTTTAGGCGATCGCGTGCATGGCCATTTAGTGACGGGTCACGTCGACAACGCAGCAAGGATTCACCGAACTTACCAAGACGGCGAATGTTGGCAAATGCAGATTGAAATACCGAAAAACCTCAAAAATTTTTTTTGGAAAAAAGGTTCAATCTGTTTAAATGGCGTAAGCCTGACAATCAACGAATTGCATCAGCATAACGACAGTGTACTTGTTGACGTATGTTTAATCCCCGAAACAATAAAAAAAACAAATTTGGCTCAAATTCAACAAGGCGATCATGTGAACATTGAAGCCGATTATTTAGCGAAAGCTTATTTAAAACAGCGAGAGGATTCATTTGCTTAATTCAATTCCTGAAATTTTAGCTGAATTCAAATTAGGAAAATTCGTTATTCTTGTGGATGATGAAGACCGCGAAAACGAAGGTGATTTAATTATTGCCGCCGATTTAATAACGGCCGAAGCCGTCAACTTCATGGCGAAAGAGGCCCGGGGATTAATCTGCTTAGCGCTTTCGGCAGAAAAGATTTCGCAGCTGCAAATACCTATGATGGTATCACCCCAACATCAATTAGGGCCAACGCAAACGGCCTTCACCATGAGCATCGAAGCAAGTCATGGCGTTACAACAGGGATTTCTTCCGCCGATCGTGCACATACGATAAAAGTCGCGTCCATGCCGAATGCAAAACCTTCTGATATTATTATTCCGGGTCACATCTTTCCACTGAAAGCACACCCTCAAGGAGTTTTAGCCCGGGCTGGGCATACTGAAGCCAGTATCGATCTTGCGCGACTATGCGGCCTTAATTTAGCCAGTGTAATTTGCGAAGTGATCAACGATGACGGAACGATGGCGCGCTTAGCAGACCTGAAAAAATTTGCCGAGAGATTTAAATTAAAAATTGGTTCCATTGCCGATTTGATTGAATACCGAAGAAAGAATGAATAAATCATGAAAAAAAAGAAACCTGTTAAAAAAGCAAAATCTAAAAACACCCCTCGTCTAAAAATTGCGGTCGTTACAGCAAGATTTAATCATGAAATCACCTCTTTACTTGAAACCGCCGCCATAGATTTGTTGGAAGAGTTTAACTGCGAAATTTTAGCGGTCAGCGTGCCCGGAGCCGTTGAAATTCCATTAACCATTCAAGCTTTATTTGAAGCGCAAAAGGTGGACGGTGCCGTTGCTTTAGGGGCCGTCATCCGTGGCGAGACGACGCATTACGAGGAAGTTTGCCGCAGTGTCGAACGTGGATGTTCAATTTTGATGTTAGAGCACAAAAAACCAATCGGCTTCGGTATTTTAACGACCGAGAACGAAGAACAAGCTTTAGCGCGGGCCGGTGGCGAGCACGGAAATAAGGGTACCGATGCAGCCCAAGTTGTAATCGAGATGATTGGACTTCTTAAAGAAATTCGCGCAAAATAAGTTCTAAATATTCCGCAAAAAGGGATCAATGAGAACTCATGGCAAAAATTAAGAAATTGCAGCACGAGCGTTTTTTAGAGCTCCGTAAAAGAAAAAAAGAGATTCTCTTTATTTTTTCTATTTCAATATTGCTGGCATTTTTAATCGGTGTTGAAGTTTATATCTTCCGTTCGGGTCAAAATTTACCTTCATCGTACGTTCTGTTCTTCATTGGATTAGTTAACGTCAACTTAATTTTAGTCCTACTTTTATTATTTCTAATTTTCAGAAATGTCGTCAAAGTGTTTATCGAGCGCCGTGGGCGGATATTCGGCTCAAGTCTTAAATCAAAGCTCATCTTGTCGTTTGTATCGTTTTCCGTCGTACCAACTTTGCTGGTTTTCATTATTTCCGTATTTTATTTAAATAGCAGTTTCGAGAAATGGTTCTCTCAGCGAATGCTTTCGATATTAAGAAACGCTTCAGAGGTAATTGAGACTTTTATTTCGAATGAAAAAAAACGCGGCTATGAATATGCCCGTATTACTTCACGCGAACTGGTCAAAACCGCGCCGGCGAAAAGACCGGCTCAGCTAAGAAAGCTGCAAAATCAATATCGTTTGGATGCAATTGAGTTCTACGAAGACATCTTATCGACTCGATTAGTTGCACAAGATAGCGATTTAAATTCAGAAATTGTTCCGGCCCTGAATGTTGAATTTCTGCAGCGCGGATTAGTTAATGGAGATGAAGCCAGCACCATTCAGATTTTCGGAGACTACAATCTTCTTCGCATCATGGTTCCGCTCGACAAGAATAAAAAATCCGGCGTCATGGTTGTTACTAAATTCCTGAACCTTACTCCGGGGTCAAAATTTGACGATATTGTCGGAGCTTATCAAGAATTTCATAGCAACTCGCTGGTCGAATACCCTCTGAAGTCGATCTACTTTATTATGTTGATCGTTATGACCCTAGTTATTTTATTTGCCGCAGTCTGGTTTGGTTTTTACCTTGCGAAGCAACTATCAATTCCGCTGGTTCAATTGGGTCGGGCCACAAAACGGGTCGCGGCGGGTGATTATTCCCAATTAGAAATCGAATCAGGCAGCGAAGAAATTAGCAGCCTGATTGGAAGTTTCAACCAAATGATCGGTAATTTATCATCATCAGAACTTGAACTCCAGCAGACCCTTAGAAATTTAAATCAATACACACGCTACGTTGAAATCGTTTTAAAAAACGTAAGCGCCGGAGTTATTTCGGTTGATATGTCGGGGCTAGCAACCACAGTTAACCGTCGCGCGTGTGAACTTTTACAGATTGATCCTGAATCGAGCGTCGGTAAGCCGGTGCGGGTATTACTCGGTGAAGAAAATTACAAGCTCTTTTCGAGCATTGTCAGATCCATGCAAGAAAATCATCTTATCTCGTTACAAAAAGAAGTTCGAATCGTTGTGAACGAAGAGACCATTCCACTTTCGATTCACATTTCAATTTTGAAAAACGAAGAGAATAACGAAATCGGACGAATTTTGGTTTTTGACGACATGACCGCAATCGTAAACGCACAGCGTGCGGCCGCATGGACAGAAGTCGCTCGTCGTATCGCGCACGAAATTAAAAATCCCCTCACTCCAATTCGTTTGTCAGCAGAACGGTTAGCTAAAAAGTTTGGATCGCAAATCCAAGATCCTGCTTTTCAAGACTCAATCCGTATGATCGTAACCCAGGTGGATGATATGCGAATTCTTGTTAACGAATTCAGTCAGTTCGCCCGATTGCCGCAGTTGAAGCCAATACCGGGTCAGATGAACGAAGTTTTGAAGAAGACAGCGCAAATTTATGTCGAAGCACTGCCGAATATTCAATTTACTTTAGATTTTGATCCGTCTTTGCCTGAATTCAATTTTGATCCCGACCAAATGAAGCGGGTGGTGGTCAATTTGATCGACAATGCCGTGGCCGCTGTGCAAAACGAGGCAATTCCGAAAATCAAAATCAAAACTGAGTACCGTTCGCAGCATCAAGTGCTTAAAATTTCAATAATCGACAATGGTGTGGGAATACCTCAACGTGACCGTGTGCGTGTATTTGAACCTTATTTCTCTACAAAAGAAAAAGGTACTGGACTGGGGCTACCAATCGTTAAGAGTATTATAGAAGATCATAGCGGCGTCATCCGAGCCCTTGAAAACAGTCCGCAAGGTACGCAAATGTATATTGAAATGCCAATTATTCCGCTGATCGATTAGGAGATACTGATGGAACTTCACGCCGAAAAAAACAGACTTAAAATTCTTATCATCGATGATGAGCCGCCTATTCGCGAAGTCTTATCTGAAAGTTTGCGTGATGACGGATACGAAGTCATGGTTGCCCCAGACGGTCCAAGTGGTCTTGAAGTTCTTAAATCTTTTCAACCCGATATTTGTTTTTTAGATATCTGGATGCCAAGAATGGACGGTATCGAAGTGCTTACGCAAGCCGTGCCGTTATTTCCAAGCACTTCATTCGTCATGATTTCTGGTCACGGAACAATTGAAACCGCTGTAAAAGCGACCCGCATTGGTGCTTGGGATTTTATCGAAAAACCTTTATCGCTTGATAAGATTACAATCGCCATTGATCATATCGTTAAATTAAAATCCGAACGCGATGAAAAAAATGCGCTCTTGAATAAGTTACGAAAAAATATTGCGTTGGTGGGTGAATCAGGTGCCATTCAAAAAATAAGAACGCAAGTTACGCAGCTGGCACAAAATTCAAATGTACTACTGATCGAAGGCGAAGTCGGTTCGGGCCGAGAGCTCGTTTCGCAAAATATCCATTACATGAGTTCACGTGCCAGTGGCCCGATCTCAGAGATTAATTGCAGCTCTTTACCACAGGACCTCATTGAGATCGAATTATTCGGAATCGAAAAAGGCACATTGCCTGGGATCGATAAGACCCGCCGGGGTAAAATCGAACTGATGCAATCGGGAACTTTAGTCATCGAAGAGATTGAAGAAATGCCCTTTGTTCTTCAAGAAAAACTGGTGAACTATTTAAAAACTAAGATTTTCAAACGCTTCGGTAGCTCAGAAGAATTTTCAAGTGACGTGCGCCTTATATTAACCACAACGGTTCCGTTAGCGACATTGAAGTCTAATAATAAAATTCATCCAGAACTTGCGCAGATGCTTTCGAATGAAGTCATGCGCATGCCACCACTTCGTGAGCGGGCTGAAGATATTCATTCGCTGGTCGTTCATTTCAGCGATTTTGTTGCAAAGCAAATGGCCTCACTTCGAAAAACCATTTCTGAGCAGGGCATGAAATTATTAACTAAACACACTTGGCCCGGCAATGTGCGCGAACTAAAGAATTTTATCGAACGTGTGTATATTCTGACTCCGTCGGACTTTGTCGATGTGCATGACTTACGATTTGCCGGCTTAGTGGATAAACGCGAATCAGCACCGATGACATCGGACTTAGCCGACATGTCCACCTTTCGCGAAGCACGGGCAGAATTCGAAAAAGAATATTTAATTAAAAAAATCCAGGAAAACGGTGGAAATATCTCGAAGACGGCCGAGTCCATTGGCTTAGAACGCAGTTATTTGCACCGAAAAATAAAAGCCTACGGAATTGAGGTCAATTTATGAAGTGGTCAAAGTCCTACTTATTTACTTTAAAAGAAGCACCATCTGACGCCGAAATTCCATCACACAAATTGATGATCCGCGGCGGCTTTATTAAAAAACTAGCGCCGGGTTTATACACTTACGGAGCGGCAGGTTTACGGGCTATTCGCAAATTCGAAAATATAATTCGTGAAGAACTTTCGAAAGTTGATTGTATCGAAGTACTGATGCCGATGGTTCATCCCAAAGAATTGTGGATGGAAACAAACCGTTGGAATGAAATGGGCGCAGGCTTATTAAAATTCAAAAACCGTAACGATCATGAATTTTGTCTGGGTGCTACCCATGAAGAAGCGATTGTTGATTACGTTCGTCACGATTTGAAGTCATGGCGCGATTTTCCAAAAAACATTTATCAAATTCAAACCAAATACCGTGACGAGATCAGACCCCGCTTTGGTCTGATGCGTGGCCGTGAATTTTCAATGAAAGACGCTTATAGTTTCGATGTCGATCAGGCGGGTGCCTTAGTCGCGTACGACAAAATGTATGAAGCGTATAATCGCATTTTTAATCGGTTGGGCTTACAATTTCGAATCGTGCAGGCGGACGCGGGCAACATCGGTGGCAGCCAAACTCATGAATTTCAATTATTAGCCGATGCGGGTGAAGACGCACTTCTAGTCAGTGATAAAACGAACTTTGCCGCAAATATCGAAGTTTGTCCGGCAATCGATGCCATTCCATACAAATCAAAAGACTCTGATCAAAAAACGATGGAAAAATTTGCGACTCCAGCTCAGAAGACCATTGCTGATCTTGAAGCTTTCACTAAAATTCCAGCGCATGAGTTAGTAAAAACACTTTTCTTTTCGGCCAATGAAGGAACTGATCCAAAGGACAAGGCCTTGAAGGCTTTTGCCGTCCTTTTACGAGGAAGTGACGAAGTAAATCCAATCAAAGTTAAAAATTTATTGAAGATGACAAACCCACCACTCATGCTGACTGATGAAGAAGTTCAAAGCGTCAGCGGAGCAAACCCTGGTTCGTGCGGCCCGGTCGGATTAAAAATTCCGATCTATGCAGACAACGGAATTGCAAATTTAAAAAATTACATCGTCGGCGCCAACGAAAATGACTTTCATTTAAAGAATGTGAATCACGAACGCGATTACAAAGTAACCAGGTTTGCAGACGTCAGAATGGCGCGCGAAGGAGACAAGTGTCCGGACTCTGACGGACGCTTAAAAGCTTATCGTGGGATTGAAGTTGGGCATGTCTTTTACCTTGGGCAAAAGTACGCCCAGAAAATGAATGGTAAATTCCTAGATAAAAACGGTAAGTCGCAATTCTACGAAATGGGTTGCTACGGTATTGGTGTAACGAGAACGGTGCAGGCATGCATTGAACAAAGCCATGACCAAGATGGTATTATTTGGCCTAAAGCAATTGCGCCGTATGATGTGCACATTTGTTTACTTGATCCGAAAGACGAAGTGCTCTCGGGTTATGTCGACAAAATTGATCAATCTCTATCCGAAAAGAAGTACGACATTTTTATCGATGATCGTGACGAGCGTCCGGGATTTAAGTTTAAAGACGCCGATTTGCTTGGTTTTCCGGTGCGAATCGTAGTTGGTAAAAAAGGTTATGATGCTGGCGAAATTGAAGTCGTAAATCGAAAAACTAAAGAAGTTCACAAAGTTGCACCTGACCAAGTCATCGCGACTGCCCAGAAGGTATTGGAAAGTCTATGAGGTTACTAAAGAATCCATTAATTTTCGCATTAGATGTGGATTCTGAAGAAGAGGCTTTTAGAAAATTAAAACCGGTTATCGACTTAGTTGGCGGAGTTAAAATCGGACCTCGTTTAAGTTACCGTTATGGGGCTGCATTTATTGCTAAGGTGGCCGACCAAGTCCCTGTTTTTGTCGACAATAAATATTTTGATATACCTTCAACGATGAAATCAGCCGTCAGGGCCAGCTTTGAAGCCGGCGCCACGTTAGTAACCGTGCACGCAATGGCTGGCCAAGAAGCTTTGAAAGAGCTCGCACAGCTTGAAGTCGAGCTCAATCGCATTCGGCCATTTAAAATATTAGCGGTCACTATCCTCACTAGCTGGGAAAAATCTTCCTTACCTGAAAATTTCCATTCTTGGTCAATCGAAAACCATGTTAAGTCACTAGCTCAGTTGGTTTATCACTCTGGAATTCGTGGCCTTGTTTGTTCGGGTCACGAACTTGAACTGATCTCGCAAAAAGATTTTTTTAAAGTCATACCGGGTATTCGACTTTCAAGTGATCCCACGCAAGATCAAAAACGGGTGATGACGCCAAAACAAGCCATTAAAGCGGGCGCGCAGGCGCTTGTGGTAGGGCGGCCGATACTTGAATCTTCAGACCCAAGACAAACTGTTTTGGAAATTTTAGAAAGTTGTTCGTCATGAAAAAATCTGCATTCACTCCGAAAAGAAAACCCACTAAGTATTTCGGTAACACTCCGAAGCCGGCGCCAAAACCGCATGTAGCAAAAGGCGACTCAGGCGAGCGTGAATTCAAACGCTCAAAAGGCTCAGATAAAAGCTTCGGTGCTAATCCTGAAAAAAAATCAGATAAGCCACTTTATCCGCGAACTTGGCGACAAGTCGCTGGAACACACGCCATCACTGAATTACTTAATACCCACCATAAAAGTGTGCAAGTCGTTTTGCTTCAGTCGAACTGGAAAACTTCCGCCGATCTTCGCGAATTGGCAGCTAACTTAGAAAAAAGAAAAATTAAAATAGAAGAAAAAAGCGAAGGGCAGTTACAGGATATCTGCCGCTCACATCAAGGGGCCGTTGCCTTTTCTGATTTAAACCTTAATTTCGATTTAAATAAACGAACATGGGGTGAAAACGGTTTGGTTCTAGCTCTAGACGGAGTTGAAGATACACATAATCTAGGCGCGATCATGCGAACAGGTTGGCTCATGGGCGTTAGCGGAATTATTATTCCAGAAGACCGTGCAGTCGGTCTAACGGCAGCCGTACATAAGGTTGCTTGCGGCGGAGCCGAACACGTTCCTATTTTACGCGCGAACCAGTTTTCACAACCTTTCGAAGAACTAAAAAAAGCAGGGTTTTGGGTTTTCGGACTTTCACACAAAGCAGAACGAAGTATTTACGATCTGAATATTCCAGAAAAAGTAGTTTGGGTTCTAGGCGCAGAAGACAAAGGCCTGCGAAGCCCAACTGAAAAAATTTGTGATGAATTAGTCAGTATTCCACAGGCGGCGCCAACGGCAAGTTACAATGTTTCTGTGTCAGCCGCATTGGCACTGGCAGAAACAAAACGTCAGTGGAGACAGTCGAGCAAGACGAAGTAGATGCTTCAAATTCTTTGCTTTATATTTATTTTTCCATTGGCAATGCAAGCCAAGCAGGTCAGCGCAAAGGCTGAAGAATTCTTTGCCTGGCTGAATGAAAATGAAATTAATTTTTCAAAATGCATAATCGAAAAAAACGGCGATGTAATTACTTTGTGTGACCAAACTAAAGTGTCTTATAAGGAACTTAAGTCTTTATTTAGTAAAACGAATCCGGAAATTATCAGTTCTCTTCAAGAAAAAAAAATAAGCGTTGAAGTTGTGTGTGACGATAAGTCCGAACAACTTTTGACCAGTCAGCTCAAGTGCAATCAAACCACTGAAAACCCGATGATGAAAAAAGTCACGGGGCTGCATGGATTGTATCTTCCATCCGAAAATAAAATCTACATTAAAAGTACGGCAACAAACGGAATCATCATTCACGAATTTTTACATTATTTGCAGACCTTAAATAAAGAAAAGGTATACGGCAAAATCTATAAAGCCGAAAAGAATCAGTTGCGTATAGAAATCGAAAAGCGCTTAGATGAGCTAATTGAAGAAATAAAAATAATCGAAGGTAAAAAAGAAAAAAAAAGTTTAAAGCCAAAGCTTGCTCAATTTATGAAACTAAACGGTTACATGATCGAATTCGGAAAATGGCAAGACCTCATCGACGAAAGAAGTTTATTTCTTCTTTATAAAAAATTTGAAAAAGACTTTAATATTGGCCGAGAAGATATGCAGTTGATTCAAAAAAATCTTCAATTCATCTGTCAGCGTAAAGACCTTAAAGAAAAACTGTCCGCCGCTGAGTGCGGTTAACATGTATTTGTTAGTCCAAGGTCGCTAATTCCTTTTGATAATCATCAATTTGCTTATCTAGAATATTTTTTGCTGAATTTTTTCGAGAGATTTCTGAACTCAACGACCATCCAAGATCACTTAAGCGTTGCCGCTCTCTAGCGTAAGGGTCTTCCGCAGCAGAATTCACAAACGGGATTGCTGAAAGACGGCTGTCGTTTTGACGTTTTTCAAGGCTTAGGCGATCAACTTCGTAGCTTAGTTGGCGACGTTTCGATTCATCAGTCTGTAAAAGCGTCGAAAGATATTTTTTTCTTCCTTTGCGATACTCAGGCATAAAAGATTTTTCCAAATCGGCCGCGCAGATGTTTTTATACTTTCGACCGCTGAGGCCCGCTGTCAGTCCGGCTTTGCAGTAAGCTATTACGCCTTCGGCATGTCGTTTTTTTAATAAATTCATATTGCTTGTGTCACAGAATTCAGAATTGAAATTGTCGCCGATCTTGCCGGTTTGAAAAACCGTATCTGGCTGGCAATACAAAGACATTCCTGCTTTAAAACCTTGATCAAGTTTAGATTCAGACATTTCAGCATCGGCTCGTCGACACTTCATGACCATTTCATCGTTTGAAATCCGTTCTCCCCGCATGGCAATATCTTGTCCATGCTGGTACCAATTAATTTTATCGCACTCTTGGCGGATCATAAAAGAAGTGCACGAGGTTAATACAAAAACGAGCGGTAGAAATTTTAAAAACATTTGGGCTCCCAGTTTTATTATGATTTATCATTTTAAAACCCAAATCAACGAACAAGCGGGCCTCCTTTTAACACTTAGCTCATATTTGTAGCATTGAAGGGCGGGTCGCTTGGGTTCCGAATTCAAGACGAACGGGTTGTACAATTTAAAAATGCGACCTCAAATCAAATTTATTTTGACCTCATCTAGATTTATAAGTAGAAATTTCATCTTACGGTGTTACTGATCAAAAGTTTTGGTCTAGTTGTATCTATGTTGCTGGTTTAGCTCAATTGGTAGAGCAGCTGATTTGTAATCAGCAGGTTGCGGGTTCGAGTCCCATAACCAGCTCCAAATTTTTGCGAGTACGTAGTTTTGGTTATAAGTGGGTAGGTGCCCGAGTGGCTAAAGGGGGCAGACTGTAAATCTGCTGGCTTACGTCTACGAAGGTTCGAATCCTTCCCTGCCCACCAAAGACTTACAAGACTTCAAGTCTGAATACGTAGTCTCAAGAATTTGTGATAGGTGAAACTATTACGGTGCGGGGGTAGCTCAATTGGCTAGAGTATCTGCCTTCCAAGCAGAGGGTTGCGGGTTCGAGACCCGTTCCCCGCTCCAATTATTTAATTCAGAATTCAGAATACAGTATGCCGTATTCAGAATACTGAAGGGCGAAAGAAAAAGCGCCCGTGTAGCTCAGTGGTAGAGCACACCCTTGGTAAGGGTGAGGTCGTCGGTTCGGCTCCGATCACGGGCTCCAACTGATAAGTGTTTTAGCTCCCGTTTTTGCATTTAGTTTTAGTAAAGTGTTTTTGATAAAAATTTAAATTAGTTTTGATGAACAAAATTATATTAACAAATCTCTGCAGGAGGAAATAATGTCTAAAGAGAAATTTAACCGAAATAAACCGCACGTTAACATTGGAACTATTGGTCACGTCGATCATGGTAAAACAACTTTAACTGCTGCAATCACTACAACTTTATCGAAGTTGGGTAACTCTAAGGCAATGGCTTACGATCAAATCGATAAGTCTCCTGAAGAGAAAGAGCGTGGTATCACAATCTCTACAACTCACGTTGAATATGAAACGGCTAATCGTCACTACGCACACGTTGATTGCCCGGGTCACGCTGACTACGTAAAAAACATGATCACTGGCGCCGCGCAAATGGATGGCGGAATTCTAGTTGTTTCTGCTGCGGATGGTCCGATGCCACAAACTCGTGAGCACATCCTTCTTGCTCGTCAAGTTGGTGTTCCAGCTCTAGTTGTTTTCATGAACAAATGTGACATGGTTGACGACAAAGAATTACTTGAACTTGTAGAAATGGAAATTCGCGAATTATTATCTAAGTATGAATTCCCAGGCGACGACATTCCAATCGTACAAGGTTCAGCTAAGTTAGGTCTTGAAGGTCAAGATTCTGAATTAGGAACTAAGTCGATCTTAAAGTTAATGGAAGCTTGTGATACTTATATTCCACAACCGGCACGTGCGATTGATAAGACATTCTTAATGCCAGTGGAAGACGTTTTCTCGATCTCTGGTCGTGGAACAGTTGTTACCGGTCGTGTTGAGCGTGGAATCGTAAAAGTGAATGACGAGATCGAAATCATCGGTATCCGTCCAACACAAAAGACTACAGTTACTGGAATCGAAATGTTCCGTAAGCTTCTTGATGAAGGTCAAGCGGGCGATAACTGCGGTGTTTTATTACGTGGTACTAAAAAAGAAGACGTCGAGCGTGGACAAGTTCTTGCTAAACCAGGAACTGTAAAGCCGCATAAAAAATTCAAAGGTGAGGCTTACATCCTGACTAAAGAAGAAGGCGGACGTCATACTCCATTTTTCACAAACTACCGCCCACAGTTTTACTTCCGCACGACTGACGTGACTGGTGTTGTGACTCTTAAAGCTGGAACTGAAATGGTAATGCCTGGCGATAAAATCGAAGTAAACGTAGAATTAATCACTCCGATCGCAATGGAGATGGGACTACGTTTCGCGATTCGCGAAGGTGGCCGTACAGTTGGTGCCGGCGTTGTTACTGAAATCGTTGAGTAATCAACGGCTCATTAACGCAAAGCATAAATAACGACATTCAAAAAATACGCCAAGGGGATAACTTAACAGTTGTCCCCTTTGTGTTTTTAGAGTTATATTTTGCGTCTTGTGTTACGCCAAACAGGGATTACAGGGGAATAGCTCCAGCGGTAGAGCGAACGACTCCAAATCGTTAGGTCGTGGGTTCGAATCCCTCTTCCCCTGCCATTTAGTTTTGTAAAAAACGAAATGATTTGGTTGTGCTGCAAAATGTTTTGATAAAAAAATTCGAAAGTTATGGGGATTCATGGATAAAACAAATTCAAAAATAGTTACGCTAAGTTTTTTAGTTTTTTCAATACTCATCGGCTTCACAGTTTCCACTTTGTTAAGAGTATTTTCAGGCGCGTTTGGACCCATTGCCAAAGCAATGAATTACGATTTATTCAGACACGGATTGCCAGTGGCAATCACACTAGCATTATTTATTTATCTTCAGTTCAACAGCAAAATTTTAAGCTGGGCCGACGAAGTTATTATCGAAGTCAAAAAAGTTGTGTGGCCACCAAGTAAAGACGTTCGCGGAATGACGATCGTCGTTGTGGTGATGGTTTTAATTTCAAGTATCATTGTTAGCTTCTTTGATATGTTCTCGGGCTTTATTCTTAACCAGTTGATGCGATAATGGAGTTAACTATGGAAAAAAAATGGTACATCGTTAACGTTCAATCGGGTTGTGAAAACACAGCGAAAGCCGCTATTGAAGAGCGAATTCGTTCTGCGAAGATGGAAGAGAATTTCGGCGACATTTTAATTCCGGCTGAAAACGTTGTTGAATTAGTAAAAGGTCAAAAGACGACAAAATCTCGTAAGTTTTTTCCTGGATATATTTTTGTAAACATGAACCTAAGTGATCAGACTTGGCACTTAGTTAAAAATTCTTCTAAAGTTAGTGGCTTCGTTGGCGCAGGTGCGGGCAGTGCGAAAACACGTCCACCAGAAGTTCCTGAGCATGAAGTTATGCGCGTCACTCAACAGATGGCAGGCCTTGGTGAAAAGCCAAAAACTAAAATCAATTTCTCAGTCGGTGAGCAAGTAACAGTAGTTGATGGACCATTCAGTAATTTCAACGGAACGGTTGAAGACATCAACGAAGAAAAAGCAAAAGTAAAAGTGTTAGTCAGCATCTTCGGGCGACCTACTCCGGTGGAGTTAGATTTTGTCCAAGTCGAAAAACAGTAATTAATTAATCTGCGAGCCATAGGGGTTCGCAGAATAAAAACCCTCATTCAATAAAATGAATGAATGCAAAGTGGGATCAGTATGGCAAAAAAAGTTACAGGTATGATCAAATTGCAGATACCGGCAGGGAAAGCTAATCCAGCTCCACCCGTTGGACCGGCACTTGGGCAGCATGGGGTAAACATTATGGAGTTCTGTAAGCAGTTTAATGCTAAGACTCAGGCGCTTGGTGATAGCATTGTACCTATCATCATCACTGTGTACCAGGACCGTTCGTTTACTTTCATCACTAAGACGCCTCCGGTATCTTCGCTCATCAAGAAGGCATTGAAATTAGAATCAGGTTCTAAGATGCCGCAAAAAGATAAGGTCGGTAAAATAAACCAAGGCCAAATCAAAACAATCGCAACAACAAAGTTGCCCGATTTAAACTGTGTATTAGTAGAATCTGCGATGAGACAAGTCGCTGGAACTGCTAAGAGCATGGGTATCGAAGTACAGGAATAGGCGAAGTTATGGGAAAAAAATTTACAGCAGTAGCTAAAAAAGTAGATTCAGTAAAAAAATATAACTTTGACGAAGGCATGAAGCTTGCCATCGAAACCGCTCCGGCGAAGTTCGATGAATCAATTGATGTAGCCCTTCGCTTAGGTATCGATCCAAAACAATCTGACCAGCAAGTGCGTGGTGCCATTGCTTTACCTCACGGTTTAGGCAAAAACGTTCGCGTATTAGTTTTCGCAAAAGGTCCGAAAGAGAACGAAGCTAAAGAAGCCGGAGCTGACTTTGTCGGTGCGGACGATTTAGTTGCGAAAATCAACGAAGGTTGGTTGGAATTTGATAAGTGTATTGCAACTCCAGATATGATGGCGACGGTTTCTAAAGTTGCGAAGGTTCTAGGACCTCGTGGTTTAATGCCGAATCCAAAAGTTGGAACAGTTACGATGAACGTTGGCGCAGCCGTTACCGCAGAAAAAAAAGGTAAACTTGATTTCCGCGTTGATAAAGCAGGTATCGTGCATGTTTCAATCGGTCGTAAATCAATGGGCGCTCAAAAGTTACGTGAAAATTTTGATGCATTTATGGGAGCGATCATTAAGGCGAAGCCAGCAACTTCTAAGGGCGTTTACTTACGTTCTTTAGCCGTGGCTTCAACAATGGGCCCGGGCATTAAGCTTGATGCAAATCAAGCGATGGCTGGATCTGAAGATTAAGATTTTATAACTAGAGCGTCGGTGAAAGCTGGTGTTTCGCAAGGAACCTAAATTTAAGTCTCAGTAATTCTTCTGAAACTTAGGGCCACTCGAGACGGACGTTCTTAAAACTCACGAAGGGAGGTTCCGGTATGTTAAGAGCTGATAAAGACACAGACATTAAATTGATCTCTGAAAAATTAGCAAAAGCTAAAGGGGCCTTTGTCGTAGACTTTAAGGGCATGAAAGTGGAGCAAGTAACATCGTTACGTAAAAAGCTTCACGCTGCTGAGTCTGAGATGAAGGTTGTGCGCAACACATTAGCGAAGCGCGCGTTCAAAGATCATCCGTCAATTGGTAAGGCTTTCGAGTCAACAATGGTTGGTACAAATGCGATCGTTTTCGCATTCAACGAAGTTGTTGGAGTCGCAAAGACACTTGCTGATTTCGGTAAAGATGTTGAAGCTCTAAAGATCAAAACAGGTATGATGGATGGCGAAGCGCTTGATGCAAATAAAATCAAGTTTCTTGCGACATTGCCTGGTAAAGATCAGCTCCGCGCACAATTCTTATGCTTGTTAAAAGAGCCATCGGCTCGATTAGTTCGCTTAATGAATGTATACGCAGAGAAAAACGGCGCAGCGCCGGCAGCCGCATCAGAAGATGCAGCTCCAGCCGCACCACAAGCATAATCTTAGATAGGCTAAGATGCCCAAAGGTTTTATAAACCTGCGGTTTAATTTTTAAATAATTTTTTTGGAAGGAATTTTACAATGGCTATGACAAACGAACAATTAGTAGAAGCATTATCAAGCAAGACAGTAATCGAAATCGCTGAACTTGTTAAAACTTTAGAAGAGAAGTGGGGCGTTTCTGCTGCGGCTCCTGCAGCTGCTGCGGCTGCTGCGGGTCCTGCTGCTGAAGCACAAACTGCTTTCGACGTAATCCTTAACGAAGCTGGCGCGAACAAAATCGGCGTAATTAAAGAAGTACGTGCGATCACTGGTTTAGGTTTAGCTGAAGCAAAAGCTTTAGTTGAAGCTGGCGGAAAAGCAGTTAAAGAAGGCGCGACTAAAGAAGACGCTGACAAGTTTAAGAAGCAATTAGAAGCTGCAGGCGCGAAAGTTACTATCAAGTAATTGTTACGACTCAGTTCGATTCGGGGCGAGGTTTAACGACCTTCGCCCTTTAGTATTTTTAAAGGTTTGAGTTTTTCGACCAACGAGGAAACAAAGTTTTAAGAAGATTAAGTTTTAGAAAATTAGGTTTTTAAGAAAATTATAAGTTTAGTAAGTTTTAATGTGGGTCTTGGTAATTCCCCCCGAAGCGAAATACCACTCTTAAGCGACGGCTTAAGATTATTCAAGTTGAGCTAAGACTCAATGCAAGTGGAGAGATGGATGAATAAGACTCCGATTACGGCTTCTAATCTAAGGATTAGAAAATCTTTCGCGAAAAATAAACAGGTTATTGAAATTCCAAATTTGATCGAATTACAAAAACGATCATATGAAGCGTTTCTACAAAGAGAAATGGATCCAGATCGTCGTGGGGCTGATGGCCTTAATGGCGTTTTCAAATCTGTATTCCCAATCTCTGATTTCAATAACACATCATCGTTAGAATTTGTTAGCTACACTTTAGAGCCAGCAAAATATGATGTTGATGAATGCCGTCAGCGTGGAATGACTTACGCTGCGCCAATCAAGGTAACATTACGCCTGATCGTTTTTGATATTGATGAAGAAACTGAAGCACGCAGCATCCGTGACGTAAAAGAACAAGAAGTCTACCTTGGAGAAATTCCATTGATGACGGCAAACGGTTCTTTCATCATCAACGGTACCGAACGCGTTGTCGTTTCTCAGTTGCACAGATCTCCGGGTGTTTTCTTCGACCACGATGGTGGTAAGAACAATGCTTCGGGAAAATTAATTTATTCAGCGCGCGTAATTCCTTACCGCGGTTCATGGTTAGACGTCGAATTCGATCAAAAAGACGTGATCCACGTTCGTATCGATCGTCGTCGTAAATTCCCAGTTACTATTTTATTGAAAGCTTTAGGTTACAACGTTGAGCAATTACTTGCTTACTTCTACGACCTTGATGAAATCGTCGTTCGCGGAAAACAATTATTCCGTAAGTTAGATATCGAAAGAATGTCTGGCCAGCGTGCGATTGCAGATATTATCGATCCAAAATCTCAAGAAGTATTAGTTAAAGCGGGTCGCCGTATTACTCGTGCGATTGTTAAGAAAGTTAAAGATTTAAATTTAACTGAGCTCGAAATTCAGCCACAGGATTTAGAAGGTAAAGTATTAGCAAAGCCATTGATCGATGAATCAACGGGCGAAATCATCGCGGATGCAAATAACGAATTAACAGTTTCAACGATCAAAAAAGCAATGTCGTCTGGAATTGAAAATTTCTTCTTAATTTTCTTCGACGGTTTAACAGTGGGTCCATTCTTACGTAATACTTTATTAGTTGATAAAGTAGCGAACAAAGATGAATCACTTGTTGAAATCTACAAGCGTTTACGTCCGGGTGAGCCTCCAGTTCTAGAAGCTGCTGATGCTTATTTTAATCGTTTATTCTTTGATCCAGAAGCTTATGACTTATCTGAAGTTGGTCGTATCAAGATCAATCATAAGTTCGGTATTTCAATGGAAGAGTGTCCGCCAAGCTTCCGCGTGTTAACTCACAAAGATATCTTATCAACAGTTAAGCACTTGATCGATCTTAAAAACGGTCGCGGTGTTGTCGATGATATCGATCACTTAGGAAATCGCCGTGTACGTTCAGTGGGTGAGCTTTTAGAGAATCAATACCGTATTGGTTTGGTTCGTATGGAGCGCGCAATCAAAGAACGTATGTCATTACAAGATGTAGAAACAATGATGCCTCACGATTTAGTGAACGCAAAACCAGTTAATGCCGTTGTAAAAGAATTTTTCGGTTCATCTCAATTATCTCAGTTCATGGATCAAACAAATCCGTTATCTGAAATTACTCACAAACGTCGTCTTTCGGCATTAGGCCCCGGCGGTTTAACTCGTGATCGCGCAGGATTTGAAGTACGTGACGTACATCCAACGCATTACGGTCGTATTTGTCCGATTGAAACTCCCGAGGGACCAAACATTGGTTTGATCGCGTCTTTATCGACGTACGCTCGAATCAACAATTACGGTTTCATCGAGACTCCGTATCGCAAAGTTGAAGGCGGACAAGTTTCTGCAGAAATTCATTACATGTCAGCACTTGAAGAGGGTGGACATTATAAAGCTCAAGCGCCAACTGACGGTAAAAATAATCGCGAGTTAGCTCCGGGAACTCACAACGTACGTCGTGACGGTGAGTATGAATTAGTTGATCGCGATAAAGTAACATTGATGGACGTATCTCCGTCACAGTTGGTTTCGATTGCCGCATCTTTAATTCCGTTCCTTGAGCATGATGATGCCAACCGAGCCCTCATGGGATCGAACATGCAACGTCAGGCCGTACCGTTAATTAAATCTCGTGCTCCACTTGTAGGGACCGGCGTTGAGCGTTTAGTTGCTCGCGATTCTGGAACTTCAGTTGTTGCGACGAACGATGGCTTAGTTGAATTAGTGGATGCATCACGTATCGTGGTTCGTCGTCTTGCAAAAGGCGGAGAACTTGGTGCCAACGTTGATATCTACAATTTAACGAAGTATCAGCGTACAAATCAAAATACATGTTTCAATCAGAAGCCCATCGTTAAAAAAGGCGATCGCGTTTCTAAGTCAGACATCATTGCTGACGGGCCTTCAACTGAGTTAGGTGAATTAGCATTAGGACAAAACATCCTGGTCGCGTTCACCCCTTGGATGGGTTACAACTTTGAAGATTCTATTTTGATCTCTGAAAAATTATTAAAAGAAGATACATACACTTCAGTCCACATCGAAGAATTCGAATGTATTGCACGTGATACAAAACTAGGTAAAGAAGAGATCACTCGTGATATCGCCAACGTTGGTGAAGAAGCGTTAAAAGATCTAGATTCTTCTGGTATTATCCGTATCGGTGCTGAAGTAAAGCCTGGTTTTATCTTAGTGGGTAAAGTGACTCCGAAGGGCGAAACTCAACTTTCTCCAGAAGAAAAACTTTTACGCGCGATCTTCGGTGAAAAAGCCGGCGACGTTCGTGATACTTCACTACGTGTACCATCAGGCGTTTACGGAACAGTCATCGACGCGCAAGTTTACTCGCGTGAAGGCTCTGATAGAGACGAACGTTTAGCTTCGATCATCGAAGAAAAGCGCACGAAGTTAGAAAAAGACTTAGTGATTGAGCAAAACGTTATCCGCAACAACGCGATTGAAAAATTACGTGAAATCGTTGTCGGAAAGAAAACAACCGGAATTCTATTAAACGAAGATGGATCGCAAAAGCTTTTAAACAAAGGCCAAGACATCACATCTGCAGATTTAGAAACAATTCCGTTTGAATTATTAAGCTACATCCCACTTGAGCAAGACATTGAATTTCAAGTTAACAAAATCATCGATGGTGCTCGTAACCAGCTTGATGCAGTTAAAATGGTATTCAACGAAAAGATCGATCGCCTTAAAAAAGGTGACGAGCTTCCTCCGGGCGTTATTAAAATGGTTAAAGTTTACGTGGCTATTAAGCGTAAATTACAAGTCGGTGATAAGTTCGCCGGACGCCATGGTAATAAGGGTGTTGTTTCAAAAGTATTACCAGTTGAAGACATGCCATACTTAGCCGACGGTACTCCAGTTGATATGGTTCTAAACCCACTGGGCGTTCCTTCTCGTATGAATATCGGTCAAATTCTAGAAGTTCACTTAGGTTGGGCAGCCCTTAATTTGGGTCGTCAAATCGGCGAACAACTAGAGAAGTTCAATGCAGATTCAATGCGTACAAAGATGAAAGAGATTTATGAAGATGCCGAAATTTCAGCGAAAGTTGATCAGGCAGACGATGAATCAGTTCGAAAAATGGCTGTCGCAATTCAGAACGGTGTTCACGTTGGAACTCCGGTATTTGATGGCGCCCATGAATCTGACTTACGCGATTTATTGAAGAAAGCCGAACTTGCTTCGACTCAATCTGTATTATTCGACGGTCGTTCGGGTGAACCTTTCGCTAACCAAGTAACGGTGGGCGTAATGTACATGCTGAAGCTTCATCACTTAGTAGAAGAGAAGATCCACGCACGGTCTATTGGACCTTATTCATTAGTTTCTCAGCAGCCACTGGGCGGTAAAGCTCAATTCGGTGGTCAGCGTCTGGGAGAGATGGAAGTTTGGGCAATTGAGGCTTATGGCGCGGCTTACTCATTACAGGAATTCCTTACTGTTAAGTCGGATGACGTAGCAGGAAGAACCCGCATGTACGAAAGTATCGTGCGCGGTGAAAATATTCTTGAGCCGGGTTTGCCAGAATCATTCAACGTTTTAATTAAAGAACTTCAGTCGTTGGCGATGAATATTGAATTGGTTGAGTCAGACATCTTAACGGATGAAATGCCTCTGAACGAAGAACCATCAACTAGCGATGTCGTTAAACATTAACACTGAGAGCAGGAGTTTACTGTGAGAGATTTATTAAATTTTTTCGACAAGCCAAAAGATCCACTTTCGTTTGACGCTGTAAGAATTTCTCTGGCTTCGCCAGAGATGATTCGCGAGTGGTCATTTGGTGAAGTTAAGAAGCCTGAAACAATTAACTATCGTACGTTCAAGCCTGAGCGTGACGGGTTATTCTGTGCAAAGATTTTCGGTCCGATCAAGGATTACGAGTGCCTTTGCGGTAAATACAAAAGAATGAAATATCGCGGAGTTATCTGTGAAAAGTGCGGCGTTGAAGTCACACAGACTAAAGTTCGTCGTGAGCGTTTAGGTCACATTGAACTTTCGTCACCGGTTGCTCACATCTGGTTCTTAAGATCATTACCGTCACGTATCGGTAACTTATTGAATCTTTCGTTGAAAGACGTAGAAAAAATTCTTTACTGTGAATCTTACATTGTTGTTGATCCGATGGAGACAACACTGGAAGAAGGCGCAGTTCTTTCTGAAGAAGCTTACCAAGCTGCTTTAAATGAGTTCGGTCCTAATTTCAAGGCCGGTATGGGTGGCGAGTACGTCAGAGAAATGCTACGTAAGATTGACTGCGAATACTTGTCTCGTAAGCTCCGTATGGAACTTAAAGAAACAAAATCTGAAGCCGGTATTAAAAAGCTTTCTAAACGTTTAAAAGTTGTTGAAGCCTTCAAAGGTTCATCAAACAAGCCAGAATGGATGATGTTAGAAGCACTTCCGGTTTTACCTCCTGATTTGCGTCCGTTGGTACCACTTGATGGTGGCCGATTTGCAACTTCAGATCTGAATGATCTGTATCGTCGGGTTATCAACCGAAATAATCGCCTGAAGCGTTTACAGGAGTTGAATGCTCCGGACATCATTATCCGAAATGAAAAACGTATGCTTCAGGAAGCTGTTGATGCGTTACTTGATAACGGTCGCCGCGGTAAAACATTCACTGGTCCGAATACGCGCCCACTGAAATCTTTAAGTGATATGCTTAAGGGTAAGCAAGGTCGTTTCCGTCAGAACTTACTTGGTAAGCGTGTCGACTACTCTGGTCGTTCGGTTATTACAGTTGGTCCGACGTTGAAATTACATCAGTGCGGTCTTCCGAAAAAAATGGCTCTCGAGCTTTTTGAGCCTTTTATTATTCGGAAGCTAAAAGAGCGTGGTCATGTGCACACGATTCGTTCAGCAAAAAAAATGGTTGAGCGGGTTAAGCCGGAAGTTTGGGATATCTTAGAAGAGGTTATTCGGGAGCATCCTGTTTTACTTAATCGCGCACCTACATTGCACCGTTTAGGTATACAAGCCTTCGAA